>NZ_JABTYE010000002.1 GCF_013314895.1 Cupriavidus gilardii | reverse complement strand
CCCTGAGGGGGAGAGGGCCGGGGAGAGGGGGTGGTTCGCATCCCGCCATGAGCCGCCACCCCGCCCGCTATAATCCGCCGACCGATCGACCGCCCAACGCCCCCTCCATGCTCAAGGACCCTGTCGAAGCCCGCCCGACGCGCCGCTATGTCGAGAAGCGCGAGACCATTCTCGATGCGGCTGCGATGCGCTTCAATCGCAAGGGCGTGCGCGGCACCACGCTGTCGGACGTCGCGCAGGACGTCGGCCTGAGCACCAACAGCATCACCTACTACTACCGCAAGAAGGAAGACCTCGTGGTCGCCTGCCTGTTGCGGACCATCGACGAGATGGTCGGCATCGCGGCGCGTGCCAACGGGGAGGCGACGCCCGGCGAGCGCGTGGCGGCCTTTATCCGCCTGTTCTTCGCGCGCTTGGCGTTGACCGCCACCGGCGAACGCCCGGAACTGATGAGCTTCCGCGAGATCCGCACGCTGCCCGACAGCCACGCGGAGGTTGCGTTCAGCGCGTACAACGACATGTTCCGCCGCATCCGCCAGCTGCTGCGCGAGCGCACGCCCGTCGATGCCGCCGAGCGCAGCGTGCTGAGCGCGCGCGCTCACCTGCTGCTGTCGCTGGCGACCGGCGCGATGGTCTGGATCGAGCGCTACGAGCCCGAGGACTATCCCAAGGTCGCCGAGTCGGTGATCGATCTGCTGCTGCACGGCATCGGCGCGCGCTCGGCACGCTGGCAGGCGACGTTCGATACCGCCGCGCTGCTGCCTTGCCTTGGCCAGCCTGAAACCACGCAGCAGGCCTTCCTGCGCGCCGCCACCGAGTTGCTGAACGAGCAGGGCTATCGCGGCGCCTCGGCCGACCGCATCTCGGCCCGGCTCAATTTGACCAAGGGTTCGTTCTACCACCACAACGAAAACAAGGACGACCTGATCGGCGCCTGCTTCGATCGGATGTTCGACGTGATACGCAGCACGCAGACGCTGGTCGAGAACGGTCCGGGCACCGGCTGGGACAAGCTGTGCGCGGTCACGCGCGCGCTGGTCCACTACCAGTTCTCCAGCCAGGGACCGTTGCTGCGGCTGACGATCTATGGCGCCTTGCCCGAGGAAATGCGCAAGGAGAAGATGCTGACGATGAACCGGCTGTCGGCGCGCTTCGTGCGGTTCCTGGTGCAGGGCATGCAGGATGGGTCGATCCGGCCGCTGGACCAGTCGATCGCCGCGCTGCAGATCAACGGCATGATCAACGCCGCGGTCGAGCTGCGGCGCTGGGTGCGCGATGCCTCGGCCGACAACGCGGCCGACCTGTTTGTGCGGCCGTTGCTGATGGGGATCCTGTCGCCGGCGTAGCGGCGTTCGATGCGACCTGCCGAGGCGTACCGCTGAGTCGTACCGCTGAGTCGTACCGCTTAGTCGTACCGCTTAGTCGTAAAGATGGCACGCCACCATCTGCCCGTCGCCGCTGTCGCGCAGCGCCGGCTCCTGCGTCTTGCAACGCTCCGTCGCCACCGGACAGCGCGTATGGAAGCGGCAGCCCGACGGCGGATGCATCGGGCTCGGAACCTCTCCGCGCAGCACGATGCGTTTGCGCTGCCGTTCGGCCTCGACGCTCGCCACCGGCACCGCCGACAGCAGCGCCTGCGTGTACGGATGGCGCGGCTGCGCATAGAGCGCGTCCCGATCGGCGATCTCGACGATGCGGCCCAGGTACATCACCGCGATGCGATCGCTGATATGGCGCACCACCGCCAGGTCGTGCGCGATGAACAGATACGACAGCCCGAGCCGCCGCTGCAGGTCCATGAAGACGTTGACGACCTGCGCCTGGATCGAGACGTCCAGCGCCGACACCGGCTCGTCGCAGACGATCACGCCCGGCTTGAGCGCCAGCGCACGGGCGATGCCGATGCGCTGGCGTTGCCCGCCGGAGAACTCGTGCGGATAGCGGTCCGCCATGTACGGCAGCAGGCCGACCATTTCCAGCAGCTCGCCCACGCGCGCCCGCGTGGCCGCACGATCGCCGGCCATGCCATGGATCTCCAGCGGCTCGGCGACGATGTCGCGCACCTTCATGCGCGGGTTCAGCGAGCCGAACGGATCCTGGTAGACCATCTGCACGCTGCGGCGGAAATGCTTCTCCTGCGCGCGCGTCATCCGCGCCAGATCGGTACCGTCATAGTCGATGCGCCCGCCGCTGGCGGCCAGCATCTTCAGGATTGCCAGTCCGGTGGTCGACTTGCCGCAGCCGCTTTCGCCAACCAGGCCAAGTGTCTCGCCCTGGCGCAGCGTGAACGACACGCCGTCGACGGCCTTGACGGAGCCGACCTGGCGCTTGAACACGACGCCGCGCGTAACGGGGAAATGCACCTTCAGGTCTTCGACGCGCAGGATTTCGGGCCCGATGGTGCGCTGGCGCGGTGCCGGAGTCGGCGCGGCCAAAGGCATGCCGTTGCCGTTCAAGTCGGTGTGGTTCGCGGATGGCATCTCGAGCGCAGCGGTGGCTGTCATGGCGTCTCCTGCAGCAGGCACGCATTCAGATGAATCGGGCCGCCACGGCTGTCGGCGGCCGTTCGCAGCGCGGGGCGGGTCACCCGGCATTGCGGCTGGGCCAGCGCGCAGCGCGGCTGAAAGGCGCAGCCAGGGCCCAGCGCGGTCAGGTCCGGCGGTTGTCCGTCGATCGGCACCAGCGCCTGGCTGGTGTCGCCATCGAGCCGCGGCACGCAGGCCATCAGCCCGCGGGTGTAGGGATGGCGCGGGTCGCGGTAAAGATCGTCGGCCGACGCCGTCTCGACCAGGCGCCCGCCGTACATCACCGCGACCCGATCGGCGTAGCGCGCCACGACGCCAAGATCGTGCGTGATCAGGATCAGCGCGGTGCCAAGCCGCTGCGCCAGATCCTTCAGCAGATCGAGAATCTGCGCCTGCACCGTGACATCGAGCGCGGTGGTCGGCTCGTCGGCGATGATCAGCTGCGGCTTGCAGGCCAGCGCCATCGCGATCATCGCGCGCTGCCGCATGCCGCCGGAGAACTGGTGTGGATAGGCATTGAGGCGGCTGGCGGGCTCGGGGATCTGCACCTGGCCGAGCAGGTCGGCGGCCATGCCCAGCGCGGTTTTCCAGGGCAGCTTCTGATGCAGCTGAATCGGCTCGGCGATCTGCTTGCCGATCGTCAGCGCTGGATTCATCGACGACATCGGTTCCTGGAAGATCATCGCGATGCGATTGCCGCGGATCGCGCGCATTGCGTCGGCGTCGAGCTTCAGCAGGTCCTGGCCGTCGAAGATGATCTCCCCTTCGTCGATCGAACCGGGTGGCCGCGGGATCAGGCCGAGGATCGACAGTGCGGTCACGCTCTTGCCTGAGCCGGATTCCCCGACGATGGCGAGCGTTTCGCCGGGCGCCACGTCGAACGAGACCTGATCGACCGCGGTGACCACGCCGCGATCGGTACGAAAGCGCGTGGTCAGGTTGCGGACCTGCAGGATCGGCTGCGTCATCGCTTGCTCCTGGTGGTGCGGGGTTTGGCGCCGGCATCTGGTAAAGATGCGGCGAGCGTCCGGCGGGGCTGGGGCTCAGAAGCCCATCTTCTTCTTCATCTCCTGATCGATCCACAGCCGCGCATAGATCGGCCCGGGCCGCACCGCGCCGGCACGCAGCTCGCCACCGTAGTTCCTGACCCATGGCCACCAGGCCGTATAGACGTACTGCGTCGGCAGCCAGATATACGGCGCCTGCGCGACAATTTCGCGGGTCAGCGCGCGCAGCGCTTCCTGCCGCTTGCCGACATCGCGCAGCGCGAAGGCCTCCTCGACCTTCTTGTCGAACTTCGGATCGCTCCACTGCGAGGCGTTCCACACCTGGCCGCTGACGAAGCTCTTGCGGATCGTCGTAGTCGGATTGGTATGGCCGTTGTTCATCATGTAGCCGGGCGCATTGGTCTTGGTCGTCATCGCCGACAGGAAGGCGCCGTACTCCATCGGCTGGATCTGGATGCGCACGCCCACCTGTTCGAGGTAGGCGGCGATCAGCGGCAGCAGCTCCATATGGTCCGGGCTGCAGGCGCAGACCTGCACCTTGAAGGTAAAGCCCTTCGGATAGCCAGCCTCGGCCAGCAGCTTGCGCGCCTTGTCGGGGTTGTAGGTGAACAGCTCCTTGACGTTGTCCGGCATCGCGCTGAGAGGCTCGTAGTAACCGCCGTAGTCGGGATGCTGCGGATAGGCGAACAGCTCCGCATTGCCGCCGTAGTACTGCTTGACGATCTCCTGCTTGTTGACCGCCAAGTTCAGCGCGCGCCGGACCCGGATATCGTTGAACGGCTTGGTATCGACCCGTAGCGCCAGATACTGGCCGGTGTACGACAGCCAGCGCGACCACTGCAGCTGCGGCGCGCTGCGCTTGAGTTCGTCGACGGCGGTCCAGCGCAGGCCCTCCATGACGTCGATCTTGCCGGTGCGCAGCATGGTGTTGCGCGTGGCTTCGTCCTTGATCGTGCGCAGCACCACCTTGTCGACGAAGGGCAGCTTGTAATCCTTGTTGCCGATGCGCTCGCTGTCCCAGTACTGCGGATTCTTCGTGTAGGTGCTGGCGTTGCCCTGCACGAACTGCGTCAGCGTGAACGGGCCCGTGCCGTTGACGTTTTTCCAGTTGGCGGCGCCTGCCGTGGCGACTTCCTTCGGCATGATCCCCGAGTAGTAGCCCCAGCCGAAGCGGTAATCCCACTCGGCGTTGAACTCCTTGAAGCGGAACAGCACGGTGTGCTTGTCGCGCGCCTCGACCTTGCTGACGTGATCGAAATAGGTCGGGATCTTCTTGGCGCTGGCTTCCTGCCGGCCATAGCTGAACACCACGTCCTCCGCGATCAGCTCGCGTTCCTCCATCACGCCAGGCTTGGCCGGGAACTTGACCCCCTTGCGCAGCTTGATTTCAAGCGTCAGCGGGTCGATCCACTTCCAGGACTCGGCAAGCTCGCCGCGGATGGCATCCTCAGGCAGCCAGGCATCGGCCTGGAAGGCGTACTTGCCGCCGTTGCGCCTGGCCTTGCTGAGGTCGGCGACGAACAGCTGCTCGTAGACCTGGCCGGTGTCGTAGTTCTGCTTCCAGTTCCAGTCGGCCAGATCCCACGACAGCGCCGAGATGGTCGGGTAGACCGAGCCGATCTCCACCGTGCCGCCGTACTTCGGCGCCTCGGCTTGGGCGATGGCGCTGCTGGCAGCCAGGATCAGCGCGACAGCGGCTGCGATCGCCGCTCCCCGTTTTGCCACGTGGCGGACCGCCTTGTCGTTGTCGATCATCGCTGTCTCCTGTCTCTGTTCTTGTATGGGATGGGTCCGTGCCGTGCTGCCGGGTTCCGCGCAACCGGAGGCTGTGCTGCCGCCCGCCACATGGCCGGGTGATGCCGCTACCGCGTGCCCCGCATGCGCGGATCGAGCAGGTCGCGCAGCGCATCGCCGTAGACGTTGATCGCGTAGACCACCACGGTCAGGCAGGCACCAGGCGCCAGCGCCAGCCACGGGCCCTGGAACATGAAGGTGCGGCCATCGCCGGACAGCATGCCGCCCCAGGTCGGCGCGGGAGGCGGCACGCCCAGGCCGAGGAAGGACAGTCCCGACTCGGCGAGGATCGCGGTGCCGACGCGCGTGGTGAACAGCACGATCACCGGCGGCAGCACGTTGGGCAGGATGTGGCGCCACAGGATGCGCGGCGTCGACGCGCCCATCGACTGCGCCGCGTGCACGTACATGTTCTCGCGCACCGACACCACCGCGCTGCGCACGATGCGCGAGCCGCCGATGCCGAGCAGCAGGCCCAGCGTCACCACGATCTGCCAGCTGCCCGGACCGAGGACCGACACCACCACGATCAGGATCACCAGGTCGGGAAAGCTCATCCACGCATCGACGAAGCGCTGTACCACCAGATCGAACTTGCCGCCGAGATAGCCGGTCAGGATGCCCAGCAGCACCGATACTGCGGTGGCGAGCGTCGCGGCCGACAGGCCGATCACCACAGACAGCTGGGCGCCGTACAGGCAGCGCGACAGCATGTCGCGGCCGAGATTGTCGGTGCCGAAGGGATGCGCCCACGACGGCGGCTGCAGGCGATGCAGCATGTTGATCTCGTTGACGCCGTAGGGCGCCAGCACGTCGGCGAAGACGCCGCAGAACAGGAAGATTGCGCAAATCACTGCGCCGGCGGCGCCGAGCGGCTTGTCGCGGAACAGGCGGCGCAGCAGGCCGAAGCCGGGCCAGCGGCGGGGCGCTGCGGATGCCGATGTTGCCGGGGTTGCCGTTGCTGCTGACGCCGCCGCGGTCGCCGCGGCGGCGTCGGCGGCCACCGGCGCGACAGGAGTCAGGGGAGTCGCGGAGCGTGCCATCAGCGATGCCTCACTTTCGGATCGAACAACCCGTAGCTAAGGTCGACCAGCAGATTGATCAGCATCACCGCCACGCCGACCACCAGGAAGACGCCGGTGATCACCGGATAGTCGCGTTGGTGCACCGCGTCGAGCAGCAGCAGCCCCATGCCAGGCAGCGCGAAGATCTGCTCGATGATCACCGCGCCGCCGATCAGCAGCGGCGCCTGCAGGCCGACCAGCGTCACCACCGGAATCAGCGCGTTGCGCAGCGCATGTCGCAGGATCACCATCCGCTCGTTCAGCCCCTTGGCCCAGGCGGTGCGGATATAGTCCTGGCGCAGCACCTCGAGCATCATCGTGCGGGTCATCCGCATCGTGATCGCCGACAGCGCCATGCCGAGCACGATTGCCGGCACCAGCATCTGCTGCAGATGCTGCAGCGGGTTCTCGCGGAAGGGCACGTAGCGAACCTCGGGCGACCAGCCCCACCAGACCGACGGGAACACCATCACCATCGTGCCCAGCCAGAAGCTCGGCACCGCCAGCATCAGGATCGAGAACGAGCGCGCCACGTAGTCCGCCGCGCTGTCCTGCCGGATCGCCGCCAGTACGCCGATCGGCAGCGCCACCGACAACGCCACCACCAGCGCAATCGCGCCCAGCGACAGCGTCACCGGGATGCGCGCCATTACCATCTTCAGCACCGGCTCGCCCTGCCACAGCGACACGCCCAGATCGCCGTGCAGCACGATATTGCCGATCCAGTGCAGGTATTGCTGCCACATCGGCCGATCGAGGCCCAACAGCTGCATCAGCTCCTCGCGGCTGCGCACATCGGCACTGATGTCGTTCTGGCTCAGCATCAGGTCGACCACGTCGCCCGGCACCAGCCTCACGATCGAGAACACGATCATGCTGGCGAACAGCAGCGTGGGAAGCAGCGCCAGCAGCCGGCGCATCAGGTAGGCGCTCATGGCCGCCCCGCCCGACAGGTGGCGCCCGCTGGCGGGCACGACAACGCCGGCGGGGATACCGGCGACACGATTTCTGCTGATGCTCCGGCCATGCTGTCTCCTGTTTCCGCCTACGGGTCATTGCCTGTGGCGGTATTTCGGCACGCGGAATGCAGTTTTTGTGCGGGAACGATGCAGGGACCGGCTTTGCACCGGTCGCGATCCCAGCATACTCATCGTTCTAAGCGATGACAACCCGGAAGGACGCCCTGCGTTCTAGTGAATTTCCCGGGGTGCGGGCCGCGGCGCGGCCCATGTCCGTCATCAGTAGCCGCGCAGCCGCGCCCAGCGATCGGCGTGGAAGTTCGCGTCGCCGAGCCACTCCTGCGCCGTGCGCGCGCGTTTCATGAAGAAGCCGATCTCGAACTCGTCGGTCATGCCGATGCCGCCGTGCATCTGCACGCCTTCCTGCACGGCCAGCGTCGCGGTCTCGCCGGCCTTCGCCTTGGCGGCCGACACCAGCGGCTCGGGGCCGTCCGCCGCGGACTCGTCGAGTCGCTGCTGGCAGCGCAGCACGATGGCGCGCGTCAGCTCGAGCTCGGTGAACAGATGCGCGGCGCGGTGCTGCAAGGCCTGGAATTCGCCGATGATCTTGCCGAACTGACGGCGCTCCTTCAGATAGGCCAGCGTGCGGGCGAAGGCTTCGTCAGCGATGCCGAGCAGCTCGGAGGACAGCACCGCGCGGCCGATGTCGAGCGCGCGCTCCAGCATGGCGCCGCCGCCATCCACCTGACCCAGCACCGCGTCCGCCGACACCTGCACGCCGTCGAAGACGATGCGCGCGGCCTGCGTGGCGTCGGCCAATACCACCCGTTCGATCTGCACGCCCGGCGCGGTGCGCGGCACCAGCAGCAGCGTGATGCCTTGCGTGTCGTCTGCCTGTTCCGGCTTGGCATCAGCGATGCGCGCCGCGACGATCAGCGTATCGGCGACGTGGCCGTCGACGACCAGCTGCTTGGCGCCGTCGATCCGGTAGCGGCCAGCATGCGGGGCGGCGCGCGTATTCAGGCGGAAGGGCCGATGCTTGCCCGCTTCGTCGAGCGCCAGCGCGGTAAGGTGCCTGCCGCCTGCGATCGCCGGCAACAGCGCATCGCGTTGCGCCTCGCTGCCGTAGTGCGTCAGCAGCGAGGCGCCGAGCACCGCAGTCGAAAGAAAGGGCGAGGGCGCCAGCGTGCGGCCGATCGCCTCCATGATGACGCCGGCCTCGACCACGCCGAGTCCGCTGCCACCGTAGGCTTCGGGCACCAGCACGCCGGCCAGGCCCAGATCGGCAAACCGTTGCCACAGCTCGCGCGAGAAGCCGATCGGGTCGCCGCTGTCGCGCATCGCGCGCAGCGCGGTGATCGGCGCATTCTCGCGCAGAAAGGTCAGCGCGCTGTCGCGCAGCATGTCCTGGGTGTCGTTCAATACGATGGCCATGTCGATGTCCGCGAAGAGGGTGGGCGCCGTGCATGCGCTCGTGCAATGCCGGCGACGTCGAAGGGAGGAGCGATCAGGCGCCGGGCAGGCCGAGAATGCGCTTGGCGACGATGTTCAGCTGGACCTCGCTGGTGCCGCCCTCGATCGAATTGGCCTTGGTGCGCAGCCACGCGCGGGCCGTGGCGCCCTGATGGCTGCGCTCGCTTTCCCATTCGAGCGCATCGCTGCCGCCGATCGACATCAGCAGTTCGTAGCGCCGCTTGTTGAGCTCGGCGCCGTAGTACTTCAGCACCGACGAGAAGGCGGCGATGCCTTCGCCCTGTTTGGCCAGATCGCGTACCCGCTCGCCGGCGAAGCCGAACGCGGCCTCGTCGATCTCGAAGCGGGCCAGTTGCGCGCGCAGCATCGGCTCGTCGAGCCGGCCGGCCGCATCGGTGCCGATCGCCTTGGCGGCGTGGCGTCCCAGCGGCTGCCGGAAGCCGCGGCTGCCGATCGCACTGATCATGTCCCGCTCATGGGTCAGCAGATACTTGGCAATCTCCCAGCCGCCGTTGAGCTCGCCGACCAGCTGGTCGCGCGGCACCACGACGTCGTCGAAGAAGGTCTCGCAGAACGGCGACTTGCCTGAGATCAGCACGATCGGGCGGGTCGTCACGCCCGGCGTTTCCATGTCGAACAGCAGGAAGCTGATGCCGGTGTGCTTCTGCGCGGAGAAATCGGTGCGCACCAGGCAGAAGATCCAGTCGGCCTTGTCGGCATACGAGGTCCAGATCTTCTGGCCGTTGACGACGAAGTGGTCGCCGCGGTCTTCGGCGCGGGTCTGCAGCGCCGCCAGGTCGGAGCCGGCGTTCGGCTCCGAATAGCCCTGGCACCAACGGATCTCGCCGCGCGCGATCTTCGGCAGGTGCTCGCGCTTTTGCGCCTCGGTGCCGTACTTCAGCAAGGCCGGGCCGAGCATCGAGATGCCGAAGCTCTGCAGCGGCACCCGGCAGCCGAGCCGCTGCATTTCCTCGCGCAGGATCTTGGCCTGCTCGCGGCTCAGGCCGCCGCCACCGTATTCGCGCGGCCACTCGGGCGCGGTCCAGCCGCGTTCGGCCATCCGTTCGAGCCATTGGCGCTGGGCGTCGGAGCGGAAGCGGAACTTGCGCCCGCCCCAGCAGATGTCCTCGTCGTCCTGCACCGGCTGCCGCATCTCGGGCGGGCAATTGTCCTGCAGCCAGGCGTGCGTCTGCTGCCGGAACGTCTCCAGGTCTTCCACGGTGGTCTCCTGTCGCGGTGGGCGGCCTCTGCGGGCCGTCGTCTTTGCTTGAGCCGTGCGCCGCGTCATGCCGAATGCGGCGATCAAGGGCGTGCAGGGCCGTTATACAAGCGTGCGTCGGCCATCGTCAATACGCCATTTACGAAAACGGCAGTGGCCATGCAGACTGCGCATAGTGGCTATGCCGCACGCGGCGCAGCAAAATGAGCAATATGGCGGAGTGGCGGCCTTGTGCTAGCATCGCCGCAAACATACCAAAATCACGAAACAGGCCGACGGCACAGGATCGCGCCAGCTCGGCCCAAGGTGGAGACATGCAGACCAGCGAGCCCTCGACGGACGAAGCGGTGTGGACCTTCCCCGGCGCCCGTGCGCCCGACCGCCGCCGCTGGGTCGATGCCAGCGGCCTGCGGCTGGCCGTCTACGAATGGGGCGAGCCCGATGCGCCGCCCGTACTGCTGGTCCACGGGGCGCTGGATTTCGCTCGTACCTTCGATGGATTCGCGCCGCTGTTGGCCGATGCCGGTTATCGCGTGATCTCCTACGACCATCGCGGACACGGCGATTCCGATCATGCGGATCTTTACAACTGGGTCGCCGACGTGCGCGACATGCTTGCCGTGGCGGATTCGATCACGCGGGAGCCGTTGCTCGCGGTCGGCCACAGCAAGGGCGGCTCGCTGCTGGTGCAGGCGATCCAGGCGCTGCCGCACCGGTTCACACGGTTTGCCGCCATCGACGGCCTGCCGTTTCGCAGCCCGCATGCCGACAGCGCGGTGCGCGAGCGCAAATCTTCGCTGACTGGCCCCGTGATCGCGCGCTGGCTCGATGCTCGCCGACGCAGCGCGGAACTGGAGCGTCGCCCCGGCACGCTGGAAGAGCTGGCGAGCCGGCGGGCCCGGATGAATCCGCGCCTGAGCCACGAATGGCTGTGCTATATCGCCTCGCACGGCGCGCGCCGCGACGCTCAGGGTTGGCGCTGGAAGCTGGATCCGGCGATCGGCGTGGGCGGCTTCGGACCGATGCGTGTGCGGTGGATGACCGACAGGCTGCCCGGGTTCCCGATTCCGATGCTGGCGATCTTCGGCTCCGAGAAGGAACCGATGGGCTGGGATGCGACCGCCGACGACCTGATGCCGTTCTTCCCGACAACGACCGAGGTGCATCGCATGCAGGACGTCGGCCACTTCATTCATATCGAACGGCCGCAGGAAACGGCGAGCCGCATTCTGCAGTTCTTCGGCGCATGACCATGTCCTCGACCCACTATCTGCGCCACCATCGACTGCAGCTTGCGCTGCATCGGCTCAAGGATGGCGACGGTCATCCGCTGCTGTTGCTGCACGGGCTCGGCGAGCGCGCGCCGGCCACGCTGCCGGCGGAATACGCGAGCTGGCCCGGCCCGGTCCGCGCGTTGGACTTCACCGGTCACGGCGCGTCCGATCTGCCGCGCGGCGGCGGCTACAGCTGCGAATTCCTGATGGCCGATGCCGACATCGCGCTGGCGCATCTGGGCCCCTGCACGGTCGCCGGCCGCGGCATCGGCGGCTATGTCGCGCTGCTGCTGGCAGGGGCCCGTCCCGACGAGGTGCGTGGCGCCATCGTCCGTGACGGCCCGGGCCTGGCCGGCGGCGGCAGTACCGCGCGCAGTCCCTATATTCCCGTGCCGGACCTGAGCCAGCTGGCGCCGCCCGACCCCTTCGCGATTGCGGAGCTCGCCAATGACGTCCGTCCGCCCGGCTATGCGTCGAGCTTCGCCATGCTGGCCTCGCAGCATTCTGATCTGGATACGCCGATTTCGGTCTGTGCCTGCGAGCGTCCGCCGTGGCTCGCTGCGGTGATGGAGCTGCTGTCGCTGGAGCGGGTCGCACTGGAGCACGCGTTGCAGCAGTACGCCGCAGCCGTGCCGACCGGTGTGCATACGCAGCCGGAGCGGACATGAGCCCAGCGCTGCCGTCTGCGCGCAGACCCGACGCCGCCGCGGCCGGTGCCGGCGGTCTTGCTCGCGATGCGGACGACGATGCCGAGCGCGGCTATCGGGACCATGTGTCGCGGCACTTTCGCCGCAATGCGATGGCCTTCCTGGCCCACGGCATGCTCGGCATGACGGGTTTCCGGCTGGTCACCGCGCCGACCTTCGTGCCGGCCTATCTCTACCTGCTGTCCGGCTCGAAGCTGACCGTCGGTCTGGTGCTGTCGGCGCAGTACGCCGGCATGGCCGCGTCGTCGCTGTGGGGCGCGACGCTGATCGAGCATCGGCAACAGGTGATGCCGATGCTGTACCGCGTCGGCTGGCTGGTACGGCTGCAGGTGCTGGGGCTCGCGCTGTCGGCGCTGTGGCTGTCGGGCGCGGCGGCGCTGACGGCCGCGGCCGTCTTCCTGCTGCTGTTCGGGCTGCTCAACGGCGTGCAGAACGTCGCCTTTCAATACCTGACCTCGAAGATCATTCCGCTGCATCGCCGCGGCGGGCTCAGCGCACTGCGCAACTTCTTCGGCGGCCTGACCGCGGCGGCGGTGGCATGGCTCGGCGGCCGCTATCTGGTTGGCAACGACGTGCTGGGAAACGGCTACGCCGCGACCTTCCTGGCCGCCTTCGTGCTGACCAGCCTCGGCATCTCGGCGCTGGCCGGCATGCGCGAGCCCGCCTCGCAGGATGTGCGGCTGCCGGTCGGCTTTCGCCGGCGCATTGGCGAATTGCCCGCGTTGCTGCGGACGCAGCCCGATTTCGTCCGCTTCTTCGTCGCCCGCGCGCTGGTGGCGCTCGGCATGATGGCGATGCCGTTCTATGCGATCTATGCCGGCCAGCATATCCACCTGTCCGGCGCGACGCTCGGTTATCTGAGCCTGGCCTATCTGCTGGCGCAGACGGCCAGCAACCTGCTGTGGGGCCGGCTCGCCGACCGCCACGGCTACCGGCTGGTGTTTCTCGCGAGCATCGCGCTATGGATCGCCGCCACCGCGCTGCTGCTGTGCTGCGGCTCGCTGGGCTGGTTCGTGCTGGCCTTCTGCGGACTGGGCGCGGGCTTCGGCGGCTTTTTCATCTCGGCGGACAACCTGGTGATGGAATTCGGCGCACGCAAGGACCGGCCGATGCTGCTGGCCGTCGCGGGTACCGGCACCTACGCGATGATGGCGATCGGCCCGGTGCTGGGCGGCATGCTGGCGCAGGGCGTGCGCTTCTGGCTGGTGTTCGCGCTGGCCATCGCGGTCAAGTGTCTGGCGTTTGCGATGGCGCTGGCGATGAAGGACCCGCGACGGCGGTTTGCCGTAGAGCCCAATCGTGCCGGTGGGGACCCGATGACGCCCTGACACCCGCCGCGGTTCTCTCCCCTCTCCCGCCAGCGGGAGAGGGGAGAGAACCTGAGAGAGAGAAAGACGCCGCGAAGTGAGCGTCCGTCGGTCACAGACCGCACAACAATCACCAGGAGACGAGATGGAAGCGAGAACCTATCCCGAGTTCAGCACCCACTATCCGCTGCTGTTGACCACCATCATGCGGCGGCCGGTGCGGATGTATCCCGATCAGATCGGCGTCGTCTACCGCAATCACCTCAGCGGCGAGTATTTCCGCTTTACCTGGGACCAGTGGCATCGGCGCGTATGCCAGCTGGCCAACGCGCTGTCGTCCGAATTCAATGTCGTGGCCGGAACGCCAGGGGAACCGGGCGACCGCATTGCCACCATGGCGCTGAACACGCACCGCCATCTGGAGCTGTACTTCGGCGTGCCCGGCGTCGGCGCGACGCTGCATCCGGTCAACGTCCGCCTGTCGCCGGAGCACATCGTCTACACGATCCGCCACGCGCAGGACCGGGTGCTGTTCTTCGACGACACGCTGCTGCCGCTGGTCGAGGGGATCTACGACCATATCAAGGACGTGGTGCAGCGCTTCGTCTACCTGTCGGACAAGCCCGGCCTGCCCGAGACACGCATCGCCAACCTGATCCACTACGAGGATCTGCTGGCGCGGCAGCCCGAGCAGTTCGACTGGCCGGCCCTGCATGAGGACGTCAACGCGACGCTGTGCTACACCACCGGCACCACCGGCCAGCCCAAGGGCGCGACCTTCACGCACCGTCAGCTCTATCTGATGACGGTGCACGTGATGGCGCAGATCGCCATCGCCAACACGCCGTCGATCGATATCGAGGACGGTCTCGGCGTGCGGCTCGGCGAATCGGCGGTGCCGCTGCTCAATACGCCGATGTACCACATCCACGCCTGGGGCGCGCCTTTCATCGCGGTCTACAGCGCGCAGAAGATCGTGCTGCACGGCACCTTCACCGTGCAGGGTTTCTGCGAACTGGTCGAGCGCGAGAAGGTGACCTCGGTCGGCATCGTCGCCACCATCGCGGCGATGCTGCTGGAATACCCGGACCTGCACAAATACGACCTCAGCAGCCTGGTGCGCGTCAACGTCGGCGGCGGCGCGCTGCCGCTGGGCCTGAAGAAGAAGCTCGAAGCGCTGATCCCGTCGTTCCGGATGAGCTCGGGCTATGGCATGACGGAAACCGCGCCGACCATCGTCACGTCCTTCATCAAGAAGGACCTGGTCGACCTGGACCGCGAGCAGACCGATGCGCTGCTGGTCAAGGCCGGCTTGCCGATCCTCGGCGTCGATGTCGAGGTGGTCGACGATGAAGGCCGGCCGGTGCCGAAAGACGACCAGACCGTCGGCGAAATCGTCGTGCGCGCACCGTGGACCACCGAGCGCTACTTCCGCGACCCCGAAAAAAGCGCCGAACTGTGGCGCGGCGGCTGGCTGCATACGGGCGATCTGGCCAAGGTCGATGCGCACGGCTATATCACGATCGCCGACCGCATCAAGGACGTGATTCGCAGCGGCGCCGAGATGGTGCCGACGGTGCTGCTGGAGAACCTGATTGCGATGGCCGATTTCGTGCAGGAGGCCACCGTGGTCGGCGTGCCCGATCCGGTCTGGGGCGAGCGGCCGATGGCGCTGGTCAGCGTGCGCACCGGCTTCGAGGCGGACGAATATGCGGTGATCGACTTCCTGAAGACCCACGGCGTCGACACCGGCCGCATCACCAAATGGATGCTGCCCAGGCTGGTGGCGATCACGCGCGATATTCCGAAGACCAGCGTCGGCAAATACAACAAGAAGCGCATCCGCGACGAGCTGGATCGCTTTCTGGCGATCGCGCGGGATGTCAGCGATCGTGCGGGCTGAGTTGAGCGCGGGGCGCGTGACGTTGATCCGCGCCCGATCCCGATTCGATCCCGATCTCAATACCGATTTCAATTTCCGATTCCAATGGAGACATCTCGATGACGACCATCAACCCGGTCACCGACCTCACCATGGACGCCGGCATCGCCGTGCTGACGATCGACTCGCCGCCGGTCAACGCGCTGTCGGCCAATGTCCGCGCCGGCATCCTGGCGGGCGTCCAGCAGGCCGTCGCCGACGACGCGGTCAAGGCCATCGTGCTGATCTGCGCCGGCAAGACATTTATCGCGGGCGCCGATATCACCGAGTTCGGCAAGCCGCCGACCGGCCCCTCGCTGCCCGAGGTGCAAGCGGCCATCGAGAACGCGCCCAAGCCGGTGATTGCGGCCATCCACGGCACCGCGCTCGGCGGCGGGCTGGAAGTGGCGCTGGTCTGCCACTATCGTGTCGCGGCACGCTCCGCCAAATGCGGCCTGCCGGAGGTCAATCTCGGCCTGCTGCCCGGTGCGGGCGGCACCCAGCGGCTGCCGCGCATCGTCGGCGTGGAGAAGGCGCTGGAGATGGTGACCTCGGGCACCCACGTGCCGGCGCCGGCCGCGGCCGAGATGGGCCTGGTCGACCTGCTGACGGATGACGCCAGCCTGCGCGCCGATGCGATTGCGTTCGCCCGGCAGGTGGTGGCCGAAGGCCAACCGCTGCGCAAGGTCCGCGATCTCGACGACAAGATCGCGCCCGCGCGCGGCAAGCCGGAGATCTTCGCCGAGTTCCGCCGCGCCAATGCGCGCCGCTTCCGCGGCTTCGATGCGCCCGAATACAACATCCGCTGCATCGAGGCGGCGGTCGAGCTGCCGTTCGACGAAGGGCTCAAGCGCGAGCGCGCGATGTTCGTCGAGCTGCTGAACGGCACGCAGTCGGCGGCGCAGCGCTACTACTTCTTCGCTTCGCGCCAGGTCTGGCAGTTGCCCGATATCGGCGCCGATACGCCGCTGCTGCCGGTCAGGCAGGTCGGCATCATCGGGGCCGGCACCATGGGCGGCGGCATCGCGATGAACTTTCTGAACGCCGGCTATCCGGTCACCATCGTCGAGACCTCCCAGCAGGCGCTGGACCGCGGCGTGCGCACGATCCGGACCAACTATGAGAACACGGCCAAGAAGGGCCGCATCACCGCCACCGACATCGAGCGCCGCATGGCGCTGCTGACGCCGACGCTGGACATGGAGCAGCTGGCCGACGCCGATCTGGTGATCGAGGCCGTGTTCGAGAACATGGACGTCAAGAAGGACGTGTTCGGCCGGCTCGACCGCATCGCCAAGCCCGGCGCGATCCTCGCGACCAATACGTCGGCGCTGGACGTCGACGAGATCGCCGCCGCCACGTCGCGGCCGGAGGCCGTCATCGGCCTGCATTTCTTCTCGCCGGCCAATGTGATGAAGCTGCTGGAGGTCGTGCGCGGGGCGAAGACCGCCAAGCCGGTGATTCGCACCTCGATGGAACTGGCCCGCAAGATCGGCAAGATCGCCGCGCTGGTGGGCGTCTGCCCGGGCTTCGTCGGCAACCGGATGCTGGCGCAGCGCCAGCGCGAGGCCCAGAAGCTGGTGCTGGAAGGGGCGCTGCCGTGGGACGTCGATCGCGTGCTGTACGACTTCGGCTTCCCGATGGGGCCGTTCGCGATGAGCGATCTGGCCGGTCTGGATCTCGGCTGGGTCAGGGAAAAGTCGAGCAGCTCGACGCTGCGCGAAATCCTCTGCGAAATGGACCGGCGCGGCCAGAAGACCGGCGCGGGGTACTACGACTATGACGAGAAGCGCAACGCCAGGCCGTCGCCGGTGGTCGAACAGGTGATCCGCGATTTCGCGGCGAAGCAGGGCAGAACCAGCCGGGTCGTCTCCGAGCAGGAGATCCTGGAGCGCTGCATCTATCCGATGATCAACGAGGGCGCCAAAATCCTGGAGGAAGGCAAGGCGATTCGCGCCTCCGATATCGATGTGATCTGGGTCAATGGCTATGGCTGGCCGGTCTACTGCGGCGGTCCGATGTTCTACGCGGACACCATCGGACTGGACAAAGTGCTGGAGACGCTGCGGCGCTACGAGGAAAGCTTCGGCGCGGACTTCAAGCCGGCCAAGCTGCTCGAGGACCTGGTGGCGCAGGGGCGCAAGTTCGGGGACCTGAAGTAGGGCGGCGGTACCCGTCTCCACGAAAGCAGGGAGGGCAGCGTCTTGCGAAGTCCGGAAAGCCGCTGAGTCCCCGCCTGCGCGGGGACGACGCGATAGGTCGCGCAAGAGTTAGCGCCCGCGCGAGGCCGGAATTGACGGGAAAGCGCCTGCATGACACGGGGCAAACCGGGCCGTCATTGAGGATCATCGACCCCCACGGTGTCCAGATTCACAATGGCGCTCTGCAACTGCGATGCGCTGTCAGTCAGTGACCGAAGCAATGTCTGGAGCCGAGCCCGTTCATCGGTCACCACTTTCATCTGTGTCGACCGTAGGCGTTGCTGTTCCTGCAGGCGCAGTGCCAAGGAACTCCTGTCGGCATGCCAGCGTGTCGTTTCCTGGTTCCACTCGGTTTCGCGTTCGGTGGCCCGACTTTGCAGATCACCAAGTTGTTTCGCCGTATCGGCGAGTTGTTGCGTCAGCGACCGCTTGTCGGCGGACAGGGTCTCGATGATGGTGCGCAAGCGGGCATTGTCGGACTCGAGCACCTTGATCCGCGCGAGAGCGTTGTCGAGCGGCGTGCGCGCGTCGGTCGCTTCCAACGGCGGTACGGGTAGTGGCTGCACACGCTCTTGTATCTCGGTGGCCGCGGTCGTCGTTGAAGCCGGCTGGGCCGCGTGTCGAGTCTGCCAAGCCTGATATGCGGCGATACGCGCCTGTACCTGGGCGGGAGTGAGCAATTTGATTTGCTTCTCCGTCAGCATGCGCGTCTCGGCCTCCGTCATCGCGAGCCGACGAACCGCGTAGGCGACTTGCAGGGTCTCCGCCGCATAACGATTACCCGTCTGTGCCGCCCACATCAACGCCGTCTGCCCCTTATTGTCGACGGCCCGCAAGTTGGCTCCCGTGCGCAACAGTGCATTGATGACGTCGCAGCATTCGGGCACAAGGTGCGTGTTGCCGTAGTCTGTTGTTGCCGCCCACATCAGCGCAGTCTTTCCCTCGGCGTCCTTGGCATCGAGCCTGGCTCCGGCGTGCATCAAGGCAGTGATGCCGTCGGTGAAGTAGATCGAGGCCGCGTGCAACAACGCCGTCTTTCCGTTCTTGTCGGCGGCCTCTACGTTGGCGCCGGCGTCCAGTAATGCGCGGATGGCACCGAGTTTCCTTATCGGAGAGGAAGCCGCAGACATCAATGGCGTCATGCCGCAAGCGTTCGTCACTTCGGTGTCCGCACCAGCGTGAAGCAGTGCGGATACGGCATCGAAATTGGAGCCGGACAGCGCGTCCATCAATGGCGTGTCCCCCGATTTCGCGGTTGCATCGATGTCGGCCCCGGCGTTGAGTAGGGCCTCGATGACCTGACTACCACATTTTCTCGTGACGGCATCATGCAAAACACTGCGTTGAAAGAACGGCTCCGGCGTTATCCTGGCTAGTGCCGGCTTACGGGCAATCAACGCGGCCAGGGCGGCGTCATTCCGGTTCTCGAAGGCTTCCTGGAGCGCGCGCAGGTCCGCAGCAGTCGGCTGTGAGCCGCCATCGGCCTGGAGCGCGCACTGTCGGCGATGTCTCGCCCGGGCCTGAGCGACGGTGAGCAACGGGAGCTCCTTTGCTCTCAGATCTTGCCGCTCCTCGTCGGTAAGCGTCAGGCCCTGCATCACGTAGCGAACCTGTAGTTCTTCGACGGCTTGGCGCTGCTTTTTCTCGGCAGCATGCATCAAGGCGGTCCAGCCGTACTTGTCTACGGTCCTCGGATCTGCACCATTCTCCAGCAATATCCCGATTGCGCGAGAGTTGCCAGACGCGGCCGCGTACATCAACGCTGTCTTGCCACGGGAATCAACGGTGTGGAGATCGGCGCCGGCCGCCAGCAACTGGCGGATTGCCTCACCGTGCTGCTCTGCGGCCCAGTACATCAGGACCGTCGTGCCGTTGCGGTCAGCGGCATTGGGATCTGCCTGGGCACGTAGCAGGGTCTGGAAGGTGGCGCCGTTGTCCTTGTCGGCCGCCGACGGCCGCGCCCTTGCGTGGCACATCAAGGCTGTCTGGCCAGTGTCGATTGCCGCGTTTGGATCGGCCCCAGCGCTCAACAGGGCTTCGATGATGCTGCTTTCGCAACCGTCGTAGTGAGCAAGGGCCGTATGCAAAGCGGTCCAACCGAAAGGGTCCTTGATCGTCGCCAATTCCGGCTGGCGCGATATTTTTTCCAGCAGTGCAGTCGTGCACCCTCTGCGTTGGATCATCTCGCGAAATTCCGCCAGCGCGGCTGTCGCAAACGAGGAATTGGACTCACTTTGGATTCGGGCGGGCTGTACTTTCGCGGTAGCGGATAGCATGCGGGATCTCCAGTATGGGTGGAAGCTGGCTTTGCAGTCGGTTGTCTGTGAGTTCCCGGCCGGTATCGCGTTTGCGTCATATCGCCGCACGGCCCGGAACAGGTCGTCTTCCTTCGGATGGCACTGGGAAAACTCAAATGTCGATGCTATGCGGCAGTACCGGAGACAGTACGCACGGACGGTGAGATCTTTTAACTTCTCTTTTAACTTCTCCTCTGTCGCTATCGCGTGAGCGGCTTGGATGTCATCCCCGCGAATGCGTGGACCTAGCGGCCCGAAAGATGCTGGATTCCTGCACGCGCGGAAATGACGAAACCGAGGGTGCAGCCCCGGCCATCCTAGGCCGGTGCCCCGTGCGGCTCGGCCATTGCCACCACGACCTTGCGCGGTCCGCTGAACGGCTCGCGCGCATGGGCAGTCAGCATGTTGTCGAGCATCAGCACATCCCCCTCGCGCCATGGGAAGACGATCTTGTGCGCGTCCAGCACCGCGCGCACCGCGTTCAGTTCGGCGTCGGGAATCGGCGCGCCGTCGCCGTAGTAGACGTTGCGCGGCAGGTCCTCCTCGCCGACCGTATCGAGCAGCACCTCGCGCATCTCCGGCGCCAGCGCCGACAGGTGGAACAGGTGCGCCTGATTGAACCAGACCGGGTCGCCGGTACGCGGATGATGGGCGATGCCCTGCACGCGCTGGCGCGTGCGCAGTTCGCCGTCGTCCTTCCATTCGCAGACGATGCCATGCCGCGCGCAGTAGGCTTCGACCTCGCCGCGATCCTCGGTGTTGAACACTTGTTGCCACGGCACGTCCATGCCGTTGCCAAAATTGCGCACGTAGCAAAGCCCCCGCGTGGCAAAACGCTCTCGTGTGCCGGCATCGATGGCGCGGTAGATCGCGCGGCTGTCGGCAATCGGCGTTTCGCCGCCCTGCGGCGCGGCCCGTTCGCAATAGAACCAGATCTTCATCGGCCATTCGCGCGTATAGGCCTGCTCGTTGTGCAGCGGGATCGACTGGTGCGCGGGGTATTCGGTGGACGTATAGACGCCGCCGGTCACCTTGCTGCGCGGTGTGGAGCCGAACTCGTAGCTGAGCAGCGGATGGCCGAAGGCGGCGGCGAAGGCGCGGAAGCCCTCGGCGCCATCGACGGCGAAGGCGCGCAGCAGCACGCCACCGGTGGTGCCCAGGTGTTCCTCGATCTGGGCGCGCAGCCGTGGCAACGCGTCGATCAGCGGTTCGCCGGCGCTGGCGGCCTCGATGGTGAAGGGCAGCGCCGCCGTGCGCGGCAACGACGCGGCGGTCAGCGACTCGGCGGTAGGCGTGGACAGATCGGTCATGCGGTCCTCATCGGAAGAGCCTGGGCGGGAAGTGCAGAGGTGGTGTGCCTGGCCTCTGCCGCTTGCGGGACAGGCGTGGGGGCGAGGGGAGAAATGGGAGCCCGGGTGAGCAGCGCCACTGCGGCGCGATATCGCGTGTCGCCCGCGTTGGGTTGGCACGGCAGCGAGACAATCTCGCAGGCCTGCGCCGGATGCCTTGCCGCCGCGGCGGTCGGCAGCCCTGCGCGCGGACCGTGCGGGCGCCAGCGTCCATCGCCCGACCCCTGCAGAGCGACCTGCTGCCATCGGGCATCGGCGATGCCCGTGCCGGCTGCCTTGGTCAAGGCTTCGCGCGCGGTCCACAGCGCATAGAAGCGATCCAGCCGCAGGGCGGGATGGCAGCCGTGCAGCATGGTCTGGTCGTCGGGCGCAAACGCCGATGCGGCCAGCGCCAGCGGCTCTACCGGGCGGCATTGTTCGATGTCGACACCGAGCGAAGCGATGGCGGGATCGGTGGCGATGGCGATCAATCCGACCCCGCCGCTGTGCGAGACATTGAATCCGGGCGCGTCGTGGATGGCTCGCGGCAATATCGGTTTGCCTCGAGGGTCGGCCTCCAACGGCACTTGCCACGGCGCAAGATCGAGAAGCGCGCCGAGCAAGCGCCGCAACGCGCCGCGTACCGCGGCAAAGCGGGCCCGGTCGGCGCCGCGGCGGTAGGCGCGCAGCCGTGCCACTTCCGGCGGCGACAGGACCGCCAGGTCACCGGGCGCAGGTTCGGCCCGGATGTCGATGTCCAACCGCCAGACGCGCATGTCGAAGCGCGCGAGCGGCGCGGGCAGCGGTACGGCCATCGGTTCCGACGTTACCATGTGCCGGCCTCCACGATAGTGTTGGCAGCGCTGTCCGCAGACATCGTGGCCGGCTCGGCCGATACGCCAAGCTGCGTGCCAATTCGCGCCAGCATCGATGCGGTGTGCTCGCGCAGGAAGAAGTGGCCGCCGTCGTACCAGTCCAGCGTGAAGGCCGCGGCGGTCTCGTGGCCCCAACCCGCAACTGCGCCGCCCACGCTGCGATCGCCGCGGCCGCCGAAGGCATGCAGCGGACAGCGCAGCAACGGCCGCTCGCGATGGCGGTAGCTGGCGCAGACGCGGAAGTCGGCGCGCAGCACCGGCAAGGTCAGCGCCATCATTTCCTCGTGTTCCAGCAGCGCCGGCGGCGTGCCGTCGAGTGCGCGCAAATGGTCCATCAGGGCCGCATCGTCCAGCGGTCCGGTGAAGCGGTTCGGGTCACGCAGGCGCGGTGCCGGACAACCCGACACCAGCAGCGCACATGGCGGATGGCCCTGCATCTGCCAGCGGTGCGCAAGCTCGTAGGCAAGCAGCGCGCCCATGCTATGGCCGAACAACGCATGCCGATGGTTCGACCTGGCCAGCAGCCGTTGCTGGCGTACCTCCTGCTCCAGCAGGTCGCACAGCGCATCGAACGATTCGCACAGGGGCTGCCCGATCCGGGTGCCCCGGCCGGGCAGCTCCAGTGGCCGGATCGTCAGCCCGGCCGGTGCGGCGCGGCGCCATCCGGCATAGGCGGCGGCGCCCGCGCCGGCATTGGGCAGGCACCACAGCGTGACCGGCCCGATCGCCGTCATCGTGCCGCCGTATCGCTCGCCTGGGCCTCGACGCCGGCCGCTGCATGCCCGTCCATCGCGGCACGCAGGCTTGCCGGCCGCATATCGGTCCAGTGGGTCTCGATGTATTCCAGGCATTGCCGGCGTTGGCCGCTGAAGCCCACGGCCCGCCAGCCCGCCGGGATCGGGCGGTAATCGGGCCAGATCGAATACTGCTCTTCCGGGTTGATGACGACCTGGAACAGCAGGGTGTCGCTGTCGAAGCTCATGATGTGTCCTCGTCTGACTGGATGCGTGGCAGTGGCGACGTCGATGCGAACGCCTGTGACAACAAGACGGACCGCGACGGGGCAAATTTAGTCGAGAGACAGTGGCAGGCTTGCGTTGGCAATTGCCGGTTCGAATCTGAAAATCTAAATATCGTGTGCCCCGGTTCGTCACATCGGATATCCCGCATGACGACGCGGGTCGGCCGCTGCGTCGGTCGCCGAACTCCCACCGCAAGGGGCATCAGATGACAAGCAGTGCTTTGGAATACGACCTACTCGGCATCGGCTTCGGACCATCGAATCTCGCGCTGGCCATTGCGATGGAAGAGCGCGCCGGTGCCGCGGCCGCGGCTCGCACCGCATGGCCGCCGCGCTATGCCTTTATCGAGCGCAAGCCCGATTTCGTCTGGCATGGCGGCATGCTGCTGGACGACACCGATATGCAGATTTCCTTCCTGAAGGATCTGGCGACGCTGCGCAATCCGCGCAGCCCCTATACCTTCATCAACTATCTGCACAGCCGGGGGCGGCTCGAAGCGTTCATCAATCTGAAAACCTTCTTCCCCAGCCGGATCGAGTTCAACGATTACCTGGCGTGGGTGGCTTCGCATTTCGGCGAGCGTTGCCACTACGGCGAAGAGGTGGTCGACGTGCTTCCGGAGCCGGCCGATGGCGTGGTGCAACGGCTGCGTGTCCGCTCACGGAGCGCGGACGGGCGTATCCATGAGCGCCTGACCCGCAATCTGGTGCTGGGCGTCGGCGGCGAGCCACAGGTGCCCGCGGCCTTCCGTGGCTGGCGCGATGCGCGCGTGGTGCATTCCTCCGGCTACCTGGACCGGATCGCCCAGTATCGTGACGACACGGCGCCGCGGCGGATCGCGGTAGTCGGTGGCGGGCAGAGCGCGGCCGAGGTCTTCATGGACCTGGTCAAGCGCTTCCCGGCCGCGCAGGTCGCGATGGTGATGCGCGGCGGCGCGCTGAAGCCGTCGGACGACAGCCCGTTCGTCAACGAGATCTTCAGCCCCGGCTTCACCGACTTCATCTATCGGCAACCGGGCGAACGCCGGCAACAGATGCTGCAGGAATACCGCAATACCAACTACTCGGTGGTCGACCTCGACCTGATCGAGCGCATCTATCAGCTGTTCTATCAGCAGCAGGTGGTCGGCAGATCGCAGCACCAGCTGCTGCCGGGCAAGGACATCGAGGCGGCCGCGCCGCAGCCGGACGGCATTGCCTGCGTGCTGCGCGACCGTGCCAATGGCGCCGTGCAGCGCCAGCAGTTCGATCTGGTGGTGCTGGCCACCGGCTATCGGCGCCAGGCGCACGAGCGCATGCTGGCGCCGCTGGCCTCGCTGATCGGCGAGGGCTTCCGCGTCGACCGTCACTATCGGCTGCAGACTTCGGCACGCTGCCTGCCGCAGATTTTCCTGCAGGGATGCTGCGAGGACAGCCACGGCCTCAGCGATACCTTGCTGTCGGTACTGGCCGTGCGCTCGCACGAGATCGCCGAGGCGGTGCTGGAGAACGAGATGCAGGCCGGCCGTGAGGCGATGCAAGTCGTGGCGGAGCCGATCGAGTCGCGGCCGCTGGTTGGCACGGCATAGCCGCGTGCGGGGTTGCCGGTTTGCGCCGGCGCCTTCCCTGCCGATATCGGCAAGGCGGCCGGCGCAAACCGGCCGTCAGTCGTTCAGGACGCCGTTTCCAGCCCGTCCCGGTCCGCGGGCAGGTACAGATGCTCGCCGAAAAACCGTTCGCGCAGCAGCATCACCAGCATGGCCCGCTTGTGCGGGAAATCGAACAGCTTGACCTTCGAGAAGCCGGCGCGATCCAGATTGGCGATCTGGCGGTGATGGTCCGAGCGCGGTTCGCCGACGATGCGCTGCGTGCGCGGATCGTCGAGGAACTGGAAATGCTGGATGGCCGGGAACCACGCCGTCAGGAAGGCCTTGCCGCGGAACGCCGGCTCGCCGATCAGCACGTGCCAGCCGCGGTCGTAGTCGTTGGCGTCGTAGAACGGGGCGATGCGGTTCTCCTTGGCCCAATAGACCTCGAAGTAGCCGAACGGCGTGCCATCGATTGACGCGATCAGCGGCAGCATGTGCGGATCGTCGATCAGCCCTTGCAGATAGCGCCGGTGCTTTTCCTCATCGCCTTCCTCCTGCCAGAAGTGGGCAACGTCTGGATCGTTCATCCAGCGGTGCAGGCTGGCAAGGTCGTGCTCGACGGTGGCGGCGTGCAGCGTGAAGGTGCGGCGCAACCAGGGGATATAACGCGCGTAGACGGTGCCCGCCGGTTTCGGCGGACGTACCGGATGGCGCTTCTCGCCCGTCATCGCATAGCGCAGCGGATAGGGCGCTTCGGAACGACCGCCCAGCCACAGCGGCGCGTACTGCCACAGCATCGCGGCATCGCAGCGGTCGCCGTCGCTGTGCGGACGCACCACGCCGCGCCGATGCAGCAACGCCCGCGTCGGCTGGTGCTCGATATCGACATTGATCTCGGTGGCGCCCCATTGCGTCGTGATCGCCTCGAGCGCCGCGATCGTGGCATCGGCGGACGCTTCGGTATCGGCAAAGGACTCAGCGAGGCGCAGCACCAGGCGGGGTCCGGACGCGACGGCGAAGGCCGCAAGCGGTTCGTTGCGGCGGACGTCACGTACCTCCAGCCGCCCGGCTTCCAGCGACGATTCCAGGGCATCGCCGCGCACCTCGAAGGAGCGGAATCCCTGGAACGGGGCGGCCGCGCTGACCGTCTGTTCGATCGGCATGATGTTCTCCATGGTGATGGCCGGCAAAGGCGTTCGACCGGTGCTGGAGAGACGGTGGGCGGGGCGCGAAATTTAGCCGATGGGACAAGCCGCCCCGAGACCTGCGCCCGTAGGCTATCCGGCCCCGGCCAGACACATATAGAATGCGAATCATTCGCAAATAGGGATAAACCGCCGCCGGGCGCCAGCCACCATGCATATCCGAACGTTCCGCATCTGGTACCTGGTCCACAAATGGACCAGCCTGATCTGCACCGTCTTCCTGCTGCTGCTGTGCCTGACCGGCCTGCCGCTGATCTTCGGGCACGAGATCGACCACTGGCTCGGCAATGGGGTCGAGGCGCCGGAGTTGCCAGCCGATGCCGGGCGGGTCCCGGTCGATCGCATCGTCGCCGACGCACTGGAGCGGCGCCCGGGCACGGCGGTCCGCTTTGTCACTGCCGACGACGAGGAGCCGGTGTGGTTCGTGTCGCTGTCCTCCCGGGAGGCGCCGCGTCAGGGCGGGGCACTGTTGACCTACGACGCGCGGACCGGCGACCTGCTGCGCGATACGCCGTTGCGCTCGGGCTTCATGCTGATCATGGTGAAGCTGCATACCGACTTGTTCGCAGGTCTGGCCGGCACGCTGTTCCTCGGCTTCATGGGCCTGCTGTTCGTGATCTCGATTGTCTCGGGCATCGTCGTCTATGGTCCGCTGATGAAGAAGCTGCCGTTCGGCACGGTGCGCCGCGAACGGTCGACGCGGCTCAAATGGCTGGACCTGCATAACGTGCTGGGCATGGCCACGCTGTCGTGGGCCTTCGTGGTCGGTTTGACCGGCGTGCTGCTGACGCTGGCCAAGCCGACCTACAGCTTCTGGCAGGCCACCGAACTGAAGGCGATGGTTGCGCCGTTCGCGGCCAAGGCGGGCTCGTCGACCACCGTGGCCGCGTCGCCTGACAAGCTGGCCTCGCTCGACGCCGCGATCGCGCTGGCCAAGGCCGAGGAACCGGACATGACCACCGCCTTCGTCGCCTTCCCCGGCACGCCGCTGGCCGGCAACCATCACTACGCGGTCTTCATGCGCGGCGACGCCCATATCACCTCGCGTCTGATCAAGCCGGTGCTGATCGACGCGCAGACCGGCGCCTTCGCGGCCAAGCGGGAGATGCCCTGGTACGTCGCCGCGCTGCGGATCTCCGGGCCGCTGCATTTCGGCGACTACGGCGCGATGCCGCTGAAGATCCTGTGGGCCATCCTCGATGTCATCACGATCGTGCTGCTCGGCAGCGGCATTTATTTGTGGGTCGGCCGCACCCGCACCACCAATGCGCGGCTGCGCAAGATGGAAGACGAACAGCGTACCGCCGAACGCGCCGCCCCCGCGGTTGCCGCGGTGACCCAGACCGGAGCCAGCCGATGAAAACGCCGGGGACTTTCCTGTGGATCTATGGCATGCCGATCGTGCTGGCCATCGCCGGTTGCGTCGGCCTGGCCGCCGCGCTGTTTGCGGACGGGGTTTGGGACTGGGTCTCGTGGCTGGCGTTGGGTGCCATGACCGCGGCCGGGCTCTGGTATGCGCTGATCCCGGCCGCCTCGTCTACCGAGCGCGGCGTCAACCGTTCGCCGGCACAGCCTCCAGTCGATCGCGCAGCCCGTCGATAAAGGCCGGCGCCCGCACGATCCCCAGGTGCGTGGCCGTGACACGCTGCGAATAGGCCGGCTGCCGTTCCAGCATCGCCACCAGCCGATCGATGTCGTCGTCGGCGCGGTCACCGGCCCACCAGCAGGTCGGCGCCACGCGCAGCCCCTGCAGCGACATGTCGTGACTGAGTTCACGCAGCCGTTCGGCGGTGGCGAACATCCGTGACAGCTCGTCCGGGCCCGCGTGCTCCGCGCCGCCGGCCAGCGCGAAGGCGCGCCGGATCAGATGCTCAACCAGCGCTGCACCTTCCAGTTGCGCCCGCGCGCTCGCCAGCTCGGCCGCAAAGCCGCTGTCCGCCAACTGCGGGAACAGCTGCAACAGATAATCGTAGAGTTCGTCGATCGAGCCACGCTGCCTGACCGGCGTCGTTCCATGGCGCGGCACCAGGCTGTCCACCAGGCCGAGGAAGGCCACGGTTTCGCCGGCGTCCTCCAGGATGGCGGCCATTCGCGCCGCCAGTGCGCCACCGAGCGACCATCCCAGCAGCCGATAGGGTCCCGTGGGTTGTACCGACCGGATCGCCATCACGTGCAGATGGGCAAGATGTTCGAGCGAGTCGAACGTGCCGAGCGGAGGGCAGGCCAGCCCATGGACCGTGCAGGTGCCCTCCAGCGCGCGGGCCAGCGGCGTGTAGTCGAACACATTGCCGAACGACGCATGCACGCAGAACAGCGGCGGCGTATCGCCGGAACGCCGATTCAATGGCACAGGCCGATGCTGCGCGGCATCGGCGCCGCCGAGCACCTGGCACAGCGACGCAATGGTCTGGTGTTCCATCAGATGCCGCAGCTCGATCGCCAGACCGGCGCCGGTCGCGGCACGCAGGCGCGTCAGCACCTGCAGGCAAAGCAGTGAATGGCCGCCGAGCTCGAAGAAGTTGTCATGGATGCCGACCTGCTCGACGCCAAGCACCTCCTGCCAGACCTGCGCGAGCAGGGTTTCGATCTCGTTGCGCGGGGCGACGTAGCCTTGGGCTTCCCACACGGGCGCGGGCAGCGCGCGGCGATCGAGCTTGCCGTTTGGCGTGACCGGGAGCCGGTCGAGCGCGATGAGCTGAGCCGGGACCATGTGGTCGGGCAGTTGCGCCTTGAGTTCTGTCTTTAGCGTCGTGGTGTCCGTGCCCTGCAGCACACAGTAGGCGACCAGCCGGTCCTCGTGAACGATCACGGCGGCGTCCTTGACACCGGCTTGCGACCGCAGCAGATGCGCGATCTCGCCGAGCTCGACGCGGTAGCCGCGGATCTTGACCTGTTCGTCCTGGCGGCCGAGGTATTCGATTCGGCCTTCCGCATCTTGCCTGACGCGGTCGCCGGTGCGGTACATCCGTGCGCCGTCGGTGAAGGGATCGGGCACGAAGCGCTCGGCGGTCAGGCCGGGACGACCGAGGTAGCCGCGTGCCAGTTGCGGCCCGGTGATATAGAGCTCTCCGACGATCCCGGCCGGCACCGGGTTCAGGTCGGCATCGAGCACATAGACGCGGGAGCCCGGCAGCGGCGTGCCTGTGGGCAGCTGCCGTTCGGGCAAGGTCACCGCCTCGTGCGTCAGTACGCCGACCGTCGTCTCTGTGGGCCCGTAGTGATTGAACAACCGGCAGTGCGGCTTCAGGTCGCGGATCGTTCGAGCCAGTTCGGCAGAGGTTGCCTCGCCGCCGAGGATCAGCGCCTGCTCGGGCAGGACATCGGCAGGTTGACGGGCCTGCAACAACCCGCGCAGATGGCTCGGGACAATCTTGAGTACACCGACGCGATGCCGCGCCATGTACTCCGCGAAACGATCGGGATCGAAGCCACGCTCGCGCGAGATCAGATGCAAGGTGCGGCCGCTGCAGAGGGCGCCGAACAGCACGGTATGGCCAAGGTCGGCGGCGGTGGTCGAGACCATCGCCAAGGAGGCGTCCGCAGGCAGTTGCAGCCGATGCAGCACGCCCGACACGTAATGCGCCAGCGCATCGTGGCTGACGACCACGCCCTTCGGGGTGCCAGTGGAGCCCGAGGTGTAGATCAGGTAAGCGGCCTGACCCGAAAGCAGCGAGACGGAAGGAGCGTCGTCCGCTGGTGCCACCGATGCCGGATCGATGCACTCGAAGCCCGGCACGGAGCCGACCACAACGCCGGCGCCAGCGTCGTCCAGCAACTGCCGCAACCGCTCGGCGGGCTGGGCCGGATCGAGCGGAACGCAAACCGCGCCAGCCTTCAGGATGCCCAGCAGTCCAGTAACGAACGAGGGAGAGCGCTCGACACAAAGCCCAACCCGCGTTTCGCGCCCGATGCCGCGCTCGACCAGCGCCGTGGCGATCCCATTCGCCAGTCGATCGCTCTCGCGGCGAGTCAGCGTCTGGTCCTCATATCGCATCGCAATGGCGGAAGGATCCGCCTCCACGTTGCGCCGCCATGCCGCCAGCACACCGGCCGGCGCGGACACCACCGCCTCACCGATCAGCCTTCCTTCATCCTGGCCGTTCAGCATAAATCCGCCAACGCGAACGCCAGGCCCGGACGCCATCTGATCGAGGATGCCAAGGTAGTGCGCCAGCATCCGTTCCACCGTACGGTGGTCGAACAGATCGCATGCATATCCCATGGCACCGAACACCGCGCCGGTCTGGTCCTCCTGCGTATCGAGGGACAGGTCCACTTTGGTCGATCGGACCGATCGCTCCACCGGTTCCAGCTGCAATCCCGGAAGTCGTTGCGCGATGCTGCGGTCGCGCCGCTGATGGTTCAGCATGACCTGGAACAGCGGATTGCGTGACGGGTCGCGCTCGGGTTGCAGCGCCTCGACCAATTGCTCGAACGGCAGCTCCTGATGCGCCTGCGCTTGCAGCACCGACTCGCGGGCACGGGCCAGTACCGCGTCGAATGCCATGCTGCCGTCGATCTCGGTGCGCAGGACCTGCGTGTTGACGAAAAAGCCGACCACGCCTTCGGTTTCGACGCGGTTGCGGTTGGCCACCGGCACGCCGATGCGCAGGTCGCGCTGGCCGGTGTAGCGGTAGAGCAGCACCTGGAAGGCGGCCAGCAGCACGGTGAAGAGCGTCGTGTCGGCGCTGCGGGCGAGGGCGCGCAGCTTCGCCGACAGGTCGGCATCGAGCGAAAACGAGACGGCGCCGCCGCGGTGGCTCGGCACCGCCGGGCGTGGCCGGTCCGTCGGCAGTTCCAGCACGACGGTGCCATCGTCGGCCAGATGCGATTTCCAGTAGCGCAGCTGCCGCTCGAGTTCGCCGGCTTCGAGCCATTGCTTCTGCCACGCCGCATAGTCGGCGTATTGAATCGGCAGTGGAGCGAGTTGAGCCGGCAGGCCGCTGACGAAGCCCGCATAGAGCCGGGCGAACTCGTCGATCACCACGTTCATGGACCAGCCGTCGGAGACGATATGGTGCATGGTGACCAAAAGTATGTGGTCGTCGTCGGCCAGCCGCAGCAGGCGCACGCGCAGCAGCGGTCCCTGTTCGAGGTCGAACGGCGTCTGGGCTTCGGCGTCGACCATCGATTGCACAGCAACATCACGCTGCGCCGGGTCGGCGTCGCGCAGATCGCCGACGGCGATGGGCAGCGAAGAAGGCGGATGGATACGCTGCACCGCCAGCTCGCCCTCCTGATGGAAGGTGGTGCGCAGGCTCTCGTGCCGCTCCACCAGTGCGTCGAAGGTCCGCTGTAGCGCCGACCGATCGAGGTTGCCGCGCAGGCGTACCGCTCGCGGAATGTTGTATGTGGCGCTATTGCGGTTCCATTGCCACAGAAACCATAGCCGTTGCTGGGCCCAGGACAACGGGATCGGACCGCTGCGATCGACCCGCGCCGGCGAGCGATCCACCGTCACTGCGGAGGGCGCAGCGGCATCCTGATTCGTCGCGATCGCCTGCGCAAGGTCGCTCAGTACCGGGTTAGCAAATACCTGCTTGGGCAATAGCTTGTGACCGGCCTTCTTCAGCCGGGCGATCAGCTTCAACGACAGAATCGAATCGCCCCCAAGCTCGAAGAAATTGTCATGCATGCCGACCTGCTCGACGCCAAGCACCTCCTGCCAGACCTGCGCGAGCAGGGTTTCGATCTCGTTGCGCGGGGCGACGTAGCCTTGGGCTTCCCACACGGGGGCGGGCAGCGCGCGGCGATCGAGCTTGCCGTTTGGCGTGACCGGGAGCCGGTCGCGCGCGATCAGCTGAGCCGGGACCATGTGGTCGGGTAGTTGCGCCTTGAGTTCGGTCTTTAGCGTCGTGGTGTCCGTGCCCTGCAGCACGCAGTAGGCGACCAGCCGATCCTCGTAAACGATCACGGCGGCGTCCTTGACGCCCCGCTGCGACCGCAGCAGATGCGCGATCTCGCCGAGCTCGACGCGGTAGCCGCGGATCTTGACCTGTTCGTCCTGGCGGCCGAGGTATTCGATTCGGCCTTCCGCATCTTGCCTGACGCGGTCGCCGGTGCGGTACATCCGTGCGCCGTCGGTGAAGGGATCGGGCACGAAGCGCTCGGCGGTCAGGCCGGGGCGGCCGAGGTAGCCGCGTGCCAGTTGCGGTCCGGCGATATAGAGTTCGCCAACGATACCGGCCGGCACCGGGTTCAGGTCGGCATCGAGCACATAGACGCGAGAACCGGGCAGCGGCGTGCCGGTGGGCAGCTGCCGTTCGGGCAAGGTCACCGCCTCGTGCGTCAGTACGCCGACCGTCGTCTCGGTCGGGCCATAGTGGTTGAACAGCCGGCAGTGCGGCTTCAGGTCGCGGATCGTTCGAGCCAGTTCGGCAGAGGTCGCCTCGCCGCCGAGGATCAGTGCCTGCTCGGGCAGGACATCGGCAGGTTGACGGGCCTGCAACAACCCGCGCAGATGGCTCGGGACAATCTTGAGTACACCGACGCGATGCCGCGCCATGTACTCCGCAAACCGATCGGGATCGAAGCCACGCTCACGCGAGATCAGATGCAAGGTGCGGCCGCTGCAGAGGGCGCCGAACAGCACGGTATGGCCGAGGTCGGCGGCGGTGGTCGAGACCATCGCCATCGAGGCATCGGCAGGCAACTGCAGCCGATGCAGCACGCCCGACACGTAATGCGCCAGCGCATCGTGGCTGACCAGCACGCCCTTTGGGGTGCCGGTGGAGCCCGAGGTGTAGATCAGGTAAGCGGCCTGACCCGAAAGCAGCGAGACGGAAGGAGCGTCGTCCGCTGGTGCCACCGATGCCGGATCGATGCAATCGAAGCCCGGTACCGAGCCGACCACAACGCCGGCGCCAGCGTCGTCCAGCAACTGCCGCAAGCGCTCCGCTGGCTGCGCTGGATCGAGCGGAACGCAAACCGCGCCAGCCTTCAGGATGCCCAGCAGTCCAGTAACGAACGAGGGAGAGCGCTCGACACAAAGCCCAATCCGCGTCTCGCGCCCAATGCCGCGTTCTACCAGCGCCGCCGCAATCCCATTGGCCAGCCGATCGGTCTCGCCACGCGTCAGCGTCTGATCCTCATATCGCAGCGCAATCGCGGAAGGATCCGCCACGACGCCGCTCCGCCAGGCAGCCAGGACATCCGGCAACGCTCCCTCGACCGATTCAGCGACCAGCACGCCGCCGTCCCCGGCGATTCCGATTTGTCCAAGGCATTGGTCGGGATCGGCGAGCATACGTTGCATGGCCTGTTCCATCCGGCCCAGCAATGCCGTGATGTCCCGGTCGGCGAAGCGATCGCGCTGGTAGGCGAGCGTCAGATGCAGGCACTCGTCCATCGCCGCGATCAGGCTCAGCGGATAGTTATTGCGGCCACTGATGACAAATTCGGCACCGTCCTGCCTGGCGGCGGCGCCGAGCAAGCGGATGTCGATCTCGCCCTGCCGCTGTTTCAGCGCCGCGTCGACCGGATAGTTCTCGAACACCACGATGCTGTCGAACAGCGCGCCGCCTTCGCCCGGTCGTGCGAGCCGCTGGATGTCCGGCAGCGGCATATGTTCGTGCTGCTGGTTCTCCACGGCCTGTTGCTGAATGGCGCGCCACCATTGCCGGATCGACAGGTCGCTCGGCAGGCGCACACGCAGCGGGATCGTGTTGATGAACAGGCCCACCATCGATTCGATCCCGGGGAAGTCGCCGGAGCGACCTGACACTGTGGTGCCGAACACCACGTCGTGACTGGCGCCATGCCGTGCCAGCGTCCAGGCCCACAGCCCCTGCACCAGCGTATTGACGGTGACGCCTGCTTGCCGCGCCAGTGCGCGCGCGGTTTCGCTGAGGGTCGGCGACAGCGACAGTTTTTGTTCCGCATAGCCGGAGCGGCCGACCTCCGTCGCACTGGCCGGCAGCGGCGTCGGCACTTCCACGTCGGCCAGCGCCTGCTGCCAATAGGTTGCCGACACCGCCTTGTCGCGCTGGCCCAGCCACTGCAGATAGGCACTGAAGGGACGCGGCGCCGTGGCGGGCAGCGGCTGGCCACGACGCAGCGCCAGATACGACTGAAGGACGTCACTGAGTGCCATGCCCACGCTCCATCCGTCCATCGCGACATGATGGAAGGACCAGACCAGCCACCAGCGCCGTGCCTCGACCCGGACCAGACAGAGCCGAAGATCCGCCGCTCGGCGGAAGGGGAACCCCTCCCGCCGCTGCGCGCTGAGCCTGGCTTCGAGTTGCCGGCGCTGCTCGTCCGCCGGCATGCTGCGCCAATCGGCCTGTTCGACTTGAACGGGCCGACGCTTGTACGCAATCTGCAGCGGCACGTCGCTCTCGCCCCAGATAAAGTCGCTGCGCAGAGCCTGATGCCGATCGGCGGTCCATTGCCAGGCGCGGACGAAATCATCGATCGCCAGCTCGCCGCGAATGTCGAATACGCGCTGATAGTGATAGGGGTCGCCGTCGCCGCGTTCCAGTGCGTGGAACAGAACGCCCTGCTGCAATGCGGTCAGGGCCGCAATGCTCTCGATGTCCTGTTTGCGTCGTTCGGTGGCATTCGTCATGGTTGGATTCAAAGGCAGCAAGCGGTATAGAGCTCGTTCTAGAGCACGGTTCAGAGCACGTTATCGAGCAGCGCGTCGAGCGCGTCCTGGTCGATCTGGACATTGACCAGATCTGATGGCGTCATGCCGTGGTTGTCTTGGCAGAGACAGTGCTCGATGACGGCTTCCAGTTCGCGGCGGAGCGCATCGCCCAGGCGCTCGATGGTGGCGGACTCGAACTGTTTGCAGCTGTAGCCCAGTTTCAGCACCAGCTCGGCGCCGAATACCTGGCCATTGATGGTCAGCGCGTTGCCGAGCGGGGCGTGCGCATCGCGGCTCGCACCGCTCGGTTCATCGGCCAGTGCAAAGTCGGCGTCCTCGCCCGCGGCCTGGTCGAATTGCCCCAGATAGTTGAAGGTGACGCGCGGCTCGGCGCGACGCGCCAGCTCCGACCGGATCTCGGCAGGGCCTAGATGACGCAACAGGCCATAGCCGATGCCGTTGTCCGGAATCGCCCGCAAGGTCTCCTTGACCTGCTTGATGGTGCCGCCGATATCGGGCGCCACGGGCAGCACCACGGGAAACACCGTGGTGAACCATCCCACCGTGCGGCTGACGTCGACCGAATCGGCGAGCGCTTCCCGGCCATGTCCTTCCAGCTGGATCGCGACACGCGAGCGTTGTGTCCATGTGGCAAGCGCACGCGCGACGGCGCTCAGCAGCAGGTCGTTGATGCGGGTGCGATAGGGGCCGTGCGCTTGCTGCAGCAGTTGCGTGGTGCGCGCAGCGTCCAGGCGGATCGTGTGCTGGCGCCCGTCGATGGCGAGCGCCGGCGTGTCGTGATCGGGTTCCAGCGCTGGCACGTCGGACTGCGATAGCCAGTAGTCCGCCTGCCGCCGCATGGCATCGCCATTGGCGTGCGCCGCCAAGGTCTGCGCCCACGTCTTGTACGACGCGGTTTTTGGCGGAAGGACGATGGCTTCACCCTGACGTGCGAGGCGATACGCCTGCTGCAGGTCCTCCATCAGGATCCGCCATGACACCCCATCGACCACCAGATGGTGCACCGCGAGCAGCAGCCGCTCGCTGCCGTCGGGTAGTCGAACGTGCAGCGCACGCAGCAACGGCCCCTGTTCGAGGTCCAGGCTTCGCTCGGCATCGCTGCAACGGTCCGTCATGGCGGCGAGGTCGGGCATCTCTTCGTGCCACAGCAGTTCATGATCCTCGTGCTCGGCGTAATACTGCTGCCATTGGCTATCGGACTGCCGATAGCGCAGGCGCAAGGCGTCGTGATGGGCGACGAGGGCTTGAAGCGCCTGGCGTAGCGCCGGCGGGTCGATCGGAGCAACGGGCTTCAGCAGTACCGACTGGTTCCAATGATGGCGATTTGGCATCGGCGTCTCGAAGAACCATCGTTGAATCGGCAGCAGCGGCACTTCACCGGCGGGCTTGTCTTCGACGGACCGGTCCGTCTCGTCGCGCGTCGCCGCCCGAGCGAGAGCCTGAACGGTCTGATGCAGGAACAGGTCCTTGGGCGTGAAGCGCAGGCCAAGGCGACGCGCCTTGCTGACCGCCTGAATCGACAGGATCGAGTCGCCGCCGAGCTCGAAGAAGTTGTCCGTGATGCCGACTCGCTCGACACCCAGGACCTCCTGCCAGACCTGGGCCAGCTTGGTCTCGACCTCGTTGCTCGCGCCGACGTAGCCTTGCACCTCCCATACGGGCTCCGGAAGGGCCCGGCGATCGAGCTTGCCGTTCGGGGTGACCGGCAACTGGGTCAGCGGAACGATTTGCGCCGGCACCATGTAGGGCGGCAGGACGTTCTCGAGATATGCCCGGAGCCGTGCGGGCACTTCGACCTCGCCGTGGATCGGCACAACATAGGCCACCAGCTGCTTTCCGCCCGGCCCATCGTGGGGTACGACTACCGCTTCTCGCACGGTTGCGTGGGCACGCAGACGGGCTTCGATCTCGCCGAGTTCGATGCGATAGCCGCGGATCTTGACCTGATGGTCCAGACGGCCGACGTATTCGATGCTGCCGTCGCGACAGCGCCGGACCAGATCGCCGGTGCGGTACATGCGGGCGCCGGTGTTGAAGGGGTCGGGCACGAAGCGCTCGGCAGTCAGAGCGGGTCGGCCGACGTAGCCACGCGCCAGTCCGAGACCACCGATATAGAGCTCGCCAGTGACCCCGACCGGCACCGGATTCAGGTCCGCGTCGAGCACGTAAGCGGTGCGGTCGCCCACCGGTCTGCCGATCGGTACATAGGCGCTCGGGCAATCGGTGCCGTGCTGTCCGACCCAGGCCAGCGGGGTGACCACGGCCTCGGTCGGGCCGTAGCCATTGATCAGCGTGCCGGCACGGAACTTCTGCTTGATACGGGCAAAGGCTTCGCGCGACATCGCTTCGCCGCCGAACGACAGCAGCCGCAGCGGTACAGGCTCGGTGGCCGCCTCGGCCAGCCGCAGCAGATAGGCGGGCGGGAAGCCGGCGTTGGTCACGCCTTCGCGGCCGATGACTTCAAGGGTCTGCTCGGCGCTCCACAAGGTGTCGTCGCGCAGCACCAGTTGGGCGCCTGCGATCAGCGGCACGAGCCAGCGCTCGTGGGCGCCGTCGAAGTTGAACGACAGGAAGTGCAGCTCGCGATCGTCCGGGCCCATGCCGTACTGCTCGACGGTGGCGTGGCAGTGCATGGCCAGCGGGCCGTGTTCGACGGCGACGCCCTTGGGGGTGCCAGTGGAGCCGGAGGTGTAGATCAGGTAGGCGAGCTGGCGGGGATCGACTTGAGGCAGCTGAACCGGTGCCGGTTCACCGATGTCCTCCATCACGACGACGGGCAGCGTGGTATTGATCCGGCCCTGCAGCGCTCTGGAGGTCAGAACGACCCTGACTCCGGCGTCCTGCAGCAACTGGTCAATACGCGCTGATGGCAGCTCCGGGTCCAGCGGCAGGTAGGCGGCGCCGGCCTTGAGCGTGGCGAGCAGCCGCACGATCAGGTCCGGACTGCGGTCGAGCACCACGCCGACGACGGTTTCCGGCCCGGCGCCGGCGGCATGCAAGGCGTAGGCGAGACGAGTTGCGGCGGCATCGAGCTCGCCGTAGCTGACGGCACGCACGCCGCAACGCACAGCAATGGCATCGGGGCGCTGGGCCGCTTGGCGCGCGATGGCGAGGTGGACGGGCTCCGCAGCCGAGTAGCGACGATCGACAACATTCCAATCGGCCAACTGCCGCTGCTCGCCCGCAAGCAGCAGCGGGATGGCCGCGATCGCGATGGCCGGCTCGTCCGCCACGGCGCGCAACACGCCGACAAAATGCCGCTGCAAACGCTCGACGGTGTCGTGCTCGAACAGATCGGCCGCATAGCCGAACACGCCGCTGAGGACGCCATGCTCGTCCTCCTGCGTATCGAGCGCCAGATCGACCTTGGCCGCGTTGGCGGTTCGCTCGACCTTCTCCAGCACCAGCCCGGGCAGGCGATCGAGCGCGCGCAGGTCGCGCCGCTGATGGTTCAGCATGACCTGGAACAGCGGGTTGTGCGACAGATTGCGCTCGGGTTGCAGCGCTTCCACCAATTGCTCGAACGGCAGCTCCTGATGGGCTTGGGCTTGCAGCACCGACTCGCGGGCGCGCTCGAGCACGGATTCAAAGGTCATGCTGCCTTCGATCTCGGTGCGCAGGACCTGCGTGTTGACGAAAAAGCCGACCACGCCTTCGGTCTCGACGCGGTTGCGGTTGGCCACCGGCACGCCAACGCGCAGGTCGCGCTGGCCGGTGTAGCGGTAGAGCAGGACCTGGAAGGCGGCCAGCAGCACGGTAAAGAGGGTGGTGTCCGCGTTTCGAGCGAGGGTACGCAACCTGGACGACAGTTCGGCATCGAGCGAGAACGAAACGGCACCGCCGCGATGGCTCGGCACCGCCGGACGCGGCCGGTCCGTGGGCAGTTCCAGCACGACGGTGCCATCCTCGGCCAGATGCGACTTCCAATAGCGCAGCTGCCGCTCCAATTCACCGGCCTCGAGCCACTGCTTCTGCCACGCCGCGTAGTCGGCGTATTGAATCGGCAGTGGAGCGAGTTGAGCCGGCTGGCCGCTGACGAAGCCCGCATAGAGGCGCGCGAACTCGTCGATCACCACGTTCATCGACCAGCCGTCGGAGACGATATGGTGCATGGTGACCAGCAGGATGTGGTCGTCGTCGGCCAGCCGCAGCAGGCGAACGCGCAGCAGCGGTCCCTGCTCGAGGTCGAACGGGGCCTGGGCTTCGGCGTCGACCATCGATTGCACAGCAGCATCACGCTGCGCCGGGTCGGTGTCGCGCAGATCGCTGATGGCAATCGGCAGCGGCCGAGGCGGATGGATACGCTGCACCGCCTGCTCGCCCTCCTGATGGAAGGTGGTGCGCAAGCTCTCGTGCCGTTCCACCAGCGCATCGAAGGTTCGCTGAAGCGCTGCTTGATCGAGGACTCCGCGTAGCCGCACGGCGCGCGGAATGTTGTAGAGGCCGCTGTCCCGATCCAGCTGCCACAGAAACCATAGCCGCTGCTGCGCATAGGACAACGCGGCCTCGCTGCACGAGCGAGCGGCAATCGGCAGCCGCCCAAAGTCCATGCCGCGGGCGTTCAGTTCTTCAATGAATCGCTGCTGCCCCGCGGGAGACAAGCTCGCGAACCGCTGTGCGAGGCGAAGTTTGTCAGCACTCATGCTTCTGTCTCCAGCGTATCGAGCCACGCCTCCATGTCGGCCCACTGTTCGGCTTCGGCGGGTCTGTCTTGCGCGTGGTGCTTGTCATTCGTTTGCGCGATGCTGGCAGCCATCTCGGCGAGACTCGTCGATTCGAAATACACCCGTAGTGGCACTGGTGCCGGCAGCCGCGCGTTGATCAGGGCGGCCAGCCGTGTCACCAGCAGCGAATGGCCGCCGAGGTCGAAGAAGTTGTCGTGAATGCCGACTTGCTCGACGCCGAGAACGTCTTGCCAGACCTGTGCGAGCAGGCTTTCGATCTCGTTGCGCGGGGCAACGTAGCCTTGGGTTTCCCATACCGGGGCGGGGAGCGCGCGGCGGTCCAGCTTGCCGTTTGGCGTGACGGGGAGCCGGTCCAGCGTGATGAGTTGTGCCGGAACCATGTGGTCGGGAAGTTGCGCTTTGAGCCGGGACCTCAGCGTCGCGGTGTCCGTGCCGTTCAGCACGCAGTAGGCGACCAGCCGGTCCTCGTGGGCAATCACGGCGGCGTCCTTGACGCCGGCTTGAGACCGCAGCAGATGCGCGACCTCCCCGAGTTCGACGCGGTAGCCGCGGATCTTGACCTGTTCGTCTTGACGACCGAGGTATTCGATACGGCCTTCTGCGTCTTGCTTGACTCGATCGCCGGTGCGATACATGCGAGCACCGTGGACAAAGGGATCGGGGACGAAGCGTTCCGCGGTCAGTCCCGGGCGACCGAGATAGCCGCGCGCCAGCTGTGGCCCGCCGATATAGAGCTCGCCGACGATGCCGGCCGGTAAAGGGTTCAGATCGGCGTCGAGCACATAGACCCGAGAACCGGGCAATGGCGTGCCCGTGGGCAACTGCCGCCCGGGCAAGGTCACCGCTTCGTGTGTCAGCACGCCGACCGTGGTTTCGGTGGGCCCGTAGTGGTTGAACAGCCGGCACTGCGGCTTCCGCTCCCGGATGGCCCGTGCCAGTTCTGCCGGTGTCGCCTCGCCACCGACAATCAGCGCCTGCTCGGGCAACACGTCGGTGGGCTGGCGCGCCTGCAGCAGCCCGCGCAGATGGCTCGGCACAATCTTGAGCACGCCAACACGGTGCTGAGCCATGTAGTCGGCGAAGCGATCCGGATCGAAGCCGCGCTCGCGCGAGATCAAATGCAGGGTCCGGCCACTGCAAAGGGCGCCGAACAGCACCGTATGGCCGAGGTCGGCAGCCGTAGTCGAAACCATCGCCATTGACGCATCGGCAGGCAACTGCAGGCGGTGCAGCACGCCGCAGACGTAGTGCGCCAGCGCATCGTGGCTGACGACCACGCCCTTGGGCGTACCGGTCGAGCCGGAGGTGTAGATCAGGTAAGCGGCCTGGCCCGGAAGCAACGAGACCGAAGGGGCGTGGGCCAGCGGCGCCACCGACGCCGGATCGATGCAATCGAAGCCTGGCACAGAACCCACGACAACACGCGCACCGGCGTCGTGCAGCAAGTGCCGCAGTCGGTCAGCAGGCTGCGCCGGATCGAGAGGCACGCAAACCGCCCCGGCCTTCAGGATGCCGAGCAGCCCGGTGACGAACGTCAATGACCGTTCGACGCAGAGCCCAACCCGAGTCTCCCGCCCAACTCCGCGTTCGACCAGTGCTGCCGCGACCGCATTGGACAAGCCATCGGTATCGACGCGCGTCAGCGCTTGGTCTTCGTATCTCAGCGCGATGGCAGCGGGACCCGTGGCAACAGTACGTTGCCATGCTGTCAGCACATCGATTGGTTGGGTACCCGGGGCCTCTCCCACAAGGCGCCCATCGTCCCCGCTTGCAAGCCGCAGGTCACCGACGCAGAGCTTTGGGGTCGCCGCCAACTGCTCGAGCACGGCAACATAGTGCCGCTGCAATTGCAGGATGGTCTCCTGCGAGAAAAGATCGCACTGGTAGCTGCAGCCGATATCGAGGGTCGAACCGGCAGACACCACCAGCGTCAACGGATAGTTGGTAGTCGCCGCATGGCTGACTTCGCCAAGCTTCAGGCCGTTCTGTTCGCGCTGGCGCAGCGCCGCATCGACCGGGTAGTTCTCGAACACCAGGATCGAGTCGAACAGCGCCTGTCCGGCTTGACCGGCCCAGCGCTGGATTTCGTACAGCGGCACATGCTCGTGTTCGCGCAGCGCCAAGTTCTCCGCTTGCAACGCCTGCAGCCAGTCGGCGACCGACTGGTCCGGCGTGGGTGCCTGGATCACCGGCAGCGTATTGATGAACAGGCCCAGCATCGCCTCGGCGCCAGGCAACGCCGCCGGCCGTCCCGCGACCGTGGCGCCGAAGGCAACGGCACGTCGTCCGGTATAGCGCTGCAGCACGATGACCCAGGCCGCCTGCAGCAGCGTGTTCAGGGTCAGATGCTGGCTGGCGGCGCTGCGCTGGAGGCGGGCGAGGGCGTCGGCTTCGAGGCTGGTGCGGCAGGTGGCGTGTCCGGTGCCGGCATCCGGCGCGGGAAGGGCGGAGGCCAACCGGGTCGGTTCATCGAGCGCTTGCAGCCGCTCGCGCCAGAACGACTCGCTGGCGGCCACGTCCTGCGTTTGCAGCCACGCGATGTGGTCGCGATAGCGCGAGGCAGGCACCTCGACCGGCTGGCCGTGGTAGCGCTGCAGGACCTCGCCGATCAGGCGCGCGGTGCTCCAGCCATCGAGCAGCAGATGGTGGCTGGTCCAGATCATGCGGTAGCGGTTCGCGTTCAGACGGAGCAGGCGCACGCGCATCAGCGGGGCGGCGTCGAGTGCGAAGGCCAGTTTGCGTTCTTCGAGCGCGGCGTCGTCGCAAGCCGATTCGCTCCAGTCGCGCTCGGCATCGATGCGGACCGGCGAAGGTACCTGCCGATAGACGGCCTGCATGGCCTGGCTGTCGATCCAGATGAAGCCGGTACGCAGAATCTCATGCCGCGCCACCGTCTCGTCCCAGGCGGAGCGGAAGCGCTCGGCATCGAGGCCGTCGAGCGTGATGGCGAGCTGGTTGACGTACAGCCCGGCCTCCGGCGCGTAGAGCGAGTGGAACAGCATGCCGTGCTGCATCGGCGTCAGCGGATACAGGTCCTCGATCTGGCGGCCGTCGAGGCGATCGAGCTGATCCTGGGTAAGTCCAGCGAGCGGCACGTCCGAAGGCGTCAGCGCACCGGGCGGCACGCTGAGGCAATGGTCGATGGTGGCCTCCAACGCCTGCCGATAGGCTTGCACCAGCGAAGCGATGGTCTCCTGACGGTAGCGGGCGGTGCTGAACGTGACGCCCAGCGACAGCACCCCGCTGCTGACCTGACCATTGATCGTGATCCAGTTGCCAAGCGGCGCCTCCGAAGAAACGGGCTGCCCCGGAGATTCGGTGGCGCGATCGAACAGGGCTGCTTCGCCGATACTGGCGTCAAGCTGGCCCAGATAGTTGAACGTGATGCGAGGCGAACGGAGCGCGGCCAGTTCGTCGCGGATCGCCCGCGGCCCGAGATGCCGCAGCAAGCCATAGCCGATGCCGTGATCCGGTATCCGTCGCAACGTTTCCTTGACTGCCTTGATGCTGCTGGCAGTGTCGCCGAGCACTGGCAGAACGACGGGAAAAAGGCTGGTGAACCAGCCGACGGTGCGGCTGATATCCACGTTCTCGAACAACGCTTCGCGGCCGTGGCCTTCCAGGAAGATGGCTGCCCGGCCTACGCCGGCCCAATGGCCGACGGCTCGTGCGAGCGCGCTCAGCAACAGGTCGTTGATCTGCGTGCGATATGCCGCGGGCGCTTGTTTCAGCAGCCGCTGTGTCTGGGCCGGCGACAGTTGCAGGTTCAGCGTGGCGGCGTCGGCGATGCGATCGTTCTCCACGGCGAGATCGCAAGGCAGCTCCGGCCCTTGCTGGGTGCGCCAGTGGGCGGCCTGCCGGAGCAGATCGTCCGAGTTCGCGTGCTGCGCCAATGCCTGCGCCCAGGCCTTGTACGATGCCGTCTTGGGCGGAAGGGCGATCGACAGACCATTCCGGGCAAGGCGGTACGCATGCTGGAGATCCTCCAGCAGGACGCGCCACGAGACGCCATCGATCACGAGGTGGTGAACAGCGAGCAGCAGTCGCTCACTGCCGTCCGGCAGCCGAAGCTGCAGCGCGCGAAGCAGCGGGCCGTGTTGGAGGTTGAGGCTTTGTTGCGCGCGGGTGCAGTGTGCGTCGATGGCCTCCACATCAGCGACATCTTCCCGCCACAGCAGTTCGCCTTCTACTGGCTCGGCGTAGTGCTGGCGCCATTCGCCCTCGGTCTCCCGGTACCGTAACTGCAACGCGTCATGATGGCGGGTCACGGCACGCAGCGCCTGCTGTAGTGCTTCGTGGTCGAGTGGCTCCCGGGGGTGCAGCAGTACGGATTGGTTCCAATGGTGGCGCTGCGGCATCGGCGTCTCGAAGAACGCCTGTTGGATCGGCAGCAGCGGCACCTCGCCGGTCGGCGCGTCCTCGACGGCGTGGCGCGCCTCGTCGCGAGCGGCGACCTGGGCCAGGGCCTGCACGGTCTGATGCAGGAACAGGTCCTTGGGCGTGAAACGCAGGCCAACGCGACGCGCCCGGCTGACGGCCTGGATCGACAGGATCGAATCCCCGCCGAGCTCGAAGAAGTTGTCCGTGATGCCGACTTGCTCGACACTCAGGACCTCCTGCCAAACCTGGGCGAGCAGCGTTTCGATATCGTTGCGCGGCGCGACGTAGCCCTTGGGTTCCCACTGCGGCTCGGGCAGCGCCCGGCGGTCCAGCTTGCCATTCGCCGTGACCGGCAACCGATCCAGCACCATGATGTGCGCCGGGACCATATAGCCGGGGAGGCAGCCTTCGAGATAGGCGCGAAGCTCGGCGGAGAGATCGGTTGCATCCTGGCGGGCGACAACATACGCGACCAGCTGTTTCCCTCCTTGACCATCGTGCGCAAGGACGACGGCTTCGCGGACCGAGGCATGGGCACGCAGACGGGCTTCGATCTCGCCGAGTTCGATGCGATAGCCGCGGATCTTGACCTGATGGTCCAGACGGCCGACGTATTCGATGCTGCCGTCGCGACAGCGCCGGACCAGATCGCCGGTGCGGTACATGCGGGCGCCGGTGGTGAAGGGGTCGGGCACGAAGCGCTCGGCAGTCAGAGCGGGTCGGCCGACGTAGCCACGCGCCAGCCCAAGACCACCGATATAGAGCTCGCCAGTGACCCCGACCGGCACCGGATTCAGGTCCGCGTCGAGAACGTAAGCGGTGCGGTCGCCCACCGGTCTGCCGATCGGCACATAGGCGCTCGGGCAATCGGTGCCGTGCTGCCCGACCCAGGCCAGCGGCGTGACCACGGCCTCGGTCGGTCCGTAACCATTGATCAGCGTACCGGCACGAAACTTCTGCTTGATACGGACAAAGGCTTCGCGCGACGTCGCTTCGCCGCCGAAGGACAACAGGCGCAGTGGCACCGGCTCGGTGGCCGCCTCCGCAAGGCGCAGCAGATAGGCGGGCGGGAAGCCGGCATTGGTCACGCCTTCGCGAGCGATGACTTCAAGCGTTTGCTCGGCGCTCCATAGGGTGTCGTCGCGCAGCACCAGTTGGGCGCCAGCGATCAGCGGCACGAGCCAGCGCTCGTGGGCGCCGTCGAAGTTGAACGACAGGAAGTGCAACTCACGGTCGTCCGGGCCCATGCCGTACTGCTCGACGGTGGCGTGGCAGTGCATCGCCAAGGGGCCGTGTTCGACGGCGACGCCCTTGGGCGTACCGGTCGAGCCGGAGGTGTAGATCAGGTAGGCGAGCTGGCGCGGATCGACTTGAGGCAGCTGAACCGGTGCAGGTTCACCGATGTCCTCCATTACGACGACGGGCAGGGCGGTGTCGACACGGCCAAGCAGCCCTCTGGAAGTCAGAACGACCCTGACTCCGGCGTCGTGCAGCAAGTGGTCGATGCGCGCAGCAGGCAGCTCCGGGTCCAGCGGCAGGTAGGCGGCACCGGCCTTGAGCGTGGCAAGCAGCCGCACGATCAGGTCCGGACTGCGGTCTAGCACCACGCCGACGACCGTCTCGGGGCCGGCCCCGGCGGCATGCAGCGCGTAGGCCAAGTGCGTCGAGGCGACATCCAGCTCGCCATAGCTGACGACACGCTGCCCGCAGCGTATGGCAATGGCATCGGGCCGCCGGGCCGCCTGGTTGGCGATGGACACGTGGACCGGTTCTGAGCCAGAGAACCGTCTATCGGCTGCGTTCCACTCACGCAGGCGACCTTGCTCGTCGCTATCGAGAAGGTCCAGCTCGCCAACACGGGCCTGAGGCCGTACGGCGATTTGCTTCAGCACACCGATGAAATGCCGCTGCAAACGCTCGACGGTGTCGTGCTCGAACAGATCGGCCGCATAGCCGAACACGCCGCTGAGGACGCCATGCTCGTCCTCCTGCGTATCGAGCGCCAGATCGACCTTGGCGGCGTTGGCGGTTCGCTCCACCTTCTCCAGCACCAGCCCGGGCAGGCGATCGAGCGCGCGCAGGTCGCGCCGCTGGTGATTGAGCATGACCTGGAACAGCGGGTTGTGCGACAGATTGCGCTCGGGTTGCAGCGCTTCCACCAATTGCTCGAACGGCAGCTCCTGATGTGCCTGGGCTTGCAGCACCGACTCGCGGGCACGGGCCAGTACCGCGTCGAACGCCATGCTGCCGTCGATTTCGTTGCGCAGTACCTGCGTGTTGACGAAAAAGCCGACCACGCCTTCGGTTTCGACGCGGTTGCGGTTCGCCACCGGCACGCCGACGCGCAGGTCGCGCTGGCCGGTGTAGCGGTAGAGCAGGACCTGGAAGGCGGCCAGCAGCACGGTGAAGAGGGTGGTATCCGTGTTGCGAGCGAGGGTACGCAGCCTGGACGACAGGTCGGCATCGAGCGAGAACGACACCGCACCGCCGCGATGGCTCGGCACCGCTGGGCGCGGCCGGTCGGTCGGCAGTTCCAGCACGACGGTGCCATCGTCGGCCAGATGCGACTTCCAATAGCGCAGCTGCCGCTCGAGTTCGCCGGCCTCGAGCCACTGCTTCTGCCACGCCGCGTAGTCGGCGTATTGAATCGGCAGTGGCGCCAGTTGAGCGGGTTGGCCGCTGACGAAGCCCGCATAGAGCCGGGCGAACTCGTTGATCACCACGTTCATCGACCAGCCGTCGGAGACGATATGGTGCATGGTGACCAAGAGGATGTGATCGTCATCGGCCAATCGGAGCAGGCGAACGCGCAGCAGCGGTCCCTGTTCGAGGTCGAAGGGGGCTTGAGCTTCGGCGTCGACCATCGATTGCACAGCAGCGTCGCGCTGTGTCGGCTCGGCGTCGCGCAGATCGCTGATGGCAATCGGCAGCGGTTGAGGCGCGTGGATCCGCTGCACCGCCTGCTCGCCCTCCTGATGGAAGGTGGTGCGCAGGCTCTCGTGCCGCTCCACCAGCGCATCGAAGGTCCGCTGCAAGGCGCCATCGTCTACCTCGCCGCGCAGACGCAGCATGCCGGCGAGGTGATAGGCGCTGCCGGCAGGGGCCAGCTTCCACAGGAACCACATCCGCTGTTGTGCGGCGGACAGCGGCAGATCGTTGGTGGCCGGTCGCCAGTCGGGCGTGATCGGCAGTACCGACAGCGAAATGCCCTGCTGGCCCAACCGCTCCAGCAAAATCTTCCGCTTTTCCGGCGGAAGGCCGACGAAACGCCGGATCAGTTCCCGGCTCGCTTGCTGATCGTTCATGGGATTAGGAGGCCTCGAGGTCAGCCATCAGGTCGTCGATGGTCTGCAATTGGCAGACGACGTTCACCGTGGTGCCGGTCGCTTGTTGCTGGGCGATGTAGTCAGCAAGCTCCGCAACGGTCGGCAGCGACATCGCTTGACGCAGCGTCAGCGTGTTGCCGAACTCGCGATGCAGCCGGGAAACGAGTTGCGTCAGCAGCAGGGAGTGGCCGCCAAGCTCGAAAAAATCGTCGTGTATGCCGACCCGCTCGGCGCCAAGCACCTCCTGCCAGATCGTCGCCAGCATCGTTTCGACGTCGTTGCGCGGCGCCACGTAGGCGTGGGTTTCCCATACCGGCTCGGGCAGCGCGCGGCGGTCGAGCTTGCCGTTGGACGTGACCGGCAACTGGTTCAGCGGCACGATCTGCGCCGGCACCATATAAGGCGGCAGGCAACCTTCCAGATAGGCTCTCAACCTGGCCCCGATGCCGGGCTGGTCTTCGACCGGAACGGCATAAGCCACCAGCTGCTTTCCGCCCGGGCCATCGTGGGCTACGACTACCGCCTCTCGCACGGTTGCGTGTGCGCGCAGACGGGCTTCGATCTCGCCCAGTTCGATGCGATAGCCGCGGATCTTGACTTGATGGTCCAGACGGCCGACGTATTCGACGCTGCCGTCGCGACAGCGCCGGACCATATCGCCGGTGCGGTACATGCGGGCGCCGGTGGTGAAGGGGTCGGGCACGAAGCGCTCCGCGGTCAGGCCCGGTTTTCCGACATAGCCGCGCGCGAGACCGAGCCCGCCGATATACAACTCGCCGGCCACGCCAATCGGCACCGGGTTGAGGTCGGCGTCGAGAACGTAAGCGGTGCGGTCGCCCACCGGTCTGCCGATCGGTACATAGGCACTCGGGCAATCGGTGTCGTGCTGCCCGACCCAGGCCAGCGGCGTGACCACGGCCTCGGTCGGTCCGTAACCATTGATCAGCGTACCGGCACGAAACTTCTGCTTGATACGGGCGAAGGCTTCGCGCGACATCGCTTCGCCGCCGAACGACAGCAGACGCAGCGGCACCGGCTCGGTGGCCGCCTCGGCCAGCCGTTGCAAATACGCGGGCGGGAAGCCGGCATTGGTCACGCCTTCGCGAGCGATGACTTCAAGCGTTTGCTCGGCGCTCCACAGCGTGTCGTCGCGCAGCACCAGTTGGGCGCCGGCAATCAGCGGCACGAGCCAGCGCTCATGGGCGCCGTCGAAGTTGAACGACAGGAAGTGCAACTCACGGTCGTCCGGGCCCATGCCGTACTGCTCGACGGTGGCGTGGCAGTGCATGGCCAGCGGGCCGTGTTCGACGGCGACGCCCTTGGGCGTACCGGTCGAACCGGAGGTGTAGATCAGGTAGGCGAGCTGGCGGGGATCGACGGCGGGCAGTGGCACCGGTGCCGGTTCACCGATGTCCTCCATCACGACGATCGGCAGGGCGGTGTCGACACGGCCAAGCAGCGCTCTGGAGGTCAGAACGACCCTGACTCCGGCGTCCTGCAGCAACTGGTCAATACGCGCTGATGGCAGCTCCGGGTCCAGCGGAAGGTAGGCGGCGCCGGCCTTGAGCGTGGCGAGCAGCCGCACGATCAGGTCCGGACTGCGGTCGAGCACCACGCCGACGACGGTTTCCGGCCCGGCGCCGGCGGCATGCAAGGCGTAGGCGAGACGAGTTGCGGCGGTATCGAGCTCGCCGAAGCTGATGGCACGCGCGCCGCAACGCACGGCAATGGCATCGGGGCGCTGGGCCGCCTGACACGCGATGGCGACGTGGACGGCGGCCGTCGAGAGGCGCTGGTCCGGTGCATCGCCATCCCGGGACTGCGCGGGATGATCGGTATCGAGTAACTTCAACTCTGCGATACGTGCTGTCGGTGCGGCGGCAATCTGGTCCAGCATGCCAACGTATTCCCGCTGCAATTGCTCGACGGCAGCGTGCGAAAACGCTTCGCACTGATAGCTGCAGACGATATCGAGGGTCACGCCTGCAGACACCACCAGCGTCAACGGATAGTTGGTAGTCGCCGCATGGCTGACTTCGCCAAGCTTCAGGCCGTTCTGTTCGCGCTGGCGCAGCGCCGCATCGACCGGGTAGTTCTCGAACACCAGGATCGAGTCGAACAGCGCCTGTCCGGCTTGACCGGCCCAGCGCTGGATTTCGTACAGCGGCACATGCTCGTGTTCGCGCAGCGCCAGATTCTCCGCTTGCAGCGCTTGCAGCCAGTCGGCGACGGATTGGTCCGGCGTGGGTGCCTGGATCACCGGCAGCGTATTGATGAACAGGCCCAGCATCGCCTCGGCACCCGGCAGTGCCGCCGGCCGTCCGGCCACCGTGGCGCCGAAGGCGACGGCACGCCGTCCGGTATAGCGCTGCAGCACGATGACCCAGGCCGCCTGCAGCAGCGTGTTCAGGGTCAGATGCTGGCTGGCGGCGCTGCGCTGAAGGCGGGCAAGCATGTCGGCATCGAGGCTGGTGCGGCAGGTGGCGTGTCCGGTGCCGGCATCCGGCGCGGGAAGGGCGGAGGCCAACCGGGTCGGTTCATCGAGCGCTTGCAGCCGCTCGCGCCAGAACGACTCGCTGGCGGCCACGTCCTGCGTTTGCAGCCACGCGATGTGGTCACGATAGCGCGAGGCGGGCACCTCGACCGGCAGGCCGTGGTAGCGCTGCAGGACCTCGCCGATCAGGCGCGCGGTGCTCCAGCCATCGAGCACCAGATGGTGGCTGGTCCAGATCATGCGGTAGCGGTTCGCGTTCAGACGGAGCAGGCGCACGCGCATCAGCGGAGCGGTGTCGAGGGCAAAGGCCTGTTTCCGTTCTTCGAGCGCGGCGTCGTCGCAAGCCGATTCGTTCCAGTCGCGCTCGGCATCGATGCGGACCGGCGAAGGTACCTGCCGATAGACGGCCTGCATGGCCTGGCCGTCGATCCAGACAAAGCCGGTGCGCAGGATCTCGTGCCGCGCCACCGTCTCGTCCCAGGCGGAGCGGAAGCGCTCGGCATCGAGGCCGTCGAGCGTGATGGCGAGCTGGTTGACGTACAGCCCGGCCTCCGGCGCGTAGAGCGAGTGGAACAGCATGCCGTGCTGCATCGGCGTCAGCGGATACAAGTCCTCGATCTGCGCACCGTTGAGGCGATCCAGTTGAGCTTGAGTCAGGCCGGCCAGCGGCACATCGGACGGCGTCAGCGCGCCGGGCGGCACGCTGAGGCAATGGTCGATGGTGGCCTCCAACGCCTGCCGATAGGCTTGCACCAGCGAGGCGATGGTCTCCTGACGGTAGCGGGCGGTGCTGAAGGTGACGCCCAGCGACAGCACGCCGCCGCTGACCTGACCGTTGATCGTGATCCAGTTGCCAAGCGGCGCCTCGGGATCGCGGCTGGCTCCGCTGGACTCGTCGGCGAAGTCGAATAGCGCGTCGCCACCGACGTTCTTGTCGAACTGACCCAGATAGTTGAACGTGATGCGGGGCAGTGCGCGGGACGCGAGTCGGTCACGAATGGCTTGTGGCCCGAGATGGCGCAGCACCCCGTAGCCGATGCCATGGTCGGGAACGCTGCGCAGCGTTTCCTTGACCGACTTGATGCTGGCCGCGGTGTCATCGACCGCCGGCAGCACGACCGGAAACATCGTCGTGAACCAGCCGACGGTGCGGGCGATATCCGGCGTCGCGCGCAAGGCTTCCCGGCCATGCCCTTCGAGCAGCACGGCAGTGCGATCGATACCCGCCCACTGGCCCACTGCCTGCGCCAGCGCGCTGAGCAGCAGGTCGTTGATCTGCGTGCGGTAGGCGGCCGGCGCCTGCTTGAGCAGCCGTTGTGTCTGCTCGGCCGACAGCCGCAGGGTCAGCGTGGCAGCCTCCGCGATGCGGTCGTCCGACACGGCGTGGTCGCAAGGGACCTCTGGGCCGTGCTGACCGCACCAGTAGTCCACTTGCCGAGTAAGTTCGTCGGAGTTCGCATGTTGAACGAGCGCCTGTGCCCAAGCCTTGTACGACGCCGTCTTGGGCGGGAGAGCGATGGGTTGGCGTTGCTGCGCGAGCCGGTATGCCTGCTGCAGGTCTTCCAGCAGGATGCGCCACGAGACACCGTCCACGACAAGGTGGTGGACGGCAAGCAGGAGGCGCTCGCCGCCATCGGGCAATCGCAGATGCAGAGCGCGCAGCAATGGACCCTGTGCGAGGTTCAGGCTGCGCTGGGCAAGGTCGCAGTGCGCTGCGATGGAACCGGCGTCGTCGACTTGTTCCTGCCACAGCAACTCGCTTTCGGCGGGCGCGGCGTAGTGTTGCCGCCATTGCCCGTCCTGCGGGCGGTAGCGCAGCCGCAATGCGTCGTGATGGGCGACCAGCGCCTTCAGCGCGCAGCGCAGCGCGTCCGGATCGAGGCGCTCCACGGGACGCAGCAGTACCGACTGGTTCCAATGGTCGCGGTTCGGCATCGGCGTCTCGAAGAACGCCCGCTGAATCGGCAGAAGCGGCACCTCGCCGGCAGGCATGTCGTCGACGCGACGATTGGACTCATCGCGCTTGGCGACTTGTGCCAGCGCCTGCACGGTCTGATGCAGGAACAGGTCCTTGGGCGTGAAACGCAGACCCAGACGGCGGGCGCGGCTGACCGACTGGATCGACAGGATCGAGTCGCCACCGAGCTCGAAGAAATTGTCGGTAGCGCCGACGCGCTCGACGCCCAGCACTTCCTGCCAGATCTGAGCGAGCAGCGCCTCGGTTTCGGTGCGGGGGGCGATATAGCCTTCCGCTTCCCACACGGGGGCGGGCAGCGCCCGGCGATCGAGCTTGCCGTTTGGCGTGACCGGGAGCCGGTCGAGCGCGATCAGCTGAGCCGGGACCATGTGGTCGGGTAGTTGCGCCTTGAGTTCGGTCTTTAGCGTCGTGGTGTCCGTGCCCTGCAGCACGCAGTAGGCGACCAGCAGATCCTCGTGAACGATCACGGCGGCGTCCTTGACGCCCGGCTGCGACCGCAGCAGATGCGCGATCTCGCCGAGTTCGATGCGGTAGCCGCGGATCTTGACCTGTTCGTCCTGGCGGCCGAGGTATTCGATTCGGCCTTCCGCATCTTGCCTGACGCGGTCGCCGGTGCGGTACATCCGTGCGCCGTCGGTGAAGGGATCGGGCACGAAGCGCTCGGCAGTCAGTCCGGGGCGGCCGAGGTAGCCGCGTGCCAATTGCGGTCCGCCGATATAGAGTTCGCCAACGATACCGGCCGGCACCGGGTTCAGGTCGGCATCGAGCACATAGACGCGGGAGCCTGGCAGCGGCGTGCCGGTGGGCAGCTGCCGTTCGGGCAAGGTCACCGCCTCGTGCGTCAGTACGCCCACCGTCGTCTCTGTGGGCCCGTAGTGATTGAACAGCCGGCAGTGCGGTTTCAGATCACGAATCGTGCGAGCCAGTTCGGCCGAGGTTGCCTCGCCACCGAGAATCAGCGCCTGCTCGGGCAGGACATCGGCAGGCTGACGCGCCTGCAACAACCCGCGCAGATGGCTCGGGACGATCTTGAGTACACCGACGCGATGCCGCGCCATGTACTCCGCGAAACGATCGGGATCGAAGCCACGCTCGCGCGAGATCAGATGCAAGGTGCGGCCGCTGCAGAGGGCGCCGAACAGCACGGTATGGCCGAGGTCGGCGGCGGTGGTCGAGACCATCGCCATGGAGGCATCGCTAGGCAACTGCAGCCGATCCAGCACGCCCGACACGTAATGCGCCAGCGCATCGTGGCTGACGACCACGCCCTTTGGGGTGCCGGTGGAGCCCGAGGTGTAGATCAGGTAAGCGGCCTGACCCGAATGCAGTGAGACCGAAGGAGCGCCGTCCACCGGCGCTACCGAGGCCGGATCGATGCAATCGAAGCCCGGCACGGAGCCGACGACAACGCCGGCGCCAGCGTCGTCCAGCAACTGCCGCAAGCGCTCCGCTGGCTGCGCCGGATCCAGCGGAACGCAGACCGCTCCGGTCTTTAGGATGCCAAGCAGCCCGGTCACGAACGCCAGAGAGCGCTCGACACAAAGCCCAACCCGCATCTCGGACCCAATGCCGCGTTCTACCAGTGCCGCCGCAATCCCATTGGCCAGCCGATCGGTCTCGCCCCGAGTCAGCGTCTGATCCTCATATCGCAGCGCAATCGCGGAAGTTTCCGCCACGACGCTGCGCCGCCATGCCGTCAGCACATCGGCCGGCGCGGGCGTCACCGCCTCGCCTACGAGGCGCCCGTCCTCATGGCCCAGCGCCAGCTCACCAACGCAAATCGTCGGTGTCGACGCGATTTGTTCGAGGATGCCGACATAGTGGCGCCGCATCCGTTCGATGGTGTCGTGGTCGAACAGGTCCGTGGCATAGCCAAATCGGCCGGCGATGCCGTCCTCGCTCTCGACCAGATCCAGCGCGATATCGAAGCGCGTGACATCGCCCTCGATCTGTTCGGCGGTGACGACGTGGCCGGCCAACTTCTTGGGGACGGCAATCGGCAGCGCGAGGTTGAATTTGACCTGGAACAACGGGTTATGGGACAGGCTGCGTTCCGGCTGCAGTGCCTCGACCAGTTGTTCGAACGGCAGGTCCTGGTATTCCTGCGACTCGAGCACCGTCTCATGCAGCCGGCGAAGCACAGCATCCCACGGCATGCTGCCGTCGATATCCGCGCGCACGACCAGCGTATTGACCAGGCAGCCGACCAGGCCCTCGGTCTCGACCCGCCCGCGATTGGCAACCGGCACGCCGACGCGGATATCGCGCTGCCCCGTGTAGCGGTACAGCAGCGTCTGGAAGCCGGCCAGCAGCACCGCGAACATCGTCGTCTGTGCGGCCAGCGCGATGCCGCGCAGCCTTGTCGCCAGCGCGCCGTCCAGCATGAACGGCACCGCGCCGCCGCGATGGCTTTGCACTGCGGGGCGCGGCCGATCGCCTGGGAGTTCCAGGACAAGGGACTCGTCGCCGAGGCGATCCTTCCAGTAGGCGAGTTGACGGTCGCGCTCGCTCCCCGCGAGGCGATCCGTATGCCAGGCGGCATAGTCCGCGTAGCGGATCGCCAGCGGCGGCAGGTCGACGGGGCGATCCGCCGCGAAGCCCTCGTACAGCCGGCAGAACTCGTCGATCGCCACGTTCATCGACCAGCCATCCGACACGATATGGTGGACCGTGATCGACAGCCATTCCTGATCGTCCGCCACCCGCAATTGCGCAACACGCAGGGGCGCCGCGGCCAGCAGGTCGAAGGGCTTGGCGCTAAGCGTTCTCGCCATTGCCTGCGCCTTCGCGGCAGCGTCGGGACCATGCTCGCGTAGATCCAGCACGACGATGGGGCAGGAGCCGGCAGGCAATACCCGTTGCCTTGGTTCCTCATGCTGGTCCAGTTCGAAGCGCGTGCGCAGTGCCTCGTGCCGGGCGACCAGCGCATCGACCGCGCGTTGCAGCGCGATTCGATCGAATCGGCCGTGGAGCTTCAATACGCCCGAGACGTTGTAGGCGCCGCTGTCCGGTTGCATCGACCACAGCACCCACAGGCCCCGCTGCACTGGTGACAGCGGCGCGAGTTGTTCGGTATCGGTCCGGCGTGCGATCCGGCCTTCCTTTCCGGAGCTACCGCGCTGGTCGCGCGCCAGCATTCCATCGATGACCGCCGCGTTGGCCCTCAGCGATCCATCGGCAAACAGATGCGCCAGCGCGTAGCCACGATGCAGGCGTTCCCGGGTTCTCGACACCAGCTGGGTCGCGCGCACCGAGTTGCCGCCCATGGCGAAGAAGTTGTCGTGGGCCGAGGCAGGGCGAACGCCGAGGACTTCGTGCCAGAGCTCCGCCAGTGTCGCCTCGGTGCCCTGCAGCGCCACGGTGGCGTTGCCGGTCGCGGCCGGTGAGGCGGCATCGTCGGACGTCGTAGCGGACGCGAGCCGCCGCCCCGATTCGAATGCGGCCCACAGCGTCAGTTCGCCGCTGCGCCAGGCCGGCAGGCAGCGCGAGCGCTGCAGCTTGCCGCTGGTGGTCTTCGGCAATTCGCCGGGTTGCAGCAACAGCACCAGCCCCGGCGGCTCGCCACAGCATTGCGCCACCGCCTCTCGAATGGCGGTTTCCACCGCTTCGGGCGAGCCGAACTTCTGGATGCTGCGCGCAATCTCGGCGGCGATGCCGATCGTTTCGATCTGACCGTCGGCGGATCGGAGCGGGAAGGCCGCAACGCGCCCCTTGCGCACGACCTCGACCGCGGCTTCGACCGCGATCTCGATGTCCTGGGGATACAGGTTGTGTCCGCGGACGATGATCAAGTCCTTCAAGCGTCCGGCGACATAGAGCATGCCGTCGTGCAGGAAACCGAGATCGCCCGTGCGCAGGTAGCGCGGCGCAGCGTCATCGTGGTGCGTGTACGTGTTGGCGCTAGCTTCGGGTTGCTGCCAATAGCCGGCCGTCACGCTCGGCCCGGCGATGCAGATTTCGCCGATCTGTCCGTCCGGCACTGGCTCGCCTCGCTCGACATCGCGAATATCGATGCGATGCGCGGGGGCGGCACTACCGCAGGCAACGAGCCGGGTGCCGTCGTCATCGACGGCGGGAACGGCACGGCCGGCGGCGAGCGCCGCTTCGTCGAACCCCGTCATCGTGGCACCCTCGCCGCGACGCCCGCCGCTCGCGAGCAGCGTCGCCTCGGCCAGTCCATAGCAGGGATAGAGCGCGTGAGCGTCGAGGCCGGCGTCGGCGAAGTGGCTGGCGAACCGTTCCAGTGTCTCGGCGCGAATCGGCTCGGCGCCGCAGAAGGCGACGCGCCAGCTGCGCAGGGACAGCGTCTGCACCTGTGCCGGACGCACGCGCTCCACGCAGAGCCGATAGGCGAAGTCCGGGCCGCCGCTGACGGTGCCGCGGAAGCGGTCGATCGCCTCGAGCCAGCGGCGCGGCCGTTGCAGGAAATAGGTCGGCGACATCAGCACCAGCGGCATGCCGCCATAGAGCGGATGCAGCAGTCCGCCGATCAGGCCCATGTCGTGATAGAGCGGCAACCAACTGACCATCACGTCGTCCGCCGTGGTGCTGAACCGGCTGGCGATGGCGGCTTCGTTGGCGACGATGTTGGCGTGCGTCACCATCACGCCCTTCGGCGTCGCGGTCGAGCCCGAGGTGTATTGCAGGAAGGCCACGGCGTCGGGACTGACCGCCGAAGCCCATGCCTTTATCTCTTCGATGGACGGTTCGGGCAGCGATTGCTGAACCGACGATACGCTGACGACGCCCGTTTGCAGGCCGTCCGAACGGCCGCTGGCCCAGGCACCGGCAAGGCCGTCATCGACAAGCACCACACTGGGCCGGGCATCGGCAGCGATGGCATTGAGCCGCGCCAGATGCTGTGGCCGTAGCGATTCCGGCGGGAAGGCCGGCACCGCGATCACGCGCGCCAGCAGGCAGCCGAGAAACGCGCCGACGTAATCGATGCCGGTATCGAGCACGATCATCGCGCGCTCGCCAGGCTGCGCGACCTCGCGCAGGCGCGTGGCGTAGGCGGCGGCGCGCGCCAGCAGCTCGCGATAGCGGTAGGGCGTGCCTTCGGGGTGGTCCTCGTCCAGCACCGTCAGTGCCGTCGCATCGGCGCGGCTTGTCGCGTGATGGATCAAATAGTCGAGCAGCGTTTCGCCTTGCATTGCTGTCCTTATGCGAATCGATGGACCGGTGCTGCAGCAGCACGTCCGACAGAATGAAGACGAAGGGGAGCGCGGGGAATTTAGCGCAGCGCGGTGACGATCAGCACAATGCCGCGCACTCGGCTCGCAGAGGACAGGTGCCGCAGTAGTCGTCGCCGTCGAGCCGGTACTTCAGGCAGCAGACGCGGCGTACGCGTTGTTCGCTGCCATCCGGCAAGGGGCGATCGAGATACGCGGCGCGATACGGATGCGGCCGGCCATCCGCGCCCCTGTCCTGGCGCAGCCATTGCGCCAGCGTGTCGCGGCGACTCGCATCGAGCGCCGGATGGGCGAGCAAGTTCATGCCGACGTATTGCACAAACTCGGCGGCATGGCTCCACAGCACGCGTGGCGAGGCCCGAGTCAGTTGCGACAGCGTGGCGAACATCGGGGCCAGATGGTGGCGTGTCATGGCTGCCAACGTTTCGTCCAGTGTCGCGGCGGCGTTGCCGAGCACCGACGACCGCAGGTGGATGCGCGATACAAGGCCGTCCGGACCGAAGGCGATATCGACCTGGTCCAGCGATACAGGCACCGTCCGTCCCAGCGCAGCCGCCGCGACCAGCACCGGCGGCACCAGCACCACGCAGTAGTGCCGGGCCCACCAGGACGCCAGTGCGGGCGGGGCGCGCTCATGTTCGGCGCCGATGGTGTCGCGGTATTCGGTCAGCCGTTGCTGCAGGGCCGCAGGCTCGATGAGCCGGTGTCCCGGCCAGGCGTCACGAGCGGCGGACGCCGTGGTAACCCCTTCGCCGAAGCGCCGCAAAGGGCCGGGGAAGAAGGGCGAGAGTTCGGCAATCAACGGGATCTCCAGGCCGGACAGGCCGTATTGGGGCATCGCGATTGGGCGGCGCCTCCCACGAGAGACGGACCGGCGCCGCAAGAAATTAGCCGGCGCCCCGTTTCTGTCCCGATCAGCCGCCAATTCCCCTTTTCGCGCTCCCTATTGCTGTTTTCTGGCCACTCACGTAATAATTACGAATCATTATCATTCGCAACAGCATTACGGTGAGCCTTTCGCATACCGGGCCGGCGCGATCAAAAAGAAGGGGAGTCTCATGCAACGGGTGTTCGATTGCCGGCGGACGGAGGTGCGGCGGGCGGTAGTGATGTTGTTTGCGCTGGCGGGCAGCGCGCATGCGCAGGAGCAGGCGACGCCGGCGGGCCAGCCGGTGGCCGGCCAGTTGCCGGAGGTCACGGTGCGGGCCGCGGGCTCGGAAACGGGGATCGGACCGGTCGGCGGTTATGTCGCTCGACGCAGCGTTACCGCGACCAAGACCGATACGCCGTTGGCGGAGACGCCGCAGTCGATTTCAGTGATCACCCGCGAGCAGATGGAAGATCGCGGCGTGCAAACCGTGTCGGAAGCCTTCGCCTATTCGGCGGGCGTGGTCGGCGACAACGTGGTCGAGTCGCGCTACGACAAGCCGGTAATCCGCGGCTTCCTCGCGCGGCAATATCTCGACGGCCTGTACATCAACTACTACACCAGCGGCTACCTGATGCCGCGCGTCGATACCTATGGACTCGAGCGCGTCGAACTGCTGCGCGGGCCGAGTTCGGTGCTGTACGGCGCCAATGCCCCGGGCGGGCTCGTCAACCTCGTCAGCAAGCGGCCGACCGCCGAGACGCTGCGCGAGGTCAACCTGCAATACGGCTCGCACAATCGCAAGCAGGCCAGCTTCGATCTGTCCGGCGCGGTGGACAGCAACCAGACCGTGCTCTATCGGCTGACCGGCCTGTTCAGAAAGAGCGATACGCAGACCGACCATGCCAAGGACGACCGCATCTTCATCGCGCCCGCACTGACGTTCCGCCCGTCCGCCGATACCACGTTCACGCTGCTGACCCATTACCAACGCGACAAGCAGGGCACGGCGATCAACTTCCTGCCGCGCGAGGGCACCGTCATTCCGACGGTGAACGGCCGCAGGATCCCGGTCGGGTTCTTTACCGGCGAGCCGGGCTTCAATACGTTCGACCGCGAGGAGTACGCGATCGGCTACGCGTTCGAACATCGCTTCAACGATACCTTCCGCGTCCGGCAGAACGTGCGCTACATGCATAGCGACCTCACCTATACCGGGGTGTATGCCGTGGGCTGGAACTCGGCGGCGCAGCAGCAATTGCGGCGCGGTTCGCTCGACGCCGGCGGCAAGCTCGACACGATCGGCGTCGACACCCAGCTGCAGGCGGACTTCAGCACCGGCCCGGTCCGGCACAAGATGCTGGTCGGCGTGGACTACCAGCACGGCAAGTTCGACGACAGGCAGGGCTTCGGTACCGTCGGCACGCCGCCGCTGGGGCTGATCGATCCGTGGAATCCGGTCTACGGCGCGAGGATCAATCCGGTCGCCTCGTCCACCAATGCCGAGCAGACCCAGCGCCAGCTCGGCGTGTATTTCCAGGACCAGATGAAGCTGACTGAGAGGCTTAGCTTCGTTCTGGGCGGCCGTAAGGATTGGGCAAGCTCGGATACGACCTCGACTCAGACTACAGTTAGAGGCACCGCGGTTAGCAAGACCGCTATCGACCAGGACGACTTCACCTATCGCCTCGGCCTGCTGTATCAGGCACCGTACGGCATCACGCCGTACGTCAGCTACTCGACTTCGTTCCAGCCGCAAGCCGGCACCGACCGGCAGGGCTCGCCGTTCAAGCCGACCACCGGCAAGCAGACCGAACTCGGCGTCAAGTTCCAGCCGCCGGGCAGCAACAGCTTCATCACCGCGGCGGTCTACGACCTGCGGCAGCAAGACGTGCTGACGCCGGATCCGGGGCGTCCTGCCGGCACCAATTTCCAGATCCAGACCGGCGAGGTGCGCTCGCGTGGCTTCGAGCTGGAAGGCACGATGGACTTCCAGAACGGCTTCAAGGCGATCGGCTCGTACACCTTGATGAATATGGAGACCACCAAGAGCAACGGTCCCGACCTCGGCAAGGTGCCGACCAACCGCCCGCGTCATACCGCGGCGCTGTGGGTCGACTACACGATGCGCGGCGGCATGCTGAGGGGCCTGGGCATGGGCGCCGGCGCCCGCTATATCGGCTCGACCTGGGGCGATTCGGCCAATACCTTCAAGGTATCGTCGGTGTGGCTGGCCGATGCCGCGATCCACTACACGCTGGACCAGCATTGGCGCTTCGCGCTGACCGCGACCAATCTGCTCGACAAGGACTACGTCGGGCAGTGCGGCAGTGCGACGACCTGCTATTACGGCTATCGCCGCAACATCCTGGCTACCGCGACGTATCGCTGGTAAGGCGGCCCCGTACCGCAGACGCAAGCCTGTTGCCCGTCTGTCGTCCCCGCGACAGCGGGGGCCCCTTTGCTTTCGAAGTCGCCGGGTCCCCGCGTGCGCGGGAATGAGCTGACAGGTAATTCGCGGGCACCGTCGTTCGTCACAGGAAGAAGACCTCTTCCCCGTGGAGCCGCCGACCGTGTCCGCCTTTCCTTCGCTGCGCAATGTGTTGTTCCGGGCCTCGGGCCATCTGCTGGCGTTCGCCATCGTGGCCAGCCTGGCCGGTGGCGCGGCGTCGGTCGGGCTGATCGCCACCATCAACCGGGCGTTGGCAACGCCGGCCGATCAGCTTGCCGCCCTGGGACTGCGCTTCGCGGCCCTGGCGGTGGCCGTGCTGCTGTGCCGTACCGCCGCGCTGATGCTGTTCGTGCGGCTGAACCAGACGGTGCTGGCCAGCCTGCGCGAGCATATCGCCCGCCGGCTGCTGGCTTCCCCCTATGCCGACCTCGAGCGCGTCGGCCCGGGCCGCGGGCTGGCGTTGCTCGGCGAGGACACCAACCAGGTCGCAACGCTGCTGGTTGCGCTGCCGTTCGTGGTGATGAACGGCACCATCGTGCTGGGCTGCCTCGCCTATCTGGCATACCTGTCGTGGCAGGTGTTCCTGTTTGCCGTGGTCGCCGTGCTGGCCGGCTCGATCTGCTATCGGCTCAGCCGCCAGCGTTCGCAGCGCTATCTGCGCGATGCCGGCAAATGGCACGACGTCTTGATCGAGCGCTTCGGCGCGATATTCGCCGGCGCCAAGGAACTGAAGCTGCATCGGCAACGCCGAGAGGCGTTCGCCAGCGGGCCGCTCGCCGAAGCGATCGATGCGGTGCGGACCAACCGCACGCAGGGGCTGTCGCTGCTGTATCTGTCGCTGACGATCGGCAGCACGCTGTTCTTTGCCGTGATCGGCATCATCCTGTTCGTCGTGCAGCGGCCGCTGGGCGCGGATGCCGCCGTTGCCAGCGGCTACACGCTGGTGTTCCTCTACATGATGGCGCCGCTGGAAGGGCTGCTGAACAGCCTGCCGCAATTCAATCTCGCGCGTATCGCCTATCAGCGCATCGCCGATACCACCGGACCGCTCGGCGTCGAGCAGGCTGCAGCCGATGCTTCAGACGATCGTCGGCCGTTCGTCGAGTTGGCCTTGCGCGGCGTCACGCATCGGTACTACCGCGACGGCGAGGATGGCAGTTTCACGCTGGGGCCGATCGACCTGTCGCTGCGCGCCGGCGAAGTGGTGTTCCTGGTCGGTGGCAATGGCAGCGGCAAGACCACGCTGGCCAAGCTGCTGGTTGGTCTGTATGCGCCGGAGCAGGGCACCGTGCTGCTCAACCGCGAGCCCATCGCCGATGCCGCGGATCGCGAGCGTCATCGCCAGCAGTGCACCGCGGTGTTCGCCGACTTTCATCTGTTCGACAGCCTGTTGGGTGCCGCGGCCGACGACAGCGAAGAGGGCGTCCATCAGGCCAGGCACGCGGCGCTCGACGCGCGCGCCAACGCCCTGCTGGCGCGTCTTCAGCTGCAACACAAGGTGACGGTGCGTGATGGCGCCTTCTCGACGCGCGCGCTGTCGCAGGGCCAGCGCAAGCGCCTTGCGCTGGTCGCCGCCTGCCTGGAGGACCGGCCGGTGATCGTGCTGGACGAATGGGCCGCGGATCAGGACCCGGCCTTCAAGACGGTGTTCTATCGCGAGATCGTGCCGGCCTTGCGCGCGCAGGGCAAGGCGGTGCTGGTGATCTCGCACGACGACCGCTACTTCGATGCGGGCGACCGCATCGTGCTGCTCGAACAGGGCCGCATACGCGAGAAGGACATCGAACACCAACCCGCCGCAGAGCCGGCAGGCGTGGCGATCGCCACTGAGCGTCAGCGCGCGGCATGACACACCGGTCCGTTGCGCCGATGCCCAGGCAGCGACTCCGCTACAATCGCGTCACACGACGCCGGTGCATGACATCGGCGCACAAGAACGCATCAAGGGGAGCTGTACGTGGTCCAGAACCGATCGCCGGGCAACGACATCGCCTGGCAACAAGCGCTCGATTGGGTGATGCTGATGCGGGACGGCATGCTCGACGCCAGCGCAGAACAACGCCTGCTCGATTGGCTCGACCAGTCGCCCGATCATATCGAGTCGTTCCGCCAGGCCTGCGCTGTGTGGCAGGCCACCGGTGCGGTGAGCCCCTCGGTTCAGGCGGCCATCGAAGCACGCATGCCACCCACGGCAGGGCAACGGCCCACGCGCCACGGCTGACCTCCGCTGTCACACGTCGGTCGCATTCGGCGACCAACCTTTACACATTGCCTCTTCGAATCGCGCGGGCATGTCGCTATAATTGCGAATGAGTCGCATTTGCGTTAGCATGTCCGTCGGTTTCTTCTGGGAGGGGGCACGAAATGACCGAGCAACCGATCAACGAGGTCCGGACGCCTGTCGAGGCGCACCAGCCGCGCCACATGAATCAGGAACTGTTCGGTACCTTTCTCAGCTATCGCCGGGCTTTGATCGACGCCGCGGCGCGCATCCTTGGTTGTCGTGCCGGCGCCGAAGACGTGGTGCAGGACACCTTCCTGAAGCTGATGGACCAGGAGAGCGCCATCGTGGTCAGGCAACCCGTCGGCTACCTGTTCCAGACCGTGCGCAATCTCGCCATCGACCGGCACCGGCGGGCGGCGCTTGAACAACGGCACGCCGCCTGCGAAGAAGATGGGCTGCTGGTCGCCAGCGATGCCTTGTCGCCAGAGTCCATCACGCTGGGCCGCGAAGCGCTTGGCACGGTCGCCGGCGCGCTTGCCGAACTCCCAGAGCGTACCCAGAAAGCCTTTGAGATGTATCGGATTCGCGGGATGACGCAGAAGGAGATCGCGGTCATCCTCGGCGTGTCCCCGACCCTGGTCAATTTCATGATCCGCGATGCGATGACCCATTGCCGCGACGCGCTGTTCGGGGCCGCGTAGTCGCGAACATCGCATCGCCGCAACGACAGCGCCAAGCCCTCCATCGCCCATCTTCCCCGGAATGCAATTTGCGTCCTGCCGTGACATTGCGGTCCGGCGGGTCGGACCGCGTCAACCCAGTCTTGCGGAGTTGCGCGATGAAAGCTGTCGTATTCCACGGAGTCGGCGATATACGCCTGGACGATGTGTCCGATCCGGTGCTGCAGGCGCCGACCGACGCATTGATCGAACTGACCGCCAGCGCCATATGCGGCACCGACCTGCATATGGTTCGCGGCACCATGCCCGGCATGCGCCCGGGCACCATTCTCGGCCACGAGGGCGTCGGCGTGGTTACCGAGGTCGGACAGGACGTCAACAACCTGCGGCCGGGCGACCGCGTCGTGATTCCTTCGACGATCGCCTGCGGCTACTGCAGCTATTGCCGCAGCGGCTATCACGCGCAGTGCGATAACGCCAATCCCAACGGCATGCGCGCGGGCACGGCGTTCTTCGGCGGACCGCAGAGCACCGGTCCTTTCCACGGCTTGCAGGCCGAGTACGCACGCATTCCGTTTGCCAATATCGGCGCGATCAAGCTGCCCGACGAGATCAGCGACGATCAGGCCATTCTGATGTCCGACATTTTTCCGACCGGCTATTTCGGCGCGCAGCTCGCGGAGATCCGGCGCGGCGATACGGTGGTCGTGTTCGGCTGCGGACCGGTCGGACAGTTCGCAATCGTGTCGGCGCATCTGCTCGGCGCATCGCGCATCCTCGCCGTCGATCATGTGCCTTCGCGGCTCGAGGCGGCGCAGGCGCAGGGCGCCGAGGCGATCGACTTCAACCGTGAAGATCCGGTGCAGGCCATCCTGCGCCTGACCGGCGGCATTGGCGCCGACCGTGCCATCGATGCGGTCGGCATCGATGCGCAGCGCCGGCATGCCGATGGAGACGGTTCCACCGGCCAGCCCTCGTTGTGGCAGCCCGGCGACGGTCCGTCGGAGGTGCTGAAGTGGTCGGTCGAGGCGCTTGCCAAGGCCGGCACGCTGTCGATCATCGGGGTCTATCCCGAGACGCACGAGACCTTTCCGATCGGCAAGGCAATGAACAAGAACCTGACGCTGAAGATGGGCAACTGCAACCACCGCGCGATCCTGCCGGAGCTGGTCGACCTGGTGCGTGCCGGCGTGATCGATCCCGCCGAAGTGTTGACCCAGACGGAGCCGCTGACCGGAGCGCTGCAGGCCTACGAGGCGTTCGATCGGCGCCAGCCCGGCTGGATGAAGGTCAAGCTCGAGCCGTAACGCAGGCCGGCGCTGATCGAAGAAAACCAGCGCAAAAAAAAGCCGGCACGCAAGCTCCTTGCGTGCCGGCCTGCCGGGACATGCGCCCGGTGAGCGCCGGTCTTACTGCTTCGTCGCGGGGCTGGGGGAGTCGCCCTTCGGCGCCGACGGCGAGTCCGGCGTTACCGCGTCGGGCATGCCCTGCTGGCGCGGTTTCTTGCTGCGATGCGTGGTGCCGCTCTTCTTCTTGTCGCGGGTCTCGCTGCCCGACATGGCCGAGCCAGTCGAGCTGGTGGACCCGCCTTGCATCGTGGTGTCGCTGCTGCCGCTCATGCTGCCACCGGTCGCCGACGGCGTCGTGCTGCGGCTCGCGGGCGGATTGCCTTCGGTCGGCGGCGCGCTGGGGTTCGGCGCGTTATTGCTGGGGGGCGCCTGCTGGGCGACCGCTGGCAGGCTCAGCGCCGCGCACAGCGCAAGCGCGGTAGTGGTGACGATTCGCTTCATCGTTGGCTCCATCCATTGACACGTGAGAACGGGCAGGCCCGTCCGGACAGACACCGGCTGCTGGCGCACGATGCCCGTTACCTAACGATACGTGCCGCGCCATGCCCGCTCACGAAGGCGATGCCTGAATCCACTGTAGGAATTGGACGACGCCTGCCGGCGCGTTACTGCAATCCTTACGAGCCGATGTAGAAATTCCGAGGCGGCAACGGATGCGTGCGTGCAAGGTGGCCTTGCGCATGCCTTCGGGCGTACACCGCGGTGGCCGCGGCATGCTCGGCACGGAAGTTGCGCAACCGCCCTTGTCACTGATCTGGCTGACGGAGGCCCATCTTGAAAACCATGCAATGGATTCGTCCCGCGCTGTTCGTCGCCGCCGCGGCTTCGATGAACCTGGCGTTTGCCGAGGTCGGCAAGACCGACACGAACTTCATGAAGAAGGCCGCCGAGAGCGGCATGCTGGAAATCGAGGCGAGCACGCTGGCCGAAAGCAAGGCGTCGAGCGACACCGTGAAGTTGTTTGCTTCACAGATGCTGAAGGACCACAAGGCCGCGGACAGCGAGCTGAAGGCGCTCGCTTCGAGCAAGGGCGTCGAACTGCCAACCGAATTGCCCTCGGCCGACAAGAAGCGCATCGAGGCGCTCGGTGCGCTCGAAGGGCCGACCTTCGACCGCGAGTATGCGAAGGAGGTCGGCGTCAAGGCGCACAACAAGGCCGTGGCCCTGTTCCGCGACGCCTCGACCAAGTCGCGCGATCCGGATGTCAAGGCATTCGCCGGCAAGACGCTGCCGACGCTGCAACATCATCTCGAGATGGCGAACAAGATGGCCAACGAGGTGGGAAAGTCCCCGGCCAAGTCCGCGCGCCGTTAGATGAGCTGGATCGGCTCGATCGCCCGGATGGCGCCGATCGCCCCGATCTCATCGATCGCGATGCGCGGTCCGGCCCCGCGCCTGCGACAACACAGGAGACAGAGATGAAACGTTTCGCAACCTTTGCCATGCTGGCGCTGATGTCGGGCGCCGTGATGTCGCAACCGACCGCGACGCCCGCCACCGGAACGCCGCCCGGCGCCGACAAGGCGCCCGGCACGGCCGCCTCGGATGTCTCGCCCACTCGGCCGGTGCAGGGACCCAGCGGCGGCTCCACGACGGACCATGGCGCGCACGGCGGCTCCCGTCAGCACGACGCCACCAAGGGCACCGGCACCAGCAAGCGCGGCGAGGCGACCAGATCGAATCGCGGCAACGGCCGCAGCGCCTCGGCGGCGGAGAGCTACGGCTATCCCGCTTCGCCGGCGCAGGCCCGGTAACGGCCCGCTGTCCGACGACATCGTCCGAACTTCCCTTTCCTTGTCAGTTGGCGGCGCCCCATGCGGGCGCCGCGTTTTTTCATGCCTTCGCAATTAGCCGCATGGACGGAAATGTTGGCTCGCGCACATAGGCAAACAACTTTTTATTTGCGAGCGCAGCAAACGCTAACTAGATTGCCTTCGTGGGTTTGTCAACGCTGACATGCTGGCGGTCTTTGCATGTCGCCGCCGCGACAACTCCACCGTGGCGGTACACCGGCATGCCAAGGCAATCGCGTCTGAGCCGTGGGGGAGGGCGGACGCGAGGCAACGCCAGTCCACGGGGTCTGGGGCTGGCCCGCCGAAGCATGATGGCGGCCGGTCACGTCGATGTCATACCCAAGGAGGTCAGGCAAACCGTCCGGCACGCACCGGGCGGGTCCGGCCTGCCGATACGCAGCGCTTTGGAACGGAACGGCATCGCGCCGGTGACGGCGTGCGGCTGCCCGGCCCTTCGCGTCTTTCGTCTGGTGTCGGCCGTGGTCGCGGCCGCGCCGGCGCTTCTACCCCGGGATCCAACATGAACGACGCCCTGCTCTCCGACCCATGCATACCCACGCGCGCCGAACCACCCGATCCACCGGTCCAGCGGCGCGATAGCGAACGACCCGATGGCAGTCCCGCCACGCAGACTCAGTCCTGTCGAGAGGACAGCTATCTGGAGCGCTTGCAGCCCTTTCTGAAGCCCGGAGCGGTGGTTCGTGGCGGGGCCTTTCCCGAGGCGCGCATCGATGCCTTCACCACCGGCATGCGCGCCAACGCGCATTACTTCAGCCATCCGAAGTGGATGGACGACTGGCTTGCCTGTGTGCATCGCTATCCGGAATTGCGAGAGCGGTGGCTTGCGGTGGTCGGGTCGCTCGACGGCAAGGTGCTGGTCGATGTCGGCTGCGGTCCGGGCAATCTGCTGGCCGCGCTCGGTGGCAAGCCGCGCGTGGCGATCGGCGTCGACATCGCGCCGGGCAGCCTGGAGAGAGCGGCCGGCGTGGGTTATCTGCCGTTGCGGGCCGACGCGCAGGATATGCCGTTGCGCTCGGGCATCGCCGATGTGGTTGCCATCAACGGCTCGCTGCATCATCTGGACGACATGCGGCGCGGGCTGGTCGAAGCCTCGCGGCTGGTCCGTCCCGGCGGACTGCTGATTCTCGACCATGACCCGCAGCGCTCGGCCTGGAATTTCCGCGGCGTGGCCTTGCTGCTCTGGCGCATGCGCTTGCCGATCTATCGCTGGCTTCGACGTGGCGGCCATACCGCGGCCGATGACGAACAGATCTGGGCGCTTGCCACCGAGCTGCATCACCGGCCGGGGGATGGACTCACCCGCGAGCTGGTTCACACGACCCTGCGGCCGTTGGGCTTCGATATCGCGATCTATCCGCATAGCCACTTCGTCGGCAAGGACGTGCTGGATGGCGCGATGGGGCGGCCGCCGTTGAAGATCCGGTTGGCGCAGCGATTGTCCGGCATCGATCCACGGTCGGCGGAAGCCGCGCTGAGCCTGTTCGTGGTCGCGCGGCGACGCACGCTGTAGTCCGCCTCCAGCGATCTCCCCGATCGCTTCGCGCCGCCGCCGGCTCCGGTGGCGGCGTGTTGCCGATCCGGCTTCCGATCCCCTCGCTTTCGATCCCCTCGCTTTCGATCCCCTGATCGCCGGGTTGCCGAACGCGTGGCCATGTCCGCGCGGGAACGCTATTTGCGTGATTGGCGACGCGGCTCGCCCCGGCCTGCCCTTGTGCGGCAGCCGCGCGGCAGGCATGACTGAGGCGCCTGACGGCGCCGCGGTCCCGCGCGCCGCCCTCAGGGGTGGCTGGGGCGTGGCCGTCCCGCAGCCCGATCCAGATCAAAAACGGCATGAGAAAGGGCGCCTCTCCACCGGGGACGGGAGAGGCGCCAAGCGCGGGCGAGCGGTCAGTCTATCCCGCGTTGCGACAGGCTATCCGCCGCCACCTGGCGCGAAAGTCGCCTAGCACACACAGCCTTCCGCGGCGGAATGGAAATTGCGTCACCGACGTATCACCACCGATTCATGCCGGACCGGCCACGGGGTTCGCGCCGGTTCGTCGCCACAGCATTTGCAACTCTTACCAACGGAGGCAGAGATGAACGAACGCAGCACCAGCCGCCGCGTATGGGATTACCGCCAGCCGTATAGCGCCGAAGACCGGCTCGACCAGCGCGGCGCGCACCAGGGCGGCCGTCATGCCGAATACGCCGAGGAAGACATCCGTCAGGGACGGGGCGTCGGGCGGCCCGGCATGCCGAGATACGGTGGCGGCCGCGACGATCCATTCGCGCAGCCGCGCCAAGCCGAGCAGGGCTATGGCGCCGGCCGCTTCGGCGAGGGCCGCTACGGCCGCGGCTACGAAGAGCCCGTTGGCGACAATCCGTACGGCACCTATCCGTCGACCGGCGAGGTGATGCGCAGCGACCGCGGGCTGTCCGGGCGCGGGGAGCGGCGCAGCGGCGATCTGACCGATGACCGGCTCTCGCGCGGGCAGCGCGGCGGCCCGTGGCCTGACGAATCGCGTACGCCCTGGCGTGACCGCTACGAGCCCGACGACCCGCGGACTCGCGCAAACCTTGCCCGGGCCTATGGCATCTCGGATGCGGATCGGCTCGATGCGCCGTCGTGGCCCGACGAGGGCGGCGGCAATGCCGGCCGGCGGCAGGCCAGCGCGCGGTGGATGGACGAAGGCGGGCGTTTCCCGGAGAGCGAGCGCCCGGGACGCGGCGGCCGCCCCTCGGGCTGGCCCGGCGACGACTGGAGCGCGGGCGGCCAACGGCAATCGCATGGCCGCGACGAGGCCTACGAGCGCTTCAGCGGCGCGCCGCAGCGCGTGCATTGGGGCCAGGGCTCGGGCAGTGGCAGCGGTCCCGGCCGCCGGGTCTCGCCCAAGGGCTACCAGCGCAGCGACGAACGGATTCGCGAAGATCTGTGCGAGCGCCTCGCGCACGATGACCGGCTCGAAGTACAGGACGTCGAGGTGCAGGTCAGCGAGGGCGTGGTCACGCTGACCGGCGCAGTGCGCGACCGTCGCCAGAAATACTGCATCGAGGACATCGCTGACGACATCTTCGGCGTGCGCGAGGTCCACAACCAGATTCGCGTGCAGCGCGAAGGCGGCCAGGTCGAACAGCGTCCCGGCGGCTCGCGCCCGGAAGACCGGCGCGTCAGCGGCGTCAGCGTATCGGGCAGCGCCACCGGCAGCACCGCAAGCAGCTATGTCGGCGGCATGGAAGTCGGCGCGGGCGAAGTGCCCAAAGGCACCGATCCGTACGGCGGTACCACGACGCCCGGCAAGCACGCGACTTGATAGGAGAGGACGATGAACCCGAACACCGACGGCAAGCGCGGCGGCCAGGATCTCGATCGCGACAAGCTGCGCGCCCGCGACGATGGCGGCAACGACAACGCAACGTCCAGCGGCGAAGCGCAGCGCGAACAGGAGGTCAGGGAAGAAGCGCGCGCGATTCCAAGCTCGCTCGATCCCGATACGGACATCGAGCCGATCGACTCGGATATGAACCTGGAGGGCCTGCCCGAACAGGAACAGGATTATCCGCACGACAATCGGACCGAGGCGTTGTTGCCGGAGGAGCAGATCGGCGAGCGCATCGAGGATGCCGCCGAAGGCATTGCACCGGATACACCGGCTGATCGCGCCGACCAGACCGACCGGCGGGAAGAGCGCCCGCCGCGGCGCGACACGGAGTAGGAGTGTTGTCACCGCCGTCGTCCCCGTGCACGCGGGGACGACGGACGTGCCCCGCCTTCAATCGAACTGATACGACCAGCTCGCATTGATGCGCGGCGAGCGGCGATCCGCATTGATCGGCTTGTCGCCGACCGGTTGGGCCAGCGACAGGTCCAGCGTGTAATAGCGCCGATCCGAGAAGCGCACGCCGAGCGCCACCGACGACAGCGAGCGGTGCGTCAGCGAATAGCTGTTCGAATAGACCCGCGCGACGTCCGCCATCACATACGGCTGCAGCGTCTTCAGATAGGTCATGTCCATGCCGAACAGCCGGCTGATCTCGGCCGATGCGGCCCAGCCCTTGTCGCCCGCCACTTCGCCGGCGGGATAGCCCAGCCCGAAGAAGCGCCCGCCAAAACTGATCTGCTCGCTCGACGCCAGGCGGTCGCTGCTGTATTGGCCCGCCGCGGATACGGCCATGCCGAAGCCGAACGGCAGGTCGGTGGCCTGCGACAGCAGCAGCCGCGTGCGCAGGAAGCTCAGATCGTTGGCGTTGTTCTCGCGGCGCGCGCCGAGCGCGTCGACGCCCTTGTACAGACCGAGCGTGGCGCTGCGCGACACGCCTTCCTTGCGCTGGACATAGGCGAGCTCCGCATTGACGACCCGCACATTGGTGCCGATCGCCACCGAGCGATCGGTGCCGGCCTGCGTATAGCGCTCGAACTGGTCGGTACCGTAGAGGCCGCCGCTCAGCGTCAGCGAATGCCGCGCGCTGAGCAACAGCGGATAGCTCAGGCTCGTGCCGAGCCGCTTGCTGTCGTTGACGTAGCGCCGGTTGAAGCCGATCTGCTCGAGCGTGGCGTTCTGCGGCACGCCGCGATAGTGCGATGCGTTGACGCGGGCGATCAGCCCTTCGGTGCCGATCGGCTGCGCGTAGCCGAGCGCGTAGTATTCCTCGTCGTCGCGTCCCTTCGGGAACAGCGCCGATACGGTCAGCTGCTCGCCCAGCGGTGTCAGGCCGCTGGCAGTTGCCGTTGCAATGGCCCGCACGCCGGGCGACATGTAGTCGACACCCGTGCCGAAGGCGATCGGCTTGCGCTTGACGTCGAGCACCATTTCGCTGGCGCCATCGGTGGTGGTCGGCGGCTGCACCGTCGCGCCGACCTGCACGCCGGGCTGCAATCCCAGCACGCTGGAATAGCGGTCGAAGCTGGCGCGGGTCAGCGGCCGTTCTTCCTTCAGCCGTTCGGCGATCGCGCGCAACCGGTTCTCCAGCGGTCCCGGATTGCCGCGAATGGTCACGCGCGCGACATAGCCTTCGACCACGGTGATCAGCACATTGCCGTTCTCGAAGGACTGCGCGGGCACGAAGGCGAACGACAGCGGATAGCCATGCTGCTGGTACATCTCGGTGACCGCGTTGGCGGCCTGCAGCAGCTCGGCGACGGTGATTTCCTTGCCGGCCAGCGGCTTGAACTTGTCGGCGATCTGGTCGAAGGGCAGCGTCTTGACGCCCTCGATCTGGAAGCGCGTCGGCGTCAGCTTCGCCGACAGCAGATTCTGCATGGCCGGGTCCGGACGTTCGACCTGGACCTTGACTTCCCCGGTCGGCTTGGGCGGCGCGATTTTCGGCAGCGTTTGAGTCGGGTCCCCCTGGACCGGGCTGCGCGGATCGGCGGCCAGAACTGGATGCATGCCGCCATGCCAGGCACCGAGGCCGAGCAGCAGCATGGCGACGCGAGTGTGCGTGCGCGACATGGTCAATCCCCTTTCACAATCAAACTAAGTGCGGCTGTGGAAGCCGGACTCCACCGGCGCGCAGGCTGCCGCTGCCTGCGCGCTTGTCGAAATCCCGAAGTGGAGACCGGCTGTACTGCGAAGTGGAACTACGCGATGCGCGACAGGTGCCGCGATCGTTGGAAGCGGGCCATCAACGGCGACCGCCGAGCAGACCGCCGACCGTGCCCAGCACACCGCCGACGATGCCGCCGACCGCGCCGGTCACCGGGCCGGTGGTCGCGCCACCGCCAGTACCGCCCGGAGCAGGCGCCGGGGCCGGTGCCGCGCCGCCACCGGTCAGCCCGCCGGTGACACCCGCGACCACACCGCCGACCAGATTGGTCACCGGTGCCAGCGGGCCGCTGCCGGTACCGCCGTTGTTGCCGCCGGTGAGGCCACCGGTGAGACCGCCGACCAGGTTGGTCACGGGAGCCAGCGGACCGCTGCCGGTGCCGCCGTTGTTGCCGCCGGTCAGGCCACCGGTGAGGCCGCCGACCAGATTCGTCACAGGGGCCAGCGGACCGCTGCCGTTGCCGCCGTTATTGCCGCCCGCCAGACCGCCGGTCAGGCCGCTGACCAGGTTGGTCACCGGTGCCAGCGGACCCGTACCGCCGTTGCCGCCGCCGGCGAGGCCACCCGTCAGACCGCTGACCAGATTGCCGACCGGCGCCAGCGGACCGCTCGGCGTCGCGCCCGGCGCATGCACCGCGCCGCCCAGCGCAGCGACGGTGTTGCCGGCTCCGGTCACCACGCCGCCGACACCACTGACGACCGGCGTATTGGTCTGCTGCAGCTTGCCGCCGAGCTGCGCCACCGTGCCGCCGACCACGGTCAGCAGGTTGTTCACGGGCTGGCCGAGACCGGTGGTCGCGCCCAGCGATTGCGTGGTGCTGGTCAGCTGCGAGGTCAGCGGCACGATCGCGCGGCTGACGCCGCTGGTCAGTTGCTCGATGGGGCCGGTCGACAGCACGGTGCCCACCGTGCCGCCAAGCGTCTGAACGCCGGTGCCGACCTTGTCGACCAGCGCGCCGACCGGCGAGGTCACTGCGCCCAGCGGCGACAGCGGGCCGGTGCCCACGCCGCTGACCGCGCTGCCGACCTGCGAGACCGCGGTACCGACATGGGTCACGACGTTGCCCGTGCTGGCCACGGTGGTGCCGATCGGATTGACGGCATTCGGGATATTGCCCAGGCCGTCCTTCAGTCCGGTGCCCAGCGAGTCCACCGCGTTGCCGACCGACACGATCGCGCCGCCGACACCGTTCTGCGTCTGGTTCGAGACCACCGGCAGGTTGACGCCGCTTTGAAGCTGTTCGCCGATGCCGCCGATGAGGTCGCCGGTCTTGCTGACCACGTCGCCCGTCTTGTTGATGACCTCGCCGGTCGGGCTGCGTACCGGCGTGCCGCCACCGCCGCCGCCACCATCGCCGCCACCGCCGTTGTTGCCACCACCACCACCATCGCCGCCGCCGCCGCCGCCGGTACCGCCGCCGCCGTCGCCGCCACCACCAGTACCGCCGCCAGTGCCGCCGCCAGTACCACCACCGCCGGTGCCACCACCGCCGCCACCGTCAGTGCCACCGCCACCGCTTCCACCGCCACTGCTTCCACCACCACCGGTCCCACCTCCGTTCGGGCTGCCGGTGCCGCCATTGGTGTCACCGACCGTGCCGCCTCCCTTGCCGCCCGTTCCCATCGAGGTCGAGCCGCTGCCGCTCGCGCAGCCGCCGAGCAGCAGCAATGCGCTGATCAGCGCCGTGGCGGTCAAGGTTATCTTGGTCTTTTTCATCATTGATCCCCTGGTCAACAAGTGTTCTCGTGTTTGACGTTCCCGAGTTGAAAGGCACTGGACGCGCTGCGCCGCGGTGCCAGTGTCGTAAGCGCAAGCGGTGTGCCACTGGTGGCCCAGCTCTGCGCAACGCGCATGAGGAAGTTGGTTGGCTTGCCGCCAAGCCTTGTGTGGCAACGGTTTGCGGGCGATGGGGAGCACTGTCCGAAGACCGCGCAAGGTCATGCGCGGAGCGTGTGGCGGCGTTACGCGTTACGTAACGCGCTACGGCATCGACGGAACATCGATGGGCGCGGACCAGGGCATCGGGCGCGCGCCAACGCGATGTCCGCTGTGGCCGGCGTGTGGCGATGGGCGCCGTAACACGTTACGTAGCACGTAACGTCGCGGAGCCTGGCAAAGCCTGCTCGCATCGTCTCGCATCGATACGCGGACCTGGGCCGCAAAGCCGCGCCACGCAAGGCTTTGCGGGCGATGCGCGTGACGCTGCAAGCGGCAGGGCCGGCATCGTTTCTCCTCATGGCACGCGCTTTGCGGACCAAGGCGTCGAGTCCCCGCTGCACGGGGACCGCCGGTACCACGGGACAGGTCAGCGTCCCGCACCGGTCCGATCCACAAGGAGAAACACAATGAAGCGGACGAATTCGACGCGACGCGCGCCGGTGATGATGGCGCTGGCGTGCGCATGCGTACTGGGGATGATGGCGGGCTGCTCGTCCAGCGGCTCGGGTAGCGGCACGCGGCCCCCTGCGACGACGCCTCCCCCGGGTGGTGGCGGCGGCGGCGGTGGCGACGACGGCGGTGGCGGTACGCCCCCGCCGACCACGTCGAAGCCGACCACGCCGACGGGTCAGGTAGCCGAAGGCGCCGGCAATACGGTGACGGCGACCGGCAATGCCATCTCGAACATCGGCAAGCAGATCCAGGATGCCAACCTGCCGATCGTCAGCGACGCGACGGGCAATGCCACCGGCCAGGTAGTCGTCGATGCCGGCAACACGGTCGCCGCCCTCGGCGCGGGCGTGCGCGATGGCCTGGGCAAGATGGGCGCGGTCGACAACCCGGTGGGCGTGACCGTGGCCAGCACTGGCAATGTCGTTACGCAAGCCGGCCATACGTTGTCGAGCACGGGCGATCTGGTGAACTCGCTGGGCAAGGATCAACTGAAGGTGCTGTCGCCGGTGACCACGCCGGTGGGCGCGGTGGTCAACCACGTGGCCGGCGGCGTGCAACAGCTGGGCGAGAAGCTGGGCGACAAGCTGTCGACCGGCCCGGTCGCGCAGCTGACTGGCCAGACCAGCAAGGTGATCGTGCCGCTGACCAGCAAGCTGACGGACACCACGCAAGCGCTGGGTGCCACCACGCGCCTCGGTGCGCCGGTCGACAACCTGCTGACCAAGGTCGGCGGCGTGGTCGCGCATACCGGCACGCATCTGAGCGCAACCAAGGCGCCGGTAGTCGGCCCGGTGGGCGGTGTCGTGACGGAAGTGGGCAAGACCGTGGCAGCGGCCGGCGGGCTGGTCCACGGTGAAGGGAATGCGGGCAGCGGTGCGGGCAATCCGCTCGGTGGCCTGCTTGGCGGTCTGCCTCTCACCCAATCGGGTGGTCAGGCAGGCGGTGGTTCTGACAAGGGTGCCGGCAGCGGCAAGACCGGCGGTGTGTTGGCACCGGTCGGCGGGCTATTGGCACCTGTGACCGGCCTGGTCGGCACGCTGGGAGCGCTTGGGCGCTAAGGCGTGGCTGACTGCTGCCATGGCACCAGTCCGGGGGCCATGCCAGGCAGCTTGACGGTGCGCAGCCGGACGATCCCCGCGGCTGCGCATCCTTTTTTATTCCGGGGAGCACACCGACCGCTCGATATTGGTAGTAGTCCTGATGGACGATCCGACAGTAAAGGCCCTGTCAATCGGGCAACTTAAAACTTTTGTCAAGACTGCAAACGGATGTAGCTGAAATTAAAAAATTCCTTTATAAAAAGAACACGGATACTGCTGCACGAGGTCAGCCAAGCCATTAGAGCGAGGCGACCACGCGGATCGACGTGGTATCCAGAGTGTTGGGATAACTAGCAATAAAAGTAGGAGCGGTCATCATGAAACAGGGGTTCTCGCGTTTCATTAGGGACGAACGGGGTGCGACGGCCATTGAATATGGCTTGATCGCAGGACTCATCGCATTGGGGATCTTCGTGGGGGCGCAGTCGCTGGGCAACAATCTCAGCAGCACCTTCCAGGCAATCGGCTCCAGGGTACTGGCCCTGGTCACCCCAGCAGGCGGCTGACGACAAGTACAGCGACACGCCGCTATCGACCACCATCCATGGTTTTGATCGTCGCGCTGCTCTGCGCGACGACCCTTTGGACTGATCTTCATTACCGCAAAGTACCGAATCTCGCATTGGCGCTTGCGCTGATTGCGGGGGCTCTCGTGTCGGCGCTCGGCTACGACGACGCTTCGTTGCCGCTGGCTGCGCGCGTGCTCGGATTCGCGTTGGGCTTTGCCGTCATGCTGCCGGCTTATTTGTTCGGCCGCATGGCGGCGGGCGACGTGAAGTTCTTCGCCGTGGTGGGGCTGTTCATCGGGCCGTCGGGCCTGCTGCCGGTCTGGCTGACCGGGACGCTGCTGGCATTCGTTCATGCCTGTCTCGTTCTTGCCTTTCGCCATGCCGAGGCACGTGGCGGCGTCATCGCCGCGGTGGGCCAATGGCCACGGCGCATGCGCTGGTTTGCTGCCATGACCGACCAGTCGCGCGGCATTCCTTATGCCGCTTATCTCGCCGTGGGTGTGCTGCTATGGATATCGGTCGGTCAGGGCCATTCCTGAAGAGCGGAATGCGCCACCGGTTGGCGCAAAGATAAAGCAACCGGATTTGTCTATGAAACTGGGGCGAAGGGGGATCGTTCACCGGCATGGCCGCGAGCGGGGAATTGCTGCGCTCGAATTTGCGGTGGTATTGCCGGTGCTGCTCGCTCTGCTGCTTGGGATCGTCTATTACGGCATGATCCTGGCGCTCGAGCAGATGCTGACGCTGGCCGCGGCCGAAGGCGCGCGGGCGGCGTTGCGCTATCCCAGCGGCGCGCCCGATGGCAGCCTTGCCGCGACCCAGGACCTGCGCGTCGCCGCAGCGGCCAATACCGCGCTGGCCACGTTGCCTGCGACCCTCCAATCGAAGCTCGCCTCCCGTGGCGACATCGCGTCCGCCGCCGACTGTGCCGCGCCGGCCGACGCCGTCTGCGTCAGCGTGACGCTGCGCCTGCCTGCGACCAATATCCTGCCGCGCGTGCCGTTCGTGCCGATGCCCGACACGCTGATGGGCACCGCCGTCGCGCAGCTGGCGCCGGACATTTGAGCCGCGCCATGCCTCTGCCTCTGCCTCTGACATCGACCGTCACGGACGCGCCGCGCAACAGGACTGCATGATGACCAGCAAACAAATCCGAATCGTCGCCATCGTGCTGCTGGCCCTGGCCGCGCTGCTGGCGCTGCTGGCCTGGCAGGTCGGCAGCAGGACCGCCAAGCCGCCGGCGCAGCCGTCCTCGTCCCCTTCCGCGATGCACGCGGTCGTGGTCACGACCAAGGCGGTCGAGGCCGGCAAGCCCCTGAGCGCCGATGCGTTGAAGGTCGAGATGCTGCCGATCGATCCGGCCGGCGGCTATGACACCGTCGACGCGGTGGTGGGCCAGATTCCGCAGATCGCGCTCGGCGCCAACGTGCCCGTGCTCGAGAGCCAGCTGGCCGGCGGCCTTGCCTCGCAGGTGCCCGAAGGCGAGCGTGCGGTGGCGATCGCGGTCGACGAAGTGATCGGCGTGGGCCATCGCGTACGCCCCGGCGATCTGGTCGATGTCTTCCTCGTGCTTCGGCGCGACAACCAGGAGATCGACGGCAGTCAGGCGCGTCTGCTGCTGTCCCGGCTGCGCGTATTGGCCTATGGCGCGCAGGCGGTCAACGACACGCGTGCGGCCGCTCCCGATCAGATGATGAACCGGCGCGAGGGGGCCAAGACCGCGGTGCTGACGGTGCCGCTGGCGCAGGTCAGCAAGCTGACGATGGCGCAGCAGGCGGGCCGTCTGGTGCTGGCGCTGCGCAATCCGCACGATGGCGGCATGCCGAGCGAGACGCTGTTCACCGAACCTGCCCCTGCCGTGGCCACGCGCGGCGGCGGCCTGGCCAGCGCCGCTGCGCTGGAGCCGGCCGACCGCGCCGCGGCCGGCGTTGCGCTTGCCGGATTGGCGGGCGGCGCCGCGAAGCCGCGCCCGCCCGCAGCCCGCCCGGACCCGCAGCCGCAGATGGCGCAGGCCAGGCCCGCTGCTGTCGCTGCGCCGGCCGGCGTCGAAGTGATCCGCGCCGGCAAGCGCGTTATCGAATAGGGACACGACGATGACTTTCCTGCTGCCGACGGCGCGTCGATCCCGATTTCTCGCTACTCCCGATCTGTCTGCTCACATGACGTCTTTTCACCGGCTGCGCCAGCCGCGCGCGCTGACCGCGCTGCTGCTGACGATGAGCCTGCTCGGCGCCGCGCCGGTAGCCGCGCAGCCGTCGGTATCGCCTGACCAGTCCCGCGAGCAGGCCGAGCCGCTGGCACAACGACCCTCGCAACGCGTGACGCTCGCCGTCGGCGCGCAGCGCGAAATCCGTATCGGCCGGCAGCTCGAACGCATCGCCATCGGCAACCCTGACGTCGCCGACGCACTGCTGCTCAAGTCGCGCGGCGCCAGCACCGCCGTGCTGCTGGTCGCGCGCAAGCCCGGCAACACCGATCTGATGGTGTGGCCTTCCGGTGAGGCGCCGATCCGCTACACGGTGCAGGTCGACGCGATGGCGTCCGACGGCCAGGGCGCGCAGATCGACGTCGCGGGGCAGGGCGCCATCATCCGCGGCCAGTCCGCCGATGCCGCGGCCGCCGCAGGCGCGCAGCAGGCGGCGCGCGCGGCGGTGGGCAACGGGCCGGTGCTCGACCGTTCGACCGTACCGGTCACCGGCACCGTGCAGGTCGACGTGCGCGTGGTCGAGATCAGCAAGAACGTGCTGAAGCAGGCCGGCTTCAATTTCTATCGCAATCGTTCGGGCTTCGCGTTCGGCAGCTTTTCGCCATCGACGCTGACCCGGGCGACCTTCACGCCGCGCCCCGGCGGCAGCAATACCGGCGGCGGTCTTGCCACCGAATCGACCGCACCGATCAGCAGCGCCTTCAACCTGGTCGCGGCATCGATGAGCCACGGCATCTTCGCCAACCTGAGTCTGCTCGAAGGCAACGGCATGGCGCGCATCCTGGCCGAGCCAAGCCTGGTGGCGCTGTCCGGGCAGAGCGCCAGCTTCCTCGCTGGCGGCGAGATTCCGATTCCGGTGCCGCAGGCGCTGGGCACCACCACGATCCACTACAAGCAGTTCGGTATCGGGCTGACCGTCACGCCGACCGTGCTGTCGCCTGACCGCATCGCGCTGAAGGTCGCGCCCGAAGCCAGCGATCTGGACCCTTCGCGCGGCATCGTGATGAACGGCGCGACGATCCCGGCCATCGTCACGCGCCGCGCCGATACCACGGTGGAACTGGGCGATGGCGAGAGCTTCGTGATCGGCGGCCTGGTCAGCCGCAATACGGTCAGCAATATCGACAAGGTGCCGGTGCTCGGCGACCTGCCGCTGATCGGCGCCTTCTTCAAGAATCTGAACTTCCATCAGGAAGACCGCGAGCTGGTGATCATCGTCACGCCGCACCTGGTGCGGCCGCTGGCAAAGGGATCGAGCGCGGCGGCAGGGGTGGGGGCCGATGGCCGCACCTCCGCCAATCCGCCGGTCTGGGGCAAGTTCCTCGGCGGCCAGTTCGTCGATCCGGCCCTGCCGGGCTTTTCGAGGTAGAGGAAGGCATGGACATGACGTTGCCCCCCATCGATGCGGCCCCCGTGGCCAGCAATGCGACCTTCCTGTTGAACACCACGGGCGAGGCGCCCCGGCGCTGGCTCGAACGCGCGCTGGCGCCGCTCGGCCAGGTGCATGCGGTCGACGGCATCGATTCGTCGCGTGACGGCATCGTCGAGCGGATCGGCACCGCCAATCCGGGCATCGTGTTCCTGCATTTCAGCGCGGAGCATGCCCAGGCGTCGACCCGCCTCGGCCAGCAGCTGGCCCGGCTGTTCCCGAACCTGCCGCTGGTCGCGCTGGGCGAAGCGCAGGAGCCGGAGCTGATGCTGGCGGCGCTGCGCGCGGGCGTGAAGGACTTCGTCGACATGCGCTCGCCCGCCGCCAATGCGATCGCCACGGTGCAGCGGCTGTTGGCCACGCGCGAGCTCGTGCAGCCGGCGCGGCGGGGCAAGGTGCTGGCGGTGCTGGGAGCGCGGCCTGGCGTCGGCGCGACCACGCTGGCCACCAATCTCGCGGTGGCCGCGCGGCGCCGGCAGAACGGCGAGGTGCTGCTGCTCGACCTCGGCCTGCCGGCGCGCGACGGCGCGCTGTACACCAATGTCGCGCCGGGCTTCCACTTCGTCGAGGCGGTGCGCAATCTGCGTCGGTTCGATCAGGTGTTCGTGCAGACCGCGCTGACCCGGCATGCCGGCGGCGTCGCGGTGCTGCCCTTGCCCCAGACATTGGCCGAGCTGCGCGACATCTCGTTCTCGGAGGCGCTGTCGCTGCTCGGTACGCTGCGCAGCCACTTCGATCTGCAGGTGATCGACCTGGGCGGATTCAGCAATCTCGACTTCATGGCGCAGCTGGTCAAGGTCGCCGACGAGGTGCTGGTGGTGGCCGAGCAGAGCGTCGCAGCGATCGTATCGGCGGCCGAGCTGCTGGAAGAACTTGGCCGTCGCGAAGCGGGGCGCGAGTCGATGCGGCTGGTGGTATCGCGCTATCAGGCGCGGCTCGGTCTCGAAGCGGAGCAGATCGCGCAGCGGCTCGACCTGCCGCTGGCCGGCACGCTGCCCGATTGCCGGGAGACGCTGCTCGCCGCGATGAACAGCGGCGTGGTGCTGGCCGACCGCCAGCCTGCGGTCCCCTATGTCCGTGCGCTGGCGCCGCTGCTGGAGCGCCTGGGCTATCGCTGCGAAGCACGCTCGGCCGGTGCCGGATGGCTCGAACCGATCGCGCAGGTCATGCAGCGGCTGCGCGCGGGTCACGCAGCGGACAAGAACAAGGCAGACCATTGAGATGACGCAACCGATCGAATTCTCCGACAACGCCGCCGCGCCGTTTCCGACCTCGCAGGAATTCCACACGATCAAGGAAGCCGCCCACGAGCACCTGCTGACGCGCATCGAGGAACTCGGTGCCGAGTTCGGCCGCTGGTCGCGCACGGCCATCCAGCGCTTCGTCGATCTCGAACTGGAGAGCTTCACGCGCCTGCGCCGGATCCCGATCAACGAGGCCGAGCTGCATCAGATCGCCGAGGCGCTGACCAAGGAGCTGGCCGGCTTCGGCCCGATCGAGGATCTGCTGAACGATCCCGCAGTCGAGGACATCCTGGTCAATGGCCACCTCGACGTCTACGTGTCGCGCCACGGCATGCTCGAACGCATCCCGGTGCGTTTTGCCGACGCCGGACATCTGCTGCGCATCGTGCGCCGGATCCTGGCGCCGATCGGCCGGCGGCTCGACGAATCGAATCCGATGGTCGATGCGCGGCTGCCCGACGGCGGCCGCATCAACGTCGTGATTCCGCCGCTGGCGCTGCAGGGCCCGGTGGTGTCGATCCGCAAGTTCCGCAAGGACCCGCTGACGCCGGAGGCGCTGCTGGGCCTCGGCACCATGAACCAGGAGATCGCCGATCTGCTGGAGGCTGCGGTCAAGGCGCGCTGCAATATCCTGGTCAGCGGCGGCACCAGCTCGGGCAAGACCTCGCTGCTCAATGCGCTTGCGATCTTCGTGCCGGACAGTGAGCGCGTGATCACCATCGAGGACACCGCCGAACTGGCGCTGAACCACCCGCACGTGGTCCGTCTGGAAAGCCGGCCCGGCGGATTCGAGGGCACCGGCGTGGTGTCGATCCGCGATCTGCTGCGCAACAGCCTGCGGATGCGGCCGGACCGGATCATCGTCGGCGAAGTGCGTGGCGGCGAGGTGCTGGAGATGCTGCAGGCGATGAGCACGGGCCACGACGGCTCGATGGGCACCATCCACGCGAGCAGCCCGCGCGAATGCCTGTACCGGCTGGAAATGCTGGCAGGTTTTGCGGGCTTTCAGGGCAGCGAGGCCAGCCTGCGCCGGCAGATCGCCAATGCGATCGACTTCATCGTGCAGATCGGCCGGCTGTCGAACGGCAAGCGCCGCATTCTGTCGATCACCGAAGTGACCGGCATGGGCGACAACATCGTCACCACGCAGGAACTGTATCGCCACGATCCGTATATCGGGCCGGACGGCGTCGAGGTCGACCGCTGGCAGTCGCTCGGCATCCTGCCGCATTCGCCGAAGCTGGCGCGCCTGCGCCAGGCCGGTTTCGGCATGGACGATCCGCTGGGCCGCTTCGATGTCTAGCGCCGGCCTGGCCATCGCCGCGATCGCCTTGCTGCTGCTCGGCGCCGGTCTGCTGCTGCTGGCGCAGGCCGCAACGCGCGCCGAGCGCGAGGCGGCGCGGGCCTTCGTGCAGGCGCAGACCGAACAGGTACGTTCGCGTTATGCCTCTGCGTCCGAGATGCCGCCCGTCACCGGCCCACGCGATCTGAAGCGGCGCTGGGCCGATCTGCTGCGCCGTGCCGACCTCGAGCCGACGCGCCGCACCTATCTGCTGTGGGGGGCGCCACCGCTGCTGCTGTGCGCAGCGGCGCTGATCGGCGGCGGCGCCGTCGCGGCCGCCGCAATGGCCGTGGTCTGCCTGGCGATCGGCGCCTGCCTGCTGTGGCGTCGCACCACGCGCTTTCATCGGCGCATGTGCGAACAATTGCCGGGATTTCTCGACGGCGTGGTGCGGCTGATGACGATCGGCAGCGCGGTCCCGGCGGCGTTCCAGCATGCGATCGGCAATACCGAACTGCCGCTGCGCCAGTGCCTGGTGCAGGCGGTGCATCTGCAGCGCGCCGGCAAGGAACTGGACCAGGCGGTGATGCAGGTCGCACGCAGCTATCGCTTCGATGAGTTGATCCTGCTCGCTTCGGTGCTCCGGCTCGCCACGCGTTACGGCGGCCGTGCCGACATCGTGATGGAGCGCACCGCCGCCTATATGCGCGATCGCGAGCAGGCGCAGCGCGAACTGTCGGCGCTGTCGGCGGAAACACGGATGTCGGCGTGGATTCTGGGTTTGCTGCCGGTAGTCGTGGCGGGGTTGATGTTCGTTTTCAACGCCAGCTATCTGCTGATGATGTGGAACGATCCGTCGGGCCGCTTGATGCTGCTGGCGGCGTTCGGGCTGGAGATCGCCGGGGCGCTGCTGCTGTATCGGCTGGCGCGTTCGGTATAGGGGCGATGCCATGAACCGTGACAGCTTGATCGCCCTCAGCCTGTTGATCGCCGCGCTCGGTGTGGCGGCGCTGGCCTTGCCGTTGCTGCAGCAGTGGTGGCTGCGCTGGCGCACGGCCCGCACATTGGACGCGGCGCTGGCGCGGCAAGGAGCGACGGCAGGGCATGGTGCGAAGACGGTCCCGGGCGAGCCCGGCGCGGGCGCCCCGGCCGGCGCGATGCCTGCTGTCGGACGTCAGGGTGCCATGCCGGCGGCGGCGAACGCGTCCGGCGCCGCAACCGGCGCGGTCAATGCGACGGCAGCGCCGGCAGCTGGTGTCGCCGGAACGGGCGGCGCACGGGCTCGCGTCGGTGCCCAGCTCGGCGGCCGCTTCGACGAACGCTGGCTCGCCAGTCCGCTCGGCAAGGCCATCGTCGGCCCCGAAGAGATCCGCCTGCTGGAACAGTGCGGCTGGTATGGCCCGAAGGCCCGCGCCATGTTTGGCGGGCTGCGACTTTGTGTGCCGCTGCTGATCGCGGCGGTGCTGATGCTGTGGCGGCTGCCGGAATCGCTGCAGGGCGCCGTGTTTACTGCGTTCGGCGGCTTCGCGCTGTCCTTTCTCGCGTTCAAGTCGGTGCTGCGGCGACGCGCCGACAGCCGCATGCGCCAGCTCGACGACGAACTGCCGGTGCTGGTCGACATGCTCCGGCTGCTGCAAGGGGTCGGCATGTCGATCGACCAGAGCCTGCAACTGATCGTCACCGAGTTCGGCACCATGCTGCCCGTGCTGGGCCCCGAGCTGAAGCGCGCCAACGATCAATTCGCCTCGGGCCGCTCGCGCGAGCAGACGCTGCAGCGCATTGGCAAGCTGTTCGAGAGCGAGGACCTGCGCAATCTGATCATGCTGCTGAACCAGGTCGACCGCTTCGGCGGCGCCGTGCAGGAGCCGCTGAAGCTGTTCGGCTTGCGGCTGCAGGAGGCGCGCAAGATGCGATTGAAGGAGAAGGTCGGCCGCCTGACCGTCAAGATGACCGGCGTGATGGTGGTCAGCCTGCTGCCGGTACTGCTGATCGTGACCGCGGGGCCGGGGTTTCTCGGCGTGATTCGGATGCTGGCGAAGTTTGCTGGAGATGTGCAATGAAGGGCTTTATCCAACGAATCCGCTCGGCCGCAGGGTTTCTCGCCTCTCCCGCGAGCGGGAGAGGGGAGTGCCCGGCAGGCAAGGCTGGCTGCAACGCGCTGGCGCCCGACGCTGGCCGCAGTAACCGTCGCCAGCGCCGGCTGGCTCGCCGCCGGATGCGCCGCCAACGACCCCGCCTCGCTGATGAGCAAGCAGGCCGACGCCCAGATCGCGCTGTCGAAGCTGCAGGACAAGCAGGCGCAGGAGCAGTACGACGATCGCGCTGTGTACCGCGGCCTGATCGAGCGGATGCAGCAGCAGGGGCTGTACTACGCCTCGCTTGCGCATCTGGATGCCTATCAGCAACGCTTCGGCGACAGCGCGGACGTGGCGATGCTGCGTGCCGATGCGCTGCGCGAAACCGAACAGGACGAAGCCGCCGCCGTCGCCTACCGCAACCTGCTGGGCACCCGCTACGCCGCGCGCGCGTACCACGGCCTCGGCCTGCTGGCCGGCCGCAGCGGCGACTTCGGCGAAGCGGTGACCCAGCTCGAAGCGTCGTTGTCGCGCGATCCGACCAATGCGTTGGTGGCAAGCGACCTGGGCTATGCGCTGATGCGGGCGGGGCATTTGCAGCAGGCGCGCGTGCCGGTGATGCAGGCACTGCAGCTCGATGGCGCCAATCCCCGCATCGTCAGCAATGCCGCGGTGTGGATGCTGGCGAACCGCCAGCGCGACCAGGCGACGGCGTTGATGGAACGAGCCTCGATGTCGGCGGCGACGCGCAAGGCGATCGCGCAGGAGGCCGACCGCATCGCGCGCGAGGCGGCGCGGCAGGAACGCGCGGCTTCCCGTCCTGGCGGTACACGGCCGAAGCCGCAGCGCGTTGCCTTGACCGCGGCGGCTCAGCCGGGCGAAACCGCGGCACAGAATCCGGCGAGCGCGCCATGACAAACGCGGGCCGATTCGCGATCGACCGCAACAGGAGAAGGGCAATGCGTCTAATCAGACCGTCACGCGTGGCCGGCAGCGCCGCGATCGCCTTGTGTGCCGCCTGCTGGATGCCCGCGGCCGGAGCGCAGACCAGCGCGCCGGCCGGTACGGAGGCAAGCACAAAGGCAGGCACGGAGGCAGGCACGGAGGCGAGCAAAACTGCGCAGGTCCGCCGGCCCTCGAACAGGGCGATCGGCAGCGACACGCGCAGCCTGCTTGCGATCCAGCGCGAGGGCAGCCAGGCCGGCGCCACGCTCCACACGCCGGGCGAACAGGCCGCGCTGGCGCATATGCGCTATCTGAAGAGCTTCGAGCATCCGATTCCCGAGCGTTTCGTCGGCCAATCGAGTGGGGGCGGTGGCATCGGCCTGGTCGGATTGACCCCCTCGCGGTAATGATGACGGTCCGGCGTACCAGGACGCGCGCACAATCGCGCGGTGCGGTCAGCATCCTGATGGTGGTGCTGCTCGCCACCATCGGCATGGCCGCGCTGGTGTCCATCGACGTCGGGCATGTCTTCTATCGGCAGCGGCAGCTGCAATCCGTCGCGGACATGGCGGCACTGGCCGCTGCCCAGCAGCTGCGTCGCGCTGATACCAATGCGGCAATGATCGAGCGGGCCATCGTGGCCGCGCAGGCTTCCGCCACACAGAACGGTTTTACCGGTCCGACGCGCGAAGACTGCGGCGCGAGCGCCGGCGGTGAAGACGGCATGACGGTATGCGCTGGCATTTGGGATCCGAACGATACGGCGGCGGCCTCCGATGGCCGTCATTTCCGCGCCAGCTACGATCCCACGCGCTTGTCGCCGAATGCCGCGCGCGTGGTCGTCTCGCAAACGGTGCCCATCTTGTTCGGATTGCCCGGTGGCGACGGACGGCGGTTGCGCGCCGAGGCGATCGGCAACGCCAGTCCGCCGGTGGCGGCGTTCTCGGTCGGCAGCGGATTGCTGAATTTCGAATCGTCCAGAAGTGCGTTGGCGCTGCTGCTGGGCAATACCATCAGCCTGTCGGCATCGGATTGGCAGGGGCTGGTCAATACCACCGTCACGCTCGACCAGTTGCGATTGAAGGCCGGTGTCGGCACGGTCGACGAATTGCTGAACGCGGGCTTGTCGCTGTCGCAGTTCTACGCACTGGTGCTTGGCGCGGCGAACAAGGAGTTGCTGCTCAACGCGATGCTGGGCGGGATGCCGGCGATCATCGATGCCAGGGCGCTGGCGGCGGGGCTCAATGTCGGACGCGTACTCGACCTCGGCGTGCTCGCGCCAGCAATGTCGTCGGCGGTGGACGTTGGGCTGAATGTGGCGGAGTTGTTGATGCTGGCGGCGCAGGTGGCGAACAGGGGCGCAGCGGTCGATCTGGCCGGAGCGGTGCCACTACTGCCGGGCTCGCAACTGGCACTGCGCATCGTCGAGCCCCCGCGTATGGCGGTAGGGCCGGTGCGTCGATCCACGACCGATCCAATGGGATGGGAGACCACGGCACGCACGTCGCAGGTGGATCTTGGCATCAAGCTTCAATTGGGGGCGGAGGCCGAGGGTGAATCCGAACTGCTGAACTTGCCGCTTCGCGTGGAGCTCGCGACAGCGCGAACGGCGCTGACCGGCTTGCGTTGTTCAGCGGCGCGAGCGGATCGGCGGGCCACGCTCAATACCGTTACCACCGCAGCGAAGGTCTGTTTGGCCAGTGAGGATTTGGCTCAGTGCGCCGAATCCGATGTCGTGTTGGTGAACGCGCTGATATTGAAAGTAATCGCGAGTCCAAAACAGCAGACCATTTCCGGGACGAGCATGACATCGACGCTAGCTCCTGGTGAGCAAACCTCGACCACATCCCCAGGGCAGCTGGCAGCGCTGGTCGAAGGCCTCGCCCGCAATCTCGATGTAAAGGTCAGAGTGAATCTGATCCTCACTACCCTCAACCTGGACCTGAAGCTCGGCGGCATCGTCAGCGCCCTGAGCTCCGTGATATTCAGCGTGCTCGGCCCGACCCTCGACGGCCTGCTCGCCGCCCTCGGCATCCAATTAAGCAACGCCGACCTCTGGGTTCACGACGTCGATTGCGACAACACCAGACTCGTCTATTGACCCGCGAGAACCGCGACATGAATACGACCAGCCGCCGTGCGGCCATTCCAGCATCGCCATGAAAACAGACCGCTGGGCCTACGAAAATCTCGAAGTCTACGTATGGGAAGGCAAATACGAATTTGCCGACCGGGTAGCCCGCTTTCTCGCGCCGCTTGGCGCGGAAGTCATCCGCGCCGGCGGGCTCGAGGGCTTGCCGACCGAGCCGCGTCTGAAGCTGTCGGTGGCGATCATCAGCGTATCGGTGATCGGCGCCGCCAAATTCACCGCACTCGATTGGGAGGCGGTGCATGGCATGCCCGTGATCTGGGTGGCCGCACCCACGCGCGAAAACGATCCAGGGCGGTTTCCTCCGGAATACGCGCATATCCTGTCCGACGATTTCACCGGCGCCGATCTGCGTGCCCAGCTCGGCAAGCTGCTGCCGCAACTGCTGGCGGCCAGCGAGGTGCAACCCGAGATCGCCGAGCTGGTGGCGGGCTCGCCCGCGATGCAGCAGCTGATGTCGCACGTCGATACCTATGCGGACTTCGACAGCAACGTGATGCTGTATGGAGAAACCGGCGCCGGCAAGGAGCGCATCGCGCGGCTGTTCCACGAGCGCCACAGCATCTACGGCAAGGGACCGTTCGTAGCCGTCAACTGCGGTGCGATCCCCGACGGGCTGTTCGAATCGCAGTTCTTCGGCCACGCCAAGGGCGCGTTCACGGGCGCGATGTACGCGCATCGCGGCTATTTCGAACAGGCCAACGGCGGCACGCTGTTCCTCGACGAAATTGCCGATCTGCCGTTGTTCCAGCAGGTCAAGCTGCTGCGCGTGCTGGAGGAGAGCGTCGTTACGCGGCTGGGCTCGACATTGCCGATCAAGCTCAACTTCCGCCTGGTCGCGGCGACCAACAAGGATCTGCGCGAGTTGGTGGGGCAGGGCAAGTTCCGCGCCGATCTATATTTCCGCCTGGCGGTGATCGAACTGCGGATTCCAAGCCTGGAAGAGCGCGGCGCCGCGGACAAGGTCGGGCTGCTAGAGGCGTTCCTGCGGCAGATTCTCGGACGGTCCGGCTACGAGGCGCTGCCGCCGATGCCGGACTGGCTCAAGGGCGCGGTGGGTACCGCCTATTTCGCCGGCAACGTGCGCGAGCTGCGCAATCTGGCCGAGCGCGTCGCGATCGTGGTCCAGCACGATGGGCTGTGGGACCAGGATCGCATCCGCCCGCTGTTCCGCGCGCTGCGTCCCGGGGCGTTCGAGGGCAACGACCGCGGCGTCGACTGGCGCACCGAGGTTGAAGAACGCCGCCGCATCATCGCCGCACTCGATGCCAACGGCTGGCGCCGTCAGGACACCGCGGCGAGCCTCGGCATCAGCCGCAAGGTGCTGTGGGAGAAGATGCGCAAGTTCCAGATTGCCGACAACGAGGCGGAACCGGCCTGAGCCGACCTCAGCGGTTACGCCTCGCTGCCTCGTGCTCCAGCAATTGCCGCAGCTCCGCGCGGATCGTCCGCAGCAGCACCATCCGCTCCTCCGGCGTGGGATCGCGCAGAAAGGTGTACGCGTGCAGCGTCAGCGGATGCAACCCGAGTACGCTGGCGAGTTGCGCCACCTTGTCCAGCGTCGGACTCTTCTGCCCACGCTCGAGGCTGCTGACATAGGTGCGGCTCGATACCGTGTCGAACGCCTCCTGCGACAAGCCCTTTGCCACGCGCGCGGCCCGCAGCGCCCCACCGAAATGTGACCGCAGGTCGAATTTATTCAGGTTCAGCAGGATGTCGGAATCTGGGCCTTGCTGCATCTTCGGTAACTCGTATGACGTTCATCGCGCGCCCGCTGTCGGTTCGCGCACGGATAGGCCGCCGCCAAATGCAAATCCCTGGCCGAAGGGCAGGGCCGGTTGCGCTGGCGCATGCCGCGGACGGGAGGCCGTGGTGGAGCCGCGCTGGCCCTCTGCCGCTGACGACGAACCAGAGAGAATCTGGCGAATCCGCGCCAAATAGCGCTCGCCGACGGCCCGGTTGGCCCGCGCCACTTCCGTACGGAAAGCACTGCGTGCTGGCGGACGGATATCCAGCGCACGGCAGACTTCGGACAGATAGGGCTTGGATTTGCCGTTCAGGCGCGTGGCAGCCAGCCGCACCGCGTCGTCACCGACCTGTTGGCGCAGCCAACGAAGGACGAGACGGTCGTATTCGTTCTGAATCCGGATCAGGTCTTCCATGGGCACTCCCGATGGCTGTATGTTTGTACAGGTACTGTAAGGATATACAGTATTGGCCGGGATGCAAGAAAAAATGGTGTGAACGTTCTGAACGTTCCTCCGGGCGAGCCGGCGAGGCTTTACGTGAGTTGTCTTGTATGCTGTTTTTACTTTGAATGACGAGTATTCTTGAAATACAATGAATTCCAAGTAAGATGGTGATACAACGAATTCTTTGTAAATTGAAAGCCCCCAGGATCGTATGAGCCACTTCACTGTCCGGACCTCCGACCAACTGCCGCAGCTGCTGCAGGCCTTTCGAAAGGAGGCGGGTTTGACGCAAGCGGAGGCCGCCTTGCGCATGGGTGTCAGCCAACAGACCTTGTCCGCGCTGGAGCGCAACCCGACGCGCGTCAGCGTGGACAAGCTGATGCGCCTGCTCAGCGTCCTCGGCGTCGAACTCGTGCTTCACAAGACCCCACCGCAGCCGGGTAGCGCTACCTCGTCCACCCCGCGGGTTTGGTGACATGGGACGGCGATCTCACACCCGGACCTTGAGTCTGTGGATGAACGGCGCGTTCGTCGGCACCTGGCAGTTCAACCCCCGGGCCGGCGATGTGCTGCAGTACGCGCCCGAATGGGTGGCCTCCGAGGTGGGGCGGCCCTTGTCCCTATCGCTGCCCTTCACCCCCGGCAACGCGCCCCACCGCGGCGACAAGGTGCGGGCCTACTTCGACAATCTTCTGCCCGATACCCGGGAAATCCGCGAACGCATCGCGCGGCGGTATCGCACCGGCTCCACCGATGCTTTCGATTTGCTCGCCGAAATCGGCCGCGATTGCGTCGGCGCATTGCAACTGCTGCCCGACGGTACGGTGCCCGCCGGTGTGCAGCCGATCGAGGCGGAGCCCCTGACCGAGACCCAGATCGCACAAGTGCTGCGCGGCACGCTGGCGTCCGCGCCGCCCAGCTTCGTCGACGAGGAAGAGGAGTTCCGCATCTCCATCGCCGGCGCCCAGGAAAAGACCGCGCTGTTGTTCTACAACGGCGCCTGGTGCCTGCCACACGGCCAAACGCCCACCACGCACATCCTGAAGCTGCCGCTTGGCCTGGTCGGCGGGCTGAAGCTGAACATGACCGAATCGGTGGAGAACGAGTGGCTGTGCTCGCTGATCCTGCGGGAATTCGGTCTGCCGGTAGCGCACTGTGAGCCCGTGCAATTCGAGGACGTGAAGGCGCTCAGCGTGCAAAGGTTCGACCGCATGTGGTGGCAAAGCGAGGCTGGCGACAGTCGCCTGATCCGGCTGCCGCAAGAGGACATGTGTCAGGCGAAGGGTGTGCCGCCGACCGCGAAGTACGAAGCCGACGGCGGACCGGGCATCGACAGCATCATGGATACGCTGGCCGGCTCCACGACGCGCGACGATGACCGCCGGACCTTCTTCCAGGCGCAGGTCCTCTTCTGGATGCTGCGGGCCACCGATGGGCATGCGAAGAACTTCAGCCTGTTCCTGCGTCCGGAAGGGCGGTATCAGCTGACGCCGCTCTACGATGTGCTGTCGGCCTACCCGATCATCGGCGAGACGCCGGGCAAGCTCTCGCCGTTCAGCGTCAGGATGGCCATGGCGGTTCGGTCGCGGAACGCGCATTACAAGATGCGGGAAATCCAGCGCCGCCATTGGGTCGCCGTCGGCGAGCGGCATGGCGTCATCACCCCTGACGGACGTTCGGCGCAGTACGTGGTCGACGACCTGGCCCAACGCGCGCCACGGGTCGTCCAGACGGTGCGGGAACAGCTGCCGGCGAACTTCCCTGAACAACTGGCGAACTGTGTGCTCGACGGGGTGTTGTCCGAGGCGGAAACGCTTCTCGGGTAGTCCTGGGCCACAGGACCTCGTCGCCCGGACCCATCCCATGCCGATCGCTCCCATGCCGATATCCGCCGGCACCGGGCCTTACGGCGTCCCGAACCCGTCCTTCAGCGCCTCGCGCAGATAGTCGACCAGCAGCCGTACCGCCCGTGGCAGCAGCGGGCTGTAGGGCCGGATCGCATAGATCGCATCGCCAAAAGCCCCGGACGGCCGCCAGGCCGGCAATACCTGCACCAGCTTGCCCGCCTGCAGATCGGCCTGCGCGGTGAAGTCCGGCACCAGCGCGATGCCCAGACCGCCCAGCGCGGCATCGCGCAGCGCCTCGCTGTTATCCGCCGCGAAATTCCCCCGGATGCCCACGCTTTGCCGGGCCGCACCGCCTTTCACCGGCTCGAAGCTCCAGCTTGGCTGTTCGCCCCGGCGGAAGTAATGCAGGCAGTTGTGCGCGGTCAGGTCCGAGGGCGATGCCGGCGTGCCGTGACGCCGCAGATAGGCGCGCGTCGCCACCAGGACGGTGCCGGTGCGGCACAGCGTCCAGGCGATATGGGTATCCGGTGCCCGCGAGGCGTGGCGTACCGCCAGGTCGAAGCCCTCGCGCGCCAGCGAGGCGAAGCTGTCCGACAGCTCCAGCTCGACGCGGATTTGGGGATACATCGCCAGAAACGCCGGCAGCCGGGGCACGATCTGCTGGCGGCCCAGCGCCACCGGTGCCGTCATCCGCACCAGCCCGCGCGGCTCGCCCCCCATGTCCTTGACGTCGCCGAAGCTGCGCTCGATTGACTCGAACGGTATCCGGGTCGCGTCGACCAGCCGCTGCCCCGCCTCGGTCAGCCGCACGCTTCGTGTGGTGCGCTGAACCAGCGGGATGCCGGCCGCCCGTTCCAGTTCGGCGATGCGCTGGCTCATCGCGCCCTTGCTGATGCCGAGCTGCGTGGCCGCCGCCGTATAACTGCCGACGTCGCCGAGCACCACGAGGGAGTGCAAATGCACCCACAGCGATTCGATCTTTTGCTTGTCCATCGGCGGATTGTTTAGTTCATTGAACAGTGAGTCAAGCGCGGCGCTATTGAATGGTGGCCGGAGCGACGCCTACACTGGCCCCATTCCATCGGTTCTCGCCGATTCCAAACATCCCACCGACACCAGAACTGCAAGGAGCCTGAGATGACCCAAGCGCATGCCTTTACCGATCGCGCCGACGTCGGCCACTACATCGGCGGCCAGCGAACCGGCGGCAGCAGCCAGCGCCGGCAGGACGTGTTCAATCCGGCCACCGGAGAGGCCGCGCGCCAGGTCGTGCTCGGTGACGTCGCCGATGTCGATGCCGCCGTGGCCGCGGCCGCCGCTGCGTTCCCCGCATGGGCCGACACGCCGCCGATCCGCCGCGCCCGCGTGATGCAGCGCTTCCTGCAGCTGATGAATCAGCATCGCGACACGCTGGCCGCGATCATCACGGCCGAGCACGGCAAGGTCTTCTCCGACGCGCAGGGCGAAGTGATGCGCGGCATCGACGTGATCGAGTTCGCCTGCGGCATTCCGCAGCTGCTGAAGGGCGACTACACCGATCAGGTCAGCACCGGTATCGACAACTGGACGATGCGCCAGCCGCTGGGCGTGGTGACCGGCATCACGCCGTTCAACTTTCCCTGCATGGTGCCGTGCTGGATGTTCCCGGTGGCGATCGCCGCGGGCAATACCTTCGTGCTGAAGCCCAGCGAACGCGACCCCAGCGCCAGCCTGTTCATGGCCGATCTGCTGGCTGAAGCGGGGCTGCCGGCCGGCGTGTTCAACGTCGTGCAGGGCGACAAGACCGTGGTCGATGCGCTGATCGCCCATCCGCAAGTGAAGGCCGTCAGCTTCGTCGGCTCCACGCCGATCGCGCAGGCGATCAGCCAGCGGGCCGCCGAATTCGGCAAGCGCGTGCAGGCCCTGGGCGGCGCCAAGAACCATCTGGTGGTGATGCCCGATGCCGATCCCGAGATGGCGATCGACGCGCTGATCGGCGCGGCCTACGGCTCGGCCGGCGAGCGCTGCATGGCGGTGTCAGTCGCGGTGCTGGTCGGCGATACCGCCGACCGCCTGATTCCGAAGCTGGCCGAACGCGCGCGCGCACTGAAGATCGGCAACGGCATGAACCCCGAGGCCGAGATGGGCCCGGTGGTCACGCGGCAGGCACTGGAACGCATCGAGGGCTATATCGGCCTGGGCGTGGAAGAGGGCGCGACCCTGGTGCTCGATGGCCGTGGCCATCGCGTGGAGGGGCATGAACAAGGCTTCTTCACAGGCGCTACGCTGTTCGACAACGTCAAGCCGGAGATGCGCATCTACCGCGAGGAGATCTTTGGCCCGGTGCTGGCCTGCGTCCGCGTCAAGGACTTCGCCGAAGCGGTCGAACTGATCAACGCACACGAATTCGGCAACGGCGTCGCGTGCTACACCAGCGATGGCGGCATTGCGCGCGAATTCGCCCGCCGCATCGAAGTCGGCATGGTCGGCATCAACGTGCCGATTCCGGTGCCGATGGCCTGGCATGGCTTCGGTGGCTGGAAGCGCAGCCTGTTCGGCGATACCCATGCCTACGGCGAAGAGGGCGTGCGCTTCTATACCAAGCAGAAGTCCGTGATGCAGCGCTGGCCGCAGAGCATCGGCAAGGGGGCAGAATTCGCGATGCCGACGTCGAAGTAAGGCGCGCCGGAAACGGCGACATCCGGCGACATCCGGCGGCGCCGGCGGGGTGAATACCCGCCGGCGCTTTTTTTTTTGGCGCCGAATGCTTCAACGCCGGGACGCTTCCCTTGTTCAAGATAGCGAAACATACGTGGCATATATGAAGCCCCGCGCGTTAGTTTGCACGTGCAAGTTGGCCGCGCTGGATCGACGCCGGCGCCGGAATGACCCGAACGCGGGAACACCGGCATTCGAGCAAGCCGATCACGCCAGCAGAAAACACCGCAAATATCGGCAGATAAGGGAGACAAACCATGAACATCCGCAGGCAATGGCTGGCCGCCATGCTGGCACTGACGGCTTCATCGATGGCGTTTGCTCAGGACAACGAAGGCTGGCCGAACCGCCCGGTCAAGCTGGTCGTCGCCAGTGCGGCCGGGGGCGGTACGGATACGCTCGCGCGCCTTCTTGCCGAGCAACTCGGAGCGGTGTTCGGCAAGCCGTTCGTGGTCGAGAACAAGCCCGGCGCGAATGGCCTGATTGCCAGCGAAGCCGTGTCCGCCGCGAGCCCGGACGGCTACACACTGCTGCTTACCTATGCCGGCGCGATGGTCGTCAACCCTGCGCTTTACACGCGCGCGCCGGATCCGCTCAAGCGTTTCGAACCGATTGCGCAGATCGGCAGCTTCGGCAACCTGATGGTGGCCTCGCCCAAGGTGCCGGTCCACAACCTGAAGGAGCTCGTGGCCTATGCCAGGCAGCGTCCGGGCCAACTCAGCTACGGATCGTGGGGCATGGGGTCGGGTGGGCACCTGACCATGGAGAGCTTTCTGAAGAAGGCGAATCTCGACATGGTCCACGCGCCGTACAAGGGCACCGCCGCCGTGGCGACGGACGTCCAGAGCGGTCTGTTGCCCGTCGGCTGGGTCGACGTCAGTTCCCAGATCGGCCTCGTCAAGGCCGGCCGGCTGGTGCCGATCGCCGTCAGCGGCTCCAGTCGGTTGCCGCAGTTTCCGAATGTGCCGACCATGGGAGAGCAAGGCTATCCGTTTCCGACCACCAGCTGGTATGGCATGTTCGCGCCGGCGGGCACATCCGCAACGCTGGTGGATCGGTTGAACAAGGAAGTGGTGCGCGCCATCGCGACGCCGGCGTTTCGCGACCGCCTGACCGCGCTGAACCTCCCTGTCGCTCCAGCCCTGACGCCGGCGCAGTTCCGAAAAGTGGTCGCCGACGATACGGTGGCATGGCAACGCATTGCACAGGACGCCGGCGTCAAGCCGGAGTAAAGCGTCATGCAATCCAAGGCTTCATTCGATAGGAGCGACCTGGAAGGGGTCGTGTTGGCCGGACTGTGCGTCGTCGATTTCGGCCAGTTCATCGCAGCGCCGTCGGCGGGCCAGATCCTGGCCGATCTGGGCGCGGACGTGATCAAGGTCGAGCCTCCGGGCGGCGATGCAAGCCGTCGCTCGGGCTGGCAGACGGACGCCTGCGGCCCCATGTTTTCCGCCTATAACCGCGGCAAGCGTTCGATCGTCCTCGATCTGCGTCGAGCGGAGGATCGTGGCGTGGCGATGGATCTGGTGGGCCGCGCCGATGTGGTGCTGCAGAACTCGCGTCCAGGTGTGATGGAGAAGTACGGGCTTGGCGCCGAGCAGCTTCGGGGTGTCCTCCCCCGGCTTGTCTACGGCTCCGTCAACGGCTTTGGCGACAGTGGGCCGGCGGCGGAGCGTCCGGGCCTCGATATCGCCGCGCAGGCCGAAAGCGGAATGATGAGCATGAACGGCGATGCCCACGCCGATCCGACACGCGTGGGGTTCACCGTCGTCGACGTGCTGGCCGGACGTACGCTGGCGACGGGGGTGCTGGCTGCGCTGGTGCGCCGTGGCATCACCGGGCAAGGCGCCCATGTCAAGGTGTCCCTGATCGACGTGGCAGCCGATGCGCTCAGCCAGCAATGGGCCGAATACCAACTGCTGGACACGGTGCCGTCACGCTGCGGCAACGGCCAGCCGACGATGGCGCCGGCGGCGGATGTGCTACCGACTGCCGACGGCAGAATCGTGATCTCGGCCTATCTGCCGGAACACTTTGCCCGCTTGTGCGAATGCATGAGACTGCCGGAACTCGCGCAAGACCCACGCTTTCACGACAACGCCTCGCGCGTGGCGAATCGACCCGCCTTGCGCGGGATGCTTGCCGGCGCGTTGTCGGCGCTGACCACCGAGGAAGCTTGCCGAATGCTCAATGCCGCTGGCGTGGTCTGCGGCGCGGTGCGCGACCTGCACGATGCCATCCAGTACGCGCAGGCCACAACACCGGAACGAGTGATCAGCGTGCCGTCGCCCGGCAACCGGACGCTGCGCATGCCGGCCTTGCCCATGACGATCGACGACGGAAGGCCGCGCGATGCTGCGCTTCCCGATCTCGGCCAGCACACGGCCGAGATCCTTGCCGAACTGGACCTGCAGCGGGAAACGATGGCGTAGGTCGCTTCAAGCGAGCGCCTCGCGATGAATGTCACGCGGCGCTCGTTTGGCGTTTGGCTTCGTCCAACAGCCAACGCAAAAAGCTGGCAATGGCCGGCTTTTCCTCCGCCTTGGGCATGGTGACGGCGTAGTACGCAAATTCTGTCGGCCACGGCCGATCCAGCGCAATTGCCAGCCGACCGCTGGCAATTTCCTCTCGCGCATAGATATCGCGAACCAGCGCGATGCCCTGGCCGGCCTCGGCCGCGCGGATCAGCAGGAAATCGTCATCGAAGGCGGGCCCCCGCTCGATGCGCGGATCGCTTTCCACGCCCAGCGCTTTCAGCCAAAGACGCCAGTCGGACCTGTCCGAATCCTGCAGCAACGGGTAGTCGAGGCAATCGATGGCATCGCGGATTGGCGGCCCCTCGGCCAGCAGTTTTGGACATGCGACCGGAATCAATACTGGTGCCATCAGATAGTGCGCGTCGAGTCCGGCGTAATTGCCCAGGCCATGCCGAATGGCGATGTCGACGCGGTCCCGGCGCAAGTCGGCCAAGGCGGACGACGCCTCGACGCGCACTTCGATATCCGGATGCCGATCGGTAAACGTGCCCAGCCTCGGCACCAGCCACGAGGCGGCGAAGGTCGGCACAGCGCTGACGGTCAAGGTCTGGCGCGCATTGATGGCGTCCAGCGTCGCCAGGCTCGCTTCGATCTGGTCGAACGCCCGCAACAGGGCCGGATGCACCTGTGCCCCCGCAGGCGTCAGTTCGACGCCGTAGCGCGTGCGGCTGAACAGGGTGACACCGGTACGTTCCTGCAACAGCTTCAATTGCTGGCTGACGGCGCCGGGCGTCACCCCCATCGCGTCCGCCGCCCGCTTGAGGCTGCCGTGCCGACCGGTTTCGACGAAGGCACGCAATGCCAGCAACGGGAGTACCGAGCCCATGGATTCAGGTTTTCTATTGTGGGAGTTTGGGGGAAATCGATTATGCCCAAGCGAATTGCCTGCGTAATCGATATAGGCGTTTGTGTGTTTAGTCTAGCTACTTTATAAGGGAAGGCAAGCGAAACGCCGAACCTTGGTCAAGATGACATCGCTTCGCAGCATCGGTTCCGGTAGGGGTCGATTCAAGAATTTAGATGAGCTACATGCACGAGGCAGATTAAATCGTTTCTTGGTGCAGCTGTTTCGCCATAGAGTTTTCTCTGTTTTGCCAATGAGGAAACAGCCGATGACAACGAATCCTTTCACCGACGAGAATCTCCCCGCTATCGACATGCCAGGCGCCTCCGCGCCGGCATTCGCCATGCATGCGGGCTACCGTCGCATGTTCAGCCCCAATGCGCTGACGGTTGGGATCTTCCTGCCCTTGCGGTTCTATCAAGGCGACATGAGCGTCCTTTCCGGCCAGGCCGATCTGGTGACAAAGATCGATCGTCTCGGCTTCGCCGCCGTGTGGGTCCGCGATGTACCGCTGTTTGACCCGAACTTCGGCGATGCGGGACAGGTATTCGATCCCTTTACCTACCTTGCCTTCTTGGCGGCTGGCACCCGGCGCGTTGCACTGGCGACGGGAAGCGCGATCTTTACCTTGCGCCACCCGATCGACCTGGCAAAGGCCGCCACGACAATCGACCAGCTTTCCGGTGGGCGGCTGGTGCTTGGCATCGCGTCCGGAGACCGGCCGGTCGAGTTTCCGGCCTACGGCATCGATCATGGTGGACGTGGCGAGCGTTTTGCCGAGACGGTTGCCTACTTCCGGCAGCTGATGCACGGAGGACGGCTCGACATACGCTCATCGCTGGGACAGATGCGGAACGTCGAACTGTTGCCCAAGCCCGTGTCGGGCGCGATTCCGCTGATCGTCACCGGCAGTTCGCGTCAGTCCCTGGAATGGGTCGGTCGATACGCGGATGGATGGCTGACGTATCCCGGGCCGGCATACACCAGCGCCGGTCCGCAACGTCTGGCCGAAAAAATCCGCGCGTGGCGGGCGCTGATCCCCGATGGTGGCTTCCGGCCCCATATGACCAACGAATGGATCGAGCTGGTGGACGACCCGGACTATCCGCGCACACCGATGAACGGCGGGTTCATCCTGAAGACCGGCCGCAAGGGCCTGATCGATCTGCTTCAAGAGTGGAAAGCGGCTGGCGTCAACCATGCCGCGCTGGGTATCCAATTTTCGTCGCGTCCCGCCGCGGAGATCATCCAGGAGCTGGCCGAAGAGGTGCTGCCGTTGTTCCCTTCGCATGAAGGCCCGGAGCCAGCGAACGCCGATTGGTAGCAGGTCTGGGCGCCGGCATCCATAACAACGTCTTTGACAGGGTTAATGCCCGCCGGCGCCGATGCTGGCAAAATCCGCACCGTGGCCCGTTGGGGCAAGCTTGAACCTGCCGAATCGCTGAATTGCATCGCGCAGGTTTTTTACATCTTAATTTCGTACCGATCGATATAAAACTAACCGATATAAGACTAATGACAAGCGTGTCCACCACACCTTCCTCGACTCGAGCGGCAGCGGCAATGCCGTTCGCCGTCTATATCCTCGGACTGACCGTCTTTTGCCTGACCACCTCGGAATTCATGGTGGCCGGCATGATGCCCTCGTTAGCCGCCGCCTTCGGCGTGCCGGTCGAACGCATCGGCTATCTGGTGTCGATCTACGCCGCAGGCATGGTGCTCGGTGGGCCGGTGCTGACTGTGGCGCTGGCGCGCGTTCCGCTGCGTCCGGCGTTGCTCGGATTGCTGGCCACGTATATGGTCGGGCAGATCGGTTGCGCGATGGCGGATGATTATCTGGTGATGGCGATCGGCCGTGCGGTGACCGGCATCGCCGCATCCGCGTGCTTCGGCATCGTGCTGTCGATGTGCGCGGAGATGGTGGCGCCGGAGGTGCGCGGGCGCGCTGCGGCGATCGTGATCGGCGGCCTGATGATCGCCACGGTCGCAGGCTTGCCGCTGGCTACGCTGGTCGACCTGCACCTGGGCTGGCGAGCGAGCTTCTGGCTGCTGGTGGTGCTGACCGGCCTTTGTGTGCTGGCGGTGCGTTGGAAGATTCCCGCGACCTTGACCACCAGCACCAATGGCATGCGCAGCGAACTGGCCTCGCTGGCAAATCGCGAGCTGTGGGCCGCCTATACGACCAGCGCGCTGATCATCGGCGCGACGTTTGCTGGCTTCAGCTATTTCGCCCTGGTACTGACCAAGGTGTCGGGCTTCTCGCCGTCTTCGATCCCTGCGCTGCTGGGCCTGTATGGCCTGGCGACCGTGATCGGCAACGCGGTGATCGGCCGCTTTGCTGACCGGCATACGATGCGCATTCTGTTGTGGGGATTGACGGTGCTGGCGGGGGCGTTGGCACTGTTTGCCGTCTACGCCGATCAGCCGCTGGTTGCGGTCATTGCGATGTTGCTGGTTGGGCTGACCGGCGTATCGCTGAATCCGGCGATGGTGGTGCGCGTGATGCGGGCCGCGCCGCCCGGGCCGCTGGTCAATACGATGCATACCGCCGTCATCAATATCGGCCTGATGTCGGGGTCGTGGCTCGGCGGCGTGGGCATCAGCCAGGGCTGGGGGCTGCGATCGCCGCTGTGGGTCGGCACGGTGCTGGCGGTGGTCGGCGTGCTGGCGGTGCTGCCCTATGCGTTGCGGCGGTCGCGGGTGCCTGGCCCGGGCTTTCAGGCGGAGTGCGCGAAGGGATAGACCTGCTTCGCGCGTTGCCGTTACCAATCAATCGCGCGAGAACACAGCGCCCTTGCCAGGCCGGATATAGCGCGGCGTCGGAAGGCCCATCGCCTTTGCGGCATTGAGGATGCCGTCCTCGATCGCCCCGGCGTCGCGCACGCCTTGATATTCGCCGTCCTTGAAGATTACGTTGGCGCCGTAGACCACCATGAATCCTTCCGCTGCCTCCTTGGCGTCGGCCGGCACGGAAAAGGTATGGACCGAGCCGCCAGGCTCATACAGATAGCTGCCGGCGGTCTGCCGATCGTCCGGGTACTCGACGTAATTCCATTCGCCTTTCGTCGTAAAGAAGTGAACGGTGCCCGTGTGGAAGTGCGGGGGCAGCGTGGTGCCCGGTTCGAATTTGCCGTACAGCACCCAGACGCCGTTCTCGCGGTCCAGAAACAGCGGAATGATCGTCGAGCCCGGCTCGGAACCCGCGAATTCCACCGCGTCGTGGATATTCACCGTCATCAGGCGGTCTTGATGCGTGACGACCTTGGGCAAGGCCATGATCTGAATCTCCTCTGATGTGGGGATGGTTCCGCTGATACCGTTCACAGAAGACCAAGCGCGCGCAACTTGGCATCCGGCGCCGAGTACGGGCGCTCGCAGACGATCTTGTCCGAGCCGGGCGCAAATTCGAACGTGGCGGCGATCCGGATGCGGAAGGTGCGGCCGGTCGGTTCGTAGGTCTTGCCATTGGCTTTCAACGGGCCGAGATGCGTGCCCTGCAGCCAGAATTCGACCAGCACGGTATCGCCGTCGGCCGCAATGGCGATGATCTCGTTCTTCAGATCGGGAAAGGGCACCCGCGACGAATCGAAATACCCCCGCACCTCGGCCTCGCCATCGAATACGGCTCCACTGCCGTGCATTTCGTAGCGCGGATGCGCGAAGGTATCGATCACGGCGTCCCAATCGTGGACGCACTCCAGCGCCATATGGTCGCGTACGGTCTGGATGCGGGCTTCATTCAGGGTGGAAGACATAGAAAATTCGTGGGGTGACGTAATGGAGGAGGGGGCTACCGTGTGGGTGCGGCAATGCGTCAGTCGAGCGACATGTGCGCCTGCTGGGCGATCGATTTCCACATCGGGATATCGCGCGCATTGATCGCTTGCTGCTCGGTGCCGGAAACGTATTTGGCCGTAATGCCCAGCGACAGCAGCTTGCTGACGACCTCGGGTTCCTTCAGCGTCTTCTCGAGCACGGCCGACAGCTTGTCGACGATCGGCTTCGGAGTCTTGGCTGGCACATACATCGCCCATGTCAATTCGCGGTCGAAGTCGACGCCTTGCTCCTGATAGCTGGCCACGTTCGGCAGGCTTGGCGAGCGCTTGGTGCAGACGGCCAGTGCCTTGACCTTGCCTTCCTTGACGAACGGCGTCGCGGTCACCATGTCGACGAAGGCCACGGAGATATGGTTGCCGAGCAGATCCGTGATGATCTGCGAGGTGCCCTTGTAGGGCACGTGCTGCAGCGGGATGCCGGCCTTCTGGCTGAGGATCTCGCCGCAGAAATGTCCGGTCGAGCCGGAGCCCCAGCTAGCGTATTGAATGGGCGCCTGCTGTTTCCGTGCCAACGCCATCAGCTCTTTCAGATTGTTTGCCGGGTACGAATTCGACGCGACCATGACAATCGATGAATTGCCGATGGTCCCGAGGCTCTGAAAGTCGCGGACCGGATCATAGGGCAGCTTCGCGTAGGTCGCGGCCGCCAGCGGATGCGTCGACATGCCGCCGATCATGATCGTGTAGCCGTCCGGCGTTGCCGTCGCCACCGCCTGAGTGCCGATCGTGCCGGCCGCGCCGGGCTTGTTCTCGACCACCACCGGTTGCTTCAGCTGCGCGGCAAAGCGCTCGGCCAGGAAGCGGCCCAGCGTATCGCCGCCACCGCCGGCGGAGAAGGGCAGCAGCATGCGGATCGGGCGCTCGGGATAGGTGGCGGGGTCGGCCGCCTGCGCGGTGATGGCCGCCACGGCCAGCAACGCGGCTGTGAAGAGCTTCTTCATGTCTTGTCTCCAAGGGTGTTCGCCCGTTCTGCGATGCGGGGTTCGGGTTGGCGTTTCCTTCTTTGTGGAAACGTTTCCATTGCAGTGTCGTCGAGGGTGGTGGGACCAGCAATCATGGTTAACGCTATGCTGCGCCGAGTCAGCACATCGGCTACTGTGTCTTTATGGAAACGTTTCCAACATTCGATGACATGGAGCCAAGATGAGCTTGCTGTTCGGAGGCCTATGCCAGATCGGCTACGTCGTGCGGGATATCGAGAAGGCGATGCGGCACTGGAGCGAGGTGCTCGGTGTCGGGCCGTGGTTCTACAAGAAGGAAGTCGGGACGACCGAATTTCGCTACTACGGTGAGCCCTCGGCTTTGCCGGATCTGGCTATCGCGCTTGCCAATTCCGGCGGAGTGCAAATCGAGCTGATCCAGCAGCGCAATAACGCGCCGTCGCTCTATCTCGATTCGCTGAAGCACTTCGGCGAAGGCATGCAGCATATCGCGTACTGGACCGACGACCGCTTCGACGAATTCGCCGAGCGGCTGCGTGCAAGCCGCTATGTCGAGGGGCACGGCGGGCGCATGGGCATGCGCGGCCGATTTGCCTATTACGTCCATGCGGACTTGCCGGGCAACATCGTCGAGATTTCGGAAATGTCCGGCGGCAAGGGCGAATACTTTGCGGCAATTGCCGAGGCCGCGAAAGGCTGGGATGGTACGGATCCAATTCGGCGCATTGGAGCGCCACAATGAGGGCGGCCGAGGGCACGATGGCGGGCCGCCAGGTTGCGGTGGTAACCGGCGCCGCGCGCGGCATCGGTCTCGCAATCGGCAATCGGCTTGCGGCGGACGGATACGCGGTCGCCCTGTGGGATCGCGACCGAGTTCTGTTAGATGAGGCCGCTCGCACATTGCGGGGCGATGGTGCACGAGTATTGCCGGTGTCAGTCGACATTACCGATCGCCAGCAGGTCGAGCGGGCATTTGCACAGACGGTCGAAGCTCTGGGCACTCCAACAGCGCTGGTGAACAATGCCGCCATCCTCGGACGCAGAGGGCCGACGGTAGAGGCGTCCGTCGACGAATGGAAGCTTGTCTTCGACGTGAATGTGTTCGGCGCATTGCAATGCGTGCAGGCGGTCGTGCCAGCGATGGTCACGAATGGCTGGGGCCGCGTGGTCAACGTGGCTTCGGTCGCCGGCAAGGAGGGCAATCCGTTCGCCGGTGCCTATGCGGCATCGAAGGCCGCATTGATATCGATGACGAAGAGCCTGGGCAAGGAACTCGCGGAGACTGGCGTACTGGTCAACTGCATCACGCCCAGCGCGGCCGATACCGATATCTTTGGCCAGCACGACGAAAGCCAGCGGGCACAATTGCAGGCCCGCCTGCTCGAACGGGTGCCGATGAAGCGGTTCGTGCGCGTCGAGGAAGTAGCGGAAATGGCCGCATGGCTGTGTTCCGCCCGCTGCAGCTTCAGCACAGGGGCGGTATTCGATATCAGCGGCGGCCGCGCGATGTACTGATGGGCGGGCAGGGCAGGGCCATCGGATCGACGATAATAGCGGCCCAGGGCCCGCTACGATTACCGCCAGCTCAGACCCCAAGCCGGACCATCGATGACCAGCCGAACGCGCACCCCCAGCTCCGATACGCCAGCCCGCGTCACGATCCGCGACGTGGCGCGCGCCGCCGGCGTTTCGGTGGGCACGGCATCGCGCGCACTGAACCGCAGCGGTCCGGTGAGCGAGGCCGCCCTGCAGGCCGTCGAGCGCGCCGCGAAGGCGCTGGCCTATGCGCCCGATCCCATTGCGCAAAGCATGCGCACGGGTACCTCCGGCGTCGTGGGGTTGCTGGTGTCCGATCTGGCCAATCCGCTGTACGCCCGCATCATCACCGCGGTCGAAACGCGGCTACAGCGCGAAGGTTATGCGATGGTGGTCGGCAACACGCATAACAACAAGGCGCAGGAAGAACTGATGGTCGACCTGTTCCGCCGCCGCCGCGTCGACGGACTGATCCTCGGCCCCTGCGAGACCGAACGCCCCGATTACCTCGCCCAGATCTCCCGCGACCTCGCCGTCGTCGCCATGGACCGCGACTTCGGCGCGCACGGTGTCGGCGTTCATGTCGAACACGCCCGCGGCTCGTACGAAGCGACCCGGTACCTGCTCGACCTTGGGCACACGCGCATCGCGCTGATGACATCCGACGGTGCTTTGCGCCCGGGCCGCGAGCGCATCAACGGCTATCGCAAAGCGATGGAGGAGCGCGGTCTCACCGTGGATAGCGCCCTCGTGCGCTCCAGACGCTCGGCGATGGATCTGTCATTCAGCGATGCTTTGGCGCTGCTGTCCGCCAAGGACCGCCCGACGGCATTCATCTGCCTTGGCACGCGGATTCTCTCTGGTGTTCTGCAAGCAATGAAGCAGACTGGGCACCGCATGCCGGAAGATGTCAGCCTGATCTGCGTGGGGGATAGTGATCTGGCGCAGCTTTATACGCCGGCAATAACTGCCATCGATTGGGATCTGGAGGCGGTGGGGACGGCGGCGGCGGAGATGTTGTTGCGGAGTATTGGGGGCGGTACAGGCCCGGACGATGCGAAGGCGGCAGCAGGGCGGGAGATTCGGCTGGGTACGCGGGTTGTGTTGCGGGAATCGTGTGCGCCGCCTGCGTTGAGAAAGAGATAGATTTTCGGCTATTTGATTGTCAATTCTCCGCTCTCTACTTTATTTATCTACAGTAGCGGTGCTCAAGGTGGTAAATTCAGAAAGCAATGTGTTGAGGGTCTCGATAAGACTTGTCGCATGTTGATGTGCCTCTTCATTTCCGGCGCTTCCGACCAGGCTTCGCACTATTTCTGTGTAGAAGCTTAATGCGTTTGTGCTCATATATATGGCGTAGGAACCTTTCTCCGCATGCAGTACGCCTCGGATGAGCTTAGGATCGCACTCTTCGTTAGTGCGCTCGAAGAACCAGTTGTTAAATGCGTCCTCTCCCAGCGTATGTACCGAGTCTGATGCGGGTGCAAATACATCGTGATAAAAATGCTCGGCTCCGATTAGCCGAAGACGTCGTCGTGCGTCAGGCCACGCCTCTGCATCGTCGAGGCCGACTACCCAACCCCTCATCGTCTGAACAAGATTCATACGGTCTGAAGACGTCGCGATCACATCTTTGTCATCCTTTTCAATGGCATATTGATTCCATTTTTTTGCGCGCACATATGCATTATCGAAATATGCTGATAAGAACGAGCGGGAGCGTGATGTTGTCTTGTCTTCAAGGATATAAATCACATTGGTACAGTGTTCCAGTGCGATTCTGGATAGAGCTTCGACGGTGGTGAAACGCCGCCGTGTCAGGCATGCAAGAATTGTTTCAATTATCTCCTCTATTGCGGAAATGATTGTGTGGAGTTGGGATTGTTTGAGTGACGACTCTAGTGAAGATAGAGCATGAACATCAACGAGGCTACAACGAAGCAATGAGGGGCAGGGGCGGAGCTGCCGTATCTCTCGCCGTACCCTTCAGCATCAGCGCGCGTTAAGAATCGTCATATGGGGTGGTCGCGACGAATCGCTGGCATGTCACTCCTGATCGGCGTCGACACTTCAGCCTGCCCCTTTGCCCGCCGGAGTCGGCAATGCCGAGGTCCGCAACGTATCGGCAAGTTACCGATGGAGACATATCGAAAATCATTGCTGCATATAGGGTGAAGCCGGCGCGCTAACCCTTACGGGCAATAGGGTGAGCGCCGGTTTGGCCCCTAATCTAGCAACCGTCAGTGCAGGAAGGTCAATAGTCCCAAAAGACCGGCACCCACCGAAACGCCTCGCCCTGAACCGCCACCCGCCCAACGGACGGAAACGGCAGATGCGTCGCCACCAGCAGCTCACCAGTCTCCGCCGCTTCCCGCAACATACGAACCCGAACCTGAACCGACTCCACCGGGTCATGTTCGAAGCCGTTGTGCCAGTCGGGATGATCAAATCCCACCGGGAAGATCGCGTCGCCGGCAAATGTCAGTCGCTCGCCGCCTGAAGTCACACGGACCATGCTGTGCCCAGGCGTGTGGCCACCGGTGCGGAAAACGACGACCCCCGGCGCGACCTCGCACTGCTGGTCGAACAGCCGCAGCTGGCTGCGGTATTCGTTGGCGAAGCGCGTGGCGGCCGAGCGGAGCACGGGCGGTACCGGCGATGGCATGGTCGTGTCCGAGAAATCCGGCGATTCCCAGAACTGGACCTCGGTGGCGCACACGTGAATCCGCACGTCCGGATGCAGCTGCTCCTTGACGCCGTCGACCAGCAGGCCGCCCACGTGGTCCATGTGCATGGGGGTGATGACGATGTCGGTCAGGGAACCCAGGTCGATGCCGGCGGCAGCCAGGCGCTGGGGCAAGAGGCCTGCGCGCGGGAAGTCCGGATACTCGGCGCCGAGTCCGGTGTCGATCAGGATGATCTGCTTGCCGCTGCGTACCACCGCCACGTTCAGCGGCCAGTCGAACGCATCCGGCGGCAGGAACATGTCTTCGAACCAGGCCGCCCGGTCCGCGGAGTCGGCATTGGTGGCCAACGTTGCGGTAGGCAGAGCCAACACGCCATCGCTGATCACCAGCACGTCGATGTCGCCGACTCGTACCGCGTAGCGCGACGGAACCCGGTCGCCGGGAGTGGCCTCCCCGCGGTTTGGGGTGTTGTGTGTGTTGAGCATGATCGATCCTCCAAATGAGTCGGCCCGATTGCCGGACCAGCGCAGTCGGGCAATGGGTTGCTTCGGAAAAGGGAGCCCCGCTGGCTTGCGAGGCAGAGGTCACGGCGTGAAGGCCGCGTGACCACATCGTAGGCAGCAGGGGTGCGAGGCGGAAGGCAGCGTGCGGAATCACGGTGTTGCCCGATACGCACCAAACACATCGACAAGCAGGAAGATCGGTCAGGCAGAATCGCGCCTTTTCAATGTCTTGCGGACGCGGAGAATGGCGACCACACAAGAAAAAAAGCCCTGCTGAACCATCGTCCAGCAGGGCTTCTTATTAGCGAGATTGCGAGCTAGTCGATCAGCGCTGCGCCGATTGATCGCCCTTCGCATACACCCGTTCACCAGCCACCCAAGTTTCCAGCACCTGGATTTTCCAGATGTCCGCCGGTGCCACCTTGAACAGGTCACGGTCCACCAGGATGAAGTCGGCCCACTTGCCTTTCTCCAGCGAGCCCAACGTCTTTTCCTGATGCTGCGCGTAGGCGGCATCGAGGGTGAACGCGCGGAATGCCTGCGGCAGGGTCATCGCTTCCTCGGGATGCCAGCCGTTGATCGGGCGGCCTTCATGGTCGGTGCGTGTGACCGCGGCATGCAGACCGTAGAACGGATTGGCCGATTCGACCGGGAAATCCGAGCCGCCTGCAATCACGGTGCCTTGCTTCAGGAAGGTCTGCCAGGCATAGGCGCCCTTGATACGTTCCTTGCCGATGCGGTCTTCCGCCATGTTCATGTCGCTGGTCGCGTGCGTGGGCTGCATCGACGCAATCAGGTTCAGCTTCATGAAGCGCGGGATATCGGGCAGCGAAACCACTTGCGCGTGCTCGATCCGATTGCGCAAGTCGCGGCCGCCCACGTCCTTGTAGGCGACTTCCATCGCGTCGAGCACCTGATGGTTGGTCTTGTCGCCGATCGCATGCACATTAACCTGATAGCCGGCCTTCAGCGCGGCCTTCACGTTGGCCTGCATCGCGGCATCGCTCATGAACAGCAGGCCGCTATGCGCGTGGTCGTCGGTGTAGGGCTCCATCAGCGCGGCGCCACGGCTGCCAAGCGCGCCGTCGCCGTAAAGCTTGACGGCGCGAAGATCGTAGCGGTCGTTGCCGTAACCGATCAGCGGACCCTTGGCCGACAGCGTCTTGAAGTCCTCGCCGGTGTCGCGAATCATCCCGTAGATGCGCGTGGTGAGCTTGCCTTGGTCGGCGAACTCGCGATAGATGCGGTCGTCGGCGACGGTCACGCCGGCATCGCCGACGGAGGTCAGGCCCAGCGAGTTCAGGTGTGCGACGGCGGCAGCGAGCGCGGCGCGGCGATCGTCGTCGGAGTAGGGCGGAATCACGTTATTGACCAGCGCCATCGCCTTGTCGATCAGCACACCGGTCGGATTGCCGTTCGCATCCCGTTCGATGCGGCCACCGGCCGGATCCTTGGTATCACGGGTGATGTCGGCCGCCTGCAATGCCTTGGTGTTCAGCCAGGCCGCATGGCCGTCGACGCGCACCAGGCGCACCGGACGGTCTGATACCGCGGCATCCAGCTCGGCGGCAGTCGGGAAGCGGCCCAGCTTCCAGTTCACCTGATTCCAGCCATAACCGAGCAGCCACTGTCGCTGCGGATTCTTCTGCGCGTAGTCGCGGATCTGCGCTTGCGCTTCCTGCAGGCTTTTCGTTCCCGACAGCGAAATCTCGGTCGTCTTGAAGCCCAGTCGGAACACGTGGCCGTGCGCGTCGATCAGGCCCGGCAGCAACGTCTTGCCCTGGCCGTCGATGCGTTTGGCATCGGGATATTTCGCGCGCAGCGCGGCGGCGTCGCCGGTCTCCACTACCTTGCCCTGGTCGAACACCAGGCCGCTGAAGCTGGCGATCTTGTCGTTCTGCAGCGTGTAGCCCTGTACGGAATCGACCAGCGTGGGAGCGGCGTGCGCATGCACGGCCGCCATGGCGGCCAGTGCGAGCAGACTCGTGCGGATGGACTTCTTCAAGATGACTCCTTGTTGTTGTGCTGTGTTTTCTTATGGTGTTGTCGATGACGCCCGGGGCGGCGTCATATTGGCGGCAACGTGCCGCGAGTCATTGAATGGCCGGCGGTCTGCCTGCTACCGGCCAATATGACGGGCGGCATCATAAGAGAAAACCGCAGTGCGGAAAAGCCTGACGGAATGCCCGACCGGGAAACGCAGTACCATCGCCTTATCCTCTGCAAAGGAGTGCCAAGGAGCAGGGCATGCAGTTTCTCTGGCCACAAATGCTCTGGCTGCTGCTGGGTCTTCCGCTGCTGGTAGCCGCCTACCTGTACCTGATTGCGCGGCGCAAAAAAGCCGCCTTGCTGTATGCCAGTCTTGCGTTGCCGCGCGCCGCGCTGGGCCGCAGGCAACGATTGCGGCGTCACATCCCGCCGTTCCTCGTGTTGCTCGCGCTGGGCGTGGCCCTGTTGGCATGCGCCCGACCCACCGCGACCGTCACGCTGCCGTCCGACACCGTCACGGTGGTGCTCGCCATGGACACGTCCCGCAGCATGGCGGCCGCAGACGTCGCACCCACTCGCATCGCCGCCGCCCAGCAGGCCGCTCGCGACTTCATCATCGGTTTGCCAGCCAGCGTACGTCTGGGCATCGTGTCCTTTGCTGCCACGGCGACCGTGGTGCTTTCCCCCACCGACAGCCGGCAGGACATGCTCGACGCGATCGAGCGCTTTCAACTGCAGCACGGCACGGCCACTGGCAGCGGACTGATCCAGGCGCTGGCGGTGCTGTTGCCCGACGATGGCATCGACCTGGAGGCGATTATTTTCGGTGGGGAGTCGCTTGCGCCCGGCTCAGGCGGCAGATCGCTATCGGAGGCCGCTGCAGCGGAAGCCGTCCGCAAGCGCGAACAGGAGCAGCCTTCGGCGAGCCCCGGTTCCTATCGGCACGGCGCGATCATCCTTCTCAGCGATGGCCGCCGCACCACTGGCCCGGACCCTATCGATGCCGCTCGCATGGCCGCGCAGCGCGGCGTGCGGGTCTATACCGTGGGCTTCGGTACGCCGCTTGAGGAAGGGGCGCCAGTGCCGGGCCTTTCTTCCCCCGTGCAACTGGACGAGAGCACCTTGCGGCAGGTCGCGATGCTGACTGATGGGGAGTACTTTCAGGCGAGTTCGGCGGCTGATTTGACGCAGGTTTATCGGCGGTTGAGTAGCCGGTTGGCGCTGGAGCGGAAGGAGGTTGAGGTTGGTGCGTTGCTGGCGGCTGGGGCGGTGGTGTTGTTGGTCTTGGCGTGTGGGTTGTCGGTGGTTTGGTTTCGGCGGTGAGCACCTCACACGCGCACGTTCATTGCATTGTGCATTGCGATTTCTTCCTCAATCGCTTGCCGTAAGCCCGACCGGTCCACTGGGTGTGATACGAATACGCTGTTGTTATTGTCCGATGAGACGCAGCGCTTGATATGCGTGACATGGCCACTTTGATCGTACTGAACATGGAGGATACGCGTCGTCGATGAAGGGTGCCAGACGACTCGCTTGAGAAAATAGGACCGCCGATCGCCACGCTCTACGGGTCGATAACGAGCCCGAAATCAAGGGTCAGCAGTTCGTGCAACTCTTCCTTTGTCATGTCCTAGAAGTGGTCAGGTGATCAGGTATGTCGAAATGGCTATCGCGGCTTTCGGCTACGCGAATCGAGGGCTCCGACCATCGTGGACACGTCGTGCAGGAACGAAGAGAGAACGCCAGACGATCGCTCGGCCCGCCAAGCTAAACCAATCCGGTGCGGAATAGGTGTGCTGCTCTCCTGCGAGGTCTCTGAAGACCACGCCTTCACGATTCGAAGATCGGAATAGTTCGGGCACCAGGGCCACGCCTAGACCAGCGGCAACAAGGCCAACGATCGTTTCCATCTGCACGGCACGTTGCGCGACATGCGGGTAAAGCGAGCTTCGGCGCATGCCCGGAGGATTGTGGCATAGAGGCCGGGGCCTTCTCCGCCCGGGAATAGAACCAGGGTTCGTTTGCGAACGAACCCAATGAAAGCGGAGATGACGGCGTCAGCGCCAACGGATGCTCGGCCGGGATAGCGGCTGTCAGACGACTCTCCACTAAAAGTCTCGTCGAGACATGTGCTTCCTCGCCGGGCGGGATCGGTAGAGCAACAATACCGACGTCCATGCGATCAGTCAGGATCGCCGCGATTTGCCGTGCTGTCGTCGCTTCCTCCAACTCGAGCACCGCCATCGCATGGGTTCGCCGGAACTCGGTGACGATTTGAGGCACCAGATCGCGCACGGCGCTGGCGACGAAACCGATACGAAGCGTTCCAACGGAGCCTTCGCCGGCACGCTTGGCCATGGCGACAGCACGTTCGGCTTGAGCAATCGTCCTTCTTGCTTCTTGGCGCAGAACTTCGCCCGCGGCGGTCAGGCCGGTGATCCGGTTGCTACGTTCGAACAGCCGCACACCAAGCTCTTCTTCCATCTGACGTATCGCAGCCGTAAGGGGCGGCTGGGCCATGTTCAGTCGCTCGGCCGCACGACGAAAATTCATGGTTTCTGCGACCGCGAGGAATTGCTGAAATTGGCGAAGGCTAAGCATGCGATATATTTGGCGTATCAAACAGCAATGTCAACCGTATTCGACATATCGCTTCTGCTGCGCCAAGAAGGAAATGTTTGTTGATTGTTCGAGGTATTGAAATGGCAGAAAAGCGGATTGCAATCGTTACCGGAGGCGGAGCGGAATAGGGTTCGGCATCTCCTAAGCGCTCATGGAAGCTGGATATGCCGTTGTTGTTGCCGGTCGGAATGGAGAACACCTAAGGGAAGCAGCGGGTAAACTCGGTCCCGCAGCTCAGTGGCGACGCGCAGATGTTGGCTGCCGCACGGATGTGGAGAACGCTTTCGCTGATTTTGACTGCATCGACGTTCTTGTGAACGCAGCGGGATTCGTTCGCCCCGTTAGCCTGTCGACGCCGATTGGGGAAGCCGAGGAGAATTGGGATGCTGTTGTGGATGCCAATTTAAAAGGCAGCTTCCTCGCGGCGATGATTGCGTCTCCGCGACTTGCCGCCCCCGGCGGCCGCGTCATCAGCATCAGCTCTCCCGGCTTCATCGCGAACACCGGGTTCACCGGAGCTTGGCCGGACGACCGTGTTTCCGAGATCGTAGCCCAGACCCCACTGGGACGCGCAGGGACTCCTGCCGACATCGCAGGCACTGTCCTATGGCTTGCGTCCGAGGCTGGCTCATTCCTGACGGGTGCCATCATTCCGGTAAACGGAGGTTGGCGGATAGGGGGATAGGTGGCGATGCGACACGGCTTCGCCTTCAGCGTCTACCCGCGAACGGCCAGGGTCAGGCAGAGCGCTGGGGCATAAGGGACGTTTTTTTGCTTTCAACGCCTTCACAAGGAGAGCTGAGTGCCATTTCCAAGTGGATGCGGTTGCGCCGCTTGCCGTTACGTTCTTGACTTCCCGGTCCTGCAGGGCCAGCTATGCTTGCCACTGCCTGGACTGCCAAACCATGACGGAAAGCGGCTTCTCCCTTCATGCCGTCGTGCCGACATCTCGCTTTGTAATCGATGGACCTTTAGAGGGGTGGTCGCGCATCAGCGGTGACGGCACCCGTACCACTCACTACGTCTGCGCGATATGCAAGACCCGCACGCACAGCATCAATGTTGGTCGCCCCGGCTTGGCTATCGTGCGGACCGGCACATTGGACAATAGCAATGATGTCATCCCCGTTGTGCATATGTGGACCCGGCGCAAACTCCGTTGGATCGGGCTGCCAGAGAATACAGAGTCTTACGAGGAGGCTTTCCCTACCGAGCGTCTCAAAGACATTTTCTCGTACAACTTGAGCTAATTGCCGGGAACATGAGGCCTGACTCACAATTCGTGCTGAGCATCCCATCTTGGGAGAGCCAAGGTTAGCGCCGACACTCCCCGCGCCAGCGCAGCGCGTGGACGGTTCTTGATGTCCGGAGGATCGACCAGTGTTCGCTTCTGCCCGATAGCGGTGGGATGCGCACGCCTTCTGTCGACCCGTAGCTGCCATTGGACGCCATATGGCTCGTGCGGCAGTTTCAAAGTTACAACGGTCATCCGAACCTTGTTAAGTGATTGCGGGTGTCAATACCGTTATTCCGGCCCTGCCGCTTATCGTCGCAAAACCTAACGTGTCAATGCCTTCTCGCTGGAGCCTATGGGCGTTCACTTCCTGTGATGTGGGCGACCACGGGCGAACCTATTAAGCTCCGACCAAAAGTCGAAAATCTGCGACGGATGAATGCATTTTGCCTTGTGGTGTGTTGAGCAACCCGAAGACCACCATCTCGCGCAGGAGTTTGGTATCTTTTTTGTTGCACAAGTCTCGATTGCGAGTTAAACAGTGCGAGATGAGCAGATTTTCCAGGAACACTATGTCCCGATGCGTGCTGCCCGTCGGCTTCACGAGTTTTCCGTTAGGAGTATATTTCGGAATTAGGGTGAGGACTGGCGTTCCCCGGCGTCCAGCAACTACATTGTTAAAATGCATGAGCTTGTGGGGGGCAAAGCATTCCTTGCGAAACGATTGCTTCACTGCAAGGCCAACATACCAGGGCAGCACGCCTTTTCCCGCTCGTACGGAAAAAATGTAACAACCAATGCCACCGGAAGTACTTTCGCCGAGCTTGCCATCAACGTCATCCCAAAAATCGGCGAGCGATCCCGTGTCTGCGGCAATGAGACCGTTCGCGCTCCGCGGAATCTCGATTGGAGTATGAGGAAAAAAATTCAAAGCGGGGCCCCGTATGTAGATTGCGGACATATTTTTTGCACGGTACCTCAACCGAGTGACAACAGTCACTTTTCCGACCGGCGCGCCACTATACCAAAAGGAGTTCATCCTGCCGCGTGCGAGGTAGTGCGCGGGTACACTCTGGTTGAGTTCCGAGCGGACGTGCGAATGTCCCAAGGCGCGCAGGCGTGAGTGTCGCCTTTTGGCCGGCCGAGGTGTCATCAAACTTTAGTTTGCTCGGCCATCTCGAGCGCATCGTCGACCTCGGTCCCCACTCCCCGTGCTTCCGATCTTAGTGTCGCCAAGGAGCAACTGCACAGCGCTCACGTTCTTCGTTCGTCGGTAAATCAGCGAAGCCTTCGTTCGCCGCAATGTGTGCGTTCCGTAAGCCGAATCATCTAGTCCGATCTAAGCGATCCATCGGTGAACTAGCCGGTCGTACTGTCGCGTCGAAAGATGCGCTGAAGTCTGGGGCCGACTTGGAACAAATAGTCTGATGCGCCCAGGCGGTGTATTCGAATCCAGGCATTGACGCTCTCGCGTGTCTGCTCAGTGAGCTCGAACTGCACCGGTCGATGGGTTTTTTGCTGTGTTACCGTCGCGCGAGTAGCTACACGGTCGCCGTGGCATATGTCTTGGACCAGCAGTCGCGTCAGATCGCAAGCGCGGAGCTTGCTGTCGATCGCGAGGTTGAATAGCGCGAATTCGCGCTTTCGCAGGCATCTGCAGCCGTCCGGATCTCTTGGAGCTTCAATGGCCGCTTCTGACAGGCGATCTTTCCCGGGTATACGAGGTGCCGCAGGAGAACTTGAGGTGTCCATGGCGATCTCCTTTTCATGTGAAGGGAGATCTAGTTTTGCTCTGTTGTGTCGCACCGGTCGGTCGCATCAGTGAGCGTGCCGTCTTTGCAAAGAGTGAATGGACAGCTCACATACTGCTTGCTTTACAAGAAACAATTTGTAACAGACAATATACGTAATCACACACCGCGCGGTGCGCTTGCGCAGCTCCCGCAGCGGCCGCGACCTGGGAGAACCGCTTGCGTTCAGGGCTGACTATTTCAGACGGCACTCGCCAAACCACGTTTCCATTGTTCTTCTCGAAAGCAGTGGTCGTCGGTCTCTCCGTGCCAGATCGCGGCTAAGCGCTAGCGACAACACCACCGTGTTTCAGACAACATATGGCGCATTCGACGGGAACAGTTGGGAACGGCTGTGTCAGTTGGTCTTCAAGCGCAAGTTCACGGCTGACGGCTACACCCACATTCCGGCTACTCCCGGCGACTACGGTTTGGAAGGTTTCACCAAGACCACAGGCTGTGGGTACCAGTGTTACTGCCCGGATAAGGTCTACCCCCCGAAAGAGCTCTATGAAAAGCAGCGAGACAAGATCACGACAGACCTGAAGAAGCTTCAGACTAACGAAGGCGACTTAAAGAAGGTTTTGGGCGCGACCAAGCTGCGGCGCTGGCACTTGGTGACACCGACCATCGCCCACAACGACCTCATCAAGCACGCCCAGACGAAGGAGGCCGAGGTTCGGGGGTGGAACCTGTCAATCCTGGCGCCCGACTTCCAGGTGCTGGTGCATGACGCCGATCACTACGCGACTGAGATTCAGGAAATGAAGCTTGCCGTCGGCCAGGCGCTCGATTTCGGCGGCTTGCCGACCGTCCTGCCTGAGCTGACTGATAACTCTGAAACGTACGAGAAGAATGTCATGCGCAAGACGCGAACGCGACTTGCGAGTTTCCCGGCGGACAAACTGGAGGGCAAGGTCGCGCGCCTCTACACGAAGACCCTGCGCGAGTTCCTCGACCACGGCCCCCACCTTAAGCGGATTAACGACACAGCGCCGACCGTCCATTCGAGGCTGGCGCGGATCATCAACGGCTACGAAGCGGACATCGGCGAGACGTGCGACACGTGGGTGGGGACACCCCAGGAGTTGACCGAGAAAATCCGGGATGGTCTGACGGAGCGAATCGTCAAGGAGCTCGCACCCGCTATCGACCAGACCGGCGCGGCTCAGATCGCGCGCCTTATCGTCGCGAGGTGGATTGCAGTTTGCGAGGTCGACTATGACTGAAGCTATCGCCGTCGGGCCTCAACGTCTGCGCTTCGTCCGGCGACCGTCTCCGGTGCTGGTCGAGCATCGGCCGCTCTACAAGATCACGCAACTGCTTCTTGTTCTCCAGATGTCGTCTCGCGGCGGGAGGTCGACGTTGCCGCGCCTGCATCTATTCAACTGGGCGCTGAAGAGTACCGACCGCATTCAGAAGCTGGTTGACTCCGCGAAGGCCAAAGTACTGAATATGACGGCGTGGGGTTTCGACCCCGCCCTCGCCATAGCCATTCGGTTTGCCGTGGCGGAGAGATTGGTCGATGCCACCTCGACCGGATACCAACTGACAGAAAAAGGTCGAGGCTTCATTACCGAAGTCCTCAAGGATGCCGACGCCTTCGCACCCGAGCGCAAGCTTCTGATGCAAATCGGTAAAGACATCACTGAAAGCATGGTCGAGAAAGTTGCGAAGGGATGGGAGTCGGCATGAAAATCAGGGCCGTAAAGCTAAGAATCAGCACAGCAAGGGGAGAGTTTGGGTTCAAGTTTGAATTCAGCCGTGGCTTGACTGTTATCCGCGGCAGCAACTCGAGCGGTAAAAGCACGTTCTACAACACCTTGATTTACGGCTTGGGCATGGAAGAGCTCATCGGCGGCAAGGGCGAGAAGATGCTGCCCTACGCGGTTAAAGAGTATTTCGTGCAAGGCGATAGCCGCGTCGCGGTGGAGAGCTCCGAGGTTCTTGTCGAGCTGGAAAGCGCCTCTGGGCGAAGCGTCACGCTACGTCGCATAATCCGCGATCCCGTGCGTCAGTCTAAGCTGATGGAAGTTTTCGAGGGCGCCCATCTCACGGAGGGCACCGAACTCGGTACACCACGGCCGACCTACCTTTTTGATCCTGGCAGCGCCCAGAAGCAGGGGGGATATTTCCAGTTTCTCGAAGAATTCATGGGTTATCAACTGCCTCAGGTTCCAACGACGAACGGCGGCATGGCCAAGTTGTATCTGCAGACTATCTTCGCCGCGCTCGCCGTGGAGCAGAAGCGCGGGTGGACTGACTACATCGCCAATATCCCCTTCTTTGGCATTCGCGACGCACGTATTAGGGTCACTGAGTTCTTGCTAGGCCTGGGAGTGTTCGAGCGACAGGCCAAACGAGCGGCGCTCGACGCTGACTCCATGTCGATTGACTCGGACTGGCGTAAGACCTACGACACTTTGCGACAAGCAGCAGCGGCAAACGGCATCGTGATTGAAGGCCTATCTGCCACGCCGGTTTCGATGTTTGACCCCGCGGCTGTCCTGCTCGTGAAGTCCGATGGCAAGACCAAGACCTCCCTGCTAGACCAAGTCAGAAACCTTCGCTCCGAGCACAATGCGCTGGGAGCGAAGGCGGAGGCATACGGAAAGGCCTCCGGAGCAGAGGCTCTCCAAGAGCTAGAGCTTGCCTCGTCTGAATTGCAACGGCTCAGCGTTCTGCATGAACGTGCGACCACGAATCTGATGCTACAGAAGGCTGCGCTAGATGAACTGCGCCTCCTTCTGGCCGAAGCCAATGAAGATCTGGAACGGAACAAGACGGCTCTGAAGTTGCGGAATCTCGGCGCCCAGATGGAGGTCGAGGTCGCAACCGACCATTGCCCAACCTGTCATCAAGCTGTCGAAGACACTCTCCTACTCGGCATCGTGACGGGTCCGCAGATGGACCTAGATACCAACATCAACTATCTCGACAGCCAGCGGAAGATGCTGCAGAACCAGCTCAAGGGAGCGATAGAGGAGATTCGTCAGTCCGAAATCGTCGTCGCCGACGTAGCCGCCCGCTTGGCGACAACTCATGACTACTGCAACTCGCTGCGCGGCGACGTGAGCACCGGCGTGGCGGAATCTCGCGCCATCGTCCGTCGACAGATCCAGATCGAACTTGAGCTGTCGAACTTGCAAGCATTCAACGAGCAGGCGGCGGCCCTCATGGTTACCTTCGGAGAGATTGCCGACCGTCTGGCCGCGAACCAAGCTGGCAGGCGACTGCTTCCTAGAGAGGCCTACAGCGATGCCGACATGTCGAGAATCTCGCTCTTCGAGAAGAACTTCAGAGGCAACGCCAGTTCGTTCGGATATGAGAGTGCGGAGATTGCTGACATCCGTATTAGCCTGGACACGCTGACACCCATCCTCTCGGAGCTGGAGTTGCGTGAGATTATTCGCCCGAAGGTGCAGGCCAGCCTTACTGCGGACTCGAGTGCGAGCGACTTCGTCCGCCTCATCTGGAGCTACCTGCTGGCCCTGTATCAAACGTCTGCGACGCGCGGGTTCGAGGGGCGGCACCCCGGGCTTCTCCTGATGGATGAGCCTGGCCAGCATTCGATGCGGTCAGCCAGTCAGCGCGCGCTGCTTCAGTTGCTGATCGCGCAGCGCGGCCTTCAGACCATCGTTGCAGCTTCGTTCGATGAGAACGAGTCGGTGTTCAAGGAAGCAACCACTGGACTGGAGTTCCAGCTGATTCAGTGGGAAGGCAAGGTCATCCAACCCCTAGTCGAATGAGCGAAATGATCCGTCAAAGCGGCTTAGTCGCGTGGGTTCTTGCTGTCAGGGCGCCTTCTCGCTGGCGACATCAAGCGCCCGGCGCGTGCTGAAGTAGATGCTGGTTCCGTCGGTGCGCACGACCTTGGAAGGGCACCTACGTTAGGCCGTACACGGGGGATTGTCGACAGTTTTCATGCCGTAGTCGAATATCTGCTTTTTTGGCCGAAGGCGGACCGCCAACGTCGGCTCTCCGTCGACCGCCCCCCCCCCGAATCCGCCAGCCAAGATAGCCAGCGTCCATCGAGTCCGCCGGTTAGTGTCTCTGTACCAATGTGCCCCGTTTACCCAAGAGCATGAAGAAGGGCGTATGCAGATAGAACGTGTCGACAGAATCGCGCCAGAGGCCTTGTCGGCGGAAGACTTCTCCTTTGACATCGAGTACGAGGCGGTCGCCCCATTCGATGGGCCCGGCATGCCGAACGTGGTGCCAGTGGAGCCGCGGACAAAGGTCTACGGACTTGATGAATCGTTATCCGAACCGGACTCCGATTCAGACCGCTTGCTGCTCGCGGCGAAGGATGGATCGCATGTTGCAGGCTACTTGCTGGCCACCCCGGGGTGGAATGGCTGCGCGAGCATTGACGACATTGCCATATCCCGCCGCTACCGTCGCAGCGGCGTCGGCAGACGCCTTATGGACGAAGCCGTGGCGTGGGCGGAGGCCTTGAACCTCAGGGCGATCCGGCTTGAAACGCAATCGTCCAACGTTTCAGCTTGCCGCTTCTATGCGCGGTACGGCTTTGTGCTGGGTGGGTATGACCGCTACCTGTACAGCCAGCTAGACGAGGATGTCAGAAAGGACGTCGCGCTGTACTGGTATCTGTTTCTGTAGCTCCCGAACTTGGCGTATCGCCGACGCCAATGCCCTGTCCTGACCGCATATGGAGCGCGACCGTAATGCCGGAATAGTCTGCTATCGCGGGTCGAAACTCAGTTCAAGTCGCGTGCCACCCGCTCCATCACCATCGCGTGCCACTTGGGACCGTTGCCGGACAGCTCCGGCGCGAACTCGACTTGAACACCGGGATAAGCGCGGACCCGTTCGTAAAGGCGGTCGAGTGAAGACCGATCCGGCACCTTCAATGCAAGGTGGTGAAGGCCAACGGTGTTCTTGCGATCGAAGGGGGCGTACGCCGTTGTATCCGCGACTTGCCACAGGGTGATCTTCGACGTCCCATCTGTTACGTACGCCGCAGGATAAGCCGGGTTGCTGCCGAATACGCGCCACCCCAGGCATTCCGTAAAGAAGCGCGTCGAGGCTTCGAGATTTGCAACGGTAAGGCCGATGTGGTCGATGCCTAAAGTCGCGGCAGTCATTGCGTCTACCTCCATTCTTTATGTTGGCTGGCCGAGATTGTGGCATGGCCGAATGGCCTCGAATAGGCAAAACCACTTGCGTTGTCAACGGCATCGCGCATATGATCCACATACGTTTCATATATGGTATCGAAATGGGCATAGTGAATATCGACGACGATCTGCACGATCAAATTCGCAAGGCGAGCGCCGTATCGTGCCGGTCGATCAATGCGCAAGCGGCGTTCTGGATCAAGATCGGCATGCTGTGCGAAATGAATCCGACGCAGAACTTCAATGAAATTGTGGCGGGGGAATTGCGGGCGGCTGGTGTGGCGCCGCAAGGCATCAAAGTCGCGTCGACATGACGAAGCGGCCGGAAGAAATCGCCATCATGGTGGAGTCGGGCAGATTGCTGGCGCAGGTGTTTGGCTATCTGGATCGGCTGAATCTGATCGGCATGTCGACCATGCAAGTCAACGACCTGGTCGACAGCTTCATCGTCAACGAGCTGCAAGCGCGCCCGGCAAGCAAAGGGCAGTACGGCTATGCCTACGCGCTGAACTCGTCCCGCAACAGCGTGGTCTGCCACGGCGTTCCCGCGACGTCGGACATCTTGCAGAACGGCGATATTGTCAACTTCGATATCACGTTGGAGAAGAACGGCTATATCGCCGATTCCAGCAAGACGTACCTCGTTGGCGACGTGTCACCGCTAGCCAAGCGCCTCGTGCAGATCACCTACGAGGCCATGTGGAAGGGAATCCAGACGGTTCGTCCCGGCGCGAGGCTCGGCGATGTCGGGCACGCGATCGAGCGGCACGCCCGCAGGCATGGCTATTCGGTCGTAAGGGAGTATTGCGGCCATGGCATCGGCCGGGAAATGCACGAACCTCCCGAAGTCCTTCACTGGGGACGGCCACGAACGGGGTCGGTGCTGCGCGAAGGTATGGTGTTCACCATCGAGCCGATGATCAACCAGGGAGGCCACGCCGTTCTGACGGAAGACGATGGCTGGACGGTGGTGACGCGCGATGGACAACTGTCCGCGCAATTCGAGCACACCGTGGCGGCGACGCGAAACGGCGTGAGAGTCTTGACGTTGCGCCCTGATGAGAAGGCGCCGAATTTCGGGTCATGAGGTCCGTGGTAGAGTCGTTCGTGGTTCTTGATCGACTCCACCGCTCAACACAACGATATGGAAAGCGCCGCCGATAAGGACAATATGCCCACGCAAATTCCGGCAATCGTTCCCGAAAAAACCGCGCTGTTGGTCATGCACTATCAGACCGACATCCTTGAGTTGTTTCCTTCGGTCGCGCCCACATTGCTCGCCAATACGCGCGCGCTATGCGACGCTGCGAGGGCCAAAGGCATCAGCGTCTATTTCGCGAAATTCCATTTCAGCCCGGGCTATCCGGAAGTCAGCGCTCTGAACAAGAACGGGCAGGGCGTCAAGCAACTTGGCCTTTTCGTCGAAGATCAGATCTCGGCGGAGCTCGGCCGGCAAGCCAATGAACCGATCATCATCGCGCACCGTGCCAGCGTGTTCTTCGGTACCGACCTGCAGGTAAGGCTATCTGCCCAAGGCATCGATACGCTGATCATCGTCGGCATTGCGTCGACCGGCGTGATGCTGTCTTCGGTCGCATACGCCAGCGATGCGGATTTCCGTTTGTTCACCGTCAAGGATTGTTGCTACGACCCGGATCAGGTCGTGCACGATCATCTCTTTGCAACTGCATTCGAGTCGCGTACGACGGTGCTTTCGTTGGCCGATGCGTTGGCATTGCTTGGCTGACACTGCCGCAGCTTGGCCGGAGGGACCGTTAGCCAAAGATAGAAATGTGGGAGCACGGAGCGGAAGCGGCGAAGCATACGGTGGCACGATTTCCCCTTCCCGTGGAGCATAAGAAGGGCGCCATAAAGTCATTCCGCCGATGCAATTCCCAGCAACGAAGATGCCCGATATCGCTCAGTCGACCACAAACAGCTTCGCCCCAGTCTCCGTATACGAACGATGCGCTTCTGCGTTGTCCGCAACCTGATAGCTCATGCCTGGCTTGAGAACATATTTCCTGCCATCCTCGAGCTCGGTATGTAGCTCGCCTTCCAGGCAGAACAGGATATGTCCCTTGGAGCACCAGTGATCAGCGAGGTAGCCGGGAGTGTACTCGACCAGACGAACCCGAATTTGGCCGAAGGTACGTGTATGCCAGTAAGCCGTCCCGGTTTCGCCATGATGCTCGGTACGTTCAACAGTGGACCAATCCGTCGTGCCGAAAGGTATGTCGCTCATCTGCATTGCTTTGCTCCAGGTGTTGCACTCAAACTTTAGTGGCCTCGCATCTCGGCGAATGCGGGCCATTGATATAGACGAGGCATGGTAACCGTCTGCTTTCTTGCCGCTAGTCGAGGCGCAGTAGGGCACGTCCGGTTGGTGCACCGCTTATCGGCATATGCTTTTCTATGGCCAGATACGTCAGGTCAGGATGCTGCCTTCGGCGGGACGTGGCGTGCGAGGAACCGATCCAATTGGCCAGCGAACGCCTTGCTGTCCTGTGAAGAATATGGCGCAGGCCCGCCGGTTTCGATGCCCGAGGCGCGAAGCTGGTCCATCACCTCACGCATCGTCAAACGCTCCTGGATATTCTCGCGGGTGAACCAGCTTCCCCTCGGGTCGAGGACATGAGCGCCCTTGTTCAGGGCGGCGGAGGCAAGGGGTATGTCCGCCGTAATGACGAGGTCACCGGTGTTCACCAGCTCGACGATACGGTCGTCGGCAGCATCAAAGCCCGCAGGCACCTGGACTGACTTGATGAAGCGGGAAGGTGGCGTGCGCATGTACTGGTTGGCCACCAACGTGACGCAAACTTCGACGCGTTGCGCCGCTCGGTACAGCATTTCTTTGACGACGACAGGGCAGGCGTCTGCGTCAACCAGGACTTGCATCGCGGTAATCCGATTGAGGGGGGACGGTCATGATACCGCCTGCCTGGACGGGCACCCCCCAAGAGCTGGCACAATTGCGCCTTTCCCATGAAGCATCAAAAGGATTCCCATGAAGTCTTCCCGCCGCTACAACCACCGCCAACGCAAGAAGCTCCATATCGGTGAGTACCAGGAACTGGCGTTCGAAGTGATGGCCGATCTGACCGAGCCGGCTCGCCAGGGCGACACCGAGGCGCTGCTTGACCGGTTCCTGCAAGAGGCAATCGAGGCCAACGGGTTGCTGATGGCCGGCGCCATCGACGAAGGCCAGCTGTCCGCCTATATACTGCTGAACGCCGCGCGTGGTTCGGTCAGCGCGGAGCAGCGCGAGGCGGTCGAGAAGTGGTTGCAGGCGTCTGGCGACTTCGAGAACGTCCGCGTCGGGCCGCTGCGCGACGCGTGGTATGGGGCTGGTCCAGGAGTAATTGGGGCAGGCTGAGTGGGCGTTCGGCGCGGACGCGTTCCCGCCGCTACCGGTATTGGCGTCGCGGGAGCCCGGGGGGCCTCCCGCAAAGCTTTATTCCCAACCGTACATCGCACGATCGTAGAGACACGCCAGCTTGCGAAACGCCGTAGAGTAGGCGCCCGTGGCGAATCGGTCGGAATGCTCCGCCAGGAATTTCTGAATTGTTGGATAGTCTTCGCGCGTCCATTGTACGAAAGGGAGGTACTGCGCGACGATTTCCGGTGTGAGTCGTCCGATCATCTCCGGAACAGACAGATCTCGATAGTTCCGGCGAAACCCCTTGATCAGTGCTTTGGTTTGAAAGTCGATCGGCGTCAGATTGACATACTTGTCGGCATCGAAGCCCGATGCCCGATACTCTTCGAGGCTATTGACGCCGGCTCCTCGTAGCAAGAAGAATACCGGCAGGAATTTCAGGCTTCTGGAAAGTCGAGGTAGAGTTTCGCGTAGTACGCGATCTGCTTCGTATCCTTTGTCCCGGTGAATCAAGTCACTGTAGATGTCGACGGTAGTGATTGCCGTATAACCGACATCGCCAACTTGAACACGTTCTTGTTCCTGTCTTTCGGCGGCCACTCCGACGCCGACCACGAATTCGATGTCTTCCTTGCCTTCGACGCTATCGACGTCCACTACGACGAGTTTCCCATGAGGGTCGCTCGTCTTGACCAGTTCGTACAGTTGCTCCTTGCAATATCTCAGCACACGAGCAGGAATCTTGCGTTTGGTTGACTCGATTGCTTCATACACTCCCACGAACGAGGTGGCCTGTATCAGCGTGATGGGAATCTGTACCTTGTCTAGAGCGATCATCGTTTGGGAAATCGTGTCCCTGTCATCCTTGGAGCGCTGTACGAAGATTAGGTTGTTGTTAAGTTGCTGGAGCTTGTCTTGGCCGATGCAAGAGCAGATCGCGCGGAGCAAGGCGATGATGTTGTCGTCGTTCAGAGAGTAACCCATGAAGATCACGGGATGTTCAACAAAAATGGTAATCAGTTTCGCCGCAAGATACGCGTTTCTCTCGTTGAAATCATGATAGTCATGCTGCGTGAGCACCAGACTTCGTGGCGTATTCACGCAGCCATGGATCTTGTAAATCTCCCCGATCGACTGCGGGTTGGAAAAGAGTAGTTCGTCCTGGCCGACATACACCCGATAGTCCGGAAAGAGGGACTGCAGAAACGTATCCCAATTCGTGGTGATGATGCCATCGACGTTCAGGCGACTGAGCGCTGCCACTTCATCTCCATACTGACCTTTGGCGTGATCAGCAAGCTTGACGCTCTTGAGATAGTCGCAGATTTCTACGCGTAGCGGCCCAGTACGATCAGCGATTTTCGTTTGGTGCTTTTCCCGGCTCTCTTGATAGTTCGGATGGCTCCACCACACCTCATGGAAGTCATCGGCCATCAAGCCGGCCACCTTCGCGAGATTGCCGTTGGCGGATGAGAGGTAATACTCGTAGGGCTTAATATGTTGACAAAACCTGCGCAGAAGTCCATTCCAGTCTTCCAACCCAAGATAGCGGCGCGATAGGCCGGAGCCGGCAAAGAGGAAAGGTCCTGAACTGTGTGATCTGAGTAGTTGCGAAAGGGATTCTGCGATCGTCATAATAGCTTGTAGGTCTTGAGACTTGAGCGACTACTCGGTTAGTCGGGTTGAACCCGTAGGGTTGTGTGCACCGCCCGTTAGGGGCCCATAGGAAGCAGTAGACGAAGTTGCTTCGGTGTGTCCACCAAATCGGTATCACGTATGTATCGCGATCGGTGCCGCGCCTTGCCGTCGAGCGATCGCACGACAATATCGCCTTCGGCCACAAGTGTAGTTAATGCGTCTTTGTACATGGATGCTGTGGCAGGCGTGCCATTGCACGTTTCGGCAAACAGGCGAGAGAAGGGTCTTGGGCCCGGGTGGTCATGGATATGTCGGGCGAGTTGGATGACCAACTCCTTATCCGACTTGGCGCGCGCAACATCGTCAAACTTGAACCCACCGTCAAACTCTTGAAGAAATCCCATAGTTTGCGGCGCGAGCATGTTCAACCCGGCTCCGCCGTAGTGCATGAAGTGATTGCTATGCATCCAGTGGACCTGTTTCATAACATCTTGGGCCCGATGGTGCTGCGAAAGATGGACCAGCCAATACTCGCCGTGGCCCGCACCCGTTCCGCGAATGAAGAATGGGGTAAAGAATGCAGCGCCGCATCCAACTACCAAGGCCTCGTACAGCGCCGCCTGAATAAATCGTCGCCAGTCTGCGTCGTTGCGTTTTATCTCTTCAATGGATCGGCCGCCCAAGTGTTTCAGTATGTCCACACGCAGAGTTGACGAGATTTTCCTCGCGAGTTCGTCGTTGGTGTAGGTTGCGAAGGACGAAACATGGAACGTTAGAACGATTTCCGCATCGCGAGCACGCGTAAAAATACGCTGGATAACGGAAACCGGAACCTCTGTGTAACCGTACTGGTCAAGAAAAAAGAGTGCGGTACCCGACCGAGGCGTGTGCTGTGCGATGCGTTCCAGCACGTTGTCCACGGCCGCGCCGAACTCCGCATGAAGGATGTGGATCGCGGTGCCAATTGCTGCCGAGTAACCACCTGTCTTTAGCGTGTCGCGCAAATGGTCGAGCGCCCTCTTGTCCCGATCGATAAAGACGTATTGCACATCAAGCAGCACGTGCTTTGGGCGGTCGCGATTGACTATCATCGAGGCTGCTTCAACGGCCCGAATAATCCGGATGGGGGAGCCGTCGATCAACTCGCCGGTCCCTTCGAGGCGGTACAGCCCACCACCGCAGAAGCCATCCACCAAAGTAATGCGGATCCGGTCACGGCCGCGGGCGTTGAGCAGTCGCTGCTGAAAATAGCGAATCAGGTAGTCGACCAATACTTGGTGCTTAGTAAGGCTGTGCGGCGCAATCTCGGCCGGGCCATCGCTCCAATCGTAGTGACGTTTTGCCAAGTCAGGACCTCGAGCGCGGATTCCCAATCTACACCGCGGTGCGTGGGAATTGATCCCAGTGCTTGCCGGCCAATATCCGGCCTGTCTTTCCTTTGCCGATGGCCGCTACCGATACCTCTGTTCCATCGTTGCGGATGACCTGGATTGGCGTACTTCTTCTCAACAGGCTCGCAACTTGTTCGACCGGTGCCCAGTGCCCCCATTGCTTGAAATGGAAGGGGACTCTGGCGCTCGCGCATTGGCGCTGCAATGCGACGAGCCAGGCCGGATTCATCGGTCGGGAGCGAGGACCAGATTCGCCTCCGGCGATCACCCAATCGACGCGGTTGCCCTTGTCGTTCGGGATGAGGAATTCAGAAAGATCAATGGCCGACAGCAGCGGCTCGCATGACAGAAATCTGACCGATGGCGATGAAAATTCCAGCAGGTGCTTGATGCGTTTCTTCGCCGTTGCTTGATCTTCGGCGGTCGTGCCAAGCCAGACGTTTTTGGGAAACTCATAGCCCTTTGGCAATTGCTTGCGCACCAGATGGATGCGCTTTGTGAGGAGCAGCCAATCTAGGTCAGGCGTCTGCTCAATGAGGTCAAGCAGACGCCGTCTTTCGGATGCCAAATCCGAGCGGTTCTCGAATACGTCGGCCATGGACGCGCAGAATACACGCCTGCGAGTCCCGTCTTTTGCTGCGTCCTTATTCCACTTCAGTGGCTCTTTCCAGTGTGCGTCGCTGAAAAAACGGCGGGCGTTGTGGGGACCCCAGAGGTCTTCGCCGAGGCGCTTTGCCCAGGTCTCGGCATAACAGTTGTCACAGGCGGCGGATACCTTGACGCAACCCCACCAGGGGTTGAATGTATGGTGTGTCCATTCTATGCGTGAGTCTTTTCCCATTGCCGCCAGCATGATCCGGTTGCGGCTATTGTACTCTCAGGAAAACGGACGCTGAAGTTTCGGGCCTATGTGAAGAGGGCCGTTTGTTGTGTCGCAGCAGCATTCCCCACTTCCGGAGGGGATGAATCATGCATGCGACGATCGCGAGATGGTTATTTGTCGTAAATCGAATAGTGTCGTAATGTGTCCCGATTGCGATGCAAGGGGGCAACGTGCTAGAAAAGGATAAAGTTGTGTCAGATCCTGTGGGATGGACTACGCGCCATGGTGGTGGGGCGCTGGGTAACTCACGAGAGGCATCGGAATATTAAGCAATGTGTCGATGCATCATGGGCGTCGCGGTGAAAATTCGGTGTTACGTTGACGGTCGTATGACCATCCAAGGTGCGTGAAAAGAAAAATGAACGATCCGCAGTTTCCCGTGGCAGACGCCTATCTGGCGCGTCCCGCCAGCAGGCTGCTTGATGATTTCGGAGCAGGGAAGGCCTCGCCGGGCTCAGGGAGCGCGGCTGCACTGATGGGCTTGCTGGCAGTCAAGCTTATTCGAACCGTCTGCATGAAGAGCCTCGAGAAGGAACAGTGCAGGGCGGCCCGACCCACCCTTGAGCATGTGCTGGAGCAGGTGACCCGCATCGAGCCCACGCTTGTCGACCTCTTTGAGAAGGACGCAAGGGAGTTCGAGGAAGTAGTCAAGCTGAGAGTGGAGCGGGACGTGGCCACCAGTCCTGAAGATAGGATGCGTCTGACGCGACGAGCAAATGCGTTGCTGGAGACGGCCACAGACAATGCGTTCGCGATCATCGATGCTTGTTTGCCGTTGATCGGACATGGCGTGCAGGTCTTTCAAGTCGGCTGGGGTGCGGTGCGAGGCGACTCCGGCGCGGCGATTAGCTCTGCTATAGCCGCGGTGATGTCGGCGATCTTCATTACCAATCTGAACCTCAAGTCTCTAGGCGGTCGACGATATGCGCGAGATAACATCGTTCGTTGTGCGGACTTCTATGCGAAGTTGCAGGAGCGCCAGGCATCGGCGTTTCAGTGCGTGACATCGCTCAATGCCGAAGCGCTCGAGGCCGTCCAGCTCGAACTGTTCGAAGCCGGTGCCGGCATGGCGGCCGCGCCTGAAGATCTTGGCCCCCCGGTTGAAGGGAGCGGTACCGAACCGGCGGCCGACAAGTTGTAGGCGGGCGGCTGTCGGCATCGAATTGGCTAAGCCAAACCAACGTACTCTGATTGCCGGATTTCTTGTTCGCCCGCTGCTCATACGGCATCGAAATCTGCCCCCAGGCAAGCCCTCCCTCTACCTCTTCCAAACCAACGAAAAACCCGCCCACTTCCACCTAGCCTTCAAAGCCGAAACCCGCCAGCAGGTATACGCCTTCTATCGCGCAGCGCTCCAGGCCGGCGCCAAAGACAACGGCCCACCCGGCCTACGCCCGCACTACCACCCCAACTACTACGCCGCCTTCGTCATCGGCCCAGACGGCCACAACATCGAAGTCGTCTGCCACGAGCCTGAAGCCGACGCCGAAGCCGAACCTACCGCTGAACCAAATCCCTGACCCCTTGCCGACAAAGGCTGACGAAATGCTGGGCCGCCGATGACTGGCCGCGCCCCGGATGGAAGGCCAGGATCGCGCGAAATCGGACCGTCCCGGCGAACGGAACACTCCTGAGCCCAAGCGCCAGATAGGTTCGTGCGACCAGAGGATTGGTAATTGCAAGCCCGGCACCAGCCAACACCAGCGCGCATTGCGTATGGCTATACGGCGTCGTCGCGACGAAGCGGGGCGCGATATGGTGTTCGGCGAAGGCGGCTTCCAGTTGCCGTTGGGCCGGGTCGGCGGCGTCGAGGCCAATCAGTGGGGCGTCGGCCAGGTCGGTGACGCTGACTCTGGCCCGGGCCGCGAAGGGGTGGGTCGCGGGCACGATGCAGACGGCTGGGACGGCGTAGAACTCCGAAGCAGTCAGGCCGCTGGTGTCGACCTCATCGCCCATGAAGGCGAGATCGAGTTCGCGTTGCAGCAGGCGTTCGCGCAGGGCGCGCGAGCTGTCGACCTCGAGTCGGCAATGGCTGCGCGGATAGTTGTGCGAGAAGCTGGCGACGGACATTGGCATCACGCTGGCGGCCATCGCGTGCAGGGCGCCGACGCGCAGCACCGTGTCTTCGTGCTGGCGAAGCAGGTCGATCTTGCGTTGGACGGCGTCGAGGCCGATATAGACGCGCTCGACTTCGTCCATCAGCGCGGCCGCCTCGGCGGTCGGGACCATGCGGCCTTTGCTGCGGTCGAACAGGCGTAGCTGCGCGATCTTCTCGAGTTGCAGCACGGTCTGGGTGACCGCCGGCTGGCTGATATGCAGTGCCTCGGCGGCGCGGCGCGCGGAGCCCAGGCGCATGACCATGCGGAATACCTCGATCTGCCGGGCGCTGATGGACGGTTCGCCGGTGTCTCTGGCCGCCTCTTTCATGTGGACCTTATAAGTTTGCCTTATTGAAAAGCTGCGATGGCTGTCATCGCTCGAGCAGCGCGCGCCGTAGACTTCGGCCTATGCAATCGTTGTCTATCGCCATGTCTCTCGACCGTTCATCGAAGCCGTCTTCCGCCATCCATCCGGCCCTGAATCCGGCGCTGCGCGCGCTGCAATGCATCAGTTGCGAGGCACTCTATCCTGTTTCCGATCTTCCGGAAGGCTGCCCCGCCTGTCACAGCCGGGGCCGGCCCAGCAGTGTCGAGGCGGTCTACGACGCGCGAGCGTTCGATTTTGCACCAAAAAGCACAGGTTATCGCTGGGGGCATTGCCTGCCGTATCTGAATGGCGTGACGCTGGGCGAGGGCGACACGCCTTGTCTTCCGGTGCCTGCGTTGGCTGAGCTGGCTGGCGTCGCCTCGGTATGGATCAAGAACGAAGGGGCAAATCCGACCGGCTCGCACAAGGACCGCATGTCGGCCCAGGCCGTGAGCCGCGCGCTGGCGATCGGCGCGAGCGAGGTGGTGCTCGCCTCCAGCGGCAACGCGGCGGTATCGGCCGCGGCCTATTGCGCGGCAGCGGGACTGGCCTGCGAAGTGGCGACTTACCGGGACTTGCCGTCGATCTTCGATGCAGCACTGCGCTACTACGGCGCGACACGCATCGTTTGCGAGACCGGCCATGCGCGGTGGCAGCATGTGAGCCGTCGCGTCCGCGACGATGGCGCGTTCGCGCTGACGAACTACAGCATTCCGGCGGTGGGCAGCCCCGTCTTCGGTGTCGAGGGCTATCGCGCGGCGGCATTCGAATGGGTGTACCAGGGCTGCGAGCCGGACCACGTCATTGTGCCGACCGCGCGCGGGGACCTGCTGTGGGGCATCTATAGCGCGCTGCGCGATCTGGTGGCGGCGGGGCGGCTAGCCCGCGTGCCCAAGCTTTGGGCCGTCGAGCCGTTTCCGCGTCTGTCGCGGGTGCTGGCCGGCGAGACACAGCAGGGCGATTTCTATGGCGCCACGCAGCAGTTTTCAACGGCAGGCTCGACGGTGACCGCGCAGCAGGTTCAGGCGGTGACGCGCTCGGGCGGCGGCGCGGTGGTCATTGGAGACGATGCGGCCCGCGCCGGCACCGCCGCGCTCGCCGCGGCGGGACTCTGGGTCGAGCTATGCGCGGGGGCAGGGCTTGCCGCTGCGCAAATGCTGCGCGCGGACGGGCGCATCGACGCATCGCAATCGGTTCTTCTGATGTTGACGGCACGGGGCGATCGCGACCCCGCGCAAAGCTGATCCCTACACAGGCTGGAGTCTTCCCATGACGTTGCGCTACCTGATCGCCTCCCTCGCAATCTGCCTGACCGCCCATGCCCCCGCGGCGATGTCGGCCTATCCGGAAAAACCCATTCGCCTGGTCGTGCCCTGGGCCGCGGGCGGCAGTACCGATGCGCTGGCGCGCGCCGTGGCGCAGCGAATGAGCGAGTCGATGGGTCAGCCGGCTGTGGTGGAGAACCGGGCCGGGGCCTCCGGCCGCATCGGCGCGGAGGCGGTGGCCAAGGCGGCCCCGGACGGCTACACGCTGGGCGTCATCGAACTGGCGCATACGGTGGCGCCGGCCGTGTTCCGCCAGATGCCATACGATCTGCTGCGCGATTTCACGCCGGTTTCGCTGCTCGGTGAATCGCCGCTGGTGCTGTTCGCCAATAGCACCCGCTATCGGCCCGGGGAGGCACAGCGTTTCCTGGCCGATGCGCGCAAGCAGGGCAAGCCGCTGCAGCTGGCCACGAGCGGCAACGGCACGATCAGCCATCTGGCGGCCAAGATGTTGGAAGCGCAGGCTGGCGTGCCGATCGATGCGGTTCCCTATCGCGGCTCTGCGCCTGCATTGACCGACGTGTCGTCCCAACTCGTCGCCGGTCATTTCGCCACGCTGGCGAGCGGCAGCAGTCTGCTTGGCGCGGGCAAGATCGCGGCGTTGATGGTCACCGGACCGGCGCGCATTGCGGCGCTGCCCAATGTGCCCACGGCCGCGGAGGCAAAGTTGCCGGCGCTGCAGATCAGTCAGTGGTGGGCCATCGTCGCACCGGCACGCACGCCGTCGACTGTGGTGAGCAAGCTGGGCGACGAGGTACGCGCGGCGCTCGCCAATCCGCAGACCAAGGCTCGACTGGATAGCCAGGGCATCGACCTGAAGGCTTCGTCGCCCGCGCAACTCGGCGACAGGCTGCGCGGCGAGGTCGATCGTTGGGCGGCGCTGGTGAAGCAGGCGGGGATCCAGCCGGAATAAGGAGCGGCGCGGATACCGTTATCGCGGCAGGATCCCAGCGATCATCAGGCGCGTTGGCCCGTGCCGCCGATCGCGGCCAGCAGGTCGTCCGCGTGGACCATCAATTCGCGTACGCGCCGCAATGCCCGGTATTGATTCAACACGGCGCTCCACTGCGGCGATTCCAGCAGTTGCTGCCAGACCGGCTCGAGCTCCCGCGAATCCGCCTGCTGCATCTCGATCAGCTTGCTGGCGAATTCGAGGGTAGCCGGTGCCGACATCAGTTGCATCCGGCTCGCTGCGCCGAGCACGCGGGGATTGGATTCGGCAGGCGCGTCGCTGCAATACAGGACCTTGCTGGCGAGGCCCGCTTCGTCGGTTGGCAGCGCGCTCAGCGACGCGCCACGCAGGCGCACGGTGCCTTGTTCCGTCTGGAATCCATAGATGACCTGTTTCTCGGCGTGGGCGAGCAGGCGCAAGCCGCGCAACAACCGGGGGAGATCCGTTGTGGCGGCGTCCACCGAAGCCTTGGCTTCCACGAGCAGGCAGACATCCCACGCCGGTGTTTCGTCGTCCGGTTCATCGTCTGTGCTGGCCTGCCTGAGCAACACCGCATCCCATTCGGTCTTCGCCCGCTCATGGCTCGCCGGCAGCGATGCCGGCACGCGCATCGAAGTGACGACACGGTAAGCCGCCGACGTTCCCTCCGCGTCGTTGAGCCGCTGCGCCAACGCGCGCAGCGCCTGGGCCGCCAGCGCTTCGACGGCGGCCCCGCGCTGCCGCGAGGAAACGCCCTGCGCCGTCGCGGTGGCGGTTCCCGAGCGAGGGCCTTGCCTGTCCCATAGCGACCGATATTGGCGGACCTGTGCATCCGTGCTCAGCGCTTCGAGCCGTCGCAGGCGTTCGAGTGCGGGACTGTCCAACAATTGGGCCAATGCAGGCTGCAGCGGGGCCGCCTTCGGCGCTGCGTTCGGCGCCTCGTTCGAGATCGCCGGCATGGCGAGCAGGCGTCGAACGGTATCGTGCAGCGCAGCCCACGAGGAAGCCGACGCGGCCGCGTGAAGCCGTGTCATTGCCTCGCGCTGCGGGCCCGAAGCGTGTCGCTGCGGCTTGTTCGGGTGAGCCACCGAATTGACGGCCGCCAGCACCAGCCGGCGGTCCTGATCGGCGCGGGCCGCCAGCGATGCGTACTCGCGCACGTGGGGCACCCGGTGCCGAAGGACCATCGCCTGGAAAGCCGGGTCGCCGGCATCCGGCCGGATCGCTTCGCGCACCATGCGCGCGAGCGATTCGATGAACAGATGCTTCAGCGCAGCGCCGGGGACTTCGCCATTGGCGAGCGCGAGGCGCGCTTGCTCGATGGTCACCGCCAGCGCCGTCGCGGGATTGGCCTCGTGAATCCGTTCCGATACCGCGCCGATCGCCGGCAAGCGATACCGGCGTGCGACGGTGCGCAGCGTGTCGTCGAGCAGGGCGGGCGATGGCGGCAGCGGCATGGACATGCGTGCAATGGTAGCAATGACTCCCATACCCAATGACTGCCGCACCTCAACGTGCCCTGATGTCCCCCGCGGACCGCCACGCAGTCTGGTTACCCCGCGTGCGCCATGGCACCAAGGCGCCCAAGCACTTCGTCCAGCTCGGCATTCAGCGTCGCCACCAGTTCCGCCGCCGGCATCGAACGCGCCAACGGTGCCGCCTGGCCGGCCCATTGCGCGGCGAATTCCGCGCTGCCGGCCGCCTTGGCCGCGGCATGCAGCGCCTTGCCGGCGTCATAGGTGATGGGGTAATCGGGAATCGGCGGCGCATCGGGCGCGACGCCGAGTTCGGTGAGGCGATTGACGAAGCCGCGGGCGGGGCGTCCCGAGATGGCGCGCGTCAGCGTGGTGGGGCGCGTTTGAACGCCCGCCAGCAGCGCGTCGCGATACGCGGCGTCGGCCATTGTCTCGGGGCACGCCACAAAGGCGGTGCCCAGCTGCGCGGCGGTCGCGCCCAGGGCCAGCGCGGCGGCGATGCCGGCGCCGTCCATGATGCCGCCCGCGGCGATCACCGGCAGCCGGGTGTTGCGCACCAGCAGCCGGACCAACGCCATCGTGCCCAAACCTTCGTCGAAACCCTGCGTATCGAACATGCCGCGATGGCCGCCGGCCTCGACGCCTTGCGCCACCACGGCGTCGATGCCGGCCGCCTCGACCTGGCGTGCTTCGGCGATCGTCGTCGCCGATGCCAGCAGCACGATGCCGGCCTCGCGCAGCGCGTCGATCCATTCCTGCTTCGGCAGGCCGAAGTGGAAGCTGACGACCGCGGGCTTCTCCTCTAGCAGCATCTGGTACATCGCATCGTCTGCGACGAAGCTGCGATAGATCTCGCGCAGCGAGGCCGGTGGGGTCGCGCCGAATTCGGCGAAGCGCGGCGCGAGATAGTCGAGCCAACCGCGCTCGCGCTGCGCATCGGCCTGGGCCGGCGCGTGGCAGAACAGATTGATGTTGAACGGGCGATCGGTCAGCGCGCGTGTGTCGCGAATGGTCTGGCGGGCGGCATCGGCGTTCATCGCGCCGACGCCGAGCGAGCCGAGGCCGCCGGCGTTCGACACGGCCGCTGCCAGCGCCGGCGTGCTGACGCCTGCCATCGGGGCCTGGATGATCGGGGTCGACATGCCGAGCCGGGCCAGCAGCCCGTTTGCAGCGGAAGAGGGGGTCATGGGTTGCTCCTTCGGGATCGGGCCGCTCAGCCTTGGCGCAGCTCGTGCAGCAATGCCTCGTAGGCGGCGGTGGAAAAGCCGGCGCGCTTGACCAGGAAGGTATGCGCGGAGCGCACCGGCACGGTATGGAAGTCGGCGCTGTCGCGATGCAGCGCGAGCAGCGACTTGGGCAGGATGGCAAACGCCGAGCCCGCGCTGACGCAGGCGAGGATCGCGTGATAGGACGGCATTTCGCGCACGGTCAGATTGCGGCGCAGCGTCTCGTCGGCCTCGGCCAGCCACTCCTCCGCGCAGCGGCGATAGGTGCAGCCGCGCGAGAAGCCGGCCAGCGTGCGCAGCTTGACGTCCTGCGGCCGGCGCACGCGCGGATGGCTGGCGGGCAGCACCAGCACCAGTTCCTCGGTGAACAGGAACGCGCCTTCGAGCCCCGGCGCCATGTCGTCCATCGACAGCTGGCGCGGCGAGCCGATGCCCGGATGCGCGACGATCGCGCAGTCGAGCTGATGCGATGCCACCGCATCGGCCAGCGCCTGCGCGGTGCCGGTGCGGATCTCGACGTCGACCAGCGGATACGCGGCGTGATAGCGCGCCAGCGGCTTCGGCAGGCGCGCCGCCGCGGCGCTTTCCATGGTGCCCAGCCGCAGCTTGCCGGTGGGAACGTCATGCCGCATCGCTTGCCGTGCTTCTTCGGCCAGCGCCAGCAATCGCTCCGCATAGCCAAGCAACTTTTGCCCTTCGGCGGTCAGCGTCATCCGCTTGCTGTCGCGCTGGAACAGCGTCACGCCGAGGCTGTCTTCGAGCTGCTTGATGCGCGTGGTGACGTTCGATTGCACGCGGTCGAGCGCGCGCGCTGCGCGCGTGACGCTCTGCTCCTGCGCCACGGCGCGGAAGATTTCCAGTTCGGCCAGTTCCATCGGATGCGGCGCGGTGTCTCGCGTCGTTCTCAATTCAGGAATGAAGATGGAGCAAATATCCTTTATCGAGAACGATAAGTCAAGGCGGACCCACAAAGGACCCACAAAGCAAAAAGGGAGAACGCAGTACGCGTTCTCCCTCCTGAAGCTTTCGACAGGGTGGTCCGGCGTGGCCGGCCCCCTAGGCCCGATCAGAAATCCTCGGCATCCACATCGTAGTTCGCCGGCTCCCACCGAATCGCCAGCAGCGCCAGCAGACCAGCCAGCGGGGCCAGCGCGATGACCCAGAACACCTTGGTGCTCAGCGCGGCGGCCAGCACCGGAAAGAGGAACAGCGACAGCGTGGAGCTGGCGCGCATCAGCGTCTGGTTGAAGCCCACGCCGACGCCGCGCAGCGAGGTCGGATAGCTCAGCGAGGCATAGGTCATCGTGTGCGCGCCGGGGCCGAAGCCCTGACCCAATAGGAACACGGCCAGCAGCGCGATCGCCGCCACGACTTCGCTGATGCCGTCCGGCTTGCCGACCAGCGCCAGGCCCACCAGCGCGGCCAGCTGGAAGGCGTAGCCGACCACCGTCAGCTTCCACGCACCGACCCGCGGCACCAGCCGCACGCCGATCAGCCCGCCGACGAAGGCGAACAGCAGGTTCAGCGCCAGCGAGATCAGGATGGTGTTCAGCATGGTCTGCGCCAGGAAGCTGGCGATGATCACCGGCAAGCCGAACGCGACCGCGTTATAGGCGAACGACGAGGCGATCGACATGATCGTCGCCAGCACCGTGCGGCTGCGATAGACCCCTTGCAGCAGCACCGCGTAGTTGCCCCACGAGGCCGCGCGCTTGGCGGGCTTGGCCACCGCATCGGGCGCGACCACCGCGTCGATGCCATAGGACCGCTTCAGAATCCGCGCCGCTCCTGCGAGGTCGCCCTGGTTGGCGGCCCACACCGGCGATTCGCTCATGTACTTGCTGCGCACCGCGATGATCACCAGCGCCGGCACCGCGCCGAAGCCGAGGATGATGCGCCAGAGCAGGCCGCTGTGCGACTCCGGCAGAACCGCGTAGCACAGCAGCACCAGCAGATACGACACGCAGATCGCCGCATACCAGGTCGGGCACCACATCGCTACGCGCGAGGCCTTGTTGCCGCGGCCCTGCAGCTTGGAGAATTCGGCGAGGAAGGCCATCGCCACCGGCAGGTCGATGCCGACGCCCAGGCCCATCACGAAGCGGGCGCCGGCCAGTACGTATTCGTTCGGAGCCAGCGCACAAGCAATTGCCGCCACGACGAAGAACAGCATGTCGGCCATGAAGACGCGATAGCGGCCGATGCGGTCGGTGAAATAGCCGCCGAGGAAGGCGCCGACGATCGCGCCGAAAGTAATCGCCGACGCGACCATGCCCGTGCCGGCCGGCGTCAGATTGAATTCGCGGGTGACGTCCTTCAGGCCGAAGGCCAGCGCACCGAGGTCGTAGGCGTCGAGGAACACGCCGCCCAGCGCAATTGCCACCACCATGCGCGCATTGCTGGCCTGGGCGCCGCCCTGATTGACCAGTTGCGAAACGTCGGCGGCGGAGCGGATGACGGCTTTGTTGGGTGGGGCGGCGGCGGGCGCCTGTTGCGCTTCCGCGGAGGAGAGGGTCAGGTCGACGGACATGGGATCGTGATGGGAGCATGCGCCGCGCGCCGGGACGGCGGCGGCGCGGCGAATGCTACGCCAGCACAATCACTGATCCAAATGACTTATTGTTATATCTTTAAGGGCGCGGAAATTCCTGCTACTTCCCCTCGAAAGCCGCCCGCAGCGCGGCCACATCCAGCTTTTTCATCGGCAGCATGGCCTGGACCAGTCGATCGATGCCGGCCTGATCGCCGGACCGCATCAGCGTCTCCATGTCCGCCGGCACGATCTGCCACGAGACGCCGAATCGGTCCTTGCACCAGCCGCAGGCCTCGCCTTCCGGTATCGCGGACAGCTTCGACCAGTAGCGGTCGATGGTCGCCTGATCCTCGCACTGCACGATGAACGAGATGGCCTCGTTGAAGGCGAAGCCGTGTGGGAATCCGCTGTCCATCGCGGCCATCCAGGTATTGCCGAGCCGGAAGTCGGAGAACATCACCGTTCCCTCCGGATTCGGTTCCATGCCCGGCCCATAACGGACCAGTTGACCCGCTTGCGAGCCGGGAAAGACTTCACGCCAGAACGTGCCCGCTGCCTCGGCCTTGCCGCAGGCCTGGCCGGTGAACATCAGCGCCGGCACGATGGGCGGCCGGGATTCGCCCGACGTATTGGTCAGCATCAATTGCCAGGACAGGCCGTAGCGATCCTGCACCCAGCCGAATCGCGCGCTGAAGGGATAGGCGTCCAGCGGCATCAGCGCCTGGCCGCCGTCGACGAGCTTGTCCCACATGGCGTCGAGCCGTTCGCGAGCTTGCGGATCGCGGGCCGGATCGAACAGGACGAAGAAGGAAATCGACGGATTGAAGCGGAACATCGGTCCCGCCGAGATCGCCATGAATGGCTGGCCCCATAGCGTGAACCGCACGATATCGCAGTCCCCGGAGGGCGTATTGCGGATCTGTCCGACGAAATCGACCGCCGAATCGGGAAACACCGAGACATAGAAGCGCGCCGCTTCCACGGCCTCTTTGTCGTACCACAGGTGTGGGGTCAGGGTGACGGGCTGGGTGACAGGGATTGTCATGTGCCGGGCTCCTTTTCAGGCATGTCGAAAGGAAAACGGCGCCAAGTCGGCCGCCGTTTCGCGATAAAACTCCAGAGTAGTCGCCCCAACGCCATCGACAAAGTGGACAAAAAAATCCCCAAGGCTGGATTGCCTTGGGGATCAGGGCATCAGCAGCCTCGGCCGCTTCGCTGGGGGAAGGAAAAAGGGACCGAGGCCGCGCTACTTTTGCACTGCGGGAGCGGGGGCGCCCAGCGTCGTCTGATGGCTGGCCGAGGCCGAACGCCGGTGGTCGATCATCGAGACCGCCAGCGCCGCGATCACGGCCGGAATGGCGATGGCAACGAAGTTCTGCTGCAGCGGCAGCGCCATGCCGACCAGCATGCCGATCACGATCGGGGCGAGGATGGCACCGCTGCGGCCCACGCCCGAGGCCCAGCCGATGCCGGTGCCGCGCGCGGCCATCGGATAGAACTGACCGGCATAGGCGTAGGTCACGATCTGCGTGCCGATGGTCGAGGCACCGGCCAGGCCCACCAGCACGAACAGCACCGGCGTCGGCACCGGATAGCCGAGCAGCGTGATCGAAACCGCGGCCAGCACATACATGCCGACCAGCACGTGCTTGATGTTGAAGCGGTCCGCCAGCCAGCCGCCGCCTACCGCGCCGATCATCGCGCCGAAGTTCAGCACCAGCACGAAGGTCAGGGCCGAGCCCAGGCTGTATCCGGCGCTGGCCATCAGCTTGGCCAGCCACGAGCTCAGCGCGTAGACCATGAACAGGCACATGAAGAAGGCCACCCAGAACATCACGGTGCTGAAGCCGCGGCCATCCTGGAACAGCTTGCCGATCGGCGCCTCGCCGGCCTTCAGTTCGGGCAGTGCAAAGCGGTCGTCCGCTAGCGGGCGATACGTCGGTTCGAGGCGGCTCAGCACGTTCTTGACCTCGTCGAGGCGTCCCGAGCGGATCAGGAACGGCATCGACTCCGGCAGCGACTTCATCACCATCGGGATCAGCAGCACCGGCAATCCGGCGGCCAGGAACACCGACTGCCAGCCGTAGCTCTCGATCAGGCCCTTGCCGACCACCGCGGCCAGCATGCCGCCGACCGAATAGCCGCTGAACATCAGCGTGACCATGGTGCCGCGGATCTTGCGCGGCGAGTACTCGGTCATCTGCGCGACGACATTGGGCATCACGCCGCCGATGCCAAGACCGGCGAGGAAACGCGTGACGCTGAACGTCACGGGGTCGCTGGTAAAGCCCGCCGCTGCGGTGAACACCGAGAACAGCACGATGCAGATCGCAATGGCCCAGCGCCGGCCGATGCGGTCGGCGATGGTGCCGAGGAAGATCGCGCCGAACATCATGCCGAACAGCGCGGAACTGACCATGAAGCCGGCCTGCGTCGCATCGACGCCCATCGACTGCATGATCGACGGCAAGGCGATGCCGGCCACTGCCAGGTCATAGCCATCGAAGATGATGATCAGCGCGCACCAGAACAGCACGAGCCCATGAAAGCGGTTGAAGCGGGCCTCGTCGGCCAGCTGGTGGACGTCGATTTGACGCATGGTTGTCTCCTTGCCGAGCTTGGATGGCTCGGCTTGTCATCGTGGATGTTGGCTTACTGCACCGTCTCGCCGACGAAATCGACGATCGCCGCGATCAGCGCATCGGGCTGATCGCGATGCGGCGAATGCCCGCAGTCCGGCAGCTCCAGCAGGCGCGTCTGCGGCACGCGGCGCGCGATGCCGCGGATCTGTTCGAGCGTGCCGTACTCGTCGTCGAGCCCCTGCACCGCCAGCAGCGGGCAGCTGATGCTGGCAATCTCGGCTTCGATGGACCAGTGGCGGAACGGCGGATGCAGCCAGATGCCATTCCATCCCCAGAAGGCCGAGTCCGGATCGTCGTGATAGCGCGCCAGGCGCTGGCGCAGGTCGGTGTTCAGATAGGCTTCGCGCGCCTTCTCGATGCTGGAGACCGACAGGTCTTCGACGACGATGTGCGGCGCCAGCACGATGGTGCCGCCCACGCGCGAGCGAAACCGGGCCGCATACAGCAGCGCGATCGAGCCGCCATCGCTGTGCCCCAGCAACCAGGGCGGCTCGGCCTCGGTGTCGATGCGGAGCGCCGCGAGCAGTGCGGGCAGAACCTCATGCGCCTGGCGGTGCATGAAGTCCGGTTGCCACACCTCGTCGGCGGCCCGCGGCGTCGAGCGTCCATAACCGGGCCGCGAATACACCAGTCCGCGGCAACCCAGCGCCTCGCACACCCGCTGCGGGAAATCCCGCCACATCGCCACCGAACCCAGGCCCTCGTGCAGGAACACCAGCAGCGGGGCGTCGCGATTCGTCTTGCCGTCCGTGCCCAGCCATTGATATTCGATCCGCACCGGGCGGCCGGCCCAGTCGATCTGCACGAACTCGACCGGCGCGTTCATTGCAGCCCCGCCAGTGCCAGTTGCCCGTCGGGCGACAGCAGCACGTTCGAGGCGACGCCGGCGTCAGGCTCGCTTCCCTGCTGATGTTCCTGCTGGTGTTCCTTCTGCTGTTGCTGCTGCTCCTGCTCGCGTTCGCGCAGCCGGAAGCGCTGGATCTTGCCGGTCGCGGTCTTCGGCAGGCTGTCGACGAACTCGATCAGGCGCGGGTACTTGTACGGTGCCAGCCGTTCCTTCACGAAGGCCTTGAGCTCGGCCTCGTCGCAATGCATACCGGGCTTGAGCACGACGAAGGCTTTGCTGCGCGTCAGCCCCTGGGCGTCGTTGACGCCGATCACTGCGGCTTCGAGCACCGCCGGATGCTGCATCAGCGTGCCTTCGACCTCGAACGGCGAGACATAGATGCCGCTCACCTTCAGCATGTCGTCGCTGCGGCCCGCATAGCAGTAGGTGCCATCGGCATTGCGCACGTACTTGTCGCCGCTCCTGGTCCAGCTGCCCTGGAAGGTCTCGCGCGACTTGTCGCGATTGCCCCAATACATCAGCGCCGAGCTCGGGCCCTGAATATAGAGATCGCCGACCTCGCCGTCGGGCACTGGCCGGCCTTCCTCGTCGCGCAATTCGATGGTGTAGCCCGGCACCGGCCAGCCGGTGGTGCCGTAGCGCACCTGGCCCGGCCGGTTCGACAGGAAGATGTGCAGCATTTCGGTCGAGCCGATGCCATCGATGATCTCGCAGCCGAAATGCGCGGTGAAGCGCTGGCCCAGCTCGGCGGGCAGCGCCTCGCCGGCCGACGAGCACAGCCGCAGCGCCACCTGTTCGCGCGCGGGCAGCGCGGGCGAGGCCAGCATGCCGGCATAGCCGGTCGGCGCGCCGAAGAACACCGTCGCGCGATGGTCGAGCCAGCGCCGGAAGATCGCCTCGGGTGTCGGCCGCTCCGCCATCAGCACCACGGTGGCGCCGACGCTCAACGGGAAGGTCAGGCCGTTGCCCAGCCCGTAGGCGAAATACAGCTTGGCCGCCGAGAAGCAGATGTCGTCTTCGGTCAGGCCAAGAATCGGCTTGGCATAGAGTTCGGCGGTCCAGTACGGGTTGGCCTGGCTGTGCAGCACCCCCTTGGGCCGGCCGGTCGAGCCGGACGAGTAGAGCCAGAAGCCGGGATCGTCAGGACCGGTCGCGGCGGCAGCCGCCTGCGGCGCATGGTCGGCGATCAACGTATCGAGCGGGATCGTGTCGGCGGGCAGGGCGCCTTCGGGGCGCGAGACGATCACGTGGTCGACCTCATGGCCGCCTTCCGCCATCGCCTTCGCCATCGCCTGCTCCAGCACCGGCAGCAGCGTTGCCGACACCAGCGCCGCGCGGGCGCGGCTGTGCTGCAGCATGTAGGCGTAGTCGTCCGCGGTCAGCAGCGTGTTGACCGCGACCGGCACGATGCCGGCGTAGATCGCGCCGAGAAAGCAGACTGGCCAATCGCTGCAGTCGTGCATCAGCAGCAGCACGCGTTCCTCGCGGCGTACGCCGATGGCCTGCAGCGCGGTAGCAAACCGGCGCACGCCCTCGGCCAGTTCGCCGTAGCGCAGGGCACCTTGGTCGTCGATATAGGCGATCTTGTCGCCGCGATGTGCGTTGGCTTCCAGCAGGTACTGGGCGAAGTTGAAGGGCGCGGTGGGTGCTGCCACCGGCGGCGGGTTGGCGCCCGGCGCCGTTGTTGTGATCGTGGTCGCGGTAGTCGTCGTTGCGGCTGCCATGCGTTGTCTCCCCATCTGTTCTACGAATGCTCGAATGCTCGAATGCTCGAATGCTCGAATGCTTCGATGTCTGCGGTGCGAGCGTGGCCCGCTGTCGCCTTCTTACAGTCGGTCCAGTACCGCCGTGCTGGCCTGCACGGCGCTGCGCCGATGGTAGAAATTCAGTGCGCGCAGGCCGCCCAATTCCTCGCCGCCACCGGCGCGGCCGGGGCCGCCGTGCAGCGATTGCGGCATCACGTTGCCGTGGCCGGTATGCAGTTGCGCGACATCGGGCGAGATCACGTGGACGCGGCCATGGCTGTCGGCAAGCTGAAGCGACGCTGCAGCGAGCGCCGCGGGATCGCTGCCGTAGAGCGAGGCCACCAGCGAACCTTCGCCGCGGCGTGCCAGTTCGAAGGCATGGCCGGCGTCGATGCCGTCCTCGCCTTGCCGCTCACGATAGGCCATCAGCGTGGCGACCGGGCCGAACACTTCGATCCGATGCACCAGCGCGTTGCCATCGGGATCGCGTGTGCCCAGCAGCGTCGGCCCGATGCAGCAGGCCACGGCCGGGTCGGCATCGATCAGCGCCTGGTTGGCACCATCGTGCAAGGTCTGCGTCTGTGCCTGCAATTGCGCCAGGCCCTCGCGCACGGTGGCGAGCTGCGCGCGGCTGACCAGCGAACCCATGCGTACCTCGGGATGGCGCGGATTGCCGACGGTGATCTCGCGCAGCTTCGCCGCAATGGCTTCCGCGGCGGCGTCGTACAGCGACTCGGGCACCAGCACACGCCGGATCGCCGTGCATTTCTGTCCCGACTTGACCGTCATTTCGCGCACGACCTCGGTGGCCAGCAGCGGGAGCGCATCGTTGCCGCCGGCCTCGCGCGGCAACAGCAGCGCCGAATTGACGCTGTCGGCCTCGATATTGACGCGCACCGAGCGCTGCGCGATCGCCGGATGCGAGCGGATTTGCGCGGCCGTCTGCGCCGAGCCGGTGAATGAAACCACGTCGAACGGCTCCAGCGCATCGAGCAGCCCGTCGGAACTGCCGCAGACGATCGACAGCGCGCCCGGCGGCAGGATGCCGGCCTCGACCACATCGTGGACCATGCGGTGCGTCAGCCAGGCGGTGGACGTGGCCGGCTTGACGATCACCGGCACGCCCGACAGCAGCGCGGGCGCGGCCTTCTCCCACAGGCCCCACGAAGGGAAGTTGAAGGCGTTGATGCACAGCGCGACGCCGCGCGTGGGGACCAGCACGTGTTGCGATTGGAACAACGGGTCCTTGCCGAGCCGCGCCGCTTCGCCATCGAGCAGATAGCGCCGATCGCCAAGTGTTTCACCCAGCTTGGCATAGCTGCCCAGCGTAAAGATCGCGCCGTCGATATCGACCGCGGAATCGCGCTTGACCGTGCCGCTGTTGGCGGTCGCGATCTCGTAATAGGCGTCGCGGTGTTGCTGCAGCACCTGCACGATGGCACCCAGCAGTTGCGCGCGTTCGCGATAGGTCAGTGCCCGCAGCGCGGCGCCGCCTCTTTCCCGCGCGAAGGCAAAGCCTTCGGCGAGGTCGAGGCCGGTGGCATCGACGCGCGCCAGTTCGTCGCCCAGGACGGGGTCGATCAGCGCTGTGCCCTTGCCGTTGCCGTGCTGCCAGCGGCCGGCCAGATAGTTCGGTAGCGACTCGCTCATGCTGCCTCCTGCCGGGTGAACTCGATGCGCCCTTCGGGCAGCAGGTAAAGGACCAGCGCGCGGCCGTTCGACACCGTGGGGCGATGGGCACTGCCGGGCGGACACACCAGCCATCCGGCGGGACGTCCGTCGAAGCGGGCGTCGCCCTCGATCGGCATGATCAGATCGATCTCGCCGTTGGGGTGGGTGTGATGCGGGCCGGCGATATCGTTCATGTCGACCACGTCGACCGAGAAGCCATGCAGGTCGTCGGCGGGTTTGAAGATGCGGCCGTAGCGGATGCCGGCGCCTTCGCGATCGCACAGCCAGCCTTCGGCGACGCCGGTTTCGCAGGCGGCTTTCAGTGCGCGGTAGGACTCGGTATCGGGGCCGTATTCGGCGTTGAGCCAGGCATCGAGCCCGGTGTCGAGCGGACGGCCGGCGAGGCGAGCCGTCAGTTGCGCCAATTGCTGGCGGAAGGCCAGGGCGGCCGGTGGAAGGGTGGGGGACATCGGCAAGCGCTCCGTGATATCGGGGGAAACCGAACCGGTTTGCACGTCTGCTGTTAATGCATTATGGTGCATGGGCGAACCATAGAGGTCGACGCTGTCCCTGTCAAGAACTATATTGCAGTAGCGGCGGCCAATGCACCGGTGAATGAAAGGCGAGCGGCCTGGCAAGTAGACGAGCGTATAGGGCCTGTAGGGCCTATAGGGCTGATCAGGCGGGATCGCTCTGCGGCCTTCCTTACGTAATGCCGCCCCTTCGTCACCCTCTGTATGAAGTAAAGCGCAGCACGACGGCCATCCGTCAACATGCACAATAATTCTTGACGGTACGCAGGATGCTGCACTATGATGCGTGACATCGGATCCCGCATCCATGCACTATCGTGCTTTGCGGCACGAGGCGCATAGCCTGAACAGACAGCGATGTCAGCACAGAGAACAGGAGACAATGCCGTGACCCAGGTCCCCCGCGTCGACTACCAGACCGACCCCTCCCAATACAAGCACCTGCAGCTGCGGTTCGACGGACCGGTCGCCACGCTGGTGCTCGATATCGACGAGAACGCCGGCCTGCGTCCCGGCTACAAGCTCAAGCTGAACAGCTACGACCTCGGCGTCGACATCGAGCTGAACGATGCGCTGAACCGCATCCGCTTCGAACATCCGGAAGTGCGCAGCGTCGTGATCACCAGCGGCAAGGAGAAGGTGTTCTGTTCTGGCGCCAACATCTTCATGCTCGGCGTCAGCAGCCACGCGTGGAAGGTCAACTTCTGCAAGTTCACCAACGAGACCCGCAACGGCATCGAGGATTCCTCGAAGCACAGCGGCCTGAAATTCCTTGCCGCGGTCAACGGCGCCTGCGCCGGCGGCGGCTATGAGCTCGCGCTCGCCTGCGACGAAATCCTGCTGGTCGACGACCGCTCGTCGGCCGTCAGCCTGCCCGAAGTGCCGCTGCTGGGCGTGCTGCCCGGCACCGGCGGCCTGACCCGCGTCACCGACAAGCGCCATGTGCGGCACGATCTGGCCGATATCTTCTGCACCACCACCGAAGGCGTGCGCGGACAGCGTGCCAAGGACTGGCGCCTGGTCGACGAGATCGCCAAGCCCGCCGTGTTCGCGCAGAAGGTGCAGGAGCGCGCGCTGGCGCTGGCCGAGCAGAGCGACCGCCCGGCGGATGCGCAGGGCATCGCGCTGACGCCGCTGGAGCGCACCGTCGAAGCCGATGCGCTGCACTACGGCTATGTCGACGTGCAGATCGATCGCGCTGCCCGCACCGCCACCTTCACGATCCACGCGCCGCGCGGCCCGCAGCCGCAAACGCCGGCAGCGATCGCCGAAGCCGGCGCCGCCTGGTATCCGCTGCAGCTGGGGCGCGAGCTCGAGGACGCGATTCTGTCGATGCGCACCAACGAGCTGGAAATCGGCACCTGGCTGATCAGGACCGCCGGCGACGCGGAAGGCGTGCTGCAGATGGACGCCACGCTGCTGGCGCATCGCGACCACTGGCTGGTGCGCGAAACCATCGGCCTGCTGCGCCGTACGTTCAGCCGTCTCGACGTGTCGTCGCGCAGCCTGTTCGCGCTGGTCGACGAGGGTACCTGCTTTGCCGGCTCGCTGCTGGAGCTGGCGCTGGCCTGCGATCGCATCTATCACCTGGCGCTGCCCGACGACGAGGCGCGCGCGCCGAAGATCGTCGTCGGCGAGACCAACTTCGGCGTCTATCCGATGGCCACCGGCCAGAGCCGCCTGGGCCGCCGCTTCTACGACGAAGCGCCGGCGCTGGAAGCGGTGCGCGCCAAGGCCGGCCAGCCGCTCGATGCGGATGCCGCCTTCGCGCTGGGCCTGGCGACCTCGAACCCGGACGACATCGACTGGGCCGACGAGTTGCGCATTGCGATCGAGGAACGCGTGGCGATGTCGCCCGACGCGCTGACCGGCATGGAGGCGAATCTGCGCTTCAACGGCCAGGAGACCATGTTCACGCGCATCTTCGGCCGGCTGACCGCCTGGCAGAACTGGATCTTCCAGCGGCCCAACGCCGTCGGCGACAAGGGCGCGCTGAAGGTCTACGGCAAGGGCGACAAGGCGGCATTCGACTGGAATCGCGTCTGACCCGATGGTCGGCGACGCGGCCAACGAACGACGCAACCACACAGCGACACAGCGACACAACGACACAACGACACAACGCATATCACCGGGAGACCAACGATGTCCGGTATCAACTACAGCGACAAGATCCCCAACAACGTCAACCTCAGCGAAGACCGCACGCTGCAGCGCGCGCTGGAACAGTGGCAGCCGAACTACCTGAGCTGGTGGAACGACATGGGCCCGGAGGGCTCGCAGGGCTTCGACGTTTATCTGCGCACCGCGATCAGTGTCGATCCGCAGGGCTGGGCGCAGTTCGGCTACGTCAAGATGCCGGACTATCGCTGGGGCATCTTCCTGAACCCCGCCGAACAGAACCGCAAGATCCATTTCGGCGACCACAAGGGCGAGGACGCGTGGCAGGACGTCCCCGGCGAATACCGCGCCAATCTGCGCCGGATCATCGTGACGCAGGGCGATACCGAGCCCGCCTCGGTCGAGCAGCAGCGCCATCTGGGGCTGACCGCGCCGAGCATGTACGACCTGCGCAACCTGTTCCAGGTCAACGTCGAGGAAGGCCGCCACCTGTGGGCGATGGTCTATCTGCTGCACAAGTACTTCGGCCGCGATGGCCGCGAGGAAGGCGAGGCGCTGCTCGAGCGCCGCAGCGGCGAGCAGGACAACCCGCGCATCCTGCAGGCGTTCAACGAGCGCACGCCGGACTGGCTGTCGTTCTTCATGTTCACCTACTTCACCGACCGCGACGGCAAGTTCCAGCTGTGCGCGCTGGCCGAGAGCGCGTTCGATCCGCTGGCCCGCACCACCAAGTTCATGCTGACCGAGGAAGCGCACCACATGTTCGTCGGCGAGTCGGGCGTGTCGCGCGTGATCCAGCGCACCTGCCAGGTGATGAACGAACTGAAGACCGACGATCCGGCCAAGCTGCGCGCCGCCGGCGTGATCGATCTGCCGACCATCCAGCGCTATCTGAACTTCCACTACAGCGTGACGATCGATCTGTTCGGCGCCGACGAGTCCAGCAATGCCGCGACCTTCTACAGCACCGGCCTGAAGGGCCGTTTCGAGGAAGGCAAGCGCAACGACGATCATCTGCTGAAGGACAGCACCTATCGCGTGCTGCAGGCCGCCGGCGGGCAGCTGGTCGAGAAGGAAGTGCCGATGCTGAACGCGCTGAACGAAGTGCTGCGCGACGACTACATCAAGGACAGCGTGGCCGGCGTCGAGCGCTGGAACCGGGTCATCGACAAGGCCGGCATTCCGTTCCGGCTGAAGGTTCCGCACAAGGCCTTCCACCGCAATATCGGCGCGCTGGCCGGCGTCAAGGTGTCGCCGGACGGCCGCGTGATTTCGGACGCCGAATGGCAGGCCAATGTCGACCAGTGGCTGCCGAGCGAGGACGATCGCGCCTTCGTGGCCAGCCTGATGGGCCGCGTGGTGGAGCCGGGCAAGTTCGCCAACTGGATTGCGCCGCCGGCGATGGGCGTCAACCGCCAGCCGGTGGATTTCGAGTACGTGCGCTTCAATTGAGCGACGGCGAGAGCAACGGCAATATCGGCGGCAATATCGGCGCAACAGCGCCAGCAACAACGACAGCGACCGCGCGTGACCGAACGTAGCGCCGAGCCGCGGCAGCATCTGGAGACGGCCATGGATATGGCAGACATGCAAATCATCAAGCAGCATCTGATCGACCCCGAGATCTGCATTCGCTGCAATACCTGCGAGATGACCTGCCCAGTCGGCGCGATCACGCACGATTCGCGCAATTACGTGGTCGATGCCGACAAGTGCAATCTGTGCATGGCTTGCGTGTCGCCGTGTCCGACCGGCTCGATCGACAACTGGCGCATGGTGCCGCGCACGCGGCCCTATACGCTGGACGAGCAGTTCGGCTGGGACACGCTGCCGGAGGAGCTGAGCCGCGAGCAGCTGGCCGCAAGCGGCGTCGGTGCGGAAGCGATTGCCGAAGCTCAGGCCCTGGAGGCGGTAGAGGAGCCGGTCGATCCGGCCCTGGCCCAGATCGCGCCGTTCAACAGCGCGCAGTACGGCGCCACGCTGCCGCCGTGGTCCGCCGCCCATTGCTACACCAATCTGTACGGGCCGAAGTCGGCGATCAAATCGATCACCGCCACCGTGGTCGGCAATGTGCGCGTGACCGAAGTCGGCCGCGACTACGACACCCATCATCTGGTGCTGGACTTTGGCGCGATGCCGTTCCCGGTGCTGGAGGGGCAGTCGATCGGCATCGTGCCGCCGGGCGTCGACGAGCAGGGCCGCCCGCATCATGCGCGCCAATACTCGGTGGCGAGCCCGCGCAATGGCGAGCGGCCGGGCTACAACAATCTGTCGCTGACGATCAAGCGCGTGCTCGAGGACCACCAGGGCAATCCGGTGCGCGGCGTGGCCTCCAACTATCTGTGCGACCTGCAGGTCGGCGACACGGTCGAGGTGATCGGCCCGTTCGGCAACAGCTTCCTGATGCCGAACCACCCGCGCTCGAACATCGTGATGATCTGCACCGGCACCGGCAGCGCGCCGATGCGGGCGATGACCGAATGGCGGCGCCGCCTGCGCAAGTCGGGCAAGTTCGAGGGCGGCAAGCTGATGCTGTTTTTCGGCGCGCGCACGCAGGAGGAACTGCCTTACTTCGGTCCGCTGCAGAACCTGCCCAAGGACTTCATCGACATCAACCTGGCGTTCTCGCGTACGCCGGGCCAGCCCAAGCGCTATGTGCAGGACCTGATGCGCGAGCGTGCAGCCGACCTGGCCGCGTTGCTGGCCGATCCGGACAGCTACTTCTATGTCTGCGGGCTGAAGAGCATGGAAGAGGGCGTGGTGCTGGCGCTGCGCGATATCGCCGAGCAGGCGGGCCTGGATTGGGAAGCGGTGGCCGCATCGCTGAAGCGCGAAGGGCGGCTGCATCTCGAAACGTACTGAGCGCGCGGACTCGCCCTGACCGGGCTTCAGAGGTTCACAAGGCCGGCCGCCGCGCAAACGCGGGGCCGGCCTTGGTCATTCAGTCTGCGGACCAGCGTGGCGCGTGCTCGCCCAACGCCGCCACATGGTCATCGCCATCGGGCAGGCCCAGCGAGAAGCGCACCGGAAAACGGACCGCGACGCGATCCTGGTCCGGGTCCGACACCTGACGCACCGTGCCGCGCGCCTGCACATGAGGGTCCTGCAGCAGTTCTTTGGCGTTCAACACCGGCGAGATCGGCAGATCGACGCCGGCCAGCAGGTCCAGCCATTGCGCCAGCGTGCGGCTGACGAAGATCTGCGCCAGCAGCGCATTGACCTCGACCTTGTGACGCTGACGGCCGGCCCGCTCGGCAAAGCGCGGGTCCTTCAGCGAAGGGAATTTCTCGCCCAACGCGTCGCGCAGGTTCAACCAGAACTTGTTCTCCAGAATCCCGAGCGCCAGATGACGGCCGTCGCGCGTCTCGAACAGGTCGTTCTCCGGCATCACGGTGGGCGAGCGCAGCGGGGCGTCGGCATGCTGGTGCGCGGCCCAGGCGCCGTGGGCCGTCCACGACAGCACCGCATCGTGGATCGATACGTCGAGATGCTGGCCGCGCCCGTGCTGGCGCGCGCTGAGGATGGCGACGGTCAGCGCCAGCGCGGCATAGCTGGACGCCGCATAGTCCGACACGCGCACGCGCGGCCGCGCGACCTTGTCGCGCACCTGTACCGGCGCCGCCCAGTAGCCGGCCAGCGCCAGATAGTTCAGGTCGTGGCCGGCTTGCTCGGCATAGGGCCCGGTCTGGCCGAAGCCCGAGATCGAGCACAGCACGATGGCCGGATTGACCTTGGCCAGTTCGGCGTAGTCGAGGCCGAGACGCTGCATCACGCCGGGACGAAAGCCCTCGACGACCGCGTCCGCATCGCGCACCAGCTCGAGGAAGGCCGCGCGTCCGTCGGCATGCCGCAGATCGAGCGCGACCGAACGCTTGCCGCGATTGAACTGCGCGAACACCGAGGCGCTCAACGCGCGCGAGGTATCGCCGACGCCGGGCCGCTCGACCTTGATCACGTCGGCGCCCAGCTGCTGCAGCTGCAGCGTGGCGTGCGGGCCGGGCAGCAGCTGGCTCAGATCGATGATCCTGACGTCGTTCAGGCAGGACCAGTCCGGCTTGCTCGACGGCTTGGTCGATGGCTTGCTCGACGGCTTGCTCGACGGCTCGCTCGACGGGTTGGCCGATGCATTGGTCGATGGCTCGCTCGATGTCATGGCTGGCGCCCGCTCAGCCAATGTCGGCCGTCATGCCGATATCGCGCATCAGCGACGCGTAGCGTTTGGTCTCGGCCGAGACCATCTCGCGGAACTGCGCCGGCGAGGCGCTGCGGCGCAATTCGCCTGCGCTGGCCTCCAGCATCGCATCGAGCTTGCCGCTGGCCTGCACTTCGTTGATTGCGGTGAACAGCCGCTGCGTCAGCGCGGCGGGCAGGCCCGCCGGTGCGAACAGGCCGCTCCAGTTGTCGAGCACGAAGCCGGGCGGCAGCGCCTCGGCCAGCGTGGGCACATCGGGGAAGTAGCGCGACCGCTCGGCCGTGGTGACGGCCAGCGCGCGGACCTGGCCATTGCGCAGATACGAGGTCGCGGTGCTGAGCACCGGCATGCCGAACTGGGTCTGCCCGGTCAGCATCGCCGTCAGGATCTCGGGCGCGCCCTTGTACGGCACGTGAACCGCTTCGGTGCCGGTCTGGTGCAGCAGCGATTCGACCGCCAGATGGGCGATGCTGCCTTTGCCGCCGGAGCCGTAGTTCAGCTTGCCCGGGGCGCGCTTCATCGCCGCGATCAGGTCGGCCGCGGTGCGGTACGGCGAATTGGCGGGCACCACCAGCGCGGTCGGGCCGCCCGACAACGGCGCGATGCAGGTGAAGTCGCGCGCCGGGTCGTACGGCACCTGCTTGTACATATGGATGTTGATCACATGCGTGTTGGCCAGCACGCCCAACGTGTAGCCGTCCGCCGTAGCGCGCTTGAGCGCGCGGCCGCCGATGATGCCGCCCGCCCCGGGCATGTTCTCGACCACCAGCGGCTGGCCGAGCTTCGGTGCCAGCTCGGCCGACAGCGCGCGCGCCATGTTGTCGGGCGAGGTGCCGGCCAGGAAGGGAACGATCAGCCGGATCGGCCGGTTCGGATAGTCGTTGGCGGCGTACGCGCGCGGCAGGATGCCGCCCAGTGCCGCGGCGCCCGCGGCGGCCAGCCATGTTCTGCGATGCATTTGCTGTCTCCTGGTCTGCTGGCGCAGTCTGGGCTGCGTCGATCGTTGGTGTGCTGCTGCCCTTTGTGGGATGGCGAGAGCTTTCTCCCTCTCCCCCACCCCTCTCCCGCTCGCGGGAGAGGGGAGCCGATGGCGGGCGTCAGCGCAAAGGTGGAAACCCCTCTGGTTTGCTCCCCTCTCCCGCCTGCGGGAGAGGGGTTGGGGGAGAGGGCAACCGCCGCTCAATGAGCCCCTGCGCTGTCTATCGACCCTTTTCGGCCGCCATGCCTTTCCCCGCCTGCTCCATCAGCGGCTCCAGGATCGCCCGCGCAATGGTATTGCGCTGGATCTCGCTGGTGCCCGTGAAGATGCGGAACATGCGCAGCTTGCGGAAGGTCTGCTCGACCGGATGGCCGCGCGTGACGCCCACATTGCCGTGGATCTGCACCGCCTTGTCGGCGATCTCGAAGCAGCGCTCGGACACGAACAGCTTGCAGGCCGCGGCCTTCATGCGCAGATCGGCGCCGCTGTCGGCCAGCGCGGCGGTCTGCGCGATCATCGCCTCGCACGCCCACAGCGCCGCCGCCATGTCGGCGAGCATGTGCTGGATCGCCTGGAACCGCGCGATCGGGCCGCCGAACTGGCGGCGCTTGCCGGCATATTCCACCGAAGCGCGATACGCGCTGGTGGCCAGACCGAGCATGCTGGGGCAATGCAGCAGCCGGTTGACGTTGATGCGCGACATGCTGAGCTTGAAGCCGTTGCCCTCGCCGCCGAGGATATTGCCGCGCGGCACGCGCACATCGACCATGCGGATATCGGCATCGATATGCTGGCCAGACATCGGCGTGTATTCGGTGTCGACCGTGACCCCCGGCAGATCGAGATCGACCAGCACCGCGCTGATCGACGGTGGCGTGGTGCTGGCGTCGGTCACGCACAGCACGATGGCGAAGTCGGCGAACGGTGCGCCGCTGATGTAGTGCTTGTGGCCGTTGATGACGAGCTCGTCGCCGTCGACCATCGCGGTGGTCGAGATGCTCATCGCATCCGAACCGGAATGCGGCTCGGTCATCGCGAAGCAGGTCGAGCGCTCGCCGCGGATCACCGGCCCGAAATAGCGCTCGATCTGCTCGGGCGTGGCGTATTTCAGCATATTGCCCACGCGCGGCGGACCGCCCAGGTCGCCCAGCACATGCGGCGCCAGCGAGCAGCCGCTGGCGGCGATGTCGGCCTTCAGCGCGCACTGCTCGGCGATATTGAGCCCCTTGCCGCCCAGTTCGACCGGCAGGCAGGCGGCGTAAAGCCCCAGCTCGCTGGAGCGGCGCCAGACCCGGCGCAGCACCTCCTTCGGCCACGGGTCTTCCGAGCCCAGCCCGAGCTCGCGCTCCATCGGCCGCAGTTCCTCGTCGATGAAGCGCCGAATGGCGGCCCGCGTTTCGACCAGCACGGGATTGGTCAGGTATTCGAACATGGCGTCGTTCCTTGGTGTCGTGGGCGGTGAGCAGTGTGTCAACCAAGGTGGCAGCTTAGGTGTCAGCTCAGTTGTCAGCGCAGTTTTCAGCGCAGTGTTCAGTTCACGCGGCGTTCCTGACCCTGCCAATAGCGCTCGCGCACCACCTTGCGGGCCAGCTTGCCGCTGGCGTTCTTCGGCAGCTCGCTGACGAAATCGATCGAACGGGGCGTCTTGTAGTCGGCGATGTGTGCACGGCAATGCGCGATCAGGTCCGCCGCGCTCAGTTCGCGCCCCGGCCACAGCGTCACCACCGCCTTGACGCTCTCGCCCCAGGTCGCATCGGGCACGCTGATCACGCAGGCTTCCATCACGTCGGGATGCTGGTACAGCGTGGCTTCCACCTCGGTCGGATAGACGTTGAAGCCGCCGGAGATGATCATGTCCTTCTTGCGGTCGACCAGATAGATGAAGCCTTCCTCGTCGACGCGGGCCAGATCGCCGGTATGCAGCCAGCCGTCGATCAGCACCTCGCGCGTCAGCTCGGGCTCGCCCCAGTAGCCCTGGAACACGTCCTCGCCGCGGATCACCAGTTCGCCGATTTCGTCGCCGCTGACTTCCTCGCCGCGCTCGTTGACCACGCGCACCTCGGTCTCGCCCATCGCGCGGCCGCACGAAGCCAGCCGTTCCGGGCGATTGGCCAGCGCATCGGCATGATCGGCGGTGGACAGCCGCGTGACGCCCGAGGTCGATTCGCTGGCGCCATAACCTTGCGACAGGATCGGACCGATGCGCTCCCACGCCTCCCGGATGCGGGCGGGGGCCATCGGCGCGGCGCCATAGGCCAGCGTCTTCAGGCTCGACAGATCGGCGGTGGCCAGCGACGGCTCGGCCAGCACCATGTTGATCATCGCCGGAACCATGAACACATGGGTAATGCGAAGACGGGCGATCTCGGCGAGGAAATGCGCCGGCTCGAACTTGTCGAACAGCACCAGCGTGGCGCCGCAGTACAGGTAGGGCTGCATCAGCATGCCCGATGCATGCGTGACCGGGCCGATCAGCGCCAGCCGGTCGCCGGAGCGGGCAGGGCGGTCCATGCCCAGCACGATCTTGCGCAGCGAGGCAATGCGGTTGCCGTAGCTCTGCATCGCCGCCTTGATCTTGCCGGTCGAACCCGAGGAGAAATGCAGCACGGCAAGGTCGCTGGCCTGCGGCGCGTAATCGGGCGCCTGCGTGCCGCCACGGGCCAGAAGATCTTCGTATTGCAGATAGCCCGGCGCGGCCTCGCCGATCGCGATAAAGGTATCGACCGAGCCAAAGCCGGCCGTCTGCGGACCATAACCGGTGTAGCCGTGCCCCGCGATCATCACGCGCGGCGTGCAGTTGTCGACCACCTGCGTCGCCTCGGCGGCGGTGAAGCGCGGGTTCAGCGCGGCCTTGACCAGCCCGGCCTTGAACAACGCGCACTCGATCTCGACCAGTTCCGTGCAATTGCGCGACTGCACCGCGACGCGGTCGCCCTTGGCCAGACCCAGTCCCAGCAGCGCATTGGCCAGCCGGGTCGAACGCTCGTCCAGCTGGCGATAGCTCAGCGCGCGGTCGCGATACAGCACCGCGGGACGGTCGCCCCAATAGCGCGCGGCACGCCGCAGGAAATAGGCGAAGGTCATCGATGTCTCCTTGATCTGCTTTGGCCGCAGTTTGGAAGACGCGAGACATCACTACAATGCTGCGTTGGAAATAAACCCATAACCGACAGGAATGCGAGGAGTGCGGCATGGAGACACGCGATCTGGAGTACGTGCTGGAGGTGGCGGCCCACGGCGGCATCGGCCGCGCCGCCGAGGCGCTGGGCATGAGCCAGCCGGCGCTGACCAAGGCCGTGCAGCGGGTGGAAGGGCAGATCGGCCTGCCGTTGTTCGAGCGCACCGCGCTCGGCATGCGGCCGACCCAGGCCGGCGCGGCCTTTATCGACCGCGCCCGGCGCATCCGGCTGGAATACGAAGACGCGCTGGCCGAGATGCGCGGCATCCGCACCGGCGAGCAGGGCGTGCTGCGGCTCGGCTACTCGCCCTCCATTCCGAACCCCGTGGTGCTCGACGCCTGCCGCCAGCTGATGCAGGAGCGGCCGGTGGCACGGTTGCGGCTGAGCCGCCGGATGGCGCGCGACCTGATGGACCCGCTGCGGGCCGGCGAACTGGACCTGGCCATTGCGCCGGTGCCGCGTCAGCGAACCGACGAGTTCGTCGTGCACGACCTGTTCGACGACACGCTTGCGGTGGTCGCCGACGAGTCGCATCCGCTGCATCGCAAGCGCGGCCTGCGGCTTGCCGATCTGGTGGATCAGGAATGGCTGCTGCCGAGCGCGCATATCCTGCTGCGCCAGCAGCTCGAGGCCGCCTTTCAGCAGCGCGGCCTGCCGCCGCCGAATCTTCGCGTCGAAGCCGATTTCGGCAGCGCCTCGTTGTTCTATCTGGTGCGGGGCACGCGCATGCTGAGCATTGCGGGGGCGCATATGGCCAGGCCGCTGGCCGGTTTTCGTGCGCTGCGGCTCAGCAGCGAAGAACTCGATCTGCGCCGGCGGGTGGGCGTGATCGCGCGCGCCGGCGCCTATTTGTCGCCGCTGGCGCAGCGGATGGTGGCGATTTTGCAGGCGAGGGCGATATAGGCCGGTGCGCGGGCATACGCCCTCTTCAGGAAAAAAGGAAAGGGTAATGGCGCGCCTGCCCGCCGCTATACTGAGGCACCGTTGCACCGACCATTTGTGGACGACAGCACCATGAATATCTGGCTATTCCTCGTTCCCTTTGCCATTGCGGCCGCATTGCCGGGGCCCGCGCAAGGCGCCATGTTTGCAAGGGTGGTCAGCCTGGGCGCCGCGTCTGCCTGGTCATTTATCGTCGGCATGGTAGCGGGCAATGCCGTCTGGCTGCTGGCGGCGGTCTTCGGGCTTTCGGCGCTCGCGGTCCGCTTTGCCACCGTGTTCGTGGTGGTCAAATGGCTCGGCGTGCTGTTCCTGCTCTATATGGCATGGCGGCTTTGGAAGTCAGATGGACACCGCGGGGCGCAGCAGCCGGCGCGTTCCGGCAGCGGTTTCCTGGCGGGCGCCTTCCTGACGCTAGGCAATCCCAAGGCCATGGTGTTTTTCGGCGCGGTATTGCCGCAGGCATTCGATATGACGGCGTTGACGGCAGGCCAGATCGTGCTGATCGTGACCCTCGGCGTGGCGGTCGATTTCCTCGTGCAATTGTTCTACCTGATGCTGGCACGGCAGACCCGGACCTTTATTTCGTCCCCGAAACGCGTCCGGATCGTCGATCGCACCGCGGCTGCCATGATGGCCGGCTGCGCCGGCGCGATTGCCGCCAAAACCTAACCGGATTCCAGTCCCGCGTTTTTGCTGTCCGGACAAAAATACAACGGACACAGAGATTTAAAAAGATTTCATATCGGCAAGCCCGTTGTTGTTGTATTTGTAATGGCCAAAACGGGTTTCCCATAATACAAAGGGGTCGGCGCGAGCCAGCGCCAATGCCGATACGATGAAATTCTCTGTATTTCTGCTCGGAGCCGGAACCATTGCCGTGATGCTGATGGGGGCGGCACAAGTAAAGGGCACGCTGACGAACGCGCCGATCGCCGCGCTGGCTCCGGGCTTTCACGCCGACGGCGACCATTTTGGCGGCAGGCCCTGCGCCGCGCCGTGCGCCGAGTTGTTCCAGGGTTATGCGTGGGCGCTGATGCACGATGTGCGTCACGCCAGGTCTTGTGAAGCCATACAGCCGGATTTTCGCGCCGGCTGCATGCAGTACGTGGACGATCTGATGATGCGGCGCAGCGCCCGGGCCGTTGCGCAGCGCCAATCTGGCCAATCGGATGCCCCCACGACGGGCGGGTCCGCGAAACCGATCGGACCCACGCCGACGCTGGTGCTGCCAGTCTCTACATCCGGTACCGCAACGTCGCCATGACGCTTCGCGGTGCGCCCGGCAGGTTCAGATTGGCATTCGAACCGTGGGCCGACACGATATAGCCCTTGTCGAACAGGTTGTACAGGTTTAGCTGGAGCTCGACCGGGCCGCGCCGGTACCAGGCCATCATGTCGGCCGTGACATAGCCGGGCAGCGTAACCGTGTTCTGTGGATCGGCCATGCGCGCACCGACCAGGTTCAGGCCGCCGCCGATGCCGAAACCGTGGCCGAGGTCCTTGGTCACCCAGACATTGCCGCTGTGGCGCGGCGTCAGCGTGGCCCGCTTGCCTTCTAGCGCGCTGCTCGAGCGGGTCACGCGCGCATCGAGATAGGCATAGCCGGCCAGCACCTTCCAGCCTTGCCCCATATCGCCGGCGACGGTCAGCTCCGCGCCGTCGGTGCGCTGTTCGCCGATCGGCATCAGGGCGGTATTGGTGGCATTGGCGACCTTGATATTGGTGCGTTCCAGCCGGAATACCGACACCGTGGTGCTGAGGCGGCCATCGAGGAAATCGTATTTGGCGCCGATCTCGGTATTGCTGGTTTTTTCCGGGGCCAGTTCGGCGTTATTGGCCGCCAGCGAGAACGTTTCGCCCGACGGCTGGAACGAACGGCTCCACGAGAGGTAATACGACTGCGTCTTCGACGGCTGCCATACCAGCCCGGCGCGCGGGCTCCATGCATCGTCGGTGCGCGACAGGCCGCGCTGGTTCGGGCGGCGGTCGACGGTCTCCTGTTCGAAGCGGTCGTAGCGCACGCCGACCAATGCCTTCCACTGTTCGCTCAGCGTGATCATGTCCTGGGTGTAGAGCCCCAGCGTCTTGAACGTGCCGCGGTTGGTGGTGCCCGGCGTGCCGCCAATCAGGCGCGGCAGCGTCGGCAGCACCGGATGGAACAGGTCCACCGTGGCGACGTTGTTGCGCGAATAGTTGACCAGATCCTTGTTCTGCTGGCCGACCTCGACGCCGTACAGCAGCTCGTGTTTCATGCCGAACAGCGTGGCCTTCTGCGTCAGGTCGGTCTGGTTGAACCAGCCATGCTCCTCGCGATAGACGTTGGAGCGGTTCAGCGACACCGTCCGCTGCGCTGCGTTGACGGTGCCCGGCAGCGTGTTGTTGCGGTCCAGCGAGTAGTGGTAGTAGCGCGTGGCGTTGCGGATCGACCATTGGTCGTTGAAGCGATGGGTCAGCGTGGCGGTGCCCGAGTAGACGCGCGACTGGCTGTAGTCGACGTCCCGCGCATTCGCGGCGCCGTAGTACGTCGACGCCGGCACCTCGACCGGGCGGCCGTTGAAGGCGGGAATGCCGAAGTCGGTCACGCGGCGGTCTTCCAGGTAGTCGGCCTGCAGCAGCAGCCTGGTGTCGGGCGCCAGCTTCAGATCGAGGGACGGCGCGATCGCGGTACGGTCCAGAAACTGCTGCGAGCGGTAGCTGTCGGCGCGCTGCACCGCGCCGGTGATGCGAAACGCCGCGGCGCCGTCGCCCAATACCCGGCCGACATCGACCTCGCCGCGCCGGTCGGCCCACGAGCCGTAGCTCAGGCTCAAATCCGTGACATCGAGGCCCGGCTTTTTCGTGACCCGATTGATCAGGCCGCCCGAGGAGCCGCGGCCATACAGCACGGCGGCCGGTCCCTTGATCACCTCGATCCGCTCGACGTTCGACAGGTCGCGGAAATACAGCGCGTCGTCCCGGATGCCGTCGACGAACTGATCGGCGATCGCGGTGAAGCCGCGGATCGTGACCTGATCGCGTTGCCCGTCCCCATGCGAGAAGCCCACCCCCGGCACATTCTTCAGCGTGTCCTGGATCGAGGTCGCGTGCTGGTCGCGCATGACCTCGGCGGTCACCACGTTCACGGTTTGCGGCACGTCGCGCAGCGGCACATCCATCTTGGTGGCACTGACGGTATCCGGCGGGTTGTAGCCCTCGCCCAGCTCGCGGCTGGCGCTCGCCTTGACCTTGACCTCGGGCAGGGTTTCGGCGCTTTGCGCCCGGACCGCGGCGGGGGAAAGAACGGACGCCGCCAGCAGGGCGGCAGTGATTGGGTGACGCTTGGCTCGCATTTTGTAATGAACTGTAATAATTTTTGGGAATGCGAATTATTATCATTACAGGATATGCGGTCAACTGCCTAATCACCCGTTCGTGGGGTGCGGCCAACACCGCGCTGAGGCTGTGTGACGTTCCAGCAGCATGAGGGGAGACGGGGCCTTGACGGGGCTCGCCGGGAGGCCGTTGAAGAATTCGAGGCAAGAACCGTCCGCCGCCGCGCGTCGGAGGTATCCTTGCACGGTAGTCAGCCGTCCCCCTTCCGATGCCGCCGCTCCGCTCTCGCCGTCAGTCTTCCGATTCCGACACCCCGCGCAGTTCCTCGCCGTTCCGCCACTTCCGCCGGTTTCTGCCCGATCCCGAACGGTTGCAGCAGCACCGGTGGCTGCGCTGGATGGGACCGATCCTGCAACACCCCCGTCTGTGGCATGTCAGCCGGCGCGGCATGGCCTTGGGCGTGGCGCTCGGCATGTTTTTCGGCCTGCTGCTGCCGATCGCGCAGATTCCGATGAGCGCCGCCGTGGCGGTGGCCTTGCGCGCCAATGTGCCGGCTGCGGTGGCCACTACCTTCGTCAGCAATCCGCTGACCTTCGGCCCGATCTATTACGCCGCGTGGCGGCTCGGCAGCGCCGTATTGGGAGAAGGCGGCCCGCCGCCGGCGCCGGAAGCGCTGGCGGCTGTCGCGCAACCGGGGGCGACCGTGAATCTCGTGCCGGGTGGCGCCGGCCCGGCCGCGCTGCCCGCCGAAGTGGAAGAGGAAAGCTGGTGGACCGAAACCCGTCGCCGCGTGCTGGGCGTGGGCAAGCCGCTGGTGCTCGGCCTGGCGCTGATGGCCAGCGTGACCAGCCTGCTGTTCTATTTCGGGGTGTCGTGGGTGTGGGCGCTGCGCACCCGGTTGATTCGGCGCCGCCGTGTCAGGGCGGCGCGAGCGGAAGACGGGCTCAGCGCCCGTGGGCCTCGCGCCAAGCCTTGAACTGCGCGCGCGTGGCTTCGTCGGTGGGCGGGTAGAGGCCCAGGATCGAACGGCCCTCCATCACCTTCTCCTGCACGAAATCCTCGAACACCGTCATCTCGGCGGCTTCGGCGGCGATCTCGTCGGCAAGGTGCGCAGGGATGACGACCACGCCCTCGGCATCCCCCACCACCACGTCGCCCGGAAACACCGGCACATCGCCGCAGCCGATCGGGCCATTGATCTCGATGGCTTCGTGCAATGTCAGGTTGGTAGGAGCGCTGGGACGGCTGTGATAGGCCGGCATCCGGTATTTGGCGATCTCCGGGCTGTCGCGAAAGCCGCCGTCCGTGACCACGCCCGCCACGCCCCGCTGCATCAGCCGCGCGACCAGGATGCCGCCAGCCGACGCGGCGCGCGCGTCCTTGCGGCTGTCGATCACCATCACCGCGCCCGGCGGGCACTCCTCGACCGCCTTGCGCTGCGGATGTTCGCGGTTCTGGAAGACTTCGATGCCGTTGCGATCCTCGCGTGCGGGAATGTAGCGCAGCGTATAGGCCTCGCCCACCATGTTCGGCAGGCCGGGGTTCAGTGGGCGGACGTCCTGGATGAACTGGTTGCGCAGTCCACGCTTGAACAGCGCGGTGCAAAGCGTGGCGGTGCTGACCTGGGCCAGACGTTGGCGGGTTTCGGCTTTCATTGGTTACTCGATCGGTGTACTGGGTCAGAAGATGTCCGGCTCGGGCACGGGCTTGCCAAAGCTGGTTTCCAGAAAGTCGAAGTCGCAGCCGTCGTTGGCCTGCAGGATGTGCCGGCCGAACATCCAGCCGTAGCCGCGCTCATAACGCACGGGCGGCGGCGTCCAGGCAGCGCGTCGGGCGGCCAGTTCCTCGTCGGTGACTTCCAGGTGGATGGTGCGAGCGGGCACGTCGATGGTGATCCGGTCGCCGGTGCGCACCAGCGCGAGCGGGCCGCCGATGGCCGCTTCCGGCGTGCAGTGGAGCAGGCAGCCGCCATAGCTGGTACCGCTCATCCGCGCGTCCGATAGCCGCAGCATGTCGGTGACGCCTTGCTTGAGCAGCTTGGTCGGGATCGGCAGCATGCCCCATTCGGGCATGCCCGCGCCGCGCGGGCCGGCGTTGCGCAGCACAAGCATGTCTTCGGCGGTCACATCGAGATCCGGATCGTCGACCGCCTGTTTCAACGACGGGTAGTCGTCGAACACCAGCGCGCGCGCCGTATGCCGCAGCAAGTGCGGCGCGCAGGCGCTCGGCTTGATCACCACGCCGTCGGGCGCGATATTGCCGCGCAGGACGGCGAGCGCGCCTTCCGCGTAGATCGGGTTGTCGAGCGGCCGGATCACGTCGTCGTGGTAGACCTGCGCGCCGGCGATGTTTTCGCCCAGCGTCCTGCCGTTCACCGTCAGCGCCTCGGTGTGCAGATACGCGCGGATGCGCTCGAGCATCGCCGGCAGGCCGCCGGCGTAGTAAAAGTCCTCCATCAGATAGGTGGTGCCGCTGGGACGGATGTTGGCGATCACCGGCACGTGGCGGCTGACCTTGTCGAAATCGTCCAGGCTGACGGGATGCCCCGCGCGGCGCGACATCGCGATCAGGTGAATGATGGCGTTGGTCGAACAGCCCATCGCCATCGCGCAGGCAATGCCGTTCTCGAAGTTCGCGCGCGTCAGCAGCCTGGCGGGCGTCAGGTCTTCCCACACCATCTCGACGATGCGGCGGCCACACTCGGCGCTCATGCGGATGTGATTGGCGTCCGCCGCCGGGATGCTGCTGGCACCCGGCAACGCCAGGCCAACGGCCTCTGCAATGCCCATCATCGTGGCGGCCGTGCCCATCGTCATGCAGGTGCCGTGACTGCGCGCGATACCGGCCTCCATCTCGCGCCAGGACTGGTCGGACAGACGGCCGGCGCGGCGCTCGTCCCAATACTTGAAGGCATCGGAGCCGGAACCGAGCACCTTGCCTTTCCAGTTGCCGCGCAGCATCGGGCCGGCGGGCAGATAAATGAATGGCAAGCCCATGCTCAACGCGCCCATGGTCAGGCCCGGCGTGGTCTTGTCGCAGCCGCCCATCAGCACCGCGCCGTCCACCGGGTGGCTGCGCAACAGCTCCTCGGTCTCCATCGCCAGGAAATTGCGGTACAGCATGGTGGTCGGCTTGACCATGCTCTCCGACAGCGAAATGGCCGGCAGCTCCAGCGGAAATCCGCCCGCCTGCAGAATGCCGCGTTTGACGTCGTCCACGCGCTGCTTGAAGTGGGCGTGGCACTGGTTCGCGTCGCTCCACGTATTGATGATGGCGATGACGGGCTTGCCCATCCAGTCGTCGTAGCCATAGCCCATCTGCAGCACGCGCGAGCGGTGGCCGAAGGAGCGGAAGTCGTCAGGCGCAAACCAGCGTGCGCTGCGCAGGGTCTCGTAAGTGCGTCGGGTCATCGGGACAGTCTTGTGTGAGCAGGGCCGTTGCCCCGCAATCTCAATAGCTGCTGGTCGTCGGCGACGTCGCGGTCGTCGGCGTTGGCGTACGAAAGCGGGCGGCGGTCGCATCGAGGCCGTCGCGCAGCAGCACCGTGTCGAGCGCGACGGCGACGAACAGGGCGCCCAGATCGAGGCATTGGCGCGCGCGCGGCTCGTCGACCATCAAGATGCCCGGCGCCTTGCCGCAGGCGCGAATCCGGCCGATGGCATCGTCGATCGCCTGGTTGACGGCGGGGTGGCGTGCCTGGCCGGGGTAGCCGAGGCTCGCAGACAGATCCGCCGGGCCGATAAAGATGCCGTCGATACCGTCGATCGCCGCAATCGCCTCGATCTGCTCGAGTGCCTCGGCGGTTTCCACCTGCACCAGCAGGCACAGCTCCTCCGCCGCGCGGGCCACATAGTCGGTCGTGCGGCCAAAGTTGGTGGCGCGCGTGGAGCCGCCCATGCCGCGAATGCCCTCGGGCGCATAGCGGATCGCGCGCACCGCGGCCTGCGCCTCCTTCGCGTTCTGGACGAAGGGCAGCAGCAGCGTCTGCGCACCGATGTCGAGGTAGCGCTTGATCAGTACCGGGTCGTTCCATGCAGGCCGTACGACCGCGTGCGTCGGCAGCGAGCCTGGCGCCGGCTGCGCCGCAGCGACCGCCTGCAACTGGTTGAGCATCAGCGGCACGTCGGTGGGCGTGTGCTCGGTGTCCAGCAGCACCCAGTCGTAGCCGGCGCCGCCGATCAGCTCGGAAACGAAGGGGGAGGGGATGGTGGACCAGAGGCCGATCTGGGCTTGGCCGGCGCGCAGGGCCTTCTTGAAGTGGTTGACGGGCAGCATGCTGTCTCCGGGAGGTGATGGTGCAATCATTTCACGCATGGGGCGGCAATCCCATTCGTGACTTCACTACAGTTCCGATGCCTTGGCGCGACGCCCTCGGGAGGGTGCAATGCTCGCTGGCTTGCCGGGGACCAGCGCACTCGCGGCCGCCCTCGGCGTGCCCTACGGTGCATTTAATAGAGTCGACTCGTCATCCTGTAGCGGCAGTGTCACTCACAAGGTTGCGAAATTTGCTTTAGATGTTGCTTTCCGGCATACGCATTTCTACCTAATGTTGCAATGCGGCAATCCTTTGCCTACAATTCGGGAAAACCCCATAAGGGTTATCCCTGTAAGGAAGGACGCCATGAACACCCAATCCGATATCAAGCTCACCGACCAACTCGAACGCGACCTGATCGAGCACGAACTCGACGCTCCGCGCCTGGGTTTTGCCTACGACATCAAGCGCGCGATCGCCGCCGTGCAAGGCGTGCTGGCTCGCCTGCAGTCGGACGCCCGCAAGGCCAAGATCGTCTTCGCGAACGGCTAAGCAGCCAAGCTCGACCCCTGCATCGCGGCGGTCCCCCGCCGTCGCGCGGCGGTGTCAGTCCGCGGTTGGCCCGCCGACGCTGGCCCCCAGCTGGCCCCAGTTAGCCCGCGGTTGGCCAGCAGGTAAGGTCAGCCAAGAGAAAACCGGCCCGGTATCGGCCTCGCAGCAACGTGCTGCGGGACCGATACCGGGCCGGTTTTTTGTTTGCGATGACTCCAGCTCGGCACTTCACTGGACTACGCCATGGCTCGATATAGTAGCTTATCAATCACTTTTCGACTTCAACATATGCCGGTGCTTTCCGAAACCTGACCCGGTTTGCGAACGGCTGTCGATGACTCGACCCCGAAGTTCGGGCGGGAGGCAGCCGCTCGAACTTGCAGCAGATGGATCCATGCTTAGGCGCGGTATGCGCTGGAAGGCCTGCCGTGCAGGTGATGGGAGCGAATTACCGGATGGTGCTGCCGGATGCCGAGGTGCTGCAAAAGGAACTGGAGAACATACGGCGCCTACTCGAATTTCGCGGGCAACACTTCCGAAAAGCGCAAGAGACAACCGAGGTTGCCAGTACGAGGCTGTTGAGTCGGCTAACGGAGCCTGCTTTACCTAGTCAAGGTAGCTCGATCGCAAGTGCGGGGAGATCATTGTTTGGCCCTCCACCGCGTACTCCCCTACCCAGTAGGGGCGATTGGCCATTCCAGCAGTTCCCAACACTGGCCTTGCATATCGGCTCGATGGATCAGCTCGCGGTTTCTGGCGGCCAATCTTCGGGAACTAGCGCGGGCGGCTTCGTCCACGGCTCTTCGACCAGCGCATCCTGGAACCACTGCTCGCGCAGGTTCGCATGCTCAGTGACGATCAGTTGGAAGCCAGGGACATCCTCTTGGGTGAACTTCAGCAACAACTCGAATAAGCGGCGCACCGCATCGAGGTCGGCGTCGGCTTCCGTTTTCTGAACCGAGCCATCGGCATCCCTGTAGACCTGCTCGGATGGGAAGTAGACCTGGGTTGGTTGATCGATCAGCAAGAAGCGCGGAATCGGACGGTTGTTCTGCGCCGCGAATAGATGTAGGGCGAGCAGTGCGGACAGATGGTAGGCCAGATGGTTCTCGCCGCCTCCCGTCCGGCCCATCGGCACAGGACGCTCGGGTCGATCGAAAATGATCGTCAACTGCGGCAGGTTGAGCCGTGCAGGGTAAGGACCGAATTCGGCGTTGAACTTCTGGATGTATCGCGACACCTGTGCGGAGATGTTGCTGAGGATCGAGGTCAGGCGTTCATTGCTGTCGTCGGCGCCGACCTGCTCCTCAAGCTGCTTGACTTTGTTGCTGAGACGGCGATTCTCTGCTTCCAGTTTGGCAAGATCCTCATTCGGGAGGAGCGTTTCCAGGAACAGGCTAATACGGCCGACCACACGTGCGGCTGCGTTGTTGCGGGTTCCCATCTGGGCGATGACTTCGTTGGCTGAAATCGCCGCGGACAACTCCGCTTCCTTCTGCCTGATATCGCCCGCGATCCCGTCCACCTTGCCCGTCAGTTCGGCCAGGTAGGCTTCGAGCTTGGGGCGCTGGCCGGTGGCGATGCGCAATTCTTTGTCGAGCGATTTCAATTCGTTGAGCAGGACGACGGCGACCGGGGACTCCAGCGCTAGGTTTCGTTCGCTGAACGGCCATTGCCATTCGCCGCTGTCGGGGTTCTTCGGCAGTGCCTTGATCGAGGCCAGCCGGTCTATCTGTTCGGCCGCCTCGTTTTCGTAGCCGCCCGCCCGCTTGGCGAACTGTCGTGCCGCGTCAATCCGCGTCTGAGTATCACGCCGATGCTGACGCAGCTGGGCCAGTTCATCCTCCAGAAGCGAAACCCGGCTGCCGTCGTCGTCTGGCACTGTTTCTGGCTTCCACGACAGCGCCGACCTCAATGCGTCGATGATCCTGTCGGCGCTCGGATTCTCGTCGGTGTTGCCGATGACCCCGACCGTCTTTGCTTCCGAATAGAGGCCGATCGCCTGTTCATGCGACGTGTCAACGGCGTCGCGCGCCTGCTCCAGTTTCTTGTTGCTGATCCTTAGATCGCGCTGCGCTAGGCGCAGCTTGGATTCCAGCTCGTAGCGATCGTGGGAGGAAACGCCGAGCAGGATTGGTAACGTGTCGCGGATCGTCTGCGGTTGGAACTGCTCGTTCTGACGATAGAAAAGTTGGTCCTTGTTGGCGACCAGCCCCTGTTTCTGGAACAGGTAGTAGAACGTGTGCTTGACGTTCGCGTCGTAGCTATCTCGGCTGTGCTCAAGGGCGACTTCGGTGCGGTTCTCGGGAATGCCAAGCAGGCGCGACAGCAGTTCGACGACGCTGTCGTCGTCGGTGTTGACCACCAGATCCTTGAACTCGGGCACCTGCAATTGGGCGCCCCTTCGCAGCATTGCCGTGCTGCAACTGGCGCCGCCGCCGGGCGGGGTCGGCTTGGCAATCAGCACCTGTTCTTTCTCGAACTGGTAGATCACGGCGAACCAAGCCACCTTGTCGCGGATGATGCCTTCGGGGACGTTGAACGAGGAGCGTCCCATGCAGTATTCGATGATCTCGGAGAGCGCAGACTTGCCGGTTGAGGAGCGACCGGTGATGACGTTGAGTCCGTCTACTTTGAACCGGAGGTCACGGCGCTGGCCGTCATGGCTGTAGATGTGGATGGATCTGATCTTCATGGGCGAATCCCGAAAGTCGTGTAAACGGTCGCCCGGTCGGCGATGCGTGCAAATTCCCTGCCGACAATGCGTGCCACTTTCTGGCAAGCGACGGTTTCAGCGGTTCCATCGACGGTCTTGCGTACCTTTTGGGCTACGGTCTGGATGCGACCGTCGTCCGCAACGGCGATGCAGCCCCTTTCCATCAGCAGACCGAACCCCTCGAAGGCATACGGCAGCATCTGCGTGACCCGGTCGGTAAAGCCCACCATGATTTGCTGGTTCTTCTCCGCAGTCTTGAGTAGGTAGCTGCGTGGACTGTTGGCGATAACGTCGCGTGAATCCTTATGCAGACACAGCGGCAGCACAAGCAGTGACAGCGAGAATGGCATGCCGCGAGCGTCTTCTTCCTCGTAGCCATGCAGGGCGCGGAACAGGACCAAGCCGCAGAATGCAGGGTTGAACAGGTTCCGAATTTCAAAGGGGCGCTGATCCCATCGTTTCACGAGGCCACCTCCAGCACCTCGCCAAGGCGGTCGAGGAATCTGGGATGCCAGTAGACCTTGGGCTCGGGCGTGGCATCCGCTAGGATGTGGAAGCTGCCGCGAAGGACATAGGGCTCCGTCACCCGTGCCCGAATGCGTAGGGATTCGATCTTCCCAGTCTCAAACTCCGCCCAGTTATAGAGAGCCGCGCCGGCTTCGCGCAGTGCTTCTTCCGCGCTGTCGTCCTTCAGCTTCTCGAAAGCGACATCCTTGTAGCGACGCCACTCATCGGTGAGGCGATCTTCGTACTCCTCTACCTCTCCCAACACAAGCAGGTTCTCGCGCGCCCAGGCCGATCGTTGCTCGAACGCTCGGTAATAATCCAGAATAGCGCTCCTGATCCGATTGGAGGAAATGCCGATCTCGCGCAGTTGCGCCACGAACAGGCGCGGGTCGGCATCAGTATCGATCTCGTCGGTGGGCGCTTTTCCACGGAAGGTGATAGGCAGGTTGTCCGCCTTGTATTCCTCCGCGAAGTTCGAGAGCTTGTCCGAGACTTCGTAGCCGAAGATCCCTTCCGACTTGGCTCCAGTCAACTGCTTGATCACCGCATCGGTCCACCAACCCTCCAGCCGCTCGAAGACAAACTCCCGGTGCTCGCGCCGGATGCTTCGCATGTGTTTGTCCTTTATGAGCGCCGGGATGTCGCCGATGCGCGGACTGCCATCGAGGATCAGGATGCGTTCGAGAAAATCCTGCTTCTCGGGATCACTCAGTTCGTTGAACGCCGTAGAGATCGGTGCGATGAGTTTTGATGTCGATTCGCTAAGCGCGGCATCGGCCAATTCGCTTAGCGTTGTCGCATCGCCGGAGGAGACGCGCTGATCTGGAAGAAGACGGGCAAGGAACGAGCTTGTCGATACCTTGCCGGTGGTGAACAGAAAGAACCTAAGGTTCGATGCAGCACGGCCATCCCGCTTGTAACGCGCCAGCCAGATGTTGACGGACTTCCAGAAATCCGTCGACAGGTCCGTCAACCTATCGCCGACAGCCTTGTGTTTGAGTGAGGCCAAGGACTTGCCACCGTCGCCGTCGATAAAGTCGAGGTCGTCGTCCTTTTCTAGGAAGAGAACAGTATCTTCCGGCAATTGAAGCAGTTGTAGCAGCGCGAGGCGTGCCTGGTAGATATATCCCAGACCCTGCTCGCCGGCTGAAAACTTATCGGTGGGCGCCTCGGCCATGTCAAAGTCCTTGTGCTTATTCTTGAGGGCGGGCACGACGATAAGGCGCGGGCGCATCGCACAGCTACCGATGCGCCATGTCTTAGGCTCCCAACCCCCCTGACTATGGCGCAACCTATCCATGCCAGTCGATTTTTGGCAATAGTAACAAATCGTCTTAGGTAGGGATCAATTGTGCATTTCGCCACTATGGCATCGCATGGGCACTTCCACGACTTTGAGCCTGACGCGATTCTGGAGATTGTTGTGCTCCTCGAAGTAGCGCGCGGTCGAATGCTTTTTGACGGCACCATTGAGCCGCAACTTCACCGACGAGAAACACCGCTCTAAATCAGGGACAACCAGATGGAAATGCAGTTGGCGACCTTGGTACTGTTTCGCAAGGTACGCGTCGGCCTTGTGCAGAATCCAGCGGACTTCATTGGCGCTGATGGGCTTTCCGAGCGTGTATTTGCACTGGACGTAGATGGTCTCGTCGTCGCGTTCGAGAACGAGGTCTACGCCGTTGTCCACGAAGCCAAATTGGAGTCCTCGATAGGTCACCGTATAGCCCTCGGCTTCAAACTGTAGGCCGACATGACGCTCATACACATAACCCCATTGCGAAGGTGAAAGCGAAGCGTAGGAAATGGTGTGAAGTGCTTTTCCATCGTGAACCACGTGCAGCACCTTCTCATCACTGTCAAAAACCAGGTGCCCGGATCTCAATGCACGTCCGAGTCGCAGTCGCTCTTTCGTTGCGGCTTCTTCCTTCGTGGTTTCAGTCATCATGATCCCTGCTGTTCGATGTCGATCCTTCTCTCCTCTGACAAACGATAGCCCAATTGGACGCCTCCCGCCCTTGCCGGGCCGCGCTCTCGTGCTACGCATCGAGCCTGCCGGCCTTCCATCGTTCCCTCGCTCCGCTCGGCTGACGCCTCCGTCCGGCTCCCTCATCCGCCGGGACGACCTCTAACGAATCGCCAAGACTCTCAGCAACAGGGATGACTACTTGATGGAGTCATAAATGAGTGCGCTGATGACGGGCTTCGTCGAGTGGACATTGCCCATATCGGAACGCAGCTTTTGCACCACGAACGCTGCTTGATTCAATGAGCCTTCGATGTTCGCGGCCAGTGGTTTGTAGGCAGATTCAGACCATCCGATCTCGGCCAGTTCCCGCATCAGGCTGTGCCGCGCTGGCAGGGCTGCCGGATTTCGGCGGGCGCATTGTCATCGATGCCAACAATCCATCGAAGCGCCGCTGTTCAAGCCCGTCGAACTGCACGGCCGCGCGTCGAGCGAGGTGTTCGCCGGGTTGGTGCCGGGTGCACGCGTGGTCAAGGCCTTCAACTACCTCAAGCCGGAGTGGCTGGCCGCAGATCCGGCCGAACACGGCGGGCGGCGGGTGCTGTTCTATGCGGGCGACGATGCGCGGGCCAAGGCCCAGTTGGGCGGCCTGATCGGTCGACTGGGCTTCGCCGGTATCGACCGGGGCACGCTCGTCTCGCGCGCTTCGCCTGAACCGCGACCGAAGCGAACCAGTCGATCAGCTCGAGGGGCTTCCCGATTTCTCCGCATCGTCAACGTCGGCACGAGCCGGACCGACGGCCGTGCGACCCGCCGAGGCAACCTGCCGCGGCTGCCAGGACACGCTGATGTCGCCGTTGACGAAGGTCTGGCAGGCCAGCCGGTGGCCGCTCGCCAGTTCCGCCTCGGTCAGCAGCTTCTTCTCCTTGGCCTTGACCTCGTCGGTGTGTTCCAGGCCGCTGTCGATGTGGCACTTGCACGTGCCGCAAAGGCCGCCGCCGCATTTGAAGGGAATGCCGCCCTGTTCGCGCAGCGAGACGCGCAGCAGGTTGCTGTTGGGCGGGGCGGTGGCGGTCTTGCCGTTGTTGCTGACAAAAGTGATCTGGATCATGGCAATGCGCTGCTATCAGGCGTGTTCAGGGTTCGAATGGCGACCGGCGATTCAAATGGCCACCAGCGTCAGTTCCATGCTGCCGAACGAGGCGAGCCGGCGCAGTTCCTCGCGCGCCGCGTCGACGGTGGCGTACTTGTCCAGGAACTTGGTCGGGACATGGTTGACGATGCCGGGCGGGGTTTCCTCGACCACGCGGACCTTGGTCTCGTGGTCGAGCTGGGCGATGACGAAGCGCACGGTGGGTTTGCCGTAGAAGCGGTACTCGTAGCGCTCCACCGGGGTGATGCCGTCGACCGGTTCCGTGCGGAACTGGCCGGGGCGGCTGGTCAGGATGATGTACATGGTGCCTGCCTTACGATGTGCGTTACGACGTGCGTTACGACGTGCGTTACGACGTGCGTTACGACGTGCCTCAGGACGAGCAGGCCTTGACGCCGGCCGGCGGCACCCGGCCCGCCGCGCCGGCGGCTTCCTCGGCCGGCGACAGTTCATCCTGCGCCAGTTCGATGTCGTGTTCGATCCAGAGCTGGCAGATCAGCCGGTATCCCTGATCGAGCCGCTCGCCCAGCTGCTTTTTCTCTTTCCAGTTGGGCGGCGGCAGGTGTTCCGCGCCGGCGAGCACGCGGCAGGCGCATTTCGAGCACTTGCCCATGCCGCACTCGTAGCGCAGGTTCGGGTAGGGAAACTGCCGGATCCCGGCGCGCACGACCAGATTGGTGCGGGGCGCGACCTCGTCGCTGTGGACCTGGCCGTGCCGGTGAAGAAGAACCTTGGGCATGATGTTGTCCTGCTTGTTGCTGTCTACGTGTCTATCGATGGCGCGGGGAAGGGGCCGATGGTCATGACCACAGCAGCATCGCCGCCACGGTCGAGCACGCCAGCCCGATCACCACCGGAATCAGCAGCGCCCGCACCGCGTCGAGCACCGGTACCCGCGCGAAGCCGGCCACCGCGATCAACGAGGACCACGCGATCAGCGTGCCGCCACCGGTCCAGACCGCGCCCATCTGGCCGACCGCCGCGAGCGTGGCCGGGTCGAAGCCCACTACCGGACCCAGCGCGCCGGCCAGCGTGCCGGTCAGCGGCAGGCCCGCGAAGCCGGAGCCGTCGATGCCGGTGATCATGCCGACCAGCAGCACGCCGAATGCGACCAGCATGTGATTGTCGGGAATCAGGTGCTGATACGACTGGATCAGCTCGAACAGCAGGCTGGGCGCCTTGCCCGGCGGCAGGCCGAGAATCTGCCCGGCGGTCTCGCCGGCGCCGACGAAGAAGAAGCCCGCGATCGGCAGCACCGACCCCATGGCCTTGAAGGCGAACACGAAGCCGTCGGTGATGTGCTCGGGGCAGACGTCCAGCATCTTGCGCGGGCCTTCGGCGGCGAGCGTGGCCAGCATCATCAGCACCGCGGCGACGCCGCCGACCAATGCCGCGGCTTCGCCTCCCTTCAGATCCTGCACACCGGCGCCCAGCTTGGGCAGCACCATCACGGTGACCACGGCGAGGAAGGCGATCGGCGTCACGATGGCGAAGCACTTCGACCATTTGATCCGCTTGCGCTCGACCATCGACAGGCTGGCCTCGATATTCGATTCCGTGGCGAGCGGCTCCTCGTGCGCGGTGCCGCGGGCGATCTCCGCCTTGTCGAAGGTGCCGCCGCCATCGACGCCGAGCGCCGTTCCGCTGGCGCGCTGTTGCCAGCGGTCCAGCAGTGTGCCGCTGGCCGGAACGATGTGCTTGCGCATCGATAGATAGGCCAGGCATAGCGCGATCAAACCGGTAATGATCGACAGCGTCAGCGCACGGTCCGCGACCACGGAGGCGCTGACCGCGGCGCCGGCCGCCTTGGCGCTGATGCCCGGGGCGACGCCGATCACGTAGTCCGAGGACAGCGCCATGCCCTGGCCGGCGATCGCGATCGCCATCGCGCCCGCCAGCGGCGGCAGGCCGGCGGCGATCGCGGCCGGCAGCAGAATGGCCGAGACCAGCGGCACCGCGGGCGTCGGCCAGAAGAACAGCGAGATCACATAGGTCACGCCGGCCAGGATGAAAAACGCGCTGTGCCCGTTCTTCATCACCACGCGAAACGGCTCGACCATCCGGATATCCGAGCGCAGCGTCTTCAGCGCGTTGAGCAGCGCGGTCATGAAGGCGATGACCAGGAAGATGTTGAACAGCTCCTTGGCGGCGACCAGGCTCGCCGAAAACACGCCCGCCAGCGCGGACACCGGGCTGCTGGTCAGCGCGAACACGACGAGCGCCGTGCCCACGATGGAGGGCACGACGACATTGGCGCGCAGGATCATCGTCAGCACGATGACCGCGACCCCCATGAGATAGATCCAGTGCGCGGCACCGATCACGACTTCGTGTTGCATGAAAGCTCCGTGGGGCGAGAGGGTGGTTTCGTGAAGCTCGACCGTCCTTCGGGCGGGGGGTCTAGACGGTATACTATATTCCGTATGGCAATGTCGCCAAGCGAAATCGTATCCGGATATACGCGAATACCGGACCGTGCGCGGAGGCTGGGAAGGCGCACCAGAACGGGGAAGGCGGCGATTGCGAAACCCCGTTCCGGTGCGTGGCGTAGAGGAATCGGTTGCGCTTTGGGAAGTGCCGTATGTAGACTGTATACCAACAAATACGGCCTTCACCATGACGACCACGCTGCCCGCACTGCTGACCAGCCTTTCGCCGACGCTGTCGCCTGCCGCGGCGATGCTGCCCGCCGTGCCGCTATCCGATTACGGACTGATGGGCGCGATGATCTTTGCGGGCGCCTGTCTGCAGGGCGTCGGCGGCATCGGCTTTGCGATGCTGGCGGCGCCGCTGGCCGCGATGTTCTTCCCGCAACTGGTGCCGGGGCCGCTGTTGACGATGGGCGGTTGCGTCTCGCTGCTGGCGGCGCTGCGCGAGCGCCATGCGATCGCATGGCGGTTGACCGGCACCGCATTGATCGGCCGCACCATCGGCGGGCTGATAGGCGTGCTGGCCATTGCCTGGCTGCGGCCGCAGTGGCTGGCGGTGGTGTTCTCGCTGTCGATCCTGCTTGCCGTCGCACTCAGCGCCCTCGGCTGGCGCGTGCGGCCCTCGGCCGGCAATCTCGCTATCGCCGGTACCGCCTCGGGGTTCATGGCCACGCTGACATCGGCCGGCGCGCCGCCGTTTGCCATCGTGATGCAGCACATGTCGCCCGCGGCGATGCGCGCCACGGTCGGCTGCATCCTCGGCGGCGGCGCGGCGTTGTCGCTGGCGATGCTGGCCGGGGCGGGGCGCTTCGGCATCGCCGACCTGACGCTGAGCGCGCTGCTCGCGCCGTTTCTGCTCGCTGGCTTCGCCATTTCGAGCCGGCTCAGGAGCCGTGTTTCCGCCGCGGCAGTGCGCCGGCTGCTGCTCGCCTTGTGCGCCGCGGGCGCCATCGGTGTGCTGGTGCGCATGGCGCTGCCGGCTTGAGCCGGATGACCCGAATCACCCGAATGAGCCGAATCGCCCGAATGACGCGAATGACCGAGGCATTCGATTCCATCCCAACCACCCATGCAGGGGACCAGATGCAGCACATCACCGATGACATGGTCGATCGCCATGTCGGCGCCGAAGACGCGCAACGCATCCTGCTCGAAGCGTTTCACAGCTTCGGCGAGGGCCGTGCCGCCATGCAGCAGCGCATTCGCACCGAAGCCGGCGGCATCAAGCTGTCGACGCTGGGCGCAGTGATACCGGAGCAGGGCGTCGCCGGCGCCAAGGTCTACACGACCATCGACGGGCAGTTCTCCTTCGTGATCCTGTTGTTCTCCACGGAGGACGGACGGCCGCTGGCGTCGTTCGATGCGGGCGCAATCACGCGGCTGCGCACCGCTGCCTGCACCGTGATTGCGGCGCGCCATCTGGCGCGCTCCGATGCCCGCACGCTGGCGCTATTCGGCGCCGGCACGCAAGGCGCGGCGCACGCCAGGCAGTTGAGCGCAGCGCTGCCGCTCGAACGGATTCTGCTGTGCGATCCCTACGCGCCGGCCGACCTGCCGGAGCGCCTCGGCCAGGCGTGCGGCATACCGGTGATCCCCACGCAGGCCGAGGCGGCCGTGAAAGATGCCGATATCGTCGTGACGGCCTCGCGCTCGACCACGCCGCTGTTTTCCGGCGAGGCGATCCAGCCGGGCACGTTTGTCGCGGCGATCGGCTCGAGCCTGCCGCATACGCGCGAGCTGGACGACGTCGCGCTGTCGCGCGCATCCGCCGTGGTCGTCGAATGGAAGCCGCAGTCCACCCGCGAAGCCGGCGACATCGTGATGGCGGGGGCGGGCGTGCTTCCCGACTCGAAGCTGATCGAATTGGCCGACGTCGTGCTGGGCCGGGTCCAGCCGCGGCGCCATGACGGCGACATCGTCATCTACAAGTCGGTAGGCGTCGGTCTGGAGGATGTGGCATTGGCAGGGCTGGCGTGGCAGCGGCTGCAGGCTTCCCGGTGAACTTCCGGCGCGCCCGGCCACACCATTCGACGCCAACACCAAGGTAAACCCCGACGAATAAAACCCCGCCGGCCCTTGTCCGTCGAGCTTATATGTATATAGTATACAAACATCGAGCGAACGATCCGCCCGACCCAACCCATTCCGAACCGTCAGCCAACAAGGAGCCCCACATGGCCGAACTGATGAACCGAGAAGAATTCCGTGCCGCGCTGGAACAAGCGATCAAGGGCAAAAGCGCCAACCAGGCGCCTTTCAGCAAGGCCTGGGCGAGCGGCAAGCTCAGCCGCGCCCATCTGGCTCGCTGGGCCGAGAACCACTATCACTACGTCGGGCCGTTCGCCGACTACCTGGGCTATATCTACGCCCGCATGCCGGATCGGTATACCGAGGCCAAGGATTTCCTGCTGGCCAATATGTACGAAGAGGAGATCGGCGGCGATCGCCACACCGATCTGCTGATCCGCTTCGCCGAGGCCTGCGGCACCACGCGCGAGCGCGTGATCGATCCCGACAACATGTCGCCCACCACGCGCGGGCTGCAGGCCTGGTGTTATTCGGTGGCGATGCGCGAGGACCCGATCGTCGCGGTGGCCGGCCTGGTGGTCGGGCTGGAGTCGCAGGTGCCGTCGATCTACCGCAAGCAGACGCCCACGCTGCGTGAGAAGTACCAGTTCACCGACGAGGAAGTCGAATTCTTCGACCTGCATATCGTCTCGGACGAGATCCACGGCGAGCGCGGCTACCAGATCGTGCTCGAGCATGCCGATACGCCGGAGCTGCAGCAGCGCTGTCTGAAGATCTGCGAGATCGGCGCGCAGATGCGGCTGCTCTATACGACCGCGCTGTACTACGACTATGTCGCGCACGAGCTGCCGCTGCCCGAGCTCGAACTGGCTGCTTGAATCCGGCCGCTTCAATCGCGCCTGCGCGTGGCGCTTCCCTGCGCCGCGCGCCTTCCCCTAACCGCCTGATGAGCGCCGCACAGATGGAAACGTTCTTCAACTACATCGATGGCGAGTGGACCGCGTGCCAGTCCGGTCGGACCTTCGACAACATCAACCCCGCCGACACCAATGACGTGGTGGGCCGCTTCCAGGCCTCGGCCGCCGCGGAAGGCGAGGCCGCGGTGGCCGCTGCCGCCGCCGCATTCGAGGGCTGGAAGAACACGCCCATCGGCCGCCGCGCGGCGATCCTGAACCGCGCCGCGCAGCAGCTCGAAGCCAATGCCGACAGCATCGCGAGCGAGCTGACGCGCGAAGAAGGCAAGGCACTGAGCCTGGCCCGCGACGAGGTCCTGCGCTCGGCGCAGACGCTGCGCTTCTATGCCGTCGAGGGCCAGACCTTCACCGGCGAATCGTTTCCCAACGACGATGGCGACATGCTGGTCTACACACAGCGCGAGCCGCTGGGCGTGGCGACGGTGATCTCGCCATGGAATTTCCCGATCTCGATCCCGGCCCGCAAGATTGCGCCGGCGCTGATCACCGGCAATACCGTGGTGTTCAAGCCGTCGTCCGATGCACCGTTGAGCGGCTATCGGCTGGCCGAGGCGCTGATCGATGCCGGCCTGCCCAAGGGTGTGCTGAACTTCATCACCGGCAGCGCCGCCGACGTGGGCGCCGCCATCACGCAGGCGAGCGCGGTGCGAGCGATCTCGTTCACCGGTTCGACCCGCGCCGGCGAACAGATCCACCGCTCGGTGCCGCTGACCACGCGCACGCAGATGGAACTGGGCGGCAAGAATCCGCTGCTGGTGATGGAAGACGCCGACCTGGACCAGGCGGTCGAACTGACGATCAAGGGCGGCTTCTCGCTGAGCGGCCAGGCTTGCACCGGCACCAGCCGCGTGCTGGTCGCCGAGTCGGTGCGCGAGGCCTACACCGAGAAGCTGCTGGCCCGCGTCAAGACGCTGAAGATCGGCAGCGGCATGACGCCCGGCATGGATCTCGGTCCGCTCGCCACGCGCAACCAGCTCGACAACGTGCTGCGCTATATCGACATCGGCAAGTCCGAGGCCACGCTGCTGTGCGGCGGCGAGCGGCTCAGCGGTCCCGAGTTCGACAACGGCTTCTACGTGTCGCCCGCGGTCTTCACCGATGTCACGCAGGACATGCGCATCGCGAGAGAGGAGATCTTCGGGCCGGTGATCGCGATCATCGCGTTCAGCGACTACGCCGATGCCATCGCCAAGGCCAACGACACCGAATACGGTCTGGCCGCGGCGATCGTCACGCGCAATCCGCGCTACATGCATCGCTTCGCCGCCGATATCGAGGCCGGTACCGTGAAGATCAACCGCACCACGACCGGCAACCTCGTCAACGCGCCGTTCGGTGGACTCAAGCGTTCGAGCACGTCGACCTTCCGCGAATCCGGCCGCACCGGCCTCGAGTTCTATACCCAGATCAAGACCGTCTACCGCGGCCTGTAAGCACTGCAGCAATGCAGCATCGCTACGCCGCATCGACCAGGAGAACATCGCATGAAACAAGCCATCAAGCTCGAACTGCGCGAAGCGCGCCATATGGTGGCCGCGGCCATCGCCAAGTCCGAGGAGATCGGCGTGCTCGAATCCATCTGCGTGGTGGACGAGGGCGGCTATCCGCTGGTGCTGGAGCGGATGGACGGGGCCCGCATCACCGGCCCGCAGATCGCCTGGAACAAGGCGTTTACCGCGGCCGGCCACAAGCGTTCGACCCATCTGTTCACCACGCCGCCGAACGGGCCTGCGCTGCCGGGCAACGAAGCCTTCGGCATCCAGTGGAGCTTCGAAGGCAAGTTCGCTGCGTTCGTCGGCGGCTTTCCGATCGTCGTCAACGAGCAGGTGATCGGCGGCATCGGCCTGAGCGGCGGTAACGGCGAGCAGGACACGCAGGCGGGCCTCGCCGCCTTGCAGGCGCTGCAGGAACTGCTCGCGCCGCAGGACCTGAAGGTGGTGGTGCAGGCCGACATCAAACGCTGACGCTGACGCTGACACTGGCATTGACTCCGGCATTCGCCGCATCCGTCCATCGGCTACTTGGAACGCATCATGTCTCACCGCATCCAGATCCTTGAAACGCAGCAGGCCTTTTTCGTCGAGCGTGGCGAAACGCTGCTGCAGGCGGCACTGAAGGCCGGCATTGCGCTGCCGCACGATTGCCAGCTGGGCGGCTGCGGTACCTGTCGGCTGAAGCTGGTCGAAGGCGAGGTCCGCTACGAGGAGGAGCCGATGGGGCTGGCGCCCGACGAGGCGGCTGCGGGCTACGCACTGGCCTGTCAGGCGCAGCCGGTCGGCGACCTGTTGATCAGCGCCGCACGCGAGGACGAGGTCTGCGTCGAGCCGATGCGGCATCGCGCCCAGATCGAGGCGGTGCGCGCGCTGACTCCGACCGTGCTGCAGGTCCGGCTGCAGGTGCCCGATCTCGATGCGGCGCTCGACTATCGGCCCGGCCAGTATCTGAAACTCTTGACCGAAGACGGCCACGCGCGCAGCTTCTCGATGGCCTCGGTGCCGCAGGGCGGCAGCATTGAACTGCATGTACGCCGCATTCCGGGCGGCGCCGTCACCGACCGCATCCTGCCGGGACTCGCGCCGGGCGATGCGGTCGAGGTGGAGCTGCCGCACGGCACCTTCTTCTATCGCGCCCGCGACTACCGTCCGCTGCTGATGGTGGCCACCGGTACCGGCATCGCGCCGATCAAGGCGATTCTCGAATCGCTGATGGACGATCCCGACTGCCCGCCCGTCTCGCTGTACTGGGGCATGCGGGAGGAGAGCGATCTCTACCTGCACGAGCAGATCGAAGGCTGGGCCGAGCGGCTTTACGACTTCCGCTACGTGCCGGTGCTGTCGCGCGGCGGGGTCGGCTGGCAGGGCCGGCGCGGCCATGTTCACCACGCGGCGGTCGACGATCTCGGCGATCTGTCCGAGCATGCGATCTATCTGTGCGGCTCGCCGGACATGATTCGCGATGCGCGCCAGGCGTTCCTGGATCGCGGCGCCAGCACCGAGCATATCTACGCCGACAGTTTCACGTTCCAGCGGGACTGAGCAGCGGGAACGAGGCAGGGCGGCCGCGTCGCTGCGGCCGGTAGCTGGTATACAATGGCGCCAGCCTTTGGTGCGGGTCGTGCACCGGCCTGTCCACCAAGGTTGCCGCCAGCATCCCGTCAATCCGCGCGCTTTCCAAACCGATCGCCTCGCCATCCGCCATGTCCCTCCGCCCGTCCGTTTCCGCCGCGCCCGATCAGGAAGTCGTGAGCCTGGGCGCCAGCCACTCGCCGTTGTTCGCGCTGGTCACCGACAAGCTGCGCGAGCGCATCCTGAAGGGTGCCTACGCCCCCGGTGAGCGGCTGGTCGAGAACAAGCTGTCCGCGGAATTGGGTGTGTCCCGCATCCCGGTGCGCGAGGCACTGCGGGCGCTGGCCAGCGAAGGGCTGGTGCTGATCGAACCCCGGCGCGGCGCCTCGGTGGCCAAACTGTCGCCCGACATCGTGCGCGAGATGGTCGAAGTGCGCGCCACGCTGGAAGGGCTGAACGCCAAGCTGGCCGCGCAGCGGCGCGATCCGGCGCTGGTCGCGGAACTGCAGGCGGTATTGCAGCAAGGCATGGAAGCGGCAGCGCAGGGCAGGGCGGACGAGCTGCTGACGCTGAACTCGCGTTTTCACGAGGTGCTCGGCAACATCGCCGCCAACAGCGTGCTGCAGGAAATGATGCGCTCGCTGCGGGAACGCACCGCGGTGCTGTTCGGGCCGGCCAACGTGGTCCGGGCCCGGCAGAACTGGGACGAGCATGCGCAGATCCTGCAGGCGGTGATCGCGGGCGATGCCGACCTGGCGGCCTTGCTGGCCGCGCGGCATGTCTACAGCGCCGCCAAGGCGGCCGAGCTGCCGGTAGGCGAGCAGCACGCTGCCTGACGCCTGGGCGCCCCTTCCTCTCTTCTTTTCCCTTTTCCCTTTTCCGTCTTCTCTGTCGCGCCGCATCACGGTGACGGTGCGGCCTTCGCGCGTCTCCCATGGCGGCCAGGCCCCTTGCGCCCGTGGCCGGCGCAAGGGCGACGCGCACGGCTTCGGGGCACCCCGTTGCACCGTCATGGCGCAATGCACAAAATCTGTGTATACTGTCAACCGTTGTAAACGCAATAGAGAAAGACCATGACTTACCGCGACACCAATGCCCGGGCGTCGTACCTGGACACCCCGGTCGGCCAGCAACTGCTGCGCCACTACGCCTGCCGCGACGCTGTCCGTCATGCCACGCCGCTGATTCCGCTGCGGGCCGCCGACGTGCTGCGCTTCGTGCAGTGCCTGTTCGGCCGCGCCGAGTGCGGACACCGCGCGGCTTGACGGCTGGACCGGCCGCCAGGCGCGGCTGGTAGCGCCAGAACCGCCCTTCGGGGCGGTTTTTCTTTTCTCCCTTCCGTCCTTCCGTCCTTACCTCCTTCCGTCCGGCATTCGCCCGCGACGGTCTCCCGTCACTCCCTTCCTGTTCCCAGCGCAATGCGGTTCCCCGCATGGTTCGGCAGCCACACCGGACCGATTCTTGCGTAAAGCGCCCACACGCATCGGTGCCTCGTCTCTCGGTGCGAGGGTTTCTGCCAATGCCAGCAGATCCTGGTGCCGCCTAAACTATTGCATATAGTATACCGACACAGCACTTGCCGAGGCCTCCGACAGAGAGGCTGGCGCGCTGCCGTCAGGGTCGCGGCATAACAACAGGCAACAACAAGAACAGGAGCCGACGTGAGCCTGCCAACGTCCCCGTCCATCGACGACCGCGCCAGCGTTCCCGCGCGCGCCGAAACCCCTGCGGCCGAACGTCCGTGCGACCCTGCCGCGCGCTATCGCCCGCTATGGCAAGCCGTCGACGATCTGACGGCTGGCCGCACCACCGCCGAGCAACTGCTCGATATCTGTCAGGCCGCGTGGGCGGAGCGCAATCCCGAACTTAACGCCATCGTGCTGGCCGATTTCGCTGCCGCACGCGAACAGGCGCGCGCCAGCGATGCGCGTCGCCGCCAGAGCAGGGCGCTCGGGCCGCTCGATGGCGTGCCGTTCTCGATCAAGGAATCGTTCGACGTGGCCGGCTGGCCGACCACCTGCGGCAGTCCGGCGCTGCGCGACCACGTCGCCCGGCGCGACGCCACGGTGGTCCAGCGGCTGCGCGAGTCCGGCGCGGTGCTGATCGGCAAGACCAACGTGCCGCTCGGCCTGCGCGACTGGCAAAGCTATAACGCGGTCTACGGCACCACGCGCAATCCGCACGATCCGAGCCGCACGCCGGGCGGATCGTCGGGCGGCAGCGCGGCCGCCGTCTGCGCCGGCATGAGCCTGTTCGACATCGGCTCGGATATCGGCTCGTCGTTGCGCAACCCGGCGCACTACTGCGGCGTGTTCTCGCACAAGAGCAGCCACGGCATCGTGCCGTTGAGCGGGCATGGTACCGGCGCGCCATCGTTCGGCATGCAGGACATCAACGTGGCAGGCCCGATCGCCCGCAGCGCGCGCGATCTCGAGTTGGTGCTGCAGGCCATCGCCGGTCCGGAAGGAGCCGATGCGCTGGCCTATCGCTTCGCCTTGCCGCCGTGTCCGCTGAACACGCTCCATCAATTCCGTGTGGCCGTGCTGCCCACGCACCCGCAGGCCGAGACCGACCGCGAGGTCAGCGACTGCATCGAAGGACTGGGACGCTGGCTCGAAGGGCAGGGCACCAGCGTCGCCTGGCATGTCCGTCCATCCTTCGAAGCCGAGGAACTGTGGCGGGTCTATGTGCTGCTGCTGCGCGCGACCACCTCGGTCCATATGCCCGACGCTGCGTTCGCCGACTCGCTCGACGAGGCCGCCGCCGCGGACCCGGCCGATGCGCGCTACGCAGTGCTCCAGCATGTTGGCGCCACGCTGCACCATCGCGACTGGCTGCGGCTGCAGCACGCGCGCGCGCGCTTCACCCAGGCCTGGCAACGCTTCTTCGACGACTACGACGTGCTGCTGTGCCCGGCGGCTGCGACCACCGCCTTCGAACTGAACGAAGCCGGCGAGCCCTGGCAACGCCATCTGCTTGTCAACGGCCGGCCGCAGCCGATGACGACCCAGCTGTTCTGGGCCGGCCATTCCGGGCTGTGCGGGCTGCCGTCGACCGTCGCGCCGATCGGCCCGGGCCGCAGCGGCTTGCCCGTCGGCGTGCAGATCGTCGCCGGACGCTACCGCGATCTGACCTCGCTGCGCTTTGCCAGCCTGCTCGAGGCGGCGGGCTTTGCCTTCCGACCTCCGCCGCGCTGAGCACGCCGCCGGCAGACATCAAGCACGCACCCCACCGAATTCGCACGCCACGCGGCTGCCGATGCCGCCACGGTGCCCACACTGACAAGGAGCGATCATGCTGGACTGGTTCAAAGAGTTATCGCGGATGGAGCGCAAGGGTTTCTACGGCGCCTTCCTCGGTCATGCGGTCGACGTCTTCGACTTCATGATCTATTCCTTCCTGATCTCGACGCTGCTGACGCAGTGGCAGATGAGCAAATCGACCGCCGGCGCGATCGTCACGTGGACGCTGGTGTCGTCGCTGATCGGCGCGATCGGGGCCGGCATGCTGGCCGACCGCTATGGCCGCGTGCGCGTGCTGCGCTGGACCATCGTGGTCTTCACCGTCGCATGTTTTCTGTGCGGGCTGGCCAATACGCCCGAGCAGCTGATGCTGTTCCGCATGATCCAGGGCATCGGCTTCGGTGGCGAATCGTCGCTGTGCATGGTGCTGGTGACCGAGATGATTCGCAATCCGGCGCATCGCGGCAAATACTCGGGCTTCACGGCGAGCAGCTACTCGTTCGGCTGGGGCGCGGCGGCGCTGGCCTATGGCCTGACCTTCAGTCTGTTCCCGGCCGAGACGGCCTGGCGCGTCTGCTTCTTCCTGGGCATCGTGCCGGCACTGGTGGTGTTCTACTTGCGCCGCAACCTCGACGAACCGGAGGTCTTCATCAAGACGCGCGCCGAGCGGGCCGCCTCGCGGGGATCCGCCTGGCAGGAACTGGGCCGTCTGGTGCGACGCCCGCTGCTGCGCAAGACCGTGCTGTGCAGCCTGCTGTCCGGCGGCATGCTCGGCGCCTATTACGCGATCGCGACCTGGCTGCCGACCTTCCTGAAGACCGAGCGGGGCCTGTCGGTCTTCGGCACCAGTTCCTACCTGGCGGTCACGATCCTCGGTTCGCTGGTCGGCTATGTGGCGGGCGCCTATGCGACCGACCGGCTGGGACGGCGCCCGACCTATGTCCTGTTCGCCGCCGGCGCGTTCGCGATGGCGCTGATCTACATGGTGATTCCGGTCTCGAACCTGTCGATGCTGTTTCTCGGCTTCCCGCTCGGTGTGCTGATGCAAGGGGTGTTTTCCGGCATCGGCGCGACGATCTCGGAGTCGTATCCCAACGATATCCGCGCGACCGGCTACGGCGTCTCTTACAACCTCGGGCGGGTGATCGGCTCCTTTTTCCCGCTGACGGTGGGCTGGCTCAGTTCCGGCCGGACCTCGCTGCCGCTGGCGATCGCCATCGTCGCCGGGGCGGGCTACGCGCTGGTCGTCTTCGCCGCGCTGATGCTGCCGGAAACGACCGGCATGGACCTGGACAAGGCGGGCGGCGACGAAGCCGATCGGGACGACACCGCGCCCGGCAAGGTCGGTCTGGCGCCCACGCCGGGCGTCGGCGGAACGGTGGCCTGATCGGGCCGAACCGGCGCCGAACCGGCACCGAGCTCGTACCAATCCGGCCGGATCGGGCAGGGCGACAAGCCCTGCCCGATACCGAAATCGTCACGTTCTCGGGAACAACCTAGGGCTAACCCTGTCCATGCGATTGCATTCGGTTACAATGCCGCACTTGCGTCTCGTTACGCAGCGCACTATCCGCCATATTCCTGGCGTCGTGCCCTTGCCTGCATACCGACGCCAATTTCCCCTTCATGCGAGCCTTACTACCGTTTCTGATCGCGTCCTGCCTGTTTCTGCTCTCCTTTGGAGCGCAGGCGAGCACGCGTCTGGACGCGGCGGCGGGGCTCGGACCCGGACAGATTCGGGTCGGACCGCTGGTCTGCAGCATGGCGGCAGTTGCCGCCGTCGCCGCGCGTGCGGTTTCCAGCGATGACGGCGGCAGCCGCATCGTCGCCCCCGGCGACGACGGCGTCCATGCCGACGACGACGTCGTAGAAGCGGCTTCCCATCCCGGCTACTGCAATATCTGGTCGGCCGACCTGCTCGATCCGCCCGACGTACTGGATGAAATCGAGGAATCGAGCGCGCTGTTCGCCTTGCCGACGGCGCCGCTCGAACTGCCTTCCGGCGATGTCTCTCCGCCTCGCCACGGCCGCGCGCCGCCCCTGCCCGCGGCGCTGTTCAAGCCCCCCATCGTTCTCGCCTGATTGCTGACGCGCCAGTCCGACCCCGTGTCGGAGTGGCCGCGCCTCCTATCTGCATGTCTTGCTCGCGGCCCTCGCTGCCGTGGGCCGTGTGCTTGTCGCGGTAACGCCGTCCGCGCGAAGCCGGCATGCAGTGGTCCGGCTTTTTCTTGTTGCCATGAAGATCTCTACGCTTACCCTGATAGCGTCGCTGTCGCTTGGGGTGTCGTCGGCCTTTGCCGCCGATGCCTTCTCGCTGGAGCAACTGCTGTCCCTGTCCCAGACCTCGAACAAGGGCGTGGTCGCCGCGCAGGCCGGCGTCGATGCCGCCAGCGCCGCCATCACCAGTGCGGGCGCCTATCCGAATCCCCAGGTCGAAATGATGTACGGCCGCCTGCGCGGCCGGCAGGCCGGCGTGGCGGAGGGCAATACGCCCAGCTTCGCCATCACGCAGCGCTTCGACTACCCCCAGCAACGCAGCCTGCGCCGCTCGATCGCCGAGCGCAATCTCGACGCGACGGAGGCGGGCTTCCAGGCGTTCCACGCCGACCTGGCCGCGCGCGTCAAGACCGCCTACTTCGGCGTGCTGCGTCGGGAGAGCGAACTGGCCGCGGCGCGCGAAGACCTGTCGATGATGAAGCAGGTCCATTCGCGCGCCCGTCTGCGGGTCGAGGTCGGCGAAGCGCCCCGCTATGAGCTGATCCGCGCCGAGACCGAGCTGCTGGCCGCGCAGAAATCGCTGCAGAGTGCCGAGTACCGCGTCGACCAGGCCAAGGCCGCGCTGCGACAGCAGGTCGGCGGCGCGCTGCCGCCGAAATTCGCGCTGAGCGGAAGCCTCGGCCAGACTCCGCACGTGCCGGACCTGATGGCGATGCGCTCGCGCCTGAGCACCGCCAACGCCGAACTGGTCCAGCGCCGCATGGAGCTCGAGCGCGCGAATCTGGCGGTCGACTACCAGCGCTCGCTGCGGCTGCCCGATGTCGCGCTGCGCGCGAGCACGACGCGCGAGCCGGACAACAACGTCTCGCAGATCGGCGTGGTGCTGACCATTCCGCTGTGGGACCGGCGCAAGGGCCCGGTGGGCGAGGCCGTCGCACAAGCCGCGCAGGCGCGCAACGCCTATGAGCTGCGCGAGTTCGAACTGGGCCAGGAGCTCGAGTCGGCGTACCGTCAGCTCGAAATCACGCAGGCCCAGGTGACCGCGCTGGAATCCGGCATCGTGCGCGAGGCGGAGAACGCGCTGCAGATCGCACAGGCGGCCTATCGCTACGGCGAGCGCGGCATTCTCGAAGTCATCGATGCCCAGCGCACGCTGCGCAATGCGCGCAATGAGCTGATTGCCGCGCAGTACGACCAGCAGATGGCGGCGATCCAGATCGAACGCCTGCTGTCGATGGCCCCCGGGATGTCGATGCCGGCGATGGCGCCGACCGCTTCGATCGCGCCGTCGGCCGCGCCGGCCGCCGTGCCAGGAACGGCGAGCGCCACCGCAGGCGCCACGGCCACCGCAAGCCCGACCTCGAACGCCACCGCCGCGCCGTCGGCTACGGGCGTGCCGACCCTGAACACGACACCGGCCGCGCCCGCCGCGCCCGCTCCGGCGATCTCGCCGAGCCCGGCGACGCCCGCCGCCCCGTCCACCGAATCGAAACAAGACTGACCATGCGCCCCTATTCCCTCCGTACCCTGGCGGTGGCTGCCGCCATGATGTTGACGCTCGCGGCCTGTTCCGAGGAGCCGCCGCCCGCAGCCGAGGCGCCCAAGCTGCCCCCAGGCGTGGTCAAGCCCGAGCCATCGCTGCAGCAGCAGCTGAAGGTCGCGCCGGTGACCACCAGCCCGTTCAGCGAGATGCTGCACGTGGCCGGCCGCATCGATTTCGACGAGCAGCGCGTCGCGCGCATCGGGGCGTCGGTGACCGGACGTGTCACCGATCTCTACGCGATGCCCGGCCAGGAAGTGAAGGCCGGCCAGGTGCTGGCGCGTCTGCACAGCAGCGAGCTGGGCGCCGCACAGATGTCGTATCTGAAGGCATTGGCGCAGTCGCAGCTGCAGGCGCAGAACGCCGAGCGCGCGCGCCAGCTGTTCGCCGCCGACGTGATCGGCCGCGGCGAACTGCAGCGCCGCGAGAGCGAATATGCGATCGCCAACGCCGAGATGCACGCCTATCGCGACCAGCTGCGCGTGCTTGGCATGTCCAAGGCCGCGATTGCCGAGTTGTCCAAGGGCGGCAGCATCAACTCGTATTCGCCGGTGTATTCGAGCATCAGCGGCACCGTGGTCGAGCGCAAGGTCGCGCAAGGCCAGGTCGTGCAGCCGGCCGACTCGCTGTACACGGTGGCCGATCTGTCGCGCGTCTGGGTCGTGGCCGAGGTGCCCGAACAGCAGGCCGCGCTGGTGGCCGAAGGGCAGACCGTCGAGATCGACGTGCCGTCGCTGGGTGCAGGCACGGGCCGCAGCCGGATCAGCGGCAAGCTGATCTACGTTGGCCGCACGGTGAATCCCGAATCGCGCACCGTGCTGGTTCGCACCGAACTCGACAACCGCGAAGGACGCCTGAAGCCCGCCATGCTGGCCAGCATGGTGATCGCCAGCCGGCCGACCGAGCGGCTGGTGGTGCCCGGCTCGGCCGTCGTTCGCGATGGCAACGAGGAGCAGGTCTACGTCGAGCAGGGCGACGGGCTGTATCGCGCGGTGCCGGTCAAGCTGGGCGCCGAGAGCGACGGCATGCGGGTGGTGCAGAGCGGCGTCAAGGCGGGCGACCGCATCGTGGTCAATGGCGCGTTCCACCTCGATAACGAGCGCAAACGCCTCGAGCAAGGATAATCGCCATGATCCAATCCTTGGTCCAAGCCGCCATCAAACAGCGGCTCGTGGTCTGCGTGATCGCGGTCGTGCTGTTCTTCTTCGGGCTGCGCGCCGCCAGCAAGCTGTCGGTCGACGCGTTCCCCGATGTCACCAACGTCCAGGTGCAGATCGCCACCGAAGCGGCCGGCCGCTCGCCCGAAGAGGTCGAGCGCTTCGTCACCGTGCCGATCGAGATCGCCATGACCGGCCTGCCCGGGCTGGTCGAGATGCGCTCGCTGAACAAGGCGGGCCTGTCGCTGATCACGCTGGTGTTCACTGATGCGACCGACGTCTATTTCGCGCGGCAGCTCGTGATGGAGCGGCTGATCGAAGTCGGCGGCCGCATGCCGGAAGGCGTCTCTCCCGTGCTCGGTCCGGTATCGACCGGTCTGGGCGAGGTCTACCAGTACACGCTCGACCGCGCCGACGATGGCGATCGCGAGCTGACGCAAGAGGAGCTGTCCGAACGCCGCATCGTGCAGGACTGGGTCGTGCGTCCGCTGCTGCGTTCGATTCCGGGCGTCGCCGAAATCAACTCGCAGGGCGGCTACGTCAAGCAGTACCAGGCGCTGATCAATCCAGACCGGATGCGCCACTACGGCATCTCGGTGCAGCAGGTCTACCAGGCGCTGGCCAACAACAACGCCAACTCGGGCGGCGGCGTGCTGCCGCACTATGCCGAGCAGTACCTGATCCGCGGCGTGGGTCTGGCCCGGGGCGTCGAGGACCTGCAGAGCATCGTGCTCAAGGAGGTCAACGGCACGCCGGTTTATCTGCGCGACGTGGCGGAGGTCACCATCGGCCACGAGGTCCGGCAGGGTGCGCTGATCAAGAACGGCCAGACCGAGGCGGTCGGCGGCATCGTGATGATGATGCGCGGCGGCAACGCCAAGGAGGTCGTCAGCCGCGTCAAGCAGCGCGTCGCCGAGATCAACGAGCGCGGCATGCTGCCGGGCAAGCTGCAGATCGTGCCGTACTACGACCGCAGCGAACTGGTCGACGCCGCGTTGTGGACGGTCACCAAAGTGCTGCTCGAAGGCGTGGTGCTGGTCGTGATCGTGCTGTTCCTGTTCCTGGGGGACCTGCGCTCGTCGGTGATCGTGCTCGCGACGCTGGTGCTGACGCCGCTGCTGACCTTCATGGTGATGAACCAGGTAGGACTGTCGGCCAACCTGATGTCGCTAGGCGGATTGGCGATCGCCATCGGCCTGATGGTCGATGGCTCCGTGGTGGTGGTCGAGAACGCGTTCGAGCGATTGGGGCGCAAGGATGAACTGAGGCTGACCAAGACCGAGGTGCTGGTCAAGGCGGTGCAGGAAGTGGCGACGCCCGTGATCGTCGGCGTCGGCATCATCATCCTGGTGTTCCTGCCGCTGATGACGCTGACCGGCACCGAGGGCAAGATGTTCGCCCCGCTGGCCTTTACCATCGCGATCGCGCTGGCGATCTCGCTGGTGCTGTCGCTGACGCTGTCGCCGGTGCTGTCGTCCTACATCCTGAAGGGCGGGGCCGAGCACGATACCCGTGTGATCGCCTTCCTGAAGCGCCACTATCTGCGGATGCTGAAGGTGGCGATGTCGAACAGCCGCAAGACCGTGGTCGCTGCTGTCGTCGCGTTCCTCGGCACGCTGGCGATCGTGCCGCTGCTCGGTTCGTCGTTCATGCCGGAGATGAAGGAAGGCTCGATCGTTCCCGCGATCGACCGCGTGCCCAACATCTCGCTGGAGGAATCGATCAAGCTCGAGAAGGAGGCCAACAAGCTGGTGCTCAGCGTGCCGGGCGTCAAGTCGGTGGTCTCCGGCGTTGGCCGCGGCGAGAGCCCGGCGGACCCGCAGAGCCAGAACGAGTCGACCCCGATCGCCAGCCTGAAGGACCGCGACGAGTGGCCCGACGGCTGGACGCAGGACGACATCGCCGAGCAGATCCGCCAGAAGCTGCGCGCCATTCCGGGCGTGCAGATCGTGATGGCGCAGCCGATCTCCGACCGGATCGACGAGATGGTCAGCGGCGTGCGTTCGGATATTGCGGTCAAGATCTTCGGCGACGACCTCGGCAAGCTGCGCGAGCTGGCCGGCGAGGTCGCGCGCGTGGCCGGCGGCATCCAGGGCTCGCAGGACATCCGCATCGAGCGCATCACCGGTCAGCAGTACCTGTCGATCGACATCGACCGCCAGGCGATCGCGCGCTACGGGCTCAATGTCTCGGACATCCACGACATCATCGAGATTTCGATCGGCGGCAAGCGCGCCACCGACATCTTCGAGGGCGAGCGCCGCTTCAGCGCCGCGGTCCGTCTGCCCGAGCGCTTCCGCCACGATGTCCAGTCGATCCGCCAGCTGCTGGTGACTACGCCCGACGGCATCCAGGTGCCGCTGCAAAGCGTGGCCAAGATCGAGGTCAGCGACGGCCCGGCGCAGATCAGCCGCGAAATGGCCAAGCGCCGCGTCGTGGTGATGATCAACGTCAAGGACCGCGACCTCGGCGGCTTCGTCGCCGAGCTGCAGCAGGCGGCCGACAGCAAGGTCAAGCTGCCCGAAGGCTACTACTTCGAGTGGGGCGGCCAGTTCCAGAACATGGAACGTGCGATGGGCCACCTGAAGATCATCGTGCCGATCACGATCGCCGCGATCTTCTTCCTGCTGTTCCTGCTGTTCAACTCGCTGCGCTTCGCCACGCTGATCATCACGGTGCTGCCGTTCGCATCGATCGGCGGCATCATCGGCCTGTTCGTTACTGGCGAGTATCTGTCGGTGCCGGCGTCGGTGGGCTTTATCGCGCTGTGGGGTATCGCGGTGCTGAACGGCGTGGTGCTGGTGTCGTACATCCGCAATCTGCGCAACAACGGCATGGAGCTCGACGAGGCGGTGATCCACGGCGCCACCATGCGGTTCCGGCCGGTGATGATGACGGCCACCATCGCGCTGCTGGGCCTGGTGCCGTTCCTGTTCTCGACGGGACCTGGCTCCGAGGTGCAGCGCCCGCTGGCGGTGGTGGTGATCGGCGGCCTGATCACGTCGACGCTGCTGACGCTGGTGATGGTGCCGACGCTGTATCGCTGGTTCGACGACCGCAAGCCGAATCCGGCGACGGACGAGCCGGTGTAAGCAAGCCGCACCTGCAGCAAGACCACTGGGTCCCCGCGTTCGCGGGGGCGACGGAATGGGGAGCACGAGGCTTCCACCGTCGTCCTCGCGGAGGCGGGGACCCAGTGTCTTTCCAGCGTCTCAACCATCGTGTCGAGTTTCGCCAGTTCCGGGCAGCGATTACCATCACTGCACTTCGGTGGCTGAAACCTGACCATGACTGCGGCTCAAGACAAAGGCACGACTTCCATCAGCCTGGTGCGCGAAGCGATTCTGGTCGCGACGCAGCGCAATCTCGACGTGCATGCTGCCTTGCAGCACGCCGGCATCGCGGCGGAACTGCTCAATGCTCCGCGGGCCCGTGTGCCGGCACTGGCATTCTCCCGGCTGTGGGCCGCTCTGGCCGACTTGATGGACGACGAGTTCTTCGGCCTGGACAGCCATCCGATGCGCCGGGGCAGCTATGCGCTGATGTGCCACGCGGTACTCCATGCCGACAACCTCGAACACGCGCTGCGCCGCATGCTGCGATTCCTGCGCGCGATTCTGGACGATCTCCATGGCGAGCTGCGCTGCGAAGGCGAGCATGCCGTGATCGTGCTGCACGATCGCGGCGTCACGCGCCGGCTGTTCGCCTACGGCACGTGGTTCATTCTCGTGCATGGCTTGGCCTGCTGGCTCGCACGCAGGCGCATCCCCGTGATCGCCATGACGTTCCGCGCGCCGGCCCCGGTCGATGACAGCGATTACCGGATGCGGTTCTGCGAGGAGGTAACCTTCTCCGCCACCGAGACGCTGATCCGCTTCGATCGCAGCTTCCTGGAGCTGAAGCTGATGGAAACGGAAAGCACGCTGCGTGCATTCCTGGAGGCGGCGCCGGCCAACATCCTGGTGAAGTACCGCAATCAGGCCAGCACGACTGCCTTGATCCGCCGCCGCTTGCGAAACCAGTTGCCGGACGAATGGCCGGATCTGGATACGCTGGCCCAATTGCTCAATATGTCGTCCGCCACGCTGCAGCGCCGGCTGCTGGCGGAAGGCGCGAACTACCGGCAATTGAAGGACGAGTTGCGCCGCGACATCGCCATCGAGCTGTTTTCCAGCACCGACCTGACCGTCGCCGAAGTGGCGGCGCGGACCGGGTTCCAGGAAACCAGCGCCTTTCACCGCGCCTTCCGCAAGTGGACCGGCGCGAGCCCGGGACTCTACCGGCAGGGCAAGGGCGCCGCAGCGCGATCGGCCTGAAGGCCAAATCGTCGTGCGTGTCCAAATACCTCATCGAGGCTGAAGTCGGCGGGCATGGCCCGCGAGGCTGCACAGGCTGACACTGCGAACCGCGACGGTACCAGGCCCGGTGTTCCGCACCAAGTTCCACACCAAGGGCCGAGGCTACCGCTGCGCAGAACGCCAAACAAGATGCGTCACGCAGGAGACAACATGGCCTTCATCACCAGCAGGTTCACTCGCCCCGCATGCGCGGCGCAGAAGAGGCGGAATGGCGCGGGCGGCACGGCCCGAACGGCACGCTCGGCTCTGGCTCGCTCCGGTCCCTTGGCGGTCGCGGTTTCCGGTTTGCTCGCGGCCTGTGGCGGCGGTGACTCCCCGTCGCCGCCGCCCCCGTTGAGCGCCGAAGCTGCCTGCACGGCGCTCCTGAACCAAACCTTCGAGGAAGCCAGGATCACGGCCGCAACGCTGGTTCCCGCCGGCGGCTCCGCGCCGGAAACCTGCGTGGTCCGCGGCGAAATGCCTAAGGAGCTGGCCTTCGAAGTCAGAATGCCGACGACCTGGAACAACCGCGTGCTGTTCATGGGCGGAGGCGGTTTCGATGGCGAGATCACCGAGGCGGCCTACAGCCCCGGCGTCGCCGCTAACGGCTACGCGACCATCGCGACGAATCATGGACACGATGCAGCCAGACACCCTCAAGGGTCCTTCGCGCTCGACGCGCAGATGCTGGAGGACTATGCGTACGCCGCCGTGCCGAAAGTCTTCGCGGCCGCCAAGGCGATTCTGCGCAAGCGTTACGGGGAAGCCATCGACCGATCACGGTTCGTCTACGAAGGATGTTCGGGCGGTGGCCGTCAGGCCCTGATACAAGCGCAACGCCATCCCGATCTGTTCGACGGCATCATCGTCAGGGCTCCGGCAAACGCATACACGGGCCAGTTCCTGTGGTACCAGAAGATCCTCAGGCAGTTCGCCAAGCCTGGTGCGGGCCTGAGCGCCGGCAAGGTGCAGACGATCGCCGGGTTCATGCAGTCCCAGTGCGATGCGCTCGATGGGCTGAAGGACAACATCATCGGCAGGCCCGATGCCTGCAAGGTCGATCTGGCGGCGCTACGGTGCAATGGCGCCGAATCCGACGCCTGTCTGACGGATGCGCAACTGGAGTCGGCCAGGACGTTGTACGAGCCGACCAACGTCGCCGGCGGGCGATACACCTGGCCGGCGTTTCCGCACGTCGGCGGCGAAACGGCGGACGATGCCTCATGGCAGGCACTGGGCGGGTCTACCTTCCGGACGCTCGGCGGCGACTACATGCGGTACTTCGTCGCGCAGGATCCGTCGGCGGACCCGTTGGCGGTCGATCCACAGGCATACACCGGGCGACTGGACTATCTCGCCAAGCTGATCGACGCGGTCGATCCGGACCTCGGCAGGTTCAGGGCCCGCAACGGCAAGGTGATTCTCTTTCATGGCACGACCGACTGGCTGATCACGCTGAACAACACCACCGACTACTACAACAAGGTGGTGGCCGCGGCCGGCGGACAGACTGCCGCCGACCAGTTCGTCGAGTACTTCGTGCTTCCCGGACACGATCATTGCGCCGCCACGCCACAGGGTGGCCGTGGTCCGGACACGGTCGACCTCGTCACACCGATGTTCGAATGGATCGAGAACGGTGCAAAGCCATCGAGCCGCAGGATCATCGCGACGCGCAGCGTGGATCCCGGCAAGGGGATGCAGCGGCCGCTCTGCCGATATCCGCAGTACCCGGCATACGCCGGCAGCGGCGATCCGAATGCGGAGTCCAGCTTTACCTGCGTGTCTCCACAGTAGCGGTCATTCGATCGATGCTTCCGGGACCGTCGGCGGAGCCGACGACAAAGACAAGACACAAGGAGACAGAACATGAATCAACTAGACGTGCAGGCGCTGGCCGGCAATGCCAGGTTCAATGGCTTTCATGGCCTGGTGTTGTTCTGGTGTGTGCTGATCCTGATCGTCGACGGCTATGACCTGGCCGTGGTCGGCGCCGCGCTGCCCTCGATCATGAAGGACATGGGAGTCGATGCCACCAGTGCCGGCATCATGGCCGGATCGGCGCTCTTCGGCACGATGCTTGGAGCGATGTTCCTCGGGACGCTGGCTGACCGTATCGGCCGCCCGATGATGATCTCCGTCTGCGTGGCACTGTTCAGCCTGTTTACCGCCGCCGCCGGCCTGACGAACGATCCGATCGCCTTCAGCGCCGTGCGCTTTATCGCGGGCCTCGGTATCGGCGGCGTTCTGCCAATCGTCACCGCGCAGATGGGCGAGTTTTCGCCGCGGGCATTGCGCGCCAGGCTCGTGACGCTGGTCTTTGCGGGCTACTCGGTCGGCGGGATTCTGGTCGCGCTGACTGCCAAGCAACTGATCGAAAGCCATGGCTGGCAATCGGTGTTCTTTGTCGCGGGTCTGCCGGTGCTGCTGATTCCGTTCATCCTCAGGACCATGCCGGAATCGATCGCCTTCCTGACCAGGAAGGGCCGCCACGAGGAACTGCGCGCCATGGTCAAGCGCATGCTGCCCGACCTGCCGTTCGATGACCGGGAGCCCCTGGTGTTCTCTTCGTCGGAGGCGCGCCACGATGCTTCGGTGCGACGCCTGTTCGAGGAAGGGCGGGGCTTGAGTACCGTCATGATCTGGGCCGCCTTCATGACCGGATTGTTCATGGTCTACGCGCTGAACTCGTGGCTGACCAAATTGATGGCGATGGCCGGATACAGCCTGGGATCCGCGTTGAATTTCGTCATCGTCTTCAATGTCGGGGCGATCGTCGGCGCCATCGGCGGCGGGTGGCTCAGCGACAAGCTGAACATCAAGCACGTGCTGGTCGCCTTCTATGCGATTGGCGCGGTCGCGCTGACGCTGCTGGCCTACACCCGGTCGACCGCATTGCTGTTTGTTGTCGTATTCGTGGTCGGCGCATCGACCCTCGGCACGCAGCTGATCGCGTACGCCTATGCGGGCGACTTCTATCCTGCGGCCATCCGGTCGACCGGCGTCGGCTTTGCCTCCGGTATCGGGCGGATCGGGGCCATCGTGGCGCCGGTGCTGATCGGCTGGCTCGTGTCGCTGGAGCTGCCGCTGGAGCAGAACTTCATTGCGATCGGCGTGGCCGGCGTCATCGGCGCGCTGGCGGTGACGCTGATCAACCAGTCGCGAGCCGATTCCGCAAGAGCCAGTCAAGCCACGATGCTCGCGGTAGACCGCGGCAGCGTCGGTAGCTGATCCCGGCCGTCATACCGGTGCCGCCGCGTTCCACGTCCATCCCATCGAGGCCATGAACCGACTTTCTCCTCCTCCCTTCAGATCGCTCACGGATGTGCGGCAGGCCGTCGACTGGGCGCTGATCACGCGCCGCAGCGTGCGGGCCTTCCTGGACACGCCGGTTTCCCGGAAGGAGATCGAGTCCATCCTCGATGTCGCACGCTTCAGCGCGTCCGGCGTCAACATGCAGCCGTGGCATGTGCATGTGGTGACGGATGCCACGAAGGCGCGGCTGTCGGCGGCCATTCAGCAAGTCAATGACGCGGATGCCGCCGGTTCAAATCTGGACGAGCCCTATCACTACTACCCGCGCGAGTGGATCGCGCCGTATCTCGACCGCCGGCGCGAAGTGGGTTGGCGCCTCTATGGTTTGCTTGGCATCGAGAAGGGCGACAAGGCGCGCATGCACGTCCAGCATGGACGCAACTACAGCTTCTTCGATGCCCCGGTGGGATTGTTCTTCACGGTCGATCGCGTGATGCGCGAGGGCAGCCTGCTGGATATCGGCATGTTCCTGCAGAGCATCATGGTTGCCGCGCGGGCCCGGGGTCTGGACACCTGCGCGCAGGCGGCCTTCAACAAGTTCCATCGCGTGATTGCGGACGAACTGTCCATTCCGGACAACCAGATGCTGGTCTGCGGCATGAGCCTGGGCTACGCCGATCCGGATTGCGTCGAGAACTCGCTGGTCACGGATCGCACCTCGGTCAAGGATTTCACCACCTTCCACCAGGAATAACAGGAGACAGGATCATGAGCGCAACGGCGTACGCCCAGGGGCTGGGCAAGAATGCGGCCAATCATCTTCCATTGACGCCATTGGGCTTCCTTGACCGCGCCGCCGACGTCTATCCGAACCGCACGGCCATCGTTCATGGCGCTTTGCGCCAGACGTGGCGGGAAACCCGGGAACGGTGTTATCGCCTCGCTTCGGCCCTCGTCCGATGCGGCATCGGGGCGGGCGATACGGTGGCGATCATTGCGCCCAACACCCCAGCCATGCTGGAAGCCCATTTCGGCGTGCCGCTGTCCGGCGCCGTGCTCAACGCCATCAACTGCCGCCTCGACGCCGATGGCGTTGCCTTCATCCTGCGCCATGGCGAGTGCAAGTTGCTGCTGGTGGATCGGGAATTCGCACCACTGGTCGCCCAAGCCCTGCAGTGCGTTCCCAATCCGCCGCGCGTGGTCGACATCAACGATCATCAGGCGCCGGACGCTGCCGCCATTGGCGACACCGACTACGAGTCTCTGCTGTCCACTGGCGATCCGCGCCTTGCCGGTCACTGGCCGGCCGACGAGTGGACGCCGATCGCGCTGAACTACACCTCCGGTACCACGGGCGATCCGAAGGGCGTGGTCGCCAGCCATCGCGGAACGTATCTGATGAGCCTGCTGCAGATGACCAACTGGCCGTTGCCGCGCGCGCCGATCTACCTGTGGACGCTGCCGATGTTCCACGCCAACGGCTGGTGCTTCACCTGGGCCATCACCGCGGCGGCGGGAACGCATGTCTGCCTGCGCAGGGTCAATGCGGCCAACATTCTGTCGGCTGTGTTCGAGCATGGCGTCGATCATTTCTGCGCCGCGCCGATCGTGCTGTCGGGCATCGCCAGCATGCCGGAGGCGGAACGGCGGCCGTTGCCGCGCCGGGTGCGCGTGCTGACAGCTGGTTCACCCCCGCCTGCCGCCGTGCTCGAAGCCGTTGGCGCCATGGGCTTCGAGGTGGACCATGTCTTCGGGATTACCGAGATCTGCGGGACACCGATCAGCTGCGCCTGGCATGACGAGTGGGATGCGCTGCCGCCGGAGCAGCAGGGACGATTGAAGGCGAGGCAGGGCGTGCGAGCGGCGGCCTTCGAGGCGATGTCCATCGCCGATCCCGTCACGCTGGAGCCGGTACCGGCCGACAAGGCGGCGTGTGGAGAGGTGCTGGTTCGCGGCAATACCGTGATGATGGGATACCTCAAGAATCCCGAGGCGACGGCGAAAGCGTTCGCCGGCGGCTGGTTCCATACCGGTGACCTCGCCGTTGTCCATCCGGATGGCTATATGCAGATCACGGACCGTTCCAAGGACGTGATCATCTCCGGGGGAGAGAACATTTCCTCGGTGGAGGTGGAGGAGGTCATCTACCGCATGCCCGGCGTGCTGTATGCCGCCGTGGTGGCTCAGCCCGACGACAAATGGGGCGAGACACCCTGTGCGTTCATTGAACTGAAGCCCGATGCGGAGGCCCTGACGGAGGCCGACGTGATCGCGTTCTGCCGGGACCGGCTGGCGCACTTCAAATGCCCGCGCCGTGTGATCTTCGGCGAGGTGCCGCGAACGGCCACCGGGAAGATCCAGAAATACCGGCTGCGGGAGCAAGCGGGCAGCCGTGCGGCCATCACCCGATTGGCGGGCTGAGCGCGACCGGCGCGGTCGGACGCCTACTCGTCCCGCGCCAGCCGATGCACCGGCTCGGGCAGCGCATCGAGCAGCGGCTTGCCGAAATACTGCCGATCGCTGACGGCCAATTGCCGCAACCCCTCGCGCAGCGAACGCAGCGCGCGGGCTGCCGGTTCCAGTTGCCCGGCATGGGCCGAATACCAGGCCAGTTCGAACCACAGGCTGCTCTGCTGCAGCAGCGGATACTTGCGCTCGCCGCGCTGCGATTCCGCCAGGCGCCACGCGGCGACCTCGTGCCACTTGTCCGGCCAGGCAGGGCCGGTGAAGGCGTCGGCGAACGGGCCCGCCAGCTGGCGCAGCGCTGCCACGCCGATCGGCGCTGTGGCCTGGAATTCGGCCAGTGTGGGACGCGGCGGGGTATGGCAGGCGCCGCGTGCAATGCGCATCAGATAGATTGCGTTCCATGCCGACGGATGGCGATTGCCCGCGCCGCGGCCCAGCCATTCCGACAGGCCGATCCACTGGATCGCACGCTCGGCCTCGCGCTCGGACGAGACGCTGGCCAAGGCGCCGCTCCAGGCGATGCCGGCCTCGCCGAACAGCCATAGCGCCATGCCGATATTGGCCGCGACGTGCTGCGCGGCATCGGAGACGTTCGACTCGAAGGCCGCCGCCAGCGCCTGCTCGAAATGCGTGACCGCCTGTTCGGCCAGCGTACCGGCCGCTGCCGTGTCGTTCACGGCGGCCGCCGACAGCGCATGCGAACGCTGGATCAGCGCGGAGAGGTTGTGCCATTCGAAGCGAACGTGCGGATGCACCTGCACCAGCGTCGCGCCGGGCGCGTTCTGCGCCAGCGCCTGCAGCAGCGCCAGCGCTCCGCGCAGATCGCGCTCGTCGTAGGCGCACCAGGCCGCGACGATGCCTTCCATCGCATCGAGATAGTCGTTGCCGGCAATGGCATGCCCGCGCCGGCGCCGCTTCAGCGCGCGCAGCATCTTGCGGGTTTGCGCGCGATCGCCCAAGCGGCGCCACAGCAGCGCCTCGTTCAGCGCGACGAAGGCGTGCTCGAATTCGCTGACGGCGAGCTTCCGTGCGGCGCGAAAGGCGGTCAGCGCAGCGGGCGCGCCATGGCTGCCGACGCCGCCTGCCTCGTCGCGCGCCAGCGGCGTCAACAGCCGCCCCTCGCGCAGCGCCTGTTTGCCGTCGACGAAATGCCGCCAGAACGACAGGTCGGTCTGCGTCACCATTCGCTGGGGCGTCGCCGCCTTGCCTTGTTCGCGCCCGTCGCGGTCCAGGCCGAGAAAGGCCGCAATCTCGTCGGCGCTGGCCGGAACGCCTTCGACCTGGCAGACGATGCGCTTGCGCTCGTGCGCGGCCAGCCAGAACGGCCCCTGGCTGCGTCCCTCCAGATTCAGGAAGCGGGGATCGCGGCTCGCGTCCTCGCCCCATCCGACCTGCAGCTGCCAGCGTCCGAAGTCCTGGAAGGCGCGGCCAATGGCCATCCGCAGCGTGCGCGCATTGCTCATGCGCTCGCGCAGATCGTCCGCATAGACCAGCGGCCGTTGCGGAGATTCGAGCGTGGCGTGGTGCAGCCGCACCAGCAGCCAGACCGACTGGTAGGCGGCGCGCGTGCCGTTGACCGATTGTGGGGCGGACAGTTCGACGACGACGGGTTCGGGCATGGAGCGGGGGAACGATAGGGGCGAAGAGGGGCGAAGAGGGGGCGAAGAAGGACCGTGGGTGTGACAGCCGTGACAGGCGTGCCGGATTGTCGCATAGGCCGCATTGGACCGGAACCCCGCGGTGGCTACGATGCGCACTGTCCAGTCGGCGATGCGCCGCGCCAACCGGACGGGCGCGCACACCTGCCGCCGCCAGCGGCAAGCCGCCGCCGGCGGCGGTTCCCAACGAACAAGGAGAGACCCATGAAGTCCCATACGAAAGCGCAGTCCCTGCAAGCGCACGGCCTGTATCGCCGCCGCCTGCTGCAACTGGCCGGCGGCGCCGCGCTGCTGCCGGCCGCCCGCCTGGCGCTGGCCGATGCCGCGCCGGCAAGCGCCGCTGCCGCACCGACCGAAGTCGTCCGCGACGACCTGATGTCGCACTTTCGCGCGCTGGATGTCGACGGCTGCTTTGCGCTGTTCGACGTCAAGGCGAACCGGATCACGCTGGTCAACGCGCAACGTGCGCGGACGCGGATGGTGCCGGCCTCGACCTACAAGATTCCGAACAGCCTGATCGCGTTTGAAACCGGCGTGGTCGCCGATCCCGACCAGATCCAGCCGTACGGCGGCGGCAAGACGCGCTTTCCGCAGTGGCAGCGCGACATGAATCTGCGCGAGGCGATCGCGATGTCGAATGTGCCGGTCTACCAGGGTGTCGCGCGCCGGATCGGCATGCAGCGGATGCAGACGTGGGTCGACCGGCTGGACTATGGCAACCGGCAACTCGGGAAGGAGGTCGATCAGTTCTGGCTGCGCGGACCGCTGGCGATTTCCGCGGCGGAGCAGACGCGCTTCCTCGCGCGGCTGGCGCAGAGCCAGCTACCGGCGTCGCGGCTGAGCCAGCAATGGGTGCGCGAGATACTGCGCGTCGAAGCCAATGGCGACCATGCGATCTACGCCAAGACTGGCTGGGCGATGGATGCCGGACTGAACCACGGCTGGTGGGTGGGTTGGGTGGAACGAAACGGCGGCGTCTATCCCTTCGCGCTGAACATGGATCTGCAGCGCGAGGAATTGGCGCCAAAGCGGATGACCATCGCACGCGCGATGATGGCCGAACTGGGCGTTCTGCCTCCGCAGAACGGGCAAGCGCGCAAGACCAGCTGACGCGGGCGCCGAACCTGGCGTGCCGGGCGCGTCAGACGTCAGACGATTAGGTCAGACGATCAACTCAGACGGTCAGGTCAACCGGCCAGGTCAAACGGTCACGTCAGACCAGCGCATCCAGCGCCGGCACCTGAGTCTTCGCGGCGGCCGCCTTGCGCTTGCCCTTGGTGAAGCTGGAGAGGCCGTCGATCACATCGCGGCCGTAAGCGACGGCCGCTTCGATTGCCTCGCGCGGGCTGCCCGCACGATGCGAGCGCATCGGCGGCAGACCGGTCGACGGCTCCCCGCCCAGTGCAACGATATTGACCGTTGCTTCGAAGCTGTCGCGCGCGGTGCCCGACTTGCCGGCTTGTTCCGCGGCGTGATGGACGTGGGCCGAAAGCCGATAGCCCTTGTAGACGGCGTGATTGGCGTACATGGTGGACTCCTTTGAAATGCGCGCGCTCAATGGCGGCGCAAGCGCGTAATCGCGCGTTCGCCCGCTTGCCGGGCGACCTGCTTTGCCTGCGCTTCCGTGCGATGCAGCGTGTCGCGTACCGCGACGTTCTCGAGCACCCGCTCGCGTCCGCTTTCATAGCGGCTGACGATGTAAGTGGCGAACCACTGGCCGGGGCTTTGCTGGATCGGATGGACGGCGACGGTGTATTGGTTTTGGTTTTGGTTGTGTTGGTGATTCATATTGTTGGAATGGGGCGGTCCCTTGCCCTGTCCGGTGGATCCGCGCGAATGCGTCGGCGTGAGAAACGACGCGTGCAGGCGGATTTCGGGCGCCGTGGCGCGTGGTGACACGCGCGACTTGCGACTTACCGAAAACGGCGATGGTCACTGCGCGTGATGCCTGCTCCGAGTGAGCGGGAACATCCGCGGTGCAACGACTGAATGGGAACGCTTGGGTGGTGAATGCCGGACGTCAGGTCGGGCGGCGGGGCCCTTGGGGCCAGCCGGACAGTGTCTTGTCTTAATAATCTGTCCGGGTTCTCGCCTCTTGGGGCGAAGGCTCAGACTATAGCACGGTTACCTCTTCAGCGCTGGTTGCGGCGCTGCTTGCCGCGACGACGGCCAAGCTGCGCAGGCAGGACGCCCTCTCCCGCTTGCGGGAGAGGGCGGGGGAGAGGGCAACCGGCGGCCGTTATGAGATCGCGCCCGCAACGGCCACCCGCCGGGCCCGCGCCGTAGCGCCTTACATATGCAGCACGCCGCGAATCGTCTCCGCCAGATCCTTCGCCAGGAACTTCGACACATAGGCATCGGCGCCGACCTTGCGCACATGGTCCTCGCTGGCATTGCCCGACAGCGACGAATGGATGACCACCGGGATGCCCTGGAAGCGCTTGTCCGCCTTGATCTTGCGGGTCAGCGTGAAACCATCCATCTCCGGCATTTCCAGATCGGTCAGCACGCAAGCGATCTCGTCGCGCACCGCGCGCCCGGCTTTCGCTGCGCTTGCCGCAATGTCGTTGAGCTCGTCCCACGCTTCCTGGCCGGTCTTGGTCATCACCACGGACACGCCCATCGCGTCGAGACCTTGCTCGATCAGGCTGCGGGCGAGGGCGGAATCGTCGGCCGCCAGGATCTTGGTGCCGGGACGCAGCGACAGCTTCGGCCCCACGGTCGACGGATCGACATCGGGCTGGCTGGTCGGCAGCACATCGCGCAGGATCTGCTCGACGTCGAGCACCTGTACCAGGCGAGCGTCCGGCGTATCGGCATTGAGCTTGGCGATGCTCGTCACCAGTCCACCCTTGGTGCTGGCCTCGGCCGACACCACCTCATTCCACTCCAGCCGCACGATCTCTTCGACACCCTCCACGGCGAAGCCCTGCGTCGAGCGCGCGTACTCGGTCACCAGCAGGATGCCGCAGCTGCCGCCCTGTGGCGTGCAACCAACGATCTTGGCCAGATCGATCACTGGAATCACCTGTCCGCGGATGTCCGCCATGCCCAGCATGGCCGGCGCACCCCCGACGACGGTGGTGATTTTCGGCATTACCAGAATTTCGCGAACTTTGAATACATTGATCCCGAAAATTTCGTTCTGGCCCGAGCGCTCCGCATTCCCCAACCGAAACAGCAATAGTTCGAACTGATTATTGTTGGTCAGGTTGGTCCGCTCGTCGATTTCCTTCATCAAGCCGCTCATGACTTCCTTTGCTCCTCGCGACGCGCGCGTTGCCGGCGGCGCTATGTATCGTTCAGGACACACGAGTAGGAGGGCGGTTCGGTGGCCTCTGCCGCTCGCGGTACGGACCTTTAACGGACGTCGGCAGGCAATCTTGAGCGTGAACTGGGCTGCACCAAGTTGGGGAGAGATGTAAACAGATATTTACTTAAGAGAGATATAAAAAACTCTGAAGTCTGTTTCCAACATTCGCCGCTATGATCCCGTGTGCGTTGATGTAACACCATTGATACATCAATTACAAATAGACATCGTTCCAGGTTTGCGCTACGGCTCGCGCTGCCGGAACGAGGCAAGGCAGCACCCGCGCGGTTTTCGGGATGAGGCCTGCTACGGGTAGAGAAGAAGGGGCGGTTTAGACCGGGTCAACCGGCAAATCGGGTAGGAGTAGTAGCTATGCACGAGCCGAATAGTGCGCCATGGGCCCTCTCCATGCGCGTGCCACCGGTCATTGCGTTTCCGCGTCGCGGCGGAGGCGTTATGACAAGTTGCGCCCATTCCACTTCGCATCCCAAGGGACCGCGCGGACGAAGCGTTCGTCCGTACTTCAGCGCGACCCACTTCCGCCGCTTCCTCGCCCGTTCCGCCACCGGCGCCTTGCCGTGACGGCGGCCTGCCGGTACGACCCGTTTGATTCGTACGACAGATTTTCACAAGTTCACATTCGTTTTAATTCCTGTCCAAAGCGGAACGCTATCATCGCCATAGGTCCCGCATTGTATTTACTTTAATACATTAAAGACATTAACCGAACAAACAGTCCTGCTGAAGGGTTCGGTGCAAGGGGAAAAATGTGGGCGATTCCCGCCCGCAGCTGGCTCCGAAGCGCCTTTTCTGCAGCAGGCAAGCGGTAGCGAGACCGGGACAGGACCCGGCAAACAGGTAAGGAGAAGTTCAGATGTACGAGCCGAAGAAGGCGCATCCGCAGCGACGCGCAAGCGTTCGCCTGTCCACCATCACGCTGTCGTTCGCCGCGCTGGCCGGTCTGGCCGGCGCCATGACCGACGCCGCCGCGCAAGCCGCACCGGCAAACGCGCAGCAGAATGCGGCCGCATCGTTCCAGAAGCAGGCCGCCGATCTCGGCATCAAGTCGTGCGCGAATCTGTTCGCCGCACTGGGCGACAGCCTGACCCGCGGCACGACCTACGCGTCCAACGCAGCGACGCAGAAGGACGCACCGAACGATCACGCGGCACAGGCCGTCGTCGGCATGCGCTATGACACGCCCAACTACAAGGGCCAGTCCGCCGGCGTCGTGTTTACTTCGCCGACCAAGTCGGGTTGCGAAGGTGGACTGGTGCGCGTTGCACCGTTCCCGCAATCCTGTCCGGATGTCGTCAAGCAGCTGCCCCAAGGCAGCACCTTGGCAACCACGCTTTCTGGTACGCCGCTGTACAACCTCGGCGGCAACCAGGGGCAAGCGCTGCTGGTTCCCAGCGGCAATAGCTGTGTCGTCGTAACGGTAGCGAGCGCCATGGAACGTCGATGAAGCGAGCCAGGTAGCTCAGCACCGCATCACATCGCACCGGCCACGTCAGGCCGGGCGAATTCAACTTTCGATTTGGGGATCGGAACCCCGGTTTACACCGGGGCTAGGGGGGCTTTTGTCTTCGCGACAAGGCCATTCAGTTTGTTGGCGAACTTTCTGGGGGTAGTCGCCATGCATCAAACCAATACGGTATCGCTGGCCGGTCTTCGGTCCAGCCAGGGTGAAAGCGCAAGTCATCGGAGGGCTTCGGCATGAACAAGTCCTATCGCACGATCTGGAACGAGTCTCTCGGCGCGTGGGTTGCAGCCTCGGAGCTGACCAAGGCGCGAGGCAAGCCCAACAAGAGCGCAGTCGCTCTAGCCGTTGGCGCGATGCTGATTGGCGGCATGTCGCAGGCGCTCGCGGGCCCGCAAGGCGGGGACAGCGGCGTCAACACTGGCATTGGCGGCGCCATCGCGGTGTCGTCCGGCGCTGCTGGATTTAACCCTGCCCGCGCTTGGGCGGGCTCGATCGCCATTGGTGCTGGGGCCTTCGCCGATTCCACCACCGATGTCACGGCGGCCGACGCCGCGGCGAACGGCGGTATTGCCATTGGCAATGGCGCAACGACGGGTACCAATACTGGAAACCGGCAGGTCGCACTGGGAGCGCGAGCAGCGGCTTACGGTACCGACACCATTGCCATTGGCACGGAGGCGACGACCGCCACCGGAACCATTGACGCCATGGCGTTGGGCAACCGGGCCTCGGTGTCGGCCAGCAGCGGACTTGCGTTGGGCAGCGGGGCTTCCGTGACGGCGAGCAACGGAATTGCCGCGGGTACGAACACCACCGCGACCGCCTCCGGCGCTGCGGCCTATGGTTGGGAAGCCCAAGCCACCGGCGTCAACTCCACCGCACTCGGTCGACTTGCAGCTGCAGGCGCGCAGAACGCGGTAGCGATCGGCGGCGCAAGCGGCGCTACCAACTTGAACTCGATCGCTGTGGGCTTTACGAGTCGAGCGATTGCAGACAACACCGTCGCGATAGGCACAGGTGCCGTCGCTAACGCTGCGGAAGCTGTAGCCATCGGCAACGGATCGCAAGCCACCAACGGCAAGGCGGTCTCGATCGGCTCGGGCAACGTCGCCAGCGGCAACGGCGCGGTCGCCATCGGCGACCCGAACACCGCGACCGGCGACGGCGCTGTCGCACAAGGTATGGACAACACCGCGACCGGCGCCGGCTCGGTCGCGATGGGTAACACCAACATGGTTGGCGGCGGCGGACAAGCCGTCAGCACGGCCGGCACCGCCGCGCAGGGCGCGGTCGGTATCGGCTATCAGAACACGGTGGTGGGCCAGGGTGCGGTGGCGCTTGGCAATGCCAATTCCGCCAATGGCCCGGGCGCCGTGGCGATCAGCAATGCCAGCAGCGCGACCGGCACCAATGCGATCGCAATTGGCGGAAGCTCCGTTGCGAATGGCGATCACTCGATCGCCTTGGGATCTTCGGCCGTCGCGAATGGAGTCCAGGCCACCACTGCCATCGGCCTTAACGCGAGTGCGACGGGACCTAGCTCGATCGCATTCGGACGCGTGAGTTCCAGTAACGGCATCAATGCCACGGCGATTGGTGTCGGAGCCACTGCAACTGGTAACAACACGCTCGCGTTGGGAACCGACGCCGATGCCGTGGTGAGCAACGCCACGGCGCTCGGCTTTGGCGCGGTTGCCAACAACGCTGGCGATGTGGCGCTGGGCTCCGGCTCGGTCACTGCAGCTCCCGTTCAGACCGGCAGCACGGTCATCCGCGGCACCACCTACAACTTCGCCGGCGCCACGCCGACCAGTGTGGTTTCGGTGGGCGCACCGGGCGCAGAACGGCAGATCCAGAACGTTGCCGCCGGCCAGATCACCAACACCTCGACCGATGCCATCAACGGCTCGCAGCTGTACGCCGTGCAGCAGTCGCTGCAATCGGCGGTCGCCGGGGCGGCACCGCATTACTTCAGCGTCAACGATCTCGGCGCCATTGGCGCGAACTACAACAATGACGGCGCAACGGCCCTGAACTCGCTGGCTGCGGGTGTTGGGGCGAGCGCCACAGGTGGCGGTGCCACCGCCGTCGGCTACAACGCTACTGCCGTCGGCGAGATATCGCTTGCCGCAGGCTACGATACCCATGCGTAGGCAAGCAATTCCGCCGCCATCGGCGTCGGCACCACGGCCTCTGCCGCAGGGGCGCTGGCGTTCGGTAACAACTCGACGGCGTCGGGCGTCAATTCGGTGGTATTCGGCACCAGCGCCGTCGCGGACAACCTCAACGCCATCGCCATCGGCACTATGGCCGATTCTTCCGGTAACGCGTCTACCGCGGTAGGCCCCGTGGCCCAAGCTGCGGGACTGGCCTCCACCGCGCTCGGTGCGGGGGCGGTAGCCGCAGGGGCCAGCACGGTCTCGATCGGTGAGGGTGCTGGCAGCGCATCAACCATTGGCAATGCCGGGTCCGTCGCACTCGGGGTGGCCGCCGGCGCAATTGTGAGCGGAGCGCAGAACACCGCCATTGGCGGCGGCATTACCTCCGTTATGCGAGGCGCCGGATCTGGTGTCTCGGGAACGCGCAACCTCGCGATGGGATCCGGCGACGGCACCGTCACGTATGACGGTACGCTCCAGGCTTCCGCAGGCAGCTTGGTGTCCGGCGACGACAATATCGCCATCGGCACCAATGCCGGTATCGGCGTCACTGCGAACGCGACGACGTCGATCGGCTATAACGCGAACGCAACGGCCGACAGCGCCCTGGCGCTGGGTACCAGCTCGACGGCGTCGGGCGTCGATTCGCTGGCCTTCGGCACCAGCGCCGTCGCGGATGAGCTCAACGCCATCGCCATCGGCAAAGATTCCAATTCTTCGGGTAACTCGTCCATCGCGATGGGCGCCGCGGCTTCCGCCACCGATACGATGGGTACGGCGCTCGGATACAGCTCCAGCGCGACAGCTCAGGGCGCCACGGCTCTAGGCGCCGCCACCCGTGCGGAAGGCATCAACTCGCTTGCGGCGGGTCCTGCGTCCGCCGCGCTGGGGCTATCGTCTACGGCGGTGGGTTACCTGTCGAATGCATCGGGGGAAAATGCAACGGCTGTCGGCACGAATACGCAGGCCACAGCCGATAGCGCCACAGCCGTGGGTCGCCTCGCGGAGGCGACGAACGCCGCTGCCTCGGCATTGGGCAACAATGCCCGAGCCCAGGGGAACAGCTCGCTGGCGCTAGGCGCGCAGGCGCTGGCGATCGGCAATAGCACGGTCGCCGTTGGCCAAGGTGCCGGCGCGGGCTCGACCGTGGCCAATACCAGCTCTGTTGCAATGGGTGTCGCAGCCGGCACGCTGGTGAGCGGCGCGCAGAATACGGCCATTGGCGGGGGCGGGCCCAGCGCCATGCGAGGCGCAGGTTCGGGCGTCACTGGTGCCCGCAACGTTGCAATGGGCACTGGCGACGGCACCGTCGACTACGACGCTACGCTGGACGCTTCCGCGGGTAACCTGGTGTCCGGCAACGACAACGTCGCGATCGGCACGAACGCCGGTATCGGCGTCAGCGCCAACGCGACGACGTCGATCGGCCTCAACGCGAAAGCGAACGGCCTCAACGCCATCGCAATGGGTACGGGTGCGCAGGCCACCGGCGCCAACAGCATCAGCATCGGTACGGGCAACGTCGTCAGCGGCGCGAATTCCGGTGCTTTCGGTGACCCGAGCACCATTACCGGTACGGGCTCCTACTCGCTAGGTAACAACAACACCATCAATGCCAACAATGCGTTTGTGGTTGGCAATGGGGTGACGATCCCGACGGGCCGCGATGGTTCGGTGGTGTTGGGCAATGCGTCGACGGTTGCGGCCCCGGCGCCGACCGCCAGCACGATCATCCGCGGCACGACGTACAACTTCGCCGGTACGAATCCGCAGAGCGTCGTCTCCGTGGGTGCCGCCGGTGCGGAACGCCAGATCCAGAACGTCGCGGCTGGCCGCATCGCGCAGACCTCGACCGATGCGATCAACGGTTCGCAGCTCTACGCCGTACAGCAGTCGCTGCAATCGGCGGTGACCGGCTCGGCAGTGCATTACTACAGCGTCAATGACAACGGCACGGTCAGCGCCAACTACAACAATGATGGCGCCACTGGACTGTACTCGGTCGCAGCAGGGGTCGGAGCCTCAGCCAGCGGGATTCAGGGCACTAGCGTGGGCTACCAAAGTAGTGTGCAGGCTGCTCGCGGAGTCGCAGTCGGCTCGGGTGCGACCGTTGTGGGCAGTGACGCGGTAGCCATCGGCAACGGTTCTGGCATCGGATCGACCGCTGCTTCGGCGAACTCCGTTGCTCTCGGCGTAGGAGCCGGCCAGTTCGTCACCGGCGCACAGAACATCGCTGTCGGGGGCGGCATCGCCCAGGTGATGAAGGGCGCTGGCACCCGGGTGTCTGGAACAAGAAACATTGCCATGGGTTCGGGCGATGGCACCGTGCTGGACAGCGTGAACGTCCAGGCGGCTGCCGGCGTTGAGGTAACCGGCAATGACAACATCGCGCTTGGCACGAACGCCGGTATCGGCGTCACCGCCAATGCGACGACGTCGATCGGCTACAACGCGAAAGCATCGAATCTCAATGCGATCGCGATGGGCACGTCGGCCGCCGCATCGGGCGAAGGCTCGACCGCAATCGGCAACCTGGCGAATTCCTCGGGGTACTACGGCACGGCGGTCGGTGTGTCGAGCCGCGCGGCTGGCCAGAATTCCGCGGCGCTGGGCTACGATGCCAACGCCGCAGGCGGCTGGTCCGTTGCTGCTGGCTCGGGCGCGGATGCCGTCGGCGGCTTCTCTGTCGCGGTTGGTCAGGGCGCCAACGCGACGGCCGCGCAGGGTATTGCGATCGGTAATGGCTCGGCGGCGACCGGATCGAACGGCAGCATTGCTGTCGGCGGATCGTCACGAGCCACGGCGTTGAATGCCTCGGCGTTGGGCACGAGCGCGTCGGCCGGCGGCATTGCATCGGTTGCCATTGGCCCCGGTGCGACCACAGTTTCCACCACCGGAACGACGAACGCCGCGCAGGTGGCGATCGGTGAAAACGCAGCGGCCTACGGCCAGACCTCGCTCGCGTTGGGCAGCGGTGCCGTCACCGGTACGGCGGCCAACCCGGTCAATACCGGCGACAACATTGCCATCGGCCGTGGTTCCAGGGCAGATACGACCGGCAGCAACAACAGCGTGGCGGTCGGTACCACGTCGAATGCGCAGATCGCCTCGGTCGCGGTCGGCCGCGATGCGGCTGCGCTGTATCGTGGCGTTGCCGTGGGCCGTGCGTCGAATGCCGCTGGCCAGTACGCGGTGGCGTTGGGCGATGGAGCGAATGCCGCTCAAACCGGTGCTGTTGCGCTGGGCTACAACTCCGTGACGGCTGCCCCCGTTGGCACGCCGACCGGCATCGTCGCCGGTACCACGTACAACTTTGCTGGCGGCTCGCCGACCAGCACGGTCAGCGTCGGTGCGCCTGGTGCGGAGCGGACCATCACGAACGTCGCGGCGGGGCGGATTACCCAGTCGTCGACCGACGCGATCAACGGTTCGCAGCTGTACGCCAGCAATCAAGCCATTCAGTCCGCGATCGCAGGCGCGTCAGCGCACTACTACAGCGTCAACGATGGTGGCACTGTCGGCGGCAACTACAACAACAACGGCGCCACTGGCGCGAACTCCCTCGCTGCTGGTGTAGGTGCTACGGCCAGCGCGTCGGATGGCACGGCGGTTGGGCACAACGCCACCTCGGCGGCAGTCAACTCGATCGCCATTGGTCTGAACTCCAACGTGACTGGCGAGGCCTCGATGGCCATCGGCTACAACTCGAGGGCGACCAATATCAACTCGGTCTCCATCGGCAATAACGCCAATTCGTCGGGTAATGCCGCTGTTGCCATTGGTCTGAGCGCAACCGCAACCGGCTCGCTGGGTTCGACGGCGGTCGGCCGCTCGGCGATCGCCAGCGCCGATCAAGCGACCGCCATTGGCTTTATGGCGAATGCCTCGAACACTGGCGCTGCAGCATTCGGCTCCGGTGCACGGGCGGGCAACGTCCAAACTGTGGCTGTTGGCCAGAACGCGAGCGCCATGGGTCCGGAGTCGTCTGCCTTTGGCTACAACGCCTCCGCCGCGGGGTCCAACTCGGTCGCGCTCGGCTCCGGCAGCAGTGCCGCCGACAACACGACCATGGCCATTGGCCAGAATGCCAATGCGTCGAACTACGCGACGATTGCGATGGGTCTGAACTCGGTGTCCGACGGCAACAGCACGCTGGCGATGGGTGCCGGCGCGCAGTCGCACGGGTATCAGAGCATCGCGATGGGCGGCGACAGCCAGGCGGACAACGGCGGCACGGCGTTGGGTGGTGTCAGTGCTGCGACGGGCTTGAACTCCGTCGCGCTGGGCCGCTCGACTAGCGCCACGGGTGCCGGCGCAATCGCCGCTGGCGTGCTGTCGAATGCCTCGGCTGACGGCGCCGTTGCTGTGGGCAGCAATTCCGCAGCAAGCGGGCTCAATGCCATCGCAGTCGGCAGCGGTGCGGTAGCCGACGCCGAAGACTCCGTTGCCATGGGCACGAACGCGGTGGCCACTGGCGGCAAGGCGGTCTCGATCGGCTCCAACAACGTCGCCTTTGGCGATGGCGCGGTGGCGATCGGCGATCCGAGCTATGCCAGCGGTACCGGCGCGTTCGTTGGCGGCGCCAACAACATCGCGAACGCGGACGGCACGACGACGGCAACCGCGGCCAATGCGGCCAACGGTGCGGTGGCCATCGGTAATGCCAATACGGCGATTGGCCAAGGCTCCGTCGCGCTGGGCAATGCCTCGCGTGCGGGTGCGGCCGGTGCGCTCGCCTTCGGTGACACGGCGACGGCGACCAATGCCGGCGACGTGGCGCTGGGTTCCGGTTCGGTGACGGCTGCCGCGGTTGGCACGCCGGGCGAGACGATCGGCGGAACGGCCTACACCTTCGCGGGTGGCACGCCGTCCTCGACCGTCAGCGTGGGTGCCGCCGGTGCGGAACGCACGATCACCAACGTCGCGGCAGGCCGCCTGAACTCGGGTTCCACCGACGCGGTGAACGGCTCGCAGCTGTTCGCGACCAACTCGAAGGTGAACCAGAACACCGCCGATATCACCAATCTGAACAACACGATCGGCGATATCAACAACGGTGCTGGCATCAAGTACTTCCACGCCAATTCGACGCTGCCGGACAGCCAGGCCATCGGCACCGATTCGGTGGCGATTGGTCCTAACGCGGTGGCGAACAATGCGGGCGCCATCGCGCTGGGCGCGGGCTCGGTGACGGCCGCGGCTGTGGGCACCGCCGGCGAAACGATCGGCGGAACGGCCTACACCTTCGCGGGTGCGACGCCGTCCTCGACTGTCAGCGTGGGTGCGGTGGGTGCGGAACGCACGATCACCAATGTCGCCGCGGGCCGCCTCAGCGGTACGTCGACCGACGCGGTGAACGGCTCGCAACTGTTCGCGACCAACTCGAAGGTCAACCAGAACACCACCGATATCACCAATCTGAACAACACGATCGGTGACATCAACAACGGTGGCGGCATCAAGTACTTCCACGCCAACTCGACGCTGCCGGATAGCCAGGCGATCGGTACGGACTCGGTGGCAATCGGTCCGAACGCGGTGGCCAACAACGCTGGCGACATCGCGCTGGGCGCCGGTTCGGTGACGGCAGCGGCGATGCAAACGGGCGGTGCGACGATCGGTGGCAATGCCTACACCTTCGCGGGTGCGACGCCGACCTCGACGGTCAGCGTGGGCGCGCCGGGCGCGGAGCGGACCATCACCAACGTCGCGGCGGGTCGTCTGGCTTCCGACTCGACCGACGCGGTGAACGGCTCGCAGCTGTACGCGACCAACCAGCAGGTGGATCTGAACACCACCGACATCGCCACCAACACGACCAATATCGCCAACCTGAACAACATCATCGGCGATATCAACAACGGCGCGGGCATCAAGTATTTCCATGCCAACTCGACGTTGCCGGACAGCCAGGCGCTCGGCACCGACTCGGTCGCGATCGGTCCGAACGCGGTGGCCAACAACGCAGGCGACATCGCGCTGGGCGCTGGCTCGACCACGGCTGCGGCGGTGGGCACGGGCGGTGCGACGATCGGTGGCAATGCCTACACCTTCGCCGGTGCGACGCCGTCCTCGACGGTCAGCGTTGGCGCGGTGGGCGCGGAGCGGACCATCACCAACGTCGCCGCCGGCCGCCTGAGCAACACGTCGACCGACGCGGTGAATGGCTCGCAGCTGTACGCGACCAACCAGCAGGTGGACTTGAACACCGCCGATATCACCAATCTGAACAACACGATCGACAACATCAACAACGGTGGTGGCATCAAGTATTTCCACGCCAACTCGACGCTGCCGGACAGCCAGGCGATCGGTACGGACTCGGTCGCGATCGGTCCGAACGCCGTCGCCAACAACGCCGGCGATATCGCGTTGGGCGCGGGTTCGGTCACCGCGGCCGCGGTCGGTACGGGCGGCGCGACCATCGGTGGCAACGCCTACACCTTCGCCGGTGCCACGCCGACCTCGACGGTCAGCGTGGGTGCGGTGGGCGCGGAGCGGACCATCACCAACGTCGCCGCGGGCCGTCTGAGCGGCACCTCGACCGACGCGGTGAACGGTTCGCAGCTGTACGCGACCAACACGCAGGTGGACCTGAATACCACCAACATCGCCACCAACACGACCAATATCGCCAACCTGAACAACATCATCGGCGATATCAACAACGGCGCAGGCATCAAGTACTTCCACGCCAATTCGACGCTGGCCGACAGCCAGGCGCTCGGTACCGACAGCATCGCCGTCGGTCCGCAGGCGGTCGCCAACAACACGAACAGCATCGCGATGGGTAACGGCGCGGTCTCGAGTGTCGATGGCGGCGTGGCGCTGGGTTCGGGTTCGGTGTCCGATCGCGCGCTGGCCCCGGTCAGCGGCACCATCACGGCCGGTACCGCGATCGTTCCGTACAACACCACCGATGTGACCCTGGCCGGTGCGGTGTCGGTCGGCAATGCCGCGACCAACACGCTGCGCCAGATCACCAACGTGGCTGACGGTACCAGCGCGCATGACGCCGTGACGATCCGCCAGCTGCAAGGCGCGATCGGCTCGGTGACGGCCACCGGTACCAAGTACTTCCACGCGAACTCGACGCTGGCCGATTCGCTGGCCGTGGGTGTCGATTCGATTGCGGTGGGTCCGGAGACGATCGTCAACGGCGACAACGGCATCGGCATGGGCAAGAACGCCCGCGTCGAACAGACCGCGCCTGGCGGTACGGCGATCGGCCAGAACTCGCTGGTGTCGCAAGCCGACGGCGTCGCGCTGGGTACCAACGCGCAGTCGCAGGGCATTCAGTCCCTGGCGCTGGGTGCAGGTTCGCAGGCGGTGTTCGCCAACAGCGTGGCACTGGGCGCAGGCTCGGTGACGACGGTGGGCGCGCGTACCGGCTACATCGGCTACGGCGTCGGCAGCCAGAACTCGGTCGGTGAAGTGTCGGTCGGCAATGCAGGCGCCGAACGGCAGATCACCAACGTGGCTGCCGGCTCGGCCCCGACCGATGCGGTCAACGTCAGCCAGCTGAACCAGGTCGCACAGAACACCGCCAGCTCGCTGGGTGGCGGCGCCTCGTACGACTCGACCACGGGTTCCTATACCGCACCGAGCTACTCGGTCGGCGGCGGCACCTACAACAACGTGGGCGACGCGCTGGGCGCGCAGGACACCATCGTCAAGAACCAGGGCAGCAGCCTGGCCAACCATCTTGGCGGCGGTACGACCTATGACCCGTCCACCGGCAACATCGGCGGCGGCTTCACGGTCAACGGCAAGACCTACGCGAACGTGGCGGATGCGATCGGCGAGGCGGCAGGTCAGGCGTCGAACTCGATCCAGTACGACAACTCGGATCGCTCGCAGATCACGCTCGGCGGCACCAACGGGACGAAGATCACCAACGTCGCCGCGGGCAATATCAGCGAGAACTCGACCGACGCGGTCAACGGCTCGCAGCTGCACCAGACCAACACCACGGTGAACAACCTGGTCGAGGGCAAGGTCGGTATCGTCAAGCAGGAGACCAGCAACGGTCCGATCTCGGTCGGTGGCGACACCGGCGGCACCACGGTCAGCGTGGCGGGCAAGGATGGCGATCGTCGTGTCACCGGCGTGGCCGAAGGCACGGCGCCGACCGATGCGGTCAACGTCAACCAGCTGAACCGCATCAGCCAGGGCATCGACCAGAAGTTCGCGGGCATGGACAGCCGTATCCGCGCGGTCGAGAACCGGTCGAACGCGGGTATCGCGTCGGCGATGGCGATGGCCGGTCTGCCGCAGGCCTACCTGCCGAACAAGAGCATGCTGGCCATCGGTGCCGCCACGTTCAATGGCGAAACCGGTTATGCGCTGGGCCTGTCGCGCGTGTCGGACAACGGCTCGTGGGTGTACAAGGCGTCCGGTGCCGCTTCGTCGCGTGGCGACTACGGTGGCGCGGTGGGCGTCGGCTATCAGTGGTAAGCCGCACGGAATTGTCCGTGTAGCACGGGCGTGCGCCAGTCCCCCAGCTGGCGCACGTCCGACCACTACCCGATCATCAACGTCCCGTCGGCGCGATGACGCGATGCCGGGACAAGGAGTTCGAAACCATGTTTGATTCGATGAAACGCCATGCCGCACCCTGCGCCGCCGTGCTGGCGGCCGTGCTGCTGGCCGGCTGCGGCAACCTCAGCAAGATCGACGATCGCGGCCACACCGCGGCGCCGGTCTGGCCGAAGATGGACGTAGAGAACATGACGCTGCTCGAGGGCATCCATCCGGATCCCAACAAGCTGGCGCTGGTCAAGGCCGGCATGACGAAGGACCAGTTGTATCACCTGCTGGGCCGCCCGCATTTCCTCGAGGGCTTCTTCTTCGTGCGCGAATGGGACTACCTGTTCCATCTGCAGACGCCGTCCGGCGACAAGGCCTGCCAGTACAAGATCCTGTTCGACCGCGACACGCGTGCGCAGGAATTCCTGTGGCGCGAGAAGGAGTGCGAGGAAGCGGCGAAGGCGTTGACCGAGAAGGCCAAGGCCTGACGCGCGGCGTTGGAAGCCGCTGGGCCGCCGCATTCGCGGTAGTCCAGCGACTTGAGGTAGCATTGCCGGGCCCGCTTTTTTGAGCGGGCCACGGAAAATCTTGATCGGGCCGGTAACGGCCCTTGTTTTTTTGGAGTTGCCATGTATCGCGCCGCATCGGTTGCCGCTTCCGTTCTTGCCGTCATCGCCCTCGGCGCCTGCCAGCAGATGCCTGCCCAACAGGGTTCGCAGCCCGCAGCGATGGCGCCTGCCGCCGCGGCGCCCGCACCGGCGCCCTCGCAAGCACCGCGTGCCGCCGCAGCCCAACAGGCCCCTCAACAGGCCCCTCAACAGCCGTCCGTCGAATTCCGCCTGGCGCAGCCCGAGCGCGCGCCAAATCTGAACGAACTGCGCATGGCCAATGCGACGTTGTGGGTCGCACCGCAGCCCGTGCTGGTGCGCAGCGACCTGAGCGCGGTGATGGCCGTCAAGGCCAAGGATGGCAAGTCGTATGTCCGCTTCAACTTCACGCAGCCCGGCGCGCAGAAGCTCGCTTCGCTGACGCAGCGGTTCTCCGGCAAGAACTTCGTGCTGACGGTCGGCGGCAATCTGGTGGCAACGCCGCGCATCGGCCGCCCAGTGAACAACGGGGTGTTGTTCGTGCCGATGGCCAGCGAGCAGCAGGCGTTGAACGTGGCGGCCGTGATCGGTGGCGCAGGCGCGCCCGCAGCGCGGTAAGGCGATCGCCGCCTATTCGCCGATATACCCAGGCAGGCCCCGCGCCTTCGGGCTCCTGGCCGCTTTCACTGCCAGCGCCAGCGCATAGGCGAAGCACTCCGGGTTGTCCATCGGTCCACGAATCTCGCGACGGAAGAAGTCCGCCCATTTGAAGTCCGGAAACGCTTGCTTGACCCTGCGGTAGCCGCCCGCGATGCGGACGAAGGCTTCGAGGCTGCGATACGGGTCATCGCGCATGCCCGCCACCGAGCGCGGCAGCGCCGACAGCGGCTGGCGCTGGCCGTGCTCGTCGTAGGGGTGGACCTGATGGCGGCGCAGCATGTACTCCCAGAACTCGTCCTCCGAGCGGTCGCTCAGGTCCTTGCGGACGAACACCGGGATGATGTCGAAGCCCAGCTCGTGCCAGGCGCGCACCCAGTGGTGGTGGTCCACCACGTACAGCACGTGCTTCGGTGCCACCACCACGTGGATGCGGTGCTTGTCGAAGAAGGCCTCAAGCCGGTCCTCGGGCTGACGGCGCGTCGTCTGCATCTTGCGCTTGACATGCAGCATGCCGACCGTGATCTGGGTCGGCCGCAGCTCCGCGATCGGCGCGCGGAGCTTGCTGCCTTTGGCCAGGGTCGTGGTGCTCACGTGCGCCGTTCCAGCGCCGACTCAGCGGTTGGTTCCCTTGCCGGTCGATCCCAGCCCGTCGCCGATATCGGGCGTGCTGCCCGAGGCGGAGGAGACCGACGAACCCGAGGTACCGGTCGTGCCGGAAGTCCCGGCGGTTCCCATCGAACCTGTGCTGCCGGTGCTTCCGGTGCTTCCGGTGCCGCCCGTGGTGCCCGACGTGCCCATCGTTCCCGACGACAGCGGCGAGCCGCTGGACGTCGCCGACGTGGCACCCGATGAGCCGGACGACCCCGACATCCCGCCACTGCTGCGCAGGTCGCCACCCGCTTCCGAACCCGCACCTGCGCTGCCCATGTCGCGCGTCACGCGAATCTGGTTGTGGACCTCCTGGACGCCGAAGATCTCGTCCGCGATATCCTCGATGACGAACTTCTCGTGCCGCTCGCGTACGGTGCCGGTCAGCGTCACGGTGCCGCCGCTGACTTCGACCGAGACCTGGCTGACGTCGACCATCGGCACATCGGACAGCCGCTCGCACAGGTCCTCGCGAATGCGCTCGTCCGAGCGCTGATAGCCCTTCGGGCCGACGCGGCGACGGCGTTGCTGTTGTCCCTGTTGTCCGTATTGCTGGCCCGACTGCTGCCCGTACTGCGAGCCGTACTGCGAGCCGTACTGGGATCCGGATTGCTGCCCATACTGCGACCCATAGCCCGATTGCGACTGATATTGCGAGCCGCCGCGCTGGCCGCCGGACTCGTAGCTCTCGAGCCCGTAGCCGCGACCGCCCTGGCGAGAGCCGCCGCCATAGCCCGACGAACCGCTCTGGCGGTAGCCCGGATCGCCGGGATAGGCGCGTTGTCCGCCGCTGTACGACTGTCCACCGCTGGAGCTGCTGCCGTAATAACCGCCGCCATAGCCGGCTTCGCTGCCGCGACGCAGCCGTTCGCGCGCCTCGAGGTCGCGCCATGTATCGCCGCCGCTGCCGCCTCGTCCTTGCTCGCGACCATAGCCGCCGTATTGCTGGCCGCCATAGCCCTGTATCGAGCTTTCACCCGAGCTCTGGCCCATGCGTCCGTCATCGCGGCCGGTATCGCGCACGCCGTACATGCCATAGCGCTCCACGCCGCCGCCGCTGGGGTCGTAGCCCGCATAGCCGCTGCTGTACGGATTGCGCGCGCCGCCCATGTCGTGCGGGTCGTAGCGCCCCTGTCCGCTGCCGCGATAGCGCGGCGAGGATTGCTGCTCGAACGACGACCCGCCGCCGCTGCGCTGTTGGTCGCGGGTGGTGCCAGCGGATCCGGCGCCGGTGCCGCGCCGTCCGGCGCCCCATTCATCGCGCCAGCGTTCGCGTTCGTCCTCATAGCGTTGACCTTGGCCCTGACCTTGGCCCTGACCTTGACCCTGCCCCTGGCCGTAACGCTGCTGCCCCGGGCGCTGGCCGCCGTATTGCCCGCGGCCCGCTTGCCCGCGGCCGTATTGCTCGCGGCCGCCGTATTGTTCGCGTGATTCGCCTTCGTCGCCGTACTCGCCAAACCGCATTTCTTCGCCCATGTCGTCACCGTCCTTGTCACGCCACCATTCGCTGCCGCTCCCCTGATCCCGCCCCGGACCGCTGCCGTAGCCACCGTAGCCGCCGGGGTAGCGCTGATTGCTACCGTTGCTCATCTGTCCCTCCTTGCGTACCGAGTGGCGGCACGCGCCGCGCACTACGCCGGGCCGCTGCCCGACCGGGGAATGAGCCGCAAGAACCGTACCGTTGTGCGCGCGGGGCGGCATGCAAAAGCGCGGCACGTGCACGGCGCGGCGGTCGAATCCGCGGTGAAGGGGCGTCATGCAAACTTTGCCGCCGGGACTTGTAAAAAGTACGGCGCATGGCGGGCCCGGCACCGAAGCCCAGTCTCTTTCGACATTTGCGTGAGCGAGGGCCGCCGTGTTCGCCTGGCGGGTATGGAATTTGCCCTATATCGGTATTGCCGATCCTCCGGCCAGGGCGCGCTTTGCTTGCCGCAGCCCCCATGCCGACGGCGCTTCAGGAATCGTCATGCCAGACGCAGCCAGTACCGACCGCGATCGCCTCGCCAGCGTCGCCCGCGAAGTGATGAACGGCAAGTCCGCCAACGGCAATGCCAATGGCGCTGCCAACGAGTCGCCGGACGATGACCGGCACGGCTGGCGACGACGCGTGATGCACAGCTTCGAATGGTTCGCCGGCCACGCGACGCGCGGTGCCGGCTCACCGATCGCGTTTGCGATGGCAGTTGGCGTGGTGATCCTCTGGGCGGTGACGGGGCCGATGTTCAATTACTCGGAGACCTGGCAGCTGGTCATCAATACGGCCACGACGATCATCACCTTCGTGATGGTGTTCCTGATTCAGCAGGCGCAGAACAAGGACTCGCTGGCGGTTCATTTGAAGCTCAATGAATTGCTGGCCTCGCATCGCCATGCCAGCAGCCGGTTGGTGTCGATCGAGGATCTCGACGAAGAGGATCTGAAGAAGCTGGCGGCGTTCTACCGGCAATTGTCCGAGCTGGCCGAGCGCGAAAGCGATATCGCGGAAACGCACGGGCTCGACGATGCGCTGCAGACGCATGTCGCCAAGCAGGAGGCCCGGCACGATCTGGAAGAAGAGGTCGCTGTGGAGATCGGATCGAAGAAGGCGCCTCGCGACGATGGCGTCTGACTGACCGGTGCAGATCGCCATGAAGATCGCCATGAAGATCGCCATGGAGTTCGCCGTGTAGATCGGTATGCGTGTTGCAAGATCGACATGCGCGACACGTCGCCATTCGGCGGGGATGCGCCCTCAGCGCGCCCCCATGCCCGGGCGCATTCCTTGCACAGCGCGAAGAATGTCGTTGCCGAACCCAGGAGCCAATCATGTCGACCATCGTGGCAGGGCGTTTCGATTCCTTCGCTGACGCCGAGCGCGCGGCGCGAGGGTTGTATGGACACGGATTCTCGGTATGGGATGTGTCGATCTTCACGGTCGGCACGCCCCAGCCTGCACAGGAACTGGCGCGCCCGCCCGGCGTGCTGCTGGCGGCGCGCGTCGAGCCCGAACGGCTGCAGACCGCTGCCGAACTGATCCGCCTCGAGGGCGGGCGCGAACTCGAACAGGCCGAGGGCCAATGGGAGAACGGCCGCTGGTCCGACTTCGATCCGATGAGCACGCCGCAGCCGCTGCAGGAGACCGCGCCGCACGAACGCGCCGGCCAGCTGGGCGAAGGCGCGCTGAGCGCGACCGGCAACGAGGACCCGGGTAGCGAGATCGACCAGTCGGTCAGGCAGGACGAGGACCGTCATGCCGGGCAGGGCGCAGAGGCCGGCGAGGCCGGTGCGGCCGATGTGGCCGGCGGCAATGGCGAGCGGGATCTCGGCGTGCTGCTGACGCCGGGCCAGCACACCACCACGCACGAGGGCGTCAGCAAGGGCGACGAGGCCCGCATGCAGGGCCAGCGGGCGGGAGAGCCGCGGCAGCAGGGCGCCACGGGACAGGCCCCGTCGGCCGGTCAGGAGTCGAGTCAAGGGGCGAGCCAAGGGGCGAGCCAAGGCGCGGGCCAGGGCCAGACCCGAGGTCAACGCGAAGGCCAGGGCCAGCACCCCGCCGAAGAACAACCGCGCGAAGCCTGGGAATCGGCGCAGTCGCATCGCCAGCCCGGCGAAAAGAGCGACGAGCCGGAACTGGTGCGCGGGGCCACCACCACGCCCGAGCCCAGCGGGCCGAACGACACCTTCCGCCAGATCCGCCGCGGCCAGTTCCCACCGGGCGTCGGCGAAGGCGACCTGCGGGATCCGGGCAGCACCACGCCGGACGCGCCCAAGGTCGATAACCGGTCGTGACGGCCTGAGCTTCGGGCCAAGCGCTGCCGCCAACCAGCGAGACGATGCCGCCGACCAACGGACATCCCACCCCCGCCTCCAAACGCCGGATCGCGGCCGAACTATGGGCCACGATCTGGCGTTTTCGTGCCCGCGTCGGCGTGGCGGTCGTGCTGCTGATCCTGGCCAAGGCCGCCGCCGTGGCGGTGCCGCTGGTGCTCAAGCTGGTGGTCGACGATGTGGCCCCGGTCGCCACCGGCGCTGCCGCGATGGCCGGCGCGGCGATCACGATGCCGGTGTTTCTGGTGCTTGCCTACGCGGCGCTGCGCCTGCTCGGCAACGCCTTCAACGAGCTGCGCGACGTCGTGTTCGCCCCGGTCACGCAGCGCACCGTGGCTACCTTCATGGAGCGGACCTTCGCGCATCTGCATGCGCTGGGCGCGCGCTTTCATGCCCGCCGCGAAACCGGCAGCGTGATTCGCGATCTGGAGAAGGGCACCGCCGCGATCGGCTTCCTGCTGGGGGTCGCGGTCTTCACCATCGTGCCGACGCTGATGGAGATCGGTTCGGTGCTGATCATCATGATCGCGGCTTATGGCGGGGCCTTCGCGGCGATCATCGTGGTGACGTTCGCCCTGTATGCCGGCTACACCTTCGTGATGACGCGGCGGCGGACCAAAGTGCAGCGCAAGGTCAATGCGGTCGAGGCGCAGACCAACAGCAAGGTGGTCGACAGCCTGCTGAACTACGACACCGTCAAGTTCTTCGCCCGAGAAAAGTTTGAGACGAAGCGACTGTCCGGCCTGCTCGAAGGCTGGGTCGATGCGAGCGTTGAGAACCAGTACGCGCTGTCCGCACTGCATGTGGGCCAGAGCTGCTGTATTGCGCTCGGCGTGGCGGCGGTGATGCTGCTGGCGACCGAGCGGGTCGTCACCGGCGTGCTGACGGTGGGCGACCTGGTGCTGATCAACGCGTACATCATCCAGGTGGTGCTGCCGCTCAATACGCTGGGGTTCATCTTCCGCGAGTCCAACGATGCGATGACGCAGGTCGAGCGGCTGTTCGCGCTGCTCGACGCGCAGGGCCCGCCGGGCGAGGACCACGATGCGCCGGGCGCGCGGCCCTTGCACGTGTCCCGCGGCGAAATCGTGTTCGAGCACGTCAACTTCAGCTATGACCCGAGCCGGCAGACGTTGTGGGACGTCAGTTTCCGCATCGGCGCCGGGCAGACGGTGGCGGTGGTCGGCGGCAGCGGCTCGGGCAAATCGACGCTGGCGCGGTTGCTGTTCCGCTTGTATCTGCCCGACAGCGGCAAGATCAGCATCGACGGGCAAGACCTGCGGCTGGTCACGCAGCAGAGCCTGCGCGAGGTGATCGGCATCGTGCCGCAGGACACTATCCTGTTCAACGACACCATCGCCTACAACATCGCCTACGGCCGCGAGGGTGCGACCCGCGCCGATATCGTCGAGGCCGCGCGTGCGGCGCAGCTCGATGCCTTTATCGACCGTCTGCCCGACACCTACGAGACCCGCGTTGGCGAACGCGGCGTGCGGCTGTCCGGGGGCGAGCGCCAGCGCGTGGCGATTGCCCGCGCGCTGTTGAAGAAGCCGCCGATCGTGGTGTTCGACGAGGCGACCTCCGCCCTCGATACGCGTTCGGAGCGCGCGATCCAGCGCGAGCTGGCCGAAGTGGCGAAGGGCCGCACCGCGCTGATCATCGCGCACCGGCTGTCCACCATCGCCGACGCCGACCATATTCTGGTGATGGAGCACGGCCGCGTGGTGGAGGAGGGCACTCACGACGCACTGCTGGCGCGGCGCGGGGTCTACGCGCAGATGTGGCGCCTGCAACAGCAGCAGCGCGAGCTGGAACGCACCGAGCAGAAGCTGGCGCTGCAGCCGATCCGGCTCGAGGCCATCGTCGCCGCGGTGGTCGACGGCTTGCGCGAGCTGATCGCCGAGCGGCAGGTCAATCTGTTCACCGTGCTGGGCGAGGCAGAACTACGTGTCACAGGCGACCCGGGCGTGGTGCAGAAGGCGGTGTGGGAGCTGTGCCACGCACTGATCGACGACATGGAGCCGGGCGGGCGCGTCGAATTGCGGCTCGAACGGCAGGGCGGCGAGGCCTCGCTCTACGTCGCCGCGCCGGACCGGCAGGCGCCGCTGCCCGATATGCGTGAGCTGGAGAACCTGCTGGAGGACCATGCCGTTCGCCTGACGGTCGATCCGCATGGACACGGCTATCGCATCACGATGCCGCTGCGGCCGATCCGCGAAACGCCGGCCCCGCCGCCGGTCGCGCCGCCCGATATCACGGCCACACTGCCTGCACCCGACGCGCTGAAGGGGCTGCGTATTCTGGTGCTCGACGACGACGAGCCCACGCGCGAGGTGCTGACCAGCACGCTGGAGGACTACGGCGCCGACGCGCAGGCTTTCGGTCGCGGCGACGATCTGCTCGACTTGCTCGGCAAGGCCGATCCGCTTCACTGGCCGCAGGTGCTGCTGTGCGATATCGCGCTCGACGAGGAGGACGGCTACACGGTGCTGCGGCGCGTCCGCCGGCTCGAGACCGAACGCAATGTGCCGCTCGCCTGCCGCCTCAGCGCGATCGCGCTATCCGGTCATGCCGAGGCCCAGGACCGCATGCGCGCAATGATGGCCGGCTTCCAGGTGCATCTGTCCAAGCCGGTGCAGATCGGCGAGCTCGTGGTGGCGATCCATTCGATGGTGCGCCACCGCGATGTCGATACCACGGTGCCCGGGCCGCGGGGTTAGCGTCATCACGCGGTCGTGCGGGTTTACGCGAACGCGGCTTGCCGGCCACGGTTCGTCGATTTCGTCTTGCTTTCCCTTCTGACTATCAGACTGACTCACTACCGATTGAGGAGAAACCATGCAGCCTCACGACAGGCCCGATCTGCCCAGTTCCACCCCGTCGAAGTCTTCGGCGGACGTGCCCGGCGCTACCGCGACGCCGGGCATGGCGTTGGGCAGCCGCTTCGCCGATGCCGCCAGCGCCGAGCGCGCGGTCGCGCTGGCGATACCGATGCTCGAAGCCGCGGTGCGCGACCGCGACGTCGGCGAGGGCGGCTTCCTGCATGTGGTGGTGATGGACCCGGGCAAGGGTCCGGCGGATTGCCCGTTCGAACAGGCGATCCTGTACGAATACTCGACCCCGGGGCGCGAGCGCTGGGACGCGGACTATGCCTGGTATGCGCGCGAGAAGGCCAAGGTGGCCTGGCGAACGGGCATGGCGACCGACCAGATCCAGGCCCGCGCCCCGCACCTGCTGCGCGCGGAGGAGTCGATGCTGGGCGGCGCGGTGGTGCTCGACGGCATCGTCGTCGCGGTCAGCGGGGCGAACCCCTGGTATGACGAGGCCTTCGCGCTCAGCGTGGCGGCGCTGTTGCGCGCGGTGGCACAGCAGCGGCGGCGAGCGGAAAAGTAGTTTCGTGATTCGCTGCAAGTCCCCATAACAATCGCGCTGGCATCGCGCTGGCGATCTGCTGCTCCCTCTCCCGCTTGCGGGAGAGGGTTGGGGAGAGGGCACCCTCCGTGCAACTTTTACCAGTCACGGCATAAACGCCAACACCCCCCATGTAACTCCTGGCATGGGGGAACCGTTTCCCCCGAAACGGCAAGCCACGGCGCCATCACGCGTCTGGCATGCAATTCGCTGAAGGCTCCTCCACAGAGAACCGGATTCGCCGCCGTCGCACGGTGCGGCGGGCAGCCGGAAATGGGGAGCGATGCCGTGCATTCCCTCCCTTTTCCGCCCTGCCCGCGATCGTGCCGCACCCTTGCGCCGCACCCTCACGCCGCACCTTGCGCCCGCGCCGCATCCGGTCACGCCTTCCAAGCCAACTTCAGGAGCCGAAATGACCGATGCGCCAGACGCCAGCCTGCAAGGCAAAACCTTTCTTGTGACCGGAGGAGGGCGCGGGCTGGGCGCCGCGATCTGCCAGAACCTGTCGGCGGCCGGAGCGAGCCTGGTGGTCGCCGATGTCGACGAAGGGCTGGCCCGTACCTGCGCCGAAACGCTCGATGCCAGCGGCGAGCGCGCCTATTCGCTGTCCTTCGACGTGGCCGAACCGGCCGCGGTGCGCTCGGCTTTCGAGCAGGTGCGCGAACGCAGCGGCCGCCTCGACGGCATCGTCAACAACGCCGCCATCGATATCACGCTGCCGGTCGACGAGGTCGAGACCGAACGCTGGCATCGCGTGCTGATGGTCAATCTGTATGGGCCGTACCTGATGTCGCATGCCGTGGTGCCGATGCTGAAGGCGCAGGGCGGCGGCCATATCGTCAATATCGCGTCGACCGCGTCCAAGCGCGCCTGGCCCAATGCCTCGGCGTACCACGCCACCAAATGGGGGCTGCTGGGCTTCTCGCACGCGCTGCACGCGGAACTGCGGCCGCACGGCATCAAGGTCTCGGCCATCGTGGCCGGCGGCATGCGGACCCCGTTCCTGCTCGATCGCTTCGCCGATATCGACCAGTCCACCCTGCAGGATCCGGCCAACGTCGCGCGCGCGGTGCGCTTCGTGCTGACGCAGCCCGAAGAGACCGTGATCCCCGAGGTCATGGTGCTGCCGATGAAGGAAACATCGTGGCCGTGATCGACGATCCCGGCGCCGGCCATGCCGCCGGCGCCGCCGGTCCGGGCGGCAGCGGCCTGCCCGGCGCGGTATTGCTGGACAAGGACGGCACGGTGCTGCAGGACGTGCCGTACAACGTCGACCCGGACAAGATGCGCCTTGCGCCCGGGGCCGCACGCGCGCTGCGGCGGCTGGGCCGGCTCGGCGTGCCGCTGGTGGTCGTGTCGAACCAGCCCGGCCTCGCGCTCGGCCGCTTCACCCCCGAGGCGCTCGGCCCGATGCGCCAGCGCCTGGGCGAGCTGTTCGCGACCCACGGCGCGAAGCTGTCGGGCTTCTTCTTCTGTCCGCATCATCCGGAAGGCGTGGTGCCGCGCTTCACGCGCACCTGCCTGTGCCGCAAGCCGCTGCCGGGCCTGCTGCGCAACGCCGCGACGCTGCTGCACTTCGATCTGCGCCGCTCCTGGATGATCGGCGACATCCTCGACGACATCGAAGCCGGCCAGCGCGCCGGCTGCCACACGATCCTGGTCGATTGCGGCAACGAGACCGAATGGGTGCGCGGGCCGTATCGCACGCCCGAGCATGTCGTCGCGGATCTGGACCAGGCCGCGCGCATCGTGGTCCGCCATCTGGGCGGCACGGTGCGGCACGCCGAACGTTGCCGCGCGGAGGCCTCATGACGGCATGGCGCGACGCCAAACGCATCCTGTGCGTGCGGCTGGACAATATGGGCGATGTGTTGATGACCACGCCCGCGATGCAGGCGCTGAAGGACAGCGACCCGTCCCGTCATCTGACCTTGCTGACCTCGAGCGGCGCCGCGGCGCTGGCCAGCCACCTGCCGATGATCGACACGGTATTGACCTTCGATGCGCCGTGGGTCAAGGGCACCGGCAAGGGTTGTGGCAACGGCGGCGGCAACCGCACCGGCAGCAGCGTGCTGCCGTGGGCCCAGCGGCTGCAGGCCGCGCGCTTCGACGCGGCGGTGATCTTCACGGTCTACAGCCAGAACCCGTTGCCGGCCGCGCTGCTTTGCACGATGGCCGGCATTCCGCTGCGGCTGGCGCATTGCCGCGAGAACCCGTACGAACTGCTCAGCGATTGGGTGCCGGAGACCGAGCCGCAAACGCAGGTCCGTCACGAGACCCAGCGCCAGCTCGATCTGGTGGCGACGGTCGGCGCGGTGCCGGCCGACACGCGGTTGCGCTTCCGCGTGCAGCCGCACGATCGGCGCGCGGTGCAGCGGCTGCTGCAGCGCTGGCAGGGGGAGGGGGAGCGAGAGAGCGCCGGGCCGGGCCGCTGCGTCGTAATGCATCCCGGCGCCACCGCCGAGTCGCGCCGCTGGCCGGCCCCGCGCTTTGCCGAGGTCGCCCGCACGCTGGCCGAGCAGGACGGTGCGCTGGTGCTGCTGACCGGCGGCGTCAGCGAGCAGCCGCTGGTCGACAGCGTATGCCGCGCCGCCGGCCATCCGCGCGTGATCGGCATCGCCGGCGAACTGACGCTTGGCCAGATGGGCGCGCTGATCGAGCATGCCGATCTGCTGGTCTCCAACAACAGCGGGCCGGTGCATCTGTCGGCCGCGCTCGGCACGCCGGTGGTCGATCTCTACGCACTGACCAATCCGCAGCACACGCCGTGGCAGGTGCCGCACCGCACGCTGTATGCCGACGTGCCGTGCCGCTATTGCTACAAGAGCGTCTGCCCGCAGCAGCACCACCGTTGCCTGAACGATGTCGGGGTCCCCGACGTTGTGGCCGCGGCGCGCGAACTGCTGGCCGGCGTGCCGGCCGCCACGGACGCGCTGCCGCCCCTGGTCGTGCCCGCCCCCGTCATGCCACCGTTGCCGCCGGTACGCGCCAGTGGCGCGATGCTGGCCACCTGAATCGGACACAAGGAATCGCGCAGAGGAGCCGCCATGTACACGCTTGGAATCAACGCTGCCTATCACGACACCTCCGCCTGCCTGGTGCGCGACGGCGAGGTCATTGCCGCGGCGGAAGACGAACGGTTCACGCACATCAAGCACGGCAAGCGGCCGGTGCCGTTCACGGCCTGGGAGCTGCCCTACCATGCGATCGACTACTGCCTGAAGGAGGCCGGCATCACGCTGGCCGATATCGACCATATCGCCTATTCCTTCGATCCGGCGATCATGCTCGGCGAGCGGCGCAACGACGAAACGGTGACGCTGCCGCTGGAGCCGTCGCGCCATGCGAAGCCCGGCGTGGCCGATTCCCCGTGGGATCCGCTGTTCCTGTCCTATGTCGTCAACGCGCCGCGGCAGCTGATATCCGGCGTGCCGCACCATCTGCAGAAGCGCTTCGCCACCGTGCGCAGCAGCGCCGAGGCGCCGTACCGCTGGCACTACGTCGAGCACCATATGGCGCACGAAGCCAGCGCCTTCCTGGCGGCACCGTTCGACCGCTGCGCGGTGCTGACGATGGATGGCCGCGGCGAGAGCGCCACCACCAGCTATGGCGTGTTCGACGGGCGCGACTACCGCCGCATCAAGCAGATCGACCTGCCCGATTCGCTCGGGCTGCTGTATGAGCGCGTGACCCGGCATCTGGGCTTCCTGCATTCGTCCGACGAGTACAAGGTGATGGCGCTGGCCTCGTATGGCGAGCCGACCCGTGCCGATGTGTTCCGCGCGATGGTCCACGGCGACCGCGAGGGCGGCTACCGCATCGACCAGGCCGATCTCGAAGCGGTACTGGGGCCGCCGCGCGTGCGCGGCAGCGAATTCACGCGCGAACACTTCAATATCGCGCGCTCGCTGCAACTGGTGCTCGAGGAGACGGTACTCGGCATGACGGCGTGGCTGGCTGCCGAGACCGGCGAACGCAAGCTGGCGATGGCGGGCGGGGTGGCGCTGAACTGCGTGATGAACGCACGGGTGCGCGACCAGGGCGCCTTCGACGAGGTGTGGGTGCAGCCGGCCGCCGGCGATGCCGGCACCGCGCTGGGCGCGGCGCTGTGGATCGACTGGCAGCAGCGCGGCAAGCCGGCGCGGCGCTGGGCGATGGAGCACGCCTATTACGGCCCGGCCTTCGACGAGCAGGAGATCGCCGCCTTCCTGGACCAGGCCAAGCTGCCGTACCGCCGGCTCGACGACGTGGCCGGCGAGACCGCCGAGCTGCTGGCGCAGAACAAGATCATCGGCTGGTTCCAGGGCCGCATGGAATTCGGCCCGCGCGCGCTGGGCGGCCGCTCGATCCTGGCCTCGCCGATCGATCCGTCGATGCAGCAGAAGCTGAACATGATCAAGGACCGCGAGGACTTCCGGCCGGTGGCCCCGGTGGTGATGGAGGAGCGCGCCGCTGAATGGTTTACCGCGGCCTGTCCCGGCAACTGGCGCGCGCCGTTCATGCTGTTCGTCTTCAACGTCAAGCCCGGCAGAGAGGACCGCATTCCGGCGGTCTGCCACGTCGATGGCACCGCCCGCGTGCAGACCGTGCGGCGCGAGCAGAATCCCGCCTACTACGACGTGCTGGCGGCATTCGAGCAGCGCACCGGCGTGCCGATCCTGGTCAATACCTCGTTCAACACGCGCGGCGAGCCGATCGTCTGCACGCCGCGCGATGCGGTCGAATGCTTCTGGACCTCGCCGCTCGATGCGCTGGTGATTGGTCCGTTCCTGCTGGAAAAGCCTGCGCGGGAGGGCACCCATGCCGCTGCATGAGCCCGCGGATCAGAGGATCGGCAACGCCGAGACGGCGGACACGGAGCCGCTGGTCTCGGTCGTGATCCCGACCTACCGCCGCCCGGACCTGCTGCACCGCTGCCTGCGCGCGATCGGCGTGCAGCAGTTCGGCGCCGGCACGTTCGAGGTGATCGTCGCCGATGACGGTTGCCAGCCCGAGGTCGAGCGTCTGGTCCAGGAACTGAACGGCGCGTGGCCGCGCTGCACGCTTCGCTATCTCGCGGTGTCCGACACGCAGGGGCCAGCCGGCGCCCGCAACGCCGGCTGGCGCATCGCGCGCGCGTCGGTGATCGCGTTCACCGACGACGACACCATCCCCGATCCGGGCTGGCTGCGCGAAGGCTGCCGGGCGTTGTCGACCTCGCCGCAATGCTGTGCGATGACGGGCAGGGTGGTGGTGCCGCTGCCGGCGCGCCCCACCGACCATCAGCGCGATACCGGCGGCCTGGCGACTGCGGAGTTCGTCACCGCCAACTGCTTCGTTCGCAAGGAGGCGCTGGTGAAGGTCGGCGGCTTCGACGAACGCTTCACGCGCGCCTGGCGCGAGGATTCCGATCTGCAATTCCGGCTGCTGCAGCAGGTCGGTCCGATCGGCACCGCGCACGGGGCGATGGTAGTGCATCCGGTGCGGCCGGCCCCGTGGGGCAGCAGCATTGCCGCGCAGTCGAAGGTGTTCTTCGACGCGCTGCTGTACAAGAAGCATCCGCGCTGGTATCGCGAGCGCATCCGGCCGATCCCGCCCTGGCACTACTACGTGTCGGTGCTGGGCTTGCTGGTGGCGTTGATCGCCGCGCTGGCGGGGCATGCTGTGGTGGCATGGATCGGCTTCGGCGTGTGGTTCGCGCTGACGGCCTGGTTCTGCTGCCGCCGTCTGCGTGGCGCCGCGCTGACCCCTTCGCATGTCGCCGAGATGATCGCGACTTCGATTCTGATTCCCCCGCTTTCCCTGTACTGGCGCCTGCGCGGCGCCCTTGCCTTCAAGGTTGGTTTCCTATGATCAGATTCGCGGACCGTCCGCGCCGGATTGCCGTATTCCGAGCGCTGCAACTGGGTGACATGCTGTGCGCGGTGCCGGCGCTGCGCGCGCTGCGCAAGGCAGAGCCCGATGCGACCATCACGCTGATCGGCTTGCCGTGGGCGGCCTCGTTCGTCGAACGCTTTTCGCATCTGGTCGACGATCTGATGGTGTTCCCGGGAGCGCCGGGGATGCCGGAGCAGCCGATCCGCGCGGAGGAAACCGAAGCCTTCTACCAGCAGGCGCGCGCCCGCCAGTTCGACCTGGCGATCCAGCTGCATGGCAGCGGGCTGGTGACCAACGCGATCGTGCGGCAACTCGGTGCCCGGCAGATGGCCGGATTTCGGCCGGTACCGGCTGCGCCCAGCGCGGGCCGCGCCGAGCGCAAATGGCAGCCCGGCGTGTTTTCGTATGGCGCGCGTCCCGTCAACGAACTGCTGATCGATTGGCCGGGCGGCAACGAGATCGAGCGGCTGCTGGCGCTGACCAGCCGGCTGGGCTATCGGCCCGATGGCACGCAGCTGGAATTTCCACTGCGGCCGGCCGACAACGCGGCGTGGCAGCGGCTGGCGCTGATGTACGACCTGATGCCCGGTAATTTCATCTGCGTGCATCCCGGCGCGCGCATGCACTCGCGGCGCTGGCCGGTCGAGCGCTTTGCCGCGGTGGCCGACGTGCTCCGCCAGCACTGGAAGGTCGTGGTGACCGGCACTCCCGACGAGGCGGAACTGGCCGGAAAGCTGTGCGACACGCTGGGCTCGCCAGTGATCAACCTGTGCGGCAAGACCGATCTGGGCGCGATGGCCGCGGTCGTGAAGAACGCGCGGCTGCTGTTGTGCAACGACACCGGTGCCTCGCATATCGCCGCGGCGATGCGCACGCCGAGCGTGGTGGTCTCCTGCGGCAGCGACAGCGCGCGCTGGGCGCCGCTGGACAGCTCGCGCCATCGCGTGCTGGCCGACTATCCGGCATGCCGCCCCTGCATGCATCAGGATTGCCCGGTCGGGCATCTGTGCGCCGAGGGGGTGGAAGTCGACGATGTGGTGGCGGCCGCGATGGCGATGATCGGACACTCGCGCGAGACGCAGGAGGTCAGCCATGCCTGAGCGGCTGCGCATCCTGACCTGGCACGTTCACGGCAACTATCTGTACTACCTGTCGCAGATTCCGCATGACCTGTATCTGGTGACGAAGCCGGGCTCGCCCCCCGGCTATGCCGGTGCCGTGGGCGCGCTGCCGTGGGGCGACAACGTGCACGAGGTCGCCTACGAGGACGTGCCGAACCGCGAGTTCGATTGCGTGCTGTACCAGCACCAGCGGCACTGGGACAGCGATCGCGAGACGCTGCTGACCGAAGTGCAGCGGCGGCTGCCGACGATCTTTCTGGAACACGATCCGCCCCAGCAGCATCCGACCGCGACCGTGCATCCGGTGCAGGATCCGAACGTGATGCTGGTCCATGTGACGCCGTTCAATGCGCTGATGTGGGACAGCGGCGTGACGCCGCACTGCGTGATCGAGCACGGCGTCCTCGTCGATCCGTCGGTGCGCTACAGCGGGGAGGCCCCGCGCGGCATCAGCGTGGTCAACAACCTGACCAAGCGTGGCCGCCGGCTGGGCGCCGACATCTTCGCGCAGGCGCGCGAACAGGTGCCGCTCGATCTGGTGGGCATGGCCGCGGAGGAGGCCGGCGGGCTGGGCGAGGTGCCCAATCCCGAGCTGGCCGCCTTTATCGCGCGCTACCGCTTCTTCTTCAATCCGATCCGCTATACGAGCCTGGGTTTGGCGGTGGTGGAGGCGATGATGATCGGCATGCCGGTGGTCGGGATGGCGACGACCGAGATGTCGACGGCGATCCGCAACGAATACAACGGCTATGTCGATACGCGGCTCGAGCGGCTGGTCGAGGTGATGCGACGACTGATCGACGATCCGGGCCTGGCCAGGGAATGGGGCGAGCAGGCGCGGGCGAGCGCACGGCAGCGCTTTGGGATCGGGCGTTTTGTCGAGGATTGGTGTGGGGTGTTGCGGCAGGTGGCGCAGTAGGGGTGAGGGCGGGCGTTGTCACGCAGTGCGCGGCCGTTGCCCTCTCCCCGGCCCTCTCCCGCAAGCGGGAGAGGGAGAACACAGTCGGTCTACGAATCTCGTGCGGGTTTGCTCCCCTCTCCCGCTTGCGGGAGAGGGGCTGGGGGAGAGGGCAAACGGCGTCCACTAAACCACCGCCGCGAACCCCGCCCCCTCACCGCATCTGCGCCGACCCCAGATAACGCCGCAACTGCTGCACCGTCGGCGGAATCACCGTGCGTTCGCGCAGCACCCAAGGCAGTCCGCGCGCGGTATCGACGCATCCCACCAGCCCGCCTTCGCGCAGCAGCGCCGGTACCATCCGCAGGCTCTCGCGCAGCGCTGCGCCGGCGGGCAAACGCAGCCACGCCGACCAGATCGCATTGCGGGCCAGCAATCTGCGCCGCACCTTGTGCGCCCGTATCGGGCAGGGCTGGTGGTAGGCGATCAGCTCCGGGCAATAAACCAGATGCCAGCCCAAGGCCGCCAGATCGAGCGCGAGCAGCGTTTCTTCGCCGCCGATGAACAGCCGCGGATGGTAGCCGCCGGCGCGGCGGTAGGCATCCGCCCGGAACACCGTGGCGCCGGCCAGCAGGCCGAGGATCGCCTTGCCGGGCAGGCCCGACGACGGCAGCGGACTGTCGGCCATGATGCGGCTGATCGGGTCGGTCTGCGGCTCGCCGTCGTCGCGCACCACCTTCAGATGCGCCGTCAGCGCGGCGACGTCATGGTGTCGGTCCAGCGTGTCGGCGGCCAGTTTCAGTGCACCGGGGTGCCACCAGGTATCGTCGTCGCAGAACGCGACATAGGGCGTGCGCGCCCAGTCGACGCCGACATTGCGTGCCGCCGCGCCGAGATTGGCGGGTAGCCGCAGCAAGGCCGCCTGCGGAAAGTCCTGGCGCACCATGTCGGCGGTGCCGTCGGTCGAGCCGTTGTCGACCACGGCGAGGGCCGGACGCTCCGGCAGCGCGCACAGGCGCGTGAGGGTAGCGCGCAGCCATTCGCGCCGGTTGTAGGTCAACACCACCACGCTGACGCGCGCTTCGGTGTTTGTCGACTCTCGCGCTGGCGCCTGCGCTTGCCGGTCTCGACCGAGCGCAGGCGCCGTCATGCCATCCGCTGCGTTCACACGCTGCCCTCGCTGGTGCAGGCGGTCTGGGCCTCGGTCGCATCGCCGCCGCTGGCCTCCCACTGCCAATAGCGCTCCGGCGCGCTCAGATCGCTGATGGTATTGGAGTCGAACATCGCCAGCTGGCTGGCGTAGGCGTTGCAGGCGCGGGCCTTGGTGGCGGTGTGTTCGCCGATGGCCAGATCCACCGGCGTGGACACCGTGCCGGCCGCGTGCCAGCGCGCCAGCAGCTTGTGCAGCATGCCCGGTTTGCGCCGGTAGATCGCCTCTTCGTAATAAAGCCAGGGCGGGCCGCCGTGATCGCGCTCGCGCCACAGCCGGGCGCACGCCTCGTGCACCAACTTGTGGTCGGAATGGTAGAGGCCGCACGGCGCCACCACCGCGCAGGCGTTATGCAGCGAGATCACCTTCGACAGCTGCGCGGCGATCTCGCCCACGGTGTGGTGCCGGTTGTACTGGCTGTCGAAGAAATCGAGCCAGACCGGTTGCGCGTCGAGGATGGCCAGCCCGGCGCGATCTTCCTCGCGCCGCGCCAACACCGCCTGCGCGGCGCTGGAAAAGCCGGCGCGCCGGTCCCAGTCCGGCGCCGGCATGTCGACCGGCGGCACGCCGGCGAAGACGGTGACGACCACGGAGCCGGGACAGGCCGCGAGCAGATTGCCGCAGCTGAATACGGCGTCGTCCAGGTGCGGCGATATGACCACCAGGGGAACGGAGACCGACAGGGACATGGTTCAATCCGGTTCGGTTTGCGGGTCCGCGATGGTGCAAGGATCGCGCCAATCGGGGGCGCGCACGGCAGTGGTGTTCCGGTGTGCAAAGCTGTCGGCGGCCCAGTAGATCTTGCACGAGGGCTGATCGCCGAACTGGCGATAGAGCCCGCTGCGCGCCGCATGCAGCGCCTCGGCGCGGCGGCGATGCCATTCCAGCCGGTAGACCAGGAAGGTGATATTGGCGCTCATCGCGTCGCTCCCCTCGGGCCCGGCGTGGCGCCGCGCCGCTGCGGGATCGCCGCCACGCCGGCGGCCGCCTGCACGGTCTGTGCCGCTGCCACCAGACCATCGGCCTGCGCTGCCCTGGTGCCGTTGACCGTGTCGCTCACCGTGTCGCTCACCGTGTCGTTCACCGCGGGCGCCGGCATGCCGGCACCGCGCGTCAGCCGCTCGGCGAAGTAAGCCACGGTGCGGCGCAGCCCCTCGTCCAGGTCGATGCGCGGGGCCCACTGCAGTTGCAGGCCGGCCTGCGTGATGTCGGGGCAGCGCTGGCGCGGATCGTCCTCGGGCAGCGGGCGCATCACGATCGGCGCCGACGAGCCGGTCGCCGCCAGCACCTTGCGGGCGATCTCGAGCATCGACAGCTCGCACGGATTGCCGAGGTTGATCGGCGTACTGTGGTCGCCGGGGGCCTCCATCAACCGGATCAGCCCATCGATCAGATCGTCGACATAGCAGAACGAGCGCGTCTGCGAGCCGTCGCCATAGACCGTCAGCGGCTGGCCAGACAGCGCCTGCGTGATGAAGTTGGAGATCACGCGGCCGTCGGCCGGATGCATGCGCGGCCCGTAGGTGTTGAAGATGCGCGCGATGCGCACGTCGACGCCGTGCTGCCGGTGGTAATCCATGAACAGCGTCTCGGCGCAGCGCTTGCCTTCGTCGTAGCAGGAGCGCGGGCCGATCGGATTGACGTGGCCCCAATACGACTCCTGCTGCGGATGGCAGGCGGGGTCGCCGTAAACCTCGCTGGTCGACGCCTGCAGGATGCGGGCCTTCACGCGCTTTGCCAGTCCCAGCATGTTGATCGCGCCGTGCACGCTGGTCTTGGTGGTCTGCACCGGATCGCTTTGGTAGTGGACCGGCGAGGCGGGGCAGGCGAGGTTGTAGATCTGGTCGACCTCGACATAGAGCGGAAAGGTCACGTCGTGACGCATCAGCTCGAAATTCGGCTCGCGCAGCAGGTGCGCGATGTTGTCCTTGCTGCCGGTATAGAAGTTGTCCACGCACAGCACATCGTGCCCGGCCTGAACCAGTCGGTCGCACAGATGCGAGCCGAGAAAGCCCGCGCCTCCGGTGACCAGCACGCGGCGTCGATTGGCTTCTTTCATGAGGGGCTCCGTTCAGGCCGCAACTTGCGGCGTTTGCGCGGTTTCGTCGACGGTGACGCCGGCAAGCCGCGCGTACACCGCTTCCATGCGTGCGGCGACACCGGCCCAGGTGAAATGCGCGTGCGCGCGGCGGCGACCCGATGCGCCCATGCGCTCGGCCAGCGTCGGGTCGCAGGCCAGACGCGCCAGCCGCGCGGCCAGCGCGGCCGGATCGTTGGGCGGCACCAGATAGCCGGTGCGGCCGTTCAGCACGGTGCTGCGGATGCCGCCGACCGCGGCGCCGATCACCGGCACGCCGCAGGCCATCGCTTCGACCGGCGTGATGCCGAACGGCTCGTACCAGGGCGTGGTGACGAACACATCGGCGGCGCTGTAGAACAGCCGCAACTGATCGCGGCCGCGGCGGCCGACGAAGGTGACCGCGTCGACCACGCCTTCCTCGGCCGCGATCTTCTGCAGCCGGCCGATTTCGGGCGTGGCGGCAGGGCTGGGTTGATCCGAGTTGCCGCCCACGACATAGAGCCGCGCACGCAGCCCGAACGCGCGTCGCAGTTCGCCCATCGCGCGCACCACATTGTCGATGCCCTTGCGCGGCACCATGCGGCCGAGCTGCAGCACCGAGAATTCGTGCGAGGGCCAGCCGAGCGCACGGCGGGCCTCCAGCCGCGGCACCGGCGAGAACTCGTCGCCATCGAATCCGCAGGGCACCGTTTCGATGGCGCCGGGGTCGGCGCCGTAAAGGCGGATCAGATCGTGCCGATCCTGCGGGCACTCGGCGATCACGCAGTCGGACTCGCGCACCAGCCGCTCCTCGATCTCGAAGCGGCAATCGGGGAAGCCATCGGCGCTGCCCTGGTGCAGGCGCCTGACTTTGCCGAGCGCATGGAAGGTCATCACCAGCGGAATATCAAGCTTTTGCTTGACGCGCAGTGCCGCCAGACCGGACATGAAGAAGTTCGCGTGCATCACCATATAGCCGACGCGATCGCGCGCCATGAATTCGGCCATATAGGTGCCGAACTCATCCATATAAGGCAACAGCTGTTCCTTGGGCACGTGGACCGCCGGGCCTGCGGGAACATGGATGACTCGCACATTGGGGGCGAATGCGACGACCTCGGGCAGCAGGCCCTTGTCGCGACGTGTGAACACGTCGACCGGATAGCCGCGCTTGCCAAGATGGCGCGCCAGCTGCGCCACGTAGATATTTTGTCCGCCGCTATCCACGCTGCCCGGTCCGGCCAGAGGGGAAGCGTGCTCGCTGATCAACGCGATCCTTTGCATGGTGGGCTCCCAGGGGAGCGAGCTGCCAGCCGTCACAGCCGCGATCCGCTCGCTTGTAAAGCCAGCGTGATTGCAGCTTGCATGCCAGCATGCGACTTCTCAGGCTGTTGATACGTTGGTGATGGCGAGAAGCGTTATAGCGCTTCTTGTTCGGTTCCCATCGCGCACAAAAAAATGTGCTCACCTCATTGCCGCGGCGCATCGGCGGGTATGACGAAATTGCAGCGTTTTGTAATACGCGCCCGCAGTGCGGGGCAGTGTCGCTCGTTCGAGCGTGGCGCCGGTGCAAGGTGCGCGAGAGTCGGCGCATACCGGGTGTCGGATCGAGCGATGCGATCGGGAACGCTACTTGCGAGAGGCCCAGAGCCGCCGGCGGGGAGGCCCGTGCCGGCAGCCACAGGCGTCGCCATCTCGACCCGATCGATTCGCGCCACGCGATGAAGAGACGAAGCGAAGCCGTTCATGGAGACGCGGGCCGCTGGAGTAGCAAGCAGATGAGAATGACGCTGAAGAAAATCGGGTCCCAGGTCATCGTGATCACCGGCGCCACCAGCGGTGTCGGCCTGCTGGCCGCCCGCAAGGCCGCCGCGCGCGGCGCAAAGCTGGTCCTGGCCGCGCGCAGCGAAGAAGCGCTGCACCAGCTTGCCGAACAGTTGCGCGAGGGTGGATCCGAAGTGATCACCGTACCCACCGATGTCGGCAATCTCGAGGCCGTCAAGGCGCTCGCGCAAGCGGCGATCGAGCGCTTCGGCGGCTTCGACACCTGGGTCAACAATGCGGGCGTGACGATCTACGGCCGCTACAACGAAGTCCCGGTCGAAGACCAGCGCAAGCTGTTCGACACCAACTACTGGGGCGTGGTCCACGGCTCGCTGGTCGCGGCGGCGCATCTGCGCGAGCGGGGCGGGGCCATCATCAATATGGGCAGCGAGGCCTCCGATGTGCCGTTGCCCCTGCAGAGCGCCTACGCGGCGTCCAAGCATGCGATCAAGGGCTTTACGGATTCGCTGCGACTCGAGCTCGAGCAGGAGCGGGCGCCGGTGTCGGTGACGCTGATCAAGCCCGCGGCGCTCGATACGCCGTTCGCCAGTCACGCCAAGAACTATCTCGACGTCGAGCCGGAGCTGGCGCCCCCGGTCTACGATCCGGAGATGGCGGCCGAGGCGATCCTGTATGCCGCCGAGCATCCGCGCCGCGACATGTTCGTTGGTGCGGCCTCCAAGGCCATGTCGTCGGCTGCGTACCATATGCCGGCGCTGTACGACCGGGTAATGCGGCGCTTCCTCGGCAGGGCGCAGTGCACGGCTCGTCCGGCCGGTCCGCGCGAGAACAATGCGCTGTTCCAGGCCACCAATGACCTGGTCGAGCGCGAGGGCCGCCGGCACGTCGTGCGCACTTGCCCCTATACCGCCAGCACGCGCCACCCGGTGATGACGGGCGCGATGGTGGTCGGCGCCTCGCTGGCGCTCGCGGCCGCCCTGGGCATGCGGCGCACGCGGGTGCGATGAGCGGGGACGATGGCCGAGGCCGCCACGCTGATCCTGATGTTTGCCCTCGTCCCGCTCTGGCTGGTGGCGGGACTGGGCGACTGGGCCTGCCATCGTCGCGAACGGATCGAGCGTAACGCCGGCACCTATGAATCGGCGCTGCATCTGCTGATGCTGGCCGAGGTCGGGGTGCCGGTGCTGCTCGCGCTGTTTTTCGAGGTCAATGCGCTGGTGCTGGCGATCATGATCGTCGCCGTGCTCGTGCATGCGGCCACCGCCTGGTGGGATGTGCACTACACGTATGGGCGACGGATCATCGGGCCGACCGAGCAGCATATGCACGGTCTGCTGGAGGTGCTGCCGTTGACCGCTCTCGCGCTGGTGGCGGTCGCGCACTGGCCGCAGGCGCTGGCGCTGTTCGGCGTGGACGATCAGGCCGCCGACTTCTCGCTGACGCCGAAGCAGCCGCCGCTGCCGGGCTGGTATCTGGCCGTGGTGCTGGTCGCGACGGCGCTATGCGGCGTGTTGCCTTTCGTGGAAGAGTTTCTCCGCTGCCGCCGCTGGCGGAGACAGCATGGCGTGGACCTCGAGCCGGACACGGCGGAACAGGAAGGCCGGTTGGGCGATCAGCCGACCCGGCGCCAACTGCGCACGACCAGATAGACCCCATAGGCCGCGGCCAGCGCGAACACGATGCCGACCACCACGGCGTTGTCGCTGCCGCCAGCGCTCGGCAGCCGCGCCAGCCAGCCTTCTCCACCCAGCCAGATCACCGCCTCGTGCACGCCGGCGATCACCAGCAGCGTCATCGCCAGCGCGTCCAGCACGCGCATCCATGCGGGCCGCGTGATGGGGGGCGTTATGGGTGGCGTTGTAGGCGGCGTGACCGGATCCGCCGATGTACGGCGCAGTTCGGCGGGGGTGGTCTGCGGGTTCTGCGGATCGGGCGAGTTCGGCGGATTCGTTTGCATCGACACGGCCTTTGCGGGCTAGCGGTGCGGCGTGGGCCGGGTGGCGACGGGCCGCGAGGGCGAACGGCGGGTGGTCGCCGGGTAATGCTCGCGCGTCAACTGCTCGAGTACGCGCAGCAGATCGGCCGCTTCGTGGTAATAGCGAATCAGCAGCGGCCGCAGCATCGGATCCTCCAGCTCGCTGCGCAGCAGCGCACCGCAGGCGGCGACCGAACGGCCCGCCCGGCGGCAGGCCAGCTGCAGCGGCGTATCGCCGGGCCGCTCGCGATGCGCGGCGCCGTCACCGTGCGGCGACGGCGCGGCCGGACTGATGGCCCGATGCGACAGATCGGCGGCCGCGCGCCGCTGCAGGTTGGCGCGGTGGATCAGCAGCGCGCGCAATTGCGGGTCGGCGGCGCCTACCGATGCGGCTTCGAGCGCCTGTCCGCAGAGCGCGGCCAGTTCGCCCAATGCCGCCAGCATGGCGGTCGGGTCGTCTGGGGACGGAATGGTCGATTTCACGGTGTGCGGGCGGTTCGGCAAACGGGCTTGGGCAAACACGGCAATCTCGGCCCGGCAATGAGGCGATGGTCGTTCGGATCAGGCGAAACCCGAGGCGCGCGACCGCATGCCGGGAATGGCTGCGTGTTGATGGCGGCGTGCTCTAGTGTTTTAGGACGTTTTTCGCGATCGGTTCAGATGTTTTCGACCGGCGGCTCACTTTCTTCGGGATTGCCGCCGGGGCGCTTGACCGAGGGGGGCTCGCCGTTTTCATCGGGGAGGTCGCGCCCGGCCGCCGGATCCGACTCGCGCGCCGGCGAACTGCCGCTGTCGCGCTGGCCGTCCCCGCCGCCCGCATCCGGGGCGCCTTGCGCCGGGGCGGGGCCCGAAGCCTGGCCGGCATTCCGGTCCGAGCCTTGATCCTTGCGTTGGCCTACGGGATCGCTGGTTTGCCGCCCAGTGTCGCCGCCTTTGGGAGATTCGCTGTCAGGGGAGGCGTTCCCGGGCCGAGGTTCTGTTGCCATGCGTCCACTCCGTCGAAGGCAAGTTGCACTTCCGATGCAATGAGCACTAACCATGCCAATCGCGATGCCTTGCCGCGGCGGGCCCCGTGGCGCGGCGTTCTGCGGCGGGCGACCCGGGTCTCCGGCCGGTTTTACATGGACGTTGTAATTCATTGGGCCCGGGCGGGCCGCATCTATAGCCGCATCTATAGCTTTTGACGCCCCCGCTGTTGCAGCCTCGCTGTCGCTCACTAAGCTGGCTCGCACCCGGCCGAACGGCGACGTCACGCCGCGCCCGGCTCCTGTCATGGACACGTCCGATCCCGCTGCGAAAACCCTCCAGCCCGACCCCCCTTCCAATTTTCCGTTGCGCCGGCGCGTCACCGCGCTGCTGCTGGCCAGTACCGTGCTGCTGCCGCTGTGCCTGCTCGCCGGCTGGGGCTGGCTGGCGCTGCGCGATGCGTTTGCCGATGCCGAGCGCCAGTGCGCGCTGCTGGCGCGGGTGGTGCAGGAGCACGCCAGCAAGGTGATGGAGAGCAATCGGCTGGCCGACCAGCGCCTGCGCGATCTGACCGCGCAATGGAGCAACGCGGACATTCGGCACCACGAGCTCGAACTGCATCGCCGCATGGCGCGCATGGGCCACCGTCTGCCGCAGGCATTTGCGCTGGCGATTTTCGGCGACGACGGCACGCTGCTGGTCAGCAGCCTGCTCTATCCGGCGCCGGCGCTCAATATCGCCGGACGCGAGGACTATCGCGCGATCATGGTGGAGCGCGAGCCCTTGCACCTGTCGGCGGTGCTGATCGGTGGCGTGATCCCCGAGCCCGTGTTCAAGGCCAGCATGCCCCGCATGCACGGCCATCAGCTGGCCGGCATCGTCTCGATCTCGTTGCGGCCCGCCTATTTCGCCGACTTCTACCGGCAGTTGCTCGAACACACCGACGGCTACCGCGCGGCGCTGGTGCGCAGCGATGGCGCGGTGCTGACCGCGTATCCATGGCCGGACCCGGACGCCGCGCGCTTCGCGGCCACGGTCAGCCGCGGGCGCGACAACGATGGAGCGCAGCGGATCGAGCGGGCCGACGGCCATGCGTGGCTCGTGACGGTTCATCCCGTCGGCGACGGCGTCGCCAGCGCCATGGTCAGCGTGCCGTATCGCGCGGTCTATCGCGCCTGGTGGCGGCGCATGGCGCCCGCCTCGCTGGCTGCCGCGATGGTTTCCGCGGTGCTGTGTCTGTCGTTGTGGAGCGCGCTGCGGCGCATTCGCGCCGAGGAGGCGGCGCGGCGGCGCTGGCGCGAGGAATGCGCCCGGCGCGAGCAGCTGGAGAAGCGCTACCGCCAGTCGCGCAAGTTCGAGGCGATGGGGCAGTTGATCGGCTCGGTCGCGCACGACTTCCGCAATGTGCTGGCGGTGATTTCGGCCTATACCGACGTGCTGCTGTTGCGCCCGGGTGTGGCCGGCAATGCCGAGCGGGCCGACCGCACCGGTCGCACCGACCGCATCGACCGCATCGATCGCATCGATAGGACCAACAGGACCGCGCTGGCCGGCATCCGCAAGAGCCTGGCCAGCGGTGCGCTGCTGGCGGACCGCCTGCTCGGCGTCGTACGGCGGCGCGAGCATCGCAGCGAGGTCATCGCGCTGCACGAGGAGTTGCTGCAATGCGATCCGCTGATTCGCGCGACGCTCGGCCCGGGCATCGCGTTGCGATATGCGGTCAGTCCCGATTGCCTGCCGGTTCTTGCCGACCGCTGCGAGCTGGGGCTCGCGCTGTTGAACCTTGCGGCCAACGCGCGCGATGCCATGCCGGAGGGCGGCGTGCTTGAAATCGGCGCCGCCAATCTCGGGGCCGCCTATGGCGGCACGGCGACGCTGCCGCCGGGGCTGGCGCCGCGTCCGCGGAAACGGAAGGGCGCCGATGGCGCCGATCGCGTCGATCGCGCCGACGACGATCGAACTGAAGAGACGGGCGAAGACCTCTCCGACGACGGCTCGGATGCCGCGACGCCGATGCGCGGCGTCTACGTGAGGCTCTGGGTCAGCGACAGCGGCATCGGCATGCCGGCCCATGTCGCGGATCGCGCGCTGGAACCGCTGTTCACTACCAAGCCGGACGGGGTCGGCACGGGCCTTGGCCTGAGCCAGGTCAGCGACTTCTGTCGCGAGGCGGGCGGGGCGGTCACGGTGCGCTCGGCCCCTGGCCAGGGGACTACGGTGACGCTGTTCCTGCCGGCTTGCCCGCCGCCTTCGCGCGCGTGAACTGGCGCGGGCCCAGCGGTTTGCCAGCGCCCAATACCCTCTCCCCCGGCCCCTCTCCCGCAAGCGGGAGAGGGGAGAAGGCAAGCGGAAGAGCGAGAAGGCAAGCGGAAGAGCGGAGAAGGCAAGCAGACGAGCGGAGAGGGCAAGCGGAAGAGCGAGAAGGCAAGCGGGAGAGGGGAGAAGGCAAGCGGAAGAGCCATCGCGCTGGCGACACCGTGCTCCCTCTCCCGCTTGCGGGAGAGGGCTGGGGAGAGGGCGGGGGCGCGTCCGTTGGCTCGGCGGTTTGGTCAGCGCTCGCGCTGCTGTGCCAGTGCGTGATAGCGGGCGATCTGCGCCAGCGCGAATTCGGCGGCGGCCTCGCGGACCTCGTTGCGGCCGCCGCGCAGGCGCACCGTTTCCGAGAATGCCACGGTGCGGCCGTTGCCGCGTCCGGTCTCCCTGAAGATCCAGGCAAAGCATTGCGTGCCGGGCGGCGTGCCGTCGTCCCCCTGGCCATCGGCAATGCCGGTATTGGCGATCGCCAGATTGGCATCGGTCAAGGCCAGCACGCCGCGCGCCATGGCCAGCGATACCTCTTCGCTGGTCAGGCCGTAGCGGCGGATCGTTTCCGGCGATACGCCGAGCACGCGATGCTTGATCGCGGGGGCATAGGCGACCACCGCGCAGCGCAACGCGTCGCCGCAGCCGGGCACGTCGGCGATGCGCGCCGCGATCAGTCCGGCCGTGCACGACTCCGCGGTGGCCAGGCGCAGGCCATGCCGCAGCAGAAAGCGTGCGGCCTCCTCATGGGCATTCATCTCGTTTTCCTCCCGAGTTCACGACGGTGCGTGTGCAGATTCCATGCCATCGGCATCGCTGGTCATTTCTGCACGCTTTGCCAGGTGGCGTGCGGCGGACATCGGGAAAGTGTGTAAAAAGCGGCTCGCGCATGAAATTCCGCACGCCGCAGCCATGCCGGCAGCGCGCCTGAGCGACGGCCATACGGGGCGATGCAGCCAACATCGCCGGCGGTATGGATATTGCGTCTTGGCTCCAAGCCGCAGGTCGCACAGCGCTCAGCGCTCGGGCCGCGGCGATCCGATGCAAACCGGAGCACAAGGAGTCGAGGCATGCAGCAATCCACCAGCAATCCGCGAGAACGCAGTGTCACCGGGGCACCGTTTGCCGCACCGGGGACCCGCACCGACCGGTCTGGCGACGAGGTGCGCAGCCGCAGTGCCGATCCCGGTCAGAGCAGTTACGGCGGCTTCAAGAACGAGAACCCGAGCTACCAGCGGCAGGGCGATGCCGGCCGAGAGTCCGGCCAGTCCGCCGGTCAATCCGCTGGTCAATCCGCCGGCCAGCGTGCCGGCAGCCGCCTCAGCTATTCGGACGATCGCATTCTGGATCGGGTCTGCGAGCGTCTGTGGCGCGCCGGGCTCGATGTCAGCGAGGTATCGGTCCGCGTCGAAGGCGGGCACGTCACGCTCGAAGGTCAGGTCGGCAGCCGCACGGCGCGCCGGCAGATCGAAGAGTGTGTCGATGCGTGCCAGGGCGTGGCCGATATCGAGAACCGGATCCGGGTCGCGCCGGATCGCAGCGAGTCGCAGGCCTGATGGCGGCGGCAGACTGATTTGAAACAGGGCTCGGCCGTGCCTGTACGGCGATACGCCGATATGCCGATACGCCCACACAGCAATCCCCACCACGATAAAAGGAGTTTCGAATGGACAAGTCCAAGATCCCGAGCGCACAACGTGCCGCGCTGAGCCTGCTGCTCGACGACCATCGCAACGTCAAGAAACTGTTCAAGTCGTTCGAGAGCGCGAAGGAGCGTTCCGAAAAGGAGCAGATCGCGCAGCAGACCTGCCATGAGCTGACCGTTCACGCGCAAATCGAGGAAGAAATCTTCTATCCCGGCTTGCGCGGGGTCCACGAGAAACTCGACGAGATGCTCGACGAAGCGAAGGTCGAGCACCAGGTCGCCAAGGACCTGATCGCGGCGATCGAAGGCGATCTGAGCGGCGAGATGCTGGAGGCCAACTACAAGGTGCTGTCCGAATACGTCAGCCACCACGTGCAGGAAGAGGAGAACGAACTCTTCAAGATGGTCATCAGCAAGAACGTCGAGCTGGGCGAGATGGCCGAGCAGATGGCCGCCCGCAAGGAAGAATTGATGGGGGCGATGGCGTAACCGCTCGCCTTGCTGTTGACGCCCCCGCGCACGCGGGGGCCAGTGGCCTGGCAGCGTTCGCACCGCTCACCCGGCCACTTGCATGGCCACTCACAGAGCTATCAAGAGCCGCTCACACGGCCATTAAGCCGCTGGGTTCCCGCGCTCGCGGAAACGTCAAACCAATCGGCCTTTGCGCGCCTCCCAGGCGCGCTTGTCACACCTTGTGATGGATCGGGCCGGGCGCCGGGGGCAACGGCGCGCCGCGCTCTCCGCGCTCGCCAGGGTCCGGCGTGTTGATTGCATCCGCCGCCTCGGTCCCCGCGATCGGGCTGCCCGGTTCGCTGGCGTCGGCCGCTTGCAGATCGTTGTAGACCCCGAGGATCCCGGGCCCGATGGCGGCCGCCTTGGCGATGCGCTCGGCGGTCGCCAGATCCGCCACGCGTCCGCGCAGCCGGATGCGCTTGTCCTCGATGCCTACCTCGATTCCATCCGGCACGGCGCCGCCGAATTCGTCGGCGATATGGTCGCGCGCCTGCCGGAGCAGGTCGTCGTCCTGCGCGGCGGTGTCGGTGCCGGTCGGCGGAGCGGGTTGGGACGGGTTGGAGTTGGCCATGGGCGTGCTCGCTGAATCAGAACAGAGAAGAAGGGCGCGCGCCGTTGCCAGAACGCGCCCGACGAATCGCGTAATGCCGAATCGCGCAATGCCGCATCGGCTGGTGCCGAATCGGGTAGTGCCGCCGCGCCATCATCGCTGCGCGATGCCGCTTCGCCATGTCATGGTGCGGGTCGCCATCGACTTGCCCTGGGACAGGCGTTCTTCGAGCATCGGCAGCGTACGTTTGGCGAAGGCCCGCAGCGCCGGATCCTTGCCGATCTCGGCCTGCCGCTGGAACAGCGCCAGCGCTTGCCGATTGGCGTCGACCGCGACGATCTGCACGAACATCCGATCGAACTCGGCGCCCTTGAGCGAGCGCAGCTTGGTGACCTCGGGCGCCTCGGGCAGCCGCTGTTCCGGCTGCACGCCCTTACTTTGCGCGATGCGCGCCAGTTCCGCCGCGAGCGCCCGGTAATCGCGCGCGGCGCCGCGCGCGTAGGCCAGCAGCGTCGGATCGGCGGAGACCTCGAGCGCCATGCTGGCGGTCTCGACCCCCATCGCGGCGGTCAGGATCGCTTCGTCGATAAAGCGAAGGTCGTCGGTCGACAACGACGTCGCCGGCGGCCTGGATGCGCCCGTGGGCGGGGTGGCCAGCGGCGAAGCCGCGCCGGGCTGCGCCGGCGCCGGCCCGGCGGCAAGCGCAGTGGAGAGCGCGGCGGCGGCCAGCAGCAGCCGGGTGGTGATGCGCGGCGTGGCCATGCGCGAGTTCGATCCGATTGTCGTCATCGCCGATCTCCATCGACGGACACCGCCGGCCATCGAGCGCCGGTGGCGTCCATCAGCTGTCGGACTTGTGGTCCGGCTTGCCCTTCTGCGGCGTCGATGCCATATCGTGCAGTTCCTTCTCGTTCATCGACTTGTACATCGACTTCGACGCGCCCTTGAGCTCGCCGACCTTCTTGTCGCCACGTTTTGCCGACAGCGCCGCGCCGGCCGCCATTTGCTGCGATTTCGATTTGGCTGGCATCAGTTCCTCCATCGCGTCCAGTAGTTCATCGGCTGGTGCAATCTTGCAAGCCTTGTAAATCCCGGTCGTTGCCGCGGCCTGCGGACCGGTCGCAGGCAAGCGGCATTCGACCTCAGCGGGACGGCTGCGCGGGTTGCGAAACGCCCTGGAGCGCCTCGCCTGTCCCGCCGGTATCGCCCGTCTTCACTGCCAGATCGCCCAGCGACACCATGCCGACCAGATGATGATCCTTGTCGATCACGGCAAGGCGGCGGACCTGATGGGCCGCCATCTTTTCGCGCGCCGTATCGATCGACTCGTCCTCGCTGCACCATTGCACGTCCTGCGACATCGCCTGGGTCACCTTGGTGTTGGCCGGGTCGGCGCCCGCGGCGGTGCAGCGTACCGTGATGTCGCGGTCGGTGACCATGCCGGTCAGCCGGCGCCCGTCGCAAACGGGCAGTGCGCCGACGTCGAGCTGGGCCATTAGCTCGGCCGCGCGCTTGATGGTGTCGTCCTCGGTCAGGAAGGCTGGCTGTGCGGTCATCACATCGCGTAGAACGCCGCCTGACCGCTGGGCGTCGTCACCTTGTGTCTGCGTTGCCATCGTCTGTCTCCTTGCGGATAGTTGGCGCCGCGTGCGCTTCGCACGCGTCCCACAGTTTCGCAAGATGCGTTCCAGATCGCCTGCCGGATGACGGCGCCGTGACACCGCCGCGCGCGACCGAACGCCGCGGCGGTACGGTTCTTGCGCAGTGCCATGGATACGGGCGCGCATCGCGCCGGACCACCTGCAGGAGATCGATATGCGAAACGAATCCATGCGACGCAATCGGCCAGCGCAATCCTGGCCGGGCTACGATCAACGTGACGATGGCTGGAGCGACAACCGCTCCGAACGCTGGGCCCAGGACGACTGGCAGGCGGAGTCGGATGGCAACGATTGGGAGTCGCGCTCGCGGCGCGCGCGCCTGACGCCTTATCAACTGAGCGAAGGCGGCCCGCCGCGCGGTGCGTTCGAGGACGACGATACCTATGGCACCGGCTATGGCGGCGAAGCCGGCCGGCAGGGCCAGCAGGGAAGGCAGTACAGCAGCAGCAGCGGCAGCAGCGGCTATGGCGAGGGACGCTACGGCGGTGAGCAATACACCAGCGGTCAGCCAGGCCGCAGTCAATACGGACGCGCTCAAGGTGGCGGCCAGTATGGGCGGAGCCAGTACGGGCGCGAGTATGGCGGTGGAGGGTACGGCGGCGAGTCCGGCCATGGCTCCGAATATGGGTCGGAGTACGGTGGCCAGTATGGTGGTCAATACGGGCGCCGATCTGGCGGCGGGTATGGCGCCGAATACGGCCGCGGCCACGAACGCGGCGATTGGCGCGGCCGCGGCGAATCGTCGACCCGCCGCAATGAATACCGCACCGACCCCTGGCAATCCGGCTATTCCGGCGCCGCGGCGCTGGAGTCCGGCACGGGGCCCTCGTACGGCACCGGCACGCGTGGCGACGAGTGGAGCGAGGAAGACGAGCGCTACGGTGGCACGACCACATGGCGCGGCGGCCAGCGAGCGGGCATGCGCAATCGCGACCAGGACTGGCTGCGCGAAGCCGAACGCAGCAGCGGCTACAGCAATATGGGAACGTCGACCTACGGCTGGGACCGTTTCGACGACGACTGGCCCGGCCGCAACTATGCCGTGCCGGAACACCGCTATGGCGGCGACTATCGCGACGAATGGTCCGGCCACGAGGCCGGCCGCCAGTCCGCTGGCGAGCTCAGTTATGGCGGCGGCTACGGCGGCTACGGCGGCTACGGCAGCGATGGCGGTTACGGGCGCAACGAGCGCTACCAGCGTGACGAGCATGACGAGCGTGACGAACGTGACGACGATCGCGAGCACGGTCCCCTGTACAACATCGGCCGGCGCATCGGCGAGGCGGTCAGCGAATTCTTCGGCACCGACGATCGGCCGCAACGCCGGGTCGGCCCGAAGGGCTACCGCCGCAGCGACGAGCGCATCCGCGAGGCGGTGTGCGAACGGCTGGCCTATGCCGAGGGCCTCGATGTCAGCGAAGTGACGGTCGACGTCAACGGCGGCATCGTCAAGCTTGGCGGCACCGTGCGCGACCGCCGGGAGAAGTACGACATCGAGGACCTGGTCGACAATGTCTTCGGCGTGACCGACGTGGAGAACGATATCCGCGTGCGCCGCGACAGCGGCGAAGCCCCGGCGAAGATGGACGACCTGAAGGGCTGGACGCCGGACTGACGCCGGGAAGGCGCCGAGAAGGCGCCGGGAACGGGGCGGCGAAGGGGCGGATACCGGCGCGAGGGCAGCAGGCTCGCTCGCCCGCCGCCCCGCCCAACGTGCGCCACCGCACGCGTGTCAGACAGCCGCCGATGGCGCCGCGCTACCCCGTGGGCAATACTGCGCCCACAACAGGGAGGGCGCCATGACCGCCAACGAGGGTTTCATCGCCGCCAACCGGACGGCGGCACAGCCCGATGCCGGCGCACCGGCATCGGACCGGTCCAATGCCGTTAAATCGCGCGCGCCATGGTGGCAGCCGGGCGTCTATTGCAGCGCGCCGGCCGTATTTCTATGGATTGCCTCGCGGTTGCCGGAAGAGATGCTGGCCCAGCTGTTCCGCGGCGCATCGATGCCGCTGGTGCTCAATCAGCTCGGCGACGCGCTGTTTTTCTGCGGCTGGGTCATCAGCGCGATCCTGCTGTGGGGCAGCCGCCGCCAGCCGCCCGCGGCCTGACCCCATTCCATTTCAGCTTCGCCAGCCTACGAGGCCGTACCGGCTTCGTCGCGTCTGAGCACGCGCAGCCGCAGCACGCCGGGCAGCGCCGCCAGCTCGCGTTCCAGGTCGGCGGAGGGCGCCTTGTCCAGATCGGTGACGACATAGCCGGTGGTGCCGCGCGTTTCCAGATGCTGGCCGGCGATATTGATGCCTTCGCGCGCCAGCAGCGTGTTCAATGCAGCCAGCGCGCCGGGCGCGTTGCCATGGACGTTCAATAGCCGCGCAGGGCAATCGACCGGCCCCGGATCGACCTCAGGGAAGTTCACTGCGCCGATAGTCGCGCCGGTGGTCAGGTAATTGACCAGCTTGGCGGCTACCTCGACGCCGATGTTTTCCTGCGCTTCCTCGGTGCTGCCGCCGATATGCGGGGTCAGCAGGACGTTGGGCAGATTCTGCAGTTCGCTGACGAACGCATCCTTGTTGTTCTTGGGCTCGCTCGGGAACACGTCGATCGCGGCGCCGCCCAGCCGCCCCTCGCGCAGCGCCTCGGCCAGCGCGGGAATATCGACCACGCTGCCGCGCGAGGCGTTGATCAGCATCGCGCCGCGCTTGAAGGCGGCCAGCACGGAGGCATCGATCATGTTGCGCGTGCGCGGCGTCGCCGGTACGTGCAGCGTCACCACGTCGGCATGCGCGACGGCGTCGGCGAGCGATCCGGCCGCCTTGGCCGAGCCCAGCGACAGCCGCGGCTGCACGTCGTAGTAGACCACGCGCATGCCCATCGCCTCGGCCAGCACGCCGACCTGCGAACCGATATTGCCGTAGCCGACGATGGCCAGCGTCTTGCCGCGCGCCTCGAAGGCGCCGGCCGCGCCCTTGGCCCATTTGCCGGCATGCGCCAGCGTGTTCTTCTCGGGAATCCGGCGCAGCAGCATCACCGCTTCGCTGACGACCAGCTCCGCTACCGAACGTGTATTCGAGAAGGGCGCGTTGAATACCGGAATGCCGGCCGCGGTGGCGGCGGCCAGATCGACCTGCGAGGTGCCGATGCAGAAGCAGCCGATCGACAGCAGCCTCGTTGCGTGGCCGATGTCTTCGGCGTGCAGATGCGTCGCGGAGCGAATGCCGACCAGTTCGTTGGCGGCCAGGACTTCGCGCAGTTCGCCGCCGGCAAGAGCCCCGGCGCGGCGGTCGACCTGCAGTCCGGCCTCGGCGAGCCTTTCGCTGGCGCTTTGATGAATGTTCTCGAGCAGCATTACCTTGGTCATCGCGGCCTCATGTGACGGTCGTGGTGGGCCCGACGGTGTCGGTGCAGCGCTCTATCTTGCCTCAACTTCGACAGGGCAGTGAGGTAGGCGACGATTTGCGGCGCGCCGGCCGGGCCGGCATCGGACCGCGTTCGGCGGCCTTGGCGGCGATGGAGGTGACCGATGCCTTCGCCGCGCGCTCCGGCGGCGTGGAGGATTTGGACGAATTGGAAGGATTGGACGAATTGGACGGCTTGGACGGCTTGGACGGTTTGGCAGAGGCGCCCAGCATCGCGTGGGCGCGGATCAGCGGCGTTTCGTCTTCGCTGGTGTCGTCGTGCTGCGCATGGCGGCGATCGCTGAATTCGTTCAGGTTGACCTGCATCCGCTGCAGCAGCGTCGACAGCATCGCGCGTTCCTCGGTGCTGAACGGGCCGACCGATACCGAATGCAGGGCCTTGATCGACTGCGCGATGCGCTGCACGCGCGCACGCCCGGCTTCGGGAACGACGGGCTGCGCCTCGGGCAGGGCGGGACCGCAGGTCATGCCGGCACCATCGACGAAGGCGATCCAGTGATCGCGATGCAGTTCGGCCAGCAAATGCTCGCCCATCTCGACGTCGATCAGGATCGCGCCCAGATACGGACGATGCCGGACATAGTCGCCGCGTGCGATGGCACGCAGCAGGATCCATTTGACGTAGGTCAGGCCCGAGGCCGACAGCGTCGTGTCGAGCGCGCGCTGCCAGGCCTTCATCGCCTCGACCAGGGCCACGATCGTCGGTTCTCCTGCATCACCGCGGTGCAGCGTCATCCATGTCTCCGTGTCATGTTTTTGAACGGCGTAACGTACACGAAAACCATGGCAGTTCGAGGACAACTAAGGGAAATCGAGGACAAGGATCCCCCTCGATATGACGGCTGCGTCGCAGGTTTCAAGCCGCTGCCATCGCCGTCTCGCGATGACCGACCGGCCGGTCGTCGATTGGCCAGTGCAGCACGACCGCGCCGAGCCCGACCACGATCGCGCCCATCCACACCAGATCGTAGGAGCCGGTCCGATCGAACAGATAGCCGCCCAGCCAGACGCCGAGGAAGGAGCCGAGCTGATGGCCGAGAAAGACGAAGCCGAACAGCGTGGCGACATAGCGGGTGCCGAACACCTGCGAGACCAGGCCGCTGGTCAGCGGCACCGTGCCGAGCCAGACGAAGCCCATCACCGCGGCGAATACGAAGACGCTGACGGTGGACAGCGGCACCAGCAGGAACAGCGCGATCGCCGCGGTGCGCAGCAGATAGATGCCGGCCAGCGCGCGATGCCGCCGCACATGGTTGCCGAGCAGACCGCACAGATAGGTGCCGGCGATATTGGCCAGCGCGATGATCGCCAGCGCGATCACCGCGTCGCGCGCAGACAGCCCGCGGTCGAGCAGATAGGCGGGCAGATGCGAGGCGATGAAGGCGAGCTGGAAGCCGCAGGCCAGAAAGCCGATATTCAGCAGCCAGAAGCCGCGATGCCCGCACGCCTGACGGATCGCGGCGCGCATCGATTGCCGATTGCCCTGCGCACCCGCTTGCGCCGCGTTTGCTGTCTCCGTGGCCTGCGCGGCCTGCGCGCCGCGCTCGCGCAGCGGCCATACCAGCGGCAGGGCCACCAGCGCGCAGGCGGCCATCGCCCACAGCGCGGTACCCCAGCCCATTCGCTCAATCCCGGCCTGCACGGCCGGCACCAGCAGGAACTGGCCCAGGCCGCCGAAGGAGCCCGCCACGCCCAGCGCCCAGCCGCGCCGCTGCGCGCTGACCAGCCGGCTCAGCGCGGCGAACACCACGCCGAAGGTCGTGCCCGACAGCGCCAGGCCGAGACAGATGCCGGCGCTCCAGACGAAGGCGGCGCTGGTCGTTGCCTGCGTCATGGTGTAGAGCCCCAGCGCATACAGCAGCAGGCCGGCCAGCATCACGCGTGCCGAGCCGAAGCGGTCGGCGATCATGCCGGCGAAGGGCTGCGCCAGCCCCCATACGAGGTTCTGCACCGCCATGGCGAAGCCGAAGGCCTCGCGCGTCCAGCCGCGTTCCATCGTGATCGGCAGCAGGAACAGGCCCTGCACATGGCGCATGCCGAGCGCGAGGCCGAGAATCAGGCCGCCGGCCACCACCAGCACCAGGGGATCGGTGGCGGACAGCCGGGGAGCGGGCGGCGCGGCGCCGAGGGAAGAGCGGGAACGGGACATGGTCGTGACGGCCTTCGAATGAGCGGTTAGCATGCGGTGAATCCACCGGATTCCATTAAGCCGGCTGCATGCAGGCAGCTCAATTGATTTGTTCGTCCGTTCGCATGCGCAGTAGGAATGCCATACGGGAAAGATCGCCATGCAGAATCTCGTCAGCTTGCCGTCGCTCGATCTGCTCAAGGGCTTTGTCGCCGTGGGCCGGCGCATGAGCATCACGCTGGCGGCCGAAGATCTGTGCCTGACCCAGTCCGCGGTCAGCCGGCAGATCAGCGCGCTGGAGGCGCAACTCGGCGTGCCGCTGCTGGTGCGCCGGCATCGCGCGATCGCGCTGACCGCCGCCGGCGAGCGGCTGTTTCGCAGCGCCAACGCCGCGGTCCAGCAGATCCAGGACGTAGTCGGCGAACTGCGTGTCCAGGTGGCCCAGCGTCCCGTCACGCTGACCGCCAGCGTCGGCGTCACCGGACTATGGCTGCTGCGGCGGCTAGGGCGGCTGCAGCAGGCGCACCCGGGGCTGGAATTGCGGCTGTCGGCCAGCAACCGGATCGCGGACCTGCGCGCCGAGCAGATCGATCTGGCGATCCGCTACTGCGCCGCTGACCACGCGCCGCCGGGCGCGATCGCGCTGTTCGGCGAGACCATCGTGCCGGTGGCCCATCCCGCGCTGGGCGTCGCGGCGATCGACAGCGTGCAGGCGCTGCAGGGCCTGAATCTGCTCGAGCTCGACGACGACACCAATCCGCGGCTGCGCTGGCGCCACTGGCTGGAGGAACGCGGCTGGCATGGCGCCCGGCCGCGCGCGATGACGCAGTTCAATCAATACGATCAGGTGATCCATGCCGCGCTGGCGGGGCAGGGCGTCGCGCTGGGACGGCTGGAACTGATCCGCGATCTGCTCGACGACCGGCAACTGGGCGTGGTGGCCGCGCCGCCCCCACCCCCGCCGCCCGTTGCGGGCGACAGCTTCGGCTACTGGCTGATCCAGGCGGAGGAGCGCCCGCGTCCGGATGTGCTGAAGGTGGTGGCGTGGATTCGGGCCGAGGCGGCGGGGCATCGGATCGATGACTCGCATGGGGCGGCGCAGGCGGTTTAGCGCGGCCTGGACGCGAGTCGGGGTTTTTCCGAGTCCGGCGGTGGGTCTCTGTTGAGCGCTGGCAAAATACTGTATAAACATACAGTATCCGAAAGCGAGTTTCTCCTGCGCTTCGGAGCGCACAGAGAGACCTTAAAGCACCATGATTGCGTTATCGCCTGCCGTCACTTCACCGCCTTCCTCCCCGGAACCGCCCTTGGATCGTCAGCGCGCGCTGGCCGAACTGGAGCGGCACCATCCCGACCTGTGGCGGGCCGGCCAGCTCGGCCGCGCCGCCTCGCTGCCGGTATGGCCGACCGGCTACGACGCGCTGTCGGCACAACTGCCGGGCGGTGGCTGGCCGGTCGGCGCGGTGACCGAGCTGCTGGTGCCGGACCACGGCGTCGGCGAAGTGCGCCTGTTGCGGCCGGCCCTGCAGTCGCTGACCGAGGCCGGGCGCCGGCTGATCTGGATCGGCGCGCCGCATGCCGTCAATGCGCCGGCGCTGGCGGCCTGGGGTTTGCCGGCGCGCCAGGTGTATTGGGTGCGGGCGGGCGAGGGGATCGCCGGGGGCGCTGCCGAAGGCACCAGAAAGGCGGTTGGCCGTGCCGGTGCCCGGGGCGGCCGCGCCGCCGCCCAGGCCGCGCAACAGGCCGACCTGCTGTGGGCCGCCGAGCAGGTGCTGCGCAGCCAGGCCTTCGGCGGCGTGCTGGTGTGGCTGCCGTCGGCTCGGCCCGAGGCGGTGCGGCGTCTGCAGGTGCTGGCCCAGGCCAGCGAGGCGGTGGTCTGGGTCTGCCGTCCCGCCGCGGCCCTGCGCGAATCGTCCCCGGCGGTGCTGCGGCTGCTGCTGTCGCCGCTGCCCGGCAATGCGCTGTCGATCGTCTTTCACAAGCGGCGCGGACCGGTGCGCGATACCCCGCTGATCCTGCCGCTCGGCACGATGCCGGCGGTGCCGGCGGGGCGCTCGGCAGTGTCCGAACCTGCCAACGAAACCGCCCCCCAAGCTGCCGACGAAGCCGCCAACGAAGCCGCCAACGAACCCTTCCACGAGTCCGACCATGCCGTTCTGGATCGCGGTGCATCTGCCGCGCCTGCCGCTGGACGCGCTGCACCCCATCTGGCCTGACAGCGGGTCCGTCAGCGCCGGGAGCATCGGCAGTCATGGCAGCAATGGCAGCATCGGCGGCACGCTCAGCCATGCGGTGCCCACGGTCGTGCTGGAGCAGGAGCGGGTGGTGCTGGCCAACCGGCCGGCGATGGCGCTGGGCGTGTCCGCCGGCATGCGACGCGGGGGCGTGCAGGCGCTGTCGGCGGAGATCGTGCATCTGGAGCGCGATCCGGCCGCCGAGGCGCAACTGCTGACCGCGGCCGCGCTGGCCCTGCTGCGTTTCACGCCGCAGGTCACGATGGACGAGGAACTCGGCCCCGCCACCATCGCGCTCGACGTGACCGCCAGCCTGCGCCTGTTCGGCGGCCATCGCGCGCTGTGCCGCGCGGTGCGCGCCTGCGTGCGCAGCCTCGGCACCTTCGCCCAGATCGGCTGCGGCACCACCGCCCATGGCGCCGCCTGGCTGGCCGCAATGCCGCTGCGGCTGGGACGCCGCGGCCAGGTGCTGCGCCCCGCGCGGCGCGCGGTGCGGGCGCCGCGGATGGCGCGGCTGCTGGACCGGCTGCCGGTCGAGATGCTGGCGAGCCTGGCCGATCCCCGCTGGCTCGATGGCATCGGCTGCCGCACCGTCGGCGAGGTCCGCTGGCTGCCGCGCGCGGGATTGCAGCGCCGGCTCGGCACGGAACTGCTGGCGCGGCTCGATCAGGCCTATGGCGAGACGCCGGCGCGCCTGAGCTGGTTCACGGCGCCGCCAACCTTCGCCGAACGGATGGAACTGGCGGGGCGGACCGAGTCGGCTGCCGGCGTGCTGGCCGGCGCCCAGCGGTTGCTGCAGGCGGTGACGGGCTGGCTGACGGCGCATCAGGCCGGCGTCACGCGCTTCGTGCTGCGGCTCGAGCACGAGCGCCAGCGGCGCGATGCCGCCATCGCCGCCACGCCAGTGACGGTCAGCCTGGCTCAGCCCAGCCGCGATCCCGTGCATCTGTCGCGGCTGCTGCAGGAAAAGCTCGACCGGCTGCAGTTCGACGCGCCAGTGGTCGGCCTGATGCTGAAGGTCGACACCGTGGCCGAATGCCTGCCGCAGAGCGACACGCTGTTTCCCGAACCGGGCGGCGGGCAGGCGGAACTCGGCCGCGTGCTCGATACCCTGGTGGCGCGGCTGGGCCGCGAGAACGTGCTGCAGCCGCATCCGCTGGCCGACCATCGGCCCGAATGCGCCAATCGGTGGCGGCCGGTCGACGAAGGGGGCACGGGTCGCGCCGATGCTTCGCCGCGCGCTTCGATGCGCGTTTCGATGGTGTCGGCCGATGGGGCTGCCTTGCCCGACCGCCCGCTGTGGCTGCTGGAACCGCCGCTGCGCCTGCCGGTACGCCGGCATCGCCCCTGCCACGGCACCCCGCTGACGCTGCTGTCCCGGCCCGAGCGCATCGAGTCAGGCTGGTGGGACGGCGCCCTCGCCACGCGCGACTACTTCATCGCCGAACGCGGCGACGGCCTGCGCTGCTGGGTCTACCGCGAACGGCCGGGGCGCGAGGGGGACGAGGAGGGGGAGTACCGGTGGTTTTTGCAGGGGTTGTTTGGGTGAGGAGAGCACGTATGTTCTCCGCCGAGGGGCCTCAATGCACTTCCGCGACTTGCTATCGCCCGACTGTTGGTATATCTTTTTGATATACATCAAACAGGAGGGTAGCGTGGAAACCGCAAAGATCTTCTGGTCCGGCCGCTCCCAGGCCGTCCGTCTGCCAAAGGACTTTCGCTTCGAGAGCGCCGAAGTTCGCATTCGCCGCCACGGCAATGCGGTCATTCTCGAACCCATCGCCGACGATTGGAAATGGCTCGATCAGGTCGTCGGTCCCGTCGACGAAGACTTTGTGCAGGCGGTCAACGAGCAGCCGGCTGAACAGGATCGCCCCGAGCTGGATTTTTTCAAGTGAGATATCTGCTCGACAGCAACGCCGTGATCGCCATCATGAAAGGCCACACCGGCGTCCTTTCGCACCTGCGCCAGCATCAGCCCCGAGATTTTGGCATCCCGTCAATCGTGGCGCATGAGCTCTTCTATGGAGCGTACAAGGGACAGCGCACTGCCGAAAATCTGGCCCGAGTGGAGGCATTGCAGTTCGAAGTCCTGGATTTCGACCGTGAGGATGCACGCCATGCGGGGGAATTGCGGGCGATGTTGGCAGCCGCCGGCACACCCATAGGACCGTACGATGTCCTGATCGCAGGGCAAGCAATCGCCCGAAAGCTCACGCTGATTACGCACAATGTGAGGGAGTTCCAGCGTGTGCCTGGTATCTCGGTAGAAGATTGGGAGTCCTGAAAAATACGTCGGGACTGGTTACGGTGCCTCTTCAGTGGCCTCCTTCGGGAGGCTTTTTCATTGGCCGCCGTGCTGGCATGGGGCGTGATGTGCCTTGCCTTCTCGAAGGCAAATACTGTATAAATATACAGTACCCATCCAGGGCATTCCCCCCGCAGTGCTGTGTCACAAGCTCCACCCCCGCCCTCGTTTTCCCCGTCGTCGCTGCCGCCAGCGCTGGCGTCGCTGCTGCTTGGCAGCCTGCCTGACTACGCGGAGCTGCACTGCATTTCCAACTTCACCTTCCTGACCGGCGCTTCCCATCCCGAGGAACTGATCGAGCGTGCGCTGGCGCTCGGCTACCGCGGGCTGGCGTTGACCGACGAGGCGTCGGTGGCCGGCACGGCGCGGGCGCATCACGCGCTGAAGACCCTGCGCGAGCGGACCCGCGAGGCGGTGGAGCGCAGTGCGGCGCGGCTGGCCAGGATGGCTGCCGGTGCCTCACCCGATGAAGCGGACGACGATGACGAGGACGACGATGACGACAACGAAATGTGGCTCGCGGCGCCATCGTCAGGCCCGGGGGCAGCCGCTGCCCTGGCCGATTCGCCGGCAGGCGGGGCGGTCCAGCCGGAGTTCCTGCGCCGGCATGCGCGCCTGCTGGCCCGGGCCGAGGCGGCCGAAGCCTTCCGGCTGCTGATCGGCAGCCGCATGACGCTGCAGGCGGGCGAGGGCGGTCTGGGTTTGCAGCAGCAGGGCGTCCCATCCGGTATCCGCCTGATCCTGCTGGCGCAGGACCGCGAGGGATTCGGCAACCTGTGCGAACTGATCACGCTCGGACGCCGGCGCGCGGACAAGGGCAGCTACCAGCTGTACCAGCACGACATCAGCGATCCCGCTTCGGAAGAGGCGCATCTGCGCGGCATGCCGCATTGCCTGGCGCTGCTGCTGCCGGACTACTGCGCCGATCTCGAGACGCTGCGCGCGCAGGCGCAGTGGTGCCGCGCGACCTTCGGCGAGCGCGTGTGGATCGCGCTGGAACTGCTGCAGGAACATGCCGACGCGCTGCATCGCGAGCGCCTCGAGGCGGTGGCCGCGGAAACCGGCGTGCCGCTGGTGGCTGCGGGCGCGGTGCAGATGCATGTGCGCTCGCGCAAGCCGCTGGCCGATGTGCTGACGGCGATCCGGCTGGGCCAGCCGCTGGGCGCCTGCGGCACGGCGCTGGCGCCCAATGCCGAGCGTCATCTGCGCATGCGGCAGCGGCTGTCGCGGCTCTATCCGCGCGAGGCGCTGGCGCAGACGGTGAAGATCGCCCAGGCCTGCGACTTCTCGCTCGATGCGCTGCGCTACGAGTACCCCGAGGAACTGGTGCCGAAGGGCCACACGCCGAGTTCCTACCTGCGCCAGGAGACGATGGCCGGCGCCGCGCAGCGCTATCCCGACGGCGTCCCCGCCACGGTGCGGCAGCGGCTGGAGGAAGAATTCGCGCTGATCGAGGAAAAGGGCTACGAGCATTTCTTCCTGACCGTCTACGACATCGTCCGCTTTGCCCGCAGCAAGGGCATCCTGTGCCAGGGCCGCGGCTCGGCCGCCAATTCGGTGGTCTGCTACTGCCTGTACATCACCGAGGTCAGCCCCGAGCAGACCAATCTGCTGTTCGGCCGCTTCATTTCGCGCGAGCGCGATGAGCCGCCCGATATCGACGTCGACTTCGAGCACCAGCGGCGCGAGGAGGTGATCCAGTACATCTACGAACAGTACGGCCGCCATCGCGCGGCGCTGGCCGCGACGCTGATCACCTATCGCGCCCGCAGCGCGCTGCGCGACGTGGGCCGCGCGCTCGGCATCGACCCCGGCGTGGTGGAGCAGGTGGTCAAGGGGCAGGCGTGGTGGGAGAGCGGGCATACCTTCGTCGAGCGCATCGCGCGCTACGGGCTCGACCCCGATTCGCCGGCGGTGCGCCAGTGGGCCAGCCTGGTGACGCAGCTGCGCGGCTTTCCGCGCCATCTGTCGCAGCATGTCGGCGGCTTCGTGATCGCACGCGACAAGTTGTCGCGGCTGGTGCCGATCGAGAATGCGGCGATGGAGAAGCGCAGCGTGATCCAGTGGGACAAGGACGATCTCGAATCGCTGGGCCTGCTGAAGGTCGATGTGCTGGCGCTCGGCATGCTGACCGCGATCCGCCGCGCATTGGCGATGATTCCGAATCCGAATCCCGCGCATCCGCAGCTGCCTTGCCGCATGGAGGACATTCCGCAGGACGACGAGGACACCTACGAGATGCTGTGCAAGGCCGATACCATCGGCGTGTTCCAGGTCGAGTCGCGCGCGCAGCAGTCGATGCTGCCCAGGCTGCAGCCGCGGCGCTACTACGACCTGGTGGTCGAGGTGGCCATCGTGCGGCCGGGGCCGATCCAGGGCGGCATGATCCATCCCTATCTGAAGCGGCGCGAGATGGTCCGCCGCACCGGCAAGCTGCCGACCTATCACAACGAGGTGATCCGCCGCGTGCTGGGCCGCACGCTGGGCGTGCCGATCTTCCAGGAGCAGGTGATGCAGCTGGCCATCGACGCGGCCGGCTTCACGCCGGGCCAGGCGGACCAGCTACGCCGCTCGATGGCCGCGTGGCGGCGCAAGGGCGATCTGAAGCGCCACCAGGACGCGTTGATCAAGGCGCTGACGCGCAACGGCTATCCGGAAGCGTTCGCGCAGGCGATCTGCAAGCAGATCGAAGGCTTCGGCGAATACGGCTTCCCGGAGAGCCATGCCGCCAGCTTCGCCAAGCTGGTCTATGTCAGCGCCTGGATCAAGCACCATCATCCGGCGGCCTTCCTCTGCGCCTTGCTGAACAGCCAGCCGATGGGCTTCTATTCGCCGTCGCAGCTGGTGCAGGACGCGCGCCGCCATGACGTCAAGTCGCTCCCGCCCGACGTGACGGTCAGCGGCTGGGAAAGCGTGCTCGAGAACGACGCGGTGCGGCTCGGCCTGAACCGGGTCAAGGGCATGCGCGAGGCCGCGGCGCTGCGGATCGAACGGGCCCGGCTCGAGCGGCCCTTCGCCAGCGTCGAGGACCTGGTGCTGCGTGCCGGACTCGATCGCCACGATATCGACGTGCTGGCCGCGGCCGATGCGCTGCGCTCGCTGGCCGGGCATCGCCGCCAGGCCCGCTGGCAGGCCCGCGCCGCGGCGGTGCAGGCCGCGCATCGCGATCTGCTGCACAGCGCGCCGCCGGCCGAGGGCGCCCTCGCGCTGCCGGCGCCGAAGCTGGGGCAGGAACTGGTGGACGATTACGCCAGCCTGGGCCTGTCGCTGAAGGCCCATCCGTTGACGCTGCTGCGCCGGCGGCTGGCGGCGATGGGCTATGCCACCGCGCGCGACCTGGCCCGGCTACCGAATGGACGGCGGGTGCAGGCCTGCGGCATCGTCACCGTGCGCCAGCGGCCCGGCACCGCCAGCGGCACGATCTTCTCGTCGATCGAGGACGAGACCGGTTCGATCAACGTGATCCTGTGGCCGGACCTGGTCGACCGCCAGCGCAAGGAGGTACTGGGCGCGGCCTTGCTCGGCGTGGTCGGCACCTGGCAGCGGCAGGGCGAGGTCCGGCATCTGATCGCGCAGGAACTGGTCGATCTGAGCCCGCTGCTGGGCCGGCTGGTGGCGGGCAGCCGGGATTTTCATTGACGGTCTTGAAGCCGCTGGGCCCCCAGCTTCGCGGGGGCGACGCACAGCGAACGATGTCGATCGCCACCGCGTCGTCCCCGCGGGGACCCAGTGGCTCTCAACGCTACGTCGAAGGCCCTTCAAACGCCGGCCCCAGCGGACGCAGCCGCAGTCCCGCCGGCAACTTCTTCCATAGCAGATCGGCCGGATCGGCCAGCAGCGGACCCGGCGCCTTGGCCACCAGCACGGCTTCGGCGATCGGCTGGAAGTCGGCGCGGAAATGCACCGAGCTCTTGTTGACCAGGATCTTCATCCGCTCCGGCTCGACGCCGGCCATCCGGTACAGATTGCGGTCCAGCATCTGGGCCTTGCCCGAGCTGACCACCACGTGCACGCCGCCGATGGTCAGTCGCGCCGCCGGGCCGACGTCGACGTCCATGCCATTCATCATCGGACCGTCGAAGCGGCAGCGGCCGTCGGACAGCTGCGCAACGCGGAAGGTCGCCTCGAACGGCGCGTCGCCCGGCACGCCGGACTGGCCGCCGAGCGCGATCGTGATGTCGCTGCCGAGGCCGGCGGCATGCGCGGCGCGCACCGCCTCGGGATCGACCAGCAGGCCGATCGCGGCGTCGGTCGCACCGGCACGCACCAGCGCGCGCAGCATGCCGGTCGTGTTCGAGTCGCCGCCGGCGCCCGGGTTGTCCTGCGTGTCGGCGATCACCACGGGACGGCTCGCCTGTTGCGACAGCCGCATCGCTTCCTGCACCGCCTCGTCCGGCGTCAGGAACGGCACGGCCCAGTGCGCCTCGCGCGCGACGATGGCCTCGGTCAGCGTGGCAACCGCCTGCTCGATGCGCGCCGCGTCGTCGCCATAGCCCCAGACCACGCCGCCGCATTCGGCGAAGTCCGCCGCCGGAAAGCCGGGCGCGAACGACAGCGACACCACGCCGTCGAGTTCGCGTTCGAGCTCGCCCAGCAGCGCGTAGATGCCGTTGGCCGGTTCCAGGAAGGTGCACTGGCCGTTGATCGGGATCAGGAAGGGCAGGCGCCGCGCCGCACGATGCAGCGGCCGGCTGCCATTGCTGCCGTTGCTGCCGTTGCCGTTGCCATTGCCCAGCAAACGCTGCAGCAATTGCGCCGCGCGCGCGCCGGTGTCCGCCATGTCGACGTGCGGATAGGTGCGGAAGGCGACCAGCGCATCGGCGCTGTCCAGCATGCGCTGCGTCACGTTGGCATGCAGGTCGAGGCTGGCGACGATCGGCACGCCGGCGCCCACCAAGGCCCGCAGCCGCGCCAGCAATTCGCCTTCGCCGTCGTCGTGCGCGTCGGTGACCATCGCGCCGTGCAGGTCCAGGTAGATCGCGTCGGGCCGCTGCGTACGCGCGGCGTCGACGATCTCGCCGACGATGCGCTCGAACGCGTCGGTGGCGACATGCGCCGAAGGGCTGGCGCCGGCCCAGATCACGGGCACCAGTTCCGCTTCCTGGTGTGTCAGCTCGCCGATCGCACGGATGAAACCGCCCGCCGGAATATTGACGTCGCGCAGCGCGAGCACGTCCGCGCCGCGCACCATCGCGGGAAAGCCTTCGCCGCGGACGAAGTTGTCGTAGTGGGCCTTCGACGGTGCGAAGGTATTGGTCTCGTGCTGGAAACCGGCGAGCAGGATGCGCATGGGTCGGTAGTCGGTCAAATCGAAACGGAGAAACGAGGCATGGAGGCAAGCGGGCCACGGCATGCATCAGCGCACCGCGGCGGGCATCAGCGCACCGCGGCAGGCATCAGTGCACCGCGGCGGCCGCGCGGTCCTTCGGCAGCCGGTTGAGCAGGATCGCCAGGCCGCCGGCGGCCAGCAGCGCCACCATCGCCAGCAGCCCGCCTTCGAGCGAACCGGTCAGATCCTTGACCGCGCCGATCAACGTCGGGCTGACGAAGCCGCCAAGCAGGCCCAGGCTGTTGATCAGCGCGATGCCGCCTGCCGCCGCCGTGCCCTGCAGATATTCGGAAGGGATCGCCCAGAACACCGTGTAGGCCGCCCACATCGCGGCCGTGGCGACGGTGATGCTGATCAGCGACAGCGTCAGGTTGTCCGCGGTGAAGGCCGCGATCGCCAGCGTGGCGGCGCCGACGAAGGCCAGCGTCGCGCTGTGCCAGCGCCGCTCCTGGCGGCGGTCGGAACTGCGCGCCGCCAGGAACATCAGGATCGCGGCAGCCACGTACGGCAGCGCCGAATACATGCCGATCGCCATCGTGCTGGTCACGCCTGCCCCCTTCAGGATCGTGGGCAGCCAGAAGCTGACCGCGTAGATGCCGCTGATCAGGCAGAAGTAGCCGAACGCCAGCGCATAGATGCGCGGATCGCGCAGCACGGTGGCAAAGCTGTGATGGCCGCCGCCGGCGCGTGCGGCGCCGATGTCATGCGCCAGCAGCCGGCGCTCGTGGTCGGACAGCCAGCGCGCCTGGGCCGGCGTGTCGTCCAGGAAGAAGTAGGCCACCACGCCGAGCAGCACGCACGGCAGCCCCTCGATCAGGAACATCCATTGCCAGCCGGCCAGGCCATGCGAGCCGGCCAGCGCGGTCATGATCCAGGTCGACACCGGGCCGCCGGCCATGCCGCCGATCGGGCCGGCCAGCATCACGATCGCCATCACGCGCGCCATGCGGGCGCCGCCGTACCAGTAGGTCAGATAGAAGATCATGCCGGGCGCGAAGCCGGCCTCGAACACGCCCAGCAGAAAGCGCAGCGCGTAGAAGCTGTGCGCGTCGCGCACGAACAGCATGCATGCCGAGGTGGCGCCCCACAGCACCATGATCCGGCTGATGGTCTTGCGCGCGCCGATGCGCGCCAGCAGCAAATTGCTCGGCACCTCGAACATGACATAGCCGAGGAAGAAGATGCCGGCGCCCAGCCCGTAGACCGCGTCGCTGATGCCGACGTCCTGCTGCATCTGCAGCTTGGCAAAGCCGATGTTGACGCGGTCCAGATAGGCGAACACATAGCAGAGCAGCAGGAAGGGCAGCACGCGCAGGCTGATCTTGCGATAGATCGGCGCGAGCGCGTCGGGCGTTGCGGCCATCGTGTCCGATGGATTCCACGAGGTGGTGGTCTGTTGCATCGATGTCTCCGGGTGCCACAGGCACGGTGCGGGGTTGGCAGGACGGGCGCTTGTTCTGATTGGGTTGCTGTCGTTGTGCTGTCGTTGTGCTGTTGTTGTCCCGTTGCGGCCGGCGCTGTCGGTATGGGAAGCGCCGGCCTTCGCGCATTGTTGCCAACGCGGCCGTTGAGGAACAATAGCCATCGCTGTACGATTCCGTTGCTTTCTGGTCAACGCTGGGGCGCGCCAGGCGGCCCGGCATGCCAGCCACCTGCAAGGAAACGCCGTGCCCCTGTCCCCCGATCCGAACCGCGACGGCGTCTTGCCGGCCGGACTTAGCGAACGCCGGCTGCGCTATTTCTACGCCGCGGTCGCGGCCGGCTCGATCCGCGCCGCCGCCGACAAGCTCGACGTCGAGCCGTCGGTGATCAGCCGGCAGATCCAGCAGCTCGAAGGCGAGCTCGGCGCGACGCTGCTCGAGCGCCGCGGCCGCGGCGTGATGCCGACCGAGGCAGCCCAGCTGGTGCTCGATCACTACCGCGAACGGCTCGCCGGCGAGGAGACCTTGCTGGCGCGGCTGCAGGAGTTGAATGGGCTGCAGCGCGGGCAGATCCACATCGTCGCCGGCGAGGGTTTCATCGACGAGCTGATCCACGCGGTGCTCAACGAGTTCTGCCAGCGCTATCCGAAGATCAACGTCACGCTCGAGCTGATGAACGTCAACGAGGTGGTGCGGGCCGTGGCGGAAGACCGCGCCCACGTGGGTCTGGCCTACGCGCCGCCGCCGGAGCCGACGCTGCGCGTACTGACGGCGCGGCGCCAGCCCGTCTGCGTGATCGCGCGTCCCGACCATCCGCTCGCGCGGCGCGGCAAGGCGCTGACCGTCGCCGACATCCTGCCGTATCCGGTCGGCCTGATGACGCCAGGCTTCGGCCTGCGCCAGCTGATCCAGCTGGTCGAGCTGACCGAGAAGGTCCGCTTCACGGCGGCGCTGACCACCAACTCAATCGCGGCGCTGAAGCACTACGCGAGCACCGGCCTGGGGGTGACCTTCCTGCCCGCATTGGCGGTGGCGCGCGAACTGGGCGACCAGCTGGTCGCGCTGCCGGTGCGCAACGCGGTGCTCGAAGCCGCCGACGCGCAACTGATCGTGCGCGACAAGCGGCCGCGTTCGGCGGCGGTCAAGCGCCTGCTCGACTATCTGGCCGAGATGACGGTGCTGCGCGCGCAGGGGCAGGACGGCAATCGCCGGCGCAAGGTGGCCACTCGCGCGCGTTGAGCGCTACGGCGCTCGGGAGCATTGCCGCGCCGTTGTCCTTCGTATGCCGAAAAAGCGACATGCCTGGATGGAAGTGGACATTGTCCATTTTTGTGCTAACGTTGTGAACGCTGTACACAAGTGCGAAAAACGGGCGAGTCAACGCTCCCCGAGTAGAGACACGAACAGAACACAAGCAGAACACAAACAGAACGCAAACAGAACGCAAACAGAACGCAAACAAAAACCAGGAACCGCAAAAGGACACGCCATGCAGCACACACTCGATGACCGCAAGCGCTGGCTGGCGCTGATGGTGCTATGTCTGGGCGAACTGATGATCGTGCTCGACACGACCATCGTGAACGTCGCCCTGCCGTCGATCCGTAACGAACTCGGCTTCACCGAGACCGCGCTGGTCTGGGTCGTCAACGCCTATATGCTGACCTTCGGCGGCTTCCTGCTGCTGGGCGGGCGGCTCGGCGACCTGTTCGGCCACCGCCGACTGTTCCTGCTCGGCATCACGCTGTTCACACTCGCTTCGCTGGCCTGCGGCGTGGCGCAGTCGCAGGGCCTGCTGGTCGGCGCGCGCGCGGTGCAGGGCGTCGGCGGGGCGGTGGTGTCCGCGGTGGCGCTGTCGCTGATCATGGACCTGTTCTCGACGCCCGCCGACCGCGCCAAGGCGATGGGCGTCTATGGCTTCGTCTGCGCCGGCGGCGGCAGCATCGGCGTGCTGCTCGGCGGCCTGCTGACCAGCGCCTTGAGCTGGCACTGGATCTTCCTGGTCAACCTGCCGATCGGCGTCGCGGTCTACGCGCTGTGCCTGGCGTTGATTCCGAACCTGCCGGGTTCGGCGAACGGACAGCGGCTCGACGTCGGCGGCGCGGTGACGATCACGGTCTCGCTGATGCTGGCGGTCTACGCGGTGGTCAATGGCAACGAGGTCGGCTGGCTGGCGACGCAGACCGTGTCGATGCTCGGCATCGCGGTGGCGCTGCTGCTGGTGTTCCTGCTGATCGAATCGCGCGTCGCGCATCCGCTGATGCCGCTGGGCCTGTTCCGGCTACGCAATGTCGCGGTCTCGAATGTGGTGGGCGTGCTGTGGGCCGCGGCGATGTTCGCCTGGTTCTTCATCTCGGCGCTGTATCTGCAACTGGTGCTGGGCTACAGCCCGATGCAGGTCGGGCTGGCGTTCCTGCCCGCCAATCTGATCATGGCCGCGTTCTCGCTCGGCCTGTCGGCGCGGCTGGTGATGCGCTATGGCGTGCGCGTGCCGCTGGCCGTGGGGCTGCTGCTGGCGGCGCTCGGGCTGCTGCTGTTCGCGCGCGCGCCCGTCGGCGGCAGCTTCGCCGTCGACGTGCTGCCGGGCATGCTGCTGCTCGGGCTGGGCGCCGGCATCGCCTTCAATCCGGTGCTGCTGGCGGCGATGAGCGACGTCAAGCCCAGCGATTCGGGGCTGGCGTCGGGCGTGGTCAACACCTCGTTCATGATGGGCGGCGCGCTCGGTCTCGCGGTGCTGGCCAGCCTGGCCGCAGGCCGCAGCGCCGGCATGGCCGCGGCGGGCAGCGCGCCCGCCGAGGCATTGAATGCCGGCTACCACGTCGCGTTCCTGGTCGGGGCCGTGTTCGCGCTCGTGGCCGCGGTGCTGGGCGGCATGCTGCTGCGCACGCGCACTGCGCCGGTTTCGGTGACCCCCGAAGGGGCCGAGGTTGCTGCCGACAGCGCCGGTCACAGCGCCGGTCACAGCGCCGCCGACTCGGGCATGGCCGCCCCCCACGGCGGCCATGCAGCCTGATGGTTACCGCGCTGAAGTTCGCCGCCGAGCCGCCAGCGCGCACGACCTATCGCCATGGCGATCTGCGTCGTGCGCTGATTGACGCCGGCATCGCGCTGGCGAGCGATGGCGGCCCCGATGCCGTCGTGCTGCGCGAGGCGACGCGCCGCGCCGGCGTGGTCCCCAATGCCGCCTATCGGCATTTCGCCAACCGGCAGGCGCTGTTCGAGGCGGTGCGCGCGGCCGCGCTGGCCGCGCTGGCGGTGGCGATGGAAGCCGAACTGGCCGTTGCGGCCGCGCAGGTCGACGGCAGCGATCCGGCGGCGAAGGCCCGCGCCGACCTGCGCGCCATCGGCGCGGGCTATCTGAAGTTCGCGCAGACGCAGACGGGATTGTTCCGCACCGCGTTCGCCACGCCGAACCAGGTGGAAAACGACAGCGATCCGGCCAAGGCCGGGCCAAGCGGCCTGAATCCCTTCCAACTGCTCGGCGCCGCGCTGGACGGGCTGGTGGATGCCGGCGTGCTGCCCGCCGAACGACGCCCGGGGGCCGAGTATCTGGCCTGGTCGGCGGTGCATGGGCTGGCGCTGCTGATCATCGACGGCCCGCTGCGTCATGCCGACGAAGCGCAGCGGACCGCGCTGGGCGAGCGCGTGCTGGCGATGGTGGAGAAGGGGCTGTAGGCCTGGTCGGGGTGGCAGGGCTGGTTGAGGCTGCACGCGCCACGCCTCGCTTCACACTCGCATACCGATGCGGCAACACATCGCTGCACGTACATTCCCCGCACGTTTTCAGTAGTCCGCGTCCGAGATGCCGGCAAAGATGGCGCCTGCCTTTCACTCGACAAGGGACCCAGCATGTTGACCACATTGAAATCGCGGCTCCTCGGCACGCCGCAGCCGCTGTACCTGTCCGCCGCGCCGGCCAGCGGGCGCCAGCCGCCCGCCGATCAGCAGAACGACGAGGTATCGATCGCGTTCGTCCACGCCGATATCAACGCACCGTCGACCGCCGAGGGTGGTCAGGGGCCGACCGTCGTCAACATCTACCGCGGCTGGCAGAGCCGCGCGGAATACCTGGGCGATTGGCTGGCGGACCAGGCGGATGTCGTCCGGCAGGTCAGGCAGACCACCGCGGATACCGTCCGTCTCAGTGCAACCGTGTCGTCGACCCCTCGCCATGGCCTGCGGCCCGTGCCAACCGGATCGCACGATGACGGCGAGGCGCTGCGGCCGCGCAATCGACGGAATTGGCCGGATCCGCAGGCCAGGCCCACCCGGCCCCGCGGTCCGCAAGCGTCCCGAATCACAGACACCGACCGGCTCGACCGATACGTCGCCACGCCGCTGCACGTCGACGGCCAATCACGCTGCGCCGGCGCCCCTCATGCCGTGGAAGTGGCCGCCCGCAAGCCTGCGGTTCGCATCGAACCGGCCGCCGGTCTTGCCGCTCTGGTTCGTTCGCAAGGGATGGAACCCCGCGTGCAGAAGGGCGTCGTGCATATATCCCGTTGTCTGACCGAGTTCGGCCACGATGAGCCGAACGGCCCCCGGGAAGATGTCGGCCTGGCGGCGTTGGCCGGCGTCGAGTCGCTGGGGCTGTCGCGCTCGATTCGGGACATGGGGCGCGGGTGGTGAGGCGCGACTAACGCCAGCCTGGTCTGACGAAAAAAGGGACGCGGCGAGTCCGCGTCCCGGCCCCCATCAGCCTGCTGCGGCCACCTTCACCGGCCGGCCCGTGAACGGATAGCTCGGATCGGTGTAGCCGGGCGTGGACGGGTGTCCCGGTGCCACCAGCGCGTCCACCATCGCCTCCTCCTCGGGCGACAGCGTCGCACCGATCGCGCCGAAATAATCCTCGAACTGCGCCAGCGTGCGCGGGCCCGCGATCACGGAGCTGATCAGCGGGTTGGCCAGCACCCACGCGGTAGCGAACTGGCCGGCGGTCAGGCCGCGGCCTTCGGCGTGGGCCTTCAGCTGTTGGGCGATGACCAGCGACTCCTCGCGGAACTCGGTCTGCATCATGCGGCGGTCGGCGCGTCCCGCGCGGGTGCCGGCCTCGGGCGGCTGTCCCGGCAGGTACTTGCCGGTCAGCACGCCGCGCGCGACCGGGCTGTAGGGCACCACGCCAAGTCCGTAGTATTCGCAGGCCGGCAGGATTTCGACCTCGGGCATCCGGTTCAGCAGGTTGTAGTAGGGCTGGCAGGCGACCGGACGCGGCACGCCGAGCTGGTCGCACAGCCGCGCGATCTCGGCAATGCGCCAGCCACGGAAGTTCGATACCGCCCAGTAGCGGATCTTGCCGTCGCGCACCAGATCGCCCATCGCGCGCACCGCCTCCTCGAGGTTTTCGTCGGCGTAGTCGCGGTGCAGGTACAGGATGTCGATATAGTCGGTCGCCAGCCGGCGCAGGCTGTCCTCGACCTCGCGCAGCATCCAGACGCGGGAGTAATGCGATCGGTTCGGTTTCGATGCCATCGCATTGCCCAGCTTGGTGGCGAGGATCCATTCCTGCCGATCGGCCTCGATCAGCCGGCCCACCATCTGCTCGGAGCCGCCCTTGCTGTAGACGTCCGCGGTGTCGATGAAATTGACGCCATGGTCGCGCGCGCTGGCGACGATGCGGCCGGCCTCGGCCTCGTCGGTCTGATCGGCGAACATCATGGTGCCCAGGCAAAGCGCGGATACCTGCAGATTGCTGCGGCCCAGGCGGCGGTATTCCATCTTGAATTCGGACATGGCGATTCCTTGGAGATCGGGTCGAACTGAACGGGGAAGGAAACACGGAACAGCGACGAACCGGCGACGAACCGGCGACGCACCGGCGAACCATCGCCAGAAAGCAGCAGGGGCACCGGAGTGCCCCTGCAGACGGCGGGTCGGACGACCCGGCCATGATACCCCCGTCGTGGCTGGCTAGTGGCTTACTGATACAAGACCCTCGGCAGCCACAGCCCGATGGCCGGAAACGTGTACAGCAGCACCAGCGCCACTACCTGGATCGCCATGAACGGCAGCATGCCGCCGAAGATCTGGTTCAGCGTGACATGCGGCGGCGCCACGCCCTTCAGATAGAAGGCAGCCATCGCAACGGGCGGCGACAGGAAGGCGGTCTGCAGATTCAGCGCCACCAGCAGGCCGAAGAACAGCGGATCGATGCCGAAGTTGTCCAGCAGCGGCACGAAGATCGGCATGAAGATGATGATGATCTCGGTCCATTCGAGCGGCCAGCCCAGCAGGAAGATGATCACCTGGGCCAGGATCATGAACTGCAGCGGCGTCAGGTCCATCGACATCACCCACTGCTCGACCAGCGCCTGGCCGCCCAGCAGCGCGAACGCGGCCGAGAAGATCGACGAGCCGACGAAAAGCCAGCAGACCATCGCGCTGGTCTTGGCGGTCAGGAACACCGACTCCTTGACCACGCCATAGTTGAGCTGGCCGTAGGCGGCCGCCAGCAGCGTGCCGCCGAGCGCGCCGACCGCCGCGGCCTCGGTCGGCGTGGCCAGGCCGAACACGATCGAGCCGAGCACGGCGAGGATCAGCACCGCCAGCGGGAAGAACGACGACAGCAGCTGCTTGAAGATCTCCATCCGCGCGAAGTCGAAGCGCCAGTAGAAATAGGCCATCGCCACGCAGACCAGGGCCAGCGAGATCCAGAACCAGTTTGGCGCCTGTGGCGCGGTCGCCGGCGGATTGATCGTGTCGGCGCCGGGCGGGCTTGGCGCGACCGCGCCGGGCGTCGGAGCGGCCCCGGGAGCCGTGTCCGACCGCGGCACTTCGGCAGCCGGCGGTGCCGGTGTCGCCGCCGCTGCCGGCGCGCTCTCCACGCTGGGCGGCGGCGCCAACGTATCGAGACCGGTGGATTCGTCGCCGCTGTGCGCGCCCAGTTCCATCAGCGTCGATTCGATCGCCGCCGGCGGCGCGGCGGTGACGCCGGCATAGATCGACCCCATCAGCAGCGCCACCACCAGCGCCGGCAGGACCGCGATGCCGAACTGGCGCATCAGCTGGCCGGTCGGGATCGCGGCGTTGCGGCGACCCTTGAGCGCGGTGACCAGCGCGGGCAGGGCCCGTGCGCCGATGGTGTCGCGCAGCCGCTGCTGCAGCGGCGGCAGCGGGACCTCGCGCTCGGCCATCGGCAGCGGCGGGGCGAGCCGCGGCCGCAGCTTGGCCAGGATGATCACGTAGAGCAGGTACAGGCCGGTCAGCATCAGCCCGGGAAAGAAGGCGCCCGCATACAGCTGCACCACCGACACGCCGGCGGTGGCGCCATAGACGATCAGCAGCACCGACGGCGGAATCAGGATGCCCAGGCAGCCGCCCGCGGTAACTGCGCCCGCCGACAGCGAGGCGCTATAGCCGGCGCGCAGCATCGCCGGCAGCGCCAGCAGCCCCATCAGCGTGACCACCGCGCCGACGATGCCGGTCGCCGTCGCGAACACCGCGCAGGTGATCACCGTGGCGACGGCCAGCGAGCCGGGCAGCCAGGCCAGCGCCAGATGCAGGCTGCGGAACAGCCGCTCGATCAGGTTGGCGCGCTCGACCAGATAGCCCATGAAGACGAACAGCGGCACCGAGATCAGCACGTCGTTGGTCATCACCGCATAGGTCCGCTGCACCATCAGGTCCAGCGTCTGCTGCACGGCAATGTTCGGATCGGCATGGCGATAGGCGAGCCAGGCGAACAGCACGCCCATGCCCATCAGCGTGAACGCGGTCGGAAACCCCAGCATGATCGCGGCGACGATCAGCGCCAGCATCAGCAGGCCAAGATGGCCGTTGGTCCATTCCGACGGCGACGGCATCAGGATGAACACCGCCGCGATGATCAGCACCATCAGCGTGGCGCCGAACCACAGTTCCTTTCTCATCGCGGCGCTCCGTCGGTTTCGCGCGCTGGCTTGTCTTCGCGACGGGTGCGTTCGTCGCGCTCGTCGCGTTCGTCGGCAGCACCGAGGCGATCGTGCGAATCCCGCACGTCCCGTTCCACGTCCAGGTCAGCGCGCGCTGCCCCACCCTCGGCCACCGCCGGCGTCGCCACCGTACCGGCCGCCGCGTCGGCGCTGACCATCTGCTTGAGCTTGTCCACGTCGACTTCCTCGACATCGCCCTCGCGCATCGGCCAATGGCCGCGCTTCAGGCAGATCACGCAGCGGATCGTCTCGGCCACGCCCTGCAACAGCAGCAGGGCGCCGGCGACCGGAATCACCGCCTTGAAGGGATAGATCGGCGGGCCGTCGGCCGCGATCGACGAATGCTCGTTCTGCGCGAGCGACACCTCGAAGAAATCGATGCCGGCCCAGGCCAGTGCGATCACGCCGGGAAAGAAGAAGGCCAGGTACAGCACCAGATCGATGCTGGCCTGCGCGCGCGGCGGCAGAAAGCCATAGAGGATGTCGCCGCGCACGTGCCCGCGCTTGGCCAGCGTATAGGCGCCGGCCAGCATGAACAGCGCGCCGTACAGCATGTTGCTGGCGTCGAACACCCAGGCATGCGGTGTCGACAGGACATAACGCGAGAACACCTCGTAGCTGATCATCAACGTCAACGCGACGATCAGCCACGAGGCGGCCTGACCGATCAGGGTGCTGATCCTGTCGATCGCAAGCAGCAGGGATTGCACGATCGTGCCCCGCTGGTCAGCTGCGCTTGCTGAAGTAGTGCGCGGCGGCCATCCGGTAGTCGACGTTGGTGTCGTTCTGCCAGCGGGTGCTGCGCATCGCGAACGCCTTCATCGAATCGTTGACCCGCTTGAACATCGGGTTTTCCTTTTCCTTGCGCGCCACCACTTCGTCCCAGATCTTCAGCTGCGCCTGCAGCACCGAATTGGGCGTGGCGTAGAACTTCACGCCCTGCTGCTGCAGCGCCTGATAGTCCTTCGAGTAGCGGTCGATGGCCTTCATCGACATGTCGGCGGAAGCGGCGTCCACGGCGTTGGCGATCAGCGCGCGCAGCTTCGGCGGCAGCGCGTCGTAGCGCTTCTTGTTGAACAGGATCTCGAACTGTTCCGAGCACTGGTGGAAGCTGCGCAGCATGCAGACCTTGGACACGTCCTGGAACCCGAGCGCACGATCCGAACTGGCGTTGTTGAACTCGGCCGCATCGAGCAGTCCGCGGTCGAGCGCCGGCACGATCTCCGCCCCGGGCAACGCGTTCACGGCCGCGCCCAGCCCCGTGAAGATGTCGATCGACAGGCCGACCGTGCGGAACTTCAGGCCCTTGAAGTCCTCCGGCTTGGTGATCGGTTTCTTGAACCAGCCCAGCGGCTGGGTCGGCATCGGCCCGTACAGGAACGACACCACGTCCAGGTTCAGGCTGCGGTAGATCTCCTGCTGCAGCTCCTTGCCGCCGCCGTACTTGTGCCAGGCGAGCAGCATGTTCGGATCCATGCCCCAGGCCGGTCCCGATCCCCACAGCGCCAGCGCCGAATTCTTGCCATACCAGTAGGCGATCACGCCGTGGCCGCCGTCGAGCGTGCCCTTGCTGACCGCGTCGATCAGATCGAAGGCCTTGACCACCGCGCCGGCCGGCAGCAGTTCGATCTTCAGCTCGCCGCCCGACATGTCGTTGACCTTGGCGACGAAGTCGCCGGCGAACTCGTGAAAGATGTCCTTGCTGGGCCAGGTGCTTTGCCAGCGCATCGTGACCGGACCCTGGGCCTTGACGATCGCCGGAAATCCCAGCGCCGTTGCACCGACCGCAGCCCCCGCCCCGCCCAGAAATCCCCGTCGCGATACCGCACCGCGCTTGTTTTTCGCTGCCATGCTGTCTTCCCCCTTGCTGCTGTTGACGACACCGGAGGCAGCGCCGCGAGTGCGCCAGCCTCGAACCGTTGATGCGACGTCTGGAATTGCGATGCGGTGGCCGGCCCGCGGCGACTGCCGATTCAGGGGGCGGCGTGCAAGTGGTTTGTAATTGACTTCATGTTAGGAATTGCAACCAAGCGCAACAATGTAGGGATTACCCGTGACGCATCGGCCTTGTCATCCGGCGTCTTTCATACCGCTTTCGCGTGGGTTTCCATGTCTATCGCTTGTCTACACCTTGTCTACGCCATGTCTGCTGCATGTGTTGCTGCATGTGTTGCTGCAAGTCCGAGGTCGCGCGCTCGATCGGCGTTGTTCCGCGTCGCCAGCGGGCCTGTTCGCATGACGCATGACCTTTCGGCCACTTCGATGGTCAGAGCGGCTACAGTAGCAAGGACCCGCCATCGCGCCATTTTCGCCAGGAGCCACGCATGCCCGAACCCGCCAACCCCAAGGTGCAATTTCCCGGTCACGACGGCCAGCCTCTCGCGGGCCGGCTCGATCTGCCGTCCGGCCCGGTCAAGGCCTACGCGCTGTTTGCGCATTGCTTCACCTGCGGCAAGGATGTGGTGGCGGCCAGCCGCATCGCGCAGGCGCTGACCCAGCATGGCATCGCGGTGCTGCGCTTCGATTTCACCGGCCTGGGCGGCAGCGGCGGCGATTTCGCCAATACCAACTTCTCCTCCAACGTGGCCGATCTGCTCGCAGCCGCCGACTACATGCGCCAGCATCTGCAGGCGCCGGCGCTGCTGATCGGCCATAGCCTCGGCGGCGCCGCCGTGCTGGCCGCGGCGGGCGACATTCCCGAGGCCAGGGCCGTGACGACCATCGCCGCGCCGAGCGATCCGTCGCATGTGGTCGGCCTGCTGCGCGAGCACGCCGAGACGATCGCGCAGCAGGGCGAGGCCGAGGTGCAGTTGGCCGGCCGTCCCTTCCGCATCCGCAAGCAGTTTCTGGACGACGTCGCCGAGCAGACGCTGCTGACCCGGGTGTCGCAGCTGCGGCGCGCGCTGCTGATCATGCATTCCCCGATCGACGACACGGTTGGCATCGACAATGCGACCCAGCTGTTCATCGCCGCGCGTCACCCGAAGAGCTTCGTCTCGCTCGACCATGCCGACCATCTGCTGACGCGGCGCGAGGACGCGACCTATGTCGCCAACACCATCGCCGCCTGGAGCCAGCGCTATCTCGGCATCGATGCGGCCACGCTGCCGGCCGCCGCGGTCGAGGAGGGGCTGGTGCGGGTCGAGGAGAACCATGCGGGCAAGTTCCAGCAGCAGGTCAGCGTCGGCAAGCACCGGCTGCTGGCCGACGAGCCGGTCTCGTTCGGCGGCCTGAACGGCGGACCGGCGCCTTACGATCTGCTGCTGGCGGCGCTGGGCGCCTGCACGTCGATGACGATCCGGATGGTGGCCGAGCGCAAGGGCTGGCCGCTCGAACACGTCAGCGTGTCACTGAGGCACGAGAAGATTCATGCCGCGGACTGCGCGGAATGCGACACGCGCGACGGCAAGGTCGACTGGATCGAGCGCGAGGTCACGCTGCGCGGTCCGCTTGACGCGCAGCAGCGCGAGGCCCTGCTGGCCATCGCGGACAAGTGCCCGGTGCACCGAACCTTGCATTCGGAGGTGGTGGTGCGCACGCGCGCGGCGCCGGAAGAAGGGTCGGGCGAACCGGCCATGGGCCCGGGCGGGGCGGGCGCGAGCCCTGCCGACAAGGCGCCTGGCCGCTGATCGGCCCCGCGCCCCCAGCCTGGGCCGTTGTCGCTGGCGTGCTGCTGCCCTCTGTAGTCATTGTCATTTTGTGGAGATCGCCTGTGCAAACCGATGCAAATCCGACCAACAAGGCCGTCCCGGCAAATGGAACGACCACCGGCGGCGCCGCCATCCCCGCCACGCTGATTCCCGGCGACGGCATCGGCCCGGAAATCATGGATGCCACCTTGCAGGTGCTCGACGCGCTGGGCGCGCCGTTTGCCTGGGAAACGCAGCAGGCCGGCATGGCCGCGCTGGAGGCCAGCGGCGATCCGCTGCCCGAGGCCACCCTCGACAGCATCCGCCGCACCGGCCTGGCGCTGAAGGGGCCGCTCACCACGCCGGTGGGCGGGGGCTTTCGTTCGGTCAATGTCCGGCTGCGCGAGCTGTTTCAGCTGTACGCCAACGTGCGGCCGGCGCGCACGCTGATTCCGGGCCGCTACGAGAACATCGACCTGGTGCTGGTGCGCGAGAACGTCGGCGGCTTCTATGTCGCGCACGACTACTACATCGCGGTCGGCGACGATCCGCGCGCGGTAGCGGTGTCCACCGGCACCAATACACGCGCCGACTGCCTGCGCATCGCCCGCTTCGCCTTCGAATACGCGCTGCGCAACGGCCGCAAGAAGGTCACCGTGGTGCACAAGGCCAACATCCTGAAGGCGCTGACCGGCATCTTCCTGGAGGCCGCGCGCGAGGTGGCGGCCGATTATGCGGGGCGGGTCGAGATGGAGGACCGCATCGTCGATGCCTGCGCGATGCAGCTGGTGCTCGACCCGTGGAAGTTCGACGTGCTGCTGTGCACGAATCTGTTCGGCGACATCCTGTCGGACCAGATCGCCGGACTGGTCGGCGGGCTGGGCCTGGCGCCAGGGGCGAATATCGGCGAGCACGCGGCAGTCTTCGAGGCCGTGCATGGCTCGGCGCCGGACATCGCCGGCAAGGGCGTCGCCAACCCGGTCGCGCTGATGCTGGCGGCCGGCCTGATGCTCGAACACGTCGGCCGCCAGGACCTGGCGCAGCGGCTGCGCACCGCGATCGACCGGACGCTGAACGAGGACAACATCCGTACCGGCGACCTGAAGGGCAAGGCCAGCACGCGCGAGTTTGCCGACGCGGTGGTGCGGCGGCTCGGGTAAACGATGCTGCCGTCCCCGCGAAAGCGGGTTCCGGCGGCCCGCGCAGTACCGCATTGACAAAGAAGGCGCCGTTCTATACGGTGCACGGTCGCCGCGCGCCCGCCGAATTCCTCTGCCGAACCCCCTCGCCGACCCGCTCCCTCGCAGCCGATGCCCCGTAAAGCCGCCCAGGTTTCCGAAGCCGACAAGCATGCCGCCGAAGGCGGTGCAGTGGCGGTGGATCGCGCGCTGTTCCTGCTGCGCGCGTTCCGGCTCGGCGATACCGCGCTGACGCTGGCCGAGCTGGCGCAGCGCTCCGGCCTCTACAAAAGTACGCTGCTGCGGCTGCTCGCCTCGCTCGAGCATGCGCGGCTGGTGGTGCGCCACGCCGACGGCCGCTATGGCCTTGGCCCCGAGGTCGCCCGCCTGCATGCGGTCTATGCCGCGTCGTTTTCGCTGGAAACGGCGGTGATGCCGGTGCTGCGCCAACTGGTGCAGGACACGCGCGAGAGCGCCGCCTTCCATGTCGAGCAGGGCGAGCATCGCCTGTGCCTCTATCGGGTCGATTCGCCGCAACCGGTGCGTGACCATGCCCGCGCCGGCGATCTGTTGCCGCGCAACCGCGGCGCGGGTGGACGCGTGCTGCGCGCATTCGCCGGCGCGCGCGGCCAGCTGTACGACACCATCCGGCGGGACGGCGTGGCGACGCTGGTCGGCGATCGTGTGCCCGATATCGCCGGCGTGTCGGCGCCGGTGTTCGGCCCCGGCGGCGAGTTGCGCGGCGCGCTGACGCTGACTTGTCCGGCCTCGCGATATCGGCCGGATTTTCGCGCGGACGTGCTGCGCGCCGCCCGCACGCTGACGGAAACGCTGGGCGGCAGTTTCCCCTTCGACGACTGAGTCGGCGCCGGCCCGCGGGCGGTACGGTCGATGCCGCCGCCGGCCCCCATGCCCGACTCAAGGGGGATGCCCGGCGCCGGTGCGCCGGCTATCATCAAAGGTTTTGGGACGAGCGGCCGTGCCGCCGGGGCATATGCAACGCGGCATTTTCCGAGGGATACCGTGCAGCTAGACCAGCACAGCATTGTGATCGTCATGATGGTGGTGTTTTCCAGCACGCTGCTGATCTCGACGGGCCTTGTGTTCGCGCTGATCCGCACCGATGCCGGCCGCCTATGGGCCGGCGGCCACCTGGTGCTGTCCGCTGGCGGTCTGGCGCTGACGCTCAATGCCGCCACGGCGCATCTGGTCGAAGTGGGCGCGGTGGCGGTGATGGTCTATCTGGCCGGCAAGCTGACGATCTATTGCGGCGTGCGGGTGCATCATGGTTTGCCCGGATTTACCCGCATGCAGGGCGCCGCGGTGGTGGTCACCGTCGCCGCCGCGCTCGATGCGCTGACCGGACCGTATCCGGTGCTGCAACTGCATCGCGTCGCCTATGCCGCGTTGGCGCTGCTGTCGCTGACGACCATCCTGGTGCTGCTGCGCTCGCGGGTGCGCCATAGCGAAATCGGGCTGCCGCTGGTGCTGCTGGCCAGCGCCGTCCAGCTGTGCGCCCAGCTCTATGGCGCGGCCGCGGCCTGGCAGGGCGACGGCGCGATTTCCCCGTCGCCGTTCAACGCCACCAATACCACCGAAAACGCGGTCCTGGTGCTGGCGCCGCTGGTGGCGACGCTGCTTGGCCTATTCGGCTTCACGGTGATGGCGCTGGAGCAGGTCATCGCCAACAAGGAGCGCGGCGCCCGCATCGATGGGCTGACGGGCCTGCTCAATCGCGCCGCGCTCGACAACGCCGCCACCCGCCTGATCGTGTCCGCGCTGCGCAACCGGCAGGCGGTCGCCTGTCTGGTCATCGACGTCGATCATTTCAAGCAGGTCAACGACCGCAGCGGACATCGCGCCGGCGATGCCGTGCTGCAGGCGATCGCCGAAGCGCTCGACAACTCGCGCCGCGCCTCCGATGTGGCCGGCCGCTACGGCGGCGAGGAATTCTGCGTGCTGTGTCCCCATACCGACGAACATCAGGCTACCGCGCTGGCCCGGCGGATCCTGCGCAAGGTCCGCGCGATTCCGCTGCCGGGACCGGCCGGCAAGTTCGCCAGCGTCAGCATCGGCGTGGCGCAGCTGCGCGACGACGGCTCGGACTCGGCGGGCCTGTGGCAGCAGCTGTTCGGCAATGCCGACCGGGCGTTGTACGAGGCGAAGCGGCGCGGGCGGGATCGCTATGTGCTGGCGTCCACGCTGGAGCGCGAGGAGGCGTGGGCCGCGGCCAGCGCCGCCGACAGGCCTGCGGCAGCGGCGGATTCCGATCTGCAGGCCGTCTCCGACTTCGAGCCCGAATTCGACGCCGAGTCCGACGCCACGCTGGCGCCCGGTCTTCGAGGCGACGCTCGCTGACGCGCCAGCGTCAGCCCTGGTCAGCGCACCGGAGCCTTTCACCCCATCCCTTTCACCCCATCCCTTTCACCCCATCCCTTTCACCACATCGTCAGTCCGCGATCGCGTCCGGCACGTCCCGCGGCGGATGCCCGTCGTAAGTCCAGATGAACTCGCGCGGCATCGGCCCCTTGTTGCGGCCGCCTTGCTCGGTCTGCTCCCAGGCATGCGCGAGGATGCCGACCGAGCGCGACAGGCAGAACAGCCCGCGCGCCAGCGGCGGCGGAAACCCCAGCTCGGCATAGATGACCGCGGTGGCGCCGTCGATATTCATCGGCACCGGCCGCGATCGTCCCGCACCGAGTTCGACCTCCACCGCCCGCGCGATCGCGGCGAACCGTCCGTTCACGACGCCATCGGCTGCGGCCTGGTCGACCAGTTCCAGCAGCCGCGGCGCGCGCGGATCGACCGGATGGAAGCGATGGCCGAAGCCCGACACGTACTTGCCGTGGAGTTCCCGCCAGGCCTGCAGACCCGCGCGTACCGCCTCGGGCAGTGCCAGTCCCGCGTCGGCGCGGGCGGCGATATCCAGATAGAGCGCGACCGCTTGCTCGCCCGCGCCGCCATGTACATCGCCGAGCAGATTGACGGCCGACGCCATCGCATTGTTCAGGCCCACGCCGCAGGTCGCGGCCATGCGGGCCACCGCGATGCTGGGCGCCTGCGGACCGTGGTCGACCGCGGACATCAGCGCGGCGTCGAGCAGGGCGGCCTGTCGCGGCGGCGGCAGTTCGCCGCGCAGCATCAGCCAGATCATCTGGGCGAACGTGGTACGCCCGATCAGCTGTTCGATCGGATAGCCGCGATAGCGGATCACGCCCGGCTGCATGTCGATGATGGCGCTGTGCCACCAGTCTTCGGCGCGGCGCTGGCCGGCGTCCGGGGTGGAAGGATCGAATGCGGTCATAGGGCCTGCTCCGCCTGCATGGTGTCGATCTGCTCGGCCGTGTAGCCGAGTTCGAGAAGGATGTCGCGGGTGTGCTGGCCCAGTTCGGGCGGCGGCGCATCGACGGCCGGCGCGGCGCCATCGAGCTTGAAGCCGGTGCGCAGCAGCCGCAGATCGCGCCCCACCCCGGGCGCATCGGGAAACTCCGCGACAAGGCCGCGCGTGGCGACCTGCGGATGCGCCAGCGTCTGCGGCACCGTATAGACGGGCCCGGCCGGCACGCCGGCCTGGTTCAGCAGCGGCCACCAATGCGCCGTGGGCTGCCGCGTCAGTTCGGCCTCGAGCTCGTGCTGCAGCGCGCCGCGATGCTGCAGCCGGGCCTGCCGCTCGGCGAAGCGCGGGTCCGTGGCCAGCTCCGGCCGGCCGATCACGCGGCAGACCGCCTCGAACTGTTCCTGCTTGTTGGCGGCGATATTGATCAGCCCGTCGCCGGTGCGGAAGGTGCCGGACGGGCTCGCGGTCATGTTGTCGTTGCCCATCGGCGCCGGCTCGCGCCCGGCCACCAGATAGTTCGACACCACCCAGCCCATCGTCGCCAGCGTCGATTCGAGCATCGACACGTCGATCAGGTAGCCCTCGGTGCGATCGCGGTCGGCCAGCGCCGCCGCCACTGCCAGTGCCGCCGTCAGCCCGCCGACGGTGTCCGACACCGGATAGCCGACGCGATACGGCGCGGTCTCGGCATCGCCGGTGATGCTCATCACGCCGGCCATGCCCTGAATGATCTGGTCGTACGCCGGCAGGTCGGCGAGCGGACCGTCCTGGCCGAAGCCCGAGATCGCGCAATAGATCAGCCGCGCATTGTCCTGCTTCAGCGTGTCGTAGCCGAGCCCGAGCCGCGCCATCACGCCCGGCCGGAAATTCTCGACCAGCACGTCCGATTCCGCGACCAGCCGGCGCAGCGCCTGCTTGCCGAGCGGATGCTTGAGGTTCAGCGTGATCGAGCGCTTGCCGGGGTTCTGCGCGAGGAAGGACACGCCCATCAGCCTGCGGTTCAGCTCGGCGTCGGCGCCAAGCTGGCGCGCCAGGTCGCCGGTGCCGGGCGTTTCCACCTTGATCACGTCCGCACCCAGATGGGCCAGCTGGTGGCAGCAGAAGGGGCCGGCCAGCACATTGGTCAGATCGAGCACACGGATGCCGCGCAGCGGCTTGCGCGGGTCGCGTTTCGGCGGGTCGGTATCAGGGGAGGCTGGATTCATCGCGGTCGGTTCGATGTTTCGACGTTTCGATGTTTTGCGGTTCTATACAACAGAACATCGGTCTTTTGAAAGGAACAATGCGCGCCAGCATAGAAGGCGGGGAGGGGGCTGTCAAGGCGAGCGGGCACGGCCGGCCGGCTTCGGACCTTGTTGCTATAATCGCCCGACCCCCAACACCGATCGCGAGATTCCACGCGCGCCGGTCCGTGGTCCCGCCCCGCCGGCTGCCTCGCGATGTCATTGCGTGACGAGGAGTGATGTGGCTGAAATCCAGATCGCCTTGCGAGGTTCGCCGCAAGCCGCCGATGCGGCGGATATCGCGAATCCGCCGGATCCCGCAGTCTTCCCTTCGTCATCCCCCGCTTCATCGCGTCACAACCAGGCCGGGTTCGATGCCGCGCTCGATGCCGCGATCGCGCATGCCGTCGACGCGCTGATCGCGCGGCAACGGCCCGACGGCCACTGGGTGTTCGAGCTCGAAGCCGACACCACGATCCCGTCCGAATACGTGCTGCTGGTCCACTATCTGGGCGAGCCGCCCGATGCCGCGCTGGAAGCGCGCATCGGGCGCTATCTGCTGCGCCGGCAGAACGAGGACGGCGGCTGGCCGCTGTTCCATGGCGGTGCGTCGGACATCAGCGCCAGCGTCAAGGCGTATTTCGCGCTGAAGATGATCGGCGAGCCGATCGATGCGCCGGCGATGCGGCGCGCGCGCGAGCGCATTCTTGCGCTGGGCGGCGCCGAAGCCAGCAATGTGTTCACGCGCACGCTGCTGGCGCTGTACGGCGTGATGCCGTGGCGCGCGGTGCCGCTGATGCCGGTCGAGATCATGCTGCTGCCGCTGTGGTTTCCGTTTCATCTGTCGAAGATCTCGTACTGGGCGCGGACGGTGATCGTGCCGCTGCTGGTGTTGAACACGCTGCGGCCGTGCGCGGCCAATCCGCGCCGGGTCGGTATCGACGAACTGTTTCGCGGGCCCAGTCAGGCGGCCCGGATGCCGGGCAGGGCGCCGCACCAGAGCCGGCTCTGGTATGCGGTGTTCCGCGGGGTCGATGTCGCGCTGCGCGTGTTCGAGCCGTTGTCGCCGCGCCGGCTGCGCCAGCGGGCCATCCAGCGGGCCGAGCAGTTCGTGCGCGAACGCCTGAACGGCGACGATGGCCTGGGCGCGATCTTTCCGGCGATGGTCAATGCGGTGATGATGTTCGACGCGCTGGGCGTGCCGCGCGACGAGCCGGCCGTTGCGCAGGCGCGCGCGGCGCTGGACCGCCTGCTGGTCGAACATGGGGATGAGGCCTACTGCCAGCCCTGTTTTTCGCCGGTGTGGGACACCTCGCTGACCTGCCACGCACTGCTCGAGGCCGGCGGCGAACGCGCGCTGACGGCGGCACGGCAAGCGCTCGACTGGCTGCTGCCCTTGCAGGTGCTGGATGTGCGCGGCGACTGGACGGTGCGCCGTCCGCATCTGCGCCCGGGCGGCTGGGCATTCCAGTATGCCAATCCCCACTATCCCGACGTCGACGATACCGCCGTGGTGGCGATGGCCCTCGACCGTGCGGCGCGCGGCGATTCACGCTGGCGCGCCCGTGTCGAGCCGGCGCTGGGCAGGGCCTGCGAATGGATCGAAGGCATGCAAAGCAGCGACGGCGGCTGGGGCGCCTTCGAGCCGGAGAACACGCACCGCTATCTGAACAGCATCCCCTTCGCCGATCATGGCGCGCTGCTGGACCCGCCTACCGCCGACGTGTCGGCGCGCTGCCTGTCGATGCTGGCGCAGCTCGGCAAATTGCCGGCGAACAGTCGCGCGGCCGCGCAGGCGCTGCGCTATCTGCTGGCGCAGCAGGAGGGCAACGGCAGCTGGTACGGCCGCTGGGGTACCAACTATCTGTATGGCACCTGGAGCGCGCTGTGCGCGCTGCAGGCGGCCGGGCTCGGGCCCGATGCCGCGCCGGTGCGCCGCGCCGCGCAGTGGCTGCTGTCGGTGCAGAACGACGATGGCGGCTGGGGCGAGGACGGCAGCAGCTACCGGCTCGATTACCGCGGCCACGAGAGCGCGCCGAGCACGCCGTCGCAGACCGCCTGGGCGCTGCTGGGCCTGATGGCGGCCGGCTGCCGCGATCTGCCTGCGGTCGCGCGCGGCATCGACTATCTGCTGCGGCAGCAGCGGGCAGACGGACTGTGGGACGAGGCGCATTTCACCGCGGTCGGCTTTCCGCGCGTGTTCTATCTGCGCTATCACGGCTATGCGCGGTATTTCCCGCTGTGGGCGCTGGCGCGATATCGAAATCTCGGCGATGCCGGCAATCCCGCCGACAATACCGCCCGCGGTGCGAGCCGCATGCCATGGGGCATGTGAGCGAGCCCGCGAACTGCGCCGATGCGGCCGCGCCGCGCTGGCTCGTCGTGACCGGCATGGCGTTCGAAGCGCGGCTGCTGGCGTGGCCTGGTGCAGGCACGCTGAGCGGCCTGCGTGGCGAAGCCCTCGATGCGGCGCTGACCGCCGCCTTGCATGACAGCGAAGGATTGGCGCACCGCTGCATCGGGCTGATCAGCTTTGGTGTGGCTGGCGGGCTCGACCCCGCGCTGCCGCCGGGCAGCGTGATCGTGGCCGATGCGGTCGCGGCCGGAGATCGGCGCTTCGACACCGATGCCCGCTGGTCCAACGCGATTCGCATGGCCTTGCCCAAGGCGGTCGGCGGAACGGTGGCGGGCGTCGATGCGCCCGCCGCGGCCATTGCTGACAAGCGGGCCTTGCATGCGGCGACAGGCGCCGTGGCCGTCGATATGGAATCGCACCGCATTGCGGCCGCGGCGCGCGCGGCCTGCCTGCCTGTCGTGGTCTGCCGGGCGGTTGCCGATCCGGCAGCGCGCCGCGTGCCTGCAGCGGCGCTGGCCGCGTTCGGGCCGGATGGCGGCATCGATCTGCGCGCGCTATGCGCAAGCCTGCTGAAGCAACCTTCGCAACTTGGCGAACTGGTGCGGCTCGCGGCCGATGCCGCCGCGGCACGGCGCAGTCTGCGCCGGCTGGCGGCAGCGCTGCAGCGCGCGATGGCCGATTCGCGCGATTATCGTGAGGCCGGAGCCGGAGCGGGCGCGGGCGCGGGCGCGGGCTCCGGCGTGGGCAGAGAAGGCGGCTGCGCTCCCGCCGCGCCTTCTCCCTCGCCTCCCTCGCCTCCCTCGTCTCCCTCGTCGCCATAGTCGGGCAGATCGCCGCCCGCGGCGCCGCGCAGCCGTTGGCGCCGCTGCTGCAGATAGGCGTCGCGCACGAAGCTGTATTTGTCCAGCGCGGCCTGCTCCAGCAGGCTGGTAGCGTCCAGCAGATTGCTGCGCGTATTGACGAACTGCAGCGCGAACAGGCTGTTGCGCCAGGCCGGGTCCATATAGCTCACCGGATAGGCGTAGGCGTCGCCGACGCGCCCCACGCCGTCGCGCACGGTGCTCGGCCCGAACAGCGGCAGCACCAGATACGGCCCCGACGGAATGCCCCAGGTGCCCAGCGTCAGGCCGAAATCCTGCGGATGGCGGGGCAGCCCCGCGGGCGTCGCGATATCGATCAGTCCGCCCAGGCCCAGCACGGTATTGATCGCCACGCGCATCGCGCTCTCGGCTGCCGCCACGCCCTTGCCTTGCAGCAGGTTGTTGATCGCATTGCCGACGTCCCCCACATTGTTGAAGACATTGGTCACCGCGGTGCGCACCGGCTGCGGCGTGATGCGGCGATAGCCCTTGGCGACGGGCACCGCGACATAGGTATCGACCTTGTCGTTGACGGTGTAGATCGCGCGGTTCATCGGTTCGAGCGGGTCCGCCGGATTGGCGTTCGGGCCGGTCGCGCAGGCTGTGCAGCACAGCACCGCGAGCGGGACCAGTCGGCGCAGCGGTAGCGAAGGGGGCGAGGGCTCTGGCATCGGGATCATGTTGGCGTCGTGATGGCGTCGTTGTTGTTGCGTCGTTGTTGTTGCGTCGGGATGCGTCTGCGGCTTGGGTCAAGGCCCAGGCAAAGCTCAGGCGAGGCTCGGGCAAGGCTCGGCAAGACTTCATGGGTCTCGGCGCGACTGTCGCGGCCGCCCCATCAGGATAGGCTGGAAAAACACCGCGCCGGCCAGCGTGCACACCAGCGACAGCGCCAGCAGCTTGCCCATGCTGGCGGTGCCGGCATGTTTCGACAGCCACAGGCTGCCGAACGCGGTCGCGGTGGTCGCCGCGCTGAACAGCACAGCATGGGTCAGGCTGGACTGCAGCAGACCGGTCTTGCCCTCGCGCCACGCGATCACGTAGTAGATCTTGAAGGCGACGCCAATGCCCAGCAGCAGCGGCAGCGCGATCACGTTGGCAAAGTTCAGCGCGATGCCGAACACCACGCACAGCTCCAGTGTCAGCACTGCCGACACCAGCAGCGGCACCAGCGTGCGCAACACGTCGCCGAAGCGGCGCAGCGTCAGCCACAGCAGGATGGCGATCGACAGCACCGCCCAGGCGCCCGCCTGGGCGAACGCGCTCAGGATGGTGTGCGCGGAGCCCCGTACCGCGATCGGGCCGCCGGTTGCCTCCGGCGCGATCGCCAGTACGGTAGGCACGAAGACGTCGAGCGCCGCCTCGCGGGCGCGCTCGCCCGGCGGCAGCCGCGGGCTGACCGTGACCAGCGCGCGCCCGTCGGGCGTCAGCCAGTCGCGCACCAGTTCGCGCGGCAGCGAATCGATGGTGACGCGGTTCGCCTGCAGTGCCTGTGTCAGGCCGGCCAGCCCGAGCTGCAAGGGCAGGGCGATGGCCCGTTCGGCGCGATCGCGGGCCGCGGCGTCGGCATCGGCCAGCTTGCGCAGCGCCTGCGCCAGCCGCCGTGCTTCGGCCACGCCGGCGGCAGGCGTGGTGCCCGGCGCCGAGCGGGCGTTCGCCGCCAGGTCGAGCTCGGTGGCGGTCCGGCGCAGCGCGGCCACGCGCAGTGCATCGGTGGCCGCGGGCGCGGCCGGCTGGGTCAGCGCAGGCCGCAGCGCTTGCGCTGCGTTCGCGATCAACGGCAGCCTGGCGTCCTGATCGGGCGGCACGAAGCTGTCCAGCGTGGTGACGCGCGCAACCTCGGGCCGCGCCGACAGCCGCGTCGCCAGCGCGCGTGCCGCGTCGAGCGAGGGCGCCAGCACGCTGACATCCTCGGTGCCGGCCTGCGGCGCGTCCTTCAGCGCGCGCAGCGTCGCCATCGATTCGGAGGCAGGGTCTTTCAGGTTCAGCGGATCGAAATCGAAGCGCAGCTGCGTCAGCAGCGGCGAGGCGGCCACGATGATTGCGCAGGTGACCCACAGCACCGCCGTGCGATGGCGCTCGAAGAATTCGTCGGCGGGCGCCAGCCAGCGGATGCCCGGCGCGACGGTCTCGCCGTCCGGCTGCAGCACGCGGATCAATGCCGGCAGCAGCGTGACAGTGGTGAAGAACGCGACGAACATGCCGACGCCGGCGATCAGGCCGAGCTCGGCCACGCCGCGATAGTCGGTCGGCAGGAAGGCGAAGAACGCCGCCGCGGTGGCGGCCGCGGCCAGCGACAGCGGCACCGCCAGCGCCTGCGCGGTATGGCAGAGCGCCGTGACGATATGGTCGCGGTCGTGCCGCTCGGCCCGGTAGCGCACGCCGAACTGGATGCCGAAGTCGACGCCGAGGCCGACGAACAGCACGGCGAAGGCGACCGAGATCATGTTCAGCGCGCCGACCATCGCCAGGCCCAGCGCCGCGGTGACGGCCAGGCCGGCGAACAGGCTCAGCAGCACGGCGACGATCAGCCGGGCCGACCGCAGCGCCAGCCACAGGATCAGGATCACGACCAGCACCGTCACCGCGCCGTTCAGTGCCGCGCCATCGGCCACCGAGGCAAATTCCTCGTCGGCCAGCGCCTGTGGCCCGGTCAGCCGCACGTCCGCGCCGTAGCGCTGCGCGAGTTGCAGCTGCGCCGCGCTGGCGCGGATCGCCGCGGAGGCATCGGCCCCTGCCTGCAGGTCGCCATAATCGAGCACCGGACTGACCGCGACGAAGGCCAGCGCGGGCCCGGCCGCCGGCGTGGGATCGGCCAGCGTGCGCCACGACAGGGCCGCCGGCCGGCCCGCCAGCACCTGCTCCAGCGTCATCGCGCTGCGCGCCAGCAGCGGGGCCATCTGTGCCAGCGTGACCTGTCCCATCTGCAGCGGCAGGCCGAGCGTCACCGACAGCGTGTCGGCCAGCCCGCGCAAGCCTGGATCGCGCGCCAGTGCGTTCAGCAAGGGTCGCGCATCGGTCAGATCGCGCGTGACCCTGGCCAACGTCGGCGTATCGAGAAACAGCAGCCCATGCCGGGCGAAGAAGGCGCCGCCGCCGGGCCGGCGTACCGCCTCGAAGTGCGCCGGCTGGTTGCGCAGCGACTGCGCGAGCGCGTCGGCGGCGGCCTCGGCGAGTTCGGGTACGGGCGCCCGCACCACCGCGAGGATCAGCCGGTCTCGGTCGGGGAAGGCTTCGTTCAGCGCGGCGTCATAACGGGCCCACGGCGCATCGACATCGAGCAGCCGGCCGATATCGGTATTGATCGCGAAGTGCCGCGCCGCATACCAGCCGCTGCCGGCACACACCACGGCAGCCAGCGCGATCGTCAGCCAGGCGCGCGTCGTCGCCAGCATGACGAGACGGGTGATCGCCGCGGTCAGCATGCCGCGAACCCGTGGGGGGGCGCCCCTGCAGCGACCGCCGCCGCGGGGCTATACTCGTTCGCTCGGATCGCCGTGTTGATCGTCATGCCGTCGGATCGCTGCCCATGTTCCCTTTCCGTTCCCATTCGCCGATTCCCGCTTTGGCCATCGCCGTGCCTGCGCTGATCTGCCCGCTGCATGCGAACGCCGCCGAGCGCGCCGCGCCCGACCGGCTGGTCCGCACCGCCGTGGAAGGGGTCATCTCCGCGGTCCGCTCCGATCCGTCGGCCAGCGCCGGCGATCAGGCCAGGGTCGTCGCCGTGGTGCGGCGCCAGTTCCTTCCCTATACCGATTTCGCGCGCACCACGCGGCTGGCGCTGGGCCCCGCCTGGCGCACGGCCAATCCCGTGCAGCAGCAGCAACTGGTCGAGCAGTTCCGCACGCTGCTGGTCCACACCTACGCGCTGTCGCTGTCGCAGCTGCGCGGACAGAACGTCGATTTCCGCTATACGCCGGCCGAGTCCGGCGCCAATGCCGACGACGTGGTGGTGCGCACGCGCGTGATCACCGCGGGCGACGAAAACCAGATCGACTATCGGCTGCGGCGCGGTGCCGACGGCTGGAAAATCTACGACATCAACATGATGGGCGCGTGGCTGATCGAGGTCTATCGCCGCCAGTTCGCCGACATCGTCGAGCGCGACGGCATCGACGGGCTGATCCGCTACCTCTCCGACCACAACGCGCGCCAGGCCGGCAGCCGCTGAAAGCCGGCCGCTCATCGCTGCGGTCTCCGCATCGTCCCCGCAGCGGCAGGCTGGCCGTGGCGGTCGCGCCAGCGGCGCACCTCGAACCACTGCCACGACAGCAGCGCCGGCACGCCGTAGAGCACCTCGCGCGCGCGGCGCACCAGCGCCAGCGACAGCGCGGTCTGCGCGTCGATGCCCAGCAGCTGGCCGAGCAGCATCACCACCGCCTCCTGCACGCCCAGCCCGCCCGGCACGAAGAAGGCCATATTGCGCGCGGCCATCGTCAGCGACTCGATCGCCAGCGCCTCGCCGAACGAGACCGGATGACCGAGCAGCCGCAGCGCGAACCAGGTCTCGACGGTGCCCGCCGTCAGCCCCAGCAACTGCCAGAACGCTGCGGTAACCGGCGTGCGCAGGCGTCCGAGCAGCGCGCGGATGCGCTGGTCCAGGCCGGCCCCCAGGTCGGCGCCGGCGATCGCATCGACCATCCGGTGTTCCTCGCCCAGCAGGCGCCGGGCCAGCCGCTCCAGCCGCGCGAACAGCGCGCCATGGCGCAACGCCAGCGCAAACGCGACCGGCAGCGGCAGCGACAGCAGCAGCCCGCCGCCGATCGTCAGGGCGCGCTGCTCCTGATGGCCGCCGGGAATCGCCGCGATCAGCAGCAGCACGCCCACCACGCAGAACAGGTACTGCGAGAACAGCGTGACCATGACCTCGACCACCACGCTGGCGGTGACCGCGCTGGTGTCGCCGACCTGCAGACGGCCCAGGCGAATGCCGGCCAGCTCGCCGCCCACATTGGCCGTGGGCAGCAGCCGGTTGACCGCCTCGCGCACGCTGGCCACCCACCACAGGAACAGCATGCCGGGATGCGCGGCGGGCGCCGCGGCGCGCAGCAGCCCCTGCCAGGCGCGCGCGTCGAGCGCGATCGCCACGCCGTGCACCGGCAGCAGCCACAGCAGCGGCCAGCCGGCGCGCGCCACCGTGGTGGCGATCTGGCCCACGCCCTGATGGATCACCAGCGACGCCAGTGCGATCAGGCCGGCGAGCCCCGCCAGCAGTCCGAAGCGCTTCATCGCCGCCACCCCGGCGAGGCGCAGGGACCATGACCTGGGGCCGGTGCCCGCAGCTGATCGGCAAAGCCGCCGCGACGCGGCGCGACCCGCTCCAGTGAGGTGCGCACGCGCGGCGACAGCAGCGCGGCCAGCTCGTCGGCATGGCGGTAGCCGCGCATCGATGGCGAGATGCGTTCGCCGGACACCGTGGCCGGATGCAGATAGAGCTCGCCGACCCCGGGCGGCAGCGTCCGCAAGGCGGCCAGCACGGTCTGTTCGTCCATCGCGCCGCTGCGGGCGATGCCGATCACATAGTCGTTGTGCGCGATGCCGGCGGCATCGAGGCGCCGGCGCAGCAGCGCCAGCCACGGGCGCAGCCACCACGGCGCGCCCGCTTCGCGCGGCAGCCGCATCGCGCGCAGGCCATAGTCGCGGCCGATGGCCAGGATCAGGGACAGCACGGTCGGATGCAGATGGAAATGCTTGTGCGTATTGACGTGATCGAGCGCCAGGCCGGTCGCGGCGAAGGCGGCGAACTGCGCGCGAATCTCCGCGGCGAGCTGCCGGCGCACCGCATCGAACAGGAAGAAGCGCAGTCCGTCGCGCGCCATCGCCGAGCCGAAGCGCCCTTCGGCGTCGACCAGGTCCGGGATCGCGCCCGGCGGCAGCACCGACGGTCCATCGGCCAGCACCAGATGCAGGCCGACGCGCAGCCGCGGCAGCCGGTGCGCGCGCGATACCGCATCGGCCGCGGCCGGTGCGCCGACCATCAGGCTGGCGGCGTCGAGCACGCCGTGCCGATGCGCCAGCTCGACCGCCTCGTTGACGGCCGGATGCAGGCCGAAGTCGTCGGCGGTTACGATCAGCGCGCGCGGCGAGGGGCGCGGCGCGATCGCCGCAGCCGTCGCTGTCCTTGCGGTCGAGGTCGTCGGGATCGGCAGAATCAGGCCTCGTGGGTATGCAGGAAGCGGAAGAACTCGACGCCCTCGCGCAGCCGGCGCCGCGTCATTTCCCAGCTGCCCATCATCTCGCGGGTGATCTCCCAGATCTTGGACGGCCGGAAATAGAAGCGGCGGTAGAAGGTCTCGACGCCGTGATAGATCTCGTCGCGCGACAGATGCGGATAGCTGATCGCCGCCAGCTGCACGCCGCGGTCGTTGACCAGCGGGATCACCTTGTCGTCGGCGAGCCAGCCGTTGTCGAGCGCCTGCCGGTACAGCGCGGTGCCGGGGTAGGGCGCGGCCAGCGAGACCTGGATCGTATGCGGATTGATCTCCTGCGCAAAGGCGATCGTCTTCTCGATGGTGTCGCGCGTTTCGCCCGGCAGACCGAGGATGAAGGTGCCGTGGATCGTGATGCCGAGCTTGCGGCAGTCCTCGGTGAAGCGCCGCGCGATATCGGTGCGCAAGCCTTTCCTGATGTTCAGCAGGATCTGATCGTCGCCGGACTCGTAGCCGACCAGCAGCAGGCGCAGGCCGTTGTCCTTCATGATCTTCAGCGTGCTGTAGGGCACGTTGGCCTTGGCATTGCACGACCACGTCACGCCCAACTTGCCGAGCCCGCGCGCGATCTCTTCCACGCGCGGCTTGAAGTCGGTGAAGGTGTCGTCGTCGAACATGATCTCGCGCACCTCGGGCATATTGCGCTGGATCCATTCGACTTCGGCCAGCACGTTCTCCGGCGAGCGGACGCGGTAGCGGTGCCCGCCGACCGTTTGCGGCCACAGACAGAACGTGCAGCGCGAGCGGCAGCCGCGGCCGGTGTAGATCGATACGTACGGGTGCAGCAGATAGCCGATGAAGTAGTTGCGCAGGTTCAGGTCGCGCCGGTAGATCGGTGAGACGAACGGCAGCGCGTCCATGTTCTCGATCATCGGCCGCGGCGGGTTGTGTTCGATGGTGCCGTCGGGCTGACGGTAGCTGAGCCCCGCGATCTGCGCGAGCGGCATGCCGGCGGCGACGTCGCGGCAGGTGTAGTCGAACTCCTCGCGGCAGACGAAGTCGATCGCCTCGCTGGCGGCCAGCGTGCCGCCGGGATCGACCGCGGCCTTGGCGCCGACCATGCCGATCCGGATGGCCGGATAGCGCCCCTTCAGCGCCTGCGCGAAGCGCACGTCGGCCGGGAACGACGGCGTGCTGGTATGCACGATGACCAGCTGATATTCGCTGGCGATGGCCAGCGTCTGCTCGAGGCTCAAGCCGTCGGCCGGCGCATCGAGCAGGCGGCTGTCCGGCACCAGCGCCGCCGGCTGCGCGAGCCAGGTCGGATACCAGAACGAGCGGATCTCGCGCCTGGCCTGATAGCGCGAGCCGGCGCCGCCATCGAAGCCGTCGAAGGACGGGGCTTGCAGGAACAGGGTCTTCATCGGGGCCTCCGGGATACGGAAGGGGACTGCCTATCGACGCGATCGTGCGGGCGTGGCCTGTCTGCGCGAGCCGCGGCGCTCGCCATCCCATCGCGCGTCCATTCGATGGCAAGGCGCGTGCCGCGCCAGCGTACCTGGCGGCCCGCCATCGCCACCATCCATTCGAGCAGCAGCAGCGTATCGCGCAAGGGCGCGCGCAGCGCCGCGCCCGCATCGCGGCAACGCAGCGACCGGGCCAGCGCGCCGACCACGGCCAGCAGCGCGATTGCGCGGGAGGACGCCAGCAGCAGGCCGAGGGCCAGCATCGGCCAGGTGAAGGTCAGGAAGATCAGCGCGAAGCCGGCGGGATCGAGCACGCGCAGCGTGCGCAGCCAGCGCAGTTCGTGCAGCCACAGCGAGCGCGGTGTGGTCTCGGCGATATCGGTGCTGACCTCGACGTCGGACAGCACGGTGCGCAACCCTTGCCGGCGGGTCAGCTCGCCGAGCCAGTAGTCGTCGGCGAGCCGGTCCGCCACCGCCGCGAAGCCGCCGATCCGCAGCAGCACCTCGCGCCGCAACGCAATGGTGGCGCCGAAACCGAAGCGCTGGCCGCCACCCGCATGCGCGACACGCACTGCAGCAGCGAACCAGTCGTCGATGAACTGCGCACCCAGCCGCGCCCAGGTGTCATGCCATGACGGGCCACCGAACGACCGTCCACGCAACGGCCGGCCGCGATACAGGCAGGTCACGATGCCCACGCGCGGGTCGGCCAGCGGGGCGGTGACGCGCCGCAGATAGTCGGCACGCACCGCGATATCGCTGTCCGCGATCACCAGCCGATCGTGGCGCGCCAGCGGCAGCATGGCCTGCAGATTGGCGACCTTCGGATTGACCGTCGCGACGTCCGAGAGGGCCGGCGCGCGCTGATGCGCGCCGACCGCCACGGCGATATCGCAATCGGGGAATGCCCGCTGCAATCGCTGGACCACCGCCAGCGCGGCATCGTCCGGCGCCCACACGCCGAACACCAGCTGGAAGCAGGGATGGCGCTGCCGGCAGAAGCTGGCCAGATTGCGATACAGCCGCGGCTCGTCGCCGCACAGCGGCTTGAGCACGGTCGCCGGCGCGAGGCCGTCATCGCTATCTACCGATGGCGCGGGCAGGGGACGGCGGCTGGCCCACCAGGCCGCCACCGCATAGCCCGATGCCAGCACGGTCAGGATGCCGCCGGCCAGTCTCGCCCAGTCCATGCGCATTCAATGCAGCGCCGTGGCCTGCCGGTCCGGCTTCGAGGCATGGGTGGAACCGGCCGGGTCGGCGGCCTGGCGGCGGATCTGCTCGAGCTTGATCTCGACATGACGCGAGAACACGTACTCGGCCGGCCGCTGTCGGTCCAGCGCAATGTCGGGCGCCATCGGCCCGTCGGTGCGCACGCCGCGCAGTGCGACGCGCATCGCCTTCAGCGGATGGGCTACGGTATCGGCCACCGCGGTGGCCTCATAGCCGCTGTGGACCATGCAGTTGGCGCATTTCTCGTAGTTGCCGGTGCCATAGGCGTCCCAGTCGGTGTCCTCCATCAGCTCGCGAAACGTCGCGGCGTAGCCTTCGCCGAGCAGATAGCAAGGACGCTGCCAGCCGAACACGGTGCGCGCCGGATTGCCCCAGGGCGTGCAGCGGTAGGTCTGGTTGCCGGCGAGGAAATCGAGGAACAGCGTCGACTGGCTGAAGGCCCATTGCCGGCCGCGTCGGCCACGCGCCAGGATGTCGCGGAACAGCTGACGGATCTTGCCGCGGTGCAGGAAATGCTGCTGATCGGGCGCGCGCTCGTAGGCATAGCCAGGCGAGACGGTGATGCCGTCCACGCCCATCGCCTTGACCGAGTCGAAGAAACGGGCCACCCGCTCGGGATCGGCATCGTTGAACAGCGTGCAGTTGATGTTGACGCGAAAGCCGCGCTGCTTGGCGGCGCGAATCGCGGCGACCGCACGCTCGTAGACGCCGGGCTGGCAGACCGCGCGGTCGTGCATCTCGGGGTCGCCGTCCAGATGCACCGACCAGACGAAGTAGGGGCTGGGCCGGTAGGCGTCGAGCTTCTTCTCCATCAGCAGCGCGTTGGTGCACAGGTAGACGAACTTGCGGCGCGCGACGATGCCTTCGACGATGGCCGGCATCTCCTTGTGCAGCAGCGGCTCGCCGCCGGCGATCGACACCACCGGCGCCCCGCATTCGTCGACCGCCGCCAGGCATTCGTCGACCGACAGGCGCTGGTTCAGAATGGGTTCCGGATAGTCGATCTTGCCGCAGCCGGCGCAGGCCAGATTGCAGCGAAACAGCGGCTCGAGCATCAGCGCCAGCGGATAGCGCTGGCGGCCGGCCAGCCGCTGGCGGACCACATAGGCGCCCACGCGGACGACCTGGAGCAGGGGAATGGCCAAGGCGCGCTTCCTCCTTCGATGTGGGTGGATGAACGCCGGGGCGCGATCTTGCTTCGCCCGGCGGTTTCAGGCCACGGTGACGTCGGCCAGTTCCGCGGGCAGCCGGAACTGCGCGTGTTCTTCGCGGCCGCTCATGGTGCTGACTTCGACGGGCCCCAGCCGGCGCAGCGCGGCCAGCACGTCCTCGACCATCGCTTCCGGCGCCGACGCCCCGGCGGTGATGCCGACGACCGCGGCATCGCGCACCCAGGCCGGGTCGAGCTCGCTGCCGTCGGCGATCAGATAGGACGGCACGCCGCTCTCGGTGCCGATCTCGCGCAGACGGTTGGAGTTCGAACTGTTGGGCGCGCCGATCACCAGCAGCACGTCGACCTGCGTGGCGAGTTCGCGCACCGCGCTCTGGCGATTCTGCGTGGCATAGCAGATGTCGCGCGTATCGGGTCCGACCAGATCGGGGAAGCGCCGTTCCAGCGCCGCGATGATGCCGCGCGTATCGTCGACGCTCAGCGTGGTCTGCGTGACATAGGCGACCGGCGTATCGGCCGCCAGATCCAGCTGCGCAACCTCCGACTCGTTCTGCACCAGGATGACCCGGCCGGGGATCTGGCCCATCGTGCCTACCACCTCGGGATGGCCGGCGTGGCCGATCAGGATGACGATGCGGCCGCTGGCCGCATATTGCCGGCCCTGGTTATGGACCTTGATGACCAGCGGGCAGGTCGCGTCGATCGCATGCAGCTGGCGTGCCCTGGCTTCCTGCTCGACGCTGCGCGCGACGCCGTGCGCGCTGAAGATCGTCACCGCGTCGGCCGGCACCTCGTCGAGCTCTTCGACGAAACGCGCGCCCTTGTCGCGCAGGGTGTCGACGACATGCCGGTTGTGGACGATCTCGTGCCGCACGTAGACCGGCGCGCCGTGCTTGACGAGCGCGCGATCGACGATCTCGATCGCCCGTACCACGCCCGCGCAGAAGCCGCGCGGCTGAGCCAGAATCACCCGCATGGAGACGTTCCCCCTGGCAATACACCGTCGATACGGCGGCATCGGCACAGAGCCATCGATGCAGCGTCATCGACGCAGCGTTGTCGGCAAACCGCCTTGAGGCAGCCGCCTTGTCCGGTGTGCGGGAAGCGCTTCCCGTCGCACGGTGGTTACTATATACCCGCGCCAGCGCCTTTGCCCGGCGGGTCCGGCGCGCCCGGCGAGTTCGACGAGACGATGGACAGGACCATGGAGAGCCCGATGGAGAGCATCGACGATGACGTTCTGGTCACCGGGGCATCGGGGTTTCTCGGCTCGGCGGTGGCGCGGCAAGGCCTCGCACGCGGCTGGCGCGTGCGCGTGCTGGTTCGCGCGGGCAGCCGGCGCGGCAATCTCGAAGGTCTGCCGGTGCGCATCGTCGAAGGCGACATGTGCGATCCGAAGTCGGTCGAGCGCGCCATGCGCGGCGTCCGCTATCTGTTCCATGTCGCGGCGGACTACCGGCTGTGGGCGCCCGAGCCCGAGGCGATCGTCCGCACCAATGTGGTCGGCGCCGAGACGATGATGGGCGCGGCCCGGCGCTGCGGCGTCGAGAAGGTCGTCTATACCAGCAGCGTCGCCACGCTGCGTGTGCAGGGTGCGACCGCGCCGGTCACTGAGACCGCCACGCTGTCGCCGCAGCAGGCGATCGGCGCCTACAAGCGCAGCAAGGTGCTGGCCGAACGCGCGGTCGAACGCGAGGTCGCGGCGGGCTTGCCGGCCGTGATCGTCAATCCCTCCACGCCGATCGGGCCGCGCGACATCCGCCCCACGCCGACCGGCCGCGTGATCGTCGAAGCGGCCAGCGGGCGCATTCCGGCCTTTGTCGATACCGGCCTCAATCTCGCGCATGTGGACGATGTCGCCGAGGGGCATTGGCTCGCGCTGGAGCGCGGGCGCATCGGCGAACGCTACATTCTCGGCGGCGAGGACGTGCCGCTGCGGCAGATGCTGCGCGACATCGCCGAGCTGACCGGACGCCGCGGTCCGCTGGTGCCGCTGCCGCGCTGGCCGCTGATTCCGTTCGCGCATCTGTCCGAAGCGATTGCGCGGCGGCGCGGCAACGAGCCGCTGCTGACGGTCGACGGGCTGGCGATGTCGCGCTATCGCATGTACTTCAGCTCGGACAAGGCGCGCCGCGAACTGGAATACCGGCCGCGGCCGTATCGGGAAGGGCTGCGCGATGCAGTCGACTGGTTCCGGGAAGCGGGGTACTTGCGCTGATTCGCGTGAGCCGGATGATCTCGGATCGGCGCTTCAGCGCATCGGCGGCCGCGACGGCCGCCGATTGCCGGTCCGCAGGATAGCGCTTACCAGCGCAGCTGCTTGTTGCGCTGACCGGCGCTCAGGGTGGTGCGCTTGGTGTTGCCCTGATAGTCCGCGGTGACCTGGTAGGTGCCCTTCGGACCCTTGATCAGACAGCGCGGCCCGGTGGAGCGGAAGTTCGCGACCTGCTTGCCCCCGCGCGACAACGTGATATCGACATCGGACAGGTATTCGCCGCGCGGGCCTTCGGTCATCAGCAGGCCCATATCGTAGTTGCGCGCCTCCGCGCGCATCGCTTGTTGCTCGTCTTCGGCCACGCCGCCGCAAACATAGGTGAAGGGGCCGGCGGTCTGCGGGGTCAGGTCCGCCGCCAGGGCCGGCGCGCTCAATGCCAGCGCACCGAGCGCGGCGGCGCCCAGGCGGACAAGACGGCGGGACTGGCGGGGAGGGTCGGAGCGGCCGGAGCGGCTGGAGCGGCTGGAGCGGCCAAGGCAGGACGATTCGGATGCAAGAGTCAGTGTCTTCATCGATGTTCTCCTGTGACGGGGATAGCAGTTTGACGATGCGAATGCCGGGTTGTTCTCCGCTCGCCGGGAATTCGTCGACGGTTTTCAGCTTTCTTGCCGATCTTGCAAGAGTGCGCCGACCCCCGCTAACCGCCGGGGCTGGTGGCCGGACCGTAATACAGCGTCACAAATGCAACACTTCCCGCGGCCAATATTACGGCGCCGCCGCATACAGTACGGCCATGTTCAACGGTTCCTCAGGGGGACAACCATGAAACGGATTCTCGCAATGGTCGCTGTGGGCGGTGCCATGCTGGCAGCCAGCGCCGCGGCGCATGCCGGGGTGGACATCCATATCGGCGTCGGCGTGCCCGGCGTGGTGGTGGCGCCGGCGCCGGTCTACCGGCCGGCTCCTGTCTATGCCCCCGCGCCGGTCTATGCGCCGGCACCGGTGGCCTACGCGCCGGCGCCCGTTGTCGTGGCGCCGCGCCCGGTGGTGCTCGCCCCGGCGCCGGTGCGTTACGGCCCGCCGTACGGCTACGCCCGCGGCTGGCACCGCCACGACGGCTATCGCGAGGCACGCTGGCGCGATCACGGCCGCTGGCACTGATCGACGCTGGCCCCCCGCCGTACCGGCTCAAGCCTCAAGCAAGGCTCACGCCTCAAGCCTCAAGCGTTGAAGCGTGGGCCGTCAAGCCTCAAGCCGGCGCCGCGGGCGCCGGCGCTTCCTGCAGCATGGCGTGTTCGGTCATGCGCAACGCGTCGACGTCGTAGCCGAGCTCGGCGACCCGATGCAGCAATTGCGAGCGCAGCGCCGGCTCCGGGTCGCGCGCCCGCGTCAGAATCCACAGATAGCGGCCCGACGGCTCGCCGACGATCGACCAGCTGTAGTCTTCGGCGTGGTCGAGGATCCAGTAATCGCCGACGTAGAACGGTCCGAAGAACGACACCTTGAACTTGGCGTTGCGGCTGTCCGGCACGACGCGCGCCTTGCCGCGCGAGATGCGGGGCTTGCCGGTCGCGTCGCGGCCGGCGCGGTTCACGATGTCGATCAATCCATCGGGCCGCAAGCTGTACTCCGCGGTGACCGCGTCGGAGCCTTGCTCGAAGTGGTTCTCGTACCGCGCCATCTCGTACCAGCGGCCCAGGTAGGGGTCCAGTTCCACGTCCTTGTCCGGCTCCGGCACGTGCGGATTGCGCACGGGTTCGCGCGAGCGCGCGGCCAGCAGCAATGCCGCGCCGACGCTGGCAACGCCGGCGAGCGTGGCCAGCGTGGTCATGCGAGCCTTGTTCATGTCTGCCTCCTTGCGGTCGGGTCATCGGCCAGTCTAGGCAGCGAAGACGGCGGGCGGCATCCGTCCGCGTCCTACGCGGCCGGCGCGCCGGCCGCCCGGTCTTGTGGTGTCCGAGTGAAGTGGCGTATCGTGCTGTCTTGACGTGTTTTCTTCATGGATTGCCAGCAGCATGACGCCCACCGAGGACAGCGAAGCGCGCACGCGCAAGGTGATGTTGTGGGTCGTGGCGGTCGGCTTCTTCATGCAGACGCTGGACAGCACCATCGTCAATACCGCACTGCCGGCGATGGCGGCCAGCCTCGGCGAAAGCCCGCTGCGCATGCAGTCGGTGATCATTGCGTATTCGCTGACGATGGCGGTCATCATCCCGGCATCGGGCTGGCTGGCCGATCGCTTCGGCACCCGCCGGATCTTTCAGCTGGCGATCGCGCTGTTCGTGCTGGGATCGCTGCTGTGCGCCTATGCGCCCAGCCTGCCGTTCCTGGTTGGCGCGCGGGTCGTACAGGGCGTCGGCGGCGCGATGCTGCTGCCGGTGGGGCGCCTGGCGGTACTGCGGACCTTTCCGCGCGAGCAGTTCCTGCAGGCGCTGAGCTTCGTCGCGATTCCGGGCATGATCGGTCCGCTGATCGGGCCGACCCTCGGCGGCTGGCTGACTCAGGCGCTGTCGTGGCATTGGATCTTCCTGATCAACGTGCCGGTCGGCCTGCTGGGCGGGCTCGCGACGCTGCGCTACATGCCGGACAGCCGTCTGCCGGAGACAGGCCGTTTCGATCTGGCGGGCTACGCCTTCCTGGCCACGGCGATGGTGACGATCTCCTTCGCGCTCGATGGCCTGGCCGACTTCGGCTTCGAGCACGCGACCGTGCTGATGCTGCTGATCGCCAGCCTGGCCGCGCTGACCGCCTATGCCCTGCATGCGGCGCGGCACGCGCAGCCGCTGTTTCCGTTGTCGCTGTTCCGCATCCACAGTTTCAGCGTGGGCCTGCTGGGCAATCTGTTCGCCCGCATCGGCAACGGCGCCATGCCGTTCCTGATCCCGCTGACGCTGCAGGTTTGCCTCGGCTACTCGCCGCTGTACGCGGGGCTGATGATGCTTCCCGTGACCGCGGCCGGCATGCTGTCCAAGCGCTTGGCGACTCGCCTGATCGAACGGCACGGCTATCGTCGCGTGCTGGTCACCAATACCTTCGTGGTCGGTCTGGTGATCGCCTCGTTCGGGCTGATTTCGCCGACCTTGCCGCTGCCCCTGGTGCTCTGCCAGCTGGCGCTGTTCGGCGCGGTCAATTCGATCCAGTTCACCGCGATGAACACGGTCACGCTGAAGGATCTCGGCGGGGCAAGCGCCAGCGGTGGCAACAGCCTGCTGTCGATGGTGCAGATGCTGGCGATGAGTCTGGCGGTCACGTCGGCCGGCGCCTTGCTGGGGACGTTCAATCGCGTGCTGCAGGAGCATGCGCAGGCCGGGCCGCTGCCGGCGTTTCATGCCACCTTCGTCTGCGTGGGATTGATTACGTCGGCCTCCGCGTGGATTTTCATGCAGCTGACGGCCGAGGACGATACCGGAACGGGCAAGGCTACCCGGGAAACGCGCGAAACCGCCGAGGCGGCCGAGGTCTGAGACCGCGGCCCGGGCCGACGCCGGTTCAGGACTGCCGTTGCTGCGGCACCGAATGCGCGCGGCGGATATTCGGTGCGCAGGGCGGGATGTCGTGGTGCCACTCGCGCGGGATGTCCGGCTCGACATCGAACTCGTTGCGCACGATGGTCTCGATCGCGGTACAGACACCGACCGTGCCCTTGGGCCCGACACAGACCAGGCTGCGCGGATGTTCGGCGTGGCGCGGCACGGCGTACACGTGCATGCCCTCGCGATACAGCGGATGCGTCGGCAGCCGCGCGTTGACCACTTCGACGAAGCGGCGGGGACTGATCACCGGCTTTTCCATGGCGGTCTCCCGGCGAGCGGAACAGCCCCTCTTGCCGGTGCGCCGTCGCGCCGGTGGCAAGGGGTGTCTCCCGTCGTGGTGAGAGTCGGTCGGAGCGGGTCCAGTGAGACGCCGACGGCGTTCGCGCCCTGCCGGCAAGGTGCCGTCAAGCCAGGCCGAGAGCGCGCAGCAGACCCGCGTCGGACAGAAGCCCGACGCCTTCAGGGTAGTGCATATCGGCCGGCGTTCAAGCGCCGGCGCCCGGACTCAGTGCTCGGTGGCGATGCGCGGGCCGTTCAGCAGCCGGTTGCACTCGGCCCAGCCGGCCGCTTGCGCCTCCGCCTGCGTGGGCCATTCGGCGTGGGCGTCGATGATGCAGTCGCAGTCGGCGCTGCCGCAGTGTTCTTCCAGCACCATCTGCCAGGTGTAGGCCTGCGGCTGCAGCTCGATCACGTGCAGCACCACGGTGCGGTGCCGGTCGGACAGGGACAGGGATGTGTTCGGCATGGCGGGTACCCCCTTGCTACCTGATTCATCGTAGCAGTTGGCCAGCGGAGTTCGGCTCGGTGGCCACGGACAGTCCGCCGCTTTTGTTTCGTGGGCATTTACAGTATCTTCTGCGCTTGCCCGTGCCCGCCGCCGATTCCCCTGCATCGATGACCCGCATTTCCCCCTCCGCCGCCGCTTCGGCAACGACTGCCGCCGCCTTGTCCGCTTCCGGCCCTGGCGCCGCCATTGCGGCGCTGCTGGCGCACTACGACACCACCGTATTGCCGTTGTGGACCGGACCGGGCTGGCACGAGTCCATCGGCTTGCCCTACGAGGCCCTGGCCGGGCGCGATGCCAGCCCGCTGCCGGTGCAGCGCTATCGGGCGATGGCCTGCGCGCGGCAGCTCTACGTGTTCGCGCGACAACCGGACGGCCTGGCGCATGCCGATACGCTGTTTGCCGCGCTGCGCCGCCGCTTCGCCGATCCGGAAGGGGGCTGGTACTACAGCATCGATGCCGACGGCGCGCCGCTCGATACCGGCAAGGACCTGTACACGCACGCCTTCATCGTGTTTGCCTGCGCCGCGTACTGGCGGCGCGGCGGCAATGCGCAGGCGCGCGCCGTGCTCGACGATGCGGTCGCGTTGATCGAAGAGAAGTTCGGGATCCGCGGCGGCCTCTACCACGCCGCGCTGGCGCGCGACTTCACCGTCGAGCGCGACGCGGTGCTGCAGAATCCGGTGATGCATCTGACCGAGGCCTATCTCGCCGCTTACGAAGCCACCGGCGAAGACTGGTACGCGCAGCGGCTGCGCGAGATCGCGCGGCAGGTCCAGCGCACCTTCGTCGATCCTGCCAATGGCTGCATCGCCGAGCTGCCATTGGGCGCGCCCGGCAATCGCATCGAGCCGGGCCATCAATTCGAGTGGTATTCGCTGCTGGCGATGTCGCCGTCGGTGTTCGGCGCGTGCGAACTGGCCGAGTCGCTGACGCGCGGCTGTGCCTTCGCCCAGCGGCATGGGGTGGCACAGGAAACGCAGGGCGTTGCCGCGGCGCTCGATGCCGGCGGGCGCATCATCGATGCGACGCAGCGCATCTGGGCGCAGACCGAATACGCGCGCGCACTGGCACTGCGCGGCGACGACGAGGGCCGCGCGGCACTGGCCGCGTGGCTGGCCGCCTTTCCCGGCCGCTTCCTGCATGCACGCGGCTGGCACGAATGCATCGGTCCTGACGATGCGGTGCTGCGCGACGAGATGCCGTCGACCACGCCGTACCATCTCGCGACCGCCTACGAGGCGCTGCGCAAGCTCGCCGACTGAATCCTTCGCGGTAAAGCGGCGCGCTCAGTCCTGCACGCCGTTCTCGCGCAGCAGCCGCTCGCACTCGTCGAGCATGTCGTGCGCGAAGGCCGACTGATAGTTCGGGTCCAGCGCTTCCATCATTTCATGCGCAGCGTACAGCCCTGCCGAGCGCGACAGCGTCTCGGCGAGCTGGCGCGCAAGCTGATCGCTCAATTCCGACAGCAGGCGGCGTTCGGTCAGCGCGAGCTGCAGCTTCGAGCGCGACAGCCATTGCGCGGCCAGCGTGGCGGCCTGCGCGTCGGTCATCCATTTGCCGTGCTCGTAGTAGGCCGACAGACGTTCGGCGGCCAGCGCGAACAGCAGCGCCTTGCGGGTATTGAAATCGAGCAGGGGAGCAGGGGGAATTGCTGACATCGGAAACGAATCGGATTGGCGCGTGCGGGTGGGGCGCCGGACCAACGGGCATGGCGCGATCAGGCGGTCACGAAGGACCTTCTCAGGCCGCGGGACCGGCGCCGATCGCCGCAAGGCGCTGGCCGAGCCAGACGCCGATGTCGGCGATCTCTTCGAGGCAGACCGAATGCGGCATCGGGTAGGTCTGCCACGTCAGCGGATAGCCGCGTTGCTGCAGCAGATCACGGGCCTGCGTGCCGAGCGCCAGCGGCACCACGTCGTCCTGCGCGCCGTGCGCAGCGAAGATCGGCGTGGCAGCGTTGGCCGGCGCAGCTTCGGCGTCCAGCAGCGTGGGCGACGCCAGATAGGTCGACAGCGCGATGATGCCGGCCAGCGGCTCGGGGTGGGTCAGTCCGGCCAGATACGCCATCGCACCGCCCTGCGAGAAGCCCGCCAGCACGATGTGCGAACTGGGAATGCCGCGCGCATTTTCGCGGGCGATCAGCCCCCGGACCATGTCGCGCGAGGCGCGAATGCCGCTCTCGTCGGCGTGGCGGCGCGCATCGTTGAGCGACACGATGTCGTACCAGGCGCGCATGATATAGCCGCCGTTGCAGGTCACCGGGATCAGCGGCGCGTGCGGGAAGATGAAGCGCACCGCGGCGCTCTCCGGCAGACCGAGTTCGGGCACTACCGGCACGAAATCGCTGCCGTCGGCGCCAAGGCCGTGCATCCAGATCACGGCAAAGCGCGGCGCGGGCGCGGTTTCGACTTCGATCGGGGCGTCGGCGGTGGGGGATTGAGCGGCGTCGAAAGCTTGGGTCATGGCAGGGCGCGGAGGTCGTCAATAGCGCCAGGCAGCGCGGCTGCGCAGTATCGCATAGAAGCGGCGCGTGCCTGCCGCGGGGCGCGCGCCGGTGACAGCGATGGCTCAGGCCGCGGAAGGCACGATCGGGACGGTGGTCAGTCCAGCTGCAATGCGCGAAGGCTGGGCGGCGGTCTGCGGCGGAACCGGCACGGTATGCGAAACGGCCGCTTCCGCCCGCTCGGCCTGCTCGGCCGCCGCAGCCTCGCTGGCGCGGCGTTTGTCGACGACCTGTTCGACCCCGGCGGTGGCGACCTCTTCCAGGAAGCCGACCATGTCGCGGTAGTAGTCGACCTGCATCTGCGCCTCCAGCAGGCGCCGTTCGGCCTGGAACAGCGCGAGCCGCATGTCCTGCAACTCCTTGGCGGCGATCTTTTCCGGGCTGGGCGCAATGAACAGTGATGCAAGCGAACGCATGGCGGTGTACCTCCGGTACTGGATTCGATGATCCTTGTGGTCGAAAAACCTCTCAGGCCATGCGATCCAATATAGACGCCAAAGCACGCCGGCCATGTGCGGCGGACCGCATCCGTCGCGGATCGCCCACAACCGCGCGCCGTGACGGATTGTCGGATTGCTGCGGGGCAGGGTAGATTGTTCGCTGTGCCCTCGTCGGGCACACCCATTTGTGAACTTGGCTTCACGTGGCGCTTCTTCGATGCGGGCTGCATCAGGGCGCCTTCATATTTTCCTTGACTATCTATCTATCGGTAGATAACATGCAAGGCATGGAAGCCACAGTCCGTTGATGAAATCAACGAGCTACCGGTCCAGCAGCATTACCGAGCCGCCGAGGCTATTTTTTTGACAGCGCTTATCTATCTACGAGTAGATAATCGATGCCTGGAAAAAAGCGCCGGCGCACCGTTGCCCGGGCCAGGGCAGGGACCACAAGCCGCCCGCCAGCCCATAAGCCAGGAGAAACATCATGCAAGCCAAGTTCGCCAGGACTTTGATCGCCATCGCCACCGTGGCCGCCGCTACCGTCGCCGGCCAGGCTGCCGCCGCCCCTGCGGGCAGCGTGCCGGCCGACCGCTACGGCTACGAACTGCGCACCGGCAAGTTCGACCCGTACAGCGAGGGCGCCCGCACCGGCAAGTTCGACGTCTACACGGAGGGCGCGCGTGCCGGCAAGTTCGACCCGTTCACCGAAGGTGCGCGCGTCGGCAAGACCGATCCATTCACCGACAGCTTCCGCAGCGCCGGCCTGGATCGCAGCGGCGTGTCCGCCTCGCCGTCGCGCCGCTTCGATTCGTACACCGACGGCGCGCGCAGCGTGGACACCTACACCGACGGCGCCCGCGCCTGAGAAGGAGGCGGCCGGAAGGCCGCGGCAATCATCGTGGCCAGGCCGCCGGCATGGCGGTCCGGCTTGTTTTCAGGAGTCGATCGTGGGAATTCGCGACAGTGTTCTGATTGTGTCCGGTTGGCTGCTGCTCTGCGGAGCAAGTGGTTGGCTCGTCACGGCGATCGCGCAAGTGTTGCCGGCCTGATGCCGGCCGCCGGGCCGCACAATGGCTCGCATCTTGCATGACGCTGGACGGCAGGGATGCCGGCAATCCGGGGGTATCCCTCATTGCTAACCTATCTCTTGGTAGATAAAGTGGCGTCATGAAAGCGCAATCCGTCCGCGAGCAACTGCTCGACCATACCTTCGCCTTGATCCGCCGGCGCGGTTTCAATGGTTTCAGCTATCGCGACCTCGCCGACCTGGTCGGCGTCAAGACGTCCAGCATCCACTATTACTTCCCCTGCAAGGAAGACCTGGCGCTGGAAGCCACGCGGCAATACACCGCGAGGATCGCCGAAGAGCTCAGCCATATCGACCCGGCGCTCAGTCCGGTCGAGCGTGCCGAGCTCTATCTGAACGGCTGGCGCCGCAAGCTCGATCCGGACCAGATCTGCATGTGCGGCATGCTGGCGACCGAAACCGAGTGCCTGCCCGAGGCCGTCCATGCCGTGCTGAAGGACTTCTTTCTGCTGCACGAGCGTCTGCTGACCGGCATGATCGAACAGGCGCGCGCGGAGGGCGCCCCTGCCCAGCCGATTCCGGCTGCCGAGCTTGCCATGGTGATCTTCGGCGCGCTGCAGAGCGGTCTGATCTCGGCACGCCTGTTCCGCTCGCCGGAGCGCTGGGAAGCCGCGGCGCAGATGCTGCTCGCCGCGGTCGGCAAGCCCGCCGGCGCCAAGGGCACCGCGACCGAACAGCCCGCCGAAGCGGCCGCGGGTTGAGCGCGGCGGCGCCGCACGCCGACCTCCAGCACCGGTGCCGGTCGATCCTGAGCGGCCACCCGGTGCCACGTCGGGTCCGCCACCCGACCGATCCCGCTCCTGCTTCCGCTTCCGCTTCGGCTTCCGATATCCACTCCGCTCCTGCACGGATTGCCCACCCGGGCCAGGCGTGCTGCAATCCTGCCCGATGGCGATCTCCCTGCTGATTCTGCTGATGGCCGGCGCACTGGTGGTGTGCGCGGCGGTAGCTATCGCGAGTTGGCCGCGGCGCGACGATCCCACCGTGCGGGCCTTTCTGCTTCTGGCTGTCGGCGCGGGCATCTGGTGCGCGGGACGCATGCTGGAAATCCAGGCTCCCAACGTCTCCGAACGCATCGTCTGGGCCAAGCTGCAATATCCGGGCATCCTGATGGTGCCGGTGGGCTGGCTGCTGGCCGTCGTGCGGCTGACGCATCCCCACTATCCGGTCGGGCGCGGCTGGCTGACCTTGGCGCTGACGATCGGGATCGCCGGCATGGCGCTGGTGTTGACCAACGAACGCCATGGGCTGGTCTGGCCGCAGGTCCAATGGTTCGGCGGCGAAGGGCTGCATACGCGCGCCGTCTTCTCCCACGGCCCCGTCTATTGGGCATTGGCCGCCTACAGCTACGGCCTGCTGCTGCTTAGCCTGTATTTCCTGGCGACGGCATCCGCGCATGGCAAGCTGTCGCGCGGCGGCAGGGTGGTGCTGGTTGCCGGGCTGCTGCTGCCGATGTTCGCCAATATCGCCTATCTGCGCGGCTGGACCACGCCGGTGGGCGGCGATCTGACGCCCGCGACGTTCTCCGTGATGGCGCTGCTGGTCTGGCTGTGCGCGCTGCGGCCGCATCTGGGCGATGTCGGCCACTACGCGCGGCTGCGCGTATTCGACGCGCTGCGCGAAGGTTGCGTGATCGTCGACGACCGCGGCCGGATCGCCGATCTGAATCGTACCGCCCAACGCATGTTGCCCGGAATGCGGCGCGGCGATCCTGCGCCGGCTTCGTGGCTGGCTACCCGGCCCTATGTGGCGGGCGTGCCGGACTACGAGCTGACCGTCGAGCCGGTGCGCAATCTGGAAGAGCGGGACATCGGCCGCATCGTCTTCGTGCGCGATGTCAGCGCCTTCCGCACGCGCGAACATGCGCTGGTGGAAGAGAACTCCAATCTCGCGGTCCGGCTGAACGAAACCGTGGACAAGCTGCTGCGCATCGAAGGCGATCTGTATCGCGACCCGCTGACCGGCCTGTTCAACCGGCGCTTCTTCCAGCGCGAGGCCCAGGTGTTGCTGGCCGCGGCACAGGAGCGCGGCACGCCGCTTGGCATGATGCTGATCGACGTGGACTTCTTCAAGCAGTACAACGACATCTACGGCCACCTGCGCGGCGACGAATGCCTGCGCGCGATCGGCGCCACGCTGGCGCAGACGCTCGACGAGGCGGCCAGTTTCTGCGCGCGCGTCGGCGGCGAGGAGTTCGCCGTGGTGCTGCACCAGGCCGATGCCGATCGCACCCGCGCCATCGGCCTGCGCATGCTGCAGGCGGTCAGGTCGCTGCGGATGCCGCATATCGGCGCCGAGTCTTCGCATCCGTTCTTGAGCATCAGCGTCGGGGCGGTCTCGCGCATTCCGGACTCGCCGCTGGTCGAAGAGCTGGTGGCGGCCGCCGATGTCGCCCTCTATGCGGCCAAGCGCGGCGGCCGCAACCGGCTCGTGATGGCCGGCGGCCAATCGCCCGCGCCGGTCCACGGCGACCAGGCGGATGACACCGACAACACGGACCGCACGGACGGCACGGACCCATCCCGCCCGCTGGTCTGACGGCGCGGCCGGCCGGCGGGCCTTCACGCACGCAACGTCACGGAGACAAGATGCCCACGCTCGATACGCTGATCGCCTTCTTCGGCATTGCCGTGCTGCTTGGGCTCGCGCCCGGCCCGGACAATGTCTTCGTGCTGCTGCAGTCCGCCATGCGCGGGCCGCGCGCGGGTTTGACGGTGGTACTTGGCCTGTGCACCGGCCTGCTGTTCCATACGGCCGCGGTGGCGCTCGGGCTGGCGACGTTGTTCGCGGCATCGGCCGCGGCCTTTACCGCGCTGAAGATCTGCGGCGCACTGTATCTGGCGTGGCTGGCGTGGCAGGCGTTTCGCGCGCCGGTCGATGCCCCGGTGCAGACGAGCGAGCGCGCGGGGGATGGCTGGCAGATGTATCGCCGCGGGGTGGTGATGAACGTCACCAATCCCAAGGTCGCGATATTCTTTCTCGCCTTCCTGCCGCAGTTCGTTTCCTCGGCGCAGGGACCGATCGCGATGCAGATCGCGGTACTCGGCGCGGTCTTCATGCTGGCCACGCTGCTGGTCTTCGGCGCCATTGCCTGGTTTTCCGGGCTGTTCGGCACATTGCTGCTGCGCTCGGCGCGCGCGCGGCGGGCGCTGAACTGGTTCGCCGCGACCGTCTTCGCCGGCCTGGCGGTACGGCTGGCGATGGCGCAGCGTTAGGCCGGCCCGGCCCGCGCCATGCAGTCGCGGCATACATCGGGACATACATCGGGACGTACATCGGGACATACATCGCGACATGGCTCGCCGATGCTGTCTGTATAGATTCGGAAACATTGGGTCGCCGCACGTTGGTCAGACGCTATAGAGACGGGCCGGTATCGACAGCGAGCCTGCACGGGAGCGCTACATTGCGCCATCCCGCTCGACTCCCGAGGCCCCATCGTGATTCCTTCAGGCTTTCCTTCTCTCGGCCGTCCGCTCGGCCGGCCGCCTATCGGACCGGAACGGCTGGGCTTATCCCACTGTGATCGCGAGCGGGCCGAGCCCGCCTTCGATACGCTGCATCCGTGCCCGGCACAGGACCTGCTCCAGCCGCCGCCTCCCTCCGAGCCCGTGGCCTCGCGCGTTCCGCTCGATGCGCCCGACCCCGCGAGCCATGTCGATGCCGCGCTGATCTTGCTGCGCCGGCGCACCGGCGTGCCGCTTGCCGAGCGTCTTGCGTCGGGTCTGCCGAGCGATCGGGCCGCCGCCGCCGCGCTGCTCGACGGCCTGATGGCCGACGGCGAGCCGGCCGGTCCACTGGCATCGTCCGGGCGGCTTGCCGCTTCGGAGCAAGGGCGCAGCGCCATCGCGCAGGCGGCGGCGCTGCGCGACCGCTTGACGAGCGCGGCACCGGCAGATGCCGGCACGTTGCAGCACGCGGTGGACGAACTGGTGAGCACCCTGGAGGCGATTCCCTGCGGCCGCGAACATGCCCGGTTGCGCGAGCGGGCCAATACCGCCCTGCGCGCCATCGTCGGCGGTCCCCCCTGGGACCTTGTCGCAATGATCAACAGCGACCGGTTGCCGGATCGGCGGGCCGCCGCGGCGCAGATCGACACGCTGTTGGGGCACCTCCGGGTGCTGGCCAGCCGCCGCACGGAAGCATCCGATGTCGACGTCTTTCCGCCCACGCTGCGCGCGGCGGTGCACCGTCTGGTGCTCGAGGGCGGGCACGGACTGAGCCCCGCGCAGCGGACGGCGCTGCGGCAGTGTCCAGTCCTCGGCCGGGAACTGGAAGCGGTGCTGCTGGCGGGCGGCTCGCTGTCGAGCGCGGCAACCAACGTGGTGGACCGGCTTTGTCGGCAGGCCAGCCGCTGTATGGCCGACGCGAGCGGGCACGCCGGCGATGCGGTCCTTCTTGCGGAACTCGCCGCGCTCGGGGCCAGCGCAAGCAAGCTTGCCAAGAGCGCACGGCCGCTCCTCGGCGACGCGGTTCGGGCCGCTGCCGATTCGCGCTGGCACGGTTCCGGCAGTTCGCAACAGACGCTGCTGCATGATGCGCTGGCGACGCGGCTGTCGACGATGAAGCCGGACGATATGGCCAACCTGCGTCGCTGGTTGACGACGCCGACCATGCTGGCGCTAAGGACCATGGTCCATCGCTCGGCGCGAGCCGGCGAGCGCCATGACGTGAGCACGTCCCGCGCCGCCAGCGCTCTCGCGGCGCAACGCCGCTTGCTGGGCGACTGGCTGGCGGGCTATGACGAACTGGCGGCCTTGCTTGCCATGCGCATGCCGGTGCAAGCCGAGCCGGCAGCCAGGCGCAAGACCGGAAAGGAGACCGCAAGACCGGGAGGGACGCCCGCACCCGGTGCAAGGGAGGGCAAGGCACGCGCAGCAGGAAAGGCGCCTGTCACGGACCAAGGCGCAGTCAACGCTGGCCGGGCCGATTTCACTTCGGCCGATGAGGCGCACGGTGCGTCGCCAGCAGCCGAACGATCGGCCGCGATTACTGCAGCGACCAACCTGTTCCGGCAGCTTTTCGCCACCGACCCCGCGCCGGAGACACCGCCCGAATCGCTCCTGGATTGGGTCAAAGCCTGAAAGCGAAAAAAGCCGAGGGTGGCACGCGGCCCGACGCCCGTCGTGTGGAACGCCGTTTTGTTTTTGTCCGTTGTTCGATCGTTCTTTTGTTCCTTCCTTTGTTCCTTCCTTTGTTCGTTCGCATTGTTCGTTCGCTTTGTTCGTTCCTTTGTTGGGGGATGGGATGTTGCACGCCGTGTTCAGATTCTTCGGCCCGTGCCTGGGCGTCAGGCACAAGGAGCGGCCCGACGCCGCCCAACCCCCGCGCATTGCACGAGACGCGCAGATCCGGCGCTCCGGCCTGTGGTACCGACTTCTGTGCAGGCTGTTCTTCTGGCGCGGCCGGCGTGCCGATCCCGCGCGCACTTGCCGCCAGCCCTTGCCTCGAATCGCCTACGTCTCCACGCCGGCGCCCTTGTCCCACGACGACACGGCGAAGTCGCTCGCCGACAAGCTGGCGCCGCTGCCGCCCGATGCGCTGCATGCGTTCTGTGCCGGATGTCGGAAGGACACCCTGCTCGCGATGGTGGACTGGTGCCGCGCCACTGACAACGATCCGGCCACGCGCGCCACGCTCGAGGCGAGCGCCAGGGAAGCTCTGCGCAAGTTCAAACCGGACGCTGTTCCCGCGCCAGGCGTCAAGCACGTGTTGACGCTGCTGCAGCGCGACCTCGCCGATGTGCGCAACAACAAGGGCGTCCTGACCCTGGCGCGCCGCCGCGACGACTGGGTCAGCCGGCACCCGCGCGACCGCGAGTTTGTGGCCGGCGGTCAGCATGCCGCGGACACGTTCGAGTGGTTCCGGCGCTCGATCGAGGCGCTGTGCCGCTTCGAGATGGCAGGCGGCCTGCGCGAAATCACGCAGTCGCTGGCTGCGCCATGGGCCGATGCCGCCGACACGCTATGCGCGGCGTTGAAAGCGGAAGGTGCGACCGTGGCAGCGCTGGCCGGGTTTGCCGATGTCCTTCGCTTGCAGGAGCGAGACACCGCGCTGGCGTTGATCCGCAACCAGCTCGGCATCGCGGAAGAACCGCCGCAATCGTCCCGGAGCGCCGGCGCGCAGCCCGATGAAGCGGCCGGCGCCGCCCGCACGGTGTCTGGCCAGGCCCAGGTACAGCGCGACAGCGGTCCACCGTCACTCACCCCGACAACGCTGACCGACCTCTTGGTCGATCCCGGCAGCGATGCGCATCGGGCCGCGGCTGCCGTCGATCTACTGGTCCACAACCTTCGCACGGTGGCGCGGCTGCGCGCGCGCGAAGCGATATCCGCCCAGATCGAACAGCGCCTGGACGATCTGCTGGCCCGGACCGGGGCTTGCCTGACGGAGCCGCAGTTGCATCGTCTCGGCGACGCGCTGCAGCGGCTCGATCTGAAAGCCTGGGGCACCTGCCGAAAGCTGCTGGACATTCGTGAGGCGCTGTACGACACCGGCAAGCAGGCGCTGCGCGATGCAATGGCGAGGAGCGCCGGTGTGCGGTCGCGACAGGCCGCGGTGCGCGCGCAGGCGCAGCAGCTATGGCAGAGCATCGGCAAGGTCGATGCTGCGGTCGCACCGGAAGCTGGCCCATCCGGTCGGCACCATGGCGCTGCAATCGGCTAGCCGTTCAAATGCAGGCTCGCGCCGGGCAAACGTCTTGCTGCCGCCTCCACCCTGCCGCGCCGGGGACGATGTCTAGCCCGACGAAGCCTGGCCTGTCGATATCGCGTTCCAGCTCGCCACCTCGTGCGCCACCCAGTCCGGGTCGTCGTGCGGGAGGTCGTGTCCCGCCCAGGGGTGCACCCGATGCGGGACCGACCATGCCGCGGCCAGACGCGCCGAGCAGGCCGGGGACACCAGCCGGTCGGCCGCCGAGGACAGCAGCAGGGTGGGGCAGCGCGGCGGTACCTCCCCGGCCCGGAAGCGGGCCGCGGCAAGCAGTTGGCGCAGCGCATTGCCGCGGCTGACCGGCGCGTCGGCGCGGATCGCGGCCCAGCGTGCCAGATCAGCCTCGCGCGTATCGGTGTTGGCGCAGGTCAGCCGGTGAACGATGGTCTCGCAGCGTGGACCGTCGCGCCACGATCGCATCAGGTCCAGCACCGCGGGCCAGGCCGCGGGGCGCATGCGCTGATGCAGCGCGCCGAATGGCCGCATGCTGGTGTTGATCAGCACCAGCCGTTCGACTTCATCGACATGCCCCTGAGCCCACGCGGTCGCTACCATACCCCCCAGCGACATGGCCAGCAGCCGGTACGGCGGGCGCAGGCCGGCGCTTGCAGCATCGACACGCAGGCGTGACACGATTTGCGCCACCGTCCCCGGCGAGCGCTGGCCGGCATGCTTGCCGTTGCCGGGCAGATCGAGCATTGTCAGCCGGTCATCGTCGGCCACCGCGCCGCTGCGCCGGAGCGCCGCCGGCAGCTCACCCCAATGGCGCGCCTCGCGGGTCAGGCCGCGCAGCAGGATCCAGTCGCTCATCGCGTCGACCTGCCGGCAGGGGCGCGCCAATGTTCGCTGGCCTCGCGCCAGATCGCCTGCCGGGCCGCACCGGTCGGCAGCCAGCGCGCCGGCGCGAAGGCGGCGCGGGCCAGGAAATCGAACAGGCTGACATGGCGGCGCAGCACGCGGGCCGTGCGATGCGCCTTGATCGGATTGAAGAAGCCGTCGCGCGAGAACAGCTGCCGCGGATTCTTCTTGATCCAGAGCCACGAGCCCAGTTCGAGCGTCATCGGCAGAAAGATGTGCGGCGCGGGCGTGCGGTCATAGGCGTAGTCCCACAGATCGCCGTGGACCAGGTACTGATGGCTCTGCGGCTCGAAGGCATAGCCGTGATGCGGGTGGGCCTGCTCGAACAGCGTCTTCAGCACGTACATCTCGGGCAGATGCGGCATCGCGGCCTGCGTCCTGGCGTAGGGAAACCAGATGCTGTCGCGCCAGCCATAGCCGGAATGGCAGTCGACGGCGAAGCTCAGCGGCCGCGTCAGCAATTGGGCCTGCACCACGCGCAGCAGCGCGGTGCTTTCGGCCTCCATCGGCATGCCGGCCTTGCCGCGGTACCACGGCAGCCACGGCCCGATGCGCTGGCCGCCGGCGAGAAAGGGCACGCGGCCCTCTGCGTTTTGCGGGGCGTTGCGCATCAGGTCGACGCCATTCGGATTCGCACGCCGGCCGGCCCACATGCCGGCCGGATTGACGATCGGCATGAACAGCAGCCGGACCTGTTGCAATTGCAGATGCAGCAGCTCGTCCCATTCCAGGCGCTTGAGCAGCGCGCGCATGTAGTCGAGCAGCAGCTGCGTGCCGATCCGTTCCAGGCCGTGAATGCCGCCAAACAGTCCGATCGCGGGCGCGCGCGGATCGCGCGAGCCGATGCCGGCCAGGTACACCGGAAAGCGCCGTCCATGGCTGCTGGCCTCGCATATCACGTCGATATCGAAGTGGTCCGCGCCGACTTCCAGCAGTGCGCGCAGCAGATCGAGCTCGGCGAAACTGTCGGAGGCGGGAAGGGGCATCGGGGCAAATGGACCGGAAGCGGGGGAAGGTGAGTGGCGCGGGCCGTGACGGTGCTGGTCCGTACGACGGAACGATGTTGCAGTCTACTCGCGCAATATGACAGTGCCTTGTGACAACACACGCCTGTCATGTTGCCCCGGGCGAGGGGTCCTTGTTCGACCAGGCCGATCAGCCTGGCCGATCAACCAAGCTGCTCGGCCAGGACCTCGCGCGCGGCCTGCACCACCGGCGCTTCGCCGCGACGCGGCGGCAGCAGGCAGAACTCGACCTGCGGCAGCGCCGGCAGGTGCAGCGACGAGGCGGTCGCCGCGTCGAGCGGGGCCACGCCTGCCGGAATGGCGGACCGGTTCAGGCAGGAGATGCCCAGCCCAGCCGCAAGCGCCATCTGCAGGCCTGCCACGCCGGACGCCGAGTGCGAAACCCGGTAGGGCACGCGGGCGCGCTTCAGGGCCCGCACCACGTACTGGTGCAGCGAGCAGGTGTCGGGCAGCAGCACCAGCGGCAGCGGCGTGCCGATCGCATCCGTTTCGCCGCGGGCGGCGACCCAGGCCAGCGGCTCGCGGCGCAACGGCCGCCAGCCGGCGCGGGAACTCGCGCCGGCGCTGCCGCGCGCTGCCACCACACGCATGGTCAGGCCGATATCGAAGGCGTCGTCGTCGGCGCTGGCGTCGATCGCCGCGCTCTTCATCACCGTCACGTGCAGCCGCAGTTGCGGATGGCGCTCGCGCAGGCGGCGCAGCATGCCGGCAATCTCGCTGGTGCGGTAGTAGTCGGTGATGGCCAGCCGCAGCTCGCCCGTCAGCGTTTCGCCGCGGATGTCCTGCATCGCCAGCGCGTCCAGGTCCAGCATGCGGCGGGCGTGGCCGAGCAGCCGTTCGCCGGCCGGGGTCGGCTGTACGCCGCGGCGGCCGCGCAGCAGCAGCGGCACGCCGGCGCGCTCCTCGAGCTTGCGCAGCTGCTCGCTGACCGAGGACTGCGACAGAAACAGCCGCGGTGCCGCAGCCGACAGGCTGCCGCTGTCGGCGACCGCGACGAAGGTACGCAATTGTTCGAGATCGAAGCCGCGCATGGCTCGCTCCTGGTTTCGGCGATACCGATGGATGGTATCGCATCTTCCCGCTTTTCCGATGGGAGGGGGAGCACTAGGATCGAGTCGGTGGCGGTCGGCAAGGCGATATCGCACCGGCCCGCGCCACCTTCATTCCATGCACCGACCATTCGAAGAGGAAACCGCGATGCCGCATCTCCAGCTGCAGATCTCCGGGCAACCCGACGCCGCGCTGACTGCAAAGGCCGCCGCCACCGTTGCCGAATTGACCCGTACCGTACTGGGCAAGAAGCCCGAGGTGATGGCCGTGGCGGTTCAGTACGTGCCGCACGACGCCTGGTTCATTGACGGCCAGCCGCTGTCCGCGCTCCGGCGCAATGCCTTTCATCTCGATATCAGCGTCACCGACGAGACCAATACCAAGGCCGAGAAGGCGCGCTATCTGGAGGCGGTGCACCACGCGCTGTCCGAGCTGATCGGCAATGTGCACGACTGCTCGTACATCCATGTGATCGACGCCCGTGCGGCGGCGTACGGCTATGGCGGCCGGACGCAGGAATACCGCCATCAGCGCGGCTCGACGCTGTAGTGGGACTCGGCCGACAGCGGACGACCGCGGGGCGGCTTCAACCGGCCGGCAGGCGATACAGGCGCCGTGGCCGCCCGTCCAGCGGCAGTTCGAACACGACGCCGCCGCCGCTGTCGGCCCCGAGTCCCGTCAGGGCGGTGATGACGATCTGATGCGTCACCATCAGATACGGCCCGCCACGCGGGTCGAGCTGATCGATGAAGCGGGACAGTGCGGCGGTCTGCTGCGTGCGCGCGCCGGCGTCGCCGAAGAAGGAATTGAGCAGCGGCAACACCGTCACGGGGCCCAGGCCCATCAGCCGTGCGGTGTCCTGGCAACGGCACCAGGCGCTGGACCAGACCGCACCGGGACGAAACCCTGCCGCGCGCCATGCGGCGCCAAGGCGCTGTGCCTGAGCGCGGCCGCTGGCGTCGAGGTTGCGCTGCGTCGAGCAGGACTGCAGCTGAAAACCGGGCGGGTCGCCGACGCCTGGCGCATAGGCATGCCGCAGCAACACCACCACATTGGGGCGGGCCAGCGCGGAGACCGGCAGTGTGCCGATCGGCTCGGCGGGCGAGGCAGGTTGGGCGGCGGCGCTGGACAGGCCCGCCGGCAAGGCGTACGCCGCCAGTGCCCAGGCGGCGATGCGGGCCACGATGCCGAGGGCGTCGCGACGCCGCGGGGAGGATGTGCCGATGGCGACTCCGCTGCGATCGATCATGTTGCTGCCTCCTTGCACCTCGCCCGCCGCCGGTCCGGCCGCTCAGACCGGGCCGCTCAGACCGGGCCGCTCAGACCGGGCCGCTCACACAGGGCCGCTCACACAGGGCCGCTCACACCGGCGGGCCGCTCACATCGGCTGTCTCACATCTAACGGCAAAGCCCGCGCGCCGAGATCGGCCACAGCGACTCCACCTTGCCGTCGCGCACGCCGACCAGCGTGTCGTACAGGTTCAGCGTCGGATCGCAATGGCCCGGCACCAGCCACAGCGGCTCTCCCAGCTGCGGCAGCGCCGGCATCTCGCCACCGGCACCCGGTACCGGGCGCACGATCCCGTGTTCGTCGTTGGCCGCGACATAGGTCAACCGTGTGCTGCGCTGCCCGCCTTCTCGTTGCCATACCCACGGCAGCCCCGAGTCGACCGCCATCGACTTTAGGCCCGCGTCCACCACGACCTGGCCCGGCGCCGCCGTGCTCATCACCGTGGTGGCGATAAACAGGCTGTGCTCGAAGCGCAGCGCGTCGGCCGCGCTGTTGCCGCCGCTGTCGGAGCCCCGTTCATTGCTGCCGTAATCGCCGTCCATGAACACATACGAACCGGGCTGGATCTCGGTGAAGACGCCGCTGGCCAGGTCGAATTCCGCGCTGCCGCTGCCGCCGCCGGTCACCACCTGACAAGGCGCCCCGGCCGCCGCCAGCCGGGCGGCCACCGCGCCGGCCCGCTCGGCCGCGCGCGCCGCGGCCTCGCGCCGGGCGGCGTGCCCGCGCACATGCTGGATGCCGCCATGGTAGGCCTGCAAGCCGCCGAACGACAGGCGTGGCTGCGCGGCGATCCGCTCGGCCAGGCGCAGCGCGGCGTCGGCGTCGGCCACGCCGCAACGGCCCTGGCCGATGTCGAGCTCGACCAGCACCGTCAGCCGGCTCTGCTCGCGCTCGACCGCCTCGGCCAGCGCGCGGACCTGGACGACGGCGTCGACGCACACGCTGATCCGCGCATGGCGCGCCATTCGCGCGAGCAGTGTGGCCTTGGCCGGGCCGGCGATCTCGTTGCTGATGTGGATATCGGCGACGCCGGCGCGCAGGAATGGCAGCGCCTCGCTGACCTTCTGGCAGCAGATGCCGACGGCGCCGCGCGTCAGCTGGGCCAGCGCGATGTCGGGGCATTTGTGCGCCTTGGCGTGCGGCCGCAGCGCGACCCCGGCACGGTCCGCGGCCTGCTGCATCCGGTGCAGATTGCGTTCGAAGGCATCGAGCACGAGTACGAGCGCCGGCGTGTCGATCGCCTGCCAGGGCTGGCCCGGCTCGGCGATCGGGGGCAGGGCGGGAAGTCCCGCCGGATCGCGCAACACGGGCAGATCGGCGGCAGAGGCAGTCGCGGAGCGGTGGTCTGGCATGGCGGGCGAGGTCTCCATTACGGTCGGGGTCGGGGGCCGGATGGCCGTTGGCGCGGGGGATCATCGGCCGATCGTGGCGGACTGTCAAACGCGATGGGCCCGCAGCAGCGCCGCACGGCCGCGCCGCACAGCCATGTGCGATCCGCCAGGGTGCCGCGGTCCGGCCCGGCCGCTGTCGCGCTTGTCCTACACGGCTTGCGGCCGCCGTCCGACTGCGTGAGGCGGAGGCTGCCGACTATGCTGACAGTCATGCACCGCGCTCGCGCGCGGCGCTGGCCAAGCCTCGCACCGTCCCCCTCGCCATGCAAGCCACGCCCACCCCGCCTGCGCAGTCCGGTGCGCCGTCCAGTGCACCATCCGGTGCACCGTCGGGCTCGCCATCCGCGGCGCGCACGGGTGCGGCGCGACCGGTGCCATCGCGGGACGATACGGTCGTCGACCCGCTGATTGCGTCGACGGCGGCGGGCACGGGAACCGCAACCCATCCCGACTCCTCGGCGATCGGCACGGACTCGCGCGATGACGCGGCGGCGACATCGACGGCGGCCGAACCGCCTCGCGGCCCGGGCAGCGCCCGTACGCTGCCGCTCGCGATCCAGCGGGGCAGCCTCGCGCTGGTGGTGCTGGCGACGCTGGCCTGCCTGTATGCGTTGCATGTCGCCAAGGCCTTCGTGATCCCGGTGGTGCTGGCGGTCATCCTGACCTATCTGCTCGATCCGCTGGTCTCGGCGCTCCATCGGCAACGATTGCCGCGCCCGATCGGTGCCACATTGGTGCTGCTCGGCGTGGTCGCGCTGCTGCTGTGCGGCGCCTATCTGCTGCAGGGCCAGGTCGAAGCCATCGTCGACCGCTTGCCCGAGATCGCGCGCAAGCTCTCGCGCAGCCTGTCGGCGCTGCTCAGCGGCGACGATTCGATGTGGCAGAAGATTCAACGCGCCGCGACGGTGTTGACCGGCGGCACGCAGCACCCGCTGTCGCGCGGTGCCCCGGTGGTGATCGAGAAGCCGGCGGGCGCACTGCACGACATGGTGCTGGCCGGCTCGGTGAGCGCCTTCGCCGCGGCGGGCCAGGCGGTGGTGGTGCTGTTCCTGACCTTCTTTCTGCTGGTGTCGGGCGACATGTTCAAGCGCAAGTTCGTCAAGATGACGGGCCGCACGCTGACGCAGAAAAAGGTCAACGTCCACATGCTGGGCGAGATCAATCGGCAGATTCAGCGCTACATGCTGATGCTGCTGATCACCAATGCCGCGCTGGGCCTTTGCACGTGGGTGCTGCTCAAGGCGATCGGCCTGCAGCACGCCGGCACCTGGGCGCTGGCCGCGGCGGCGCTGCATCTGATCCCGTACTTCGGGTCGGGCGCCACCGCGATCGGGCTCGGCGTGGCCGCTTTCATGCAGTTCGGCACGCTGGGACTGGCCGCGGCGGCGGCGGGCGGCTCGATCCTGATCGCGACGCTGATCGGCTCGGTGGTGCAGACCTGGATGACCGGGCGGATGGCAAAGATGAACCCCGTGGCGGTGTTCGTGGCGCTGCTGCTGTTCACCTGGCTATGGGGCGCGTGGGGCATGCTGCTGGCGATTCCGATCGCGGTGATCGCCAAAGTGGTGGCCGACCATATCGAGGGGCTGGAGTTCGTGGCGGAGTTCCTCGGCGAATAAGGGACCCGTGGCAAGACCCTGCCGGCTGCAGGGCTGAAGGTTGACCTTTGGTGTGGCGATATATATCGTACGATATGTTTTTCGATATAACGTGCGACTGACCCATGCCCCCTCGACATCCTCACGGCCGGCACGGCCACGGCCTCGGCGGCCCCTTCGGCGGATTGGGCTCCGATGCCGACAGCCTGCGCCGCGGCCGCAAGCTCGGTGCCGACGACCTGCAACTGCTGCTGCTCGACCTGCTGGCCGAGCAGCCCAGCCACGGCTACGAACTTATCAAGGCGCTCGAAGCGCGTAGCGCCGGCTTCTACAAGCCGAGCCCCGGCGTGATTTACCCCGCGTTGACCTATCTGGAAGAGATCGGCCATGCGGGGGTCGACGTCGACGGCAATCGCAAGTGCTATCGGCTGGCCGAGCCGGGCCGCGAGTTCCTGCAGGCCAACCGCGAGCGCCTGGCGTTGCTGTGGAGCGGGCTGCGTCATGCCGCCCGCAAGATGGAGTGGGTGCGCCGTGCCCTCGCCGGCGAGCCGCCCCCCGAGCCGGACGAGCAGGGCAGCGGCTGGCTGCCCGAGTTCGTGCAGGCGCGCATGGCGCTCAAGCGCGCGCTGCTGCTGCGCACCGATGCCTCGCCGGCCGAACAGCGGCGCGTGGCGGACATCCTGATGCGCGCCGTCGCTGACATCGAAGACACCGAGGCGGCCGCCGCGCCGCCGCATCCTGCCCGACCACGAACCCCGAGGTAATGCATGTCCACTACCGACCGCGCCAATACTCCCGATACGATTGACAGCCGCAACGCCGCGCTCACCGTCGAGCGCGTCCGTCATCCGCTGAAGTTTCGCCATATCCAGGTGGTCCGCCTGCAGCGGATTTCCCCCGCGCTGCTGCGCGTGACCTTCACCGGCGACGATCTCGCCGACTTTGTCTCGGCATCGTTCGACGACCATATCAAGGTGTTCCTGCCCGCGCCGGGACAGCAGCGGCCGGTACTGCCCGAAATGGGCCCGGACGGTCCGATGTTCCCCGAGGGGCAGCCGCGGCCGATCGCGCGCGACTACACGCCGCGCCGCTACGACGCCGCGGCGCGCGAGCTCGATATCGAATTCGTGCTGCACGGCGATGGCCCCGGCGCCAGCTGGGCGGCGCATGCGCAGCCGGGCCAATGGCTCGGCATCGGCGGGCCGCGCGGTTCCTTCGTGATCCCGTCGGCGTTCGACTGGCACCTGTTGATCGGCGACGAAGCGGCGCTGCCGGCTATCGCTCGCCGTCTGGAGGAACTGCCTGCCGGCAAGCGCGTGGTGGTGATCGCCGAGGTCGACGATCGCGACGCTCGCCTCGATCTGCGCAGCGACGCCGACTGCGAACTGCATTGGCTGTATCGCGCCGAGGGCGACGAATTGCTGACGACCGTGCGCCGACTGGAACTGCCTGCAGGAGAAGGCTATGCCTGGGCCGCGGGCGAGGCGGCAGCCATGCGCGCGGTGCGTGCCTGCCTGGTCGACGAGCGCGGCATCGACAAGCGCCGCATCCGCGCGTCGGCCTACTGGAAGCACGGCGCCGTGGGCGTGCACGAGACGCTCGACGACTGAGACGGCACGCCGTGGCCGCCGGCTCGACGGCGCGCGCCCATCGCATCGCCGCGATAGCGATGGACGTGCGCCCGTAACCCGATTAACATCGTCGCCGGCGGCAGACAACCGCCAACGTCGCTCGGACGGTTCCGGGCGCTTACGTAAAAGGACAACCATGTCAGCCATTCCGGCATCCTCGGGCCCGGGCTCGTCGAGCTCCTCGGGCCAGCGCCGCTTCGCGCGCATCGATCGTCTTCCCCCCTACGTCTTCAATATCACCGCCGAGCTCAAGATGGCCGCGCGCCGTCGTGGCGAGGACATCATCGACATGAGCATGGGCAACCCCGACGGCGCGACGCCCGCGCATATCGTGGCCAAGCTCACCGAGGCGGCGCAACGTCCCGATACCCACGGCTATTCGACCTCGCGCGGCATTCCGCGGCTGCGCCGGGCGATCTCGCACTGGTATCGCGAACGGTATGCGGTCGATATCGATCCCGAGCGCGAGGCCATCGTGACGATCGGCTCGAAGGAGGGGCTGTCGCATCTGATGCTGGCGACGCTCGATCGCGGCGACACCGTGCTGGTGCCGGACCCGAGCTATCCGATCCATATCTATGGCGCGGTGATCGCCGGCGCCGATATCCGCTCGGTGCCGCTGGTTCCCGGGGTCGACTTCTTCGCGGAACTCGAGCGCGCGATCCGCGGCAGCTATCCGAAGCCCAAGATGATCGTGCTGGGCTTCCCGTCCAACCCGACCGCGCAATGCGTCGAGCTCGATTTCTTCGAGCGCGTGATCGCGCTGGCGCGCAAGCACGACATCCTGGTGGTCCATGATCTGGCCTATGCGGACATCGTGTTCGACGGCTGGAAGGCGCCGTCGATCCTGCAGGTGCCCGGCGCCAAGGACATTGCGGTGGAGTTCTTCACGCTGTCGAAGAGCTACAACATGGCCGGCTGGCGAATCGGTTTCATGGCGGGCAACGCCGACCTGGTAACGGCGCTGGCACGGATCAAGAGCTATCACGACTACGGCACCTTCACGCCGCTGCAGATCGCCGCGATCGCCGCGCTCGAAGGCGACCAGCAGTGCGTGCGCGAGATTGCCGCGCAATACCAGTCGCGCCGCGACGTACTGGCGCGGGGCCTGAACGAAGCCGGCTGGCCGGTCGAATTGCCGAAGGCCTCGATGTATATCTGGGCGCGGATCCCCGAACCGTATCGTGCGCTCGGCTCGCTGGAATTCGCCAGGCAGCTGCTGCAGAAGGCCAAGGTCTCGGTCTCGCCGGGCATCGGCTTCGGCGACTTCGGCGACGACTACGTCCGCTTTGCGTTGATCGAGAACGAGTCCCGCATTCGGCAGGCGGTACGGGGAATCAAGGCAATGTTCCGGGCCGATGGGCTGGTTGCGCCGGCGGCGAACGAGCCGGCGCGCGGGGCCGGGGCGAAAGGGTAGTTCGCCGGCGACCACGCGGATCGAAGGATCACGACGTCAAGGCCGGCGGTGCCAGCGGGTGTCGCTTGCCTTGCCGGGGCGAATCGAAGAATGCCCGCACCGCTTCTGCATCGACCTGGTCGTGGCTCGCCACCCGCCAACGCGGCGTCTGATCCTTGTCGACGATCAGCGCCCGCACGCCTTCGATAAAGTCGCCATCGGTGAACGCATGGCTGACCACGTCGAGCTCCATGCGGAAGCAGTCGGCCAGATCGAGCCGGCGGCCGCGCAGCAGCAGTTCGCGCGTGACCGCGGTCATCAGCGGCGAGCGGCCGTGCAGCAGTGCCGCGGTCTTCGCCGCCCAGTCCGCACAGGCCGGATCCTGCTCGCCTGCAAGTCCTTGCAGGATCGCAGCGGGTGTCCGGCCAGGGCGGAAGTGCCGCAGCAGGGCGGGCAAGACCTGCAGCAGCGGGGCATCCGCGGCGGTCGTCGACGATGTGGGAGCCAGCGCGTGGCGCAGGCGCGCCAGCACCGTGTCGCCGTTGTTGCCATTGTTGCCGTTGTTGTCGTTGTTGTCGTTGTTGCCGTTGGCGTGGTCGGACCAGGCGATGTCCGCCAGCGTCGTCTCCAACGCAGACAACGAAGCGCTGTCGACCGCGACATCGGCGAGCCCGCACAGCAGCGTGTCGGCCGCACCGAGCGTCACGCCGGTCAGGCCCACATAGAGCGCCAGTTCAGGCGTCATGCGCGCCAGGAAGTGGCTGGCGCCGACATCGGGCACCAGGCCGATGCCGGTCTCCGGCATCGCGACGCGCGAGCGTTCGGTGACGATGCGCAGCGGCGCCGCCTGCGCCAGGCCCATGCCGCCGCCCATCACGATGCCATCCATCAGCGCCACCACCGGCTTCGGGTAGCGATGCAATTCGAAATCGAGCTGGTATTCGTCGACGAAGAAGCGGCGGTACAGCGGTTCTGCATCCTCGCCGCCCTTGCCCGCTACGTGAGCGCGAAAGCTGTCGTACAGCGCGCGGATATCGCCGCCTGCGCAGAATGCCTTCTCGCCCGCGCCCCGCAGCACCACGGCGACGATCTCTTCCTCCGTAGCCCATTGCCGCAGTTGCGCGCGCAGCGCGAGGATCATCGGATACGACAGCGCATTGAGCTGGCGCGGCCGATTCAGCGTGACGAGCCCGACGCGATTGACGACCTCGAAGCGGACTTCGTCGCTGGCGTTGGCCTCGCGCTGCGGCGGCATGGATTCGACTCTTGCGTTCACGCCGATCCCCCATCGGTATCGAGGTATTGCCGAATCACGCCGGAGAAATCGAGCTGGCCGTCGCCGCGCTGGCACATCGCCTGATACAGCTGCTGCGCCAGCGCACCGAGAAACAGAGGCTGCCGCACGGCGCGAGCGGCGTCGTTGGCCAGCCCCAGGTCCTTGAGCATCAACTCGGCGCCGAAGCCGCCGCTGTAGCCGCGCGCGGCCGGGGCGGTGTCGATCACGCCGGGGTAGGGGTTATAGGTGTCCGAGGACCAGCAGCGTCCGGTCGAGGTATTGACGATGCCGGCGAGCACCTTGGCGTCGATGCCGAGCCGGGCGCCCAGCGCCATCGCCTCCGACACGCCGATCATCGAGATGCCGAGGATCAGGTTGTTGCAGATCTTGGCGACCTGACCGGTGCCGGTGTCGCCGCAGCGGACCACGTTCTTGCCCATGCCGGACAGCACCGGCTGCAGGCGCTCGAACAGCGCGGTATCGGCACCGACCATGAAGGTCAGCGTCCCGGCCTGCGCGCCGACGGTGCCGCCCGACACCGGGGCATCGGCGAACGGATTGCCCTGGCCGGCAGCGAGCGCGGCGAGTTCGCGCACCGTTGCCGGGTCGATCGTGCTCGAATCGACCAGCGGCACGCCGGCACGCACGCCCGCCAGCACGCCATCCTCACCGGTGTAGACGCGCCGCACATGTACCGCCGCCGGCAGCATCGTCATCACGACATCGGCTTCGGCGACCGCCTGCCGCGGCGAATCGGCGCCGCTCGCGCCCGCTTCGCACAAGGCGGCAAGGGCCTGCGCGTTCAGGTCGAATACCGTCAGCGTGTGGCCCGCCTTCAGCAGGTTGCGGGCCATCGGCGCGCCCATGTTGCCCAGGCCGATAAAGGCGATATGCATCGAAGTCTCCTGTGCGTTTGCGTCGACGATGGCGCGCTTCAGCGCAGCGCGATGGTGGTGTTGACGCCGTGATTCACGGTCTCGTCGTCGAACCAGCGTGCCGTCACGGTCTTGGTCTGCGTGTAGAACTGCACCACCTGCCTGCCGTAGGGGCCGAGGTCGCCGAGCTTGGAGCCGCGTGAGCCGGTGAAGCTGAAATACGGCACCGGCACCGGGATCGGGATATTGATGCCCACCTGGCCGACGTCGATCTCGCTCTGGAACTTGCGCGCCGCGGCGCCGCTCTGCGTGAAGACGCCGGTGCCGTTGCCGAACGGGTTGCGGTTGACCAGCGCGATCGCCTCGTCCAGCGTGTCGACGCCGATCACCACCAGCACCGGCCCGAAGATTTCCTGCGTGTAGATCGACATCTCGGTGGTGACGTCGGTGAACACGGTCGGCCCGATGAAGTTGCCGTCCGGATAGCCGGGCACGCTGACGTCGCGGCCATCGAGCGCCAGCGTCGCCCCTTCGTTCACGCCGGCCTCGATCAGGCCGAGGATGCGCTGCTTCGCCGCGACCGACACCACCGGCCCAACATCGGTACCGGGCTCGGCACCGGCGCCGACCTTCAGCGTACGCGCCCTGGCGATCAGATCGGGCACCCAGTCGCGCGCCGCCCCGACCAGCACAGCCACCGAGGTCGCCATGCAGCGCTGGCCCGCCGCGCCGAAGGCGGCGCCGACCAGCGCGTTCAGCGTCTGCTCCTTGTGCGCGTCGGGCAGCACCACCGCATGGTTCTTGGCGCCCATCATCGACTGCACGCGCTTGCCGTGGCTGCCGGCCAGGTTGTAGACATGGGTGCCGACCGCGGTCGAGCCGACGAAGGACACCGCCTTGACATCGGGATGCGTGCACAGCGCGTCGACCACATCCTTGGCGCCATGCACGACGTTCAGCACGCCGGGCGGCACCCCGGCTTCGAGCGCGAGCGCCACCAGTTCCATCGTCGACAGCGGGTCCTGCTCGGAAGGCTTGAGCACGAAGGTATTGCCGCAGACGATCGCCATCGGGAACATCCACAGCGGAATCATGGCCGGGAAATTGAACGGCGTGATGCCGACGCAGACGCCGATCGGCTGCTGCAGCGTGTAGGTGTCCACCGTCGCCGCGACGTTCTCGGCGAAGCCGCCCTGCTGCAGCGTGCCGATCGACGCGGCATGCTCGACCACCTCCAGGCCGCGGAAGATGTCGCCCTCGGCGTCGGACAGCGTCTTGCCCTGTTCGGCTGTCAGGATCGCGGCGATGCGCTTGCTGTGCTCGCGGATCAGCGCCTGGTACTTCAGCATGATGCGCAGCCGCGCGCCGATCGGCGTATGGCGCCAGCTGGCGAAGGCGCGCTGCGCGGCGCCGACCGCTGCCTCGACCTCCGCCCGCGTGGCCAGCGGCACGCGCGCCAGCACCTGCTGCGTGGCCGGGTTGACGACCTGGCGATATTCGGTCGCGGCCGATTCGACCCATTCGCCGTTGATCAGCAGCTTGACGGTCGGGATCGCGGTATCGGTGGCGGGCTGTGTGCTCATGGTGTCTCCGTCGGTTTGTTGTAGCCGGTAAGCCGTAGGGGAAAGGCGAGGGGGGAACTACAGCGAGCGCGCGATCAGCATGCGCTGGATCTCGCTGGTGCCCTCGTAGATTTGCGTGATGCGCGCGTCCCGGTAATGGCGCTCGACCGGGTAGTCCTCAAGGTAGCCGTAGCCGCCGTGGATTTGCAGCGCCTTGGAGCAGACGCGCTCGGCCAGCTCCGAGGCATAGAGCTTGGCCTGCGATGCTTCGGACAGGCAGGGCTGGCCGTCGCTGCGCATGCGCGCCGCGCGATGCACCAGCAGCCGCGCGGCATTGAGCTCGGTAGCCATGTCGGCCAGCATGTTGGCGATCGGCGCGTGCTCGCGCAGCGGCCGGCCGAACTGGACGCGTTCGCCGGCATAGCGGCAGGCCGCGTCGAAGGCCGAGCGCGCGATGCCGATCGCCTGCGCAGCGATGCCGATGCGGCCGCCTTCGAGATTCGACAGCGCGATGCGCAGGCCCTCGCCGGTGTCGCCCAGCAGCGCGTCGTGCGGTACGGCGCAGTCCTCCAGCGTGATCGCGCAGGTGTCCGAGGCGCGGATGCCCAGCTTCTTCTCCGGAGCATGGACATGAAAGCCCGGCGTGTCGGTCGGCACCAGAAAGGCGGACAGTCCGCGCTTGCCGCGCTCGGGCTCGGTGGCGGCGAAGACGATGGCGATGCCGGCGCGCTGCCCGTTGGTGACGAATTGCTTGTTGCCCGACAGCACCCAGCCATCATCGGTCGGACGCGCGCGCGTGCGCAGGTTGTGGGCCTCGGAGCCCGCCTGCGGCTCGGTCAGGCAAAACGCGCCGATCAGCTCGCCGCTGGCCAGCGCCGGCAGATAGCGCGCCTTCTGCGCCTCGGTGCCGTAGTGCAGGATCGGGCCGCAGCCGACCGAGCTGTGCACGCTCATCAGCGTCGCGCAGGCCGCGCAGCCGGCGGCGATCTCCTCGATCGCCAGCGCATAGGCAATGTAGTCGGTATAGGTGCCGCCCCATTGCTCGGGCACGATCATGCCGAGCAGGCCTAGCGCGCCCATCTCGGCGACGATCTCGTCGGGCAGTTGTCCGCTGCGGTCCCATTGCGCGGCGTTCGGCTTGAGCCGTTCCTCGGCGAAGGCGCGCGCGGTGTCGCGGATCATGCGTTGCTGCTCGGTATATTCGCTGTACATGGCGCTGTCGTGGTGGCATCGCGGCGTCGACGATGGACCGCAGTGTAGAAACACGATGCCGGCGCGCGCTATGCCAAAATCCGTCAACTGCACTGAACTGATTTGCCACTGCGAGCCGCTTTGCCGTCGCGCTTTGCCGCCGCGATTTCCGTCGCCGGTTGCCGTTGCTGCGGCAGTCGGCATCGACCCACCTCCACGGACCGTCTCCATGCCTCTGCCGTTGCGTCCCGTCCTTGTCGTCCGAGCCGATGGAAAAAGGTAGCGTCGCGATCTGCTTCGTCCATCATGCGATTTCCGGCCTGCGGGCGCGCGGCGTCGACGCCGAGCCGGTGCTGCGCGCCGCCGGGATCGCGCCGGCGATGCTGGCCGTACCGCAGGCACGCGTGTCGGCGACCAGCTACGGCGCGCTGTGGCTGGCGGTATCGGCGGCCCTGGGCGACGAGTTCTTCGGCCAGGACTCCCGCGCGATGAAGCCAGGCAGCTTCGCGCTGCTGTGCCATGCGGCGGCCGGCAGCCGCACGGTGGGGCAGGGGCTCGAGCGGGTCGCGCGCGGCTTCGGGCTGCTGCTCGACGATGTCGGCGTGCAGTTGCTGCGCCGCTACGATGGCGATGCGCCCGGCGCGGGGCCCGAGCGTGCCGCGCTGGTGCTGACCGAGCCGTCGCGCCGCCGCCCCGGCGTATTCGCGCAGGAGACGCTGCTGATCATGCTGCATGGGCTGATGTGCTGGCTGGCGCGGCGCCGCGTGCCGGTGCGGCTGGCGACGTTCCGCTATCCCGAGCCGAGCTATAGCGCCGAGTACCGCGTCATGTATTCACGCCAGCTCGCCTTTGGTGCGCCCGGCACCGCGCTGGTCTTCGACGCTGCATGGCTGGATCATCCCGTGCGGCACGACGAGCGCAGCGTCAAAGCCTTCCTGCGCGACGCGCCGCATAACGTGGTGGTCAAGTATTCCGACCGCAGCAGCGTGGCGGCGCGCGTGCGGCGGCTGCTGCGGCAGTCGCGCCCCGACGCGTGGCCGACCTTCGAAGGGCTGGCGGCGGCGTTGCATCTGTCCGCATCGTCGTTGCGGCGGCGCTTGATGGAGGAGGGCGCCACCTATCAGCAGCTGAAGGACGAATTGCGGCGCGATCTGGCGATCGAGGCGTTGAGCCATACCGCCTTGCCGATCACCGAGATCGCCGCCGAGATGGGGTTTGCCGAGCCAGGCGCGTTCCATCGCGCCTTCCGGCGCTGGACCGGGCTGCGGCCCGGGGTCTATCGCGGCATGCATGCCGGCGTGGACTGAGGGTGCGACCCGCGCCCCCCCAGGACCGCAGCGATTCAGTTCGGCGCGTCGGCGCGCTGGCCGCTGGTGTCGGCAGCGCTGTTGGCGCCGGCATTCGGTCCTGCCGTGGCGTCCTGCCGCGCGGTTTCCAGCACGCGCCGGATCATCGCCGTTGCCAACTCCTGTTCGCCCAGAAACACCTCGCCGACGCGATCCTGCAGCAGCAGCGCGGCCTCGTCCTCGCTGTGCGTGCGCACCAGGATGCGAATGCCCGGATTCAGCGTGCGTGCGATCTCGACCATGCGCCGCACGCCAACGGTATCGGGCGTGGCGATCACCAGCATCCCGGCGTGCACGATATGGGCCTGGATCAGCACGGACGGTTCGGCCGCATCGCCCGACACCGCAGGCACGCCTTGCTGGCGCAGGGATTCGACGATCTCGCGGTTCTGCTCTGCCACGACGACCGGCACCCCATGCGAGCGCAGCGCGGCGGCGATGCGGCGTCCGACGCGGCCATGGCCCACCAGCACCACCTGCCGCCGCAGCATCGCCTGATCGACGGTGGCGGGCAGCTCGGCCAGCGGATCGGCGCTGCGCTCGAGCTTGCGCGCCAGCGCCGAGCGTCCGCGGATCCAGCGCTGCAGCGGCTCGACCGAGCGAAACACCAGCGGGTTCAGGGCGATCGAGATCAGCGAACTGGCCAGCACCAGATTCTGCGCGTGCGGGGTCAGCATGCCCAGCGTGACGCCCAGCCCGGCGAGGATGAAAGAGAACTCGCCGATCTGCGCGAGGCTCGCCGATACCGTCAGCGCGGTGTTCAACGGATAGCGCATCGTCAGCACCAGCGCGAGCGCGGCCACCGACTTGCCGACGATCACGATGGCCAGCGTGGCGACGACCTGCAGCGGCGCGTCGATCAGCACGCGCGGATCGAACAGCATGCCGACCGAGACGAAGAACAGCACCGAGAAGGCGTCGCGCAGCGGCAGCGTCTCCTGCGCGGCGCGATGGCTCAGCGCCGAGCCGCGCAGCACCATGCCGGCGAAGAAGGCGCCGAGCGCGAACGACACGCCGAACAGCACCGCCGAGCCGTAGGCGATGCCCACCGCGGCGGCGACCAGGCACAGCGTGAACAGCTCGTTCGAGCCGGTGCGCGCGACCTGCCACAGCAGCCACGGAAACACCCGGCGGCCTACCAGCAGCATCAGCGCGATAAAGATGGCCACGCGGCCCAGCGTGGCGCCGACCGTGGCCCATAGCGAGGCGCCGGCGTCGGGCTGCACGGCCCCGTTGCCGCCGGATGCGATCGCCGCGGCCTGGCCTGCAGGCACCGTGCCGAAGACCTCGGCCAGCGCGGGCAGCATCACCAGCACGAGCACCATGACCAGATCCTCGACCACCAGCCAGCCGACCGCGATCCGGCCGTTGACCGACTCCAGCGTGCCGCGCTGCTCCAGCGCGCGCAGCAGCACCACGGTGCTGGCGACCGACAGGCACAGGCCGAACACCAGCGCATCGGCCAGCGGCCAGCCCCATAGCCGCGTGACGCCGGCCCCCAGCGCGGTGGCGAAGGCAATCTGCACGATCGCGCCGGGCAGCGCGATCCGGCGCACCGACAGCAGGTCTTCCAGCGAGAAGTGCAGGCCGACGCCGAACATCAGCAGCATCACGCCGATCTCGGCGAGCTGGCCCGCCAGCGCCATGTCGGCAACGAAGCCCGGTGTGGCAGGCCCGATCACGATGCCGGCCAGCAGATAGCCGACCAGCGCCGGCGCGCCCAGGCGGGCGCAGACGAAGCCGAAGACGAGCGCCAGACCGAGGCCGGCGGCGATGGTGGTGATCAGACTGACTTCATGGGGCACGGGCGGCTCGCAGCGAAGTGATCAGGCGGTGATCGGAAGGGTCGGTGGCGCAACGGTCTGCGGTTCATGATAGCAAGCAGGTGGGGCTCGGCGCTCCGCACGGCCCGCAGCGGGGCGTCGTTTACACTGTCGCCTTCGTTCTTTTTCCAAAGAGCGCGGTCCCTCCCGCGGGTCGTTCCCGCCGGCCGCCCGCCCGCCGTTTCCGCTTCATGTCCCAGCCGTCCCCCGCACCCCATCAGATCGATCTCGTCGTCTATCCCGGCTTCAAGGCCATGGAGGCGGTCGGGCCGATGACAGTGTTCGACTATGCGAACCTGCAGCTGGCCAGGCGCGGCCGGCCGCCGGCCTATCGCACGCGGATCGTCTCGACGCGCGTGGGCCCGGTGCGTTCGGACACGCTGATGACGCTGGAGGCCACCGCCCGGCTCGACACGGTGCTGCTGCCCGATACCGCGGTGATCGTCGGCGCGCGCGATATCGAAAGGGCGTTGCAGGAAGCGGACGAGATCGTGCCGTGGGCGCGCACGGTGGCGCCGCGCATCGGCCGGCTGGTGGCGCTGTGTTCGGGATCGTTCTTTCTGGCGGCCGCCGGCCTGCTCGACGGCAAGCGCGCAACCACGCACTGGAGCGTCGCGCCGCTGCTGAGGCAGCGCTTTCCCGCGGTGGCGGTCGATCCCGATGCGATCTTCGTGCGTCAGGGCAGGCTGTGGACTTCGGCGGGGGTCACGGCCGGCATCGACCTGGCGCTGGCCATCGTCGAGGAGGATCTGGGGCGCGAGATCGCGCTCGATCTGGCGCGCGAACTGGTGGTGTTCCTGAAGCGACCCGGCGGCCAGTCGCAATTCAGCGTGCATCTGGCCAGCCAGACCACCGGCCATGCCGGCGTCAGGCAGGTGCAGGACTGGATCCTGCGCGACCTGACCCGCGCCTTCACGATGAGCGAGATGGCCGCGCGGGCGGCGATGAGCGAGCGCAATTTCCGCCGGGTGTTTGTGCGCGAGACCGGCGCGAGTCCGACCGCCTTCATCGAATCGGCGCGGCTGGAGGCGGCGCGCCGGCTGCTGGAGCAGGGCGAACTGCCGCTGAAGGCCGTGGCCGCGCGCAGCGGCTTCGGGTCCGATGAAGCGCTGCGGCGCGCCTTCCTGCGCCATCTGGGCATCACGCCGCGCGACTATCGGCAGCGCTTCGGCGCGGCGGCGTAGGCCGCGTGTCGGGACTTCCCGCCCCGGCCGTTCCAGCCGATTGACGGGCGGCGCGTCCCTGCAGCCATTGCGCCGCGGCCAGCGAGGCGCACGACAGCACGATCAGCAGGCTCGCCGCCGCCGTGATGGTGGGACTGATCGATTCCCGCATACCGCTCCACATCTGCCGCGGCAAGGTTCGCTGCTCCGGTCCGGCCAGGAAGAGCGCAATCACGACTTCATCGAGCGACGTCACGAACGCGAACACCATGCCCGCCGCAATGCCCGGCGCGATGGCGGGCAGCATGACGCGCCGGAACGCCGTGAGCGGCCGCGCGCCCAGGCTGGCGGCAGCCCACATCAGCCTGTTGTCGAAGCGGGACAGCGTCGCGGTGACGGTGATGACCACGAACGGCGCGCCCAATGCGGTGTGGGCGACGATCAGACCGGCCAGGGAGTTCAGCAGGCCCAGTTGCGCGAAGACAGCGTAGAACCCCACCGCCGTGATGACGACGGGAACGACCATCGGCGCGACGAGTACGGCCATCAGGCCGGCACGCAGCGGGCACTGGCGCTGGCTCAGGCCAAGCGCCGCCAGCGTGCCGAGTACACCCGCGGCAAGCGTGCTGCCGACGGCCACGATCACGCTGTTCTTCAGCGCCAGCTGCCAGGCCTGCGAGCCGAGGAATTCGCTGTACCACCGCAGCGACCAGCCTGCCAGCGGATAGGTGAATGACGGCTCCGCATTGAACGACAGCGGGATGATCGACAGGATCGGCGCCAGCAGATAGATCAGGACGCCGGCGCAGTACAGCCGGAGCAGGAGAGACGAGGCAGGCATGGCAACGCGGGCGGGGTGGCGGTGGGGCGTGGCAGCGAGGTAGCAGCGAGGCGGGGTGCGGTCAACCGATCCGCAGGCGATCGACGCCCACGACCCGATGGAACACCGCGTAGAGCAGCACGATGGCGGCGAGCAGGATGGCGCTCAGTGCGGCCGCCATGCCCCAGTTGCTGACCTGGTTGGCGAAGTAGGCGATGTAGAAGCCCAGCATCTGGTCCTGCGTGCCGCCCACCAGCGAGGGCGTGATGTAGTACCCCAGCGCCAGGATGAACACCATCAGGGCCCCGGCGACGACTCCGGGCATGCTCAAGGGGAGGAAGACACGAAGAAAGGCCTGGCGAGGCGGCGCCCCGAGCGAAGCGGCAGCGCGCAGGTAATTGGCCGGTATGGCCTTCATGGCGCCATGCACGGGCAGGATCATGAACGGCAACAGGATATGGATCATCGCGATCAGCACGCCCGTCCGGTTGTAGATCAGCTCGGGCGGATGGCCTGGATCGATCAGGCCGGTCCAGGCCAGCAGCGTGTTCAGCACACCGTGGTTCTGCAGCACGACGGCCCATGCGGTAGTGCGCACCAGCAGCGAGGTCCAGAACGGCAGCAGCACGAGCAGCAGCAGGATCCGCGCCGTGCGGGGTCCGGCCTGGGTCATCAGATAGGCCAGCGGATAGCCGAGCAGCAGGCAGCCGACGGTCACGCTGAGGCTGACCGCCAGCGTCCGTCCAAGCACGTCGCGATAGATGGCGCTGTCGGGCTCGACGGCGACGATGGCGCCCGACGCCTCGCGGCGCAGATCGAGCGCGGCCAGCAGATAGTGATCGGTGAAGGGCGGCACGGCTCGCCGCAGCGCCTGCCAGATCGGGGCCTCGTCCCAGGCCGGGTCGATGCGGACCAACCGGCCCCGAGGCGAGGGCGCGTCGATGCCGTCCTGTTGTGCGATCGTCCGGGCCGTCCGGATCAGCAGCGACCGAGCGCCGGGCCGATACGTATTGAGCAGGCGCGCGACCGCTGCAACGTCTTCCCGCGAGCCGTTCTGCAGATCGTCTGCCAGGGCGGCGAAGGCGTTCTCATCGGGCAGCCCGGTGCCATCCCATGCGTGCAGTGCCTTGGCCGTGTGCGGCAGCACGCGGCCGATCTCGCGGTTGTCGACGCTTCGTACCAGCAGCGTCGCGACTGGCGCGACGAAGGTGGCAAGCAGAAACAGGGACAGGGGCGCCACCAGTGCCAGCGCCATCAGCTGGCGGCGCGGCGCGATGACCTCTCGGAATCGGCGGCGTCCGGCGCCGGCGATGACACCGGCCGCTTCGGCGTCGCGCAATGGAATCGACATCTGTGTCCCGTCAAGCGATGGATGGTATCCGGTGCGACCCGCCGCGTCAGCGCGCGAGCCACTGGTTGAAGCGCTCGGTCAGTTCCTGATCGTTGTCCGCCCAGAAGCGGGCCGACACCACGAACGCGTTCTTGCTGTTCTGCGGCGCGCTGGGCAGGTCCTTGAGAATGTCCGGCGACAACCGCTGTACCGCTGCCTTGGTGGTCGGCGCGTACCGCAGATAGGCGGGGTGCCTGCTCATGATGTCGGGCCGCGAGGCGAAGGCAATGAACTGCTGGGCCGCGGCCCGCTGCGGCGTGCCCCTGGGAATGGCCCACAGGTCGAAATCCATTGCCTGCCCGTCCCAGACGATCCTGAAGTTCTTGCCGTTGTTCTTCACCGCGTCGAAGACCCGGCCATTCCATGCGGTAGTCATCACGACCTGGCCGTCGGCCAGCAGCTGGACGGGCTGCGCGCCCGCGGTCCACCAGACCTTGACGTAAGGCTTGATCTCGTCGAGCTTGCGAAATGCCCGCGCGACGCCTTCCCTGGTGCCGAGTACCCGGTAGACATCGCGTGCCGGCACGCCATCGGCGATCAAGGCGAACTCGAGCGTCGTGCGCGGCGTCTTCTGCATGGCTCGCGGTCCCGGGAATTTTCTGACGTTCCAGAAGTCGGCCATGGTCGTCGGTCCGCCTGCGGGAAAACGGTCGGCGTTGTACGCGTAGATGGTCGAGTACAGCACCGTGCCGACCGCGCATTCCATGGCAGCACCCTCGACGAATGCTTGCTTGCCGCCGAGCTTGCTGTAGTCGATCTTCTCGAGCCAACCCTCCTCGCAACCCTGCAGCGCCTCGACCGGAAAGATGTCGACCACGTCCCAGGAGACATGACGGCTGTCGACCATCGCGCGGATCCGGGCGACCGAGCCGTCCCACTCGTCCTCGCGGACCGCGATGCCGGTGGCCTTCGCGAACGGCTCGAAGTAGACCTCGCGCTGGCTCTTGCTGTAGGCGCCGCCCCAGGACGCCACGGTCAGCGAAGGCTGGGCCGGCACGGCGGCGGCCCAGATCAGAAACGGCGCGACGGCACCGGCTTGCAGCAGGGATCGGATACGCATGGTCGAGAACGAAAGTACAGGGATGGTGTCGGGATGGTCGATCGTGCCGGGAAGTCTCGGCGTTCAATGCAGGGGCAGAGCGAGGCAGTGGTCCCGCATCCAGCCGATGGTGACGTTGCCGCCGGCGGCGAGGGGAGCGCCGGCGCCCTGCGTCGGCGCCTTGATCAGGACACCGCCCAGGCCGCAGCTGTCCACCCGCACCCGCAGGTGGTCGCCGCAGTAGACGACGCCGGCGATCTGCGCCGGAGCCGTGTTCCAGCCCGCGGCCGCTGCGGGTGCGATCACGATCTTCTCGGGACGCAGCGTCAGCGAGGCGGTCTGGCCCTCGCGCAAACCGGCACCGGCTCGCGCCTGTACCAGCGAACCGTCGGGCAGCCGCAGCGTGCAATGGCCGCCCTCGATGGCGGCGACCTGCGCGGTCAGGGCATTGTTCTCGCCGACGAAGCGCGCGACGAAGGCGTTCGCGGGGTTGTCGTAAAGGTCGGCTGGCGTGGCAAGCTGCTGCAGCACACCCTCGTTCATCACGCCGATCCGGTCGGACATCGTCAGCGCCTCCGCCTGGTCGTGCGTCACGTAGACCACAGTGATACCGACGCGGGCATGCAGCTGCTTGATTTCCCACTGCATCTGCTCGCGCAGCTGCTTGTCGAGCGCGCTCAGCGGTTCGTCCATCAGGATCAGGCTGGGGCGGTACACCAGCGCTCGCGCCAGCGCCACCCGTTGCTGCTGGCCGCCGGAAAGCTGTGCCGGCCGGCGATGGGCGTACGGCTGCAGGCGCACCATCTCCAGTGCCTCGCCGACGCGTTCGCGGATCTGGCGGTTCGCCAGATGGCGCATCTGCAGGGGGAAGGCGACGTTCTGCGCCACCGTCATATGGGGAAACAGCGCGTAGTTCTGGAACACCATGCCGATGTTGCGCCGGTGGGGCGGCACGCGGTCGATGCGTTCGCCGTCCAGATGAATCTCGCCGTGGGTCGGGGCCTCGAAGCCCGCCAGCATCATCAGGGTGGTGGTCTTGCCGCAGCCCGACGGGCCGAGCAGCGTCAGGAATTCGCCCTCGCGCACGCACAGGTCCAGTGCGCGGACGACGGCATGATTGCCGTCGTAAGCCTTGGAAACCGATGCGAACCTGATGAAATCCCCGCGTGCCATGTGCCGATCCCGTTGTCAGCAGGCATCACCGCGATGCCTGGTGCTGCCGAACGCGATCACGTCTCTGGCAGTTCTGATTCGCGGCGCATGTTGAGCGATCCCGCCTGGCGCGGCTATCGCATTCGGGATTCGGGCTTTAGATAACGCGAAGCGGCGCCGGGAGGGCGCCGCCCAGGTGCCCTCCCGCGGGTTGTCTATCGATCAGTTGCCCGGCGTGCCGGCGGCTCGCGGCGCCCCGTCGCCGAGCTGGCTGGCGTGATGGCGCAGATGGTCCTCCATCCACGTCGCGATGAAGTAATACCCGTGGTCGTAGCCCTGGTGCCGCCGCAGGGTCAGCGGCTGGCCGACCGCGGCGCACGCCGCTTCGAAGGCTTGCGGATGCAGCTGGTCGGCCAGGAATTTGTCCGCCAGCCCCTGATCGATCAGGATGCCGCCGGGGAAGGGCGCGCCGGCTTGCGCCTGCATCAGCGCGGTGGCGTCGTACTGCAGCCATTGCGCGCGGTCCTCGCCCAGATAGCGGCTGAAGGCCTTTTCGCCCCAGGGGCATTGCGACGGCGCCGCGATCGGCGCAAAGGCCGATACCGAGCGGAAGCGGTCGCGATGGCGCTGCGCCAGCACCAGCGCGCCGTGGCCGCCCATCGAATGGCCGAAGATGCCGATGCGCTCCGGGTCGGCGCCCAGTTCGCCGACCACCAGATCGTAGAGCTCGCCGGCGACATAGCTTTCCATGCGCCAGTGCGCGTTCCACGGTGCCTGCGTGGCATCCAGATAGAAGCCGGCACCGACCCCGAAGTCCCATTCGTCCGCCTCGCCGGCAATGCCGGTGTCGCGCGGACTGGTGTCGGGCGCGACCAGGATCAGCCCGAGCTGGGCGGCAAGCCGCTGCGCGCCGCCCTTGATCATGAAGGTCTCTTCGGTGCAGGTCAGGCCGGCCAGATAGAACAGCGCCGGCCGCGGCGTGCCGACGCCGGCCAGCGCCGCGGGCGGCAGGAACACCGAGAAGCGCATCGGCAAGCCGACCGCGGTCGATGCATGCCGGTAGAAGCGCTGCACGCCGCCGAAGCAGCCGTGCTCGGAGAGCAGTTCGAGCATGAGCGTTGCGCCTCCGGCCTCAGTACAGCACGACCGAACGGATCGACTCGCCGCGCTTCATCAGGTCGAAGCCCTCGTTGATCCGCTCCAGCGGCAGCGTATGCGTGATCAGGTCGTCGATATTGAGCTTGCCGTCCATATACCAGTCGACGATCTTCGGCACATCGGTGCGGCCGCGCGCGCCGCCGAACGCCGAGCCCTTCCACTCGCGGCCGGTCACCAGCTGGAACGGACGGGTCGAGATCTCGGCGCCGGCCTCGGCCACGCCGATGATGATCGACTTGCCCCAGCCCTTGTGGCAGCACTCCAGCGCCTGGCGCATGACCTTGGTGTTGCCGATGCATTCGAACGAGTAATCCGCGCCGCCGTCGGTCAGCTGCACGATATGGTCGACCACGTTCTCGACGTCGTTCGGATTGACGAAATGCGTCATGCCGAATTGCCGCGCCAGCGCCTCGCGATTCGGGTTGATGTCGACGCCGATGATCTTGTCGGCACCGACCATCTTGGCGCCCTGGATCACGTTCAGGCCGATGCCCCCCAGGCCGAACACCACCACATTGGCGCCGGCCTCGACCTTGGCCGTGAACAGCACCGCGCCCACGCCGGTGGTCACGCCGCAGCCGATATAGCAGACCTTGTCGAACGGCGCGTCGTCGCGGATCTTCGCCAGCGCGATCTCCGGCACCACGATGTGGTTGGCGAAGGTCGACGTGCCCATGTAGTGGAAGATCGGCTTGCCGTCGAGCGAGAAGCGCGAGGTGCCGTCCGGCATCAGGCCCTTGCCCTGCGTTGCGCGGATCGCCTGGCACAGATTGGTCTTGCGCGACAGGCAGAACTTGCACTGGCGGCATTCGGGCGTGTAAAGCGGAATCACATGGTCGCCGGGCTTCAGCGAGGTCACGCCGGGGCCGACCTCCGTGACCACGCCGGCGCCCTCATGGCCGAGGATGGCCGGGAAGATGCCCTCGGGGTCCGCGCCGGATAGCGTGTAGTAGTCGGTATGGCAGATGCCGGTGGCCTTGATCTCGACCAGCACCTCGCCGGCGCGCGGTCCGGCCAGATCGACTTCCTCGACGGTCAACGGGGCGCCTGCTTTCCAGGCGACGGCGGCTTTGGTTTTCATGGCGGCTTTCCTTCGGTGGCGCCGCGCGATGCGCGGCGACGATACGATCGATCGGTGGTTGACGGCCCGGCGGTGCCGGTGCCGCATGCCTGGCTGACACTGTACTGGCTGACACTGTAACGCCTGCGGCGTCGGGCGGGCGGAGCGGTCTGGCCCGCTTGGCCCCGCATGCCGCCATTTTGGCCGAATGCGAGGGCTAACGGCCCGGCATGCGAGTGGCAGGCCCGGCCGTGGAGGGGGCGGTCCGCAGCGGCATGTCGGCGGCCCCTTGATGACGCCGGCCCAGCCACCAGCCAAGCAAGCCCCAGACCAGGGCGAGCACGGCGCCGGCCACGGCCACCACCGCAGGATGGCAGGCCAGCGCATCGATGCCGGTCTTGACCCACGCGCTGACGGCATCGCCGGCGCGATAGACCATCGTGTCGATGACGTTCTTTGCCTTGTACTTGGTCTCGGCATCGACCACGGTGAACAGCATCTCGCGGCCGGGTCGCACCATCGCATACTCGCCGACGCGGCGCAGCACCATCACGCCGGCCAGCACGCCAAACACCGGCCAGATCGCCAGCAGCACGAAGCCGCCGGCCACCGCCAACGGCACCAGCGTCAGCAGCGCGGTGACGCCATAGCGCCGCGCCACCTGGCCGGAGAAGAACAGCTGGATCACGATGGTGGCCGCCTGCACGATCGCATCGATCGCGCTGAACACGCGGGTCTGTTCGGTGCGGCTGGGGAAGGTTTCGGCGACCAGCCGCGCCTGTTCGAAGTACAGGAAGGTGCTGGCGGTCGACAGCAGGATCACGAACAGCGCGATGCCGAGCAGATAGCGCGAGCGCGCGATCAGCGTCAGGCCGGCCAGCAGGCTGCCGCCGATCGGGTCGCGCGGATCGTCGCGTGCCGCGTCTGCATGGTGGACGGAGCCGGCACGCGCCGCGGCATCGCCCGGCGGGATGGTTCCGAGCGCAGCACCGGCCCCGGCCCGCGCCCGCCAGCGGAACAGCCACGCACAACCCGGCAGCGTCGCCGCCAGCAGCACGGCCGACAGCAGCATCAGCCCGGTCAGGCCGATGGGTTCGACCAGCCACCCCGACAGCAGCGGCCCGGCCAGCCCGCCGACGCTGGCGCCGGCCGCGATCACCGGGAACAGCCGGCGCGCCTGTTCGGGGCGGAACACGTCGGCCATCAGGCTCCAGGCCACCGACACCACGAACAGATTGAACACCGACAGCCACACATAGAACACGCGCGCCAGCCAGACATCGTCGGGCCGCGCCCGCGTGGCCAGCGCGAAGACCAGCAGATTGGCGATGAAGAACGCATAGACCCACGGCACGAAGCGCCGCCGCGGCAGCCGCGAGCTGACCAGGCCGTACAGCGGAATCGCGGCCAGCATCACGACGAATGTCGCGGTGAACAGCCATTGCAGGTTGCGCACGCCGCCGGCGATGCCCATCGTTTCCCGCACCGGCCGCAGCATGAAGTAGCTGGCGAACAGGCAGAAGAAGAACAAAAAAGCCGCGACCACGGCCGCGTGTTCGCCCGGACGGATGCCCAGGGCGCCGAGGCGGCCGGGGCTGGACGGCGGTGACGGAGCGGCGGCCATGCCGTATCGGTCCGGGTGCGTCGGGCGCTAGGCCAGCAGCGCGGCGATCTGCTCGCGCTGCTTCGCGTCCGGCATCCGGCCAAGCGCTGCACCGAGGTTGTCGCGCATATGGCGCGGATTCGAGGTGGCCGGAATCGCGGCGGTCACCGCCGGATGGCTGACGATGAATTTGAGAAAGAGCTGGCCCCAGCTGCTGCAATCGAGCTCGGCCGCCCACGGCGGCAGCGGCCGCCCTTGCACCGCGCGGAACAGGCGTCCGTCCTGGAACGGCCGATTGATCAGCACACCGATGCCGCGCTGCCGGCACAGCGGCAGCAGCCGGCGTTCGGCCTCGCGCTCGCCCAGCGAATAGTTGACCTGCACGAAATCGATTTTCTCGTTGCGCACGATCTGCTCGAGCCGGTCGTGCGCATCGGCGCGATAGTGCGTGACGCCGATATAGCGCGTCTTGCCCTGTTCCTGCAGGCGGCGCAGGAATCGCAGGTTCTCCTCCCAGTCGATCAGGTTGTGAACCTGCAGCAGGTCGACGGTGTCGCTGCCCAGCTCCTGCTGCGAGCGCGCCCATTGCGCCGGCGCGCCGCTGGCCGACGCCGAGATCTTGGTGGCGAGGAAGACCTGCTTGCGGCCATTGTGCAGGCGCAACAATTCGCCGGTCACCGCTTCCGCCGCACCATAGCTGGGCGCGGTATCGAGAACGGCGCCGGGGGTTTGCAGCAGCAGCGACATCACCTCGAACAGCGGGCCCTGCTGCAGGCCCTGGGTGCCGGCGTCGAAGGTGTCGGCGGTGCCGAGCCCGATCACGGGCAGCGTTTCGCGCGTGCCCGGGATGGCGCGCCGCAGCGGGGCCGCGCCTGCCGCAGCCGGCGCGGAAGCGGGGCCGGGCTGCGCCCCCACGGCGGACGTCAGCGTGCCCGCCAGCGCGGCGGAACAGGCAAGGAAGCGGCGACGATCGAAGGGCATGGCGACTCCTGTTGGCCGGCGATCATCCGGCCATTGTAGGCAAGGAGCGGCGGGTTGGTGGTGGGGGCAGCCGCATGGCGTCGGCAATGCGCATGGGTCCGGCAGGACGGGGAGAGGGCAGCGGCGTACGCCGCCGCGATGCCCCCGAAGGAAGCCGCCCAATCAGATGATGGTCGCCAGCCCCAGCGTCAGCAGCAGTGCCACCACCGAGATGATCGTCTCGCAGACGGTCCAGGTCTTGAAGGTCTGCGCCACGGTCATGTTGAAGTACTCCTTGACCAGCCAGAAGCCCGCATCGTTGACGTGCGACAGGATCAGCGAGCCGGCGCCGGTGGCCAGCACCAGCAGCTCGGGCCGCGTGCCCGGCACGCTGGCCGCGATCGGCGCGACGATGCCCGCCGCAGTGGTCATTGCCACGGTGGCCGAGCCGGTCGCGATGCGGATCATCACGGCGACCAGCCAGCCCAGCACCAGTACCGAGACGTTGGCACCGGTCGCGACCTGCACGATCGAGTTCGAGATGCCCGAGTCGCGCAGGATGCGGCCAAAGCCCCCGCCCGCGCCGACCACCAGCGTGATGATCGCGGTGGGCGCCACCGATTCGTTGGTGAAGCGCAGGATCGCCTCGCGATTGAAGCCGCGCGCCTTGCCGAAGGTGTAGAAGCTGACCAGCGCCGCGATCAGCAGCGCGATCACCGAATTGCCGATCAGCTTGAGGAAGTCGTTGGCCCAGGTCTTCGGCGTCGTCAGCAGGTCGGCGCTGCTGCCGATCAGCATCAGGATCACCGGCAGCAGGATGGTGAACACGGTGATGCCGAAGCCCGGCAGCGCCTGGGTCGGCGCGGCGTCGTCCGCTTCCTCGATGAACTGCTCGGCCAGCGGGTTGTCGGCCGGCAGCTTGATATAGCGGTCCATCAGCGTGGCGAAGATCGGTCCGGCGATCGCCGCGGTGGGAATACCGACGATCAGCGCATACAGGATGGTGCGGCCGATGTCGGCGCCATAGGCCGTCACCGCCAGCAGCGCCGCCGGATGCGGCGGGATCAGGCCGTGCACGACCGACAGGCCGGCCACCATCGGGATGCCGACCTTGACCATCGAGGTGCCGGTGCGCTGCGCGATATTGAAGGCGATCGGGATCAGCAGCACGAATCCGACCTCGAAGAACACCGGCAGGCCGACGATGAAGGCGATCGTCGCCATCGCCCAGTGCACGTGCTTCTCGCCGAAGAAATCGATCAGCGTGCGCGCGATGCGCTCGGCGCCGCCGGACTCGGCCATCATCTTGCCGAGCATCGTGCCCAGGCCCACCACCAGCGCGATATGGCCGAGCGTGCCGCCGACGCCGGCCTCGAACGATTTGACGATCTCGCCCATCGGCATGCCGACCGAGAAGCCGAGCAGCACCGAGACCACCACCAGCGTGATGAAGGGGTTCAGCTTGAATCGCGCGATCAGCACGACCAGCGCGATCACGGCGATCAGCGCATACAGCAACAGCGTGGTTCCGGTGACTGGGACCATGTTGTCTCCTTGGGGTGCGCGGGGCCGGTCGGCGCCGCGGCGGTATGAAAGAGGCCGCTGGCGCGGCCCGGTTGAAAAAAAGGAAGGGGGTGGCCGGAACCGGCCGAATCAGCCGCCCGGACGCTTGTAGGCGATGCAGTCGATCTCGACCTTGCAGTCGACCACCATGCTCGACTGCACGCAGGCGCGCGCCGGCGGATTGGCGCCGAAATACTGCTTGAAGATCTTGTTGAACGAGGCGAAGTCGCGCGCGTCGTCGAGCCAGACGCCGCATCGAACCACATGCTCGGGGCCGTAGCCGGCCTCGGCCAGGATCGCCAGCACGTTCCTGATGGCCTGGTGGGTCTGCGCGACGATGCCGCCGTCGACGACCTCGCCATCGACCATCGGCACCTGGCCGGACACATAGAGCCAGCCGTCGGCGGCGACCGCGCGCGCGAACGGCATGTGCTGACCACCGGTGCCGGTGCCGCCTTCGACGCCAAAGCGTTGGATATCCATGAAGACTCCTTGGAACGGGATGCTTGAAACGGGAATGCTTGAAACGGGGATAAAACTGGAAACGGAAACGGCAAGGACGGAGATCGCCGCAGCGCGCCGCTAGCTGTCCGTCATGACCGGCGAGCGCTCGCCGCGCGGCAGGAAGCGCCCGGCGCGCGCGCCGGTGGCGCGCCGCTGCGACCACGACAGCGTGCCGTTGACCCAGACCGCGGCGATACCCTCGGCAGGCTGCATCGGCTCGGTAAACGTGGCCGCGTCGCGAATCGTCGCGGCATCGAACAGCACCAGATCGGCCCAATGGCCTTCGCGTACGAAGCCGCGACCCGCGAGCCCGAAGCGCTCGGCCGACAGGCCGGTCATCTTGGCGATGGCGATGGTCAGCGGAAACAGCTCGCGGTCGCGCGAATAGTGGCCCAGCACGCGCGGAAACGCGCCCCACAGCCGCGGATGCGGCAGCGGGTCGTTGGGCAGGCCGTCCGAACCGATCACCGTGGCCGGATGGGCCAGGATGCGGTCGACGTCGGCGTCTTCCATGCAGTGATAGACCGCGCCCGCCGGCTGCAGGCGCCGCGCCGCCTCGTGCAGATCGACCTGCCATTCGGCCGCGATATCGGCGAGCAGGCGCCCGCCCATCTCGGGATGCGGCGTGGACCAGGTGACCATGATGTCGAAGTCGCCGGTGACCTGCTTCAGGTCCAGCGTCGACGAACTGGCGGTGTACGGATAGCAGTCGCAACCGACCGGCTGCCAGCGCTGCGCGGCATCGAGCGAGGCCAGCACCGCGCCGCTGCGGCCCCAGTTGCCCACGCCGGCGCATTTCAGGTGCGAGATCACGACCGGCACGCGCGCATGACGGCCGATGCGGAAGGCTTCGTCCATCGCGTCCAGGATCTCGGCGAATCCGCTGCGCAGATGCGTGGCGTACAGCGCGCCGGCACGCGCCAGCGGCTCGGCCAGCGCCAGCACTTCCTCGGTCGGCGCGGCGAAGGCGTTGGCGTAGGCCAGGCCCGTGGACAGTCCGAGCGCGCCGTGGTCCAGCGCCTCCTGCAATTGCGCGCGCATCGCCGCGATTTCGTCGGCGCTGGCGGCGCGGTCGAGCCGGTCCAGATGATTGCTGCGCAGCGCGGTGTGGCCGACCAGCGCGGCCACGTTGACCGCGGGCCGGCAGGCTTGCACCGCGGCCACATAGGCGGCGAAGCTCGGATACCGGAATGCGTCCGCATCGCCCAGCAGATTCATCGGATCGGGCGGCTCGCCGCGCAAGGCCACCGGTGCCGCGCTGATGCCGCAGTTGCCGACCACCACGGTGGTCACGCCCTGCGACAGCTTGGGTGTCATCTCGGGCTGGCGCACGACGTTGGTGTCATCGTGCGTATGGACGTCGATGAAGCCGGGCGCCAGCACGAGCCCATCGGCCTCGATGACCTCGGCTGCAGTGTTGGCGGGGATGCGTTCGCCAGCATCGTCGTCGGGATTGTCGTCAGGGCCGATATCGACGATGCGCGCGATGCGGCCGTGGCGCAGGCCGACATCGGCGACGCGCGCAGCGGCGCCCGAACCGTCGATCACGGTGGCGCCGCGGATCAGCGTGTCATAGGCGAAGGCGGTGTCCGAGTTCGCTGCCATGGTCAGTCTCCGAGCGGCTGACGGCTGTCGCGCAACGCCGCATTGCCGCGTTCGCTGCCGCCCCGATGCGCGTCCAGCACGTACTTGAGCCGCCGCAGCCGTTCCTGGCTGTCGTCCTGCTGCAACAGCGCCAGCCGCGTGGCCAGCACGTCCAGCACCAGCAACATCGCATAGCGCGACGCCGATGGCTTGAAGATGAAGTCGGTCTCCAGCGCGCGCACCGGCAGCAGCACGTCGGCGCGCGCGGCCAGCGGGGAGCCGAGCGCGGTCACCGCGATCACGCGCGCACCGTATTCGCGCGCGACATCGCAGCTGGCCAGCATCTCCGGCACGCTGCCGCTGACCGAGAAGGCCAGTACCACGTCGCCCTTGACCAGCGTGGCCGCGACCATCTGCTGCAGCAGCGCGTCCTGATAGCTGGCGACCGGCCTGCCCAGCCGCGCCAGGCGATAGCGCGCCTCGTCGGCCAGCCAGGTCGAGCCGCCACCCATGCCGAAAGCGTAGACCATGCGTGCGTCCTGCAACAGGCGAGCGGCGCGCTCGATCTGGGCCTCGTCGATCAGCCGGCGGTTGGCCTCCAGCACCGCGACCACGTCCTGATGCAGGCGATCGGTCAGCGACAGCGGGGCCGGCTCGGCGCCGGCGGCGTCGGACTCGTGCTGCAGGAAACGTTGGCCGACGGCGGTCGCGCGCGCCAGCCGCAGCTTCAGATCGCGCACGTCACGGCAGCCGAGCGCTTTCGCAAAGCGCGTCACGCTGGCCTCGCTGACGCCGGCCTTGCGCGCCAGCGCGTTGATGCTGGCCGAGGCCGCGCCGGCGACGTCTTCGAGGATCACCTGGGCGACCTTCTGCTCGGCCAGCCGCAGCGTGGGGCCGCGCTCGGCGATGCGGGTCAGGATGTCGAAGGTAGCGGGCATGGGCGTGAAGCTGGGCAAAGGCCGGGGTGTTTCTGGGTGCCGGCGGGGTGCCGGCGGGGTGCCGGCTGCCCGGCTCTGGCACCTGGTGAGTCGCCATCCGCGGCGTGTTACTTTATAACAAGGATGAAATATCGTAATTTCGCCGCTATCATTACGTCAATCGAAATTTGCGACGGGACGCTGCAGCGCGCGGCAAGGCGCGGCGGAACAAGGACTGGCATGCGTGAAATAAAGTACCAAAGCGGGATCATCGATCCGCTGAACAAGGCGCTGGGCAAGCTGGAGGTGCCGCTGCCGCCGGCCGAGGCGGCCACCGGCTGGCGCCTGCTCGACGAGGAACTGAGCCTGCCGGCCGCGGTGCTGTACGAATCCCGGCTGGCCCACAACCTCGCCTGGATGCGCCGATTCATGGACGAGTACGGCGTGAAGCTCGCGCCCCACGGCAAGACCACGATGGCGCCGAAGCTGTTCGCCCGGCAGCTCGAGGCCGGCGCCTGGGGTATCACGCTGGCCACCGCGCAGCAGACCGCCGCAGCGCACGCGCACGGCGTCAGGCGCGTGCTGATGGCGAACCAGCTGGTGGGCCGGCGCAATATGGAGATCGTGGCCGACCTGCTGCGCGATCCGGATTTCGAATTCTTCTGCCTGGTCGATTCGGCCGAGCTGGTCGATCAGCTTGGCGGCTTCTTCCGTGCACGCGGCCAGCGGCTGCGGGTGCTGCTCGAACTTGGCGTGGAGGGCGGGCGCACCGGCGTGCGCGACGCCGTGCAACAGCAGCAGGTACTGGATGCGCTGGGCCGCTGGCCCGATGCGCTGACGCTCGCGGGCGTGGAGATCTATGAGGGCGTGCTGCAGCAGGAAGCCGATATCCGTGCCTTCCTGCGCCGCACGGTCGCGGTCACGCGTGAACTCGCAAGGCAGGGCCGCTTTGGCGCGGGTCCCGAACGGCGCCCGGTGGTGCTGTCCGGCGCGGGCTCGGCCTGGTACGACGTGGTCGCGGAGGAATTCGCCGGCGCGGACATTGGTGCGCCGGTCGACATCGTGCTGCGGCCCGGCTGCTATCTGACGCATGACGTCGGCATCTACCGGCAGGCGCAGCAGCGCATCCTTGCCAGCAACCCGGTGGCACAGAAGATGCGAGAGGGGCTGCTGCCGGCCTTGCAGCTATGGGCCTATGTGCAGTCGATCCCCGAGCCGGACCGCGCCATCGTCGGCATGGGCAAGCGCGACGCGGCCTTCGATGCCGGCATGCCGATTCCCGCGCGGCACTTCCGCCCCGGTTCGGAGACAGCGCCGGGAACCGCAGCCGGGCCGTCGCCGTCCATACCTTCTCACTGGGAGATCACCGGCATGATGGATCAGCACGCCTATCTGCGGATCGCGCCGGGCGACGATGTGCGGGTCGGCGACATGATCGCGTTCGACATCTCGCATCCTTGCCTGACCTTCGACAAGTGGCGGCATATTCCGGTGCTGGACGACGAACTGCGCGTGGTCGATATCGTGCAGACCTTCTTCTGACGGCTTTTCACCATGAGCATCGATATCCTGGCCTTCGGCGAAGCGCTGGTCGAGTTCAACCAGCAGCCCGACGCGCCGGAGCGCTATCTGCAGGGCTTCGGCGGCGACACCTCCAACTTCTGCATTGCCGCCGCGCGGCACGGCGCGCAGACCGGCTTCATCAGTGCGGTCGGCGCCGACAGCTTCGGCGAGCGGCTGCTGGCGCTATGGACGCAGGAACGGGTCGATACCCGCCATGTCCGCACCGATCCGCAGGCGCCGACCGGGGTCTACTTCGTCAGCCACGACAACCACGGCCATCGCTTCGACTATCTGCGTGCGGGCTCGGCGGCGAGCCGCTACAGCCATGACGATCTGCCGCAGCAAGCCATCGCCGAGGCGCGCTATCTGCATCTGTCCGGCATCAGTCTGGCGATCAGCAACAGTGCCTGCGATGCCGGGCTGGCGGCGATGGAGCTGGCGCGCAAGGCTGGCGTCAAGGTCTCGCTCGACACCAATCTGCGGCTGCGGCTGTGGTCGCTGGCGCGGGCGCGGGGCATCATGCGCGAAGCGCTGGCGATGACCGATATCTGCCTGCCGAGCTGGGACGATGTCACGGTGCTGACCGGCCTGGACGACCGCGACGCGATCGTCGACCATCTGCTCGGCTGCGGCGTGCAGCTGGTCGCGCTCAAGCTCGGCGAAGAGGGCGCGTATGTCGCCACGCCCGATGCGCGCGCGCTCGTGCCGGCGTACCGCGTGCAGCCGCTGGACGCGACCGGCGCCGGCGATTGCTTCGGCGGCAGCTTTATCGCCCGGCTGTCGGCCGGCGACGAGCCGTTCGAGGCGGCGCGCTATGCCAATGTCGCCGCGGCGCTGTCGACCACCGGCTTTGGCGCTGTCGCGCCGATTCCGTCGGCGGAAACCGTGCTCGCGCGGCTGGCCGAGTCGGTCTCGGTGATCCGCTGATGATCCGCCGATGATCCGCTGATGATCCGCTGATGATCCCTGCAAATCCGCCGATGGCCTCCGTTCGCGTCGCCGCTACGGCGTGATGACGCTTCTCATTGATTCGTTACCACTTCGATCCTGAACACGCCATGCCAAGCCACTCTCCTTCGCTGATCGACCGCCTGGCCGGCGTGCCGGTCATCCCCGTGCTCGAGTTCCAGTCCGTCGACGAGGCGCTGCGCGTTTCCGAGGCACTGGTGGCCGGCGGCCTGCCGGTGCTCGAAATCACGCTGCGCACGCCGGTTGCCATCGAGGCGATGCGCGCGGTCTCGGCCGCCTTGCCGCAGGCCATTGTCGGCGCCGGTACCGTGCTCGACGTCGCGCAGCTGCATGCCGTGCGCGATGCCGGCGCGCAATTCGCGGTGTCGCCGGGGCTGACGCCGCGGCTCGCCGAAGGCGCACGCGATGCCGGCATTTCGCTGCTGCCAGGGGTGGCCACCGCCAGCGAGGCGATGGCCGCGCTCGAAGCCGGCTTTACCTTCCTGAAGTTCTTCCCGGCCGAGGCCGCCGGCGGCATGCCGATGCTGAAGTCGCTGAACGGCCCGCTGCCGCGGCTGCGCTTCTGCCCGACCGGCGGCATCGACGCGGCGCGCGCACCTGCCTATCTGGCGCTGCCGAACGTGGTTTGCGTCGGCGGCTCCTGGGTGGTGCCGAAGGACGCGGTCGCCAGCGGCGATTGGGGCCGCATCCGTTCGCTGGCCGCAGAGGCCGCGGCGCTGCGGCGCAGCTGAGCGCCGGCTCGATTCGCGCTGCATTGCAGCGCCCGGGGCGCTCGGGCGCGCTGTCGGACAAAGGCGGATTGTCCGGGCCCGCTGCGCCCCCTAAGCTGACAGCATCGGGACTGATGGAGTCGGCATGACGGCGTTTGCGGTGTCGTGGGGGAAAGCGAGGCCGCGCACGGCAAGCTGGCTGCGCTGGCTTGCCACGGTGACGCTGGCGCTCAGCGCTTCTGCCTGCGCCAGTCTGCCGCAAGACGTGCCGCGCCGGCCGTCGACCGCGTTCACCGGCTGGGCCGATACCCCGCTGGGGCAAACGGTCGCCCGCAGTACGCCGGACCCGGCGCTGTCCGGCTTTCACCTGGTGTCGTCGGGCGAAGAAGCCTACGGCACGCTGATCACGCTGGCCGACCGCGCCACCCGTTCGCTGGACCTGCAGTATTACATCGTCGCCGCCGACGAATCGTCGCGCGAGATCCTGCGCCGCGTGCGCGCCGCCGCCGAACGCGGCGTCCATGTGCGGCTGCTGGTCGACGACCTGCACAGCGACGGCAAGGACCCGGCCTTCCTGCGTTTTGCGCGCCATCCAAACATCGAGGTGCGCTACTTCAATCCGTTTCCGGCAGGGCGCTTCTCGAAGCTGACGCGCTTCATCAGCGTGGCCGGCGACGCGCGCCGGGTCAATCGGCGCATGCACAACAAGGTCTTCATCGCGGACAACGCGATGGCGATGACCGGCGGTCGCAATATCGGCAATGCCTACTTCCTGCGCGCGCCGGACACCAATTTCGTCGACCTCGACGTGGTGGTGGCCGGCCCGGCGGTGCGCCGGCTGTCGGCCGGCTTCGACGAATACTGGAACAGCCAGTACGCGTACCCGGTGGAGGCACTGGCCAATCCGGACGAGGCGGCGCCGGGTCCGGCGGGTACGCCGCCGGGTTCTGGCGTGCAGGCGTCAGCGGCGCGTGGATCCGGCGGGTCGGCCGGCTCGCGTTCGCAGCCGCCCGAGCAGGCGCTGGTCGACGAGGCCGCGCAGCGCGAGGCCGAGCAGAAGCGGCTCGAGGCAAGCGGCATGACGGCGCCGCAGAAGATCGATCCGGGCAAGAGCTTCCTGGCGCGCGAACTCTCCCGCGGCGGCAAGCTGAATCTCGAATGGGCGCGCGCCAGCGTGCTGGTCGACAATCCCGCCAAGGTCGAGCCCGACAAGCTGCCGGACAGCGACGATACGCTGGCCGACGAGGTCGCGCGGATGATGAACGAGGCGCGCGAGGAAATCATCATCATTTCGCCGTACCTGGTGCCCGGCAAGCGCGGCGTCGAATGGCTCAGCCGATTGGCGGCGCGCGGCGTCAAGGTGCGCGTGCTGACCAACTCGCTGGCGGCGACCGATTCGCCGATCGTGCACGTCGGCTACAAGCGTTACCGGAAGGAACTGCTGCGCGCCGGGGTGGAGCTGCACGAGCTGAAGTCGCGCCTGCAGCGGCAGCAGCGCTCGGTGGGGAATTTCGGCTCCTCGCAGGCGAGCCTGCACGTCAAGGCGGCGGTGGTGGACCGTCAGACGCTGTTCGTCGGCTCGATGAACTTCGATCCGCGCTCGATCACGCAGAATACCGAGACCGGCATCATCGTGCGCAACGGGCGGCTGGCGGGGCAGGTGGCGCAGCTGTTCTCGGGCGCCATCGGCGTCAACAGCTGGCGGCTGCAGCTGTCGGAGGACGACAAGCTGCAATGGGTCGACGGGCAGGGCCAGCAGGCGGTGGTGCTCGACACCGAGCCCGATACCACCTGGTCGCAGCGCTTGTGGATCGACGTGCTGACGCCCTTTACGCCGGAAGAGCTGCTCTAGCCCGGAACGCCAGGACGCCGGCTGCCATCATGTTGCGCTGCGGTCCAGTTTGCGGGCGGACAGGAGCAGGCTGATCAGCACGGAAACCAGGATCACGGTCCCCACGATCGCCAGCGACCACTGAACCGGCATGTGGAACCACGGCGCCGCCAGCATCTTGCCGCCGATGAAGACCAGCACCAGCGCCAGGCCGTATTTGAGCAGGTGGAAACGCCCGGCCATGTCGGCCAGCAGAAAGTACAGGGCGCGCAGCCCCATGATGGCGAAGATATTGGAGGTAAAGACGATGAACGGGTCGGTCGTCACGGCAAAGATCGCGGGAATGCTGTCGATGGCGAAGACCAGATCGCTTGCTTCGATCATGACGAGCACCAGGAACATCGGCGTCGCCCAGCGCAAGCCATCGATGCGCACGAAGAACTTTTCTCGCTCGAAGGTGGGCGTGATGCGCATGTGCCGGCGCAGCCAGCGCAGCAGCGGATTGTTCGCCAGGTCGGGCTGCCGGTCCGCGAATACCAGCATCTTGAAGCCGGTCACGACCAGGAAGGCGCCGAATACGTAAAGGATCCAGGCGAACTCCTGCACGAGCCAGACGCCGGCCAGGATCATGCCGGCGCGCATGATGATGGCGCCAAGCACGCCGTACAGCAGCACCCGCCTCTGCAGCTCCGGCGGCACGCCAAAATAGCTGAAGATCATGACGAAGACGAACATGTTGTCGACCGACAGCGACTGTTCGATCAGATACCCGGTGATGAACTCCAGCGCCTTGCTGTTGGCGACCTCCCGGCCGGCGTGCGCATCGAGATACCACCACAGCAGCGCGGCGAAAGTGAAGGCCATCGTCACCCACGCCGCAACCCAGCCGCCGGCCTCCTTGACGGAGACGCGATGCGCCTTGTTGCCGCCGAAGACGAAGAGGTCCAGCGCCAGCATCGCGGTGACAAAGGCGATGAAGGCCGCCCACATGGGCGCGGTAGCGAACGAATCGACCATGATGACGGGATCCTGCCGCTCAGGACGCGCTCGCCAGCACCAATGCCACCCCGGCTCCCACGCCGGCGGGGATGCCTAACCGTTCCACCATGCCCGCCGGCGCGCCGGCGACTACCTCGACCGGCACTGCGCAGCAATCGAGCAAGCGATTGGTCAGGGAATGTTCGATCGCTCGCACCAGGGCCCCCTTGCGAGTGGTGCCGATCAGCACGCGGTCGCAGCGCAGCCGGCGCGCGGCTTCGGCGATGCATTGGGCCGTGTCCCCGACCTCGCAGTGCGTGAAACAGGGCACGCCCGCCGCTTCGAGCAGCCGCCGCGCTTCGGCAAGTTCCTCCTCGGCACGTTCGCGCTGGAAGTCGGCCCGAAGCTGGCGGCAGACATGGCGTGCGACGTAGCCCGAGAATGGCGGCTGCACGTTCAACAGATGCACTCGACTTGCCTCACCGCGGCGGAACTCGTCGATGGCGTGGCGGACGGCCAGCAGGGCGCTGGGCGAGCCGTCGCAGGGCAGAAGGAGCGTGGCCATGTCGATGTCTCCTGAAAGGCGGGCGGCATGCCGCCAGAACCGGCTGTCTGACACGCGCGGCCGAACGGAAGCACGGCTGCGGGACATGGAAAAATCTAGGTCCGGACACACTGCGCGAAAAGCAGATTGTTTGGATACCATCGTCCGAAAAAGCCGAAGAATTCTCGCGCAGGCGGCCAGCCGCAACGAAGGGAATGCCGATGAACTACAAGCATCTCCACTATTTTCTTCAGGTGGCCAAGCTGGGTGGCGTGCTGCGCGCCAGCGAGCGTCTGCACGTTGCCCCGCAGACGATCAGCGGCCAGATTCGATCGCTGGAGGAGGCGCTGGGCATGGGGCTCTTTGCCAAGAGCGGACGCGGCCTGGTGCTGACCGAAGCCGGTCGCATGGTGCTCGGCTACGCCGAGTCGATCTTCTCGATCGGAGCGGAGCTCGAGGAGGCGATACGGGATCACCCTCGTCAAGGCAAGCTGCTGCAGTTCCGCGTGGGCGTGGCCGACGCGGTGCCGAAAACGATTGCCTGCCGACTGATCGAGCCGGCCTCGCAACTGCCCGAGCCCGTGCGCATCGTTTGCCGCGAGTGGAAGCTGGACATGCTGCTCGGCGAGCTTGCACTGCACCGGCTCGACCTCGTGATTGCCGACGCGCCGATTCCCTCCGACGTCAGTGTGTCGGCCTTCAACCATCACCTGGGCGGTTGCGGCGTCAGTTTCTTTGCAGCGCCGGCGCTGCTCCAATCATGCGGCGGGTGCTTTCCCGCCAATCTCGACGGTGCGCCGCTGGTCATGCCGGCGGAGGATTCGGCCGTTGGCAAGCGGCTGCGGAACTGGTTGCAGGCACATTCGCTGCGCCCGCGGGTGGTGGCCGAGTGCGACGACAGCGCGCTGGCCAAGGAGCTCGGGCGGCGAGGCATGGGAGTCTTCGTGGGTCCCACCGTGCTCGAGCGGGACATCGAGAAGCAGTACGGCGTCCGCGTGCTGGGCGCCACGTACGACGTCGTGGAGGAGTTTTTCGCGATCTCGGTCGAACGCCGCATCACGCATCCGTGCGTGACGGCGATCACCAGGGCCGCGCGCAACGAGCTGTTTGCCACGCCGTTGCGGCGGCGGCAGCGAGGGGGCTGACGCGGGAACCTGCCGCTGGCCCACGGCCAGCGGCATTGCCCGGAGCGCCGGGCGTATCCCTCGGAAGGGCGGCGGCGGTGCCGCGGCCTGGCTGCGGTGCCTTACTTGTGACGATCGGCCGCGCCTTCGAGCTTCTGGCCGCCGCGCTGGATGTCCTGGCCGAGGCCCGCCATCGTGTTGCAGCCGGTCAGCAGCACAGCCAGAACCACACCGAAAATCCAACCTTTTTTCACACTGCGCTCCTTTTGAGGTGTTGCGAACGGGGCGATTTTACAATTGGTGCGGCCCGCTGCGCACAGGGCAGTGTGGCTATTTGTAACGGGCAGCAAAGGGGGGCGGCAGGCAAGGCAGGGCCGGCGCCCTAGACATAGGCGATCAGCCGTCCGGCGGCGATCACCAGCGTCCAGGTCAGCAGCGACAGCACCGCCGCGGTGCGTGCCCAGCGCGGCGGCCGGGCGCCGACGTTCCAGTCGGCCGGGCCCGCCGCCCGCTGCAAGGCGCGATACGGCCACAGATGAAAGACCAGCGCGTTGAGCAGCCCCAGCGCGATCAGGACCAGCTTGGCATAGAGCGCGGGATTGGTCGCCAGCTCGTCGGCATGCGCCAGCAGCAGCAGGATGCCGCTGGCCGCCAGCGCGACGAAGGCCGCCATCGTCAGCGGCAGCACCTGCCGCAGCAGCGCCGTCACCGGCAGATTGCGCCAGAGCCCGGCCAAGCGCAGATCGACCACCGCGATGGTGCCGAACAGCAGCCCCATGCCGGCCAGATGGACGATCTCGACCGCCGGATAGGCCCAGGCGGAACCGCGCAGCGCGCTCGACAGCGGCAGCGCCGCCAGCGTGGCGCCCAGCTCGGTCAGCGATGCCACGGCGCCGATGCGGGAAAGTCAGCGAAGTTCGACGGTCTGGCCGTCGAGGACGATCCGCTCGGCGCGCATCTCGTCGCTGTGTTCCTTGCTGGGATAGCCGACGATCGTGACCTCGCGGCCGACCGCGACCTTGTCGGCCGTCGCGCCGCGCGCCTGCATCCGCGAGATCGGCGCCAGCACGGCGAGCCAGCGCTTGCCGTTGGCCTCGATCCGCACCGTCGCGTGCGGGTTCTCGTATTTGACCTCGGTCAGCTTGCCGGTCAGCGTCATCGTCTTGCTGTCGTCGTAGCTTGACCAGCCGTGATGGGCGGCGGCCGGGCCCGCCAGCAACGCGGCAGAGATGGCGAAGGCGGCAGCGGTGGAGAGCGCGGCAAACGAGGTCGGGCGCATCGAGCGGAACAGGCGGGGCATGGCGGTTCTCCGGGTTCAGCGAAAGGACGAACGGCGGGGCGAGCAACGAACGGAACGCAACGCAAGCCGGGCGGCGCTGCCGTCCGCTGGTCAGTATAGCCGCCGCTCCGGCGGCAGCCCGGCTCGCCGAAGCGGTCCGGCCCCGGCCCGCGCCAGCTCTGCCGTCAGCCGGTCGTATCGGGCTCGGGCTCTTCCTGCGCCGGCAGCGGGGTGGCCAGCACCTTGTCGATACGCTTGCCGTCCATATCGACGATCTCGAATTTCCAGTCCAGCCAGCTGACCGAATCGGCGATCTGCGGCAGCCGTCCCAGCAGCAGCAACAGCATGCCGGACAGCGTGTGATAGCGCTCCTTGTCCTCCTCGGGCACGCTGCGCAGACCGATGCGGTCCTTCAGCTCGGGGATCGGAATCAGGCCGTCGAGCAGCCAGGACCCGTCCTCGCGCTGCACCGCCCACTCGTCGCCGGCGATGTCCGGCTTGAACTCGCCGGTGATCGCCTCGATCAGGTCCTGCAGCGTGACGATGCCCAGCACCTCGCCGTACTCGTCGATGACGAACGCCATCTGGCCGCCCGACGAGCGGAAATGTTCGAGCAGTTCCATGCCGGTGACGCTCTCCGGCACATAGACCGGGGTCTGCATCACCGCGGCCAGGTCGGTCGCCTCGCCGCGCAGCTTGCGCGCCAGCAGCTGGCGCGCGCTGACCACGCCGATCACGTCATGCATGCCGCCGCGCACCACCGGAAAACGCGAATGGTCCGATTCCTCGATGCGGCGCAGGTTTTCCTCCAGCGGCAACTCGACGTCGAGGCAGATCACGTCGCCGCGCGGCACCATCAGCGAAGTCAGCTGCCGGTCGTCGAGCCGGAACACGTTGCGCACCATCGTGTGCTCGTGGCGCTCGATCACGCCGGCTTCCGAGCCCTCGACCAGCAGCGCATGGATTTCTTCCTCGGTGACCGCGGGGCCGGCGCCGCTCTTGACGCCGATCAGCCGCAGCACCAGCCGGGTCGAGCTCGACAGCAGCTTGACGAACGGCGTCGAGGCGGTCGCCAGCCAGGACAAGGGCCGCGCGACCGCACGGGCCAGGGTCTCCGGTGCCAGCTGGCCCAGCCGCTTGGGCACCAGCTCGCCGAGCACGATGGAAAAGTAGGTCAGCCCCGCCACCACGATGGCGGTCGCCACATAGCCGGCGGTGGGCTGCAGCATGCCCAGCCCCTGCAGCCAGATGCCGAGCGGCTGCGCCAGCGCGGATTCGCCGACCACGCCGTTGAGCACGCCGATCGACGTGATGCCGATCTGCACCGTGGACAGGAAGCGGGTCGGATCCTCGCCCAGCTTGACCGCCTCGATCGCACCGCGATCGCCCTCGTCGATCAGCTTCTGCAGGCGGGCCTTGCGAGCCGAAACCAGCGCGATCTCCGACATGGCGAACACGCCGTTGAGCAGGATCAGCGCCAGCAGGATGGCTATTTCCATCGGGTTGCGCGCCCTACGCGCGCGGGTGTTGTCGAGCCGACAAGCATAACATCGGCATCTGACCAGCCCGCCGGCCCGCCTGCCTGTCGACCCGCCGGTCTGTCGATCATTACCTGGCAGGTTATCGCCAGAGCGCGCGCCGCATGCTGTAATGCCGGCCATGGACACGCTGACCCCCGCCTCCGAAACCGCCCTCGACTTTCCCGCCCTGCTGCGCTACTGGCGCGGGCGCCGCGGCTACAGCCAGCTGGCGCTGTCGCTCGCCGCCGGCGTGTCGCAGCGGCATATCAGCTTTCTCGAATCGGGCCGCGCCCGGCCCAGCCGCGAGATGATCCTCGCGCTGTCGGACCGGCTGGGCGTGCCGCTGCGCCAGCGCAACCGGCTGCTGCTGGCGGCCGGCTTTGCGCCCGCGTACAGCGAGCATGCGCTGGCCGAACCGCCGCTGCAGATGGTGCGCCAGGCGATCGCGCTGATCCTCGCCAAGCAGGAGCCGTATCCCGCCGTGGTGCTGGACCGTTTCTGGAATATCAGCGATGCCAACCGCGCCTATCGCCGCATGGTCGACGCACTGCTCGATGGCCGTGCCGCCGCGGTGCTGCCCGAGGGCCTGGGCAGCGATGCCGGTGGGCCGCGCATCAACCTGATGCTGACGGTGTTCGACCCGCAGGGCCTGTGGCCGATGATCGAGAACGCCCATCAGGTCGGCCGCTATCTGCTGCGACGGGTCTGGCAGGAGCTGCAGGCCCAGGCGCACGACCGCGTCGCGCGCGAGATCTTCGCTCGCATCGCGCAGTGGCATCCGGAAATGATCGGGCCGGGCGGCGTGCCGCATGCCGACGACGAAGGCAGCGAGGGGCCGCTGCCGCCGGTGCTGCCGGTGGTGCTGCGCGCCGAGGGCTTCCAGGCCTCGCTGTTTTCGACGCTGACCACGCTGGGCAATCCCCATGACGTCACGCTGCAGGAACTGCGGATCGAATGCTTCTTCCCGGCCGACGAGCCGTCGCGCCTCGCGCTCGAAGCGCTGGGGCGCGACGCCGAGCCCGCTGCCGTTCAGAACCGGTAGCGCAGGTAGGCGGTGTGGAAGTCCGAGCCGGGATTGGGCTTCTTGATGCCGGCATTCGAGATGTGCTGGTAGCGGTAGCCGACGGCGAAGCGCTGGTCCTTGCCGAAGGCGATGCCGACCCCGGCCATGTCGGAGAACTGGAAGGCGGTCGACATGGTGTGGTTGTCGGAGGTCCGGGTTCCGCTCATCAAGCGCACGCCGATCGATGCCTCGAAGAAGGGCACCCAGCGATGGCGCTGCCAGGCCAGCCGGAGCACCGGCTGCGCGCCGATCTCCCACAGGTTGCGGGGATTGGCGTCGCTGGTGCTGTCCCAGCGCGCGACATTGAGCTCCCATAGCAGGCCAAGCCGCAGGCCGGTCGGGTCGCCCCAGCCGTAGCCGGAATCCCAGCCGAAGGCGATATCGACCTTGCGTACGTCGGTGCGGCTGTCGGTGCCGTAGCCGATCTGCACGGTCGGGTCGGCCCATGCCGCGCTGCCGGCGATCAGCAGGGGCAGCGCGGCGAGCCAGCGCAGGGCGCGCGGGGAACGCGTCGGGTTGAAAGAAGGGCAAGGGCGGCGGAGCAGGTCGTCGTCGAAAGGCATCGTGATCGCGGCAAGGGAAACGGGAACGGGAAACGCGGAAAGCGCGCGGAGAGAGCAAGCAAAACCTGCGGGGCGACGGAGGACTTCGGTGCCCGCATGGCGGGCGCGGCGCCCGCGCAAGTCGTTTAGTTGTAGTACAGATCGAGCGCGTACGCTGGGTCACGTGATAACATCGCAACGCCGGCGCGGGCCTGCGCCCCCGCGAATCGAACAAGGATTCGCCGAAGGGCAAGCCCGTTTCGCCGGTTTCGTTACGTCTTCAGGGCGGGGTGAAAGTCCCCACCGGCGGTATGCCGAACGCGTTCTCCGACGCTGCCGGCGAGCCCGCGAGCGCCCGCGCATTTCCATGTGTTTGCACATGGTCGCGCGGGGTCAGCAGACCTGGTGAGAGGCCAGGGCCGACGGTCATAGTCCGGATGAAAGAAGATGGGCGAGCAAGCATCGCTGCCGCTTCACTGCCGTACGGCTGGGTCGGCGCGAGCCTGCCCGGTCGCGTGTCTGCACTTGCGGCCGGCGGTTCGTCGCCTTGCCATGCCCGGACGAACAGCGTCGTGGTCGATCGCCGCGGCCGGCGCCTGGCGCCGGGCATCGTGCGCGTTCCCCGCGTTCCCGCTTGTGTCGCCAATCCCCTGAAACGCCCGTTGATCTTTACGCAAGGAGCGTTTCAATGCTGTCCACGCTGTCGCCTTCCCAAGCCAACCTTTCCCCCGACCACGCCGCCTCCGCACCGGCCGCCGTCGATCATGCCGACGCCATCGTGCCGGCGCTTCCCCACGATCTGTCGACCCGCATCGAGCAGGCCCTGCAGGCCATGCGCGAGGGCCGTCCGGTGGTGCTGATGGACGACCACGATCGCGAGAACGAGGCCGATCTGATCGTCGCCGCCGAGCGGCTGACGCTGGCCAACATGGCGATGCTGATCCGCGAATGCAGCGGCATCGTCTGCCTGTGCCTGACGCGCGAGAAGGTCGCGCAACTGGGGCTGCGGCCGATGGTCGAGAACAATCGCAGCCAGTACGGCACCGCGTTCACCGTCTCGATCGAGGCGCGCACCGGCGTCACCACCGGCGTCAGCGCGGCCGATCGCATCACCACCATCCGCGCGGCGATTGCCGACGATGCCGGCCTCGACGCCGTGGTCAGCCCGGGCCATGTCTTCCCGCTGGTCGCCAGCGACGGCGGCGTGCTGACCCGGCGCGGCCATACCGAGGGGTCGGTCGAACTGGCGCGGCTGGCCGGCCTCGCGCCTGCCGCGGTGCTGTGCGAATTGATGAATGCCGATGGCACGATGGCCCGCGGCGAACAGGCGCTGGCCTTCGCCGCGCAGCACGATCTGCCGGTGCTGACGATCGAGGAACTGGTTGCCTGGCGCGAGCTGGGGCACTGAGCCGGGCGCTGGGTTGGGCTCTGCGTTGGGCGCTAAGTTGGGCGCTAAGTTGGGCGCTGACTTGGGGCACCGAGCGGCCCGGCAAATCGCCGCGGAAGCCGTCGCGCGCTGGCCGCTGCCGGCCTTGACGGCGTCTCGCTGTGCGACAATGCCGGCTGTCGCGCGGCCCGGCATCATCGTGGCCGCGCTCGCCGCCGGTCCCCGGGCCGCCTTCGTTTCACCATCGCGCCCAGCATCATGTCGTCTCGTGCCGCCACGCCCGCACTGCGTCGCCGCGCCCTCCGCGCCGGCGTCGCGTCCTTCGCCCGCTTCCGTTTCCCGTATTCCACGCCGCTGCTGCTGGCCGCCGCACTGACGCTGGCGCCGGCATCCAGCCCCGACGCCCGCGCCGACACCGCGCGCGGCAAGGTGGTGCCGGCCGCGGCCGCGGGGCTCTATCAATGCCAGGGTCCAAACGGCGGTACCGTCTTCCGTTCGACGCCGCGCGAGGGTTGCGTGACGCTGGCCGCGCCGGATCCTTCCGCGCCGGACCCGCAGCGTTGGCTGCCGCTGATGGGCAGCAACGGTGTGATCTCGTATCTGGACCAGCGCTCGGTGCGCCGCAGCGGTGCGCGGGTCGGCGTGGTCGTGATGCGCAACGCGCCGGTCGGCGGCGCCATCCATACGGCCAGCGGCGAGCCGATCCGGTCGTCGCTGCGGCGCATGGTGCTGGACTGCGCCACGTCGATGTATGCGGTGGTCGAACAGACGCTGTTCCCGCGCCGCTTCGCGCGCGGCGAGCCGCTATATACCATCCGTTCGCCGCAACGCGCGACGCCCCAGGCGGCTTCGTCGGGCTCGCTGGCCAGCGAGGCGATGGCGCGCCTGTGCCGCTGAGCGCCGCGCCGGGCGACGCTCGCTGAGGCACTTCCTTCCCTCATTCTTCCTCGACCACGCGCGCACGCCAGCGGCCATCGGGCTGCTTGCAGAACCAGCCGGTCCAGCTTTCCTCTTTGCTGGAGCGCTTCAGTTCGCTGCGGATCTGGCGGCAGGGCTGGCCGTGGTCGGTCCTGCTCTGCAGCGGCGTGATTCTGGCGTAGGTGGCCGCGCGTCGTGGCGTGGCCTGCGTTCGCCACGAGACCGCGGTGCCGTCCTCGGTCGCGTTCAAGGCGCGATTGACGGCCGCGGCGAAGGCCCGCGCCTCGCTCTGCGTCATCGTGCCGACGACGGTGCTGGCCAGATAGTGATCGACATAGGCCCGTGCCGGCAGCGACGCGCTCAAGGCGAGCGCCAACGCCAGGGCGGGGGCAAGCCCCGGGGCCAGCGTCAGGCGGGCAAGCCCTGCGTGCGGCATCGGCATCCCCTTGTCGGCGTGGAGGGCAATGGCGCCGCGCGGTCTTGCCCGGGCGCGCCATCGGCGGGTCGGTCGATTGTAGTGTCCGTCGACACTCCGCGCCGATACCACGCGTGCGCATGCGTGTCCCACACCACCAAGGCCGGCTTTTGTCGGACAGCGTCCGATTGACGTGGCAACGACAGGGACCTAGTTTCAATCGTCGCGCCTCGCTCGGCTCGTCCGATCGCCGGCGCTTGCCGCGACCGAGGGCAGGCCGCACCCGACAGACCCGCGTGCCGTCCGGCGCGCATTCGATCCCGTCACCGAATCGCTGCTCCTTTGCGCACGACGACAGGAGCGGGCAGGCCTTGCGCGCCCGTTGTGACGCAGCCTTGTTGCGGTGCAACTCAGGGGCCATTTATGTCATGAGGAGGATAACCGACGTTGATCATTCAAGAGGCGGATAAGCAACAATCGTTTCAAATTGTTGCAACCGTTGCGTGACCGAAACGTGACTTTTGCTAGGTAAATTTGTTAAGGTTTTGTCCCGCATTGCAGCAAATCCAATACCTTCCAAGCGTCACCAACGTCACAGCCCCCGGCATCGTCCGTCATGGGGCGGCTCAGGCACCGGTCTACCGGCCTGGCCATCGACGAGTTTCCGCGCCCTGTTTCGCGGCTTCCCGAATAACCAATTGCATTACCGACTACCGCCTTTGATGACGGCATTCATGATCGACTCCGCCACTTCCTTGCCGCTTTCCGCCCGTTCACGCCCGCCCAGGTTGCCGGTGCGCTTCGATGGCGTGCGACTGGGACGATGGCTGTGTGCCGGTGCACTGGCCTGCTTCGCGATGACGGCGCAGGCGTTCAGCTTCGATACCGTCGCGGCGCGCGCGCGCCAGCTGGCCAATTCCCCTTACAAGGCCCCCAAGGCCCATCTGCCCACCGAACTGCGCGAGCTGTCGTACCCGCGCTATCGGGAGATCCAGTACAAGCCCGAACGCTTTGTCTGGCGCAATACCAAGCTGCCGTTCGAGCTGTCGTTCTTCCACGAGGGCATGGTGTTCGACCAGCCCGTGAAGATCAACGAGGTCACCGGCAACCGCGTGCGCGAAATGCGCTTCAATCCGGCGGACTTCAACTACGGCTCGCACAAGTTCGATCCCGAGATGCTCAAGGGCCTGGGCTTTGCGGGCTTCCGCGTGCTGCATCCGATCAACGGCAAGCAAAAGGACGAGGTCGTGTCCTTCGTCGGCGCGAGCTATTTCCGCGGCGTCGGCAAGGACCAGTGGTACGGCCTGTCGGCGCGCGGCCTCGCCGTCGACACCGCGCTCGCGTCGGGCGAGGAATTTCCGCGCTTCGTCGAATACTGGATCGAGCGTCCCGCGGCGGGCGACAAGCATCTGACCATCTATGCGCTGATGGACTCGCGCCGCATGAGCGGCGCCTATCGCTTCGTGATCAAGCCGGGCGCCGATACCGAGACCGAGGTCAAGGCGCGCCTCTATCTGCGCGAGAACGTCACCAAGCTGGGCCTGGCGCCGCTGACCAGCATGTATCTGTTCGGCGAGAACCAGCCGCCGGCGACGCCGGACTTCCGCCCCGAGGTGCACGACTCCGATGGTCTGTCGATCCAGCTGGGCACGGGCGAATGGATCTGGCGTCCGCTGGTCAATCCGAAGCGCCTGCTGGTGACCTCGTTCTCGGCGACCAATCCGCAGGGTTTCGGCCTGATGCAGCGCGACCGCTCGTTCTCGAGCTACCAGGAAATCGGCGAATGGTATGAACGCCGGCCGAGCGGCTGGGTCGAACCGCGCGGTAACTGGGGTTCGGGCCGGGTCGAGCTGGTGATGATCCCGACGCCGGACGAGACCAACGACAACATCGTGGCCTACTGGGTTCCGGACAATCCGCCCAAGCCCAGGCAGCCGTTCGATCTCGAATACCGGCTGCTGTGGCAGAAGGATCGCGAGCGCATGCCGCCGCTGTCGTGGGTCACGCAGACCCGCCGCGGCCAGGGGCTGACCCGCAACAAGGAAGACACCAGCTTCTCGCTGCTGGTGGATTTCGAAGGCCCCGCATTTAAGAAGCTGGATCCCGCCGCGCATCTGGATGCGGTGGTATCGGCCGATGGCAACGCCGAACTGCTGCGCACGACGACGCAGCGTAACGAGGCCACCGGTGGCTGGCGCATGACGATGTTCCTGCGCCGCAAGGACGAGAACAAGCCGGTCGAGTTGCGCGGCTATCTTCGCAACGGCAACACAACCCTGTCAGAGACATGGAGCTACATCTTACCCCCAGGCTAAAGCAGCGCTCGGCCGCGGCGGCGTGCGAGCGCTATGTCGACCGCCTGCCGGTTTCGCCGGAACAGCGCCGCGACCTGCTGGCCGATACCGCGCTGCATGAAGGCATCGTCATCAAGGGCGATGCCGCCGGCGACGACGCCGGCGTGCGCTCGCTGCAAAAGGCGTTGGCCAACGGCGACGGCGCGGCTTCCCCCGCCGGCGCGGCCTACGCGTCGATCGAACGGCGTCTTCAACTGGCCTACGGCGAACCCAAGGTCGGCGGCGAACCGCTGATCGAGCGGCGCGCCGACGGCACGGTCCATGTGGCCACCGGCCCCGAACCGAAACGCGCCTCGATGGTGCCGCGGCCGTGGCCGCCGCATCTGGTCGCCGCGTTCGTGCGCAATGGCGTGCGCAAGCTGCTGGGCAAGCCGCCGGTCCCGGAAACGTGGGACACGCTGCACGACGGCCCCGATGCCGAGGGCAAGTGGCATCCCGCGGGCGCGCACCGTCGCTGGGTGCTGCTGTTCCTGGTGATCGTGCAGACCATGATGGCGACGTACTTCATGTCGACGGTGCTGCCGTACAAGGGCAACGACACCCTCGAGATGATCACGCTGGGTCTGTTCACGGTGCTGTTCTCGTGGGTCTCGGCCGGCTTCTGGACCGCGATGATGGGTTTCCTGGTGCTGGCCAAGGGCGGCGATCGCCATCTGATCTCGCGCTCTGCCAGCGGCAACGCGCCGATCGCGCAGGAGGCCCGCACCGCGGTGATCATGCCGATCTGCAACGAGGACGTGACCCGCGTCTTTGCCGGCCTGCGCGCGACCTACGAATCGCTGGAACGCACCGGCGAGCTCGCGCACTTCGATTTCTTCGTGCTGTCCGACAGCGGCAATCCGGACCTGCGCACCGCGGAAACCGATGCGTGGATGGAAGCCTGCCGCGCGGTGAACGGCTTCGGCCGCATCTTCTATCGCTGGCGCCGCCATCGGGTCAAGCGCAAGACCGGCAACGTCGCCGACTTCTGCCGCCGCTGGGGCAGCAAGTACCGCTACATGGTGGTGCTCGACGCCGACAGCGTGATGAGCGGCGATTGCCTGGCCACGCTGGTGCGGCTGATGGAGGCCAACCCGGGCGCGGGCATCATCCAAACTGCGCCGCTGGCGACCGGCCGCGAGACCATGTATGCCCGCGTGCAGCAGTTCGCCACGCGCGTCTACGGACCGCTGTTTACGGCCGGCCTGCATTACTGGCAGCTGGGCGAATCGCACTACTGGGGCCATAATGCGATCATCCGCATCAAGCCCTTCATGGAGCATTGCGCGCTGGCGCCGCTGCCCGGCAAGGGGCCGCTGGCCGGCGAGATCCTGTCGCACGATTTCGTCGAGGCCGCGCTGATGCGCCGCGCGGGGTGGGGCGTGTGGATCGCCTACGACCTGCCCGGCTCGTTCGAGGAACTGCCGCCCAATCTGCTCGACGAGGTCAAGCGCGACCGCCGCTGGTGCCAGGGCAACCTGATGAACTTCCGGCTGTGGATGAAGCAGGGTTTCCACACGGTGCACCGCGCGGTGTTCCTGACCGGCGTGATGGCCTATCTGTCGGCGCCGCTGTGGTTCCTGTTCCTGCTGCTGTCGACCGCGATGCTGGCCAAGCATGCGCTGGTGCCGCCGGAGTATTTCTCGCAGCCCTATCAGTTCTATCCGAACTGGCCCGAGTGGCATCCGGAGAAGGCGCTGGCCCTGTTCTCGGCGACCGCGACGCTGCTGTTCCTGCCCAAGCTGTTCGGCGTGGTGCTGCTGATGAAGCAGGCGCGCCGCTACGGCGGGGCGCTGCGGCTGATGCTGTCGATGCTGATCGAGGTCGTGATCTCGGCCTTGCTGGCGCCGGTGCGGATGCTGTTCCATACCCAGTTCGTGCTCGCCGCCTACATCGGCTGGGGCATCTCGTGGAAGTCGCCGCCGCGCGAGGACGCCGAGACGACCTGGGGCGAGGCGGTGCGCCGCCACGGCTGGCACACGCTGCTCGGCCTGGGCTGGGGCGCGCTGGTGTACTGGCTCGATCCGGGCTTCGTCTGGTGGCTGCTGCCGATCGTCGGCGCGCTGGCGATGTCGATACCGTTGTCGGTCTGGCTCTCGCGCGTCAGCCTGGGCCGTGCCACGCGCCGGGCCGGATTGTTCGTGATTCCCGAGGAAGCCGAGCCGCCGCGCGAGATCGTCGACACGCAGCGCCATGTGGCCGAGGCCGGCGACACGCCGGGCTTCGTCGACGCAGTGGTCGATCCGGTCACCAATGCGCTGATGTGCGCGACCGCGACCGCCCGCGTGGTCCAGCCGGCCGGCACGCAGCGTCAGCACGCGGTGCTGGTGCAGCAGGCGCTGACCAGCGGGCCGGACAAGCTTACGCCGAAGCAGAAGCTGCTGTTGCTGAACGATCCGCTGGCGCTGTCGCGCCTGCACGAGGCGGTCTGGTCGTCGCCGCTGGCCGACGACGGCTGGAAGGCCACCCGCGCGCTGCTGCGCCGCGCGGCCAATGTGGTGCCCCTGCGCCCGCGGGGCAGTGCGGCGGCTTGAAAGATCGGTGATTCACGCTTGCCGATGATTCCCTCTCCCGCTTGCGGGAGAGGGGTGGGGGAGAGGGCAAGGGCGATGGTTATGCGATCGCGCTTGAAACCCCCCTGTCCCCAACCCTCTCCCCCTGAAGGGGAGAGGGAGAACACCCCAGGCCCAAATGGTGTCAGCGGGTGTCAGCGCGGGACGAATCTTCTCAGCGCAGCGCCGCCGTGCAGATCGGGCCGTTGATATAGACGTCGCCGACGCGGCGCTCGCCTCGCGCCTTGCGTGTCATGTAGCGGAACATCATGCTGACGCCCAGCTTGGTCAGGATCTCGACGTCGCGATTCGCGCAGATATTGCGCTGTAGCGGCGCGGCATAGCTGACCTCGAAGCTGGCGAGGTCGAGCATCGGCCCGCTGTAGTTGGTCAATTCCAGCTGGAACAGGATGTGTTTGCCGGGCACCGCCTGGCAGCGGCGCAGACGCGTTTCCTTGTCGATGTCGATCGGCAGCGCGTCGTTGAGTTGGCGGCAGGCGCGCGCCAGCACGGTATCGGGCCGGCGCGAGCTGCGCAGGAATTCCGGCACGCCGGCCGCGCCGGTATTCTGGCCGGTGGCCGCGCCGCGCAGCATGCGGGTCAGCGAATCGGCTTCATCGACCACCACCGCGGCGCTCGCGCCCGGATGCGCCGCGACCGTGCGGGCGGTGACCGGCGCCGCGCAGGCGGACGAGGCCCACAGCAAGCAGGTTGCGGTAGCGATCCCGATGGAGGCCGACGTTCCTCGGGCGATCGATGCAGTCGTGTGGTTCGATATGGTTCGCATGCAGGGGAAGAACGCCTGGAACGGCACGGGGCAGGGCTGCGCTGTCGTCCCGCGATCGAGGCCGGCGATGATGACGGACCGGCAATGTGTCGACCGGGTGCATTGTACCTGCCGACCCCGGGACGCGGAACCCGCAAGCGCGCGATACATCACGGTGTGCAACAATTGCGGCTTTCGCTTGACGTCGTTCCCGTCGTCCGCCAGTGCGTTGCCGCAATGATCGCGTCCGCTTTTGCGCCCGCCGTTCGCCGGTCCTCCACGCGCTCTCCGAGGCCGGCGCGGACGCGATTCCTCCCATCGCAATGACCCAATCCTCCCGCCCGGCGACAACGCCGCGTTTCCCGCTGTGGCTGCTGATCTGCGCGTCGCTGACCGCGCTGGCGCCGCTGTCGATCGACATGTATTTGCCGGCGTTCCCGACGCTGGCCGCCGATCTCGGCGTCGACATCGGCAGCGTGCAGCTGACGCTTGGCACCTTTCTGGTCGGCCTGGCGATCGGGCAGTCGTTCTACGGCCCGGTCAGCGATCGCTTCGGACGCAAGGCTCCGCTGTATGTGGGCCTGATCCTCTATGTGCTGGCGTCGGTGGCCTGCGCGCTGTCGAGCGACGCCCCGGCGCTGATGGCCTGGCGCTTCGTGCAGGCGGCCGGGGGCTGCGCCGGCATGGTGATGGCGCGCGCGATGGTGCGCGATCGGCTCGAGGCCCATGAGTCCGCGCGCGCGTTTTCGTCGCTGATGCTGGTGATGGGCCTCGCGCCGATCCTCGCGCCGATCGTCGGCGGCGCGATCCTGACCACGCTCGGCTGGCGCGCGATCTTCTGGGTGATGGCGGCGGTCGGCACGATGATCCTGCTGCTGGTGCATTTCCGGCTGGAGGAGTCGCTCGATCCGCGACGCGCACTCCCGCTGCGGTTGGCCGAAGTCTTCCGCAACTACGGCGCGTTGCTGCGCGACCGGGAATTCCTCGGTTATTCGCTGTGCGCCGGCTTCGCGCAATCGGGCATGTTCGCCTATATCGCCGGCTCGCCCTTCGTGCTGATCGAATTGCACGGCATCGATCCTTCCCACTATGGCTTCGTGTTCGGCGCCAATGCCTTCGGCCTGATCGCGATGTCGCAGCTCAATGCCGCACTGGTGCGCGGCCGCTCGCTCGATCGCGTGCTGCGGCTGGCGCTGGCGGCGCCGTGCGCGGCGGGCTCGCTGCTGGCTCTGGCCAATCTTGCCGACGTGGCGGCGCTGCCCGTGCTGCTGATCGGCTTCTTCGTCTACGTGGCAGCGCTGGGCTGCATCATGCCCAATGCATCCACGCTGTCGCTGGCGCATCAGGGCCATCGCGCCGGTACCGCATCGGCGCTGATGGGCACGCTGCAATTCGGCATGGGCACGCTGGCCGGTACCGCGGTCAGCGTGTGGCACGACGGCACTGCCTTGCCGCTGGGCGTGGTGATGGCCATCGGGGGCATCGGCGCGGTGCTGATGCGCATGCTGGGCCGTCGTTCGGCTGCGACGGTGGCCGCCGAGTAAAACCCCGGGCGTCCGCCGTCCCGAACTGCGCATTGGGGATAACCCGCTGTCCGGCCCGCTTCAAAGCTCGGAATTGACGGGGTAAATCTCCCCGAAAGCCGCTTGACGGAAGGATTTCCGGGATTTTCGTTGCGCCGGTGCGACTGGGGATTGCCCAATGCGCAAGCGGCGGATTAGACTGCGCCGGTCGGTGAAACGGCTCAGGCTGGTCACCGGTGACGACGACCAACAAGGGATACAGCCATGAATAAAGGTGAACTGGTGTCTGCCATCGCCGCAGACGCGGAACTGAGCAACGCTGCAGCGGAGCGCGCCCTGAACGCCGCGCTGGAAAACATCAAGAAGGCGGTTGCCAAGGGAGATTCGGTCACGCTGGTGGGCTTCGGCAGCTTCGGCGCCGGCAAGCGCGCCGCCCGTACCGGCCGCAACCCGCGCACCGGCGAAACGATCAAGATTCCGGCCGCCAAGACGGTCAAGTTCTCTGCCGGCCAGGGTTTCAAGGACGCTGTGAACAAGAAGAAGTAAGAGCGGGCATCCAGGGATGCCAACCGGGAGAGCGGCCCATGCGGGCCGCTTTTTCATTTGGGCGCCGCCATCGCACGGTCGCGCAGCCGCGCTACACTCGCGTTCTGCAAGGGCATCCTTGCACCGCATTTCTCAACCCACCGCGCCGCTCCCGATGAACGACCTCTCGCATCAACTGTCGATGACCGTGCTGATGACGCCGGACATGGCCAATTTCTCCGGCAATGTCCACGGCGGCACCATCCTCAAATATCTGGACATGGTCGCCTATGCCTGCGCCAGCCGCTACGCGGGCCGCTATGTCGTCACGCTGTCGGTCGATCAGGTGGTGTTCCGCCAGCCGATCCACGTCGGCGAACTGGTGACCTTCCTCGCGGCGGTCAACTACACCGGCCGCAGTTCGATGGAGATCGGCATCAAGGTCATCACCGAGAACATCCGCAGCAAGCTGGTGCGCCATACCAACAGCTGCTATTTCACGATGGTCGCGGTCGACGACGACGGCAAGCCGGCCGAGGTGCCGCCGCTGGTGCCGCGCGACGAGGTCGAGCGCCAGCGCTTCGCCGCCGCGCAGCTGCGCCGCCAGCTGCGCCAGGAAATGGAGCACCGGCACGACCAGATCCAGGGCGCGGTGAGCTGACCATGGCGCACGCTTCCCGTCGTCCAATGGCCGCATGGTCGGCGGCATCGCCGACTGCAGTGCTGGCTTGCGCTGTTGCCCTTGCATGGACCGCGCCGGCGCACGGCGAAGAGATCGGCAGCGTCAACACGCATTTCCGCGTGACCGGCTCGGACCGCGTCGTGATCGAGGCCTACGACGATCCCGAAGTCGACGGCATTACCTGCTACGTCTCGCGCGCCCGCACCGGCGGCATCAAGGGCTCGCTCGGCATGGCCGAGGATCCGGCCGAAGCGTCGATCGCCTGCCGCCAGGTCGGCAAGATCGGCTTCAAGGGGCCGCTGCGTCAGCAGGACAATGTGTTTTCGGAGCGCATGTCGATCCTGTTCAAGACCCTGCACGTGGTGCGCGTGGTCGATCGCAAGCGCAACACGCTGGTCTATCTGACCTACTCGGACCGCATCGTGTCGGGCAGTCCGAAGAACAGCGTGACCGCGGTGCCGGTGGATGCCGGCACGCCGATACCGCTGCGCTGAGCGGCTCGGCACGCCGCCGGGGAGGGTGCTCAGGCGCCGGCGCCGTCGTCGAACAGCTTGCGCAGTTCCGACTTCAGGATCTTGCCGTTGGCATTGCGCGGCAGCGTTTCGTTGCGCACGATCACGCGGACCGGCACCTTGAACGCCGCCAGCCGCTGGGCGACGAAGGCCTGCAGCTCGGCCTCGGTGACGCTGGCCCCGGGCTTGACGCCGACCACCGCGCCCGGCTCCTCGCCCAGCGTGCGGTGCGGGATGCCGACCAGGGCCGCGTCCATCACCGCCGGGTGCTCGTACAGCGCGCTCTCGACCTCGATGCAATAGATGTTCTCGCCGCCGCGGATCAGCATGTCCTTGGCGCGGTCGACGATATAGAGGAAGCCTTCCTCGTCCAGCCGCGCGATATCGCCGGTGCGCAGCCAGCCGTCGACGAAGGTGCTGGCCGTGGCCTCGGGCTTGTTCCAGTAGCCGCGCACGACGTTGGCGCCGCGCACCATCAGCTCGCCGACCTCGCCGGGCGGCAAGGCGCGGCCGCGGCCGTCGACCACCTTCATCTCGCCGATCGGCAGTGCGGGGCCGCTGCTGTCCGGGCGATGCAGATACTCCTCGGCGTTGTGGCTGGTGAAGGTCGCCGAGGTCTCCGTCATGCCCCAGCCGATGCCCGGCATCGACTTCGGAAAGACCTCGACGATGCGGCGCACCAGTTCGGGGGAAGCCGGCGCGCCGCCGTAGTTGACGCTCTCCAGCGAGGACAGGTCGAAGCGCTCGCGCTCGGGATGCTCGACCAGTTGCCAGGCGATGGTCGGCACGCCGCCGGCCACCGTGCAGCGCTCGCGCTCGATCAGCGCCAGCGCGCGCAGCGCGTCCCAGCGGCGCATCAGCACGATCTTGCTGCCGGCGTGCAGCGCGCCGTTCAGCACCGACATGCAGCCGGTCACATGGAAAAAAGGCACCGACAGCAGTGTTGCCTTCTGCGGTGCAAGCGGATCGGGTTCGGGGATGGGCTCGCCCCGGCGCAGACAGTTGCGCGCCGGGCCGAAGCCGCCGCAGAAGGCCACCGTGGTCGCATTGCGGTGCGTGCCGATGGCGCCCTTGGGCTTGCCGGTGGTGCCGGAGGTATAGAAAAGCGTGGCATCGTCTTCGGGATCGATGGCGACACCCGGCAGCGGCAGTTCGGGCAGCCGGTCCCAGGCCATCACGTCGCCGATGGTCCGCTCCAGCGGTACCACGCGCGGGTCGGCATCTGGCGCATCCGCTGCGCCGCGGCAGACATGGACGCGCACCAGCGCAGGGCAGTCGGCCAGATGCGGGCGCAGCCGCTCGAGCCGTTCGTCGTCGACGATCGCGACCTTGCAGCCGGAATCGGCGAGCCCGTATTGCAGTTCGGGTCCGGTCCACCACGCGTTGAGCGGCGTCGCGATGGCGCCGGTCAGCAGCGCGCCGTAGAACGCGGCCGGCCATTCGGGCAGATTGCGCATCGCCACCGCGACACGATCGCCCGGACGCACGCCGTCCTCGATCAGCGCATGCGCGACCGCCAGCGCGGCGCGCGCGAAGCCGGCATAGGAGACCCGCTGGTCCTCGTAGACGACGAAGGTGCGCTCGCCGCGCGCGCGAGCCTGCAGGAACAGGTCCCGCAGCGTCGGCGGCGCGTGCTTCCATACCGTGGTAGGGATGCCGCGGATCTCGCGCACCTCGGTCTCGAAGGGCGCGCCGGGCGCGGTCAGGCGGGCGTGGGCATCGGCCAGCGAGATCGCCGGCCAGGCAGGCGAAATTCGCGGCGAATTTCCCGGTGCACTGCGGGCGGACGGTGCCATGGCGGCGGCGAGCGGGCGGCCGCTCAGATCGTCACGCCGCCGTCGACCACCAGCGCCTGGCCGGTCATGAAGGAGCTTGCGCTCGAGGCCAGATAGACCGCCGCGCCGGCGATCTCGATCGGTTCGCCGATGCGGCGCAGCGGCGCGTTCTCGGTCGACTGCTTGTAGCGCACCGGATCTTCCCACAGCGCGCGGGCGAAATCGGTCTTGATCAGGCCCGGGGCGATGCAGTTGACGCGGACATTGTGCGGGCCGAACTCGACCGCCAGGTTGCGCGCGAGCTGGAAGTCCGCCGCCTTCGAGATGTTGTAGACGCCGATGGTCGGCGAGCCGCGCAGGCCGCCGATCGACGACACGATGATGATCGAGCCGTCCTTGCGGTCGAGCATCTGCGGCGCCACCATCTGGATCAGCCAGTGGTTCGAGATCACGTTGTTGTCGAGCACCTTGCGGAACTGCTCGTCGGTGACCCCGCCCATCGGGCCGTAGTAGGGGTTCGACGCGGCATTGCAGACCAGCACGTCGATCTTGCCGAACACGCGGTTGGTCTCGTCGACCAGATGCTGGAGCTCGCTCTTTGACGAGATGTTGGCGGGCACGGCAATCGCGGTGCCGTCGCCGTGCCTTGCATTGATGGCGTCGACCACTTCCTGGCAGGCCTCGGCCTTGCGCGACGAAATGACCACCTTGGCGCCCTGGACCGCCATCTGCTCGGCGATCGCACGGCCGATGCCGCGCGAAGATCCGGTGACGATGGCGACCTTGCCGCTCAGATCGAACAATGACATGGGGTGTCTCCTCTACCGATCCCGTTTTCCGGTGGACTCTGATGTTGTTGTGGCGCCGCGGTTGGCAATGCGAGGCGGCGCCGACCGGCACATTATGGTCGGTGGGTCGGGGCCCGTCCACAGGCCGGCACGCGTTCTTTGGCCCTTATCAGCATTCTTTCTGCGCAGGATTCACGGCGTGCATGGTGGGTCGATCAATCGGCGCGCCGCGCCAGCCATGCCGTCAATCCGGCCGCGGTCTCGTCATCGAGCCGCACGCCGATCCGTTCACGCAGCGTAGCGACGATCTGTGCCGGCGTTTCCAGCGCCACCTGCCGGCTGCCGCCATCGGCATCGCGTTCGGTCAGTTCGCCGTTGGTCATCGTCAGCCGGACCTCGCCGTCGGTGCGCGCCGCCATCAGCCGGTGCAGGAAGATGCTGTCCGGATGCGTGCAGACATACCAGTTGCGCGCCGCGTAGTCGATCCAGGCCTGCGGCGACAGGTCGAAGCGATAGAGCTTGATCCATTCGTCCCCGCTCTTGAGCTCGAGGTCGAGCAGATGGAAGGCGCCGCTCGAGGTCGCACTCAGGGGCGCGCCGACCAGCCGGTACGGCAGCCCCTCCGGCGCCGGCTCGGACAGCGGCAGCGAGCAGGGCGGGTTGGGGCCGCCGAAGCCGGCATCGGCGATGTAGTCGCGATGGGCGACGCGCACGCGCAGCAGCAGATGCGACTGCGGCGTCGGCACGCCTTCCTCGATGCCGAAGCGCACGCGCGCCGCGAGCGGCACCACATCGAAGTCCAGCGCGGTCAGCGCGGCGGCCAGCAGCGTGTTGTGCTCGAAACAGTAGCCGCCGCGTTCGCGCGTCACCAGCTTGTCGAACACCGCGTCGAGCGCGATATCGATGGGGCGGCCGAGCAGCACGTCGATATTCTCGAAGGGGATGCGCTGCAGGTGGGCGGCGACGATCGCGTCGAGCGCTTCGCGGGTGGGGGTGGGGCGTTGCGGCAGGCCGATGCGATGCAGATAGGCGTCGAGTCGGGCGGCGTTGAGCGCCGGCTGGTCTGGCATGGTCACGTCAGGGTCTCCAGTGTCAAGGGATCGAGCAGTTCGATGTCGGCATAGCGCAGCCGCAGCAGGCCGCGTGCCTCCAGTTCGCGCAGCGCGTGGTTGACCGTCTGCCGGGACAGCCCGAGCATCTGCGCGAGCTGTTCCTGTGGCAGATGAATCGAGCGATAGGGCTGCCGTGCGGGCACCCCGGGCTGCCCCGTCTGCGGCGTGTCGCCATACGCGCGGGCGATCGCGGCGAGCCGGCGCGCGGTGCGTGCCACCGGCGGCAGCAGCTGCGCCTCCTCGACATAGCGGAACGCCTCGCGCGTCTTGCCGGCCAGCAGCTTGCCGAATTCGCGCCACCAGCCGGGTTGCTCGCCGAGCATCGCGTCGAGCCGGGCACGCGGGACGTGCCACACCGCGGCACGCGTGGCCGCGCGGGCGTCATGCGTGCGCAGCAGCCCGTCGAACAGGCAGATTTCGCCGAACCATGTGCCCGCTTCGAGCAGGCCGAGCAGCGCGGCCTTGCCGCCGGCATCGTGCGCATGCACCAGTACCGCACCGGCGATCACCGCGTACAGGCCGTCGAAGGGATCGCCGCGCTGGAACAGCACCTCGCCCGCTTCAAGCCGGCGCATCGCGCCGCCCTCGAGCAGCGCCGCGCGCATGTCGTCGGGCAGGCCGCGAAACCAGCTTCCCGTGCGCAGCGGGGCCAGCGCGTCGGCATCGCGGCTGTTGTCGAGCGCGGGGCGGGCAGGGGGCGGAAGGCCCATGGCGGTCTCCATCGTCATCGCGGCGCAGGGCGCCGGTGCGCGCGCCGGTCCGCGAGGCAGTGCAGCCCTCGGTGCAAACCCGGACTGTCAAAATTCGGACAGACCGCGCCCGGTGCGCCCATTACTATAAATCGATCGCGCCGGGCCGGCGCGTGCGGCCGTGCGCCGGCTCCGGCCAACGGCATGCCGCATCGCGCCGCTGCTCACAGGAGGAGACGTCATGAAAACGCTGGTCGACCACCTATCCCAGTACGCCGCCTATCACCGCGACCGCCGCAACGTGGCAACGCACTTCGTCGGCATCCCGATGATCGTGCTGGCGGTCACCACGCTGCTGGCGCGCCCGCAGATTCCGCTCGGCGACGGTGCCGCGGTGCTGACGCCGGCGATCGTCGTCTACCTGCTGTCGTGTCTGTTCTACCTGCGGCTGTCGGCGGGCTTCGGCTTTGCGATGACGCTGATCCTGGCGATGTTCGTCTATGCCGGCCATCTGATCGGCGAGATGTCGACCGCCGCATGGCTGGCGATCGGCATCGGCCTGTTCGTGCTCGGATGGGCCATCCAGTTCGTCGGCCACTACTACGAAGGGCGCAAGCCGGCCTTCGTCGACGATCTGGTCGGGCTGCTGATCGGGCCGTTGTTCCTGGTGGCAGAGACCGCTTTCGCGCTGGGCCTGGCGCGCGATACGCGCGAACGGATGGACGCGCACGCGCATTGAGTCCGCTGCGCCGGCGAAGGCGCGTGCCATCACGAACTCACGCGCGCAGCGCAGCGATGCGCGTCGATCGCAGCCGCCAGCGTTGCCTTGCACGTGCATCGATGCATCGGCGCGACAGACAGCGGGACTTTTCACCGGGTTTTTACGGGGTTTTAGGGGGGTAACGGGCCAAATCCCCTTGGAAATGCGTCACTTTCCGCTATGATTCGGTGGCCGCCGCAGCCGTACGCTGTTTTCGCGGGGTTTGCGGCGCCAACCGTTCAACTCTATCTGACCAATATGGCGACCAAAGCGAAATCGACCGCGAAAGCTGCAACCAAGACCACCGCGACCAAGAAGGCACCGGCAACCAAGGCGCCCGTGAAGGCTGCCGCGAAGAAGGCCGCTGCGCCGGCAACCGCAACCCCGCGTCCGCTGAAGGACACCTTCAACAAATCCAGCCTGGTCGCTCACCTGGTCGCGCAGACGCAAGTCGAGCCGAAGGCCGTGAAGACGGTGCTCGCCCATCTGGAAAACACCATCGTCAGCGCGCTGCACAAGAAGGGCGCCGGCGAATTCACGCTGCCCGGCCTGCTGAAGATCACCGCGCAACAGGTCCCGGCGAAGAAAAAGCGCTTCGGCAAGGATCCGTTCACTGGCGAAGAGCGCTGGTTCCCGGCCAAGCCGGCCAGCGTCAAGGTCAAGGTCCGTCCGCTGAAGAAGCTGAAGGACGCTGCGCTGTAATTCGTCATCGACGTGGCCGTCACGGGTATCTGCCCGTGACGGCAGGCAGTGAAAAAGGGAGCCGCGTTGCGGCTCCCTTTTCTATTGGCGGCCCGGCACGCTGCCGTGTGTTTGCAATTAACCGCCAAGCATTTAGACCGCCCACCATTCATGGCGAGCAGCGGGTCGGAGCCGTCCCGAGCTAGGCGCTGTGATCGGCCGGCGTTTCCTGCGTATGCGCACCGTCGCTGAAGCGATCGCGATGGTCGGCGCTATGCCCGCCCTGCGTGAAGCTGTCGCGCGGGCCGAGGCGGTTCGCGCCTTCGGTGAACACATCGAACTTCTGGGTCGCGCTGCGGGCACCGTCGGTATAAGGGTCGCTCGTGCGCGGCGCAGCCTTGGCCGACAGCGAGACGGTGGCGCCAATCATCATTGCCATCGTGGGCAGCAACGCGGCCAGCATCGCGCGGCGGCGCGCCTGCCAGCGCTGGCGCAAGGCGCGCACCCGCTGGGCGGCGAGCGGCGGACGCGGGCGGGGTGGGGCGCTCGTCGCTCGGGCAGTGACGGTGGTTGGGGTCGATCGAGTCATGGCAACACTCCTTCGGTTCAGATTGGGTCCGGGGGCGGTTCGAGGAACCTTGACGAGGGGAGACGGCTTGGCCAAGCACGGTTTGCAGTCTACGAACCGGGCCGGACGCGGCGGTGACGCCAGCCTGACAATTGCGTCAGGATCCGAGGGCCTTCGCTGCACCGCGATGCGTGCCCCAAATACCGGCGGCAGCATGCCGTTCGGGCCGGGTCGGCGCGCTGGCGGCAAGCTGACAACGTTGACAGGTTCGGCCGGCGGCTTTCACCTATAGTTGCCGGAAATGGCGGGGCCTGGCCGTTGCGGGCGCCGCGAACCATTCCCGGACACGGAGGGCCGGACACATGAAACTGTTGTTGGTAGAGGACGAGATCAAGACCGTCGACTATCTGCGCCGTGGACTGTCGGAGAACGGCTATGTGGTCGACACGGCGACCAACGGTGTCGACGGCCTGCATATGGCCTGCACCGAGCCCTACGATGCGATCGTGCTCGACGTGATGCTGCCCGACCTGGACGGCGTGTCGATGCTCAAATCGCTGCGGCGCGAGCAGCAGACGCCGGTCATCATGCTGACCGCGCGTGACGATCTCGACGACCGGCTCAACGCCTTCGACGCCGGCGCCGACGATTACCTGGCCAAGCCGTTCTCCTTCCTGGAGCTGCTGGCCCGGCTCAATGTGCTGACCCGCCGCGGCCGCCAGAGCGAGCCGTCGCAGCTGACGGTCGGCGACCTGCGCATCGATCTGCTGTCGCGGCGCGCGATGCGCGGCACCCGGAGGCTCGACCTGAGCGCGCGCGAATTCACGCTGCTGTCGGTGCTGGCGCGGCGCCAGTCGCAGATCGTGTCGAAGACCGCGATCACCGAGCTGGTCTGGGACATCAGCTTCGACTGCAACACCAATGTGGTGGAGGTCGCGATCAAGCGCCTGCGCGCCAAGCTCGACTGGCCGGGCGAGCCGAAGCTGCTGCATACCATCCGCGGCATGGGCTATGTGCTCGAGTGCCGCGCCGAGGAAGTCGCGTGAGCCGCCGCCGCTCGATCGCCACGCGGCTGGCCGCGATGTTCGCCCTCGCGGCGGCGCTGGTGTTCTCGGTCACCGGCTTCGTGATGTATTACGTCCAATGCGTCGAACTCGAGAAGCGCCAGGTCGAGGAACTGGAGGCGCGCTTCCAGCTGATCGGCCCGAAGGCGGCCCACTACGGCACGCAGCCGCAGTGGGAGCGCTTTGGCGCGGTGCTGACCGGCATGACGCCGGAAGACGACAGCCTGCGTTATTTCGTGGACACGCCTGACCCGCGCTTTCGCTTCGGCAAGCCGTTTCCGCGCGACGCGGTGACGACGCAGCGGGCGCCCGATGTGTGGACGGTGCAGTTCGACGACCGCAGCTTCCTGATGCTCAAGCGCATCATTCCCGCGCTGGACGAGCGCCCCGCGCTGGCGCTGGTGGTCGCGGTCGATCAGGCGCCGTTCTACCAGACCAGCCGCGTGCTGGGCGTCGCACTGATCGTCTGCTCCGCGCTGGGCGTGCTGGCCGTGGCGGTGCTTGGCTGGCGCATCGCCAAGGCGGGGCTGGCGCCGATCGAGGCGCTGTCGCGCCATGCCGGCGAGCTCAATCCGCGCAAGCTGGAGCGGCTGCCCGATACCGATCTGCCCGCCGAACTGTGCGGCCTGGTGCTGGCCTTCAACGGGGCGCTCGACAAGCTCGAGCGCGCCTACGTGCAGCTGTCCGCGTTCAATGCCGATGTCGCGCACGAACTGCGTACGCCGCTGGGCAACGTGATCGGCCAGACCCAGGTGGCGCTGTCGCGGCCGCGCAGCGTGCGCGAGTTGGAGGACATCCTGCAGTCGAACCTGGAGGACCTCGAACGGCTCGGCCGCATCGTCGTCGACATGCTGTTTCTCGCGCAATCGGACCGCGGCGCGCTGGCGCGCGATCTGGTCGAGGTATCGGTAGCCAATGAAGTGCGCCGCAGCGCGGACTTCCTCGACATGCTGTTCGAGGACGCCGGCGCGACGCTGGAGATCGTCGGCGACGCGCGTGCCCGCGTCAACGCCTCGCTGCTGCAGCGGGCCATCACCAATCTGCTCGGCAATGCGCTGCAGCATGGCCTGCGCGGCCGGCCGGTCGCGGTCGAGATCGGCGACGAGGCCGGCCTGGTGACGATCGCGGTACGCAACGAGGCCGAGCCGCTGTCGACCGCGCAGATGGACCGGCTGTTCGACCGCTTCTACCGCGTCGACAGCGCGCGCGCCGACAGTCGCCAGAACCACGGGCTCGGACTGGCGATCGTCAAGGCCATCGCGACCATGCATGGCGGCGCGGTGTTCGCGCGCCAGTCGCGCGGCGTGGTCTGCATCGGCCTGACGCTGCCCGCGCTGCCGCCGCAGGCGCCGGCGTCGGACAGCCTGCCGCCATTGACACAGGCGGCCACGGCATGATCGGCGGCAGCAAACCGCGCACGCTGCAAGGCGTGCGCATGGCAGACCGTGTCCGCCGCCTCGGGGCCGCGGCGCTGATCGCGACCGCGGCGGGGCTCTCCATGGTGTTCGCTGCGGCCTGCAGCACCACTGCGCAGGACGACACCGCGGGCCGCACGCCTGCGACCGCGCCGACCTTCGCTGCCCATCGCGCGCAAGCGCTGGCGGCGCTCGAGGGGCGCCGCCGCTATGTCTCTGCCGATATGCGTGCCGAAACCGAGTGGAACCTGCCGCGCGAATGGCGCCCGACCAGCACGCCGCAGGGCGGCGCGCTGCTGGTGCACGGGCTCGGCGATTCGCCGTGGTCTTTCGTCGATATCGCGCCGAGGCTGGCCGAACGCGGCCTGCTGGTGCGTACGGTGCTGCTGCCGGGACATGGCACCGCGCCGTCGGACCTGATGGGCGTCCGGCTGGAGGACTGGCAACGCGTGCTGCGCGAGCAGGTCACGGCGTTGCGGGACAGCGTCGGGGAAGGGCCGCTGTATCTCGGCGGTTTCTCCACCGGCGCCAATCTGGTGCTGGACTATGCGCAGGCACATGCCGAGATCGCGGGGCTGCTGCTGGTGTCGCCGGCGCTGCGCTCCGGCAGCCGCTGGGAGTGGCTGACGCCTTGGCTCGCGCCGGTGGTGCCGTGGTTATTGTCGACAGGCGATGACCGGCCGCAACAGACGCCGGTCCGCTATCTGAACACGCCGACCAACGGTTTCGCGCAGTACTACCGCAGCAATGTCGCGGCGCGCGCGGCGCTCGATGCGCGGCCTTACGACAGGCCGGCGCTGCTGATCGTCGCCGAGCACGACTCGGTGGTCGACGCGCATTACGTGCGGGAGGTGTTCGGCACGCGCTTCACGCATCCGGCCAGCCGGCTGATCTGGTATGGCACGGAGCAGGGCAAGGCAAGCGCGGACGCACGCACCGACGCAAGCACCGACGCACGCACCGACGCACGCACCGACGCAAGCACCGACGCAAGCACCGGCCGCGTGCTGGTCCGGCCGGACCGCCTGCCGGCCGAGCGCATCAGCCAGTTCTCGCACATGGGGGTGCTGTTTTCCGACGGCAATCCGCTCTACGGGCGGCAGGGATCGCTGCGGCTGTGCCTGAACGGGCAGGAGCCGACCGACTATCGGCGATGCGTCGACGGCGACGAGGTCTGGTTTTCCGACTGGGGTTATCGGGAGCGGGGCAAGGTGCACGCGCGGCTGACCTACAACCCGTATTTCGCTTGGCAGACCGGCGTGATGCTGTCGGTGCTGGGGCTGGACGGGACCGCCGCGCCCGCGCCGATTTCCGCGACGGCATCGCAATAGCCTGGTGCGGCCTTCAGCCGCCGATCACCTGCTTCGCATAGCTGGCGCGCTCCATTTCCAGCACCTCGACGCTGACCTGTACCGGCGTATTGTTGGCGCCGGAGCGGACCGCTTCGGCAATCACCTCGCAGACAGCCTGACCCAACGCCTGCCGCGTCGCGACGTCGCGGCCGTCGAGAATCGACAGCCGGCCATGGACGAAGGCGCGTTCGACCGGCTCGGTGCCCTGGCGGTAGGTCTGCAGCGTGATGCAGCGCGACTTGATGTCGGGCTCCTGGAATTGGCCGGACGCCAGCAGCGCGGCGTTGGCCTGGTCCAGCAATTCCTCGGGCGAGCAGTTCAGGCGCGCGTTTTCGGTGATTTCGATGACGAGATGGGGCATGAAAGACTCCGTCGGGTAGCGAGAAAAAGATAGCGGAAATACGGCGGGGAAAATCGCGGACGCCTCAGCGCCGGCACAGCGGCGACAGCGGCCCCGGCGACCGCCCGGTGGCCGCGGCCACACGCGCCGCCGCATCGTCGAGCTCGGCGAGCGTGCCGGCGTCGATCGGGATGGCCTCGGCGCGCCGGCGGCGCGCCTCGCATTCGGGCTCGCCCGGCAGCAGGATCGCATCGCAACCGGGCTGGCGGCGCGACGCGCGCACCCAGTCGACGAACGCCTGCACTTCGTGGCCGAACGCGGTGCTGTCGGCCAGCCGGGCCGGATCGAACACGATCGCCAGCATATTGTTCCAGACCGCGTGCCGGTGCGTCAGCGTCTCCGGGCGGATGGTATGGCCGCCGGTCACCGCGGCACCGAGCAGCTCGCACATCATCGCCAGCACGTAGCCCTTGTGCTCGCCGAAGCCGAGCAGCGCGCCACGCGCCTGGCCGTCGGCGGGGTACATCACGCCGGCGTCGGTGGTGGGGTGGCCCTCGGCATCGACGAGGCAACCGGGCGGCACCGGCACGCCCTTGTTGTGCGCGACGCGGACCTTGCCCAGCGCGATCGCGCTGGTGGCGAAGTCCAGCACCAGCGGCGGCGCGTCGGCGACCGGCACGCCGATCGTAAACGGGTTGGTGCCATAGCGCGCTTCGTAGCCGCCATGCGGCGCGACGATCGGCTTGGACAGCACGTTGACGAAGTGGATCGAGATCATGCCGGCCGCGCAGGCCTGCTCGGCCCAATGGCCGACACGGCCGAGATGGTGCGCATGACGCAGGCCCATCACGCAGACGCCATGCTCGCGCGCGCGCTCGATCGCCATGGCCATGGCCTGCTCGGTCACCGCCTGCCCCATGCCGCGGTTGCCGTCCAGGCTCAGCAGGCTGCCGGCCTGCTGCACCACGCTGACCTGCCGGTTCAGCTGCAGCTCGCCGGCCTGCCACGACAGCACGTACTTGGGGATCATGCCGACGCCATGCGAGTCGTGCCCGCTCAGATTGGCGCCGACCAGATGGTCGGCGGTCAGCCGCGCCTCGCGCGCGTCGGAGCCGGCGGCGAGCCACAGCTCGGTGACCCATCGGTGCAGGGCTTCGGTCGGGAGCAGGGGTTCGGTCATTGCGTCGTTCATCGTCTCGCTCTCATCGTTCTTGTTCGCTCCCGCGTGCGTTGCTGTTGCGGCGGGCGTTGGCCTTGCCGCCGGCATCGGGTGCGGCGCGGCGCGGCGCGGGGCAATCATGATAAGCGCCGTGCCGTCGCATGGCCAACGCCGGCGCCGGCATGCGCCGCGGCGGCCCGAAATTTTGGCGCGATAATCGGTCCTGCCTTGTCGCGCGTTTTGCGTTCCCCTGCACAATGGGGCGCTAGACGACCGCCGTCCCGCTTCCGATTTCGACCCCGATTCGATGAGCCAGCCGATGACCATGCCTATCGCCTCTACCGCCGACCTTCCCGAATCTCACGCCGGCACGCCGGCACCCGCGCCGCGCAGCGGCGGCCGCATCCTGGTCGATGCGCTGCGCATCCACGGCGTCGAGCGCGTGTTCTGCGTGCCGGGCGAGAGCTTCCTCGACGTGCTCGACGCCCTGCACGATCAGCCCGCGGTCGACCTGGTGGTCTGCAGGCACGAAGGCGCGGCGGCCAATATGGCCGAGGCCGACGGCAAGCTGACGGGACGTCCCGGCATCTGCTTCGTCACGCGCGGACCGGGCGCGACGCATGCCAGCGTGGGCGTGCATATCGCCGCGCAGGACTCGACGCCGATGATCCTGTTCGTCGGGCAGATCGCTCGCGAACACCGTGGCAGGGAAGCGTTCCAGGAGGTCGACTACGCGGCGATGTTCGGCGGCATGGCCAAATGGGTGGCCGAGATCGACGACCCCGCCCGGATCCCGGAACTGGTGGCGCGCGCCTTCCAGGTCGCGACCTCGGGCCGGCCCGGGCCGGTGGTGCTGGCGCTGCCCGAGGACGTGCTGGACGGCAATGCGGTCTGCCGCGACACCGGCGCGTATCGGCCCGTGGTGGCCTCGCCTTCGGCCGCGGATGCTGCCACGCTGGCCGAGCTGCTGTCCGCCGCGCAGCGCCCGCTGGTGATCGCCGGCGGCGCCAATTGGCGCGACGAGGATGCGGCGGCGTTCGCCCGTTTCGTGCATGCCTGGGATCTGCCGGTGGCCTGTGCCTTCCGCCGCCAGGACGTGCTCGACAATCGCGACCCGCACTACGTCGGGCATCTGAGCCTGGGCGTCAATCCGCGCCTGGCCGAGCGCGTGCGCGGGGCCGATCTGATCGTTGCCTTCGGCACGCGGCTCGGCGATGTCGCGACCGACGGCTATACGCTGCTCGAGCCGCCGCGCCCGCGCCAGCGGCTGGTGCATATCCATGCGGATGCCGCGGAACTTGGCCGCGTGTATCAGCCGGAGCTGGCGATTCACGCAGGCATCGGTCCGGGCGCTGCGATGCTGGACGGCCTGGCGGCCCCGGCCACGATCCGTTGGCGTCAGTGGACTGCCGCGGCGCGCGCCGATCATCAGGACTTCGTCGCACCGGCGGCGCCGCATGCGCAGGCGAGCGGCGTGGACATGACCGCGGTGGTCGACCATCTGAACCGGACGCTGCCGAACGATGCGATCGTCACCAACGGTGCCGGCAATTACGCGGTCTGGCTGCATCGCTACTTCGCCTATCGCCGCCCGCGCACGCAACTGGCGCCGACCTGCGGCGCGATGGGCTACGGGCTGCCGGCCGCGATCTCGGCCAAGCTGCGCCACCCGGAGCGCACGGTGGTCTGCTTCGCCGGCGATGGCTGCTTTCAGATGTATCCGCAGGAGCTGACCACCGCCGCCGCGGTGGGCGCCAATGTGGTGGTGCTGGTCGTCAACAACGGCATGTACGGCACGATCCGCATGCATCAGGAGCGACGTTATCCGGGCCGTGTCAGCGGCACCGGTATCGTCAATCCGGATTTCGTTGCGCTGGCGCAGGCCTGTGGGGCCTGGGCCGAGCGTTTGGCCAGCGCGGCGGGGTTCGCCGGCGCGTTCGCCCGGGCCTGTGCCGCGGGCAGGCCGGCCCTGCTGGAACTGTGCACCGATCCGCGGCAGATCACGCCGGCGATGCGGCTCAGCGAATAGAAGGGGACGAGTCCGCCGGACCCGCGGCAGCGGTGATTGGCCTTGCCGACGCGGCGACGATCAGGCGCTTGATCTCGCGGTCGCGCAGCTCCAGCGTGCATAACTCGTCGGCAACGAGCAGCCAGTCGGCGCGCAGCCATGCACCGATGCGCCGGACCACGCCCACGGGCAGTCTGAACTCTCGGAACGGCGAATGCCTCGCGATCTCGCCGCGCCACCAGTGCTGTTTCCACACGTCGGTCAGGCGCACGGCGAGGTCGGCCAGCTTGTCGTCCTCGGCATCGGCCGCGTTGCAGATGGCCTGCATCATGTCGCGCACCTGAGGGTACGCCGACGATTCGTTGCCCGCGCGGGCCCGGCGCAGGTATGTGACCACGGCGGCCATCTGTGCCAGTACGACGGCGGCGACGACGTCCAGGCATTCGGGCGGGTCGTTGCGTACGACCGAGAGGACCACGTCGCGCCATTTCTCCTTGCTTTCGAAGAGCTTGCAGCGGCTGGCCTTGCCGATGCGTTCGGCGAGGGACCGCAATCTTTCGCGGTGCAGCTCGGGAGGCATCGACGCGGCCATCCGTGGAGGCAGATCGGCAACGGCCATGCCGGTATCGCCCGGCATGGCCGGTTTCCCCTGCGGTGGCGCAGCGGCGGCCGCAACCACACCGGCACGCTGGCGCAGCCGCCCGATGGTGTTCGAAACGGCGCGGAACTGGCCGCGATTCGGCCGATCGCAGCGGTTGGTGTCGCGTGGCGCCACGCAGCGGAGCAGCGTCACCACTACGCGACGAAACCAGCCCAACTCGCGCCAAGTGCGTTCCAGCCGAATATCGACGGGGTTGCCGGCATTGGCGTTGCGGGCTTTCTCGACGACCAGCCTGACGCCGCGTCCGCCGACGAAGAAGTTGGCGCGCCGATTGACGATCGGCCGCAGCGTGGATACGTCGCTTCCTGTTGCCAGGGCTTCGAAGAAGTCGTGCGGCGTCGCGAAGTGCGCGGCAAGGGCGGTGCGAGCGCAGAAGGGCAGAGTAGGCATGCGAGGACCGATCCGGGAAATGCCGCACGGACGCGCGGCAGTGGAATTGCCGCTTCGATGGGCCGCGCCGCCAGGCGGGCCGATCGGTGCGCGGAACACCGGGATCATGGCGGCATGCTGGCCGCTTGCTTGCGAATTTTCCGCAGCCAGTGTCGCAAACGGTAGCCGGCTGGCGACGTGCCGGCCGTTGCCGTCAGCGCCGCGGCGTGCCGGCCGCCGCTCCGCCGCTGCCGAGTTCGCGCTCGATGCGCGCCACGCATTCGATCAGCACCGGCCGCACCACGTCGAGCAGATGGCGGGGCGGGACGACCGCATTGGGGCCGCTGCAGCTCAACGTCATTGGCGGCAGCGCGGGTCCCGGATGAAAGGCGGCGGCGATCGAGTTGATGTCCGGCAGCCATTCGCCGAACGAGCTGGTGCAGCCGATCCGGCGGACTTCGTCGCGGCTGCGCGCGAGTACCGCCTGCGCGTCGGCCTCGGACAGCGCGTCGTCGGCGCGGAAGGCAGCCAGCGCCTGCCGCGCATCGGCCGCCGGCAGGGCCTGCAGATAGGCGCGGCCCGCGGCGGTGGTCAGGCCCGAGATGCGCGTGCCGACCGCCACCCGCAACGTCAGATAGCTTTCGGCCTGGCAGTTCTCGAAGATCAGCATGCGGCCGCGATCGCGCAGGATCAGCGAGGCCACGCCTTGCGACAGATCGGCCAGACGTTGCATATGCGGCCGCACCACTGCCAGCACATCGGCGCCTTCGCGTGCGGCCGGGGCCAGTGCCAGCGCGGAGCTGCCGAGGCGGTATTTGCCGGCGTCGGGCTCCAGCCGCAGATAGCCCAGTTCGGTCAGCGTATGGGTCAGCCGCGACACGGTGGACTTGGGCAGCCCGCAGCGCTGCGCCAGTTCCGCGTTGCCCAACCGCGCGTCGAAACCGCGGAAGCAGGCCAGCACGTCGAGGCCGCGCGCCAGCGCGGTGACGAAGTGCCGGTCCTCCTTGTGGCGCGGGGCCTGGTCTTCTGTGCGGCGGGCGTCGACCCGGGCGGCGGGCTCGCGCAGCATCGCTTCGGCCTGGTCCTCGGTCGTCATGGCGAAATCAGAACTCGCCGGCGGCCAGCATCTCGCGCAGCCGAGCCTTCAGGATCTTGCCCGACGGCGCAGCCGGCAATTGCGCGACCACCTTGATCTCGGCCGGGATCTTGTACGGCGACAGGCGTTCACGCAGAAAGGCCTTCAACGCGGCCGGATCGAGCGTCATGCCGGCCCGAACCTCGACGAAGGCGATCACCTCCTCGTTGCCTTCGACCGCGCGGCCGACCACGGCCGACTGCACCACCGCCGGATAGGCGTTGATCGACTGTTCGACTTCCTCGGGATACACGTTGAAGCCCGAGTGGATGATGATTTCCTTCGAGCGGCCGACGATCGAGATGGCGCCGTCATCGTCGATCTTCGCCAGGTCGCCGGTATGCAGCCAGCCGTCGGCATCGATCGCCTGCGCGGTCAGATCGGGACGCTTGTAGTAGCCCTTCATCACGTTGGGGCCGCGCACCAGCAGCTCGCCGCTGCCGTCCGGCAGCGGATTGCCGAGCCGCACCTCGACGCCGGGCACCGCCTGGCCCACCGAGCAGTCGCTGCGCGGCGCATCGACGCGGGTCTGGCTGACCGTCGGCGAGGTCTCCGTCATGCCGTAGCCGTTGTGCAGCGTGATGCCGAAGGTCTGCTCGAACGCCGCCTTCAGCGTCGCGGTCAGCGGCGCGCCGCCCGACTGCGCAATGCGCAGGGCCGGCGCGCGCAGCGGCGTCGGCTGGCTGCGGCCCCATTCGATCAGCTTGGCGTACATCGCCGGCACGCCGTGCAGCACAGACAGGTTCTCCTCGACCAGCGCGCGCGCCAGCCGCTCGGGACGGAAGCGCGGCTCGTAGTAGACGGTGGCGCCGTTGGACAGCGGGCCGACCAGCAGCACCGACAGGCCGTAGACATGCGAGATCGGCAGCACGCCATAGACGCGGTCGCCGGGCTGCACGCGCGCCTGCACGCGGTTGCTGTGGCCGATGAACATCAGGTTCGAATGCGTCAGCATCACGCCCTTGGACGCGCCCGTGGTGCCGGTGGTGTAGATCACCGCCGCTACCTGTTCGCGCGCGTCCGCCTGCACCGGTTCGGGCACCGCCTCGGCATTGAGCTTGCCGATCAGCAGGCGCCCGACATGCGGCCATTCGGCCCACTGCGCGCCGCGCGCCAGGCCGTGCTCGCGCGCTTCGGGGTAGGCGTTGTCCAGATACAGCGCCAGGCGGGCACCGGCGTGCTCGATGATGTTGTCGATCTCGCGCGCCGACAGCCGCGCGTTGACGGGAATCGCCCAGGCGTCGAGCGAGCTGAGGGCCAGGATCAGCACCGCGCAGCCGACGCTGTTCTCGGTCACCAGCACCACACGATCGCCGCCTCGCACGCCGGCCTTGGTCAACGCCGCCGCGGTCTGGCGCAGGGCGTCGTCCAGCTCGCCATAGCGGATCGAGCGCTCGCCGTCCATCAACGCCACCACGTCCGGGCGGTCGGCGACCCAGGGGGCGATGGCCTGGTGCAGCCGCGCGTACGGCGCGACGAAGGCCGGTACGGTGGCGGTGGGGACGGAGG
>NZ_JABTYE010000019.1 GCF_013314895.1 Cupriavidus gilardii | reverse complement strand
CGTTCGCTTCCGTTCCCTCTCCACAGCACTCTCCCAATCTCGGCAGGAAAAGTGTCAACCGTATTCAGGACGGGTCAGCACCAAAAGAAAAGGCGGTCTTTCGACCGCCTTTTCACCTTCCCGTCGCCCCCTGTCCCCAAACAAGGCGGCGGCAAGGCATACCGTTACGGCGATGCCGCCTCGCGCTACAACCTGCCCATGACAACCAGCGCGATCACGATCAGCAGGATCAGGCCGAGCCCGCCGCTGGGCCAGTAGCCCCAGCCGCTGCTGTAGGGCCACGAAGGCAGCGCGCCGATCAGCAGGATGATCAGCACGATCAGGAGAATGGTGCCTAGAGTCATGGGAGGCTCCTTTGCCGAGGGCTAGCCTGGCGGGTTTGTTCGTTGGTCTTCAGTACCGTGCCACCCCTTGGCGCTTTCCGGCCGCCTCGGGGTCCGCTCCCGGTTGCTTCAACGATAGACCCGCGCCAACGGCCTCCCACCCGGACCGGCGCTGAAAGCCATGTAGGAATCGGACGACGCGCAAGCCGTCCGACCGCAGCCCTCGCGCGCCGATTCGTCCCGACGGCTCAGTCGCGCAGGCGCCGGATCAGCGACGAGGTATCGTCGCGGCCGCCCCCCTCGCGCTGCAGCTCTGCGTAGAACTGATCGACCAGCGCGGTGACGGGCAGCGTAGCGCCGTTGCGGCGGGCCTCGTCCAGGCACAGGCCGAGATCCTTGCGCATCCAGTCGACGGCGAAACCGAAGTCGAACTTGCCTTCGACCATGGTGGGGCCGCGATTCTCGAGCTGCCACGAGCCGGCGGCGCCCTTGCTGATCACCGACAGCACCAGCGGCATGTCGAGCCCGGCCCGCTGACCGAAGGCGATCGCCTCGGACAGCCCTTCGAGCAGGCCGGCGATCGCGATCTGGTTGACCATCTTGGCGAGCTGCCCGGCGCCGGCACCGCCGATGCGGGTGACCGCACGGGCGAAGGCCGCGATCACCGGCTGGGCGCGCGCGAACACCGCCTCGTCGCCGCCGCACATCACCGTCAGCACGCCGTTCTGCGCGCCGGACTCGCCGCCGGACACCGGCGCATCGAGGAAATGCAGGCCGCGCGCGTTGGCCTGCTCGTACAGTTCGCGTGCCACGTTGGCGCTGGCGGTGGTGTGGTCCACGAAGATGCAGCCGGCCGGCGCCGCGTGGAAGGCGCCATCGGGCCCGGTCAGCACCGCACGCAGGTCGTCGTCGTTGCCGACGCAGCTGCAGACCAGCTCGGCATCGCGCGCGGCCAGTGCGGGCGTGGCGGCCGACTGGCCGCCGAAGCGTTCGACCCAGGCCTGGGCCTTGCTCGCGGTGCGGTTGTAGACCGTGACCTGATGACCCTTGGCGGCCAGATGGCCGGCCATATGAAAGCCCATGACGCCGAGGCCGAGGAATGCGACACGCATGACTGCTACTCCGTGTTGTTATCGAATGTGGAAGGAAAGATCGGTGAGACGCGCTGCGTTGGCGCGTGGGGCGGGGCACCGGATCAGGATGCGCGGCGCGCCAGCGGCATGAGTATACGGGCGTGGTTCGCCCTCTCCCCCAGCCCCTCTCCCGCAAGCGGGAGAGGGGAGAGCATATGCAAGTGCCCCGGGTCCTTCCAATGCCGCTGGCAGGCTCCCCTCTCCCGCCGGGCGGGAGAGGGGCTGGGGGAGAGGGCAGCGCAAGCTCTTGTCCAGGGCTACCGCCCATCGATTCCCGAAGCCCCTGCCTCGTCCCCATCGAGATCGGCCCGCGCGACCTCGCCCGGCGCGCGCGGCGTCGGCACCGCGGCGGGCGGCGGCCGCGTGCGTGCCCCGTCGCCGAAGCTGCCGCGCAACGGCGGCCGCGCCAGATTGGCTTCCCACGCCTGCCGGATCGCCCGCGCGATCTGGTGGTACGCCTCGCGCGAGATCACGTTTTCCTCGCGCATCGACTGCAGCTCGTGCTGGCCCTTGCGCAGCGCGAACAGCATCAGCATCCGCTTCTCGAGCGCGACGGTATAGCTGCCGAATTGCTCGCGCATTTCCTGCAGCGCCTGCTCGGCGGCACGGAAGCGGTCCTCGAGCACGCCGTCGAGCACGGTCGCCATGCGCGCGCCGAACACCGGCGACAGCATCGCGCGGTTGTATTGCCGCAGCCGCTGCAGCACGGTCTGGCGCACGATCATCAGCTCGAAGCGGTCGGCCAGCACGCGCGCCAGCGGCCGGTCGATCGACAGGCGCCGGTGCAGGAACAGCGCGATGCGAAAGCTCTTCTGGTAGTCGAGGATATGGCGCGCGGCGCGGTTGTAGCCGATGCGGCCCTGCTCGCGCGCGGCGTCGATCATCTGCGCGGTGTTGCGCATCATCGCGTCGAGATTGGCGACCGACACCACGCCGTTGCCGTACTCGGGAATCAGCTCGCTCTCGCGCGTGGCCAGCGTGACCAGGCCGATCGACAGCCGCGCCCGCTCCGACAGCGCGCTGTCGAAATCGAAATCGGCCGAGCCCAGTTCGATGTCGCGCCGGTAATGCGCAGCGACCTCGCGCGCGGCCGACGGCGGCAGGCCGAAGCTGTCGGCGAGGCGATCCAGCGCGTTCTCGACCTCCTCGGTCGACAGCCGGATCGCCTGGCGCTGCAGCGCCAGTTCCTGCGGCGACAGCACGTCCAGTTCGAGCCTGCGGATCAGCCAGCGCAGCGTGGTGCCGTTGACCAGCAGGCTGACCAGCACGAACCCGGTGGCCAGGATCGCGACGAAATGGCGGGTCTCCAGCGGCAGCGCGCGGTTCTCGGCGATGCCCAGCGCCAGCACCAGCGTGACCGCGCCGCGCAGCCCGCCCCAGGCGATCGCCAGCTTGTACGCCGAATCGATCGGTGCGGACAGGCGCAGCCAGGTCAGCAGCGGCAGCAGACCGAACAGCGTCGCCAGGCGCGCCAGCAGCGCGGCCGCCACCAAGGCCAGCAGCAGCCAGCCGTGGTGCGGCGTGACGCCCTGCAGCAGCGCCGGCACCCGCACCGCCGCCAGCAGGAACACCACCGCGCCCGCGATGCCGGCGAACTGTTCCCAGATCATCCGCAGGTGCCGCCAGTTCGGCGGATTCAGCCGGGTCGGGCCCAGCGCGCCCAGCGTCAGCCCGGCGCAGACGACGGCGACCACGCCGGACACGTGCAGCAGCTGTTCGGCCAGCAGATAGAGCGGGTAGGGCAGCGCCAGCGTCAGCGCGGCTTCGGCCACCGCCAGGCCGGCCAGCCCGGGCAGCAGTTCGGCCAGCAGCCGGCCGGCGATCAGCCCGCACAGCAGCCCGCCGCCGAAGGCCCAGGCCAGTTCGGCAAGACCCGCGGCCAACGTCGCTTCGGCTCCGTGCCCGGTCAGCATCGCGATCAGCACGCCGACCAGCGCGATCGCGGCGGCGTCGTTGAGCAGGCTCTCGCCCTCGACCAGCCGGATCAGCCGGGCCGGCGCGCCGACATCGCGAAAGATCGCGATCACCGCGGCCGGATCGGTGGTGGCGACCACCGCGCCGAGCAGCAGGCAGACCACCAGGTTCATGCCGCTGGCCGCCGCGGTGACCACGCCGATCACGCCGGTGGCCACCACCACCGCCACCACGGCCAGCAGCAGGATCGGCGCCGCGTCCGGCAGCATGCTGCGCACATCCGCGGTCAGGGCCGCATGGAACAGCAGCGGCGGCAGGAAGATCCATAGATAGGCTTCCGGCGGCAGCGACGGATCGATCAGCGGATGCAGGAAATGCTCGGCGAATTCGGGCAGCGTCGCATCGATGGCCACGTAGCCCGCGCCGATGGCGATGCCGATGGCCGACAGCAGCGTCGATTCGGGCAGCCGCAGCCTCGCCGCGGCGACCTGCACCACCGCCACGATGGCGAGCAGCGCGCCGAGCAGGATCAGCACATCGACGACGATGTTCATGGGGGGGCGCTCCCGGCGCGCGCGGCATGGCACCGACGCGGGAGAGGGATGGGGAATGGCGAAAACACGAAGCGATCCTGCTTGCGGCGAAAGAGGCTCGACCTTAGCGCGAAGGCCGGGCGCAATTCAAGGCCGCTGTGCCGTGCGCTGCTGCCCGGCACGCGCCGATCGGAAAGACAAGCGAGCCGGCGCCTTGGCCGACCCCGCGGTACGTGGTGACCGCGCGCGGGTCAATCAGACGCTGGGCCCTGCGATTTCCAATTGCCACCATCGCTGTCGGAAATTGAAGATCGTCGCCGTACCCCTGTCGTTTTGCCGCGCAGGCCGGAAGTATCGCCGCCGAGCCTGTAGAATCGCGGTGTTCGAGACCGGCTCTGCCGAGTCCTTCTGTTGTCCTCCCAGCCTGTCGACCGCCTCTGGCCGGCAGCGTGCACGAAAACGCCATGTCCGAGTTCGATGAAGCCCGACTAGCCGCGGCCGCCTGGGTGCGCGCGCAGATGGATCGTTATGGCCTGTCGCTGGACGATCTGGTGGCCGCCGGATGTTTCTCCGACGCCAAGTCCAGGTCTGTCCGCGCCGCTGCCGCTGGCACCCCGGCATCGAGCCCGGCGCCCGCGGCGGCGCCGGCTCCCGCAGGCTCGGCCACACCCGCCCCTGCGCCCACACCGACGCCGACGCCGACACCGACACCGACGCCCACGCCTGGGCCCAAGGCCAGTGCGGCAGGCGGCGACGGCCAGGCCGCCACCCCTTCGCAGCAGGGCGGCGTGCTCTATCGCAATGCATTGGGTCAGTGCTGGGATGGCACCGGCGAGATGCCGGACTGGCTGCAGCGCGCGGTCAACGCTGGACAGACGCCCGAGTTCTATCGCGTCAGCTGATCGACCTCGCGGCGGCTCGATGCCGCCGGGTCCGGTCAGCAGCGTGCCCGAGGCTGCAGCAACAGCATGTCCGCGGAAGCCCCGGCCAGCGTGCCGAGCGGCGAGCGCGGCGGCATGTGGCGATACTGGCTCAGTTCCAGCCCAGGCAGCACGGCGACGATGGGGCACATGGCTGCGCCGCCGGAATACCGCGTGTGGCGGTCTTCGCCGTCGGCGGCATGGCCGCTGGCGGCATCGTCTTCCGTGTCCCGCTCCTTGTCCGCACCGAGGCAGCCGGCCTGGTCGCGTCCCAACAGTTCCGCTTCGGCCTGCAGCTTCAGCGCCGCGTGCCGGCTCATCAGCGGCGTGGCCGCGGTGGTCTGCGCGGCGCCGCACGTCAGCTTCGCCGTGCCGGCGATTGCCGGCAGCGGCAGGGCGAGCATGGCGAGAGACAGCAGGAGGCGTTGCGGCAGACGGTTCACGAGCGGATCGGCAAGGTGGACAAAAGGTTGGAAAGGGAACGACCGTTCGAAGGTGCGCGGCACGCACTGCGGCGGCTGCCACGCTGACGGTCAGGCCGCATTGTAACCGCTGGTCCGCGGACGCGATCCTGACGGCAACATGACAAAGCTGCAAGGCAGCGGCTCGCCATGGCTCGCAGCCGCTCGCAGCGGCTGGCAGCGGTGCAGCGGCGCATAATGTCTGCGCCCTTGCGGTACGACCGCGGGCCGCGGCGCCGACGCGACGGCACCGGTGCCGCCATCCATTCATCGACACGATCGACCCAGGAGACGGACATGCAGATACAGCCTTATCTCTATTTCGGGGGACGCTGCGAGGAGGCGTTGGCCTTCTACGGCAAGGCGCTCGGCGCCAAGGTCAACATGATGATGCGCTTCAGCGAGATGCCGGCCGAGGAAGGCGAAACGGGCGACCCCCAGCCGCCGCTGCCGGCCGGCTGGGACGACAAGATCATGCATGCCAGCGTCACGGTCGGCCAGAGCGAGATCCTGGCCTCCGACGGCATGCCGGGCGCGCCGCCCGAGGCCTTTGCGGGCTTCAGCCTGTCGATCGTCGCACCGACGCTCGACCAGGCGCGCCAGTGGTTCGACGCGCTGTCCGAGGGCGGCCGCGTGATGATGCCAATGCAGAAGACCTTCTGGTCCGAGGGCTTCGGCATGCTGCAGGACCGCTTCGGGCTGAACTGGATGGTCAACGTGACGCATTGAGCTGAGGCAATGCCGGCGGCGGGAGGCGCGGCTGGAGCTGGGGCGGAAGGTGCGGAAGCTGCGGAAGCTGCGGAAGCTGCGGAAGCTGCGGAAGCTGCGGAAGCGGCGGAAGAAGGGCGGAAGAAGGGCGGAAGAAGGGGCCGCATTCGGGCACGAACTTCAGGAATAGACCGCGCCACAGGCAGGGTGGCTTGACCCTGTAGCCGCTACAGGCTGTTCAATGCCATCCAGCGCCACAGCCCACGGAACCGTTCGATGGCCCGCCTCTCGCCGGAAACCCAATCTCCCGCCCCTTCCTCCTGCTGCGACCACGATCACGGCCGCCATCACGATCACGACCGCGATCGTGACCACGGCCACGGCCACGATCATGGCCATGATGACGATGGCCGCAGCGATCATCGCCACGCGGGCCATGCCGCGCCGGCTTCCTCTCCCGCGTCGACGTCCTCCTGCTGCGGCAGCGCCTGCGGCGCCGTCGCGCTGGCGCCGCCGGTCCAAACCGCGGCACCGGCCGGCGCCCGCACCGCGCGCTTTCGCATCGAGGCGATGGACTGCCCGACCGAGGAGGCGCTGCTGCGCGGCAAGCTGGGCGGCATGCCGGGCGTGGCGGGCCTGCAGTTCAATCTGATGCAGCGGATCCTCACCGTGCATCACACCCTGGATTCCGAGCAGCCGCTGGTGGCGGCGATCGCCAGCGTCGGCATGCACGCCGAGCCGCTGGCCGCGCACGGCGGTGGCTCTCCGTCGGCGGCGCAAGCCGCGCCGGCACCGGCCACGTCGTGGTGGCCGCTGGCGCTGGGCGGGGTCGCGGCGCTGGCCGCCGAGCTTGCCGAGTGGTTCTCCGTGGCGACGCCCTGGCTGCCCGCCGCCTGCGCCCTCGCCGCGATCGCGCTGGCCGGCCTGGGCACCTACCGCAAGGGCTGGATCGCGCTGCGCAACCGCAATCTGAACATCAATGCGCTGATGAGCATCGCGGTGACCGGCGCGCTGCTGATCGGCCATTGGCCCGAGGCGGCGATGGTGATGGTGCTGTTCGCGCTGGCCGAGCGGATCGAGGCGGCCTCGCTGGACCGCGCCCGCCACGCCATCCGCGGCCTGATGGCGATGGCGCCGGAGCAGGCCACCGTGCTGCAGCCCGACGGCGCCTGGCTGGCGGTGCCGGCGGGCAGCGTGTCGCCCGGCGCGGTCGCACGGCTGCGGCCCGGCGAGCGGGTCGCACTCGATGGCCGCGTGCTGCGCGGGCAGTCGGCGCTGGACCAGGCGCCGATCACCGGCGAAAGCGTGCCGGTCGACAAGCAGGCCGGCGACCTGCTGTTCGCCGGCTCGATCAACCAGACCGGCGAGCTCGAATACGAAGTCACCGCGCCGGCTTCGGACTCGACGCTGGCGCGCATCATCCATGCGGTCGAGGCCGCGCAGGCGAGCCGCGCGCCGACCCAGCGCTTCGTCGACCGCTTTTCCCGCATCTACACGCCGACGATCTTCGTCATCGCGCTGCTGGTCGCCGTGCTGCCGCCGTTGCTGGCCGGCGGTGCGTGGCTCGAGTGGATCTACAAGGCGCTGGTGCTGCTGGTGATCGCCTGCCCCTGCGCGCTGGTGATCTCCACGCCGGTGACCATCGTCAGCGCGCTGGCCGCGGCCGCGCGCCACGGCATCCTGATCAAGGGCGGCGTCTATCTGGAGCAGGGCAAGTCGCTGCGCTGGCTGGCGCTGGACAAGACCGGCACCATTACGCACGGCCGGCCGCAGCAGATCGATTACGCGCTGCTGCCAGGCGCGCCGGACGAGGCCCGCGCGATCGCGGCCAGCCTGGCGGCGCGTTCGGACCATCCGGTCTCGGCAGCGGTCGCCGCGGCGGCGCGGCGCGATGGCATCGAACCGCTTGCGGTGCAGGACTTCGAGGCGTTGCCGGGCCGCGGCGTCGCGGGCAAGGTCGGCGGCCACCAGTATTGGCTCGGCAACCATCGGCTGATCCACGAGATGGGGCTGTGCTCCGAAGCGCTGGAGGCGCGGCTGGAGGCGATCGAACGCCAGGGCCGAACCGTGGTGCTGCTGGCCGGCGGCGATGCAGGCGCGGCCAATGCCGGCGTGCAGGCGCTGTTCTCGGTCGCCGACACCGTCAAGCAGAACAGCCGCGACGCCATCGCCGAACTGCATGCACTTGGCGTCGGCACGATGATGCTGTCGGGCGACAACCCGCATACCGCGCAAGCCATCGCGGCGGAGGTCGGCATCGACGAGGCGCGCGGCAATCAGCTGCCGGAGGACAAGGCCGAGGCCGTCGCGGCGCTGACGGCGCAGACGGCGACGAGCCAGGGCGCGAAGCATGGCCGCGTCGGCATGGTCGGCGACGGCATCAACGATGCGCCGGCGCTGGCGCGTGCCGACATCGGTTTCGCCATGGGCGTGGCCGGCACCGACACCGCGATCGAGACCGCCGACGTCGCGCTGATGGACGACGACCTGCGCAAGATCCCGGCCTTTATCCGGCTGTCGCGCCGCACCGGCGCAGTGCTGACGCAGAATATCGCGCTGGCGCTCGGCATCAAGGCGGTGTTCCTCGCGCTGACCGTGGCGGGCCTCGGCACAATGTGGATGGCGGTGTTCGCCGATATGGGGGCGAGCCTGCTGGTGGTGTTCAACGGGCTGCGGCTGGCGGGGCGTCTGCGCTGAGCGACGGCGCTCTCCGGCCTCGAGAAAGCCCCTTCAGCGCTGCACGATCAGTTCGCCGCTGCGCCCGGGGACCGTGCCCCAGGCCAGCGGCCAATGCGGCAGGCGGGCGCGATCGAGCTGTTCGTACAGCGCCGCCAGCGGCGCGAGCCGATGGCCCTGGCGGCGCCACCCTTGCAGCAAGCGCTCGAACACCGGCGCCAGCTTGCCGCCCTCCAGTTCCGCATGCAGCGTGAAGACATGGTGGCGGCCGTCCTCGGTGCGCGCCAGCAGGGCCTCGTGCACGTTGCCCTCGTCGATGCCGTCGGCGCCGATCAATTCGTCCAGCGTCGGCAACGTGGTCGGCAGCTGAACGTGGCGGCACGGCGCGCCGTCGAGCACCGGCACATAGGGCTCGGCGCCGCGGCCATCCGATGCATAGCGCAGGCCCCAATCGTCGAGTTGGCGGAACGCTTCCGCATTCATCTGCCAGCCGGCGGCGCCGTGCGTCGACGGTGGCTCGCCGAACACCGCTTCGAAGCGTTGCCAGGCACGCCGCATCTGCGCGCGCGTCCATTCGGCATCGCGCGAGCGCACATGGTCTTGCCAGTAGACGTGGTCCCAGGTATGAATGCCGCATTCGTGTCCGGCGTCGCGCGCCGCCCGCATCGCGTCGGCGGCGCGCAGGCCGATGTCGGGGCCGGGCAGCAGCACGCCATACATCAGCGTGCGCAGGCCGTAGTGCGACACCACCGAAGTGCGGGAGACCTTGCGCAAAAAGCCCGGCCGAAACACGCGCCGCAGTGCCCACCCGGTATGGTCGGGGCCCAGGCTGAACAGGAACGTGGCGCGGGCGTCGTGCGCGCGCAGCAGCGCGATCAGCTTCGGCACGCCTTCGCGCGTGCCGCGCAGCGTGTCGACGTCGACCTTCAGGGCGATCGTGGCCATTGCTCTCTTGCGTCGTCGGCCTAGTTGCCGGAATCGACCAGCGTGCGGGCCTCGATCACCTTCTCGCGATAGGCCTCGAAAATCCGGCGCAGCGATTCGGCCATCGTGACCGTCGGCTGCCAGCCGAGCTCCTGCATCGTGTTGTCGATCTTCGGCACGCGGTGCTGCACGTCCTGATAGCCCTTGCCATAGAACTCGCCCGACGAGGTCTCCAGGATGCGGCTATGGCGCGCGCTTTCTGCGTACTCGGGGTAGTCCGCAGCCATCCGCAGCATCATCTCGGCGAGCTCGCGCACCGAATGCACATTGCCGGGGTTGCCGATATTGAAGATCTTGCCGCTGGCGATGCCGCCGGGATTCTCGATGATCCGCATCAGCGCGCTGATGCCGTCCGAGATATCGGCGAAGGCGCGTTGCTGCGCGCCGCCGTCAACCAGCCGGATCGGCTCGCCACGCACGATATGGCCGAGGAACTGCGTGACCACGCGCGAGCTGCCTTCCTTCGATTCGAAGATCGAGTCCAGTCCCGGTCCGATCCAGTTGAACGGCCGGAACAGCGTGTAGTTCAGGCCCTGCTCGATGCCGTAGGCGTGGATCACGCGGTCCATCAGCTGCTTGGAGCAGGCGTAGATCCAGCGCGGCTTGTTGATCGGCCCGTAGACCAGCGGCGACGACTCGGGGTCGAAGGCTTCGTCGCCGCACATGCCGTAGACCTCGGACGTCGACGGAAACACCAGGTGCTTGCGGTATTTGACCGCGGCGCGGACGATCGGCAGATTGGCCTCGAAGTCCAGTTCGAACACCCGCAGCGGCTGCCGCACGTAGGTCGCCGGCGTGGCGATCGCCACCAGCGGCAGCACCACATCGCACTTGCGGATGTTGTACTCGATCCATTCCTTGTTGATGGTGATGTCGCCCTCGAAGAAATGCATGCGCGGATGGTTGACCAGCTCGCCGAGGCGGGCCGTCGACATGTCCATGCCATAGACTTCCCACGACGTGGTTTCGAGGATGCGTCGCGTCAGGTGGTGGCCGATGAAACCATTGACGCCGAGGATCAGGACTTTCTTCATGGACTTCAGGCTTGAGGGGAGGACTGCAGCAGCGCGGCGAGGGCAGCGGGCGCGAGCGGCGCGTTGCCTTCGGACAGCGCGAGGATCAGCACCAGACCGCCGTCGCCGCACAGGCCGACGATGCGGCCGTCGACCACGTGCAGGCCGGGGGTGAGGCCGGTCAGCACCTGCGTGGGCGGCATGTCGGCCGGCAAGGGGCGGCGCGCGCGTTCGACCACCAGGCGGCGGCCCTTCAGTTCGGTGAAGGCGCCGGGATAGGGCGGCGCGACCGCGCGGATCAGGTTATAGACCGCCGCGGCCGGCTGCTGCCAGTCGATGCGGCCGTCCTCGGGACGGCGCCCCGAGAAGTAGCTCCCTTCGGCGAGCACATTGGGACGGCGCGGCGTATTGCCGGCCAGCATTGCCGGCAATACCTGCCACAGCGTCTGCTCGGCCGCCACGGTGACCTTGTCGAAGACCTGCTGCGCGGTATCGTCGGGCAGGATCGGCACCGCGGTCTGCGCGACGATATCGCCGGCGTCGGGCCTGGCCTCCATCGCGTGCAGGGTCGCACCGGTCTCGGTCTCGCCATGCAGCACGGCCCAGTTGACCGGCACGCGGCCGCGGTACTTCGGCAGCAGCGAGCCATGCATATTGAACGCGCCGCGCGGGGCCAGCGCCAGCACGGCCGGCGGAATCAGCGAGCGGTAGTAGAACGAGAAAATCATGTCGGGACGCGCGGCCCTGACGGCTTCGGCCAGCGCCGGATCGTTCGGGTCTTCCCCATGGATCACCGGCAGGCCGAGTTCCGCGGCGGTGTCGGCCACGCGGCGGAACCAGATCGTTTCGTCCGGGCGATCGCGATGCGTGACCACCAGCGCCACCTCGACGCCGCGCGCGTGCAGCACGCGCAGGCAGCGGTCGCCGACGTTGTGGTAGGCGAAGACTACGGCGCGCATGGCGGTTTCCGGTCGTGGCGGGAATCACGAGCATCGCGCTGGCTGCCGTCGCCGAACTCGTCGTATTCGTCGAGTCCGTCCAGCGCCGCCCGGCGCCCACCCTCGCCACGCGGCCCATCGCCCTGCGACGCATCGAGAACCGCCTTGATCCGATAGCGCGGCCGGTCGCGTACCTGCTGATAGATCCGGCCCACGTATTCGCCGAGCAGGCCGATGCCGAACAGCATGATGCCGACCAGGAAGAAGTTGAAGGCGAACAGCGTGAACAGGCCCTGCACCTCGGATCCCAGCAGGAATCGGCGCACCAGCAGCACCACGAACAGCGCGCCGGACAGCAGCGACAGGATCGTGCCGATCACCGAGAACCATTGCAGCGGCACGATCGAAAAGCCGGTGACCAGATCGAAGTTCAGGCGCACCAGTTGGTACAGCGAATACTTCGATTCGCCCGCGTGCCGCTCTTCGTGGCCGACCTCGATCTCGACCGGATTCGACGAGAACGTGTAGGCCAGTGCGGGGATGAAGGTATTGACCTCGCGGCAGGCATTGATGGTATCGACGACGCTGCGATCGTACGCGCGCAGCATGCAGCCCTGATCGGTCATCCGGATATGCGTGATCCGTTCGCGCAGCCGGTTCATCGCGAACGAGGCGACACGGCGGAAAGCGCTGTCATGGCGCTGGCGGCGGATCGTGCCGACATAGTCGTGGCCGGCGCGAATCGCCTCCACCAGCCGCGGGATTTCTTCGGGCGGATTCTGCAGGTCCGCATCCAGCGTGATCACCATGCGGCCGCGCGCATGCTCGAAGCCGGCCAGGATCGCCATATGCTGGCCGAAATTGCCGTTGAACATCACCACCCGCGTGACCTCGGGCCGCTGGCGGAACTGCCGCGCCAGGATCTGCGCCGAGCGGTCGGTGCTGCCGTCGTTGACGAAGACGATCTCGTAGCTGGTGGCCAGGCCGTCGAGCGCGGGATACAGGCGGTCGAACAGCGCCTGCAGACCGGCCTCTTCGTTGTAGACGGGGATCACCACCGACACCTCGATCGGCCGGGCGCGCGGCGGCGAGGCCTCGCCGGGCAACGGCGCGGTCTCGTCGTCGCGAATGCGCGCGGGATGGCTCGGCAGCGGATGCGGCATCGCGCAGGACACCAGCTCGGAAGTTACGAAAGCAGACGTTTGCATGTGTCGTTCAACGTGGCGCAGACGCGCTCGACATCGGCCTCTTGCATGGCCGGGAAGAGCGGCAGCGTGAGAATGCCCCGCCCGATGCGCTCGGCGTGAGGCAGCATGCCTTCGCGCCAGCCCAGCGAGCGGTAGTACGTAAACAAATGCAGCGCGGGGTAGTGCACGCCGGTACCGATGCCGGCCTCGCGCAGGGCCTGCATCACCGCGGCCCGTCCGCCGCGCAGCCGCTCGGCCGGCAGTACCACTTGAAACATATGCCAGTTCGACTGCGCTGTCGCGGGATCGCCGGCGACCGGCAGCTCGATGCCGAGCTCGGCCAGGCCATGCCGCGCGGCGGCCTCCATATACGCGCCCGCCAGCGCGGTGCGGCGCGCGGTGATCGCATCGAGCCGCGGCAGCTGGGCCAGCCCGATCGCGGCGTTGACATCGGTCAGGTTGAACTTGCCGCCCGGCACTTCGACATCCATGCCGTCCATGCCGGTGCGGATCACGCCCTGCAGACGCAGGCGTTCGGCGCGCAGCGCCTCGTCCTCGTCGTTCATCACCAGGCAGCCGCCTTCGACCGTGGTGATGTTCTTGTTCGCCTGGAAGCTGAAGCTGACCAGATCGCCGAAGCTGCCGATGCGCCGGCCGCGCCAGCGCGAATCGATCGCCTGCGCGGCGTCCTCGATCACGCGCAGCCCGTGCCGCTGCGCGATCGCGTAAAGACGGTCCATGTCGACCGGCAAGCCGGCCAGATAGACCGGCAGGATCGCGCGGGTGCGCGACGTGATCGCGGCCTCGACCGCGTCGAGATCGAGATTGCGCGTGCGCGGATCGATGTCGATGAAGACCGGGCGCGCGCCGACGGCGACGATCACGTTGGCGGTGGCAACCCAGGTGATCGCGGTGGTAATCACCTCGTCGCCGGGCCCGATGCCGGCGATCCGCAGCGCGATCTCCATCGTCGCCGAGCCGTTGGCAAACGTGCGTACCGGACGCCCGTCGAACAGCGCCGACAGCGCGGCCTCGAAGGCCTGCATCTTCGGGCCCGAAGTGATCCAGCCCGAAGCCAGCACCTCGCCCACCGCGGCGATCGCGTCGGCGTCGATGTCGGGCCTGACGAAGGGCAGGAACGGTTCGGCGGGTGTCGTGGAAGCTGGCATCGGCGTTTCGGAACGGGGCATCGACAGGAAGGATCAGGACCGGGCGATCAGGAACACGCCGGCGAGGATCAGCAGGATGCCGGCCATCCGCAATGGTCCGATCATCTCACCGAACAGCCACCAGGCGGCGACCGCGTTGACCACATAGCCAAGCGACAGCATCGGGTAGGCCATCGATACATCGACGCGTGACAGACCGACGATCCACACCGCGACGCTGGCCACGTAGAGGCTCAGCCCGGCCAGCACCGGCCATTGGGCCAGCACGCGCAGCGCGGTATCGAACAGCGTGGCGCGGTCCAGCGCGATCGCGCCGACCGCGTTGACGCCGGCCTTGAGCAGCAGCTGCGCGCAGGCGTTCAGCAGCACGCCGGTCAGGATGAATGCGAAGGTGGTGATCGTCATCGGTTGGAAGGAGAAGCGGGCGCGGCGGCCGCGGGCGGCGGCGCGAAATTGGTGACGACGACGCGGCGGACATCTTCGGCGACCCGATACATCGGCAACGCCTGAGCCTGCAATCTGGTGTACATCTCAGGCGACATGATGGCCACCGCGGGCTTGCCGTTGCGCCACACCTGTTCGAAGGCCTCCAGCGTCGGAATCCATTTGTCGGGCTCCTGCTGCAGGCCGAACTGCAGTTCGTCGGGATGCCAGACCAGCGTCAGCGGATGGCGCAGGTAGAACGGCAGCGTGTGGTCGAGCATGCCGACGCCATAGAACGGCATGTCATCCTTCAGTACCCGCTGAATCGATGGCACCAGATCGATGCCCGAGGTGCGCCGGCCCATCACTTCATGGCCGAGCAGCGCGACCGTGAAGCTGGTGTACATCGCCACGCCATAGACCACGATGCTGGCCAGCCTGCCGTTGCGGCGGGCCATCCATTGCGCGAGCAGCACGCCGGCGAACATGACGACGAAGGCCGCGCCGATCCACAGCGCGAACACGCGGTAATAGGCGTTCGGGGTGTTGTCCGAATCGAGCGTCGCCACCACCGGCGTGGCTGCCAGCCCCAGCAGCGAGACGGCCAGCATCAGCAGCAGCAGGCGCCGCCACGCGGTGTCGTCGATGCGATCGAGCGCGACGCCGGCCAGCATGCCCAGCGCCGGGAAGATCGGCACGATATAGCCGGGCAGCTTCGAGTTCGACAGGCTGAAGAAGACAAAGATGGCGCCGGCCCAGACCAGCATCAGCAGGGCGGGACGCAGCGGGGCGGCGCTGGCCGTCTGCACGAGCCCGGTCCGCTCGCGGCGCACGGTGCGCCAGATGTCCGGCACCAGCGCCAGCCACGGCAGAAAACCGGCCAGCAGCAAGGGCACGAAGTACCACACCGGTCCCTGGCGATGATGCACGCTGGTCGTATAGCGCTGCCAGTGCTCGTGGATGAAGAAGAACCGCAGGAATTCGGGATTGCGCTCGGCGATCAGCCAGAACCACGGCACCGTGATCGCCAGCAGCAGCGCAACGCCCCACAGCAGATGCAGCCGCCGCCACAGGGCGAAGTCGCGGGTCATGGCGGTGTAGACCACCAGCACCAGCCCCGGCAGTGCGATGCCGATCAGTCCCTTGGTCAGAATGGCGACACCCATGGCGGCCCAGCAGCCCAGCATCCAGCCGCGCCGCGCCGCCGGCGTGGTGTCGGGGTGCTGCGCCAGCAGCATGCAGGCCAGCACGCAGGCGAGCGCGCCGCCCAGCGTCATGTCCAGCGAATTGAAGTGCGCGGCGACGCTCCACATCGGCACCGCGGCCAGCGCCAGCCCGGTCAGCCAGCCGGCGCGCGGGCCGAACCAGCGGCCGGCCGCCCACATCGACGCCAGCAGCCCGACAAAGCCGGACAGCGCCACGCACAGCCGTGCCTGCCACTCGCCCAGGCCGAAGGCGGCATAGGTCAGCGCGGTCACCCACAGGTGAAAGGGCGGCTTCTCGAAATACTTGACGCCGTTGTAGCGGATCGTGACCCAGTCGCCGCTGGCAAACATCTCGCGGGCGATCTCGGCGTAGCGGCCTTCGTCCGAGCGCAACAGATGGCGGGCGTCCAGCGTCCCGAACCAGAGCAGGACGATATAGAGGACGACCAGGGCAATCGCCGCCGCGGACAGACCGGCGGCTCGCGTGGTCGGGAAACGACGCATGAAACTCCTGAAACGATGCTGCGCGGCGGGAGCCGCTTGCCGACAAGCCGTGACGGAGCGCTGCGCTCCGTGTGGTGCATACGGCGCCTATGTCAACGGCGAAGTTCGCATTTTGTGCGAAAGCTATGACGGCTGATACCGAAAAATGTCCTACACGGGCCGGCCGACCGGGTTTTCGGCGGGTCGGGACATATGTCCTGTGCCTTTTATTGCACTTCTTGGGTGCAACCGTGGTGCGCTTCGATCACTCCGGAAGCTTGCGTTGCAAAACGCGGACGCAAAAAAACCCGCATGCAGCGGGTTCGGGAATTCGCATCGGGTCGGGCCGCCCCCGGGCGGACCCGTCGTTCCGATATCAGTTGGCCGGTTTGGCAGGCTTGGCCTTCTTCGCCTTGTTGTGGCCGTTCTTCTTGCCTTCGTCCTGGCCCGGCGCGAGGTCGGCGCGCGTGCTCTGGTTGGTTCCCTGGGTATAGGGATCGAACTTGTCGCCGGCTTTGGCCCCCTGGCTGTAGGGGTCGAATTTGTCGCCCGCCTTGGCGCCTTGCGAGTACGGGTCGAACTGCTTCTTGCCGCCGGTGTTCTGGGCGTGCACCGCCAGCGAGGCGGTGCCGATGCACAGCGCGATGGCCGTCGCGACGAACTTGCTCATGGTGTCTCCTCGAAAGTTGCCGCTCATCGGATGGGCGGCTGACGATGGGCGGGCGCCGACGCGCCGCCCGCGCCAGTGTCTCCAACCTGTCTCGCGGCTGTCAAGCGAGTCACACCGGGCGTCGCTGCGTGGTCCGGCTCATGGAAAGCCATGATTTGCCCGAGCCTTCGGCTCGGGTATGCGCCTATTCGGTCACAGCGTCGGACGGATGCTTCCACGCCTCGCGCACTTCGGTGGAAGGCGCCAGCGCCAGATTGATGCCGCGTCCGCCGATCGGCTTCTGGAACCAGCGCTGCTGCAGCGTCTCGATCTGCGGGCCGCGATAGACGCCGGACAGCGTCTCGTCGACCAGGCGTTTCCATGCCGGGTCCGCCTTCGACATCATCAGCGCGTTCTGTTCGATCGACAGCGCGGGGCCGACGATCACGTATTGCGACGGGTCCTTGGAGCGCGCACGCAGGCCGGCCAGCAGCACGTCGTCCATCACGAAGGCCTGGGCACGGCCCGACTCAAGCAGCAGGAACGATTCGCCGTGGTCCTTGGCGTAGACGTCGCGATAGCCGTATTGGCCCTTGAGCCGGCGCACGTGGCGGTCGCCGGTGGAGCCGGCGCTGGTCACCACGGTCTTGCCGCGCAGATCGTCCAGGGAGTCGATGCCCGAATCGGCGCGTACCAGCATTCGTACGGTCGACACATAGTGCGACACGCTGAAGGCAACCTGCTTCTGGCGCTCGAGCGTGTTGGTGTTCGGCGCGCAGTCCAGATCGACCAGGCCGTTGACGATGGCGGGGATCCGGTTCTGCGGGGTCAGCGGCATCCAGCGCACGTTCAGATCCTTCAGACCCAGCGCCTGGCGGGCGCCCTCGGCGGCGCGCAGGCACAGGTCGACCGCGTAGCCGGCCGGCTGGCCCTTGTCGTCGGCAAACGAGAACGGCAGCGCCGACTCCCGGTAGCCGAGCACGATGGTGCCGCTGGAGCGGATCTTGTCGAGCACGGGCCCGTGCAGCGCATCGGCGCCGGCCGCCCAGGCGGGGGCGATGGCGCCACCGAGCAGAGTCGCCGCGAACAGCGCCGGGCGGAACGAACGGAGAGAACGACGGAGAGAGCGGGAGAAAGACGGCATGGCGGGGCGATAGAAAACAGCAAAGACCAAAGGTTAGCGATAGGGGCAGCGACGGGGAAGGACAACTTCGTCATAAGTAAATACCCTGGGTCTCGTATGGCTCAGGCGCCGCGACGCCGCGCGATATGGCGGCGTCTGCACCTGCACCCGGGTACAATCGCCGCCCACGCGGTCCGGTGTCGCGTCGCGCACGGCGCGTCGGGGGACAGGCCGCGCTTCCCGTCGGTTTCCGCTTCGTCCTGTTTTCCGTTCCGTCTTCCGCTCAATCCCCATGTCCTCCCAACCCGCGCGCCTGGCCGGCATCGATGCGCTGAAGGCCATCGGCTCGCAGCTGATCGTGCTGCACCATCTGGCCTTCTACGGGCCCATGTCCGATGCGGCCCATTCCCTGGCCCCGGTCCTGATCGACTGGCTCGCCGACTACGCGCGCATCGCCGTCCAGCTGTTCCTGGTGATCGGCGGCTTCCTGGCGGCGCGCAGCCTGGCACCGGACGGCCTGCTACGCACGTCGCGGCCGCTGGCGGCATTGCTGCGGCGCTACCGCAAGCTCGTCCTGCCGTTTGCCGCGGCCATCGGCCTGGCCATCGTCGCGGCGGCGCTGGCGCGACAGGGCATGGCCCATCCTTCGATTCCGGCGCCGCCGCAGTGGGGGCAGGTGCTGGCGCATCTTCTGCTGCTGCACGACGTGCTCGATATCGACGCGCTGTCCGCGGGGGTCTGGTATGTCGCGGTCGATTTCCAGCTGTTCGGGTTGCTGTTGCTGACGCTATGGCTGGCAGGTCAGTTGCCGGCGGCCTGGCGGATCGGCGCCGGCGCCGCGATGGTGGCGGCCCTCGGGCTGGCCTCGCTGTTCTGGTTCAACCGGGATGCGGACTGGGACATGTGGGCGATCTATTTCTTCGGGGCCTACGGACTCGGCGTGATGGGCTATTGGGCGTCGAACCCCGGGCGCTCCGGCGGGTGGCTCGTGGCGCTCGCCGCGGTCGGCATCGCTGCGCTGATGGTGGACATGCGCTCGCGCATCGCGCTGGCGCTCGTGGTGGCGCTATTGCTGGCCGTCGGACGACGCGGCGGCTGGCTGGCGGACTGGCCGCGCGGCCGGGCCTTCGCGACGTTCGGCGCCATCTCATACTCGGTCTTTCTGGTGCACTTTCCGGTGTGCCTGCTCGTCAACAGCGTGATGTCGCAAGTTGCGCCCGGCATGCCGTGGCTCAACGCCGCGGGCATGGCGATGGCGTGGCTGGCCAGCAACGCCGCGGGTGCGCTTTTTTACCGATATGTCGAATCGCGCGACGCTCTGGCGTCACTGGGCAAGTGGTTGTTGCGCGACCGCGCCCGTCTGGCCGCCTAGTCTGCGTTGCCCGCGTGCAACATCGGCGGCGCTGCACGATACGTGGGCGCCGCATGAACCGTCGTTGTGCCGCGCCTGGTGAGCCGGCGTACTGAAAAGGGGAAAACGCCCATACGCGCTTGGCATGGGGATTGCCTACTATCGAGTAAACCTGACCGCTTGGTCAGGATTCACGCTCGAGGCTGCCATGTCCGATCACATCGTCCTGACCTCGCACGCACGCCGCGACAAGCCGGCCGAGCCGATCCTCTGGGGGGCGCCGACCGCAGCGGAGCGCGGCCCCGTGATCGCGACGCTGACCAATCCGGCGCATCGCAACGTGATCGGGACGCATGCCGGTGCCTACGCGGTCTATCGCGCGCTGGCGGTGGCATCCGGCACCCTGCAGCGCGACCATCGGCCCGATCTGACCGACACCGCGCCGGCCGAGCCGATCGGCCCGCATCCGCAATGGGCCGATCCCGACAGGATCGTCTCGCTGGACCCGTGGGGCCATCTGGTATCGACCGTCTTCGCCGATCGCATCGCGGCCGGCGTCGATATCCGGCCGACCATCGCCGTCACCCGCGCCCATATCAACATGCCGGAACTGATGGCGGCGATCGTCGCCGGCCGCCTGATTCCCGACGGCAGGATCCTGTTTGCCAACGGCGATGTGCGGGTCACCAAGGCCGCGGTCGATCCCGTCTGGTATCTGCCCGGCATGGCGCGCCGCTTCGGCATCAAGGAAAGCGTGCTGCGCCGCAGCCTGTTCGAGCAGACCAGCGGCATGTTCCCCGAGCTGGTGACGCGGCCCGATCTGAAGGTCTTTCTGCCGCCGATCGGCGGCATGACGCTGTATTTCTTCGGCGACGTCAGCCAGCTGGGCAAGCCGCAGACCCCGGTGGCCTGCCGCGTGCACGACGAATGCAACGGCTCGGACGTTTTCGGGTCGGACATTTGTACGTGCCGCCCTTATCTGGCGCACGGCGTCGAGGTGTGCATCGAGATGGCCCAGCAGGGCGGCGTCGGACTGGTGGTCTACAACCGCAAGGAAGGCCGCGCGCTGGGCGAGGTCACCAAATTCCTGGTCTACAACGCGCGCAAGCGGCAGGTCGGAGGGGACCGCGCCGAAACGTATTTCGCGCGGACCGAATGCGTGGCCGGCGTGCAGGACATGCGCTTTCAGGAGCTGATGCCCGATGTGTTCCATTGGCTGGGCATCCGTCGCATTGACCGCTGGGCCTCGATGAGCAATATGAAACACGGCGCGCTGGTGGCGCAGGGAATCGAAGTCGTCGAGCAGGTGCCGATTCCCGATGCGCTGATTCCCGCCGATGCCCGGGTGGAGATCGACGCCAAGGTGGCGGCGGGCTATTTCACCCGTTACACACCGCCGGACGCCACCGAATTGACGGTGGCCAAGGGCAGGGGACTGGACGAATGACAGAACGACACGATGCAGCATCGATGGGCGCGGCAGGGCAGGGTGCTGGGCAACCCGCCGGGCAACCCCGTGCTTCGCGCGACGGCTGGCAAAGCTGGGTCGAACCGGATCATCCGGCTTCGGCGTTGTTGACGGCGCAGGCGGTGCGGGCGCGCTGCGCCGCAGTGACGGCCGCGGTGGCGGCCGGCGATTCGCAGTGGTTCAGCTGGCATCCGGAGCGGGTCGCGGCGATCGCCGACTATGTGGCGACCACCATCCGCTCGCGCTACCGCGATCTGCAGGTGCCTTACCACAGCCGCTGGCGCCATTTCGAAAGCGGTGGACCGGGCGAGCTGCGCGACCGCTGGGGCATCCTGTGCGAACGTGCGGCGCTGACCGGCGACGACCAACGCGAAGAGCGCGCGCGCATCGGCATCGACCTGGTGATTCCGAGCGTGCTGCTCGACGCGGGCGCGGGACCCGACTGGCGCTATCGCGACCCGGCCAGCGACCTGAGCCTGAGCCGCTCCGAGGGGCTCGGCGTGGCCAGCTTCGATCTGTTCGCGCGCGGCGGGTTTTCGGCCACGCCCGACGAGCCGCTGCGCTCCGATGCCGCGCGGCTGGCGCAGATCGATGCCTCGACGCTGGCCACTGCGTTCCAGGTCGCGCAGCACAATCCGCTGATCGGCCTCGATGGCCGCGCGGGTTTGCTGCGCCGGCTCGGCAAGGTCGCGCAGGCGACGCCGGCCGTGTTCGGCGAGCCGGCAAGACTGGGCAATCTGTTCGACTATCTGAAGGCGCATGCCAACGACGGGCGCATCGACGCGGCGTTCGTGCTGCGCACGCTGCTGGTCGCCCTCGGCCCGGTCTGGCCCGGAAGGCTGCAACTGGAAGGCGTGTCGCTTGGCGATTGCTGGCGCCATCCGGCCAGCCCCGACGGCCTGGTGCCCTTCCACAAGCTGACGCAGTGGCTGACCTATTCGCTGCTGGAGCCGCTGGAGGATGGCGGTCTGACGGTGACCGGGCTCGATGCGCTGACCGGCCTGCCCGAATATCGCAACGGCGGCCTGCTGTACGACTTCGAGCTGATGGTGCCGCGCGATGCCGGCTTTGCCGACGCGGTGCACCGGGTCGACGAGCCTGCCATCGTCGAATGGCGCGCGTTGACGGTGACCGGCCTGGATCTGGTCGCCGATGCGGTGCGGCAGGCGCTGGGCCTGTCCGCCGAGGCCTTCCCGCTGGCGCGCGTGCTGGAGGGCGGTACCTGGGCGGCGGGCCGGCGCATCGCCGCCAAGCGCCGGCCGGGCGGCCCGCCGCCGTTCGCGATCGACAGCGACGGCACCGTGTTCTGATTCCCGGAGTCCGTGCATGCCGCGGGGCGTCGATCGCTCCGCGCCTGCACGCCGCTTCGTACCACGCTGCACCGAGCCGCACCGGCCCCACCCCCGGCCACGGCCGCACCGAGGAGAGCCATCATGACCGCCCTGTCTGCCGATCTGTCCGTCGATCCGTCCGTCGATCCGTCAGTGGCGCGGTCCACGGGACTTCCGGTGGGCATGCCGTCCATCGCGCCGGCTGCCGCGTCGGTGATGGTGGTCGACCACCCGCTGGTTCAGCACAAGGTCACGCTGGTGCGCAGCGAGGACACCACCACCGACAACTTCCGCCGCCTGGTGCGCGAGATCGCGCAACTGCTGACCTACGAGGCCACGCGCGATCTGGCGATGGAGACCGTGGCGATCAGGACGCCGATCGCGCCGATGCAGTCGCCGATGCTGTCCGGCAAGAAGCTGTGCCTGGTGTCGATCCTGCGTGCCGGCAACGGGTTCCTGGACGGCATGCTGGACTTGCTGCCGGCGGCGCGGGTCGGTCACATCGGCCTGTATCGCGACCCGGAGACCCTCGAGCCGATCGAGTACTACTTCAAGATGCCCGACGACATCCAGGAGCGGCAGGTGATCGTGGTGGACCCAATGCTGGCGACCGGCAATTCGGCGATCGCGGCGCTGAACCGCCTCAAGGAGGCCGGCGTCACCGCGCTCAAATACGTCTGCCTGATCGCGTCGCGCCCGGGCTTGCGGGCCCTGCAGGCGGCGCATCCGGACGTGGCCATCGTCACCGCCGCGATCGACGAACAGTTGAACGAGCACGGCTATATCGTGCCGGGGCTGGGCGATGCGGGCGACCGGCTGTACGGCACGCGCTGACGCTACGGCCGTGGCTTCGGCCGCCACAACGCGGGCGTTGCCGGCTTCATGCCGAATCGCGCCATGGATGCGCTAGCTCCCGCCGCCCGCCTGCAGGCGCCGGCCCGGCGCGATGGCAACGCCGGGCGGATCCGCCAGCGCAACGAGGCCCGCATCCTGCGCGCGGCCGAAGGCGTGTTCGCGCGGGCCGGCTTCGCGGGTGCGACCATGGCGGAGATCGCCACGCGCGCGGGCGTGCCCAAGTCGAATCTGCACTACTACTTCCGCACCAAGCAGGCGCTCTATCGCGCGGTGCTCGCCAACACGCTGCGGCTGTGGCTGTCGCAGGCCGACATCATCAGCGCCGAGCGCTCGCCCGAGGCCGCGCTCGAGCAATACATCCGCGCCAAGATGCGGCTGTCGGCGCGCTATCCCGACGCTTCGCGCGTATTCGCCAACGAATTGCTGCATGGCGCGCCCGAGATCGGCGATGTGTTGCGCGATGCGCTGCGCAACCTGGTGGGGCGGAAATCGCTGGTGATTCACGGCTGGATCGCGGCGGGACGGATGGCGCAGATCGATCCAAGCCATCTGTTCTTCACGATCTGGGCCGCCACGCAGACCTATGCCGACTTCGAGGCCCAGATCTGTGCCGTGCTCGGCGTGCAGCGGCTGGAGCGGCGCGATTACGAGCGGGCCACCGAGCATCTGGTGACATTGGTGCTGCGCGGCTGCGGTCTGACGCCGCCGCCCGCACGGGCCCGGGCGGGCCGACGCGCGCGCGGCACGCCGGCAACGGAGACCCGGACATGCTCGACCTGATCGTTCGCAACTGCAATCTGCCCGACGGCCGCACCGGCATCGATATCGGCATCGCGCAAGGCCGGATCGTTGCGGTCGAACCGGCGTTGCCGGCGCAGGCTGCCGAGCAGATCGACGCGGCGGGCCAGCTGGTGTCGCCCCCGTTCGTCGACGCGCATTTCCATATGGACTCGACGCTGTCGCATGGACTGCCGCGCGTGAACGCGTCGGGCACCTTGCTCGAGGGCATCGCGCTGTGGGGCGAGCTCAAACCGCAGCTGACGCAGCAGGCGCTGGTCGAGCGCGCGCTCGCGTACTGCGATTGGGCGGTGGCGCGCGGGCTGCTGGCGATCCGCTCGCATGTCGACATCTGCGACGCGCGCCTGCTCGCGGTCGAGGCGCTGCTGCACGTGCGCGAGCAAGTCAGGCCTTACCTCGATCTGCAGCTGGTGGCCTTTCCGCAGGACGGCGTGCTGCGCAGCGCCGGTGCGCTCGACAATCTGAAGCGCGCGCTCGACATGGGCGTGCAGGTGGTCGGCGGTATTCCGCATTTCGAGCGCACCATGGCCGATGGCGCGGCGTCGGTACGGCTGCTGTGCGAACTGGCCGCCGAGCGCGGGCTGCCCGTCGACATGCATTGCGACGAGACCGACGATCCGATGTCGCGGCACGTCGAGACGCTGGCCGCCGAAGCGGTGCGGCTCGGCCTGCAGGGCAGAGTGGCCGGCTCCCACCTGACCTCGATGCATTCGATGGACAACTACTACGTGTCCAAGCTGCTGCCGCTGATGCGAGAGGCCGGCATGGCGGCGATCGCCAACCCGCTGATCAACATCACGCTGCAGGGCCGGCACGACTGCTACCCGAAGCGGCGCGGCATGACGCGCGTGCCCGAACTGCTGGCCGCCGGCGTGCCGGTGGCTTTCGGCCACGACTGCGTGATGGACCCCTGGTATGGGCTGGGCTCGGGCGACATGCTCGAGGTCGCCCATATGGGCCTGCATGTCGCCCAGATGACGGGCCAGCAGGCGATGCGCGCCTGCTTCGACGCGGTCACCGAGACCCCGGCCCGGATCCTCGGCTTGTCGGACTATGGCATCGCACCGGGCTGCCGTGCCGACCTGGTGCTGCTGCAGGCCGCCGATCCGGTCGAGGCGCTGCGCCTGCGCGCGACCCGCCTGCTGGTGCTGCGCGCGGGCAAGGTCATCGCCAGCACGCCGCCGGCCACGGCCGCGCTGCGCTTGCCGGGCAGGCCTGAGCGGGTCGATTTCCGCGTGGGCGGCGCGGCGGCGCAGCGACCGTTGGCGCCGAGGTAAATATTTCTTGTGCGAAGGTGTTGACGACCATCGATCCGATCTGCATAATTGCGGTCTTCGCATCGCAGCAAACGTGACGCAAGACACGGAAGCGGCGAACGAAGCCCAGGTGGCGGAATTGGTAGACGCACTAGGTTCAGGTCCTAGCGGTGGCAACACTGTGGAGGTTCGAGTCCTCTCCTGGGCACCAAAATCCTGAAGAGAAGGCCGTTGCAAATCGCAGCGGCCTTCTTTTTTTTCGTCCGCGTTTTTCTCTCCCGCGCTCGCTGCGCATTCCCCGCGCGTGCCCTCTCGCGCAGTCCGGCATCTCCCCGCATCGTCCTGCTGCCATGCCGCCGATTCCGTATGGCGGCGCGCCGTTTCAGACCGTGCGCGTGCCGGCGTGGATGGGGTTGACGACCCTAACGGTTGCTTTGCCTTTGACCTATGCTCAGATCAAATCGGGCACGCCGACATCAGCCCGAAGGTGGTCGCCATGGACATGGTCTTGTTGTCGAGAGAGAGGAAGACCGGCGTAGCCGCTGGCCGGGCTTGCGTGGGCACCAACCATCGAAGGACCTGCCGCTGCCACCGATGGCGCTACGGTTCCTGCGTCGCCCTGTTGCTGACCGCGATGGCCCAGGCCGAGAGCGCGACTCCCGGCAGCGAAGCCGTACTCGGCTGGCAGCCATTGGGCGAAGACGAGGCCGCCGCACTGCTGGCCGCGCTGGACCCGGCTTCGACATCGCCACCGCCCGATCCCTTCCAGTCCGCGAACTCCACCGCGCAAGCATCCGTTCCACAGGCACCCCTTGCCGAGCTGTCGGCGCCATCGGGGCCATCGACGCCATCGTCGGCGCCGGTACTGCTGGCGTCGTTGCCATCATCGTCCGCGCTGGCACAGATGGCGGCGGAGTCCGAGAGCGCGATTCGCGCCGCCCTTGCCGCCGATGCCAGCCATGGCGATGGCGCGCGTCGTCGGCCCGCGTGGCTGCTGCACGCCGACGATGCCGCCTCCGCCAGCGGTTTCGTCGATACGCGCGTGCGCACGCTGTCCCTGGCGCTCGATGCCGTGCTGCCGCGCAGCGGGGTCACGATCCAGCCGCGCGTCCAGCTTGCCTTTCAGCCCCGCGACGATGGCCTGCCCAACCCCGCGCTGGCTGCGATGCCGGCGGACGACAGGGCGACCGGACTGGCGGTGCGGCTCTACGGCGCGCAACCGACGCGGCTCGCCGGCGTCTACCCCTTCGTCGAGGCGGACCTGTGGCAGGACAGCAGCCGCAAGACCATCAACATCAACGGCACCCGGATCGACACCGATCTGCTGCGCGGCCTGTTCTCGTTCAATATCGGCGCGCATGGCAGCACGCGCGGCGGGGTCAAGATCTGGGTCAAGGTCAAGACCGGCCGCAATGCGGGCGGCATCATCGGTGCCCGTTATCGATGGTGAGGAGAGGGGGACAGGATGGGCGCGCAACATCGGGCGCGCAACATCGGGCGCGCAAAAAAGGGCTTGCGTTCCCGCGCCACTGCGATACAATTGCGCCCTCGCGTGCGGCTGTAGCTCAGTTGGATAGAGTACTTGGCTACGAACCAAGGGGTCGTGGGTTCGAATCCTGCCAGCCGCGCCACCTATACGAAGGGCTTCCAGTGATGGAAGCCCTTTTTCTTTGCGTGAATGTTCTTTGCGCGCTTTGCCTTCGCCTGCATTTTCTTTCTTCGGGCGCGCCGGTTACAGCCGTTACAGCGCGGCCCGACACGGTGGGCTGCGGCACTCCCTACACTGCCGCCATCCCGATTCATGCGATGCCGTTCAGCCGGCGTCTCCCATGCCATGAAGCCATCGTCGCCGCTGTTCTCCCTTCCTGCTTGCATCGTTGCCTGTCTCTGCTTCAGCCTAAGCCTCCCGACGCACGCCGCCGATGACGCCGACACCGCCAGGATGGCGGCGATTGTCGATGCCGCCGTCAGGCCGGCCATCGAGCAGCATCGGCTTCCGGGCATGGCGGTCGGCGTGACGGTCGACGGCAAGCGCTACTTCTTCAACTATGGACAGACCGCGAGGCAAGGCGGCCGGCCTGTCACCGAGACAACGCTGTTCGAGATCGGCTCGGTCAGCAAGACCTTCGCCGCCACGCTGGCCGCGTATGCGGAGGCGAAGGGCAAGCTGTCGCTGCAGGATCCGGTCAGCCGCCATCTGCCTGCGCTGCGCGGCGGCACGTTCGACAAGGTCACGCTGCTCCATCTCGCTACGCATACATCGGGGCTGCCGCTGGCGGTGCCGGAGCGAATCGGCAGCGAGCGCGGCATGGTCGAATACCTGGCCAAATGGCGGCCGCCGTATCCGGTGGGCACACATCGTGTCTACTCGAACAACGGCATCGGCCTGCTTGGTGAAATCGCGGCGGACCGTCTCGGCGGGTCGTACCGCGAGTTGATCCGCACGATCGTGTTCGAGCCGCTCGGCATGAAGCACAGCCACTTCAACGTGCCCACCGAGCGGCAGGCCGACTATGCGCAGGGCTATACCGCGGCCGATGCGCCGATCCGGATGAAGGAAGGCTATCTGTGGGAGCCCGCCTATGGCATCCGGTCATCGTCCGGCGATCTTGTGGCCTTTGTCGAAGCCAATATGCCCGCTGCCCGTATCGACGACACGTTGCGCCAGGCGATCGTGCGCACCCACGTTCCGCGCTTCCGCGCGGGGCCCATTACGCAGGGCCTGGTCTGGGAACAGTATCGTTTTCCCGCGACCCTGGAACAGGTGCTGGCCGGCAACGCGGCGATCCTGCGCGCCGAGGCCGCGACGCCGATCGACGGACCCGCGAGCGCGCACCAGCCGGCGTACCTCCACAAGACCGGATCGACCAACGGCTATTCGGCCTATGTCGCCTTCGTGCCGGACAAGCGGATCGGCATTGTGCTGCTGGCGAACAAGGCGTATCCGGTCGATCAGCGCGTCACCATCGGATACCAGATCCTGTCGCGCGTGGCGGAGCGGGCAAAGCCATAGTCTTGCGGCGGCACGCTGCCACGTCATCGGTGCGCAAGAGGAAACCGCAGCCGCGCTACCACGCCCGACGGCACGTCGCCACGGTTGTCGATGCTGGCGTCGCCCCCGTATCGCTCGGCGATCGCCTTGACGATCGCCAGTCCGAGGCCGCTGCCCTCGGTGCCGTGGGCGTCGGCGCGGAAGAAGCGGTCGAACACGCGGGGCAGTGCTTCGGGCGCGACGCCGTTGCCGGTGTCGCGCACTTCGATGCAGCCGAGGCCCTCGTCGCGATAGGCGCGCAGGTCGATGGTGCCGCCGTCGGGCGTGTACTTGATCGCGTTGTCGACGAGGTTGCTGAGGGCCGTGCGCACGTCGGCGAGGCTGGCGCGCACCTGCAGATCATCCAGGCGCTCGACGCCGAGGTCGATGCCGTGTGCGGCGGCACGGGGCAAGTGCATCTCGATGACATCGGGCACCACATCGCGAATGGCCACCGGCTGCGACGAAGCCCGCTCGAGCGGGGCGTCCGCCCGCGCCAGCCGCAGCAGCTGGGAGATCATCCGCGTGCTGCGCGCGATCACCTGCTGCAGCGCGTTGTACTCGCGCAAGCTGTTCGGGTCCGACAGCGTGCGGCCGAGATTGTCGGCCTGGATCTGCAGCGAAGTCAGTGGGCTGCGCAGCTCGTGCGCGGCATCGGCGATGAACTTCTTCTCGACCTGCAGCGACTGCGACAGCCGCGCGATCATCAGGTTGATCGACTGGACCAGCGGCAGCAATTCGCGCGGCACCTTGTCGGTGGGCAGCGACGCGAGGTGGCCGATGTCGAGCCGCGCCGCACGCTCGCCCAGCGCACCGACGCGCCGCAGGGCGCGCTTGACCGTCATGAAGATGGCGAGCCACGCCAGCGGCATCATCGCCAGCGCGGGCATGGCGCTGGCGATCGCGGCATCCTCGGCAATGCGCTTGCGCGAAGCTTCGCGCTGCGCGACATGGATCGTCCAGTTCGGCCCGCGCTCGGAGTACACGCGCCACCGTTCCTGTTCCACCGTCTGCGTCGAGAAGCCAGGCGGCGCTTCACGGCCGATGGTGAGCGGGTCGCTGTCCGGATGAAGCGACGGCTTCGTGCCGCCGAGCCAGATCTGGATCACGATGCCGTCGGATGCGTCGCGATACAGATGGAGCGGGTTCATCGCCCGCGCCATGTCTTCGCTGACGCGGGCGGCCACTTCCTGCAGGCGGCGGTCCAGCAATTGATGGATCTCGGAGGTGGCGACCGCATACGTCCACGCCGTATGCAACAGGGCGAAGACGGCGATCACTGTGCTGAGCGCCAGGCTCAGCATCAGGCTCAGCGAACGGTTGCCCGATGGCGTCGCGTGCGGCGCCGGGCGCGGTGCCTGGTGGGGTACGGTGTGGGCGGGCATGTGGGTCTGGCCGGGTGCGCGCCGCACTGACGGCCGCGATGATCAGCTCGGTGGATCGCCTGGCGAGTCGCTCCGCGGTTCGCGAGCCGGCGTCTCGGGTTCGGGGGCACCGGCCGCCGTATTCGGCTTGAGCTTGTCGCCGCCCAGCAGCACGGTCCAGCCGAGCCCGCGCACATTGCGGATGGCCGATGCGCCGAATTTCTTGCGGACCGAGTAAATCAGCACGTCCACCGCATTGCTTTCGACTTCCTGTCCCCAGCCATAGATCTTTTGCTCGAGCTGATTGCGCGAGAGGATCGTACCCGGTCGTTCGAGCAGCGCCAGCATCAACGCGAACTCGCGTGCCGACAAGGTTTCGGTATGGCCGTCGACCGTCAGGCTGCGCGTGTCGAGATTGAGGCGGATGGTGTCGTCGCCGAGGCTGGAGGTCGCGTAGCCGGCCTTGCGCCGAAGCACGGCACGCATGCGCGCCAGCAGTTCGGGCACCTCGAAGGGCTTCAGAACGAAATCGTCGGCACCGGCGTCGAGCCCCTGCACGCGCGTATCCAGATCGTCGTGGGCGGTCAGTATCAACAGCGGAGTTTGCGTACCCTGCGCGCGCAGCCGCTGCAGCAGATCGAGGCCGCCCATGCGCGGCAGGCCGAGGTCGAGCAGGATGATGGCGTAGGAGCCTTGCTCGATCGCATGCTGGCCCGCGACGCCGTCGCGCACCCAATCGACGCTGCACTGCATGTTTTCCTTCAGCGCGCGCATCAGGCTGGTGCCGATCTGCAGATCGTCTTCGATCAGAAGAATGCGCATGATTTCCGCTCGATATGCCGTGCAAAAAAGATAAGCGGGAACGACATCGAGGCCGTGTCGCCACGCGACGCGGGCGCCGCGGCCCCACTTATACCGCCGCAGAGTGCGTGAGGGAAGTGGAGCTAGTCCGGATGCTGGTGTCGTCAATGGGTCGACTGTGAAGTCGCCGAATCTCCGCGTGACATTTCGCGGTTGAAGATCGCAAATCGGTCGCGATTTCCTGATGTGCCCGTGGCGACGGAGGGCGACACTTCGCGCCGGTCGGACTCGTTCCCGGCCTCCCCGCCTCTGCTTTGTCCGCCTGCCACAGGCGGATTTTTTTTGCCCACTGCCTTTGCCGGCACCGAGCCGCGACGCAAGGCGCGTGATCGCGTGATTCGGCTGTCCGCACCCGCGATCGGCGGGTCATCGACCGTGCGTTCGCGCACGCAAACCGCCGTACGCGTCTCACATTTCGGGTTGCGGGAAAGAAGTTATAAGAAATCGATCGAGACTTTCTCTAAACGATTCGAGTAGACCCTCAAATTCTCAAAGTTCATTCGATAAATGGTTTGATATCGATGCGCTGTCCGGCGCCGTCGATCGCATCGAACCGCATGCTCCACGACGCCGGACAGCTACGTCTTTCAGGTCATCACCGGATCGGTATCCGGGTCCGGCGATGGAATGATGCAGCCACTGAGCACGAGTGTTCGAGGGAAAGATGGGGGCAGTCAAGCTAATGGTCTTCAGCCGGTCCGGACGGATCGAGTGCAACGGCGAGACGTACGAAGTGCCGGCATGCAGCCTGGTCTTCACCAACGGCAATGCGACGGCGATTCCGGCGCGCGAGGGTATCGATACCTACGTCTTCCATTCGGGGGACTTCCAGGATATCTACCGCGAGCTGCACGAGCTGGCGAGCCGCTACCGAAGAGGGACGCAGTTCTGGCGAGAACCGGTCAAGCGGATCACGGTGCCGGAGGAAACCATCAACGTGATTCGGCATCTCGGTGCCGCCGAGCCGCGCGCGATGCTGCGCTTCGCCTATGTCTACTGCATGGGCACGGAGCCGGAGTACTTCTCCCGGCTTCTGCACCACCTGATCGACAGCAGCCGCGACTTCTTCGAGTTCATCGAGGAAAACAGCATGAGCGCGTGGCCGGTCACGCAGTACGCCAAGGCGCTTGGCATTCCGGTGCGCAAGCTGAACGTGATGTTCTACGAGAAGTTCGGCGTGTCGGCCAAGAACTGGCTGCTGGAACGCCGGCTGCAGCGCGCGCGGGAACTGCTGCTGCTGACCTCGATGAAGGTCACCGATATCGCGCAGGAGTGCGGTTTCAACAGCCACGCGCATTTCAGCGTCAGCTTTCGCCGCCGCTACGAGGCAAGTCCCCGGCTGCTCAGGCAGCACCACCAAAGCATCAACGACGCAGCGAACGAGGAATAGAAGCACATGAATCTGAATCCAGTGATCGATGGCATGGACGGTCCGATCTCGTCCGCGAATTTCGCTATGGCTGCCGCCGTGCAGCGTGCGATGGCCACCGGCGAGACCTCGGACTTCCTTGAGGTCCAGAAGCGGACCGCTGCGGTTACCAACATGACCGGGTTGCAAAGCGCGGTCATCAAGATGGTGCACGATATGGTTGCCGGCATCATCCAGAAGATCTAGCCATGCAGCCATTGCCGAGAGAGGTCAAGCGCCTGTTGGTGGAACTGGCGTTCGCCGCCGCCAACCAACGGCTGCGCGGCGAGATCGATGTCTTTCTGGACACCATCGATCTGTTGATTGACGACGAGCAGGACCGAGCCATCTGCCGGGCGCATCTGTACATGCAGAGCGGCCGGCTTGTCGAGGCGCGTGCCTGTCTGGGCGAGCGCAACGATCCTCCGGCTCTGCTGCTGGCGATGCTGATCGCCGCCAAACGGGATGCCGCCGCTGCGCCTCGTGTCATTGGCGCGTCGCCCCGCACCCGCCACTAAGTATCAAAGGTATCGAGGCATTCATCATGAATATCGACCCCACCACTGTCGCCGGCCAGATGCTGGCCCCCGCCACGGGCAAGGCGCCCGCGGCCGCCGACATCCAGGCGTTCATGGATGCCATGGCCGTGCGGGTGCCCAAGCCCGAGGCGATCGTCACCGAAGCGATGCGCAAGGCGGACGCCACGGTCTCCGCGCGCGTGCAGACCGTCGACGCGAGCGCCGCGCTGGATCCCGCTGCCATGACGCGGGCACAGCGGTCGCTGCTGGAGATGCGCAACGGCGTCGACCTGATCGCAAAGATCGCCGGCACGCTGTCGCAATCGATCACCAAGCTGACGACGATGCAATGAAGCGCTTCCGCACGATCGCTCTTGCTGTGCTGGCCGCGGCCAGCATGGCCGGCTGCAAGATGACGCTGTACTCGAATGTCGGCGAGGCAGAGGCGAACCAGATGCTGGCCTTGCTGATGCTGCGCCATATCCCCGCGGAAAAGGTCGTGGAGAAGGGCGGCACGGTGACGCTGCGCGTCGACAAGGGCGAGTTCATCAATGCCGTGGAGGTATTGCGGCAGAACGGCTTTCCGCACCACAAGCGGCTTGGCATGGAAGACCTGTTTCCGTCGAACCAGCTGGTGACCTCGCCCGCGCAGGAGCGCGCCAAGATGCAGCTGCTCAAGGAGCAGCAGCTCGAAAGCATGATCTCGGCAATGGACGGCGTGATCGGAGCGAAGGTATCGATCGCGCAGAAGGTCGACGAAAACGGCAAGCCGACCGGCGCGCCGTCGGCGGCAGTCTTCATCAAATATTCGCCGCAATTCAATCTGGGCAACTACGAAGTGCAGATCCGCAGCCTGATCCGCGATGGCATCCCCGATATCGCGTCCGACCAGATCAGCGTGGTGATGCAGGCCGCCGACTATCGCTATCAGGCGCCGGCCGCCGAGGCGCCGCCGTCGCGGTGGCGCCAGTGGCTGCAGGCGCAGCCGGCCCAGGCGGCCGCCGCGGTGGCCGGCAGCGTGCTGGCACTGTGCGCGATGGCAGGACTGTCGCTGTGGATCGCGCGGCGCAAGGGGACCGTCGATGTCTGAAGCCGCCAAGGCCGGCGCACGCGCGCAGCAAAGCCTGTGCCCCGCGGTGCAGCGTCTGCACACGCTGGCGTGGCGCCCGGGCGCGGCGATGCACCCGGGCTGGTGGAGCTATCTCGGGCTGGATGCGTGGCGAGACGACTATCGCCGCCATCCCGGCAGCCGCCGCGCCCTCGACGCGCTGATCGTGCAGCGCCGCGGTTTTCCGGCGGCGCCGCTCCCCGCGGCGTTGTCCGACGAGCAGCGCCGCATGCTGGCGCTGGAGCCGCGGCTGCCGGTGCTGCTCGTCGCGCTCGGGGCCGTCGCCGCGCGTGCCCCTGAACTGCTGCTGCTCGGCGACTACCGGCGGCAATTGCTGGCGGTACTGGGCGACGACGGCTGCGACCAGCTGGCCGCGCTGGTGCCGGACGGCAAGGCGCCGGCCCTGAGCCGCCCACCCGAGCAGATCGTCGAATGGCTGCGCGAGCTGGGCCGCTTGTGGCTGGACCAGACGCTGCCCGGCAGCACCGTCTGGCAGGCGCTGTCGATCTGCCTGCCGCCACCTGGCCCGCTGCTGGCGACGCCGCCGACGGGGCTTGCCTTGCCGATGCTGTTTCGCCTGGAACGTCTGCTATGAATCCCTTTGGACTGACGATCACCGCGGTCCGCGGTGAATTGCCCGTGGGCGGCATCGTGCCGGCGGCAACGCTGGACGGATACATCGATGCGGCCGCCGTGCTCGGCCGCAACCGCTCGCGCGCCGCCGCCGTGCTGCGGGCCAGCCGTCGCCGTCGCGCGCAGGCGCGCGCTGAGGCAGCGCAGATCCTGGCCGAGGCGCGTGCCGAAGGCGAGCGCCGCGCGGAGGCAGAGGCGCGTGCCGCCCACGACGCGATCTGCCAGGACGTGCTGCGCTGGCTGGTGTGCGAGAGCGAACTCGAGGCAATCATTGCCCAGCGTCTGGAAACGCGCTGCCGGACCCTGATTGCCGATGCGGTCGCGTGCTTCGCCGGCGAGGCGGACCGAGCCGCCCTGATCGCGCAGCGCGTAGCGGCCCGATCGCGCGAGTTGTCCTCGCACGGCGCGTTCACGCTGCGGCTGTGTCCCGACGATCTCGAAGCGGTCGCGGCACGGCTGCCGGCGGAACCGGGGTTCACGGTCAGCGCCGAACCGGCGCTCGCGCCCGGCCAGGCGCTGCTCGACAGCCCCTACGTGCAATTGCGCATCGATCTTGATCGTCATCTTGCCCTCCTGCTGGCCGCCATCGGCGGCGAGCCGGGCGCAACGCCCCCCTCGCCGGACGAGCCTGTCCGGGAGGAGGGGCGCGACGGCGAACAGGACCCGGATGGCCTGGGCAACCATCTGGACGGTCTGCTCGCCGATCTGGACGGCATGGCAGGAGGAGGCCAGGTCCCGCAGCCGCTGCGTGACCGCGGTCAGCCGGATACCGACTCACCGGGATGGCAAGCATGAGCCCCCGGGTACAGGGCCCCAAGCCCGTCATTCCGACCGGCCCGGCCCCGGCGATCACGCCGGGTCAGGGCAGTGGTGCACCGAGCCGCGGACCGCAGCAGGTCGGTCCTGCCCGCTCGGCGATGGACCTCGCGGCACGGGCCTTGAACGCGTCGCGCCGCCTGCAGGAAGCGGCCCTTACCAATGTGCATTCCTCGAAGCTGCACGCCCTGCTGCGCGGCGACCGCCGCAACGACGCCCTGCTGGCGCGCGCCTTCGTCGGCAAGCTCGCCAAGTCTCTGCTGGCCAACAAGGACCCGCGCATCGAGCAGCTGCTGCAGCAGTTCGGCGACATCGACGACGTCGACAGCCTGCTCGCCGCAATCGAGCGCAGCGCGTTGCATCCGGCAGCGGTGGCGTTGCTGCTTGCCGCGATGGCCGAGCAGCACCGGCCGGGGCGCAAGCGCACCCGTCTGGAGGAGGCTCTGGAGCGGCGGCTCGGCGCCAGCGGCGATTGGGAGCTGGCCATGCTGGGCTGGCTCGAGTTCGGCGCGATGACGCCGGAACTGATGTCGCAGCTGAAATCCCTGTATCAGCGCGCCGACGTGGTGCAGCAGGGCATCGCGGCGTTTCTCGATCAACTGGCCGGCATCGGCGAGCGCCGGCGCAAGGTCAAGGTACTGATCCGTGCGCTAGGGGCCGAACTGAGCGGCGTCGAGGACGACGCGGCCGAGGGCATCAAGCTCGCCGCGGTGGTGCGCGATCTGAAACGCCTGCTGATCTTTCTCGGATGCGAGGAGCAATGCGGGCGGATCGCGCGAGGCCTGGGGGAGCCACCGGTCGAGCCGGATGCAGTCCTGCGCCTGCTGATTCGCATGGTCGACCAGCCCTGGCTCTACCACGACTGGATCCGCGGCGAAGTCGACGGCATGCAGCTTGGCCGCGAGCGCGGCTTCAGGCTGGTCCGCGATATCACGCGCCTGGCCAAGTTGCTGCCCGAGCCGTGTTTTCGCGACGACGACCACCGGCAGCAGGTGCTGACGGCACTGGCCGAGTTCAACGATCGTGCCGAGAACACGGACCCTGCCGAGGACGACGCCACGGGCTGATGCCCCTTCAGGTATCGGCCCGATGCCGCGTGCCGCGACTGCCGCGCACGATGGCAACACCGCAAGCAAAGAGGACAGCAAGCGCATCCGGCGGCTCGCGCCGCCGGGATCGTGCCTGGATTACCGATGGATATTGGAACGCTGCGCAACCTGGAAAAGCTGTTCCGGCTGATGGACGTCAAGCCGATCACGATCGAGCCCCGCGTCGAAATACGCGACGGCGAGATCCAGGTGTTCATGGAAGTGCGCGACCGCCGCGTGTTGTTGTCCACGATGAGGCCGGTCGATCCGTACGTGGCCGACGCGGCGCTGCGCACGCTGCTGACGCGATGGTCGCCGGCCTGCATGGCCGGCGTGCCGCTGCGGGTGTTCCGGGTCGACGACTGTCTGTTCGTCTCGGGGGCAATGCCGGCGGGCAGCGGCGCGGAGCTGTGGTACCGGACGGTCCGGGCACAACGCAGGCTGCTGGAAGCCTGTACGAAGGAGCAAGCATGAGGTTCGTCTTCGCGGCACTGTTGTTGCCGCTGGCGCTGCTGTGGAGCACGGTGATCGTCGCCCTGGCGCTCGCGCTGGTACTCGGCGCGGTGGCCTTCGGCGTCGGATGCCGGATCGCCGCTGCACTGGGCGACGCGTTCCGGCGCATCACGCAGGCACGGCGCGGAGCACGGCCATGATCAAGCGCCTCAGCGCCTGGCTGGCCACGATCGGCGGGCGTCAGGATGTCGTGCTGGCCGTCATGCTGATGGTCGCGGTGTTCATGATGATCCTGCCGCTGCCGACCATCCTGGTGGATCTGCTGATCGCGATCAACCTCGGGCTCGCGCTGCTGTTGATGATGACCGCGATCTACGTGCGCGATCCGCTCGACCTGTCCGCGCTGCCGTCGCTGCTGCTGATCACCACACTGTTCCGCCTGGCGCTGACGGTCAGCACCAGCCGGCTGATCCTGTTGCAGCACGACGCGGGCGAGATCGTCACCGCCTTCGGCAACTTCGTCGTCGGTGGCAACCTCGCGGTCGGCATCATCGTGTTCTCGATCATCACGGTGGTGCAGTTCATCGTGATCACCAAGGGTGCGGAGCGCGTGGCGGAAGTCGGCGCGCGCTTCTCTCTGGACGCGATGCCGGGCAAGCAGATGAGTATCGACGGCGACCTGCGCGCCGGCACCATCGACGCGAACGAGGCCAAGCGCCAGCGCCAACTGGTGCAGAAGGAGAGCCAGCTGTATGGCGCGATGGACGGCTCGATGAAGTTCGTCAAGGGCGATGCGATCGCCGGCATCATCGTGATCCTGGTCAACATCGTCGGCGGCATTGCGGTCGGCACGATGCAGCACGATATGGGCGTCGGCAAGGCGCTCGAGGTCTACTCGGTGTTGTCGATCGGCGACGGCCTGATCGCACAGATCCCCGCGCTGATCATCTCGATCGCGGCAGGCATCGTGGTCACGCGCGTGCCCGGGGAGAAGCGCGAGAACCTGGCGCAGGATCTGGTCAACCAGTTCTCGCGTCAGCCGAACGCGCTGATGATCGCCGCCGGCGTGCTGCTGCTGTTCGCGTTCGTACCGGGCTTTCCCGCGATGATCTTCATGCCGCTGGGTGCGCTGCTGGGACTGGTCGCGTTCTATGCGCGCCGCCGTGCCAGGTTGCTCGCGCCGAATACGGCCGACCACGGCGGTGCGGCCGCCGAGGGAGACGGCGAGGCGCGCATGACACCGGGTGCGGAGCCGTTGGCGCTGAGGCTCGCCAGGGATGTGGCGGCGCTGCCAGGCCTGGCCGAGGCGCTGGAAGGGCTGCGCTGGCAGAAGTTCGAGCGGCTCGGCATCGCGCTGCAGAAGATCGAACTGATTGTCGATGCCGGAATGCCGGCGGGCAGCTTCAGCGTGCTGCTGTACAGCGAACCGGTACTGAGGGTCGCCATGCCTGCCGGCCGCTTGCTGCTGGCTCGCCAGGCCAGTGCCATGCCGATCGCCGAGCGCGTCGACAACCTGCCGTTCGGCGGGCTGAGCCTGCAATGGATCGCGCCCGAGCACCAGACCTCGCTGGCGCAGTCCGGACTGACACTGCTCGCCGGTGCGCAGGCGGTCGCGTACGCCGCCGCTCTGGCGGTCGACCGCTTCGCCGACGAGTTCGTTGGCGTGCAGGAAACCCGCTATCTGATGGATGCGATGGAAGCCCGCTACAGCGAACTGGTCAAGGAGCTGCAGCGGCAGCTGCCGATCAGCAAGATCTCGGAGGTCTTGCAGCGGCTGGTGGCCGAAGGGATCTCGATCCGGGATTTGCGCACCATCTTCGAGGCGTTGATCGAATGGTCGCCGAAGGAGAAGGAGACCGTGATGCTGACCGAATACGTCCGCGTCGCGCTGCGCCGCCAGATCGTCGGACGGCATACGCGCGGCGAAGCCCGCATCAACGTCTGGCTGGTCGGCGACGGCATCGAGAACATGATCCGCGACTCGGTACGCCAGACCGCCGCCGGCGCCTACTCGACCTTGCAGGGCGATCAGATCGAAGCGATCGTGGCGCGCATCAAGGCCGGCATTGCCGGGCGCGAGGACATGGAGGGCGCCCTTGTCACCGCCATCGATGTGCGCCGTTTCCTGCGCAAGTTTCTCGAGCGCGAGCTGTTCAGCGTGCCGGTGTTGTCGTACCAGGAACTGGGCGACGACGTGCAACTGCATGTGCTCGGCAATATCGACATGATCGGGGAGTACGACGATGCGTATGCCTGATGTCGATGCGATCGTCGCCGGCGTGGCCGGACGCCTGACGCTGCCGGCGCTGAACGATGGCGTCGAGCGCTTCGGCCGTGTGGTCGAAGTCGGGCCCACGCTGATCAAGGCGAGCCTGCCTGACGCGGCGCTCGCCGAGCTTTGCCTGATAGGCGGCGACATGCAGGCCGAAGTAGTGGGGCTGCAACGGGAGATCGCGCTGCTGTCCCCGTTTTCGGAGCCGATCGGCATGAGTTGCGGCGCCCTGGTGCGGCCGCTCGGCACCGAGCATCGGATTCCGGTCGGGCCGCATCTGATCGGCTCGGTGGTGGACGGCCTCGGCCGCCTGATGAGCGGTCCGCCGGTGCCGGCCGGGTGCGAAACGCGCGCGCTGGAGGCCGCGGTGCCGGATCCGCTGACACGCACGCTGATCGATCAGGTGCTGCCGCTGGGCGTACGCGCCATCGACGGCATGCTGACCTGCGGCCGCGGCCAGCGCATCGGCATCTTCGCTGCCGCGGGCGGAGGCAAGAGCACGCTGCTCGGCATGATCTGCGACGGCAGCCTGGCGGACGTGGTGGTACTCGGTCTGGTGGGCGAGCGCGGGCGCGAAGTGCGCGAGTTTCTCGACCAGACGCTGACGGCCGAGGCGCGCGCGCGCTCCGTGGTGGTGGTGTCCACCTCGGATCGCCCGGCGCTGGAACGCCTGAAGGCCGTCTACACCGCGACGACCATCGCCGAGTACTTCCGCGATCAGGGCCTGAACGTGCTGCTGATGGTCGATTCGCTGACGCGCTTTGCCCGCGCCGGCCGGGAGATCGGTCTGGCCGCCGGCGAACTGCCGGCCGCCGGCAGCTTCCCGCCGAGCGTGTTCGCACGTCTGCCCCGGCTGCTGGAACGGGCCGGGTGCGCCGCCAGCGGCAGCATCACCGGCATCTACACCGTGCTGGTCGAGGGCGACGACATGACGGAGCCGATCGCGGACGAGGTCCGCTCGATTCTCGACGGCCACATCGTGCTGTCGCGCGAGCTGGCGGAGAAGAACCACTATCCGGCCATCGATATCCCGGCCAGCATCAGCCGCGTGATGCACCAGGTCACCAGCGAGCAGCATCGGCAGTGGGCCGGACGAGCCCGCCGGCTGCTGGCCCAGTACAAGGAGATCGAGCTGCTGGTGCGCGTCGGCGAATACGAACGCGGCCACGACGCCGAGGCCGACGACGCGCTGGACCGTCGCGGCGCGCTGGAAGCCTTCCTGTGCCAAAGCACCGGCGAGCGCGCCGACTATCAAGGCACGCTGCGTCAGCTGCGGCAGGTCGTGGAGGGGTGATGGCCAGACCGACTGCTGCACAGATGCTGGACCAGTTGCGGACCATCAAGACCTGCCGGGAGGGTGTGCTGCGCCATCGCGCCCGCCGCATCGAGACGGAAATGCGCGAGTGCCGGCAGCAGTGCGATACGCGCAAGGCCGAGCAGGCGGACCTGCGTGCCGAGTGGCGCGCCGCCAGCCAGACCGAGCAGGCGGTGGACCCGCGCGACTTTCACAAGCTCAAGCGCCGGCTTCACGAGTTCTATCAGCGCGAACAGCAGCTGCAGGCCGGATTGCGCCAACTGGCCGACCAGATCGCCGATTGCCAGGCCGCGGCGGCGCGGACCGCGCGGGCGCTGAAGGACAACCTGCGCGGCCAGGAAAAGCTGGCCGCGCTGATCGAGGAGCAGCGATGAGCGTGTCTCCGGTAGGCGGCGTCCTGCCCAAGGGCGGCCGCGAACGCGACGAGCGTCGCAAGGTGGAGCCGGAGCAGACGGCGCAGTTCGATGCGGCCATGCGCAAGCGCAGGCGCGGCAGGCAGGACGGCGTCGAGGACGCGGAGCCGACGGTATCGCCGCCGCCTGCGCTGCCGGCATGGTGGTGGATGCTCGGCGGCGCGCGTGCCGGGTCCGCTGCAACGGCCGTCTGCGGCGGGCCGGACGCCGGCAGCGCGGAGGCAATCGCCCCCCGGGATCTCGCAGCCGCCAACTTCGCACCGGGCACGCAGACGCGCCTGAGCGGCAATGAGCTGCATGTCCGCTTTACCCAGGGTGCCTGGGCCGGCATGGAACTGCAGGCGTCGCTGCACGCGGGGCAGGTCGTCGTCACGCTGCGCCCGCTGAACCGCCAGCAGCACAAGCGTCTGGTCGAAGCGAAGTCGTCGTTGGGCGACGAAGTGGCCAGGCAGACCGGTGAAGTGATTCGATTGGAGATAGCCGATGCTACTCGATGAATGGAGCGATCAGGACCTGGAACTGGCGCGGGCGATCGGCCCGGGCCGGTCCACCGCAGGCGCAGGCGGCCGCCGCGCAGGCGCAGCGCCAGGCGGGAACGGCGATGGGCTGAATGCTCTGCAGGCGCTGGAGCAGCTGCACCGCGCCGATCCGATGATGGACCCCAGCGGGCGGCTCGATGCGTTCGGCGGCGATCGGCTGCGGCACGATCCGCTCGCCAGTCTCGGGGACGATGGCGGCGACGGCGACCGGGACCCCCGCATCGACGACATCGGCGACATCGGCGACATCGGTGATATCAGCGGTACCAGCGGTACCAGCGGTGCCGACGCGCCAGGCGAAGACAGCACCACCGCACTCGTTCTCGATCTGAAGCCCGGCGGCGGCGACGGCGTCATTCTGACGATGTCGATCGACGGACAGCGCGCCCGGGCCTGGGTCGACGCCGACGCCTGGTGCGAATGGCTGGCGCCGCGCCTGGCGGTACAGCGGTTTCAGCAGATCCCGCCCGATCTGCTCGGGCTGCTCGGCCAGTGGACGTTGCTGCCGCTGCAGCACCATGCCCGCCGGGCGGGTCTGGGCTTGCCGCGCTTCGGCAACGCCGAGCCCGGCAGCTGTGCGCGGGCGATCGCGCCCACGCTGACGCTGTGCCGCGCCGATGCCGAGCTCGACCTGCGCCTGCTGGACTGGCCCGAGCCGTGGATCGCCGCACTGGCGCAAACCATGGAAGACCGCCGCCCGCCGCTGACGATTCCGCCGATCCCGGTGGCGCTCGCGGTCGGATGGGTGCATCTGACACGCGCGCAGCTGGCCCGGCTGGGGCCGGGCGACGGTGTCGTGCTGGAGCGGCCCGCCGCGGTCGAGCACGGCCATGCCTGGCTGATCGCCGAACGGCCGCTGGCGCTGGCCTGCTTTGCACACGGCGCCTGGCATATCGAACATACATGCAACGAGGAAACCGGCATGGAGCAAGGGACCGAGGTCACGCTGCGCGGCAGCCAGCTCGACGACGACAACATCGTGTTGACGGCGGTGGCCGAAGTGGGGCGCCTGTCGTTGTCGCTCGATACGCTGCGGGAGCTGCAGGCGGGTCAGATGCTGGAGCTGGCCCATGCCAGTCACGGCCGCGTCACGCTGACGGTTTCCGGTCAGCCGGTCGCCAGCGGCACGCTGCTGCGCGTGGGCGACAAGCTGGTGATGCGGATCGAGTGAAGGCAGGCGATTTCAGGCATGGGCCCGATGCCGGCGTTCGCCGGGCATGCCGAGAATGATCGCTTACTCACGGACCAGAACATGTCGCTTGCCGATCATCCTCTGCAGCTGATTCTGCTGCTGTTCGCCCTGTCGTTGCTGCCGCTGTTTGTCGTGATGGGCACGGCCTTCCTGAAGATCTCGATCGTGCTGTCCACGCTGCGCAACGCGCTCGGCATCCAGCAGATTCCGCCGAACATGGCGATCTACGGGCTGTCGCTGGTGCTGACGATGTTCATCATGGCGCCGGTCGGCATGGCGATCGGCGACAACCTGAAGGCCAATCCGATCAAGATGGAGGCGCCGGACCTGTTCGGCCAGGTCGAAACCCGGGTGCTCGAGCCTTACCGCGAGTTCATCAAGGGCAAGGCGAGCCCGCAGCAGGTCCGCTTCTTCATGGACATCGGCGAGAAGATGTGGCCGGAGCCCTATCGCAATCGCATTCCGGACGATTCGCTGGTGGTGCTGATCCCCGCCTTCACCGTCAGCGAGCTGGTCGAGGCCTTCAAGATCGGCCTGCTGCTCTACCTGCCGTTCGTCGCCATCGACCTGATCGTCTCCAACGTGCTGCTGGCGATGGGCATGATGATGGTGTCTCCCGTGACGATCTCGCTGCCGATCAAGCTGCTGGTGTTCGTGCTGATCGGCGGTTGGGAGAAGTTGCTCGGCCAGTTGATCCAGTCCTATCTATGAGCAACGAAATCATTGCGCAGCTGGCGTCCAACCTGCTGTGGCTGGTGCTGATCCTGTCGCTGCCGGTGGTCGTCGTGGCCTCGGTGGTCGGCGTGCTGGTCAGCCTGGTGCAGGCGCTGACGCAGGTCCAGGACCAGACCATCCAGTTCCTGCTGAAGCTGATCGCGGTCTGCGTCACGCTGGTGATGACCTATCACTGGATGGGCGCCACGCTGATCGGCTACACGAACATGGCGTTCGAGCAGATTTCCGTGATGGGGAAATAGGTGGACGGCTGGCAGCATATCGTTCCGACGCTCGCACTGACGATGCTGCGCCCCTTGGGCATGCTGGTGCTGATGCCGATGTTCTCCGCACGCGCGCTCGGTGGCGGCCTGATACGCAATGCGCTGGTGCTGGTGATGGCGCTGCCCGCGCTGCCGATGCAGCTCGCGCATGCCGCGCAGTTTGCGGAGCTGTCGCTGCCGGCGCTGAGCCTGGTGGTGATGCAGGAGTTCGCGATCGGGCTGGTGATGGGCTTCTGCGCGACCATTCCGTTCTGGGCCATCGACATGGCCAGTACCGTGATCGACACCGTGCGCGGCACCTCGATGGCATCAGTGCTGAACCCGATGCTGGAAGAACAGTCTTCGGTGTTCGGCGTGCTGTTCACGCAGGTTCTGGCTGTGCTGTTTCTGGTGGGCGGCGGCTTCAACGCGATGCTGACCGCGCTCTATGCCTCGTATCAGAGCATGCCGCTGCTCGGCGGCTGGCATCTGTCGGCGAGCTTCCCGGGCTTTATCGCGCATCAGTGGCAGCTGATGATGGAGCTGTGCATCGGCTTCGCATTGCCTGCGCTGGTGGTGATGGTGCTGATCGATGCCGCGCTCGGCCTCGTCAATCGTTCGGCGCAGCAATTGAATGTGTTCTTTGTCGCGATGCCGATCAAGAGCGCGCTGGCGCTGTTCGTGCTCGCCATCGGCATGAGCTACGCGCTGGGTGCCTTCCAGCAGCGCTTTGACGCGTTCGGCGGCGTGGTGGCCAATCTGCTCGGGACCATGCGATGACCGAGAAGACCGAACAGCCGACACCGAAGAAGATCCGCGACGCGCGCGAGGAAGGCCAGATCGCCAAGAGCGTGGAGATCGCCACCGGCATCCAGCTGGCCGTGCTGCTCGGCTACTTCTGGCTGCGGGGCGAGGACATCATCGACGCCTTCCAGAGCATCATCGAGGTGGCGATCGCCAGCATCGGCGAGCCGCTGCGCGTGGCGATGGGGCGGGTGGTGACCGTCACCGGCACGCTGATGCTGCATCTGCTGGCACCGGTCGGCATCGTGCTGATTCTGGCGACCGTCGGCTCGGTGATGGCCCAGATCGGGCCGCTGTTCGCGCCCAAGTTCATCAAGCCGAAGGGCGAGCGGATCAGCCCGCTGACCAACGCGAAGCAGCTGTTCTCGCTGCGCTCGCTGTTCGAGTTCGGCAAGTCGTTGCTCAAGGTGTCGATCCTGAGCATCGCGTTCTATCTGCTGATCAAGCGTTATCTCTATTCCTTCCAGTTCCTGCCGCTATGCGGCACCGAGTGCGGATTGCGGGTAACCGGTGTGCTGATCGGCTGGCTGTGGGGAATCCTGGTGCTGTTCTACGTGGTGTTCGCGATCGCGGACCTGGCATTCCAGAAGCGCACCTTGACCAAGCAGCTGATGATGAGCCGCGACGAGATCCAGAAGGAATTCAAGAACACCGAGGGCGACCCGCATATCAAGCACAAGCGCAAGGAGATCCATCGCGATATCCAGAGCGGCAGCATGGCGGCGAACGTGAAGCGCTCTACCGCGGTGGTACGCAACCCGACCCATGTCGCGGTCTGCCTGTATTTCGTCGCCGGAGAGACGCCGCTGCCCCAGGTCATCGAGAAGGGCATCGATGCTCGAGCACGGCGGATGATTGCGATCGCCGAGGAGGCCGGCGTGCCGATGGTCGAGGAGGTTCACGTCGCCCGCCGGCTCTATGCGCGCACCGAGGTCGGCGATTACATCCCCGCCGAACTGTTCGAGCCAGTGGCCGAAATCCTGAATCTGGTCAACGAGATGAAGCAGTCGGACGAGGGCATCGAGGATGCCGAGGCGGACGCCGACGACGATGCGGAGGAGATCGAGACCGGCAGCGATGACGGGGCCGACGAGCACAACGGCAACGTAAGCAACAACGTAAGCGACAACGTAAGCGACAACCTCGGCGACAACGTAAGCGACAACCTCGGCGACAACCTCGGCGGCAACCTCGGCGGCAACCTCGGCGATACCGAGGCGGAAGACACCGAGACAGACAACGACATCGACAGCGACAGCGACGCCGCAGGCACCCGTCCGGCGCGCGGTGGCGTCGATCCACGCGGCCGATCCCGCCGCGGCCCACGAACCGATCCCCGCCGCCCGGCCAATGGCTAGGCCGGTACCAGCGACGGTTCCCCCAATTGGAGAGCGTTTCGTGATGAGGACGATAACGGCGGTCCCTGTGATCGCCCTGATCGGCGGCCTGGCGGCCAGCGTCGCCCACGCCGACGATCCCGCGCAGTCGCCGGCCTGGACCGTGGCTCAGGCTCCGGAGCAGCCGCAGAGCCCGGGTGGCCCCGTGGGCAACGTCTGGGGCGTGCTGAGTGCGGCGGAGCGGGAGGCGCGGGCTATCGTTGCCAGCGAGCAGCGGGAGGGTCCAGCAACCGATACTGCGCCGTCACACGGGCCCGCTGCGCCCGCCGGCCAGCCCGATCGCGCGGAACAGACCGTGCCAGCGCCGGCAGTCCGGCAACCGCGTGACCTGCGCGGTGCCCATGGCGCCGCCCTCGAGCAATTGGCACTCAGCACGCTGGCGCGGCACGCGGCCCGTGCGATGGGCCAGGACAACGCACGGGTGCTTGGCGTCGATGCCATCGCGCCGACCGTCGAGCCCGTGGCGGCGCTGGCGCAGGCGCAATCGGCGGCGTCGGTGGCACCGCGCGCCCGCCCCGTCGCCTTCCAGCCCGATGCGATGGGCGAAGGCGGCATGGCGGGCGAGCGACCGATCGGCGGGCGCGGCTCGACGCGGCCGCGGCACGTGCAGCTGGCGCTCGCGCCGCCCAACGCACGGCTGGCATCGGCCTACGACGATCTGATCGAGGAGGTGGCGCGCCAGCACGATGTGGCGCCGCATCTGATCCGGGCGGTGATCAAGGTCGAATCCAATTTTCAGGCGCACGCCCGCTCGCCGAAAGGCGCCGTCGGCCTGATGCAGGTGATGCCCGCCACGGGGCGGCGCTTCGGCGCGGCCGATCTGCGCGATCCGCGCAGCAACGTGAGCGCCGGTACGCAATATCTGCGCTGGCTGCTGAACCGCTTCGACCAGGACCTGACGCTGGCGCTGGCGGCGTACAACGCGGGCGAGGGCGCGGTCGAAAAGTATGGCCGCCGCATTCCGCCCTTTGCGGAAACGCAGGGCTACGTCAGCAAGGTGCTGATGCATCTGGGCCTGACGCCGGGGACGGAGCCGACGGCGTCGCCCGCTTCGGCGGCGTCCGGCGGCAATGGCCGCAACGGCAGCACCGCCGATGCCGGACCCGCCAGCGCGATCGCGAGCCGCACCGACGATGGCAGCAGTCCGAAGACAGCGGGTCGTCCGCCCAGGTCGGGCAGCGGCGGCACGGCACGCCAGCAAGCCGATGCGACGCTGCGCACCGTGTCGAACTGGATCGGCGCGCTGTTGACGTCGAGTTCGCAGCCGGCGGCGCGTGCCGCGACGAACGCGGCCGCCGCCACGACGCCGACGATGGCGATCCACGCCGCCGACGCCATGGACGCCACCGTCGACGCGTCGACCTGGACGCGATTGCCGCTGCGTGAACCCGTACGCACGGGGCCGGTTTGATGACGGTGCCGAAATGCTTGCCGCTGTCGCCGGTCTGCACGGGCGCGCGGCTTTCAGGTCATGACCGGATCACGCGGTCGCCGCCACTGCCCGAAGATCAGTCGATGAACCCACCGTCCATTCCCGGCCAGCGCGGCGTCAATGCCTGGCTGCGCAAGCTGATGGATTGCCCCTGCGTCGCGGTGATCGCCGCCAATGGGCCGACCGCGCAGATCGAGGTCGGCGGTGTGTCGGCCTGGGCGTGGTGCCTCGAGGCAGGACTATGCATCGGGCTGCAGCTCGACCCAGGGGTCGAGCCCGCCGAGGGCTGGCTCGACGACGCGACGCTGTCGCTGGCGGCAACGCCGGCGGCGGTCGACGACGCGCTGGCCATCGATGGCCAGACGTGGGTGCTGTGGCACCGCTACGACCACGACATCGAAGCCAGGCAACTGGAAGAACGGCTTGCGCTGCAACTGGCGCTGGTACGCCGGCTGGCGGAAAGCGCGCAGCCGGCCGGGACCGGACCGGGTTCGGAAATTGGAAGATTGATATGAACGCATTGCAGCTGGGCAAGCTGTCGTTTCTTGCCGCCACGCTGGCCGTCGCCCTGGGGGCGCGGGCGGCATCCGGCCCGCTGGGCCTGTCGGGCCCCGAGTTCTCGGTGTCTTCCCGCGGCATGAAGGTCGCCGCGCTGCTGCGCGATCTGGGCGCCAACTATGGCGTGCCGGTGATCGTCAGCCCCGAAGTCAACGATACCTTCGTCGGCACGCTGCAGGGCCGTCAACCCGAGCGCCTGCTCGACCAGCTGGCGCAACTGTACAACCTGGCCTGGTATTTCGATGGCCGCGTGCTCTATGCCTACAAGGCCGGCGAGGTCAGGACCGAGGTCCTGACCCCTTCCTATCTCGATGCCGGGGAGCTGGCGCAGTATCTGCGCGAGGCGGGCGTATTCAAGGGCGGCACCTGCTCGGTGCGGCCGGTCAGCAATTTCAATGCGGTCGAGGTCTTCGGCGTGCCGGTCTGCGTGCAGCGGATCGGCAAGCTGGCCAGGGACCTCGACGAAAAGACGCTGAACCAGACCCAGAACAAGGAGGTCGTGCAGGTCTTCCCCCTGCGCTATGCCTCGGCGGTGGACGGCGCGTACACCTACCGCGACCAGCAGGTGGTGATTCCGGGCGTGGTCACCGAGCTGCGCGAAATGGTGCGCAGCCGGGCGATCCCGGCGCCCACCGAAGGCGGGCAGGTGGTGCCGGCCGCCGGCACCCAGCCGACCTTCTCGGCCGATGCGCGCAACAACGCGGTGATCGTGCGCGACCGCAAGACCAATATTCCGCTGTACGCCGAGCTGATCAAGCAGCTGGACCAACGGCCGCGGCAGATCGAGATCTCGGTGGCCATCATCGACGTTGACGCTGCCGACATGCGCGAGCTCGGCCTGGATATCGGCGGCAGCGTCGGCATCGGCAAGTCGCGCATCAGCTTCAACGCCGGCAATGGCGCCGCGGCCACCGACGGGACCTTCTCGACCGTGCTGAGCAACACCGCCGACTTCTTCGTCCGCATCAATGCGCTGGAGCAGAACTCCAAGGCCAAGGTGCTGTCGCGCCCGTCGGTGGTGACGCTGAACAACGTGCAGGCGGTGCTCGATCGCAATATCACCTTCTACACCAAGCTGCAGGGCAACAAGGTCGCCGAGCTCGCCTCCGTGGCGGCCGGCTCGCTGTTGCGCGTGACGCCGCGTCTTATCGACATGCAGGGCGAGCAGGAGGTAATGCTGACGCTCGACATCCAGGACGGCCGGCAGGAGCCGCCGGCCAACAACATCGAGCAGCTGCCGCAGGTGCGCAACTCGGGCATCGCCACGCAGGCCATTCTGCGGCCGGGCCAGAGCCTGCTGCTGGGCGGCTTCGTCGAGGAGAAGCAGCGGCAGGGCCAACGCAAGATTCCGCTGCTGGGCGACTTGCCGCTGGTCGGCGGCCTGTTCCGCAACGAGACCCGGGAGAACCTGAGCGTCGTGCGCCTGTTCCTGATCAAGGCCGAACCGCACGCCCTCAACTGAAGTGGTCATGAAATACCGATACCAGATCAAGATCCTTAGCGGACCGCTGGCCGGACGCCGGCTGCGCTTGCCCGAGGGCGAGTTCACCATCGGCGGCGCCGACCCCGATCTCGACGTCATGCTCGAGGGCGGCGGCCGCGCGGTGCTCGACTGCACCGAGCAAGGGGTGCTGCTGCGCACGACGGTGCCGGTATGGATCGAAGGCGCGCCGACCAGGCCGGTGGAGGGGCCGTTGCCGCTGGAGAAGGTCGTCGACATCGGCGGCCTTGCGCTGCTGATCGGCAATGCCGATCGGCCCTTGCCCGATCGCAAGGTACCGTCCCGGCGCGATGAGCGGCGCGGCATCGTGTCCACGGTGCTCGCGTACGCGGGGCTGGTGCTGCTGATGTCCGGCAGCGCGGGCGCGGCGATCTGGGCCTACGGCATGCTGCAGCCGGACAGCGCGGTGGTGAACCGCGAAGAATGGCTCGCCGAATGGCGCAAGCGGGCGCGGCAGCAGGGCATCGACGTTGCCACGCAGCCGGACGGGCTGATGGTGCTCGGCGGCAGCTGCCTCGATTCGACGGCGCGCAACGCGCTGGTCGACAAGCTGCGCGAGCATGGCAAGCCGTATCGCGACCAGACCTTGTGCCAGGACGAACTGGTGCGCAACGTGCAGGCCGTGCTGAACCTGCATGGCTTCAGCGAGGCGCGGGCGCGGCCCGGCCCATCGATCGGCTCGGTGACCATCCAGGGCACCATCCAGGCCGACGCACGCTGGCGCCGGGCAGTGTCCATGCTGTCGTCGATGCAGGGGCTGCAGCGATGGTCGGTCGAAGATCCGGTCGGCACCAGCGTCAAGACGTTGATCGGCATGCTGCGCGACGCGGGCCTGCTCGGGCGTCTGAGCGTCGCGCGCGAGAAGGACCTGATCCTGATCACCGGCGTGCTCGACGACGGCGCGCAGCGCAGCCTGTCCGCGGTCACGCACGCATTTGCCGGCGTGCATCCCGATGCGCCGAAGGTCATCTTCCAGAACATCCCGACCCGGTCGATCCAGACCGGCATCTTTCCCGCGCCGGTGGTCAGCTTCGGCGGCAGCGGCGAGCTGGCCTTTCTCGATCTGGCCAACGGCACGCGCCTGAAGGCCGGTAGCCGGCTGCCCGCAGGCCACGTGATCGTGCATCTGGACCGCAACGGCATCGACCTCGAGCGCGAGGGCGAGCTGATGCATCTACCGCTGGAGTTGTGATGGAGCCCACCTCGAAATCCGCGCCGAAACCTTCCCTGTATGGCACCAGGATCGAAGGCCGTCTGGCCGAGGACAGCGATGGCGTCCTGCGCAAGCAGTTGCGCGCCGAACTGGCGCGCGCACGCCGACGTATCGAAGCACAGCTGCGCGAGCCGCAGACTCCCGAGGCCTTCGCCACGCTGAACGCGCTGCGCGAGCTCTGCGGCGCCGGTACGCGTACGGTCGACAAGGTATGGCGCCGGCTCGCGGCAAAGCGTGCGTGAGCGTCGATGCGGCCCTTGGACGCGCCGACAGACAGCAGCCCGCGAGCCCATTACCTGAACAGTAGCCAAATGCTTTAGCGCACCGGTTTTTTCAATAGATTCGTGAAGCCATGATCCGTAGAGTCAGGTCCACGGACTTCCAAAGGAGTCGAACGAAATGGAACAAGGAAAACAGGAAGACAAGGGCCAGAACCAGGAGCAGCAGCACGAGCAAGTGTGGAAGGACGCCTGGGAAACCCTGGATCGCCTGCGCGAGATGTTGCACAAGGAGATGAGCGATTGGGCTGCGATCCAGCGGCGTATCGACGATCTCTATCTGCGTGCCAGCAAGGATCCGAAGGCGGCCGAGGCCGTCGTCTCGCTGGAAGCTGCGCTGGCGGAATGCCGCGGCGACATCGAGGACGCCGAACGCCGCATGCACCAGTTGCAGGCCCTGATCAAGGAAATGAATCTGCGCTCCGCGCAGGATCGCCGCGAGATGCAGCGCTACAAGCAGAAGGTGTTCGGTCTGCGCGGCGGTGAAGACAACGAGAAATCCGTCCCGGTGACGCCTCGTGCCGAGGACGCGGCGATCGCGCCAAAGAGAAAGCGCGTGCGCCGTTTTGCATGACGCGGCTGATATTGATGATTGAATGGAGTGAAACATGCCCGCTGTAGCACCAAGACCCACCCCTGGACAAGCCCAGACCGATATGCCGATCGCGGCGACACTGCCGACGCCGCCCACCTCCGTCATCGAAGCGCCGACGAACGGGCCTTTGGTCACGCGCAATTACACGCCGCTGGCGGCAACCGATGCCGCCAACTTTCAGGCCATGTTCATGGCGATCGACAGCCAGCGCCAGGAGGTCGGTGCCCGGATGGAGGACTACCGATACAACAACGATATGGCCAGAGCCATCGAGCAGCTGAAGAACTCGGTCCGTGTGCTGATCGACCAGATACGCAGCGACGATCCAACCAAGAAGGTCAAGCTTGGCTCGCAGCTCGCCTGGTACCTGTGGAGCAACAACCTGGAGGTAAAGGGCTACAAGCCTCAGGAAAAATTCGCCACCTTCCAGGAGTTCGCCGATCAGGAATATTCCGTCGACGAGCTGAACACGGTGATCAGCTCATTGGAGATCGACAAGAGCAAATACAGCGATGCGAACAGCCAGTACATGCAGCAGATGCAGCTTGCTCTCGGCCTGCTGCAGGTGTTTCAGCAACTGCTGACCTCGCTGATCGATCAGACCAAGCGCGTCAAGGAAACGGTCGTTTCCAAGATTTGACGGTAGAGCGAATCAGGAGAGAACCGTGAAGCGTCGTTGGAGGTCGGCAGGGGATTCGCCAGCAGAGGCCATGACGGCATCGTTGCCCGCGGCCGTCGGTGCACCCGATGGCCCGCAGGCCGCCGTCCAGCAGTATGTCGCCGAAGGCGGCAGCTTGCGGGGCCTGTTCGGGCTCGACGCGGTTGCGCTCGAGACGCTGTATGCGTATGCCTGCCAGCGATACGAGGCGGGCGATCACGAGGGCGCCCGGCAGATCTTCTTCGCGCTGGCGGCCATCGATCCGCATTCCTACGACTATTGGCTATCGCTCGGGCTGTGTCTGCAGAAGCTGCATCGGCACGACGAGGCGATCTACTGCTTCGTGCGCAGCGCCGGCATGCGGATGTGGGAGCCACAGCCTCCCTATCTGGCGGGATTGAGCCTGCAGCTGTGCGGCGAATACGGCAAGGCAGCCGAGGCGTACGAAGCCGCCATCAAGTGGTGCGGACAACAGACGGAACATCAGGAACTGCGCGGCCTCGCCGAGCAATCGTTGCGATCGCTGCAGTCGCTGGCATCGGTCGCACCGATCCGGAGCGAAGCCGCGCCAAACCAGGGAGGAGTGGAATGAACGGTGGAATGAACGGTGCCAATGCACTACACCAGGCCGGATTCATGCCGGGCTGGGAATGGGGCGATGTCCGCCCCGAAACAATGGAAGCAAGGAAGAGCGTTCAGGCGGGCACGGTCGCGCAGCCTTGCGTCAGCGTGCCGGCCGCCGAGGTATCCGAGGCGCCAGTCCAGATGTCATCGCTGCTCAAGCCGCCGCCGTCAGCGATGCGCGCGGTGGACGCGCGTGCCGCGGGGGAGGCCTGGGACAGCGTCATCGGCATCCTGTCCGGGGCGGTTCGTACGGCCGCCGCGGCAGTCAAGGGAGATGGCAAGGGGACGGATCTGGCCTTGAACGATCTTGGCAAGGCGACCGACTCGCTGCACGCGTTCTACCAGCGCGCGCTGAATCCGGAGGCGGTATTGCTGCAGCTGCAACTGGAGGCCACGCAGTTTACGGCCGACATGACGCGCGCCAATCTCGAAAATACCCGGGACCTGCGCAAGCAGGAACTCGCCGCCATCGAGGAGAAGCAGCGCAAGGAGAAGGAAGCCGCCGAGAAGCAGCAGCAGCTCGAGCGCAAGGCCGGCAAGGGCCAGATTGCGGCGCTGGTGTTGGGTTGGGCGACCTCGCTCGCGCAGGTGGTGACCGGTGCGCTGAAGCTGGCCACCGGCCAGCCGATGGGGATTCTCGATTTGAGCGCCGGATTGGTCGGCATGGCCAAATGCACCCTGCTGAGCATTCAGATGGCGCATCCCGAGCTCGCCGGCAAACTGGGCTCGCATATCGGCAACCTGGCGAAGAGCGAGATGGCCCTCGGCGCGGCGGCCGGCGTCGTCAGCCTGATCTCGGTCGCCCGGATGGCAAAGGTGGCCAACGCCATCCTTGGCAAGGCGGCCAGCACCCTTCTGCAAACGGGGGCGGAGTCCGGCACCAGTTCGGTCGGCGTGACGCTGGTGCGCGCGATGGACCAGGGAGGCGATGCCGCCAATGCCGCATCGAAACTGGCCAAGGATATGGCGAAAACGCTGGTTGACGAAGTCGGCGACCAGGTACGCAACGCGCTGCAGGTCATTCCCGGCCGGCAGAACGTGGTGAACGCCTGCACCAAGGCGTTCTCGAACCAGGCGCTCGAGCAGATCGTGGAAAGCGCATTGTTGGAGGCTGCGAAGCAAATGCGCGGCATGACCACCGAGGCCGTGACGTCAGGCTTCATCGAGCAGGTGCAGAAGCAATTGCTGCGATTGGTGGCGCGCGCAGCGGTCAAGGTTGCCGCCACGCTCGACGCCCCGCTGACCACGGCCAAGGTGATTGCGCCCAACACGCAGCAGATCGTCCATCACGCGCTGCGCGTGGAAGCCGCCGGCCGGAAGGAAGAGATCGATCGGATGATGATTCACGCCATGATGCTGCAATTCGTGATCGATCTGATCGGGCGGCAGGTCAAGGAGAACAAGAACGCGCTGGAGCGCGTGACGCAGGATCAGATCGACACGACCCAGAAGATCACCACGGCGCTTGCCGAGACGCGCGACGTCGCGCTTGAAGCGGTCGGCGCCGGAGTCTGACGCGGACCGCTGCGCCGTTATCGGGACGATCCGACCGGATCCTGCGTTCACAGGGCCTCGGATCGTCGTGTAGTAACTGAACCCACAGGAGTAACGACAATGAATGTCACCCCAACCAATATCGTGCTGCCCCAGAGAACAGACGCGTCCGATACCTCGTACAGGATGATGTCGGCGCGCGCAATGATTCTCGAAATTCAGCGTTCCATGAAGCAGCTCTACGATACCTACGTGGTATGTCATGCCCAGCTGGAGCAGAACGTCGTGCAGCTGCAGAAGAGTGCGTTCACACAGGCCATGGAGGCAAAGGACAAGCGCCGCGACGCGGAATATATTTCCGGCGCCGTCGGCATCTTCGCCGGCGTTGCCGGCCTGGCCCTCGGAGGCGGCGGGGGTATCTGGGGCTCCAGGACGACCAATCTCAACTTTGCCACGGGCGTGGAAATTGGCTCGCATTTGAGCACGCCGACCACCACCATGTTGAGCAATGCCGGGCAGATGGGCGCTGCTGCCAAGCGCAACGAGGCGGAGGAGGAGCAGATCCACTCGGATCTGTCGCGCAACGTGTCGGAGTCCGCGGAGCGAGATGCATCGAAGGCGCAGGATAACGCCGCCCAGCACCGCCAGCAGTATCTGCAGGACGCCAATCAGCTGACTCAGGAATCGGTTGCGATACTGAAGGCCACCGTCGCGCCGCGTTGACCGAAGCCACGGCGCGTCGTTCGCCTCGCGCGCGGTGGTCTTTGGCATCGACCGGCGCGACCTTCCTCCTTTCCCACTCCCTTGCAAACCGTGCCGCCCGTCCCCGGGCGGCGCTTCGATCATGATCAATTCCATGCCGGATATGGACTACCGCGAACCGGAAGACGCCGGCGTCCGAACGCGGCGCATCGCTTTGCTGCATGCTGCGGACGCGGACCCCGTAACGCGCTTCCTGCATGCGAGAGGCCTCAGTACGGAAACGGCCTACCTCGGGGAGTCGGAGTTCGAGTTGGGCAGGCGCGTGCGAGTCTCAACGCTCGAGCTGATTTATCGCGTTGCCCAGGAGGTGCTATGGATTTGCGACATGACGGCCCTCGACGCCCCGGCAGACCATGCCGGCGCCATGCGCGTGCTGGTATCGCTGATTCATGCGGTCGAGCGATCGGTACCGGAGGTGTCGGTGGTGGAAGGGCTGGTGCCGCTGGGGAAAGAGGACGAGGGCGACGAAGCATTGCTGGGCCGCCGTCTGCTCGACGTGTACCGCAGGCTGGGCGCGCACTGCGACCCGGACTCGGCCCCGGGCATGGTGCACGTCAGATACATGATGCGAAGCGGCGCACAGCAGGCGCCGAAGGCGCCCGCGTGATGTCCGCTGCCAGATCAGACGTCGATCAGTCCAAGTCGCCGCGCCCATTTGGACAGGTCGGCGACATTGTGGGCGTCGAGCTTGCGCATCAGATTCATCCGGTGCGTTTCGACCGTCTTCAGGCTGATCGACAGCCGCTCGGCGACACGCCGGTTGGTATGTCCCTCGGCAACGAGCTTCAGTATCTGCCGCTCGCGCGGCGTCAGTCCGGCGGCGGCCACATGGCTGCCGTCGTCACCCTCGGTACGGCGCATCGCATCGACCTGTTCCAGGTCGATGTCCGGATCGAGATAGGCCATGTCCTGTCGAACCGCATGCAGCGCCGCCATCAGCTTTTCCAGATTGCTGCGCTTGAGGACATAGGCGTGGGCGCCGGCGCGCAGTGCGGCGGCGGCGCGGTTCTCGGAATGCAGGCCGGCGAGTACCACCACGCGGATGCCGGGCCATCTGCGACGAATCGTCGCAATGGCGTCGACACCGTCGAGCGAGCGCAACTGGAGGTCCATCAGTACCAGGTCGGGATGGAACTGCAGGCAGGCATGGACGGCCCCGTGTCCGTCCGACGCTTCGCCAACGATGTCGACCGTGGGATCGGCCTTGGTCAGCAGCGATTTCAGTCCTTCGCGCATCACGGCGTGATCGTCGACCAGCACCACACGGGTGGCGGCCAGATGGGCGGTGATGGGACGGCGTGCCGATTGCACCAGGCGAGGCAGTACGGCAAGGCTGTTCAACGTTTGGATAGTCATGTGTTGCTCCGAAGACTATGCCGGAATCCGAGTCGCGTCCGATGCCAGGTATTGGCCCGATAGGTCTCGGTTCAGGATGGCGCCAGTCTAGGTAGCGACAATGAGCAATAAATGATGGAACGATGAGATGGAAATGAGGGCCGACGAGCGGCAGCATCGACTCGCGGCATCGATGTCGATCGATGCACGGAACCGATGTGTCAACGCATGCGACTGGAGCGCGAAATGAACAGACTGGATGGATTTGACCGCCTGCTGGCGGAGTTCGGCGAATCGATCGGGATTCCCGAAATGGCATTCGACGAAGACGGCTTGTGCCATATCCGCGTCGACGAGGAGTACCCGATCACCTTCCGCCGCGACGACGACAACCACAATCTGGTGCTGGTGGGATTGATCGCCGAGGAGCTGCCGGAGCGGCTCGACCGCGAACTGGTCAAGGAGATGCTGGCCACCGGGGTGGAACCGCTGCGCGACCATGGCGCCGCGCTAGGCCTGGAGCCGCAGTCGGGCACGCTGATCCTGCATCAGACCATGCCGCTGGCCAAGATCGACCGCACGGCGCTGGAGACGCTGCTCGGCAACTTCATCCTGATGCAGAAGGACTGGTCTGCGCGGGTTGCCGGTGCGGGCACGGGGGCAGAGGAGGTCGATCAGGCCGGGGCGAGGGCAGCGCACGATCTGCCTGCCGGTCCGTTGGCCGGCAGGCCGGCCGGCCTTGGCGGCACGAGTCCTGCCGGTGCGAAACCTGGTTCTTCCGGCACGGCGGGTCAGTCCGGTGCGCCCGCTGCGAAGGCGCCGGCCAAGCCGGCCGCGCCGGAGCCGCGCTACCACCCCCATCTGCATCACCGCTGACCGCTGGCCTGCGACCGACGCGAAAGTTCGGTCGCGCGGTGCGAAGATCGACCAGCCGCCGCGCGCCGGCGCCACAGTGTCGATTGACAATCCTGGCCCAGGCTATCCATCATTCTGGTCGGAAAAGAAGGCGCCCCGGATCGGCATTCGCCGCCGAGGGCAGCCGCACAAGAAGGAACGGGAAATGATGCAGTGGATACGCCTAGTGGCGGGCGCGGCGGGAGTCGCCGCGCTGTTGGCCGGGTGCGCGACGGTGGCGCCCGACGAGTCGCCGATGCGGGCGGCAGTACAACCGACGCGGGACGATGCCCGCGCTCTGGCCGTCGAAGTCTATACCTTTGCCTATCCCCTCGTGCTGACCGATGTCACGCGCGAGGTGATGGCGGCGCGGGCCTCGGCCGGCGCGGCGGGACAGACGGCCGTCAATACCTTTGTCCACCAGCGCGGCGCGCCGCGCCCCGGCGCGTCAGACATGCCGAGCCCGGACGCCGATACGCTGACCTCCGTCGCCTGGCTCGATCTGTCGCGCGGGCCGGTAGTGCTCAGCGTGCCGGACACCCAGGGCCGCTACTACACATTGCAGTTGATGGACGGCTGGTCCAACGTCTTCTCGGCGCTGGGCAAGCGAACCACCGGCACGCAGCGCGGCAATTATGCGATCGTCGGGCCGGACTGGACCGGCGCCTTGCCGGCCGGGGTGCGGGAGATCCGCTCGCCGACCGCGATGGCGTGGGCGGCGGTCCATATCCAGGTCGATGGCAAGCGGGAGCTGCCGGCCGTGCACCGGCTGCAGAACGGCTACCGGCTGACGCCGCTGGCCGCCTGGCCGAATGGGCGGCGCGCCCTGCCGGCGGTGCCGACGATTCCGCCGGCGGCGGTCGACCTGGAGACGCCGCCGGTCGAGCAGGTCGCGGCGATGGACGCGCAGGCCTTCTTCCACCGCTTTGCAGCCCTGTTGCCGGCCAACCCGCCGAGCGCGGCGGACGAGGGCATGATGCAGAAGGTGCGGGCGCTGGGCATCGAGCCGGGCGCCCCGTATTCGACTACCGTGCTCGAACCCGAAACGGCGCGCGCGCTGCAGGACGGCGCGACCCGCGCGTTGGCCCGCATCGTCACGCTGGCGCGCGGCGGCGAGGCCGCAGCGTCGGGCGCCTGGCTGTCGCGCAAGGACCTGGGCCGCTATGGCACCGACTACGACCGCCGCGCGGCCACGGCATGGCTGGCGCTGGGGTCGAGCCTCGGCGAGGACACCCTGGTGTTCCGCGCCAATGCCGACGCCAGCGGCCAACCGCTGCAAGGCGGACATCGCTACGTCATCCGCTTCGACAAGAGCGCGCTGCCGCCGGCCAGGGCCTTCTGGTCGCTGTCGCTGTACGACCAGGCGCAGGATGTCGTTGCCAACCCCTTGAACCGCTACGCAATTGGCAGCCGCGACGGTTTGCGCCGCAACCGCGACGGCTCGATCGAGATCGTGGTGCAGCACGCCCGGCCGCCGCGGGCACAGGCGGCGAACTGGCTGCCCGCGCCCGACGGACCGTTCAATCTGATGCTGCGGCTCTACTGGCCGCAGCCGGCGGCGCTGGACGGTGGCTGGAGCCCGCCATCGGTGCGGCGCGTGGGCACGGACTGACAGGCTTTGTCGTCCCCGCGAAGGCGGGGACGCAGCGGCGTTCAAAGACACTGGATTCCCGCATTCGCGGGAACGACCCGATGGCTGTCCAGACTCTGCAGACTCTGTCTGCAGACACCGCCGGTCAATGCGTCGCGCAATCGCACTGGCCCGCCGCATGGGCCGAACGCTCCAGCGCCACCGGCTGCCGCCGCACCCCAGCCACGCCTTCGGCCGCCAGCCGTTCGCGCAACTGCCGGGCCGCCGCGACCATATTGCGCAGCGCGGCCTCGGTCTCGGCCCAGCCGCGCGTCTTCAGCCCGCAATCGGGATTGACCCACAGCCGTTCGGGAGGAATCACCTGGCAGGCGCGCGTCAGCAGCTGGCCGATCGCCTCGACGCTGGGCACGCGCGGCGAATGGATGTCGTAGACGCCGGGCCCGATCTCGTTCGGATAGTCGAACGCCGCAAAGCCATCGAGCAGTTCCATCGCCGAGCGCGAGGTTTCGATCGTGATGACGTCAGCATCGAGCGCGGCGATCGCCGGCAGGATGTCGTTGAACTCCGCGTAGCACATATGGGTGTGGATCTGCGTATCGTCGCGGACCACGGCGGCGGCGATGCGGAATGCGCGCACGGCCCATTGCAGATAGCCGTCCCAATCGGCGCGCCGCAGCGGCAGGCCCTCGCGCAGCGCCGGCTCATCGATCTGGATCACGCGGATGCCGGCCTGCTCGAGATCGGCGACCTCGTCGCGGATCGCCAGCGCCAGCTGCAGCGCGGTATCGGCGCGCGGCTGGTCGTCCCGTACGAACGACCATTGCAGCATCGTGATCGGGCCGGTCAGCATGCCCTTCATCGGCCGGTCGGTCAGCGACTGCGCATAGCGGGCGGTATCGACGGTGATCGGCTCGGGCCGGTAGACGTCGCCATAGATCAGCGGCGGCTTGACGCAGCGCGAGCCATAGCTCTGCACCCAGCCGAATTCGGTAAAGGCATAGCCGCACAGCTGCTCGCCGAAGTATTCGACCATGTCGTTGCGCTCGGCCTCGCCGTGCACCAGCACGTCGAGCCCCAATGCTTCCTGCCGACGCACGGCATCCTCGATCTCGGCGCGGATGCGCTGCAGGTAGGCCAGCGCGCCCAGTTCGCCGCGTTTGAAGGCGGCCCGCGTCTGGCGGATCTCGGCCGTCTGCGGGAACGAGCCGATGGTGGTGGTCGGCAGCGGCGGCAGTTGCAGCGCGGCGCGCTGATCGGCGATGCGTTGCGCGAACGGGCTGCGGCGATCGGCCATCTCTGGCGTCACCGCGGCCACGCGCTGGCGGACCTGGGCGTTGACGACGCGGCGGGAAGCGCGGCGGCCCGCCTGGGCCGCATCGGAGGCGGCCAGCGCGTCGGCCACCGCGGCCTCGCCGTCGTTCAATGCGGTCGCCAGCACCTTCAGCTCGTCCAGCTTCTCGGTCGCAAACGCAAGCCAGCCGCGGATCTCGGGATCGAGGCGGGTTTCCGGCGCGAGCGACACCGGCACATGCAGCAGCGAGCAGGACGGCGCCAGCCACAGGCGGTCGCCCAGTTCGGCGTGCAGCGGCGTCAGCCGAGCGAGGATCGCGCGCAGATCGGCGCGCCAGATATTGCGGCCGTCGATCACGCCGGCCGACAGCACCGCGTCGGCCGGCAGCACCTCGCGCCAGGCCTGCCACTGCTGCGGCGCGCGCACCAGGTCCAGATGGAAACCGTGCACCGGCAGCGCGGCGGCGCGGGCGGCATGGTCGGCCGCGGAATCGAAGTAGGTGGCCAGCAGCAGCTTGACGCCGCAGTCGGCCAGCGCGGCATAGGCGGTGTCATAGGCGTCCAGCCAGACGCCGTCGAGCTCGAGGCACAGCGCGGGCTCGTCGAGCTGGACCCATTCGATGCCGCGCGCGTGCAGCCGCTGCAGGATGTCGCGATAGGCGGCGGCCAGCCGAGGCAGCAACGTCAGCCGATCGAAGCCGGCGACATGGGTCTTGGACAGCCACAGCCAGGTCACTGGCCCGACCAGCACAGGCTTGACGCGATGACCCAACGCCAACGCCTCGTCGATTTCCTCGAACAGCCAGTCGACGCCGCCGTCGAAGCGCGTGTCCGGGCCCAGCTCCGGCACCAGGTAGTGGTAGTTGGTATCGAACCACTTGGTCATTTCCATTGCCGGCTGCGCCGCGTTGCCGCGCGCCAGCTCGAAATACTGGCCCAGCGTCAGTGCGCGAGGATCGAAGCCGAAGCGCGCCGGCAGCGCGCCGAGCAGGGCGCTGGCGCCGAGCATCTGGTCGTAGTAGGCGAAGTCGCCGGCGGCGGCCAGGTCCAGGCCGGCATCGGCCTGCAGACGCCAGTGCGCCGCGCGCAGGCCTGCCGCGCATTCGCGCAGCGCCGCCTCGCTCGACTCGCCGCGCCAGAACGCCTCCTGGGCGAATTTCAGTTCGCGTTTCGCCCCGATGCGCGGGAATCCCGAAATATGCGTGCGTGCCATCTCTCGCTCCAAAACAAGTTGGCGCACAGTGTCCGGCCGCGGGTAGAATGAATCAAGTGATATGTTTTAAACAAAATATGAATGGATTTCATATCAAACGCGTAGACCGGACGAGGACGCAACCATGATCGAGGTCCGCCATTTCCGCTCGCTGGTCGCGATCGCCGAATCCGGCAAGCTCGCGGCAGCGGCCGAGCGCGTCCACGTCAGCCAGTCGGCGCTGTCGCACCAGATCAAGGCGATCGAATCGCACTACGGCCTGTCGCTGTTCGACCGCACCCGCGGCGGTCTGCGCTTTACGCCGGCCGGCGAGCGGCTGCTGGCGCTGGCGCGCGAGGTGCTGGCGTCGATCAGCGCGGCCGAGCGCGATCTGGAGCGGCTCAAGGGCGATACGCGCGGGGAGCTGCGCATCGTGCTGGAGTGCCATACCTGCTTCGACTGGCTGATGCCGGTGATGGACGAATTCCGCACGCGCTGGCCCGAGGTCGAGGTCGACCTGGTGGCCGGCTTTCACGCGGACCCGCTGGCGTTGCTGGCCGAAGGCCGGGCCGACATGGTGATCGGCTCGCTGCCGCCGACGCGGCGCGGGCTGGCGGTGGTGCCGCTGTTCCGTTTCGAGATCCTGGCGGTGATCGCCAACGAGCACCGGCTGCGCAACCGGCGGCGGATCGAGGCCGCCGACCTCGAGGGGGAGACGCTGATCACCTATCCGGTGCCGGAGCCGCGCATCGATCTGATCCGCGAGGTGCTGGAGCCGGCCGGCATCCGGCTGCAGCGGCGCACCGCCGAACTGACCGTGGCGATCCTGCAGCTGGTCGCCAGCCGGCGCGGGATTGCGGCGCTGCCGAACTGGGGCGTCAAGAACTACGTCGACCACGACTATGTGCTGGCCAAACGCATCGGTGGCGGCGGGCTGTGGAGCGAGCTCTATGCTGCGATGCCGGCGGCACTGGCGGAGCGGCCCTTTGCGCGAGACTTCGTCGCGATCGTGCGCGAGACCTGCGCGCGCGATCTCGATGGCATCGAGCTGTTGCCGGACGACGCCGGGCAGCAGCGAGGCGGCGCGGGCAGCAAGGGCGGCTGAGCGGCTGGGCGGCCGTCCTTTCATCCGCTGCTTCGATCGCTACTTCAACCGCTCAGAGCTCCAGCACGATCCGCCCGCATTTCGCTCGCGAACAGCAGCTCATCATCTTGCTGTTCGCTTCCCGCTCGGCCCGCGTCAGCACTACGTCGCGATGGTCGATCTCGCCCGCCAGCACGCGCACTTCGCACGACCCGCACAGCCCTTCCTCGCAATCGCTCTGCACGTCGATATTGGCGGCGCGCAGCGCGGCGAGCAGCGTCTGATCGGCCCGTACCGTGACGACGATGCCCGAGTCCTTCAGCTCCGCCTCGAACGCCCGCTCCTTGCTCGGGTCGAGCGCGCTCAGCGTCGACGTGAAATGCTCGACACGCAGCGCGTCCTCGGGCCAGTTCGCGCAACAGGCCGCCAGTGCGTCGAGCATCCGTGCCGGGCCGCAGGCATAGATCTGCGTTTCGGCATCGGGCTGGCCGAGCAGCGCACCGAGGTCGGCGCGCGTGCCTTCGTTTCGGGCGTAGACATGCAGCCGCTCGCCATGCAGGGCGGCCAGTTCGTCGAGCAGCGCCATCGACGTGCGGCCGCGCCCGCAGTAGTGCAGCTGGTAGTCGATGCCGAGTTCCCTGGCGCGCCGCGCCATCGCGCTGATCGGCGTGATGCCGATGCCGCCAGCGATCAGGATCAGCCGGCGCGCGCTTTCGTCGAGCCGGAAGTGGTTGCGCGGACCGCGAATGCGCAAGCGGTCGCCGGCCTTCAGCATTTGATGGATCCACGCCGAGCCGCCGCGGCTGTCGGCCTCGCGCAGCACCGCGATCTCGAAGGCCTGCGTGTCGGCCGGATCGCCGCACAGCGAATACTGGCGCGATACCCCCGTATCGCCGCATTCGACATCGATATGCGAACCGGGCGACCAGCGCGGCAGCGGCTTGCCATCGGGCGACAACAGCCGCAGCCGCACGATGTCGTCGGCCACGCGCGTCACGCGCTCGACCACCACGGTGCGGTTGATCGCATGGCTGGACGGCTCGCCGATCCGCACCGGTGTCCGCACCTGCAGCAGCGCGGGGTTGCGCCGCTCCGGATTCTGGCTCGGGTCCCACTCGACCCACAGATGCTCGGGGCCGCGGAACGAGGTGTTCGGCACATACGTGAACTTCTGCTCCGACAGCTTCATATGCGGCAGCCGGCGCGTGAATTCCTCGAGAAAGATCTGCATCTCCATCCGCGCCAGGTTCTTGCCCATGCACTGATGCGCGCCATAGCCGAAGGTCAGCTGGTCGCTGGCGTTGGCGCGGCGGATATCGAACAGGTCGGCGTCGGCGAAGTGGCGCTCGTCGTGGTTGGCCGACGACGTGACGATCAGCAGCTTCGCGCCGGCCGGAATGTCGACGCCGCCGATCTGCACGTCGCGGGTGGCCAGGCGCCGCCATGCCGCGACCGAGCCGTTGTGCCGCAGGCATTCCTCGACCGCATTGGGGATCAGGCTCGGGTCCTCGCACAGCTCGCGCCAGGCGTCGGGATGCTGCAGCAGCAGCTTGATCGCGTTGGCGCTGGCATTGGCGGTGGTTTCATGCGCGGCGACGATGCCGGCCATCATCATCGAATGCAGATACGAGTCCGTGACAACGTCGGGATATTCCTTTTGCTTGCGGATGCCGTACTGCATCCAGCCCGGGCCCGACGGATCCTGCCGCATCTTGTCGAGAATGCGTCCGGCCAGCTGCCAGAAGTTGCCCACCGCGTGCGCGACCTCGACCTGTTCCTCCGGTTTGGGCCGACCCCAGGTGTTGACGGTATGGGCAATCGAATACTTGCGCAGCAGGTCCATGTCCTCCTCGGGTACGCCGAGGAAATGCAGCGCGACGGTCAGCGGCACCTCCCACAGGATCTGGTCGACCAGATCGGCCTTGCCGTCGTCGATGAAGCGGTCGACGTACTCGCGGGTCAGCCGGCGCACCATCGGCTCGTGATGCTGCAGTTGCTCGGGCGTGAACGGCTCCATCAGCACGCGGCGGCGCGGCATGTGCGCGGGCTCGTCCTCGTTGACCAGCGTGCGGTTCATCGCGTAGCCGTAGGAGGCCAGCACCGCATTGGCCTCGTCGCCGGTCGGCGTGATTTTTTCGAGGGCGATCGAGGGGCTGAAGGTCAGGTTGTCGCGGAAGATCGCCTTGATGTCGTCGTAGCGCGTCACCACCCAGTAGCCCAGCTTGGGACTGTAGAACACTGGCTCCTGCTCGCGCGCCCAGCGCACGTAGTCGGGCGGGTCCTGCTGGTAACCGTCCTCGAACGGGTCGAATTCGGCCGCGCGGGGACTGACGGGGCAGCCGGTCGGCGACAACAGCGGCGTTGCCGGTGGCGTGCCGGGCCCGGCGTGGAAGGGGCAGCCCTGCGCACGGGCAGGTTCGGTGCGTTCGCTCATGATCGGTCCTCGGTCCTCTACAACGTTGGCGCAGCGGGCGGGTTCGCCAAGGACCCGCCCGCCGGGCTCATTCGAGCGTGATATTCAGGTCGCGGATCAGCTTGTGCCACAGCGCCGTCTCGCTGCGCAGCAGCGCGGCAAACTGCTCCGGCGTACTGCCGACCGGCTCGACGCCGAAGTCGACCAGCTTGCGGTTCACCTCGGGCTGCTTGATCGCCGCGGCGACGCTGGTCTGCAGTTTGGCAATCACGTCGGGCGGCGTGCCGGCCGGCGCGACCATGCCGACCAGCGCGGCGGCCTCGACGCCCGGCAGGCCGACCTCGGCGAAGGTCGGCACATTGGGCAGCTGCGGCAGCCGGGTGGCGTTGGCCACGGCCAGCGGGCGCAGCTTGCCGGCCTTCAGGAAGGCGGCCCCGGCGGCGAGGTCGGTCATCATCGCGGGCACCTGGCCGCCGACCACATCGAGCAGCGCCGGCGCGGCGCCGCGATAGCCGATATGTACCATGCGCAGGCCGGCGCGCTCCTTCAGCAGCTCCATGGCCAGATGGTGCGGGCTGCCGGCGCCGGCCGAGGCATAGCTGATCTTGCCGGGCGCCGCCTTGGCCTTGGCGAGGAAGTCGCGCGCGTCCTTGTATTCGGCATTGGCGCCGACCACCAGGATCATCGGGAATTTGCCCAGCAGCGAAACCGGCGCCAGATCGCGCGTCGGGTTGTAGCTCAGCGACTTGTACAGGGCCGGATTGAACACCAGCGTGCCGTTGTCGGCCGACATCACGGTATAGCCGTCGTGCGGCGAACGCGCCGTTTCGGCCGCCGCGATCGCGGTGTTGGCGCCGGGTTTGTTCTCGACCACGATGGCCTGACCGATATTGGCCGACAGCTGCTGGCCGATGGTGCGAGCCAGAAAGTCCGAGCCGCCGCCGGCGGCATAGGGCACGATCCAGCGGATCGGCTTGCTGGGGAAGCTTTGCGCCGCCGCTTGCGGCGCCAGCGCCATGGCGGTCAGCATCGTGCCGGCAAGCGCCAGCATCGACGAGATCTTTCTCATTGTTTGTCTCCTCTGCGGGGATGGGCGGTGCGCCGCCGAATCGTGTTGGGACGGTGGACCGTCTTCTTGTGGCCGCATTGCCGACGCTGTTCCGGTGAATTACGTCAGGCGTAATGCGGTTATGCCAAAAGTAATTGTCGGCCCGTCGACTGTCAAGGGAAAATTACGCTTTGCGTGCTAGCATTACGCCATACGTAATTTCAAACACATGAACCGCGTAGGCGGGAGCGACCGGGAATGGCCAATCCACAAACCGAATCGGAGACACGCGACGGCAATGGCGAACGGGGCGGCGCCGGTGTGCAGGCGCTGGAAACCGGGCTGTCGGTGCTGGATGCCTTGCTGGGCTCGCTGCATCCGATGGCGCTGAAGACAGTCGCGCAGGCCGCCGGCATGCATCCGGCCAAGGCGCACCGCTACCTCGCCAGCTTCGTCAAGTGCGGCTATGTGGAGCAGGACGACACCGGCCGCTACAGCCTCGGCCGCCATGCGCTGCGGATGGGGCTGGCTTGCCTCGCCCAGCTCGATCCACTGCGCCTGGTGACACCGGTGCTCGACGACATCTGCGCGTCGACCGGTGAAACGGTGCTGGCGGCGGTGTGGGGCAACCACGGGCCCACCGTGGTGCAGTGGCGCGATTCGCTGCGGCCGGTCACGGTCAATGTGCGGCCGGGTTCGGTGATGCCGCTGCTGTCGTCGGCGACCGGGCGGGTCTTCACCGCCTTCCTCGATCCGGCGGTGACGGCATCGCTGCTGGAGACCGAACTGGAGCAGCGCGCGGCGCTGCAGCCGCCGCGTTTTCCGCGCGATGCCGCCGAGGTGGCGCAGCTGCGCGAGCAGGTGCGGGCCAGCGGGATCGGCAGCGTCCATGGCGATCTGCTTGCCGGCGTGGATTCGGTCAGCACGCCGGTGTTCGATCGGGACGGGCGCATCGTGCTGGCGATCACGGCGCTGGGCAATGCCGCCACCTTCGACGGCCGGCTGGACGGGCCGGTGGCCGCAGCGATCAAGGCGGCCGCCGCCGGTCTGTCGCAGCGGCTTGGACACGGCCTGCTGGCCGAGTCGGCCTGACTGACGGCGGCGCCGCGCAGGGTTCAGTGGACCGGCGCGGCAACCGCTGAGGCTAGGCTCTCGCGGCGTCGGGCGGCCGCCGTTTCCTGTTGGCTCGCCAATTCCTCGACGATCGCCACTTCACGCACATCGACACCGTTTTCCAGCCGCTTGACCAGCAGCGGGAACAGCGCGGGCTCGTCCGCCGTGACGGACAGGCGCAGCCATTGGCCTGCGCCGGGCAGCGTGCCTGGCACCAGCGTCATCGCGTCCAGCCCGAGCCCGGTGCGGCGCGCCGTTGCCAGCGTCCACTCGATCGCGCCAATCAGGTCGTGCTGGTCGAGCAGCAGCGCAAGTTGCAGGGCGGAGTTGGGGGTTTGGGCGGACATGACGGCAACCGGTAGAAAATAGCGATGCAGTGAATTTACCAGTCTGCCGGCAGAATGTGCTTCTTAATATTCTGCTACGCTGGTCGGAATCAGAATGAATCGGCTAGTATTTGTGGATGTGACAGAGAAATATTCTTTGTCCGCCAGTCTCGCCCATCTCACCGATCCCACCGATCCCACCGATCCCACCGATCCCACCGATGCCCATGGCCGATCCCAACCATTCCACGACCGCTCCTGCCGCCACTCCGGCCACCGGTGCCGCCGCCAGGCCGGGAACCAGACTCGTCCCAAAGCTCGACGAAACGGACCGCCGCATCCTGCGCGCGCTGCGCCGCGACGGCCGCCTGTCCAACCTGAAGCTGGCCGAGCAGGTCGGCCTGTCCCCCACGCCATGCTGGAACCGCGTGCGCGCGCTGGAGGAGGCCGGTGTGATCCAGGGCTATACCGCCCTGCTGAACCAGAAGGCGCTGGGCCTGCCCGATACCGTGCTGATCGAGGTCACGCTGGAGCGGCACGACGACGACATGCTCGACCGCTTCGGCCGCGCGCTTGCGCAACTGCCCGAGGTCATGGAGGCGTACCTGCTGACCGGCGAGTATGACTATCTGATCAAGGTGGCGGTGGCGGGCACCGAAGGCTACGAGGAGTTCCTGCGCCACAAGCTGTACAAGCTGCCGGGGCTGCGGCACAGCCGGTCGACCTTCGTGCTGCGCTGCATGAAGCGCGAGCCGTCGGTCGAACCGTGAGCCGGTGTGCCGCAGGGCGCCTTACTCGACGACTTCGAGCTGGAATTCGCCGGTGGGGCCGTCGTAGCCGATCCGCAATCGCGCGCCGTTATGCCGGCACGATCTGGCCACGCTGCGCAGTTCGGCCTGGCGTTCGCCACGGCGCAGGTGCGAGCGGGCCTTGGTGCTGATTTCGCTCGGGCCGCATTCGTCGTTGCGGCATTGGTAGCGCATCCATTGCCCATAGGATCGTGGGCGTGCCGATGCTTCCGTCAAGGTTTTGCACAGCGGACAACGTTGCAAGGCTTCCTTCATTGCCATTCCCATTCGGTGTCGTTTGCGCGCGGCCATCGTGCGAGCGTTGGGAAAAAGCGCCGCCAAGGCTCACTGCGATGAGCGCAAGCGATTTACGCAAAGTGATTTAACGCAAGAAAGTGATGCCGGAAGAATGCAGATTATCTGCACAGAGGGCAGGGCTTGGCTACCCCCAAATCGGTAGCCCCCCGGCAGGAGGGTCGGCACCGCGCGATCGGAGAGATCGCCACGGTGCCGAGGTGCCGCCCTCGAACGAGGGCATGGCAGCGGGAACGGTGGTGCTCAGGCGGCCTTGGCCACAGCGCCGGCGGCCGGCTTCGCGGGCCTGGACTTCGCAGCAGCCTTCGGTGCCGCAGCCTTCTTCGGTGCCTTGACGACCTTGGCGGCCTTCGGTGCAGCGGCCTTCGGTGCAGCAGCCTTGCGCGGCGCGGCGGTCTTGGCGCCGGCCGGCTTCTTTGCCGACTTGGCGGCCTTCGCTGCCTTGGCCTTTTCCTTCTGCGCTGCCAGCTTTTCCTTGGCGGCCTGCTTCTCGGCCTGCAGGGCCAGCTTGGCGGCGGCAGTCGCCTGCGCGACTTCGCGCTTGGCGGCGTCGATCGCCTTCTTGGTGTCGGCGCGCAGCTTCAGCAGGCGCTTCTTCGCGGCTTGCGCTTCGCGTGCCAGCACGCTGGCCTTCTTGGTCGGCGCCGCCGGCTTGGCGGACTTCACTGCGCGCGGCGCGCTTTTCTTATTGGCAACGGCCATTGTTTGATTTACCCGAAATGTGGTTTATGGAGCGCGGAGTATAACCGGTCACTGGTGTACGAAGAAACGTTCTCGTCGCATCGTGCGCGCCCTTTGCACGCGAAAACGATCGTCTATGCTGCCTACTGGATTTGCCCGCGAGACAGGCGGTCCCTGCAGCGAGTTTCTGCAGCGAGTTCCTGCCGTGAGTCGTGCAGTGAATCCATTTCCTGGCGGCGAACCGAATTCCGACTAGATTCCCGCCTGACAACGCGGCCACGCGCCGTGCAAGGAGCGACAGACATGACCGATTTGAATTCCGGCGCTTCCACCAGCGCGGGCAGCACGGCGATCCCGTGCCTGCGCTATCGCGATGCGCCGTCGGCAATCGCCTGGTTATGCGACACCTTCGGTTTTACCCGGCATCTGGTGGTGGAAAACGACGACGGCACCATCGCCCACGCGCAATTGCATTACGGCAAAGGCATGGTGATGCTGGGCTCCGTGCTCGATTCGCCGTACGGCAAGCTGATGCGCCAGCCCGATGAAGTCGGCGGCGGGCAGACGCAGAGCATTTATCTGGTCGTGCCGGATCCCGACGCGGTATTCGTGCGCGCCAAGGCGGCCGGTGCGCAGATCGTGCTCGATCTGAAAGATCAGGATTATGGCGGCCGGGATTTCAGCTGCTTCGATCTGGAAGGCCATCTGTGGACGATCGGCAGTTATGATCCGTGGGTCAGCACGTCGTAACGACAAATCCCGTTCCTAACCATTTCAAACCAGGAGACACCTCGATGGCGACCCAGATCTTCGTCAACCTGCCCGTCAAGGACCTCGACCGCTCGGTCGATTTTTTTACGCGGCTCGGTTATCGCTTCGATCCCAAATTCACCGACCGCAATGCGACCTGCATGATCGTTTCCGACCAGATTTACGTGATGCTGCTGGTCGAGGATTTCTTCAAGACCTTCACCGGCAAGGCGATTTGCGATACGGGCAGCAGCACCGAAGTCATTCTGGCGCTGTCGATGGACAGCCGCGCGGCGGTCGACGACATGGTCGCGAAAGCCGTGGCCGCGGGTGCGCGCACGCCGAACGAGCCGAAGGATTACGGCTTCATGTACCAGCACGGTTACGAGGACCCGGACGGCCACCTGTGGGAAGTGTTCTACATGCAGCCGGAGGCCGCGCAGCAATCGTGATGGCAATCGTGATGCCGAACAGGCGCTGACGCGGACGGGGCGGCCTCACAGCGCCGCTTCACAGGGCGGCTTCAGCCGCTCGCCTGTTGCAGCGCCGTCACCAGCGCCATCAGCGGCCGGCTCTGCTGGGCGCGGCGCAACCACATCGCCTCGACCGGCGGCAGATCCCAGCGCAAGGCATGGGGCAACAGCGCGGCCCCGCCGCCATTGACCAGTTCGGCCGCGACCGCGCGCGGCACGATGGTGATCGCGCGCGGCTGTGTGCGCAGCAGCGTGGCGATGGTCTTGATGGAATAGGTCTCGACCAGCGGCAGGGGCGGCGCGACGCCGGCCGTTGCGAACATCGTATTGATGGTGCGGCGGGTCGGCGTCTGCGGAGGCGGCATGATCCAGTCGAGGGTGGCGAGCCGCGCCCAGTCGAGCGCGCCGCGCGACAGTCGCGCCGCCGCGCGCGCCGGTACCACCAGCGCCGGCTCCTCGCGATACAGCGGCACCTGCACGATGTCTTCCCCCGCGGCATAGAAGGAACGCGCGATCACGCAATCGAGCTCGTGCGCCCGCAATGCGCCGACCAGTTCGTCGGTGGTGCCCTCGCGCACCAGCACCGCGATGCGCGGCTGCTGGCCCAACGCATGCGAGCAGGCTGCATCGAGCACGGCCGGCGCGATGAACGGGATCACGCCGACGCGCAGCCGCCCGCCAAGCCCCGCGTCGAGTACCGCCAGTTCGTCGCCCAGCGCACGCGCATCGGCGAGCGCCAGCCGCGCATACGCTAGCACCGCGGCACCGGTTTCGGTCGCCTCCAGCCCCGCGCGCGAACGGTGGAACAGCGGCGTCAGGAAGATCTCCTCGATTTCCCGCAGCGCCTTGGTGACCGCCGGCTGACTCAGGTTCAGTTCGGCGGCGGTGCGCGACAGCGAGCGATGCCGCTCCAATACCAACAGCAGCGACAGCTGCTTCAGGCGCAGGCGGGATACCAGGTTGTGCTGCAGGCGGTCGACGAAGGCGGGCATGGCGAAGGGAGAAGGGCGCGGTTTGGATCAGTCGTATAACCATTCAGGAATGGAAGAATAATGCAATCGTCCGTTCCGGTTATTCCATCTTCCTATACTTGCCCCATCGCGTTGCCGATCGCGTTGCCGATCGCTTGGCCCGACGTTTGCCCCATCGCTGTCCCGTCGCTGCCCCCATCGCTGCCCCATCCACACCGCATTCAGAGACCAGCATGTTCACCACCCGCCCGGAAATCGTCGGTACCTTCGGCGTCGTCTCGTCGACCCACTGGCTCGCCTCGCAGACGGCGATGGGCGTGCTCGAGCGCGGCGGCAACGCCTTCGATGCCGCGGTGGCCGGGGGCTTCGTGCTGCAGGTCGTCGAGCCGCATCTGAACGGCCCGGGCGGCGAGGCGCCGATCCTGTTGTGGAGCGAGCGCGAGCGCGCGGTGCGGTCGATCTGCGGCCAGGGCCCGGCGCCCGCGCTGGCCGACCCGGGCACGATGCGGGCGATGGGGCTGGAGCTGATGCCGGGAATCGGCCTGCTGCCCGCCACCGTGCCCGGCGCGTTCGGTGCCTGGCTGACCATGCTCCGCGACTACGGCACGTGGTCGCTGGCCGAGGTGCTGGCGCCCGCGATTGCCTATGCGCGCGACGGCTTCCCGCTGGTGCCGCGCATTTCGCAGGCGATTCTGGCGGTGCGCGAACTGTTCCAGCGCGCGTGGCGCGATTCGGCGGACGTCTGGCTGGTCGATGGCCGCGTGCCGACGCCCGGCAGCCTGCATGCGACCCCCGCGCTGGCGCGGACCTACCAGCGCATCGTCGAAGAGGCGCAGGCCGCTGGCGACACGCGCGAGAAGCAGATCGATGCTGCGCTCGATTGCTGGTACCGCGGCTTCGTCGCCCGCGAGATCGATACCTATTGCCGCACGCAGGACGTGCGCGACACCACCGGCGAGCGCCATCGCGGCCTGCTTCGTTACGAGGACATGGCGTGCTGGCGGCCCGAGGCCGAGGCGCCGCTGACGCTCGATTTCGGCCGCTATACGGTCGCCAAGTGCGGTGTCTGGAGCCAGGGCCCCGCCTTCCTGCAGCAGCTCGGCATGCTCCGGCACGCCGGCCTCGAGGCGCACGAGCCGACGTCGCCCGGCTTCGTCCATCGCATTGCCGAGGCGGCCAAGCTGGCGATGGCCGATCGTCTGGCCTGGTACGGCGATCCGCGCTTTGCCGAGGTGCCGGCGCAGGGCCTGCTCGATGCCGACTACCTGCGCTCGCGTGCCCAGCTGATCGGTGCACAGGCGTCGCGCGAGATTCGCGCGGGCACCATCGACGGCCGCGCGCCGCGCCTGCCCGATCTCGACGCGGCCGAGCGCACGCTGGCTTGCGCCGATACGCGCTTTGGCGTCGGCGAGCCGACCTTCGCTGCGCTGCCGCCGGTGCAGCAGTGGGCCGAGCAGGAGATCTTCGTCGGCGATACCTGCCATCTCGATGTGATCGACCGCGACGGCAACATGGTCGCGGCGACGCCATCCGGCGGCTGGCTGTCGTCGAGTCCGACCATTCCGGCGCTCGGCTTCGCGCTCAATACGCGCCTGCAGATGACCTGGCTCGAACCGGGTCTGCCCAATTCGCTGGCGCCGGGCAAGCGGCCCTGCACCACGCTGTCGCCGTCGCTGGCCTTGCGCGATGGCGAACCCTACATGGTGTTCGGCACGCCCGGCGGCGACCAGCAGGACCAATGGTCGCTGGCCTTCTTCATGCGCCACGCGGTGCACGGCATGAACCTGCAGGAAGCGATCGACGCGCCGGCCTGGCACATCGACCACTTCCCGGGCTCGTTCTGGCCGCGCCAGACCGTGCTGAACCGGCTCAGCATCGAATCGCGCTTTCCGCAGGCGACGCTCGACGCGCTGCGCGAGGCCGGCCACGAACTGCGCATCGGCGAGCCGTGGTCGGAAGGACGGATGTCGGCCTGTTCACGCGAACGCGACGCCCGGGGCCGGCTGCTGCTGCGCGCCGGGGCGAATCCGCGCGGCATGCAGGGCTATGCGGTGGGGCGCTGAGCCGCGGGAGCCGAGCGCGACGCCGGGCGGCGCCAACCGCCGATCCATCACGACGCGATACAACGACAAGCCGGGCGCGCGGTGCGGCCGGCATGACATACGGGGAAACGACCATGAAGACGACGATTCGAAGCTGGCTGCGCGGCGTGGCCGCGCTGGCACTGTGTTGCGCCGCGGGCGCCGCGGCGGCGCAGGACTACCCGGCCAAGCCGGTCACGCTGGTGGTGCCGTGGGCGCCCGGCGGCTCGACCGATATCCTGGCGCGGGTGCTGTCCGAACATCTGACCCGCTCGCTGGGACAGCCCGTCATCGTCGACAACAAGCCGGGCGCGTCGGGCAATATCGGCTCGGCGATGGTTGCGCGCGCGAAGCCCGACGGCTACACGCTGCTGATCGGCTCGATGAGCACGCATGCGATGAACCCGGCGCTGATGCCGAGCATGCCGTTCCGCGGTGTCGAGGATTTCACGCCGCTGGGCCTGCTGGCCTATGTCACCAACACGATGGTGGTCCATCCGTCGGTGCCGGCCAACAACGTCAAGGAACTGATCGCCTATGCGCGGGCCAACCCCGGCAAGCTGGCCTACGCCAGCGCCGGCCCGGGCTCGACCAACCATCTGAGCGCGGTGCTGTTCGAAAAGATGGCCGGCGTGGAAATGCTGCACGTCCCCTACAAGGGTGGTGCCCCCGCGGTGGTCGACACGGTCGCGGGCCAGACCCAGCTGCTGTTCTCGGCCGGCACGCAGACGCTGCCGCACGTCAAGGCCAACAAGCTGAAGCTGCTGGCGGTGACCGAGGCCAAGCGCTCGCCGCTGCTGCCCAATGTGCCGACCGTGGCCGAGACCGTGCCGGGCTACGAGCTGGCGGTCTGGTATGGCGCGTTCGGCCCGGCCGGCATGCCGCCGGCGCTGGTGACGCGCCTGAATGCCGAGATCAACAAGGTGATGCAATTGCCCGAGGTCAAGGCGAAGATGGACGCGATCGGCGTGGAGACGACCACGTCGACGCCGCAGCAGTTCGGCCAGGTGCTGCGCCGCGATGCCGATCGCTACGGCAAGCTGATCCGCGATCTGAAGATCAGCGCGGAGTAAGCGCATGAGCGAAGCAGCGAATCCGCAGCAGGCCGCGCTCTCGGCGTTGCAGGGGCGATTGACCGCAGCGCAGGTCGTCAGCCTGAAGGCCGGGCTGGCTCGGCCCGACCATACCGGCGCGCTGTTCGATGCGGTCGGAGACGCCACGCTGGCGCTGCTCGGACCGGGCCTGCTGACGATCAACGTCTGGCGCGCCGACAGCCGCGAGGTGGTGCGCCAATGGTCGAGCGATCCCGATTCCTATCCGGTCGGCGGCAGCAAACGCAAGGGAGATACGCCGTGGGCGCGGCAGCTGCTGGAGCGCGCCGAGGCCTTCGTCGGCGAAGGCGACGAGGCGCTGGCCCAGGTGTTCGACGATATCCCGACGATCCGCGCGCTCGGGCTGAGGGCAGTGGTCAACGTACCGATCAGCGAGCGGGGTCGCTGCATCGGCACGTTCAACTACCTCAGCCCGAGGTCGGCGTGGCAGGCCGACGAGGTCCAAACGCTGCGCCAGCTGGCGCTGCTGGCCGCGCCGGCCGTGGCCCATTGCCACGCCGGCGGGGCACAAGCGGCGCCGGACGCCGGCTAGAACGCGATCGGCTCCGGTGCCGGCTGCACGAAGCGGCGCGACAGCAGCGGCTGCTGCGGGTGGTAATAGCGCAAGGTCAGCGAGAAGCGACCGGCCGGCGCCGGCAGCCAGTTGGCTTCGCGCGCCGGCTCCGGACGCGCGTGCTGCAGCCATAGATCGATGCTGCCGTCGGCGTTGACCTGCAGTCCCGGCGTGCGATCGCCGATGGTATAGCGGCCGATCGCGTTGTCGGTGAAAAAGCGCCGCCCGTCCGGCGCGAACTCGTACATCGATAGCGACCAGAACGCATCGACCGGCATCGCCGGCGGGATATGCAGCCGGTAGGCGCGTGCGCCGTCCAGCCGTTCGCCCGCGGCGTCGGTCACGCAGGTGGCGTAGATCGCTTCGGCGCGCTCCAGTGCGCCCAGGCCGATCAGCGACACATGGGCGCGGTAGGTGTAGTCCTTGCCGAAATTGCCCAGATGGTCCGGACCCGACTGCCACGGCCCCGGCTCCTTGCCGTTGCCGAAGCCCGGCGTGCGCGCCAGCTCCTTGCGCAACGCGGGCAGCATGGCGCGCCAGACCTGCTGGACCGGCATCGCCAGTTCCGCGTACACCTGGCGCTGCCCGGGACGGATGCCGACTTGCGCAAATCCCGCCACCAGCTCGCGCTCGTCGTCCGGAATCGGATTGCGGCCCAGCACTTCATTGACCAGATCGAGGTAGCGAGCCGGATCGGCCTCGTCGGGCACGGTGTCGAGCGGGCCGCCATCGCCTGCGTCTCGCCGTTCCACCGGCGCGAGCCGGATGGCGTCCTGCAGGGCATGCACGGCCGGCAGGTCGTGTTCGCCGTCCACCAGCAGCCGCCCCAGCAGCCACACGTCGTTGCTCGGACAGCGAATCAGCTGCGTGCCGGCCGGCGCTTCGCCGGTCCAGCCGGGCCCGGCCAGCAGGAACTCGGCCGCCTGGGTGCCGGTGGTGCGGCTGCCGATGCAGGCGAAGTTGTTGGTGAAGATGTCGAGCAGCGCGACGCTGTAGTAGCGCTCGCCCATGTCCGGCAGCCGCAGCCGCATCGGTCCGCCGTGCAGGGCCAGATACGACAGCGAATAGAGCGTGTCGTTGTTGGGCTGGGTCACGGTGCGGGCGCGATGGTCGAGCAGCCGGCGGTAGTGCAGCAGCCCATTGACCGGCACGCGGTTGCGGTTCTGCGGGTTCTGCGTGATCTGCCAGCGCACCTGGGCGAGATCGTGCACCGGGAAGGTATAGATGAAGGCCTCGCGCACGCGGGCGGCGAGGGCGGGATCGATCGTGACGTCGGTGTTTTCCATACGTTCCGTGGCTTGCATCGTGGCTCCTAGAAAATGGTGCGGATGCCCAGCGAGACGCCGAGCTGTCCCCTGGCGTCGGGGCGCTTGTAATAGACCTGGGAGGTCGCCGGCGCGTAGCCGACCGATTGGCCGTTCGGCAGATAGCCGATGTTGTCCCAGTTCAGCGAGGCATTGCGCGCGTACATCACGCCGGCAAACAGATCGGTGCGCTTGGTCAGGCGATAGTCGGCCAGCGCCAGATATTGCTGCGGATTGGCCGGATTGACGCTGGCGCCGCCGATATCGGCGCGCTTGATGTCGTCGTAGTAGTAGGCCAGGCTCAGCCGCAGCGCGGGGGTGGTTTGCCAGTGCACCCCGGCCCAGACCATGTCGTCGCGATGCGGCAGCAGCGTGGGCGCGCCCTCGCCGGGCGCGACCGAGTTGCCCCAGCGGTAGCCGGCGACGAACTTGAACGCGCCGATCTCGTAGCTGCCGGCCAGGAAGGCGCGCATGTCGCGGCCATAGTCGCCGGAGGACGAGGCGCCGGACGCCTGCGCGGCGTTCAGCGTCTTGACCTCGTCGTAGGCGGCCGCGACGCCGAAGCCGTTGGTGTAGTACGACACGCCGATGCCATAGGCCGAGCCGGCTGCCAGGCTGCCGGTGCGCTCGCCGAACGACCAGTGCGTGTGCAGCGACAAGGGCCCGAACTTGCCGTGGTACTGGACCATGTTGTTCTCGCGGAAATTCGGCCCGGCGATGCCGACCACCGGCTCGAACTCCGGCGCGTAGGCCACCGGCGTGAAGCTGCCCAGCGCCAGGAACGACGAGGTGTACTGCCGCCCGAAGGTGATGCGCCCGAGCTCGCTCTTCAGGCCGACGAAGGCCTGCCGGCCGAACATCGCGTTCTGGCCCATCCGTCCGTCGTCGGTGTTGAACTGGTTCTCCAGCACGAACAGCGCCTGCACGCCGCCGCCCAGCTCCTCGGTACCGCGCAGCCCGAAGCGCGACTGCGCGATGCCCGACGAGTTGAGCATGGTGCGCGAGCCGCTGCCGGGCGCCAGCACGCCGCCGCTGACGTTCTGCGCATTGTTGACGTACTGCAGGCTGGCGGTGACCACGCCATACAAGGTCACCGACGATTGCGCGTGCGCGCCGTGCGCCATCAGGCCGGCCGCCGCCGTGATCCACCATCGCTTCATGCCGTGTCTCCTCCGCGTCCGCGGTGTCTTTGGTCGCCCGCTTCGGTTTTAATACTCAGTATTACGCGGGTCCGAAACACCATAGCGCCGCATCGCGGTTCGAAAATCTGGGGATTACCCGCAGAGCCTTGGCGCCTGTGCACGCGGTCGAATTTCCGGGTTAATCCCTAGTATTAGAACGGCGTGACGCGACTATGCTGACACCGAACCTTGCGATGGGCGGGGGACATTGCGGATTGCAGGCATGAAGCTCAAACAGATTCGCTCGGTGATCGGCGAGGACACCGAAACAGCGGGCCGGCGCAAGGCCGCCGCGCCGGCTGCCGAAGACGAAGGCGGCGTGCCGGGCACCGCCGCCAGGATGCTGGAGATCGCCGAGCGCCTGTTCGCCGAGCATGGCGTCGAGCAGGTGCCGCTGCGGCAGATCGTGCTCGAAAGCGGCCAGCGCAACCGCTCGGCGCTGCACTACCACTTCGGCTCGCGCGAGGCGCTGGTCAGCCATCTGCTGAACCGGCGGCTGCATCAGATCAACGTGATCCGTCATCGCTATCTGGACCGGCTGGTGGCCGAGGGCCGCGACACCGATCTGCATGCGGTGGTCGAGGCGACCATCCTGCCGCTGGCCGATGCGGTGCGCGATACCGATTGGGGTCGCCACTATCTGCAGGTGCTGGCGCAGACGACCTTCAGCCCGAACCTGCTGAAGAAGGGGCTGGTGGAACGCGACGCGGTGTCGGCGCTGGTGCGCGTGCGCAAGCTGGTGTTCGCGCTTTGCCCCGAAGTGCCGCGCGAGGTCATGAACCTGCGGCTGACCTGGTTCAACGACACCGTGGTCTATTCGCTTGCGCACTGGTATCGCGATCAGGGCCGGCGCGGCGGCGAGCCGCCGCTGGACCAGCTGATCGACTGCTGCGCGGCAAGCCTGAGCGCTCCCGTCAGTTCCCGCATCGGTCGGCGTTAGCGCGCTCGTACCTTCCCTGGCGTTGCCACGATGACGCTCCCCGGCGGAGCGGGGCGGCGCTCGTCTTCGTTCTGTCACAGGAGTCGTTCGCATGCAGGATTTCGAAGCGCGCCCGGCGGCGCTGGCCACCGGCGATGGGGTCGAGACCGTCGCCCCCGGCGTCTGGAAGCTGCACGGTCAGGGCCAGTCGTTCGTCGCGAGGATCGCCACCGAGAGAGGCGACGCGCTGCTGCTGGTCGATGCCGGCCCTGGTGGCGCCATCACGCGCGGCATGATCGACGCGCTGCGCAGCGTCAGCCCGTTGCCGCTGGCGGCCATCGTCTTCAGCCACGGCCATCTCGGCTACAACAGCGGGTTGCCGCTGTGGCTGGCGCATTGCGCCGAGCGTGGCGAGCCCGCGCCGCGCGTGATCGCGCACGCCAATGTGCTGCCGCGCCAGGCCCGCTACCGCGCCACCATGTCGCTGCAGGAGGCGCTGGCCGAGGTGCAGTTCCGCCAGCCGCGCGGCCGCCTGGCGGGCAAGCTGAGTCAGCATGCGCCCACCGAGACCTTCGCCCAGGGACTGACGGTAGGCTGCGGCCCGGGCCGGGCCGAGCTGCTGTGGGCGCCGTCGGAGACCGACGATGCGGTGGCCGTGTGGTTGCCCGCGTCCCGCATCCTGTACGGCGGCCCCGCGGTGATCGATTCGATCCCGAACATCGGCACGCCGCTGCGCACGATGCGCGATGCGCCGCGCTGGGCCCGCACGCTGGAGAACCTGGCGGCGCTCGAACCCGCGCGCGTGGTGCGCGAATTCGGCGCCGATCTGTGCGGCGCGCAGGCGATCGAGGTGCTGCGCCATACCGCAGGCGCGCTGCACTGGCTGCACGACGAGGTGATCCGCCTGATCAACCAGGGCATGGACGAGCGCGAGATGCTGGCCGCACTGCGCTATCCCGAGACCTGGTTCGGCACGCCATGGATGCGGCCGAGCTACGGCGACCCGAGCTATATCGCCAGGGACATCTACCGCGCGGAGAACGGCTGGTGGGACCGCAACGCGACCTCGCTGCATCCGGCGCCGCCGGAACAGGCCGCCGCGCAGATCGCCGCCGCGGTCAGCGATCACGCCGCGCTGATCCGCCATGCGCAGGCGCTCGCCGACAAGGGCGAGGTGCAGCTCGCCCTGCATGTGATCGACGTGCTCGCCGGCGCGCCGGGCGATATCCCCACGCTGCGCCAGGCGCGCGAGCTGAAGGCCGGGTGGCTGCGCCAGCGGGCCCGCCAGGTGCCCAGCTATGTATCGCGCAGCCTCTATCTGGCCAGCGCCGACAGCATCGAACGCGGTGAGCGTCACCCGTTCAGCCAACGATAAGGAGGACCAGACGATGTCGATCGATCACCACGACGCTATCGCGCCGCCCAGGAGCCGGCGGCAGGCGCTGCTCGCGCTGATGGCCATGGTGGCCGCCCCGCTCGCGGCCGGGCCGGCCTGGGCTGCCGATACGTGGCCATCGCGGCCGATCCGGCTGGTGGTGGCCTCCTCGGCCGGCAGCGGCACCGACCTGTTTGCCCGCGTGATCGCCGAACGGCTCGGCAAGCGGCTGGGACAGACGGTGATCGTCGACAACAAACCGGGCGCCACGGGCATCATCGGCGTCGACACGGTGGCCAAGGCCGCGCCGGACGGCCATACGCTGCTGTTCACCTATGCCGCGTCGATCGTCATCAACCATACCCTGCAGCCGAAGCTGCCCTACGACGCGCTGCGCGACCTCGCACCCGTTGCACAGGTGGGCGAGGGCGGCAACTTCCTGGTGGTGACGCCGGATTTTCCCGCGCGGAATCTGCGCGAGCTCGTCGCCGCGGTGAAGGCCAGACCCGATACCTACGACTACGGCTCCTGGGGCATCGGCTCCGGCGGACATCTGACCATGGAGGCGCTGAAGATGCAGGCCGGCCTGCGCATGCGCCACGTTCCGTACAAGGCGGTGGGGCAGGTGCTGAACGATCTGCAGGGCGGCATGATCAAGGTGGCCTTCGTCGATACCTCGTCGTCGCTGCCGCTGATCCGCTCGGGCAAGATCCGCGCGCTGGCGATCAGCGGCAGCCGCCGCGGCTCGGTATCGCCCGAGGTGCCGACCATGCGCGAGCAGGGCTATCCGTTCGACACCAACAGCTGGTATGGCCTCTTTGCGCCCGCCGGCACGCCGGCGCCGATCGTCAAGCGGCTCAACGCCGAGATCAACGGCATGCTGGGCGACCCGCAGATCCGCGAGCGCTTCGCGCTGATGAACATGGCCAATCCGCCGGCCAGGACCAGCGAGGCCTTCGCGGCGACGATCCGCGACGACATCAAGGTATGGGGCGAGATCATCCGGGCCAATGGGGTGACGGTGGACTGATTCCGCACGCATGGGGCGCGCATGTGCCCGGGTATGTCTCCGGGTATGTGTCTTGCGTCGGCAATGGCAGAGGCCGCAGCGCCGCGCTGTCGCGGCGTGCTGCAGCGGGCGCGTTGCAGCGCCCTCCACCATCCATTGCAAACGGAGATGCGCATGAAGGACAAATCTTCAGGGATTCCGAATCCCGTGGCCCCGCAGTCCGTCGAGTCGCTGACACCGGAGAAGGGCCCGCTGTCGCAGGAACGTGGGCAGAACCCGGCCGCCGAGGCGGATACGCTGCCGTCGGAAAGCAATCCGGCCGGTAGTGCCACGCAGGCGGAACAGGGCAGGCAGGGCAAGGAAAGCCAACAGGGTCAGCAGGGTCAGCAGGGTCAGCAGGGTCAGCAGGGCGGCAAGCCCGGCGCAAAACCCGCCGACAAGCCCGGCATCACGCCGAACGAGGTGATGAACGAACAGGTCTCGCCGCCGGACGAGCAGGGCGACCGGATGCAGTCGGATCGGCCGCATATCGGGGGGTGATGCTGAACCTTCCGTACGGCGATGCCTGGCGGCGCGCGGTTCTGCCGCCACGCCAACAATGGCGACCGAGTTCGGAAACGCTTGTCGCGGTGAGCAGTAAAGTAGGATAAAGCGTAGTAATCCTACTTTACTGCTCATTTATTTGACGTCGGATGAGCAATAAAGTATGATTTTTTGAAAATATACTACTTTAGTATCATGCGATCATTGCCTGAAATCGCCGCGCTGCTTCGCACCCGCCTGAAGGCGCTCTCGCTGACGCAGAGCGAGCTCGGGGCGCGGACCGGTCTGTCGCGCCGCACCGTTACCTCCATGCTGAGCGGGGAAGGTGACTATAAAGTCACGACCTTGCTCGCTGTGCTGGATCGCCTTGGCTACGAACTGGCCATCGTGCCGAAGGGCGCGGCAGCCGGTCTGTCACAGGAAGGCTCGTTCACGCCAACGGCGCCCGCGGTTAAGACTCGCGTGCAGGCGGCGCGGGAGCGTCTTGCAGCGCGCAAGACGGAAGCTGACAAGTCCTAGGCAGGCAATTCATGAACGTCAAAGCAGTCGGTATCTTCATCGGCAAGGTCCGGGCGGGCGTGCTGTTCCAGTACGCGCTCGGCGATGCCCAGGTGGTCAATCGCTTCGTGGCCGACGAGGCCTTTGCCGCAATGCGCGATGCGCCGGCGATTTCGCTGTCGATGCTGGCCCGCGATCGCGAAGCGCAGCGGGCGCTGTGGGCGGACGTCGGCTCGACGTTGTTCAACGGACGATTCAGCCCTTCCAATGGCTGGCTGCTGCCCGCCTTCTTCCAGAACCTGCTGCCCGAAGGCGTTTTCCGCGATCATGTCGCCGCGCAGCGTGGCTGCGACCCGAAGGACCATTTCGAAATGCTGGCGGCCTGCGGCAAGGATTTGCCGGGCAACGTCCACGCACGGCCTCTTGAGCTGACGCGCGACGAGCTGGCCCACTATGTCACGCAGGACGCCGATTCCGTCGAAATGTCGGTGACCGCCGACCCGATGGACGACGGCGTCTCGCTGTCAGGGGTGCAGCCGAAGGTTGGCGTCATCCGGCAGGGCGGGCGATATGTGGGCCGGACCAAGATGCAGGACACCCACATCATCGCCAAGCTGCCGGTGGTCGGGCAGCCGCTGTTGCCCGAGCTGGAAGAGCTGTCGCTGCGTCTTGCCGGCGCAGCCGGAGTCAATGTCACCGAAGCGCACCTGGCCCCGTTGGAAGCGCTGGCGGTGGAGCATGGTTACGATCTTGGCGATGCCGACAGCCGCACCAATTTCCTCGCCGTGATTCGCTATGACCGCACGCCGCAGGGGCGCATTCATTGCGAAGACTTCGCGCAGATTCTCGAAGTCATGCCCGAGCAGAAGTACCTCGGCGCAAGCTATCTGGATGTGGCGGGCGTGATGATGGAATTCCCGTCGCTCGGGGAGCCTGCGGTGCATGAACTGCTGCGGCGTATCGTCGTCAACGAGATGCTCGGCAACCCGGACATGCATTTGAAGAACATCGGCATCTACTATCCCGACGGTCGCACGCCGGAACTGCCGCCGGCCTATGACATCGTCGGCTACTCGGCGTACAACCGCCGTACCGGGCATGCGTTGCACATCCTGCCTCCCGCTTTGAACGAGAAGCCGCGCATGTCGGTCAGCGACGCGCGGCAGGGGAAGGCAGCCAAGCCGGGCATTGGGCCGGCCGTTCTCCGGCGATTCTGCGCCGAGCTGGGCATCCCGGAGAAGCCGGCAGCGGCGGCGATCCGTCATACGGTTGCAGCAGCAGCGGCTCGCTGGCCGGCCATGATCGGGGATTCGCTGCTGACGGATCCACAGAAGACAAGGCTGCTGGAGCATTTCCAGGGCCACCCGCTGGTCCAGTCCCTGACGCGGCGGCACGAGCCCTCGCAGGTTTGACCTGCCGTACCGCCGCACGCCGACGGGGCTTCCTCAAACCGCGGTATGCCCCCCATCGGCCATCACCAGCGCCCCGGTGACGAAGCTCGCCTTGTCCGACGCCAGGAAGGCGATCACCTCGGCAATTTCCTCGGGCTGGGCGGCGCGGCCGAGCAGGTTGTTCTTGCCATGCTCGGCCAGGAACTCGCGGCCGTTCGGCATCTGGTCGTCCAGGATGCCGGTCACGATGTCGCCCGGGCCGACCGCATTGACGCGAATGCCATGCTGGCCGTTTTCCGCCGCCAGCACCCGCGTCAGCTGCGCCACCGCGCCCTTGGAGGCGGCATAGGCGGCAATGGTCGGCAGCGCGACCACGCAGGCGTAGGAGCCGACGTTGACGATGGCGCCGCGCCTGGCGGGCACCATCGCGCGCAGCGCTTCGCGGGCGTGCACGAACATGCCGCGCGCGTTGATCGCCAGGATCTGGTCCCATTCGTCGACGGTCATGTCGGCCACCGTGCGATTGATGATGCGGGCCGCGTTGTTGACCAGAATGTCCAGCCGGCCGAAGCGGTCCATCGCCGCGTCCACGGCGGCGCGTGCGGTGGCTTCCTGCGAGACGTCGCCGGTAATGGCGACGATCTCGCCGTCGATCTGCAGATCGGTGACGGTGTCCTTGATGTCCTCGGCCACGACGCGCGCGCCGCGGCGGTGAAGCAGTTCCACGGTGGCGCGTCCGACCCCGCCGGCGGCGCCGGTCACGATGGCGACCCGGCCTTCCAGGTCGCGCTGGCTTTGCAGTGCATGCATCATTGAGCTCCGTTCAGTGGTGGAGAAAGGTTCGCGACGGTCCTTGCCATCGCTTGCCGTCACTGTACGAAGACACGCTGCGCAAGCCCATGCCGGATACTCTGGCGCGCTTGCCTGATCCTATGGAAGCGGCGGCGCAGTGGAACAACGGGCAACCGCAAGCAACAGCAGGCAACAGCAAGGCCCCACCCCAGCGGCGATGCGGCGATCCGCTCAGGCCGCTCGCGCCCAATCCACCCGCGTGCGCAAGGCCATCGCTTCCTTCATCACGCGAACTTCGTCGATCGGGCTGCGGCCGAAGAACCGCTTGAATTCGCGGCTGAACTGCGACGGGCTTTCGTAGCCGACCTGGCTCGCGGCCACCGAGGCATTCATCCCCTGCTGGATCATCAGCATGCGCGCCTTGTGCAGCCGCGTGGCCTTGATGTACTGCAGCGGCGAGGTGCCGGTGACCGATTTGAACGCCGCATGAAACGCCGCCGCGCTCATCGCGGCGGTGCCCGCCAGCGTCTCGACCGACAGCGGCTGGTCGTAGCTGGCGTGGATCATTCGCAGTGCCTTGCCGATGCGGCCGAAGTTGCTCTGGTAGGCGAGCGATGCGCGCAAGGCCGCGCCCTGCGGGCCGCACAGCACGCGGAAATAGATCTCGCGCAGGATGGCCGGCGCCAGCACCGCGGTCTCCATCTCGGAGGTCAGGGCCTCCAGCAGCCGCACCACGGCATCGCCGAGCCGGTCGTCGAGCGGGGTCGACTGGATGCCCGATATCTCGTCGGACTCCGTCCCCGTCGGCGACGGTACCGACAGCGCCAGCTCGGCCAGCACGCCCAGATCCACGCGGATCGAGATCGCGAGCATCGGGTCGTCCGGCGACGCCTCGGTCTGCGACTCGAACGGAATCGGCAACGACAGCACCAGGAAATGCTGGGCGTCGTAGAGGAACTCGCGCCCGGCGAAGAAGCCGCGCTTGCGGCCCTTGCACATCACGATGATGCAAGGGTCGTAGAGCACCGGCGTGCGCGGCAGCGGGCCGTTGGCGCGCAGGAACTTGACCTCGTCGAGCGCGGACAGCGTGTATCCCTCGGCCGGGGCGAGGCGGCCGATCAGCGCGGCCATGCGGTCTTCGCGCTGGCGCCGGATCCGTTCGACATCCGTGGCTTCCGGCGGCGCGGGCATCAGATCAATGGAAATGGGCAGGCTCTGCATGGGGGCGGGCGTTGGACGCGAGAAAGTGTCTGACCGAATCTGCGCGCCAGTGTAGCGCGCGAGGGGCCCGCTGGAACGATGCCGGGCGCCAGAACGCCCGCCGTCTGGCGATTCTGGAGAAACAGGCAAGCCCCGCCGAGTTTTGTTCTAACGGACGGCGGTCCGCGCTCCCTACCATGGCCGCATGTCGTTGCCGTGCCGTTGCTGTCGTTACGTCGTCCGGGGTTCCTGCGTGGATACGGCGCTCGGCAAGGCAGACCAGTCCATCGATCCACACTTCAGGAGTTCAGCATGAGCAAGACCTGGTTCATCACCGGCGCGGCGCGCGGCATCGGCGCGTGCATCGCGAAGGCGGCACTGAGCGCCGGCGACAACGTCGTCGCGACCGGACGCGATCCGCAGCGCATCGAGCACGCATTGCCGGGCCACGGCGAGCGTCTGCTGGCATTGCGCCTCGATGTCACCGAGCCGGCGCAGGCGCGCGACGCGGTCGACCGGGCCGTGGCGACCTTCGGACGCATCGACGTGCTGGTCAATAACGCCGGCTACGGCCAGCTCGGCATGTTCGAGGAGAACAGTGCCGACGATGTGGTGCGGCAGTTCGACACCAATGTCCACGGCACCCTGCACGTGACGCGCGCGGTGCTGCCTGTGATGCGGCGGCAGCGCGCCGGCCGCATCTTCAATCTGTCGTCGATCGGCGGCATGGTGGGCTTCGACGGCGCGTCGATCTACTGCGCGGCCAAGTTCGCGGTGGAGGGCTTTTCCGAATCGCTGGCGCTCGAGGTCGCGCGCTTCGGCATCCAGGTCACCATCGTGCAGCCGGGCTTCTTCCGCACCGATTTCCTCGATGGCTCGTCGGTGCGCTACGGGGCCGAGGCGATCCCCGACTATGCCTCGGCCTCTGCGGCGCTGCGCGTGGGTTACGACGACTACAGTCACCAGCAGCCGGGCGACCCGGACAAGCTGGCGCGGGCCATCGTCGAGTTGGCCAGCGTGCCGCAGGCTCCGTTGCGATTTGCCGCCGGCACCGACGCGCTGCGCTATCTCGGCGACAAGCTGGCCGCCGCACGTGCCGAACTCGAGCAATGGAAAGCGCTGTCGGCTTCGACCGACCACGCGGCCGCGGTGGCGTCATCGACGGCCTGAAGCGGTCGGCATTGGCACCATCGCGCACAGGCAGGAGGCACAAGCGAACGCCCCCCTCCTGCGAGCAGGAGAGGGGCCGAGGAGAGTGGGGGAAGGGTTGCCGGCGTATCCGCCAGCGAGTGGGCTTATTGCGGTGCGCTGGCGCCGCTGCCGGTCGTGCCGGTGCTGCCGCCCGAGCCTGCCGCTGCGCCGGTGCCCGTGCCGCCCGAACCGGTCGAGCCGGCGGTGCCGGTGCCGGTAGTGCCGGTGGCCCCGGTGGTGCCCGATCCGGTCGTGCCGGTGGTGGTGTCGCTCGAGCCCGGCGAGCCCGTGGCGCCGGTGGTGCCGCCGGTACCGGTGCCAGTGCCGGTTCCGGTCGAACCGCTGGTGCCGGTGCCCGTGCCGGTACCCGCGCTGCCGGTGGTGTCGCTCGGGACCGGGCCCATCGGCGCGCTGGCCGCGGTGTCGGTGCCGGCGGCATCGTCGCCGCCGCGGTTACAGCCGGCCACCAGGCCGCCCAGCATGGCGACGCTCAAGGTTGCAACAGAAATCCAGTTTCGCTTCGTCATGGTATGGCTCCTATAGTCGTCCCCCATCGGAGGAAGGCAACGGCCGTACCAGGGCACGCCAGGGACCTCGCGCGTGATCCCGACGTGGCCTTGCCACGCTTCTTGCATTCGCTGCGGTTTTTCGAGGAGCGCAGCGATGACCAAACCCTTCACGCCCATGCGGCGCACGCTTCTGAGAGCCCTCGGGGCCGGATTGCCGGCCGGAGCCGCCGCAACGGGACTGGTCCGCGACAGTGCGCTGGCGGCCGAGCCGCGGCAGGCTGGCGCTTCCGCCGCCAGTGCAGGTGGCGTGTCCCATTTTTTCAATGCACGCGAAAGAATTACCGTGGATGCCATCGTTGCGCGGTTGATTCCGAACGACGAACTGGGGCCCGGGGCGCGCGAGGCGGGCGTGACGGATTTCCTCGATCGGCAACTGGCCGGGGCCTGGGGCAGCGGCGACCATTTCTATCGTCATGGACCGTTTCAGGCCGGCACACCAGAACAGGGCTACCAGCTCGCATTGACGCCGGCACAGGCGTTTCGTGCGGGTCTGGCGGCAGTGGACGAGGTCAGCGCCAGGCGGCATGGCGGCAAATCCTTTGCGCAATTGCAGCCGCGTGAACAGGATGCGTTGCTGACGGGGCTGGAGAAGGGCGAGATCGAACTGGCCGCGCTGCCGGGCAAGGTCTTCTTCCAGATGCTGCTCGACGGCACCATGGAGGGGTTCTTCGGCGATCCCATCCACGGCGGCAATCGCAATATGGCGGGGTGGAAGCTGGTCGGTTTCCCCGGCGTCTACGCCAGCTACTCCAACGACATCGAGCGCCATGGCGTGGCCTATATCCGGCCACCGATGTCGATCGCGATGGCGCGCGCTTCCGGACATGGCGCCATGCACGGCACGCACCGCGGCACATCCGGGACCGCGTCCCATGACGCCTCGCATGGCGCGTCGCCAGCCAAGGCCGCACCGGCGCCCAAGGGAGGACGGCCATGAGCAGAACCCTCGATCGTGTCGATGCCGTGATCGTCGGCGGCGGCTGGACCGGTTCGGTCATCGGCAAGGAGCTGGCCGCAGCGGGACATCGCGTAGTGATGCTCGAACGCGGCGAGCCGCGCTGGCCCTCGCCCGATTTTCAGGCTCCCGCCGTCCATGACGAACTGCGCTATACGCGGCGGCATGCGCTGCATCAGAACACCGCCACCGAAACCTTCACCTTCCGCAACAACACCAGCCAGACCGCCTTGCCGATGCGCCGCTGGCAGTTCGCCTATCCCGGCACGCATCTGGGCGGCTCGGGCAACCACTGGTCCGGTGCCTACTATCGCTTCGACCCGACCGACTTCAAGCTGCGCAGCCACTACGAGCGCCGCTACGGCAAGGACATCTTCGCGCCGGACCTGACCGCGCAGGACTGGCCGCTGACCTACGACGAGCTCGAGCCGTACTACGACCGCTTCGACTATCTGATCGGCGCCTCGGGCTATGCCGGCAACCTGAAGGGCAAGGTGCAGCCGGGCGGCAATCCCTTCGAGCCGTGGCGCTCGCGGCCGTATCCGAATCCACCGATGAAGGTCGCGCACGCGTCGGCGCTGTTCGGCGAAGCCGCCGCCAAACTCGGCTATCACCCGTACATCCAGCCCTCGGCGCTGTCGACGCGGCCCTATGTCAATACCGAAGGGCTGCCGATGAGCGCCTGCGTCTACTGCGGGTTCTGCTCGAACTTCGGCTGCGAGCATTTCGCCAAGGCCTCGCCGCAGGTCTGCATCCTGCCGGCCGCGATGAAGCTCGATACCTTTGCGTTGCGCACCGGCGCGCAGGTGCTGCGCGTCGAGCTCGCCAAGGACCGCAAGCTGGCGCGCGGCGTGACCTATGTCGATGGCAGCGGGCAGGAGTTCTTCCAGCCCGCCGACATGGTGTTCCTGTGCGCGTTCAGCGTGCACAACGTGCGCCTGCTTCTGCTGTCGGGCATCGGCAAGCCGTACGATCCGGCCACCGGCCAGGGCGTGGTGGGGCGCAACTACACGCACCAGACCACCTCGGGCGTCAATCTGTTCTTCGACGAGAAGACCCACATCAATCCGTTCATGGGCGCGGGCGCGGCGGCGGTGACGATCGACGATTTCAGCGCCGACAACTTCGATCACGGGCCGCTCGGATTCGTCGGCGGCGGCTATATCCAGATCCAGGTGGTCAGCGGCGCGCCGATTGGCTACCGCCCGACGCCGATCGGCACGCCTGCCTGGGGCAGCGAATGGAAGAAGGCGGTACGCCGCTACTACAACCATTCGGCGTCGATCACCATCACCGGTTCCGCGATGCCGACGCGCGGCGGCTATCTGTCGCTCGATCCGACCTATCGCGATGCCTGGGGCCAGCCGCTGCTGCGCATCACCTACGATCTGCCGGACAACGACATCAAGCTGTCGGCGTTCCTGACCGGTAAGGGCGATCAGATCGGCAAGGCGATGCGCGGGGTGGTCGCCACCGAGCCCGGGCCGCGTAAACGGCCGTTCACCGCGACCAGCTATCAGTCCACCCACCTGAACGGCGGCGCGGCGATGGGCAGCGAGCCCGCCAACAGCGTGGTCAACCGCTTCGGCCAATGCTGGGACGTGCCCAATGTGTTCGTGACCGGGGCCTGCCTGTTTCCGCAGAACTCGAACTACAACCCGACCGGCACGGTCGGCGCCACCGCCTACTGGATCGTCGACGCGGTCAAGCGCGACTATGTCAAGGCGCCCGGGAAGCTGATGGCATGAACACACCGGACGAAGTGGAAGCCGGGCGCCGCCGCGCCACCTGGTGGATCGCCGCCCTGGTGCTGGGGATCGGCGCCTTCCCGCTGTACGGGCTGCTGTACCAGGTGTGGCCCGATCTGTTTGCGCCCAGCCCCGGGCCGCGCCAGGCGTCGCCGGCTGCCGGCGCGGGCCAGGCGCCGGCGCCTGGCGCGGCATCGGCCCCCGCAGCCGCCGCGAGCGAGGCGGTGGTGCGGCGCTCGACGGATTTCCAGCCGAAGGAACCGGCGTGGTCGCAGGCATTGCGGGCCGCCGCCGACGACGCCGCCAACGACGCCGGTAATGACGCCGGCAAGGGGGCACAGCAGCGCGGCGCGACGATCGCCGCGAGCGGCAATGGCGCGGGGGCGATGGCCTGCGTGTCGTGCCATGCCGCCGCAGCATCGCCGGCCGCATCGGGAGCGGCCGGCGCGGCAGTGCCGGCCGGTGCCTTCCCCTCGCTGGTGGGCATGCCCGCCGAATATCTGGCCAAGCAGCTGTTCGACTATCGCGAAGGGCGTCGCGTCGATCCGGTGATGGCACCAATCGCCAAGGCCCTGAAGGACGACGAGATCGCCGCAGTGGCTCGCTACTACGCGAGCCAGCCCGCACCGACGCTGACGCTGTCGGAAGGCGGCCAATCGGCTGCGCTGACGCTGCACGCGGCAGGCGACAACGGCCGGGCGCTACCCGCTTGCGCCAATTGCCACGGCGTCGAGGGCGAAGGGCAGGGTTTTCTGTTGCCGCGCCTGACCGGACAGCCGGCCGACTATCTGGCCAGGCAGCTCGATGCCTTCCGCACGGGCAACCGCCACAACGACGACGATGGTGCGATGCGCGGCATCGCGCAGCGGCTGGGCGAGGCCGATGCCCGCGCACTGGCCAGCTTCTACGCGCAGGGCGGGACGCGCTAGGGAAAGCGCCAGCGCGAGGGCGCGGGTTCGGTGCAGAGATCGAAGGAGGGGCGCAGCGCGTGACGACAACGCGCGGCGGACCGCGCGAACGCCCCGCTCAGCCGCCGACCGAGACGCCGCAGGCCACGCGCCACGCCGCCGGTTCGGTGGCTTCGTTCACGGCCTTGGAGGCAGTCGACGCGGACACGTTGGCGGCGCTGGCCGCCATGCCGGTGCCGGCAGCGGCGCGGATCACGCGGTTGCGGCCTTCGCGCTTGGCGCGATAGAGCGCGCGGTCGGCTTCGGCGAACAGCCGCTCCCAGCTGCGGCGCGCGTCGCCGGCGCCGGCGCCGTCCTCGGCCAGCGCGATGCCGATGCTGACGCTGGCATGCCCGCCGACTTCTTCCGGCAGCGCGATGGCGGCGATGCGAGCGCGAATGCGTTCGGCCAGCAGCACCGCTTCCTCTTCGCCGGTGTTCGGGCACAGCAGGCAGAATTCCTCGCCGCCAAAGCGCGCGGCCACGTCGCTGGCGCGGCAGGCGCGGCGCAGCGTCTCCGCGATCCGCACCAGCACCTGGTCGCCCGCCTGATGGCCGGCGCGGTCGTTCACCTGCTTGAAGCGGTCGACGTCGATCACCAGGCAGGACAGCGGCTTGCCGCTACGGGCGGCGTCCCCGGCCAGCGTCATCGCGGCGTCGTCCAGTGCGCCGCGATGGAACAGCCCGGTCAGCGAATCCAGGCGGGCGCGGTCGCGCTGTTCGGCCAGCTGGCGCTCCGCGCTCAGCAGCGTGAATCCGACCACGCCGGACAGCACCGCGATCAGCATCAGCAGCAGCGGCGCCTGGGCCAGCATGCCAGGCTCGTCGGGCCGCAGCGGGCTCCACGCACCGGCCCCGCCGGCGGCCAGCGCCAGCGCCAGGCACAGGCACTGCGCCGCCAGTTGCGCGCAGCAGGCGACCCATACCAGCGCGTGGCCGATGGTGTGCGAGCGGCGTTCGCGATTGAGCAGGCGCAGCGCCTGCCAGACCACCAGCGCGGTGATCGCATGGCCGAGCGTGCGGATCGCCCGCTCGGCCATCACGGCATCCTGCACCGTTGCGATCAGCCCGAGCAGCGCCACCGAAGCGACGCCGCCGGCGACCATCGCGCGCAGATGATGCGGGGCCATCGCCATGCCGCTCGCGGCCAGGCCGCGCACCAGCATTAGCTGCGCCGCGAGGCACAGCGCTTGCGCCAGCACCGCCCACAGCGGCGCCGGCGCGATCGCGCCGAGCGCCAGCGCCATGCCGCCGAGCGAGGCAAAGGCATGGGCGTCGGTCCAGCGCGCACGGTGGCCCGCTTGCGCGGCGCCGTAGCGCAGGCCGATCGAGATGCCTAGCGTGCTGGCGAACAGCACCAGCAAGGTCAGATAGGCAGTTGGCAAATCCGGCGACATTCAATGATCTCCCTGTGGCGCGCGGTCCGGCCGCGACGCCAGTGGTGTAAGGCAATGCGTGCCCGGCCATGGCCGGCGCAGCGCGAATTCTTGTCAGAGAGCTTGACCCGGATGACGCCGTCGACATTCCCGAAGATGCGGTCCGTGGTGTGGCTCTGTGTTGCCGGCGCGCCGGTTGGCGCAGCCCGATCCCAGATGCAATCGCGGTCCCGCAGCGAGGGCCGCGCATCGAGGCACGGCTGTGGCTTTTTTGTTGATGGTGATTCTACTGATTGCGTCGAACCGCGCGTGTGCGGCATGCCACGTTTGACAATTGTTGACATTCCCTTTTTGTACCGTTCGCTAGGATTCGGCTCGTAGTTACAAATTGATATCCGGGCCGGGGGAACGACGACGCCGCGTCGTCGAGGCAAAAAACGGGGAAATCATGGGGAAGCAAGACGCGGCGCGCATGACGCCGCCGAGGTCGAGGGCGCGCGTAGCGGCGACGCTGCCTGGCGACGGGCTGCGTGCTCCGCGTGCCGATCGCGCAGATCGTGCCGGCCGTGCCGGTCGTGCAGACGACGCAGACGGCGCCGCGGCCGCCGCGCCCGTGCGCGAACGCCTGCTGTCTCCGGCGTGTGCCGCGGGGTTCGTCGCCGCGGCGGCGATCTGCCTGGCGCTGATGCTCCCGCGCGAGCCGCTGCGCGACCGCCTGCTTCGCGAGGCCCTGCATGCGGGCCGCACGATGGACGGGCCGACGCTGGACTATCTGAAGGCCTGGCTGCGCGTCTCGCCGCCCGACGCCAGGCTGGTGGCGGAGCTGGCCGAGCGGTATGCCGGGGAGGCCAGGCTGGACGAAGCGGACGCGCTGCTGGCGCGGATGGAGCCGTCGGTCACCGATGAGGCCGCGCTGCCGATACTGCGCGCGCGGCTCGATATTGCGCGCCAGCGGGCCAACGCCGCCGCGTCGGACATGCCGGCACGCGAACGCTATCGGTCCGAGCTGCGCACGCTGCTGCGGCAGGCCGCGCGGATGCCCGCCCCGCCGTCTGACTTGATTGCCTTCGCCGCGCAGGCGAGGGCCCTGGGCGCCGACGATCTGGAACTCGCCTTTTATCACGCCCTGGCGTGCCCGCAGCCCTCGCATGCCGCCTTCGCCGGGCATCGCCATGCGGTCGCACCGGTACGTTCCGAGTGGCGCGAGTTCGGCGAGTCGCGCGAGTCCCGCGACGAGGGCCAGCGCCGGCCCCGGGTGCGCGGTTGATGCGGCCGTATCTGACAGCCGATAGCCCACAGCCGAAAGCCGGCAGCCGGGCCGAGCTGTTTCTGGAGAAGCGAATGAGTGCAACCGCGATGGGCGACCGACGCGCGGCCGCGGGCCGGATCGCAGCGGCGCACCGGGCGGACGATGTCCGCGCGGCATGGCTGGCGCCCGCCAGCGGCGTGGCCACTGCCCGCAGCACGATGCTGGAACTGACGGTGCTGATGACCGCGGCGATGGCGCTCTGCTATGCGGCGATGCCGGGCAACCCCTTGCTGCTGGACCTGGGCTTTCCCTGGGCCTGGCTGCTGCCGCTGGTGCTGGCGCTGCGCCATGGCACGCTGGCCGGTATCGGCTCGGCGCTGATGCTGCTCGGCGGCTGGTTCCTGTTCCATCAGATCGGTGCCCAGCCGGGGGCGTTTCCGCGCCCGTTCTTCGTCGGCGGGACGCTGCTGGTGCTGGTGGCCGGACAGTTCGGCGACGTCTGCGCGAGCCGGCAGGCGCGCTCGCGTTCGATCAACCGCTATCTCGACGAACGGCTGGCGGCACTGACCCGAAGCCACTATCTGCTGCGGATTTCGCATGCGCGCCTCGAAAGCGATCTGCTGGCAAGGCCGACCACGCTGCGCGATACGCTGGCGCAGCTGCGCGCGGCCACCGCGGAGCCGGCCGGTGCGGAGACACTGGCGGGGCGGGCGAACCGCCGCGAGCGCTTGCCGGCCGGGCGCCTGGCCGGGGCTTCACCGATGATGCAGCTGGCCGCGCAGGCCTGTCAGCTCGAGGCGGCCGCACTCTATCCGTGCGATGGCGAGCGCGTGCTGACCGAAGCCGCGGCGACCGTCGGGCCCGGCTGCAAGCTCGATGCCGCCGATCCGCTGGTGCGGCGCTGTCTGCAGAGCCGGCAACTGGTGCATCGCCGCATGGACGGCGGCGAGGGCGGCGAGGGCGGCGAGGGCTGCCTGCGCAGCCGCTATCTGGCAGTAGCGCCGGTATTGTCCGGCCCCGACCGTCTGATCGGCTTGCTGGTCGTCGAACGCATGCCGTTCCTGGCACTGCATCACGACAACCTCGAACTGCTGCTGGTGCTGCTCGGCTACTACGCCGACGGTGTCGAGCATGCCGCGGCGGCGCGCGCGATCGAACGCGCGCTGCCCGATTGTCCGCACGAGTTCGCGCTCGACTATGCGCGGCTCGCGCGCCTGCGGCGCGAGGCGGGCATCGCCAGCACCGTCGTCGCGCTTGCCTTCGGCGCCGACGAGCACAGCGCCGACTGGTTCGAACAGGCGGTGCGCAGCGGCCGCGCGCTGGACCTGGCGTGGGCGCGCGACGGCGGCGCGCAGCGCGTGCTGATGACGCTGATGCCGCTGGCCGATGGAGAGGCGGCGTCCGGCTATCTGCTGCGGATCGAACAGATGCTGCAGGCGCAGTTCGGCGTCGACTTCGAACAGGGGCAGATCGGCATCCATACGCTGCCGGTGCCTGCCGATGGCGATCCCGAACCGCTGCTGCGGCTCCTGCAGCGCTGCGAAGGCGGGCTCGCGCGCAGCCCGTCGGGGAGCGGCCACGATGCTTGAAAGCGTGCTGGCGCTGGCGGGCGGTGCGGCGCAACTGGCGGCGCTGGCCGCGCTGCTGCACGGCGACGGCGCGACCGGCGCGTTCCTCGCATATCTGGGCATGCAGGCCGCAGCGGCCGCGATGCTGGCGATGCCGCTGCGGCGCCTGCTGGCGTGGTACATCCGCACGCCGATCCGCCCGGCCTCGGCGTATCTGCTTGTCGCCGGCGCATTCGTGCCGCTGGGCGGCCTGCTGGTCGTGCTGCTCGGCATGGCGCTCGCGGCGCTGCAGCCCCGGGCGCGCGCTGCGCGCGGGCTGGCTTTCGTGCCGCTGCCCGAGTCCGTCTCCGGCCCCGGGGCGTGCGTTTCGCATGGAGCGGGCCCGAACGATGGTCGACACGGTTGCGTCCTGCCGGGAAGTCCCGATCGCGCAGCCGGCCGGCTGCGCGCCGAGGTTGCCAACGCCGCCGCATCGGACGCGCGCCGCCTGTCTGCGCTGGGTGCGCTGCAGGCGATGCCGGCGCGCAGCACCAGTCCGCTGCTGCGCGCACTGCTGGATGACAGCATCGATGACGTCAGGCTGCTGGCCTACGGCATGCTCGATGCCGCCGAGCAGCGGCTGACGCGGCAGATCCTGCAGGCGCAGGACTGCCTGCACGCGCTCGGCGACGATGGCGATCCGGCCAGCCGGGCCGCCGTGCACGAACATCTGGCACAGCTGCACTGGGAGCTGGTCTACCAGAACCTTGCACAGGGCGACGTGCGCAGCCACACGCTCGAGCAGGCGGACCGCCATGCCGAGGCTGCGCTGCAGGCGCTGTCGCAGGCGCCGGGCGCGACGACGTTGTACCTGCGCGCCGCCGACGGTTCCGGCGTGGCCAGCCCCGTGGCCGGCCTGTGGCAGCTGCGCGGCCGGCTCGCGCTGGCGCGCCGCGATCCCGCCGCCGCGCGTGCCGCCCTGCAGCGCGCTACCGCGCTGGGCTTCCCGCGCGAGCGCGCCTTGCCGCTGCTGGCCGAGGCCGCCTATCTGGAGGGCGATTTCGCGGCGGTCGGCGCCGCGATGCGGAGCCTGCGCCAGGCCGCGTCGCTGCCGGCGCTGCCGCAGCTTCAGCCCTTGCTGCGCTACTGGACATCATGAGCACGACCACGCCGAATCCGGCCTCCGCCGCCGCCATGTCGACCGTCCACACCGCCCACGCCCTCCACTCGGGGCACGCCGCCTCGCGGGCTGCTGCCGGTGCAGCGGTGGATATCGCGCTGCTGCTCGAAGGGCGCCATCCGTTCGCCAACGCCGGCGCGAGCGGCGGTGGGCCCGGCTGGGCCGAGCGCATGATCCGGGCCTTCCCGCAAACCACCTTCGCGATCGTTCTGCTCGGCAATCGGCGCCAGGACTGCGGCGAGATGGCGGGCGCGCTGCCGGACAACGTGCTGCACCTGGAGACGCATTTCCTGCACGACGACGAGCCGGCCGGCACGGCGCCGCGGCAGCACGCCGACGAACAGGCCTTCGCCGAGGCTGCCCGGCTGCACGACCTGCTGCGTCAGCGCGGTCGTGGCGGGCAGTCCCAGGCGGGCGCCCTGATGCGCGAACTGATGGACGAGCTGGGCGACGATGGCAGGCTGTCGGAGCACGCGTTCCTGCATAGCCGGCCTGCCTGGGACACCATTGTCGAGCAGTACCGCCGCTACTGCACCGATCCGTCGTTCTCCGACTACTTCTGGACCGTGCGCACGATGCACCGGCCGCTGTGGCGGCTGGCCCGGATCGCGGCGACGCTGATGCCGGCGCGCGTCTACCACGCGGCATCGACCGGCTATGCGGGCTTTCTGGGGGCGATGCTGCGCTATCGGCATGACCGTCCGCTGCTGCTGTCGCAGCACGCGGCGCCGACCCGGGAGCACAGCCTCGATCTGTTCCAGTCCTGCTGGCAGCACGACAACCGGCATCGCGACGGCGCCGATGCGTTCGCGCCCGATCTTTCGCAGCTGGGCTATTGCCGCGACCTGTGGCTGCGCTTCTTCGATTCGCTGGGCCGCGTCTGCTACGAGGCCGCCGACGAGATCGTCGCGCTCTACGAGGGCAATCGGCGCCGGCAGGTGCAGGACGGCGCGCCGGCGAGCCGCACGCGCACGATCCCGAACGGCATCGATCTGCCCGCGCTGGCGCCGCTGCGCGCGCAGCGGCCCGATACGGTGCCGCAGGTGCTGTGCCTGATGGGCAAGGTGGTGCCGCGCAAGGACGTCAAGACCTTCATCCGTGCGATGCTGACCGTGGTCAGGCAGTGTCCCGATGCGCAGGGCTGGATCGCCGGACCTGAGGACGAGGACCCGGAGTACGCGCGCGAATGCCGCGGCCTGGTGCAAGGCCTGGGGCTCGCCGGCAACGTGCGCTTCCTCGGTCCGCGGCGCAGCGAAGAGCTGCTGCCGCAGGTCGGTGTGCTGGTACAGAGTTCGATCAGCGAGGCGCTGCCGCTGGCGGTGCTCGAGGCGTTCGCCGCCGGCGTGCCGTGCGTGGTGACCGATGTCGGCGCCTGCCGCGAACTGATCGACGGCGTCGGCGATGAAGACATGGCGCTCGGCGCGGCCGGTGCGGTGGTGCGCATCGCGGATCCCGGCGCATTGGCGCGCGAAGCGGTTGCGCTGCTTGGCGATGACCAGCGTTGGCGCGCCGCGCAACGCGCGGCCATCGTGCGCGCCGAGCGCTATTACACGCAGCATGCCGCGGTGGCCAGCTACCGCCAGCTGTATCAGCATCTGGCCGCGAAACCGCACGCCGATGCAGGCGGTCGCGGCGGCCTCGGCCGTCCGGCGGTGCCGACAACGCTGGCGACACCGACAACCGCGGCAATGCCGGCCAGCGAGCGGCTGTCGGCCGGCCGTTGTCCCTTTGCGGGAGCGCCATGATGGTGGACCTGACCTTTTTCCTGCGTGGGATGCGCGACCGCAATCGCGTCGGCGGCACGCTGCAGGCCTATGGCTTTGCCAGCGTGCTCGCTTGCAGCGCCTGGGTGCTGGCAATCGTCGGCATCCTGCTGATCGGCGTGCTGAGGCTGCCGATCGGCTTGCCGCTGGCGCTCGCCGCACAGTTTCAGGTATCGGCGACCTATCTGATCGCCGTCAGCCTGATCCTGACCGGACCGTTGCAGCTGCAACTCGTCCGCTTCGCCGCGGACCGGCTCGCCGAAGGGCGCGACGAACGCGTGCTGCCGGGCTTTCATGCCGTGGGCCTCGTGGTGACCGTGCTGGCCGGCCTGTTCGGCGTCGTTTGCTCGCTGTGGGCGTTTCCGCAGCTATCGGCGCTGTATCGCGCGCTGATGCTGGCCGCCTTGGTGCTGATGTGCCATGTCTGGATCGCGGTGGCATTCCTGTCGGGCATGAAGCAGTACCGGACGGTCGTGTGCGCCTTCGTGGCCGGCTATGCGGCAGCGGCCCTGGCGGCGCTGGCGCTGCGCGGCCTCGGTCTGGAAGGCCTGCTTGGCGGTTTGGTGATCGGCGAGCTGGTGCTGCTGGCCGGCACGACGATGCAGATCCATCGGCACTATCGCGGCCGGCGCCTGCTGTCGTTCGAAGTGTTTGCCCGGCGCCATCGCTATCCGAGCCTGATGGCGATCGGCCTGCTGTATCCGCTCGGCATCTGGGCCGACAAGTTCCAGTTCTGGTACCACGCGGGCACGGGCGAGCGCGTCATCGGTGCGCTGCGTGCGTCGGCGATCTACGATATCCCGGTGTTTCTCGCCTATCTGGCCATCGTGCCGGCGATGGCGGTGTTCCTGGTGCGCATCGAACGGGATTTCGTGGCCCATTACGATGCCTTCGCCGAAGCGGTGCGCGGCGGCGGATCGCTGCAGCGGATCGAGGAGGCGCGCAACGCGATGGTGCGGGCCGTCCGGCTCGGCCTGTACGAGATCGTCAAGGTGCTGGCGATCGCCGCGCTGCTGCTGTTCGCGCTGGGCCGGCCGTTGCTGGCGCAGTTCGGCATGGCCAGCCTGTACCTGCCGCTGCTGCATGTGGACGTGGTCGGCGCCGGCCTGTATCTGGTCTTGCTCGCCGCGCTGAGCCTCTACTTCTATCTGGATCGGCGTCGCGAAGTGTTGCTGCTCGGCGCGGTCTTCGCGATGTTGAACGTGGTGCTGACGCAACTGACGCTGACGCTGGGCCCGGCGTGGTACGGCTATGGCTTTGCGGTCGCGGCGCTGATCGTCGTGGCGATCGCGCTGGTGCTGCTGGACCGCCGGCTCGAGCGTCTGGAATATGAAACCTATATGTTGCAGTAATGCGAATCGGGCGGCGAAGATACGGTGATCGCGCGCCGGTTCGGTGACCGACACAGTTACAATTCGACACATTGTATTGAGCGAATCCACGATGTCGCGCCTCTCGTCAAGCCAGGGCCGCCGAGCCAGGCAGACGAATGACGACGACCTGTAACCGAGAAGAATATGAATATCGCATCGGTCGAAGACGATCCCAGCCAGGCCGAGCTGATCCAGCAGATCCTGGTCAGCGCCGGACATACCTGCGACAGTTTTTCGGGCGGCAAGGCCTTTTTGCGCGCGATGCGCGAACGCTCGTACGATCTGCTGGTGATGGACTGGCAATTGCCCGATATCAGCGGCTATGACGTGGTGACCCACGTCCGGCTGCATTCGGGCCAGTACCCGCCGATCCTGTTCCTGACCAGCCGTTCGCTGGAAGAGGACATCGTGATGGGATTGGCCGGCGGCGCCGACGACTACATGATCAAGCCGGTGCGGCGCGGCGAACTGCTGGCGCGCGTGGGCGCGCTGCTGCGCCGAAGCTATCCGTCGGCGCCGGCCAACGAGTCCATCGTGGTGGGCGCCTATCGGCTCGACCCGGTGGCGCGCACCGCCAGCCTGAACGGCGTCGAGGTCGATATCGCGCCGCGCGAGTTCGATCTCGCGCTCTATCTGTTCCGCAACATGGATCGGCTGCTGCCGCGCGACGTCGTCGAGCAGGCGGTATGGGGCCGCTCGCTCGGCGCCAGCTCGCGCACGCTCGACACCCATCTGTCGCGGCTGCGCATCAAGCTCGGACTGCGGCCGGAGAACGGCGTGCGGCTCGCCTCGGTGTATTCCTACGGCTATCGTTTCGAGCGCTGCGCGGGGCCGGCCGATGCCGCGTAAGGGGGAAGGCAGGGGCGGGGTTGTCGGGGCCGTCGGCGCGGTCGGCGCGGTCGCGGTCCTGCGGGTGGCCGTTGCCGCATGGTCGCTGCTGGCATTCGCGCCGGCACAGGCAGGCCCGGCCGGCGCCGACGGCGAATATTTTCTGCATGAGGTCGAGCCGGGCGACACGCTGTTCTGGGTCGCCCAGCGCTATACCGGCCGCGCCGACGTCTGGCGCGAACTGAAGGCGCTGAACCGCGTCGCCGATCCGTATCGGCTGCCGGTCGGCACCCATGTCCGGATTCCGCTGGCGCGCATTCCGGTGACGGTCGCCAGCGCGCGCGTGGTGTCGGTGGTCGGCCAGGCCGATGCCAATGGCGCCGCGCTGCGGCCCGGCATGCGCGTCGACGAGGCGGCCTGGCTGCAAACCGGCGCCGATGGCCTGGTCACGTTCGAATTGCCGGACGGCAGCCGCGTCGCGATGCCGCCGAACACGCGGCTGCAGGTCAAGCGCCTGCGCGTGTTTGCCGGCACCGGCCTAGGCGATACCGTCATGCACGTCGATCATGGCGGCATCGAGTCGCGCGTCGCGCCGGGCGGATCCGGCGTGGGCCGCTTCGAGGTGCGCACGCCGATGATGGTCACCGGCGTGCGCGGCACCCGCTACGCGGTCGATGCCGGCCAGCCCGACGAGACGGGCCAGCGTGCCAATCGCAGCGCGGTGCTGGAGGGCACCGTGATGGTACGTTCGCGGCGCGCCCGGCGTACGGTCGCGGCCGGCCACGGCGTCGCGGTCGGCACTGCCGGCAATGCAGTGGTGCACACCCTGCTGGCGCCGCCGACGTTGAGCGCGGTGCCGACCGAGCCGATCTACGCCAGCCACGCCGAAGTGGGCTGGCAGCCCGTCAAGGGCGCGATCGGCTATCAGGTCAGGGTCACGCGCGACGCCGAGCGTACCGAAGCGGTCTTTGCCAGCACCGTCGCACCGGCGTCCGCGGCGCTGACCGGATTGCCCGATGGCCCGGTCTATCTCGAGGTGCGCGCCATCGACAGCAACCGCATTCCCGGCAACGCCGCGATCGCGCCGCTGACGGTTCGGCTCAATCCGCCCGCACCGTACACGGTCGAGCCGGCGCCGCAAAGCACGGTGCACGGCACCGTGGCGCAGCTGCAATGGGCGGCGGTCGACAGCGCCGTCGAGTATCGCTTCGAGATCGCGTCAGACGCGACGTTCGACACGCCGGCCGCCCAGGGCAGCACGCGGGAGGCGTCCGCCCAGCAGACGCTCGTGCCCGGCAACTGGTGGTGGCGCGTGCGCTCGGTCGATGCGAAGGGGCAGGCCGGACCGTGGAGCGCCCCGGTGGCGTTCCGCATCCTGCCGCCGGCGCCGGGCGTCACCGTAGTCGAGGACAACGGCGGCGCACTGCGCCTGCGCTGGGGCGGGGCCGAACAGCCCGAGGCCTTCGCGCCGCTGGCTTATCGCGTGCAGCTGGCCGACGATCCCGGCTTTGCCCGTCCCCTGCAGGACCAGCGCATCGAGTCCGACAACGCGGCGCTGCCGCGTCCGCCGGCCGGTGTCTATTACGTGCGGGTCGCGCGCATCGAGCGCGACGGCAGCGAGTCGCCGTTCTCGACGCCGCAACGCATCGAAGTCCACGAGCATCTGCGCGACGGCACGGGGGCTCCGATCGGTACTGCCAGCGGCAGTGTGCGCCGTGGCGGATAGCCGCTTCCGCCTGCCCCAGTTGCGCACGGCCGCGGGTAGCGGACTGATCGCGGGCTTTCATCGACGCACGCTGATCGAATGGCTGGCGCTGACCATGCTCGTCATGGTGCTGGCCGCGGTGCGCGCGGACTTCGGCGCGAGCCAGCGGCTGGACCTGGCCGTCTACGACATCGGCATCGCCGCGCAGCAGCATGCGCCGCGCGACGACATCCTGATCGTCTCGATCGACGATGAGTCGCTGTCCGCGGTGGGCCGCTGGCCATGGCGCCGTTCCTTGCTGGCGGGGCTGGTCGATCGGCTGGCCGACGGCGGCGCGCGCGCGATCGGGCTCGACGTGCTGCTGGTCGAGCCGGACTGGCGCCATCCCGAGGACGACGAGGCGCTGGCGGTCAGCATGGCGCGCGCCGGCAACGTGATCATCCCCGCGCTGGCCGAGCCGGTGCGCGACGGCTATCGCCTCAGCTATCCGCTGCCGGCGCTGGGCGCCGATGTAGGCCATATCAATATCGCCACCGATGTCGACGGGCTGGCCCGCCATATCTATCTGCAGGAGGGCCTGCCGGGGCAGATGCTCGACCATTTCGTCGTGCGCCTGGTGCAGTTCGGCCGGCCCGATCGCCCGCTGACGAGCTATCGGCAGGTGCCGGTCGACGAGACGCTGGCCGGCGAATGGCATCGCCGCTATCGCCTGGGCATTCCGTTCGCCGGACCGATCGGCACCTTCCGCACGGTGTCCGCGATCGACGTGTTGAGCGGCGCCATTCCGCCCGAGATGTTCCGCGACAAGCTGGTGCTGGTCGGCGCCGGTGCCACCGGTCTTGGCGACATGTTCTCCGCGCCGCTGTCGAAGAACGGCGCCGGCATCAGCGGCGTCGAGCTGCTGGCCAATGCCGCGCAGGCGCTGCTGGACAACAACGGCATCGTGCCGCTGCCATCGGCCTGGTACTGGTCGCTGACGCTGCTGCCGGTGCTGCTGGTCTGCCTGGCGGCGCTGCTGATGTCGCCGCGCGATGCCTTGCTGGTTACCGCCGCGGTGATGGTGGGGCTGTTCGGGGCGAGCGTCGCGCTGATGTATTTCGATCGGCTGTGGTTCTCGCCGGTGCCGGCCATTCTTGCCTGCCTGGTGTTCTATCCGCTGTGGAGCTGGCGCCGGCAGGAATCGGCGCTGAGCTTCCTGTCGGCGGAAGTCGCCCGGCTCGAACGCGAGCCCGCGCTGCCGGGCGGCAAGCGCACGCCGCCGCTGGCCGGCGGCACGCTGGACGCGCGCATGAGCGCGCTGTACCGGATGATCACGCGGCAGCGCGATCTGCGCCGCCTGCTGTCGGACGGGCTGGAGAACCTGCCCGATGCCACCGTGATCTGCGATGCCGACGGCAGCATCCTGCTGGCCAATGCCGGCGCGGTCGCGCTGTCGCCGCGGCTGCTGTCGGCGCTCAATACCGAGGGCGGCGCGCGCCCCTTGCTCGATACGCTGATCGCCGACATCTTCGCGCCGCCGCAGGGTGGACTCGATTACTGGGATCGGCTCAAGCGCGCCGCGGATACCGGCGCGGCGCCGACACGCGGCGAGCGCGCCGGGGTCGAGCTGCAGACGCACGATCTGCGCGCGATGCTGCTGCGCGGCGCGCCGCTGCGCGGCAACGCGGGCGAGGTGGCCGGCTTCAGCGTCAGCTTCATCGATATCACGCAGGTCCGGCTGGCCGAGCGCCAGCGCGAGGAAACGCTGCGCTTCATCTCGCACGACATGCGCTCGCCGCAGGCGTCGATCCTGGCGCTCGTCGAATTGCAGGCCGATCCGGCGCGCGCGCTGGAACTGCCGGTACTGCTCGAACGGATCCGCCATCACGCCGGCCGCACGCTGGCGCTGGCCGACGACTTCATCCAGCTCGCACGCGCCGAGTCGCAGCATCTGCGCTTTGCCGAGATCGACCTGACCACGGTGTTGATGGACGCGGCGGATTCGCTGTGGGCGCTGGGACAGGCCCGGCGCGTGACCGTAGCGGTGCAGACCGGCAACGAGGAGATGATGCTGTATGGCGAAGCGGCGCTGCTGATGCGCGCCGTCTCCAACCTGATCGACAACGCGGTCAAGTACAGCCCGCCGGGCGGCACCGTGACCGTGCGCGCCGGCCGCGTGCGGCATGAGGACGGCAGCGATGGCGGCCTGCTGGTGTCGGTGTCGGACCAGGGGCCCGGCATCGCGCCGGAGGAGCAGGCCCGCCTGTTCCAGCCGTTCAGCCGGCTGCAGGAAGAGGGCCGCCCGGTGCGCGAAGGCAGCGGACTGGGCCTGCTGTTCGTCAAGACGGTGGTCGAGCGTCACGGCGGCCATGTTGGCGTCGACAGCGCGCCGGGGCGCGGCACGACGTTTACGATCACGCTGCCGGGCTGAGTCCGGTATCTGTCGTCGCGCCATGCACTAGCGATATCTCGCTCCCTCTCCCGCTGGCGGGAGAGGGGGGAGAGGGAACGGGCGGATCAAGCCGCGATGGCGATGGCGAGCGCCGCTGCCCTCTCCCCCGGCCCTCTCCCGCGAGCGGGAGAGGGGAGCGAACACACGCGCCGGTCGAGCGTCAGCGTGCTCGGCGCACTTGAAACTTCTTCCCCCACATGTAAGTTTCGCGCCCCCCCGTGCCACCGAAGGGAGACTTCAGGACTCACACCCGCCCGCCATCCCCGTGGAACAGCGCTTGCATTCCCGCCCCATGCGGCGCGACTGGTGTGCCGCTCTTCCCTGGGGAGCCCGCGATGAAAGCCCTTTGCTGGCACGGCAAGCACGATATCCGCTACGACACCGTTCCCGATCCCGTGATCGAACACCCGCGCGACGCCATCATCCGCGTCAGCAGCTGTGCAATCTGCGGCTCGGACCTGCATCTGTACGACGGCTTCGTGCCCGGAATGGAGCATGGCGACATCATGGGCCACGAGTTCATGGGCGAGGTCGTCGAGGTCGGCGCCGAGAACCGCCGGCTGCGCGTCGGCGATCGCGTGGTGGTGCCGTTCACCATCATCTGCGGCGAATGCGATCAATGCCGGCGCGGCAATTTCTCGGTGTGCGAGCGCACCAACCGCAACAAGGAAGCGGCCGACAAGATGTTCGGCCATACCACCGCCGGCCTGTTCGGCTACACCCATCTGACCGGCGGCTATGCGGGCGGCCAGGCCGAATACGTGCGCGTGCCCTATGCCGATGTGGCGCCGGTCAAGGTGCCTGCCGAGTTGAGCGACGAGCAGGTGCTGTTTCTCGGCGACATCCTGCCGACCGGGTGGCAGGCCGCGGCCCAATGCGAGATCCAGCCCGACGATATCGTCGCCATCTGGGGCGCGGGACCGGTTGGTCAGTTCTGCATCCTGTCGGCGTTGCTGATGGGAGCGAAGCAGGTGGTCGTGATCGACCGCGTGCCCGAACGCCTGCGCATGGCGCAGCAGCTCGGTCCCGACCGCGTGACGGTGATCGATTTCGAAAACCAGAGCGTGCTGGAGGCCCTCAACGAGATCACGCATGGCAAGGGCCCGGACAAGTGCATCGACGCGGTCGGCCTGGAAGCGCACGCGACGCGCTCGCTCGATTCGATCTACGACCGCGTCAAGCAGGCGGTGATGCTCGAGACCGATCGACCCCACGTGCTGCGCGAAATGATCTATGTGTGCCGGCCCGGCGGCATCGTGTCGATTCCCGGTGTCTACGGCGGACTGGTCGACAAGATCCCGATGGGCGCGCTGATGAACAAGGGCCTGACGATCCGAACCGGTCAGACCCATGTCAATCGCTGGACCGACGATCTGCTCCAGCGCATCATCGACAAGCAGATCGACCCCACCTTCGTGATCTCCCATCGCGTCACGCTGGCCGATGGACCGTCGATGTACGAGACCTTCCGCGACAAGCACGACGGCTGCATCAAGGTGGTGATGACGCCGGCCTGACCTTGCGTTTGACTGTTCGGCGGACGTCACGCTTCCCCGCCCCGGGCCAGCCCGCGCCGCCGCGCGCGGCACCATCGCCGAACACCTCGCGGTGCCAGACTCGCGTGACCTCGTTGAGCAACGCCAGAAAACGTTCCAGCGCGGGCAGCGCATGCTCGCGCCGCACCGTCGCATGCAGGTCGGCGTCGAGCCCGCGCGCGGCCAGCGGCACGTAGCTGACATCGTCGCGCCGCGTGGCCGACAGCGAGGCTGGCAGCACGCTGACGCCGACGCCCGCGCCCACCAGACCCAGCACTGTCTCCGGATCGATCGATTCATGCATCACGCGCGGCTCGAAGCCGTCGCGCAGGCAGGCGGCCAGCACATTGCGGATCATCGGGCTTTGCATGTTCAGCAGCACGAAGGCATCGCCTGACAGCTGCCGCAGCGAGACGCGGCTTGCGCCGGCCAGCGGGTGGTCCGCCGCCATCGCCACCATCAGCGGCTGCGCATAGACCAGGATCGAGCGCAGATCGCTGCGCGCCGCCGCGCTGCAGGAAAACCCCACATCGATGCGACCGCGCGCCAGCGCCTCGTACTGCTGGTCGGGCAGCAGTTCGTGCAGCGTCCATTCGACGCCCGGATTGCGCAGCTGGAACTGGCGCAGCGTCAGCGGCAGCGGGCCGTACATCACCGAGTTGATGATGCCGATGCGCAGATAGCCCTCGAGTCCTTCGGCCACGCGCCGCACCTGCCGCTCCACCGATTCGCAGTCGTCGACGATGCGGCGCGCCCGCGTCAGCAGCGCCTCGCCCGCGCGCGTCAGCCGCGCGCCATGCCGGCCGCGTTCGAACAGCGTGACCCGCAGCGCGCCCTCCAGCGACTTGATCTGCTGGCTCAGCGGCGGCTGCGAGATATGCAGCCGCTCGGCGGCGCGGCTGTAGTTGCCTTCCTCGGCGACCGCGATGAAGTAGCGCAGCTGGCGGAGATCCATATGCGATCCGTATGGATTGGATTCCGAAATCATATTTCACATATGGTTGCGCGACACCTAGGCTTTCCCTGATCCGTCCACGCCAGAGGGACGGCCGAGGAGACCACGATGACCACCAAGCTCGAAGTCAATGGCGCCCGCCGTCGGGTGGACGCCCCCGCGGATACGCCGCTGTTGTGGGTGCTGCGAGACCAGCTGGACCTGACCGGCACCAAGTACGGCTGCGGCATGGGCCTGTGCGGCGCCTGCACGGTGCATGTCGACGGGCAGGCGGTGCGCGCCTGCCAGACCCCGTTGTCCAGCGTCGCGGGCAAGCGCGTGACGACCATCGAGGGACTCGGCAAGCCCGATGCGCTGCACGTGCTGCAACGCGCCTGGCAGGCGGAGGACGTGCCGCAATGCGGCTATTGCCAGTCGGGACAGCTGATGTCGGCCGCCGCGCTGCTGGCGCAGAAGCCAAGGCCCAGCGACAGCGATATCGATGCGGCGATGGCCGGCAATCTCTGCCGCTGCGGCACCTATGACCGCATCCGGCGCGCCATCCATCGCGCCGCGGCGGAACTGCGCAGCGGGAGGCTGGCATGAAGCGACGCGACTTCCTGAAGAGCGGGGCGGCGCTGGCCGGCGGCCTGATGCTGGAGCTGAGCGCCAGCGGGGTGCGTGCTGGGGGCGCTGCCGCCGGGACATCGTCCTCCGGCGCCGCCGCCGATCGCGCGGCCTTCGCCCCCAACGCCTGGGTCCGCATCACGCCGCAAGGCGAGGTGCTGCTGGTCGTGCACAAGTTCGACAGCGGCACCGGCGTCAAGAACGCGCTCGGGCTGATGCTCGCCGAGGAACTCGACGCCGACTGGTCGCGCGTGCGCGTGGTGCAGCCCGACGATCCGCTGGCGCAGGTCTATATCCATCCGCTGTGGGGCATGCATGCGACCGGCGGCAGCACCAGCGTGCCGCTCGAATGGAACACCCTGCGGCGCGCCGGCGCCACCGCGCGCGCGATGCTGGTGGCCGAGGCCGCGCAGCGCTGGCGCGTCGATCCGGCCAGCTGCCGCACCGGCAACGGCATGGTGATCGATGCTTCGGGGGCGCGGCGAATCGGCTATGGCGAGCTGGCCGAAGGCGCGGCGCGGCAGCCTGTGCCTAAGGAGGTCGCACTCAAGCGCCCGGCGGACTTCGTGCTGATCGGAAAGGAACGCAGCAGCTATCGCGTCGCCGACAAGCTGACCGGCCGCGCGCAATACGCGGTCGACATCAAGCTGCCCGGCATGCTGACTGCCATCGTCGTGCATCCGCCGGTGATCAACGCCCCCGTGGTGTCGTTCAACGCGGCCGAGGTCAAGGCGCTGCCCGGCGTGCGCGATGTGTTTGCCACCGAGATTCCGGCGGCGATCGCGCATTTCCGTCCCGGCATGGGGCCGGCGGTACCCGACAACGGCGCCTGCCAGCCCGGCGTGGCCATCGTCGCCGATCATTTCTGGGCCGCGCAGCGCGCGCGCCAGGCGCTGAAGGTGCAATGGGGCGACAGCGACATGGCCCACTTCAGCGCCGAGGGTGCGCTGCGCGAGCTGGCCCGGCATGTCGATGCGCCGGGAGCGAAGAGCAAGGTCAAGGGCGATGCCGCGGCGGCGTTCGCGCGCGCCGACAAGGTCGTCGAAGCCGTCTACACGATGCCCTACAAGGCCCACGCGCAGATGGAACCGCTCAGCGTGGTGGCCTGGGTGCACGACGGCATCGTCGAATACTGGGGCGGCATCCAGGTGCCGTCGCGCTGCGCGCAGGCGGCGCAGACCATTGCCGGCGTGCCGGCCGACAAGGTGAAGATCCATCTGACCGAGGCCGGCGGGAGCTTCGGCGCGCGCGAAGGCATGCATCAGATCCTCGAGGCTACCTATATCTCGCGCCGCGTCGGCAAGCCGGTCAAGCTGATCTACAGCCGCGAGGACGATATGCGCGGCCTGTTCTACCAGACCGCCAGCGTGCACAAGGCACGCGCCGCGCTCGATCGCGACGGCGGCATCGCGGCCTTCAGCCTGCGCGCGGTGACGCCGTCGATCAAGGAGCCCGACGATCCCGGCTTCCTCGCCAAGGTGCCGGTCGATCCGAGCTGCACCGAGGCGATGCGCGACGACTTCTACTACGACATCGGCACGCTCGACCTGGCGTGGGTGCGGGTCGAGCCGAAGCTGCCGATCTGGTGGTGGCGCGCGGTCAGCTATGTGCCGAACGTCTTCGCGATCGAGAGCCTGATCGACGAGGCCGCGCACGCGGCGGGACAGGACCCGCTGGCCTATCGCCGCCGCCTGCTGCGCGAGCGGCCCGAGCATCTGGCGGTGCTGCACCGTGCCGCCGCGCTGGCCGGGTGGCCGCGGGCTTCCGCGGCCGGGCGAGGACTGGGCATCGCGACCTACCAGGGCTACAAGAGCTATATCGCGGTGGTTGCGGAGGTCGAAGTCAAGGATCGCGCGATCACGGTGCACAAGCTCAGCTGCGTGGTCGACTGCGGGCTGGCCGTCGATCCGAGCTCGGTGCGGCAGCAGCTGGCGGGCGGGCTGTACTGGGGCGTGTCGACCGCGATGATGAACGAGGTGCCCATCGACCATGGCACCGTGCGCATCAGCAATTACCACGACTATCCGGTGGTGCGGATCACCGATGCGCCACGGCTCGACATCGAGCTGATGCCGCCGTCGGGCCGGGCGCCGAGCGGCGTCGGCGAACTGTCCAATCCGCCGGTGGTGCCGGCGATCGGCAACGCGATCTTCGCAGCGACCGGCAAGCGCCTGCGTGCGACGCCGTTCCGCTTCGCCTGACGCGAGCGATGGGCACGGCGACGGCGGCGCCGTTTCGACGGCCCGCCGCTGCCGTGCATCGGACCAGGGCCTTGCGATGCGGCATCCCGCGCTATGCCGGCACCGGCGCCGCCGAGCCACGCCGGCACGACCGCGGCAACAACCACGGCGACAACCATCACCACAACCACAACAACCACAACAACCACAACGAAATCCGGAAGGAGACACCCCCATGAAAGCGCAACACAACGCGGTGCGCGACACTGCGCCGCCGGCGCGCGCGCCCGTCGATGCGGTGCCTGCCACCGGGCCGCTGCTGATGCTGGGCTTTCAGCATGTGCTGGTGATGTATGTCGGCGCGATCGCGGTGCCGATGATCATTGCCACCGCGCTGAAGCTGCCGAAGGAAGCGGTGGCCGTGCTGATCAACGCCGACCTGTTCACCTGCGGTATTGCCACCATCCTGCAATCGGCGGGCTTCTGGCGCATCGGCGTGCGGATGCCGGTGATGCAGGGCGTGGCCTTCAGCGCGATCCCGCCGATCCTGGTGATCGCCACCAATCCGGGCCTCGGGCTGCCGGCCGTGATCGGTGCGGTGATGGCGGGCGGGCTGCTGACGATGCTGATTTCGCCGGTATTCGGCAGGCTGGTGCGCTTTTTCCCGCCGATCGTCGGCGGTTCCATCGTGATGGTGGTCGGGCTGTCGCTGTTCCCGGTCGGCGTCAACTGGATCGGTGGCGGCAAGGGCGCGCCGGACTTCGGCGCGCCGCACAACCTGGCGCTGGCCGGCTTCGTGTTCGCGCTGATCCTCGTGATCAACCGCTTGCTGAAGGGCTTCTGGACCAACGTCTCGGTGCTGCTGGCTCTGGCGGCCGGCATGCTGGTGGCGATTCCCTTCGGCATGGTCGACTTCGCCGGCGTCGCCGAGGCGCCGATGGTGGACGTGATCCGGCCGTTCTACTTCGGCTGGCCGGTGTTCGATCCGCTCGCGGTCGCCACCATCGTGGTCGTGATGGTGATCATCATGATCGAGTCGATGGGCTTGTTCCTCGCGACGGGCGACGTGGTCGGCAAGACGCTGACGCCGCGCGAGATGACCGACGGCCTGCGCGCCAACGGCCTGGCCAGCGTGATCGGTGGCGCGCTGAACGGATTTCCGTACACCATCTACAGCCAGAACATCGGCCTGCTGGTGGTAACCGGCGTCAAGAGCCGCTGGGTGGTGGTGGCCGCCGGCGTGATCCTGTGCGTGCTGGGGCTGTTCCCCAGGATGGCTACCGTGGTGGCCTCGGTGCCGCTGCCCGCGCTCGGCGGCGCGGCGCTGTTCATGTTCGGCGTGGTCACCGCGGCGGGAGTGCGCACGCTGGGGCGGGTCGATTTCGAATCGCAGCGGCACAACGTCTATATCGTCGCGGCGACGCTGGCGATCTCGCTGCTGCCGACCTTCGCGCCCACGCTGTTCCACCATCTGCCCAAGTGGCTGCAGCCGCTGATGCACAGCAGTATCCTGCTGGCCTGCGTGCTGTCGGTGCTGCTGAACCTGCTGTTCAACGGCGTGCCGCGCCGCGACCCGCATGCGATGCCGCAGGAATGCGTGCAGGGAAGTGATGAGGCGCTGCATCCCGGCCGCTGAAGGGCCAGCGGCCGTGCCGGGCGCTCAGTCCCAGGCGGGCGCGATGCCTTCCGGATTGGCCAACCGTTCGCCGCGATCGAGCGTGGCGATCTTCGCCATCTCGTCGTCGGTCAGGCGCAGCTGCTGCGCCTGCAGGTTGCTGGCGAGGTTCTCGCGCTTCGTGGACGACGGAATCACCGCGAAGCCCTGCTGCAGCGCCCAGGCCAGCGCGACCTGGGCCGGCGTGGCGCCGTGCGCCTGTGCAATGGCCTGGATCACCGGGTCCGGCAGCACCTTGCCGTAGGCCAGCGTCATGTACGAGGTCAGATGGATGCCCTGGCCGCGCGCGTAATCGACCAGCTTGCGGTTCTGCAGATACGGCGAGATCTCGACCTGATTGGTGGCAATCTCGCCCGCGCCCACCGCATCGATGGCCTGGCCAAGCAGCGAGATCGTGAAATTCGACACACCGATCCGTTTCGTCAGTCCCTGCGCCTTGGCTTCGGCCAGCGCGCCCATGTACTCGGGCAGGGGCACCGCATTGCGCGGCGACGGCCAGTGGATCAGCGTCAGGTCGACCTGCTCGGTGCGCAGCTTCGCCAGGCTTTCCTTCAGGCTCGGAATGAGCTTGTCGCCCGCGAGATTGTCGGTCCAGATCTTGGTGGTGATGAACAGGTCGCCGCGCGCGACGCCGCCCTCCGCGATGGCCTGGCCGATCTCGGCCTCGTTGCCGTAGATCTGCGCGGTATCGATCAGCCGATAGCCGAGCGACAGGGCGTTCTTGACCGAGTCGATCACGGTCTGGCCGGTCAGGCGGAAGGTGCCGAGGCCGAAGGCGGGAATGGGTTGCGTCATGGTGTGCTCCAGGAATTCGGATTGGGGATTCCGCGCATTTTGGTGCCCATTGACGCGAAGAAACAGCCCCGTGCCGTCAAATGATTGTTGCCTGCCGATCAAGGGTGGGT
>NZ_JABTYE010000018.1 GCF_013314895.1 Cupriavidus gilardii | reverse complement strand
GTCCCCAACCCCGTCCCCGCCGACGCCGGTATGGCGGCCGCCACAGCTGCCGCAGCCGCGGCACCGCTGCGCGCCGTGCTGCGGGCCATCGTCAAGCTGGCCGCCCCGACCAGCCTGATCGCGCTGCTGCAGGCGGTCGCGCAATTGGTGGAGACCTGGCTGGCGGCGCGCCAGGGCACCGCGGCGCTGGCCGGCTGGGCCGTGGTGTTGCCGTTCGCGCTGCTGCTGCAGCAGATGTCGACCGGCGCGATGGGCGGCGGCGTGGTGTCGGCCATCGCCCGCGCGCTCGGCGCCGGCAAGCGCGAGGATGCGTCCGCGCTGGTGCTGCATGCGCTGATCATCGCCGTCCTGGCCGGCCTGGCCTTCGCCATCGCGCTGGCCGGCTTTCCCCATGCCGTGCTCGGCGCGGTGGCCGGTGCGACCGCCGCCGAAGCGGCGGCCAGCTATGCGATCTGGCTGTTCGGTGCCGGTGCGGTGCCGGCCTGGCTCGCCAACACGATGGCGTCGGTGCTGCGCGGCGGGGGCCGCCATGCGCTCGCGGCACGCGTGCTGTGCCTGATGTGGATCGCCTTCCCGCTGCTGGCCTGGGCGCTGGCCGAACCCGGCGGCATGGGCCTGGCCGGCATCGGCGCCGCCTTCGCGCTGGTGTCGTGGGCGGCCGCGCTCGGCATGGCCGTGGTGGTGCTGCGCGGCGGCGCCGGCTTCGTGCCGGTGCTGCGGGTACGCCCGAATGCGGCGCTGTTCCAGCGCATCCTGTCGGTCGGGCTGGTCGCCTGCGGGCTGGCGGCGCTGGCCAATCTGGCAACCATCCTGGTGACCGCGCAGCTGCGACCCTACGGCACCGCGGCGGTCGCTGCCTACGGCATCTCGGCGCGGCTCGAATTCCTGATGATCCCGCTGGCCTTCGGCGTGGGCTCGGCGCTGACGGCGCTGGTCGGCCGATCTGTCGGCGCCGGCGACTGGGCCGGCGCGCGCCGCACCGCGTGGGTCGGCGCGCTGCTGGCGCTGGCGCTGGCCGGCACCATCGGCGTCGCCGTCGGACTCGCGCCGGCACGCTTTGCCGGCTGGTTCACCAGCGATGCGGAAGTGGCCGCGATCGCGGCACGCGCGCTGTCGTGGATCGCGCCCGCCTTCGGCGGCTTCGGGCTCGGCATGGCGCTGTACTTCGCGTCGATGGGCGCGGGCCGGATGCGCTGGCCGATCGCCGCCGGCATCGCGCGGATCGGCCTGGCCGCGGGCGCAGGCTGGCTGCTGGCGCATGTCGGCGGCATGGGTCTGGACGGCCATTTCCTCGGCGTGGCGCTTGGCATCACCGCCTATGGCGCGGTGACGGCGATCGGCGTGCGGCGCGCGGTGTGGTCGGGGCGCTGATCGGACGTCAGGGTGGCAACAGGCGGTGCGCGGGCCGCTGGTGATGCCGTGGATGCGAAAGCGACGTATCCCCGGTATCGTGCGGCTTATCGTGCCGACGCGGCACGCCTGCCCGGAGCACCATGACCCCTCGCCGATCGATCCTGACCGCTGCGCTGATCGTCGCCCTGCTGCATCTCTACATCGGCGCCCGCCTGCTGCCCGCGCTGCCGTGGCCGATGGCCCTGAAGACGCTGGCCGCGCTGTGGCTGGCCATCTCGACCGTGTCGATGCCGGCCGCGCTGCTGGCGCGCCGTTTCGAGCCGCCCTGGGGCGATCGCCTCTCGTGGCTCGGCATGCTGGCGATGGGCCTGTTCTCGACGCTGCTGATCCTGACCGTGCTGCGCGAGCTGGTGCTGCTGGCCTGTGCGCTGGCCGGCTGGTACCCGGCGGCGCTGCCGGTCTGGAGCGCAGCGGCCACCGTCGCGCTGGCGCTGCTGATTTCGCTGCTGGGCTACTGGAACGCGCGGCGGGTGGCGCGCGTGGTCGACGTCGAGGTACCGATCGCCGGGCTGCCCGCCGCGCTGGACGGCTTCACCATCGCCCAGCTCAGCGACATCCATGTCGGTCCGACCATCAAGCGGCCGTATCTGCAGCGCATCGTCGAGCGCGTCCATACGCTGGGCGCCGACGCGATCGCGATCACCGGCGACCTGGTCGACGGCAAGGTGCCCGAGCTCAGGGAACACACGGCGCCGCTGGCTTCGCTGCGCGCCCCGCACGGCGTCTACTTCGTCACCGGCAATCACGAGTACTACGCCGGCGCGCATGCGTGGATCGACGAGCTGCGCCGGCTGGGGCTGCGGGTCCTGCTGAACGAGCACGTGGCGATCGAACGCGACGGCGCCAGGCTGGTGCTGGCCGGCGTGACCGACTTCAGCGCCGGGCATTTCGATCCGGCGCATCGCAGCGACCCGAACGCGGCGCTGGCGGGCGCACCGTCCGACGCGGCGGTGCGCGTGCTGCTGGCCCACCAGCCACGCAGCGCGGTCGCCGCGGCCGAGGCCGGCTTCGATCTGCAGCTGTCGGGCCATACCCACGGCGGGCAGTTCCTGCCGTGGAATCTGTTCGTGCCGATGCAGCAGCCCTACGTCGCCGGGCTGCACCGCCACGGAAGCATGTGGGTCTATGTGAGCCGCGGCACCGGATACTGGGGACCGCCGAAACGCTTCGGCGCGCCGTCCGAGATCACGCGGATACGGCTGCGGCGCGCGCAACCGTAGCAGCGCCGCGCTTCGGTCGCGCCCATGAACGCCACCAGCTTCACCCACCACACCATCGCCATCCAGCAGGTTCAGCAGACGCTGCTGGGCGCGCGCCATCGCGGCGCCGATATCGGGGCCTTGCTGCGCCGCGCGGGGATTGTGCCGGCGCTGCTCGATTCGCCGGTCGCGCGCGTGACGCAGGGCCAGTACGCCGCGCTTCTGTTTGCGTTGCGGCGCACGCTGCGCGACGAGCTGTGGGGCCTGTGCAATCGGCCGCTGCCGCTGGGCAGCTTTGCGCAGTGCTGCCGCATGATGGTCCACGCGCGCACGCTCGGCGAGGCGATGCACAGCGGCCTGCGCTACTACCGGCTGCTGATCGGCGACTTCGTGCCGCGGCTACGGCGCCACGGCGAGATCGCCATGCTGTGCCTGTCGCCGCGGGTCGACTACGACGGGCGCCTCGCTTACGCGGCGCGCTCGTTCGCCTTCCTCGGTTACGGACTCGCCTGCTGGCTGGCGGCGCGCCGCGTGCCGCTGATCGGCGTCGACCTGCCCGATTCCGTGCTGGGCCCGAGCGCCGACGCCGCGCTGCTGTTCCAGGCGCCCGCCTCTTACGGCCACGACTACACCGGCTGGCGCTTCGAGGCGCGCTGGCTCGACTTGCCGGTGGTGCAGAACGAAGAGAGCCTGCGCGAATTCCTGCGGCAGGCACCGGCCAGCCTGCTGATCAAATATCGCGACCAGACCAGCATCACCGAACGCATCCGCCGCATCCTGCGGCGCAACCTGGCGGGCGAACTGCCAACGCTGGATGACGTCGGCGAGCAGCTGGCGATGACGCCGCAGACGCTGCGCCGCCGGCTGCGCGAGGAAGGCCAGGGCTTTCGCGGCATCAAGGACGACCTGCGGCGCGACGCCGCCATCGAATACCTGGCGCGGCCCGAACTGACGCTGCCCGAGATCGCCAGCCTGCTGGGCTTCTCCGAGGCCAGCACCTTCCATCGCGCGTTCAAGCACTGGACCGGGGTCGCGCCCGGCCAGTATCGCCAGTCGCATCTGCGCGAGCATTGAGCCGCGGTTCCGCCGTCTTTCCGCATCGCCGCCTTCCGCATCCCCGTCTTTCCCGCATCGCTGCGCTTTTCGCGCGATCCCTGCGGGTTTCCCCGTAGCCGGACCGCGTCCGCGCCGCATTGCGCGCGCGCTCGCTCAGGCTTGATCGTTCATGCCAATGCGATTCAGCGCTTCGGCCATGTATGCCGGCGAGCTGCCTTCCTAGACTGTCGTCACCGTGGCGGCGGGACCGCCGACCAGCGGACAAGCTGCAGAACAGCTGCGGGCAAGCAGCGGACAAAACAGGAGACAGACATGGCAGACACATCGACGTCGCGCCGGCGCGCGCTGTTGGCCCTGGCCGGTGGGGCGCTCGGCGCGTGGGCGCCCTGGCCGGCCGCGGCGCTGGCGAAGTCCGACAGCTATCCCTCCCGTACGCTGACGATGATCATGCCGTTTCCGCCGGGCGGCGCCACCGACGTGCAGATGCGTGCGCTGGCGCACGCGCTGTCGAAAGAGATGGGCCAGCAGGTGGTGGTGGTCAATCAGCCCGGCGTCGCGGGCACCATGGGCCCGGCCGCGATGGCGCGCACCGCGGCGCCCGATGGCTATACCTTCTCGGTCGCACCGGCCACGCTGTTTCGCCTGCCGCATCTGCAGAAGGTCAATTTCGACCCGCTCAGCGACTTCACCTATGTGATCTGCCTGACCGGCTACACCAACGGCCTGGTCGTGCGCACGGATGCCCCGTGGAAGACGCTGCAGGAGCTGCTCGCCGATGCGAAGGCGCGCCCGGGCCAGATCAGCTATGGCTCGACCGGCGTCGGAGCCGGCGGTCACGTCGCGATGGAACGGCTCGCGCGCGCGGCCGGCGTCAAGTTCAATTTCATTCCGTACAAGGGCATGGCAGAGGAGACCAACGCGCTGCTGGGCGGCCATCTCGACGTGATCTCCGATCCCGGCTGGGGTGCGCTCGTCGACGGCGGCAAGGCGCGGCTGCTGGCCACGCTTGGCGACACGCGGCTGCCGCGGCGCCCCAATGTGCCGACGCTGAAGGAGCTGGGCTACGACATCACGGTCAATTCGCCGGTCGGCATCGTCGCGCCCAAGGGCATGGAACCGGCGGTGCTCAAGACCTTGCATGACGCGCTGCGCAAGGCGATGCGCGACCCCGACTACCAGCGCATGCTGGCCGACTACGACCAGGTCGACATGTACATGAGCAGCGCGGAATATCGGCAGTACGCGATCGATCAGTTCGCGCGCGAGAAGGTGTTCCTGAGCCAGATCGGCGTGAAGTTGCAATGAGGCGGCCGCAACTGGCCCGCCGCAACAAGACCACGGCGCTGATCGTTTCGGCCAGGCGCTTTGGTTGCGCGGGCCATTGGCGCCCGGCGGCGGGCTCGGCAAAGTGAGCTCACGCAGCAGGCAAACCACAACGAGGACCAGACCATGACACGCAAAGTCCATGTCGCCGGTGTCGGCATGATTCCTTTCAGCAAGCCGGGCAAGAGCGAGCCCTATCTGGTCATGGGCGAGCGCGCCGCGCGGCTGGCGCTCGACGATGCCGGCATGCCCTACGACGCGGTGCAGCAGGCTTACGTCAGCTATGTCTACGGCGATTCGACCGCGGGCCAGGCGGCGATCTATCGCGTCGGCCTAACCGGCATCCCGGTCTTCAACGTGAACAACAACTGCTCGAGCGGGTCGAGCGCGCTGTTCCTCGCACGCCAGGCCGTCGAAAGCGGCGCGATCGAATGCGCGATCGCGCTCGGCTTCGAGCAGATGGTGCCCGGCGCGCTCAAGGGCGCCTACGACGATCGCCCCTCGCCGCTGGCGCGCTTCGCCGAGACCATGGAAGCGCTGCAGGGCTATGACGCCAACGCGCCGCGCGCCGCACAGTTCTTCGGCGGCGCCGGACGCGACTACATCAGGCAGCACGGCATCCGCGCCGATACCTTCGCCCGCATCTCGGTCAAGGCGCGGCAGCATGCCGCGCGCAATCCGCTGGCAGTGTTCCGCGACACCGTGACGCTGGATGAAGTGATGGCCGCGCCGATGGTGTTCGAGCCGCTGACGCGGCTGCAATGCTGCCCGCCGACCTGCGGCGCCGCGGCGGCGATCCTGTGCTCCGAGGACTTCGCGCGACGCCACGGGCTCGACATGCGCGTGACCATCGCCGCGCAGGCGATGACCACCGACACGCCGAGTACCTTCGATGGACGCGATATGCGCCAGCTGGTCGGCTACGACATGAGCCGCGCGGCCGCCGCGCAGGTCTACGAGAAGGCCGGCATCGGACCGGAGGACATCGACGTGGTCGAACTGCACGACTGCTTCACCGCCAACGAGCTGCTTACCTACGAGGCGCTGGCTCTGACGCCCGAAGGCACCGCGGAGAAATTCATTCTCGAGGGCAACAACACCTACGGCGGCCGCGTGGTCACCAATCCCTCCGGCGGCCTGCTGTCGAAGGGGCATCCGCTCGGCGCCACGGGCCTGGCGCAGTGCGCCGAGCTGACCTGGCAGCTGCGCGGCCAGGCCGACCAGCGCCAGGTCGAAGGGGCGCGGCTCGCGCTGCAGCACAACCTTGGACTCGGCGGTGCCTGCGTGGTGACGCTGTATCAGGCGGACTGAACGATGATCGATCGCCAATTCGTCGGGCACCGGATGGCGCCCTTCACCGTGCCGGTCGAAGCGGGCCGGCTGCGCCTGTTCGCCAAGGCCACCGGCCAGCACGACCCGATCTACACCGACGAGGCCGCCGCGCACGATGCCGGACATCCCGCGCTGCCGGTGCCGCCGACCTTCCTGTTCTGCCTCGAAATGGACGCGCCGAATCCGGCCGCGATCCGCGAGCTGCTCGGTCTGGACTACCGAAGGCTGCTGCACGGCGAGCAGCGTTTCACCTATCACGCCATGGCCTATGCGGGCGACCGTCTGACCTTCGAACAGTGCATCGAGGACCTCTACGACAAGAAGGGCGGCGCGCTCGAATTTGTCGTGCGCCGCACGCGCGTCAGCAATCAGCATGGGGCGCATGTCGCCGATCTGCGCACGGTCACGGTGATGCGCCATGGATGAAGGAGCCCGCTCGATGCCAACGCTGCGCTACGACGCCCTGCAAGTCGGCGACGCCCTGCCCGCCTTCGAGACCGAACCGGTGTCGCGCCTGACGCTGGCCCTCTATTGCGGCGCCTCGGGCGACCACAACCCGATTCACGTCGACACCGACTTCGCGCACGCCGCGGGCCAGTCCGATGTGTTCGCGCACGGCATGCTGTCGATGGCCTATCTGGGCAGGCTGCTGACCAACTGGGTCCCGCAGCAGCAACTGCGCGACTTCGGCGTGCGCTTCGTCGCCATCACGCACGTAGGCGATGTGCTGACCTGCAGAGGCACGGTGGTCGAGAAGATGGAGGCGCACGGCGAGAAGCGGGTGCGGATCGAACTGAGCACCGTGGACCGCAACGGCGAGGTCAAGGTGGCCGGCGACGCGGTGGTCGCGCTGCCCTGAACTGCGCGAGCACCCTCACCAAAACCTGCGAAGCCAGCGAAGCCAGCGAAGCCAGTGAAAAACAAACATAGCGAGGAGACAAACGGCATGAACAAGCTGCAGGACAAGGTGGCACTGGTATCGGGCTCGGGGCGCGGCATCGGCCGCGAGATCGCGCTGAAGCTCGCGGCCGAAGGCGCGCGCGTGGTGGTCAACGATCTGGACGAAGCACCGGCGCTGGAGGTGGTGCAGTCCATCCGCGCCAGCGGTGGCAAGGCGGCGGCCTGCGTCGGCAGCGTGACCGAGACCGGCTTTGCGGAGCGCTTTGTCAATACCGCGCTCGAACAGTTCGGCGGCCTCGACATCATCGTCAACAACGCCGGCTATACCTGGGACAACGTGATCCAGAAGATGAGCGACGAGCAGTGGGAGGACATCCTCGCGGTGCACCTGACCGCGCCCTTCCGCATCCTGCGCGCGGCGTCCGGCTTCATTCGCGAGGCGGCCAGACAGGAGGCCGAGCGCGGCACGCCGGTGTTTCGCAAGGTCGTCAATATCTCGTCGACCTCGGGCGTCTACGGCAACGCCGGGCAGGCCAACTACGCCGCCGCCAAGGCCGGCATCAACGGCCTGACCCGCGCGATGGCCAAGGAATGGGGCCGCTACAAGGTCAACGTCAACAGCATCGCCTTCGGCCTGATCAAGACGCGGCTGACCGAGGCCGATGCGCAGGCCGACGCCAGCATCGACATCGCCGGGCGCAAGATCAAGGTCGGCGTCAATCCGCAGATCCTGAAGAACGCCGAGGCGATGATTCCGTTGGGGCGCGGCGGCACGCCCGAGGAAGCAGCCGGCGCCGTCTACCTGTTCTGCATCCCCGAGTCCAACTACGTCAGCGGCCAGGTGCTGGTCTGCGGCGGCGGGCGCCCGTAATCTTCACCGGAACTTCGCCATGACGATCCAGCATGCGGCCCGTCCGTGGATGGACAGCGAGCTCGAGCTGCTGCGCGATACCGCGCGGCGCTTCTTCGAAACCGAATGCGTGCCGCGCCAGCCGGCGTGGGTCGAGCAGAAACACTGCGACCGCGACATCTGGCGCCGCGCCGGCGAGCTCGGCCTGCTGTGCACCGGCATCCCCGAAGCATACGGCGGAGGCGGCGGCAACTTCCTGCACGAGGCGGTGATCTGCGAGGAGCAGCAGCGCGCGCTGGTCACCAGCTTCAGCATCAACGTGCACAGCGGTATCGTCGCGCATTATCTGCTCGCCTACGGCAGCGAGGCGCAGAAGCAGCGCTGGCTGCCGGCCATGGCGCGCGGCGAGATGGTGGCGGCGATCGGCATGACGGAGCCCGGCGCCGGCACCGACCTGCAGCGGATCAAGACCACCGCGATCCTCAGCAGCGATGGCAGGCACTATCTGGTCAACGGCGCCAAGACCTTCATCACCAACGGCTGGCACGCCGACCTGATCTGCCTGGCGGTCAAGACCGATCCCGGGGCCCGCGCCAGCGGCGTGTCGCTGCTGATGATCGAAACGCGCGATCTGCCCGGCTTCCAGCGCGGGCGCCTGCTCGACAAGATCGGGCAGCGCGGCCAGGACACCGTCGAGCTGTTCTTCGACGGCGTGATGGTGCCGGCCGAGAATCTGCTCGGCAACGAGGAAGGACGCGGCTTCCGGCAACTGATGCAGCAGCTGCCGCGCGAGCGGCTGCTGATCGCGATCGGCGCGGCGGCCACGATGCAGCGCGCGGTCGACGATACCCTGACCTATGTGACGCAGCGCCACGTGTTCGGCGAACCGCTGATGGCGATGCAGAACACCCGCTTCAAGCTGGCGGAGTGCCAGACCCATGCCACCATCGCGCGCAGCTTCGTCGACGACTGCATCGGCCGGCTGCAGCGCGGCGAGCTCGACGTGCCGACCGCCGCGATGGCCAAGTGGTGGAGCACGCAGACGCTGTGCCAGGTCATCGACGAATGCCTGCAGCTGCATGGCGGCTACGGCTACATGAACGAATATCCGATCGCGCGGATGTACACCGACGCGCGCGTGGGCCGCATCTATGGCGGTGCCAACGAGGTGATGAAGGAAATCGTCGCGCGGGCGATGGGGGCTGAAGCATCGAGGTGAATCGCGTCGCCGCAGAGCGAACGCCGGATCAACGACAGGAGACCAGCAGGCATGACATCCGACGCAGTGTCTTCCGAAGCGATGCCATCGAACCACCCGGATCAACATGCATGGTTCGGCAGCTGGCCCCGCGGACTGCCGCATCGCATCCACGTGCCGCACGTCACGCTGTGCCACAACCTGTCGGTGCAGGCCGACCGCTATCCCGACAAGCCGGCAATCGTCTTCTATGGCCGTGCGCTGAGCTATTCCGAGCTGCGCCGGCAGACCGAGGCGCTGGCCGGTCACCTGTATCGCCATGGCCACGTGCGCCCCGGCGAGCGCGTGCTGCTGATGAGCCAGAACTGCCCGCAGTTCGTCGTCGCGTTCCATGCGATCGTGCGCTGCGGCGCGGTGGTGGTGCCGGTCAATGCGATGTGCACCGCCAACGAGCTGGACCACTATCTGCGCGACAGCGGCGCACAGGTCGCGCTGGTCGCGCAGGAGCTGCTGCCGGCGCTGCGGCCCGCGCTGGCGGACGATCGATTGCGGCATCGGTTGCGGCACGTGGTGGTGCACAACTATGCCGACGCCATCGATGCCGACACCGATCTGGACGTGCCCGACTGGGTGCGCGCCCCGCGCGCAGCGCTGGACGACGCGCGCCTGACGTATTGGGGCGATGCGCTGGCAGCCGCGCTGCCCGCGCCCGATGTGCGGACCAGCCCCGACGATCTCTGCGTGCTGCCCTACACCTCCGGCACCACCGGCCACCCGAAGGGCTGCATGCATACGCACCGCACGCTGCTGGCGTCGACGTTCTCCGCGGTGCTCTGGCGCGGCCTGCATGCCGAAGCGGTGGTGATGGGCGTGGCGCCACTGTTCCATCTGCTCGGCATGCAGAACGCGATGCTGATGCCGATCGCGATCGGCGCGACGGTGGTGATGCTGCCGCGCTGGGACGCCGCCACCGCGGCCCGGCTGATCGAGCGCTATCGTGTGACGACGTGGGGCGCGCCGCCGGCGATGCTGATCGACTTCTTCGCGCATCCGGAGGCGAGCGTGCGCGACCTGTCGAGCCTGACCCTGCTCAATGGCGGCGGCGCCGCGATGCCCGAGGCAGTGGCCGCGATGCTGAAGTCGCGCTTCGGCCTCGGCTATATCGAGGGCTACGGCATGACGGAGACCGCCTCGTTCCTGCATTGCAATCCGCTGCACCGGCCCAAACGCCAGTGCCTCGGCATTCCGGCCTTCGGCGTCGACTCGCGCATCGTCGACCCGGCCACGCTGGCGCCGCTGCCGCCCGGCGAGGTCGGCGAACTGGTGACCAGCGGCGATCAGCTGATGCTCGGCTACTGGAACGACGAGGCCGCGAACCGCGAGTCCTTCTTCGAGCGCGACGGCAAGCGTTTCTTTCGCACGGGCGATCTGGCCGGCGTCGACGAGGAAGGCTATTTCTTCATGCGCGATCGCCTGAAGCGCATGATCAATGTCAGCGGCTACAAGGTCTGGCCCGCCGAGGTGGAGACCATGCTGTACCAGCATCCCGCGATTCACGAGGCCTGCATCGTCGCCGTGCCCGACAGGCGGCGGGGCGAATCGGTGAAGGCGGTGGTCGTGCTCAAGCCCGGCACGACGCTGGAAGCCGCCGCGCTGATCGCCTGGTGCCGCGAGCGGATGGCGGCGTACAAGGCGCCGCGTGCGGTCGAGTTCCGCACGGCGCTGCCGAAGTCCGGCACCGGCAAGGTGCTCTGGCGCGAGATACAGGCGCAGCAGCGCGCGGCGGCGGATGAAGCGGATGCGGCGGGGCTCGGCGAGATCGACGCCGGCAGCGTCGACAAGCCGCTTCAGCAAGCCTGACCCGGTGCGATTTTCGGCGCCATTGCCGCGGCAGGCATGCCGCCCACTCGGAGACCCACGCAATGTACCTGACCCAGGGACTGCACCGTGCGATACAGCGCCATCCCGGCAAGATCGCGCTGTGCCACGTGGCCGACGGCAAGCCGCGCACCACCGGCTTCGCTGCGCTGGGTACGCGCGTGGCGCACGCCGCCGCGGCGTTGAAGCGCCACGGCATCGGTAGCGGCGACCGTGTCGCGCTGCTGGCGCAGAACGGCGACGGTCTGATCGCGATGCTGCTGGCGTGCTGGTGGCGCGGCGCGGTGGCGTGTCCGCTCAATACGCGATGGAGCGTGCACGAGCTGCGCCATGCGATCGGCGACTGCGGCGCCCGCCTGCTGCTGCCGGATGGCCCGCTGACCGCGATGGCCGAGGAACTTGGCGACCTCGTCACGGTGGTGCCCCTCGACACCTTCCTGGCCGACGCCGTCGCCGCGTCCAGCGATGTTGCGCCGCCCGACGATCGTCGCACCGGCGGCGATGCGCTGGCCGCGATCCTCTACACCGGCGGCACCACCGGCCGCGCCAAGGGCGTGATGCTGTCGCACGCCAACCTTTGGGCGGCATCGATGTCGCGCGCCGCCGAGTTGAACAACGCACCGGACAGCGTGTCGCTGCTGGTCGCACCGCTGTTTCATGTCGCCGGTCTGGGCCGGCTGATCGGACAGCTGATCGCCGGCGGCAGCTGCGTGACATTGCCGCAGTTCCGCGCCGACATCGTATTGACTGCGATCGATACGCATCGAATCACGGACATCATGGTCGTGCCCACCATGCTGCAATCGCTGCTCGATCATCCCGATTTCGACGCGGCGCGGTTGCAGAGCCTGAATCGCATCGCCTTCGGCGCCGCCCCGATGCCGCCCGACCTGCTGGCGCGAGCCCTCCTGGCGTGGCCGGATGCAGAGTTCTTCCAGGCCTATGGCATGACCGAGACCGCCGCCTCGGTCTGCATCAATCCGCCGGTCAATCATCGCCCCGGCCCCGACGCGGAACGCCGCCGGCATTCGGTCGGTCGCGCAGGGCTCGGTGCGGAGATTCGCGTGGTCGATGCCGATGGCAATGAAGTGCCGCGCGGCACCGTCGGCGAAATCGTCGTGCGCGGGCCGATGGTGATGCGCGGCTACTGGAACCAGCCGGATGCCACCGCGCAGGCCCTGCGCGACGGCTGGCTGCACACCGGCGACGGCGGCTGGATGGACGAGGACGGTTATCTGTTCATCGCCGACCGGCTCAAGGACATGATCATTTCCGGCGGCGAGAACGTCTATTCGGCCGAAGTCGAGACCGCGCTGCGCAGCCATCCGCGCGTCGCGCAGGCCGCGGTGATCGGCGTGCCCGACGCCCGCTGGGGCGAGCGAGTGCATGCGGTGGTGGTCGTGGAGGGCAGCGCTTCGTTGGCGTCATCAGAGGCGGCCGCGCTGTCGGCGCAGCTGACGCAGTGGTGTCGCGAACGGCTGGCGGGCTTCAAATGTCCGCGCAGTTTCGCCTTTGTCGATACGCTGCCGCTGTCGGCGGCAGGCAAGGTGCTGAAGAACGAATTACGGCAGCGGTATCGCGATGAGGCGGCGGGCGGGGGAGGCTGAGTGGATTGACGCGCGAACGGTTTCGCCAGAACAACGGCCTGCCCTCTCCCCCACCCCTCTCCCACAAGTGGGAGAGGGGGGCCGGACGCGAGCCGTGATGAGCATCACAGCGCTGGCGGTTTTCTCCCCTCTCCCGCAAGGCGGGAGAGGGGCCGGGGGAGAGGGAAAGCGCGCGCCTCAGCGAGCGATCGGCTTGTAGCGGATGCGCTTGGGCTTGGCCGCTTCCTCGCCCAGACGGCGCTTCTTGTCGGCCTCGTACTCCTGATAGTTGCCGGCGAAGAACTCGACGTGCGAGTCGCCTTCGAAGGCCAGGATATGCGTCGCGATCCGGTCCAGGAACCAGCGATCGTGCGAGATCACCATCACGCAGCCGGCGAACTCCAGCAGCGCGTCTTCCAGCGCGCGCAGCGTTTCCACGTCGAGGTCGTTGGACGGTTCGTCCAGCAGCAGCACATTGCCGCCGGCGATCAGCGTCTTGGCCAGATGCAGGCGCCCGCGCTCGCCGCCGGACAGCGTGCCCACGTGCTTCTGCTGGTCCGAGCCCTTGAAGTTGAAGCGGCCGATATAGGCGCGCGACGGCGTCTCGTAGCGGCCCACCGTCAGCACGTCGGCGCCGCCCGAGATTTCCTCGAACACGGTCTTGCTGCCGTCGAGCGCATCGCGGCTCTGGTCGACGTAGGCCAGCTTGACGGTCGGCCCGATCTTGATCGCGCCGCTGTCGGGCTGCTCCTTGCCGGTCAGCATGCGGAACAGCGTCGATTTGCCGGCGCCATTCGGGCCGATCACGCCGACGATCGCGCCCGGCGGCACCTTGAAGCTCAGGTTGTCGATCAGCAGCCGGTCGCCGTAGGCCTTCGACACGTTCTCGAACTCGATCACCTCATTGCCGAGCCGCTCGCCGACCGGAATGAAGATCTCCTGGGTTTCGTTGCGCTTCTGGTATTCCTGGCTGTTCAGCTCGTCAAAGCGCGCCAGACGCGCCTTCGACTTGGCCTGCCGGCCCTTCGGATTCTGACGGACCCATTCCAGCTCCTTCTTCAGCGCCTTCTGCCGCGCCGATTCGCTGGACTCTTCCTGCTTCAGCCGGTTTTCCTTCTGGTCCAGCCACGAGCTGTAGTTGCCCTTCCACGGAATGCCGTGGCCGCGGTCCAGTTCCAGGATCCACTCGGCCGCGTTGTCGAGGAAGTAGCGATCGTGAGTCACGGCGACCACCGTGCCGGGGAAGCGGGTCAGGAACTGCTCCAGCCATTCGACCGACTCGGCATCCAGGTGGTTGGTCGGCTCATCCAGCAACAGCATGTCGGGACGCGACAGCAGCAGCCGGCACAGCGCCACGCGACGCTTCTCGCCGCCGGACAGATTGCCGACCTTCGCATCCCACGGCGGCAGCCGCAGCGCGTCGGCCGCGACTTCCAGCTGCTGCTCGGCATTGTTGCCGTCGCTGGCGGCCAGGATCGCCTCGTACTTGGCCTGATCGGCGGCCAGCTGGTCGAAGTCGGCGTCCGGCTCGGCATAGGCCGCGTAGATTTCCTCGAGCTTCTTGCGCGCCTCGAACACCTCGCCCAGGCCGCCCTCGACCGCTTCACGCACGGTCTGCTCGGGATCGAGCTGCGGCTCCTGCGGCAGATAGCCGATGTTCAGATTCGGCATCGGGATCGCTTCGCCCTCGATGTCCTTGTCGACGCCGGCCATGATTCGCAGCAGCGTCGACTTGCCCGAACCGTTCAGGCCCAGCACGCCGATCTTGGCGCCGGGGAAAAAGGACAGCGAAATATCCTTCAGGATCTGACGCTTGGGCGGAACGATCTTGCCCACGCGATTCATCGTATAGACGTACTGTGCCATGCGGCTTACCCAGTGAAATGACTGTGTTGGAGGGGGATGGCGCAGTGTAGCAAACCGGGCGCGGCCGGCGCACCCGATCGGTGCAGGCGCGGTATCATCATGGCCCTCGCCTTCGGGCCAAATTTCGCTTGCCGAGTACGACCATGAGCCCCAAACCCGCCCGCACGCTGACGTTCAAGTGCAAGAAGTGCAACAAGCCCGTGACGCTATATCTGCAGAAGGTATCGGCCTGCTCGCATATCACGCCGTATCAGGGCTTCTGCAAATGCGGCGAGATGATGCGCCATGCCACCGGCGACAAGGACGCGGTGGCGTCGTTCGTGGAGTCGAACGATATTCATTGGGCGCATCACCATCATCCATCATTGAGCGATGGCTTGTTCAGGCCACGATGCGGGCGGAGACCTTGCGCGTCGTGGACTGAATGAACCGGCCGAGGCGATCCGCGAGATCGCGCGCGCCATGCGGCAACGACGGCAAGGTCTGCTCCACCGCCCGAGCCACTGCCCCAGGAATCCGTTGCGCCAGTTCCGCCGCCTGGCCCAACACGAAGCGTGGCTGCATGCCGAGGGTTTCCGCCATCGCCACCACGTGCTGGCGCGCAATTTCGCCCGGCCGGTTTTCTCCCCCGATCGAAAATGCGAACTCCCCCGACAGGCCGGCATACAAGCGGGTGCACATCAGATCGTAGAACGGGGTCAGCCTCACGCCCTGCCCAGGCAGCACGTACAGCGACAGGTTCTTCGCGTGGCTGTCGTTGTTGCCTACGTAGAGATTGAAGAAGATCCAGTTCACGAAGTTGCGCAGATCCACTGCTGGCTGGGCGCTGCGCTGCCGAATCAGAGCGGCACAGGCCGCGATGCCCGGTCCTCCCTCCTTCTCATACTTGCGGTCCGACACGGTGCCCGCCAACTGGCACAAGTCGTACTGGACCAGCCGTCCCAACGTTCCATCCGGCCGCTGGTACCTGTCGAAGCGGCGCACCACGCATGCCCGGGTCATTGGTTCATAGAAAACTTCTGCGGCAGGCAAACCGCACTCCGCGGCAACGCGCATCACGATGGTTTCGTTCGCTGCCGACTGCCATACCTTGGCCAGGCGCTTGATGTCCGGCTTCAGGATATGCGTGGACGGCGCGACGCCGCGAGGAAGGCGTGGGACGCCATCGTCGAAGATCGCCAGGCTGGTCTTGTCCTGGGCCCCTGCCAGCGAAATCCGCGCACGTGCCCCCTTCAGGTCGACGGCGGCCGCAGACGGCTTGCTAAGCGCTGCTCCCAACGCTTGCCATGAAGTCGGCTGATACGTGGGCGACTTCGGCGTTTCGCCTTCCGGCACGATGACGAAGGCGCCCGCGGTGTCGCCGGCGATCTCCAGAAGCATCGAGAACAACGTGGAGGCCTTCTTCTGCTGCGCGAGATAGTCGCGCAATTCACCCTCGGGCAGCAGGTTCTCGAAGAACGCCTGCACGACCTCGGTGTCCTGCTGCCCCGGTACCAGCGGAATGGCGGCGACCTGGAAGCGGTCCTGCCTGGCAAGCCACGCTGGCGAATAGGCAAAGGCCAGTGGCGCGGTATCGTGGACGGTGCCGACCACGTCATCGCCCCATAGGACGCTGAGCCGCTCGGGCCGGGCCATCACAAGCCTCCGCTCGACTTCGGCTTCACCACCACCTCAAGCCCAAGCAAGTCCATGATGTCGAGAACCTTCTGCAACTGAGCCGTCGGCTTGCCTCGCTCGAGTTCGACGACAAAGCGGTTGCCGGTGCCGCCGAGCCCGGCGAGATCGGTTTGCTTGAGTGCAAGTTGCTCGCGGCGCCGGCGGATGACAGCGCCAAGTTCCACTGAACTATGGACCGCAACGCCATCCTGGCGCAAGTTACCGCTCGGGAAGTCGTGTCCCTTTACCAGCATCTCGTGCCCCTCGAATTACCGTTCGGTAATTCTTGTCTCAAAATCAATCGGGGTCAAGGAGAAAATTACCGATCGGTAATTCGACGGGATGAGCGTGGGCGAGTGACGCGGTCGTATCACTAGCGCGATATAGTGCGGCGTCTGCAGCCCCACCGACCCACCATGAATTCGTACGACTCCAATCCGCTTCCGACGAGCGTGCTTGTGGCGTCCCCCATCTACAACGATCAGTGCTACGGCTCCTATACCCATTCGCTGCTGCAGTTGCAGGCCGCGTTGTATCAGCGGGGCATCGGCTTCGAGTATGCGTGGACGAAGAGTTCGAGCCTGATCACGATCGCGCGCAATCTGCTGGCCAACTGGTTTCTGAAGCGGACAAGCTGTAGCCACCTGCTCTTCATCGATGCCGACATGGTGTTTCGCAGCGCCGACGTGCTGGCGATGCTGGAGACGGATGTCGACGTGATTGCAGCGATGTGTCCGCGCAAGGAAATCAATTGGCCCAATGTCGCGGCTGCCGCGCGGAACCACCCTGAGATGCAGCCCCACGAGCTGGCCAAGGTAGCAGCGTCGTACGGCACGTTTCAGCTTGTTGAGCCGGACAGCGGCTTCAATGTTCGGACGCCGGTGGAGGTTGAAGGCATTGGCACGGGAATCATGCTGATCAAGCGGCAAGTGTTCGAGCGAATGGCCGCGATGTACCCCGACGCGACCATGAAATCGCCGGACCGCTCAAGCGATGAACGGATCCACGTGTTCTTCGATCTCGGCAGGGACGAGCACGGCGACATGCTGTCGGAGGATCTGATGTTCTGCAAACGGTGGCGGCAGATTGGCGGGAAGATTTATGGTGCGCCTTGGTTCGAGGTGGGACATATCGGCAGCCATGAATTCCGCGGCAGCCTGTTCGATATCGCCGCCGTGCCGGGCGCGGTGCTTTGATCCGGTGCGCTGGGCTTGGCCACCGGGACAGAAGTCCGCTCCACCCCTCAGTCGAACGCCTGCACCGCCAACAGCAGAATCACGGCCAGATAGCCCAGATGCATGCGCGTGCGCTGCCGCTTGTAGCGCCTGACGTCGTCGGGCAGGAATAGCTGTCGCGCGGTCTTGAAGCTTGAAATCGGATCGGCCACAACGTCCGAATAGGCCTCGGTGTTGTTGCGATAGATCGTCGCCAACGACTCGCGCTCATGTCCGCCCGCCAGCTGCTGCGTCGTTCGCGAACGCTTGCTGATGCGATAGTAGAACAGCGGCGCATCGATCCGATGCACCTTGGCATCGGGCTCCAGCAAACGGATATAGAACTCCCAGTCCTCGAAGCCGTGCTTCATCGCTTCGGAATAGCCTGAAGTCCGGTCGTACAACGCGCGCGGATAGATCGCGCAGTTGTGGATCATGTTCTCGAAGCGCAGCCGCTGATAGCTGTATTCGGGAAGCCGCCACTTGCCCTTCTTCGCGCCGAAGCGCATCGCCTGGCAATAGACCAGCGCCGTGTCCGGGTGCTTGCGGAAGTGCGCCATGGCGCGTCGCAGGTAGTCGGGATGAATCTTGTCGTCGCCGTCCAGCGGCACGATGTATTCGCCACCGGTCAGCCGGATGCCGAGATTGCGCGCCGACGCCACGCCGCCGTTCTGCTTGCGGATATAGGTGAAGCGACGGTCCTTCTGCACGAAGGCCTGCACGCGCTGCGCGGTGTCGTCGGTGGAGCCGTCGTCGACCACAATGCAGCGCCAGTGCGGATAGGTCTGGCGCTGCACCGACTTCAGCGTGTCGGCGATCACGGCTGCCTGGTTATAGCAGGGGACGACGATGGCAACTTCGGGGGACGAATCGGTCTGCGGACGGCGGATTTTGGAAAGAGACTTCAACAGCATTAATTGGGAAAGCGGGTTCTGCGGTTGCGGCCAATGATCGCATACCGGGCGTGACGGGCCGGGAAAACCGGCCTTCTCCGCCTGTAGGGCTCTGCTCGGGTCGTGGGCTTGGCCAATGAAGTACATTCCCAACACGACTGAGGAGAGCCCAAGTCCAATTTTTACGAGCCGGGAATCTGATGCACAACGACGATTTCGACCTGATCAAGTTTTCATCCCAAGTCCGCGACCTTCTCGACAGCGAGCTTCAGATAGCCGTCGGCAATATGGAAGTGGTGCCCTTTGCCGAGAAGCTGTACAAGCTGGTGCGTGCGCAGGCGTACAACGAAGGCGTGCTGGACGCAAAGCGGGTGATAGACCGCAAGCTGACGGACGTTTCGGAGCAACTCGATATCTTGCTGCAGTATGAGTAGCAAGTATTCGCTGACGCAGATAAGGGATGTCTGGGTCAATGCGCGCCTGAACGGCGAGGTGGACTGGCTCGACTATCTGGAGGCGCCGACCTTCTTTCTGAAGGCGAATGGCGAGCTGGTCTCGAAAGCCAATCAGATCGCGTACATCGAACGCAGCCGGAAGAAGTTTCCGAACAAGCGCGCTGGCGAGGCGGAGTTCAAGGAGACCGGTACCGAGATCCAGCAGCACAAGAGTTGGGCCACGGTAACGGGATCGGCCTGCTTGAAAAGGGACGGAAGGATCGTCCACCAGTTCGATTTTCTCGAGCTGTGGCTGGTGGTGGACGGCCGCTGGCAGATTGCGTCGCTGTGTATCGAGGATATCGAGCATGCAGTGGCGACATGACCTTGCCCGGCGCCGGCATGACGGCGAGGCGTCGTCGCTAACGCGAAGATAGGCGCAGGCCGCCGCTGGCGCTTCCCGGCCAATCGGCCCCGACGCCCCCTTGAGGCACCCGCAGCAACTCAAGACAACGTGGCCTCCATTCCCGGCCCCTTCCCGCTCGGTCCGGGGCAAGTCTAGCTCCAGCGGGCAGCTCCCGGCAGTTCCAGTTCGTCGCAGTTTTGCCCTGGCCCGCCACGGTCCACAACGATGTACCACACCACGCCTTCCGTCACGATCAGCGGGGGGCCACACGCCCTCCGTCTTGCCTGCCGTTGGTGACGATATCGTCGATGTCCTAGGCCACCATCCCGGCCGTTACGCGAGAGAACTTGGCTCTACCGCAACGTTGCTTGGCAACTCCTGCCCTTCCTGATGCTACGCGATATCGCTGCGCATCTTGGATCGCGCGAACGTCGGCTTGGCCGGGACTGCAAATGCTCTCCGAACATGCTGCATGTCGACGTGCTGACTGCGGTCCCACTCTAGGCGGCCGTCTGTTGGATGTTCCTGCGACCGGCGGCATTCCGCTACTACTAAAGATGCCGCTACAGATCTGTCCCTTGCACGAGGCCTTCAGGATTACGGGACAGAGGAACGAAGTCACCGTCAACACGCTGACGCTGAGCTCGCTATCGAGCGAGAGGATACACATCACCGGCGATAGTTCCTGTACTAAACCGCCAATAAGCCCCCGGCGAAGTAACTACCATAGTATGATAGTTACATTACCGGAGCATGATGTTGGAAACGTCACAGAAATCACAACTTTTTAAGAGCGTCTACTTTTCGGATTGCCCTGGAGCGTCCGCCCAGCAGAAGAGCGTATCGATCGCGTTCGGTCGACGCGATGCCCATATCTATGAACGGGTGAGGCCTATGTCTAGCGAAGATATCAGGGGCCTCCTCGGGCTGCAGACATACTCTGCCCTCAAGGCAGCCTCGGAGGCAGACGGGGTCGGGCCAAGCGCATATATCATCGCAAGCCTTAGGAAGCGGCTTGCAATCGGCGACCACCTTGCTCCTCAACAGCAGTTGGAACTGGATAGCTTTGTTGATCCAGTGCACGTTACATTCCGGGGTGGCGCACCAGAGCCGCTCCATTCCTGGTTTCCATATCTGGAAGGGTATTCCCCGGCCTTCGTTCGGGCCATCTTGGAAGAGTACTGCCCGGACGCCCAAACAATTTTTGAGCCGTTCGCGGGTACTGGCACAACGCTTTACGCCGCGGCAAAGAATTCAAAGCAGGTTCTTTTTTCCGAAGTGAACCCGCTGATGACACATGTCATCGCAGCTAAAGTCGCCGCTTTCACAATCTCCGCTAAACAAAGGATCGCGTTGGCCGACTCCCTGGAAGAAGTCGCGCATGACGTTCACGCTTGGCCGTGCAAGTTTGCGCCGGACAAGGACTTGGGCGAATCCTTCCGGCACATCTTTGGAGACAGCCGATATTTCGAAGCGGATGCGTTGAAAGAAGTTTTGATAGCTCGTGCTGCGCTGAATTACCTGCAGCAGAGGTTACCCCACGTTTACCTTCCCGTTTCCGTTGCTGTTGTTTCATGCCTTTTGCCGTGCTCGAATCTTATTCGCCGGGGCGACGTGAGGTTCAAGACTCCCAAAGAGCTGGAGAAGGGAGTACCTTCGTTGCTGGCTGAGACGAGAGCGAAGCTCCTGGTAATGGCGCAGGATCTTAGGACAGTTACAACGCTTCCCGGCGTGATCAAGCATGTGTGCGACGACGCCCGCTCGTTAGGCAAGCTACCACCGCTATCTATCGATGCGGTAATAACCAGTCCACCGTACTTGAACGGCACAAACTACATTCGCAATACGAAAATTGAGCTATGGTTTCTCCGGCTCTTGTCGGCTGACGGCGATTTGCGACGTCTTCGCACGAAGACTATTACAAGCGGAATCAATGATGTCAATCGCGATAGGACCGAGGTCGGGGGCCTCCCTAGGTCCGTTGTAGATATTGCTCGTAGGCTTGATGACGCAGCGTACGACGTCAGAATTCCAAAGATGGTTACCGGCTACTTTGCAGACCTGCAGCGAGTATTCGAAGGTGTCTCTCGACATATCAGATCGGGAGGCACTGTTGCAATCGACATTGGTGACTCTGAATACGCGGGAATTCACGTTCCGACAGATAGGTTAATCGTTGATGTATTCAATGGGCTTGGCTTCGAGTTGGACAGCGAAGTCATGCTTAGACAACGCAAATCTCGGTCCGGGAGACCACTGCGACAGAGTCTCCTCATTTTCAAGAATCGGAAGCCAAAGCGGCCCCGTGCATCGAAGCAAGCGCTACCACGTGAGTTGGATGAACGTTGGTCTACGTTCAAAACGGAACTGCCTCATCAGCGGGGGGAGTTTGCCAAACGTAATTGGGGACATCCTCTTCACTCTCTTTGCTCGTACCAAGGCAAAATGAAGCCGTCGCTCGCCGCTAAATTGATAGAAGCGTTTCTTCCTAAATCCGGCCGCGTGCTCGACCCTTTCGGGGGTGTAGGAACAATTCCATTCGAGGCGGCGTTGGCGGGGCATCAGAGTTTTAGTTTCGATATTAGCCCGTCGGCCTTACCGATAGCCAGGGCAAAAATAGAAGGCTTCGACGGTGATAGCTGTGAACGGGTACTCCGAGAGTTGGAGGACCACATTGAGAACGGCAATGTCCCGGACAGCGTACTGCAGGAGGCATCGGCCATTGGTTTCAATGGAAAAATCCCCGAATATTATTCGCAACAAACCTTCAAGGAAATTCTTTTAGCACGACAGTTTTTTATGGAGCGGGGATACTCCACAGGTCATGAATCACTAGTTCTTTCGGCATTGCTCCACATTCTACATGGTAATCGACCATACGCATTAAGCCGCAATTCGCATCCGATAACCCCTTTTGCACCAACCGGAGAGTTCGAGTACCGCGCACTTATGCCACGCTTGCGGCAAAAGGTACGACGCAGCTTAGAGGCTCCGCACCCGCAGTCATTTGTGGCCGGACGGGTGATTGAGCAAGACGCAACCGGTCACTGGCCGCTATATGTTGATCAACTAGATGCCGTTATTACGTCGCCACCGTTCTTCGACAGCACACGATTCCATCTTGCGAATTGGTTGCGCTTGTGGTTTGCGGGGTGGAGCGCGGTAGATTTCTCGCTACGACCACAATCCTTCGTCGACGAACTACAAAAACTGGATTTAGCCGTTTACGATCCCATATTGCGGCAAGCTAGAGAGCGATTAAAGGCGGGTGGCGTCTTGGTGATGCATTTGGGGAAAAGCAAGAAATGTGATATGGGTGCAGAGCTTCAACGACGGGCCAGGAGATTCTTTAACGTGGCGGATTTATTCGACGAAACAGTCGGCCACTGCGAGAGCCACGGCATACGCGACAAAGGCACAGTGACTTCGCACCAGTACCTCGTCCTGATCTAGTTACGCCTAAGCACGAGGAGGTTATCTGCCTCCTCGCGCCAGGCATCTGAAACTCGCGTACCGTCAAAGAAGTCGAACTTCGCCATTGTGAGCACCCTGTTTCTCAGGCGAATGAGTTCACTTCTATAGCGAGCATATTTGAATATGAGCGCATTGACCTGCGCTGGATCTCGCAACAGCTCTACTGCAACCGGGTTTAGTACAGGAGGGCCACGAAGCAACTCCGCTTGAAGACCCGTTAAGACTGCCAACTGGTTAATCTGCTCTTGGCTATAAAATTCGCTTGGCCACTTTTCAGCTTTTGACCCGTTGTGCTCGCGACAGAGTAAGGTAGCGTTCTGGCTGGTAGCTGGCCAAAGATAATACACAGGAAGCGTGTGATCGATGTTGAAAGCACCGGAGATTGGAAAACCATCGTCATCAACGAGTGGTCTGCTGCAACAAAAACACTTATTTTGGAATCGACGAAAAATTTCCGCAGTATTGATGCGCCCACTCTCTTTTGAAATTTCGATGTAGAGCCGACGCTTCTGTGCAGCTTCCCGGTGCTGATCTTGAGTTCGGGTAGGATTTTTTATGGAGTTATAAATCGACTTACAGAGATTGCACTCACTTTGACGCCCGGTCGCTCGGCCGCTATGTCGATCGAAGGCCTCGAAGGGTTTTAGAGTATTGCAAAGAACACAATACTTGTACTGGAGCGACTGTAGGACATAGCTGCGATGATCAATGATAAATTCGCCGCTATTAAGAGTTTCCAAAACTTCCTTTGTTAGAGGATTCAGTGACTGGATTGCAAAGTCGAAATATTTTTCGCTGCCTCCGTCCTCATGGACATGTTCGCACTTGGGACAAGCAATGACAAAATTCTCTGTAATGGGCTCAGGCCAGATAATGAACTGATCGCAATCCGTATTCAGGCACTGAAAGCCCCGGTAACCTCTGTCCCCCTTTCCTTGTGCCCTCGGAGCGACAACCCGATTGTATTTTTCGACCTTTGTGTATTGATTTCGCCGTGCCATTCCCCGTGGTCCTTTCACGCCATCGTTCTACCAACCAGGAGACGCGCGGTACTTCCTCGGCAAGCTAAAGTAGGATTGGTAGAACAAGAAGCGGGCCCCATCTCTGGAACCCGCATGGGTACTGGTGCCGGCTGCAGGACTCGAACCCGCCACCTGATGATTACAAATCAACTGCTCTACCTGATGAGCTAAGCCGGCATAAATGCAGACCGCGATTCTACTGCATGCGGGCTGCGTTGGCGATGGTTGGCCAGTTAGATCAGACCGGCCGAAGGGCCTTACTTGACGACCTTCAGCGAAGGCTTGCGGGTACCGATGCGCGGCACCGGCGGCGGATTCGGATCGTCGTCGTCCGAAGCGTCGGCAGTGTCGGCTTGGGCACCGCCGTCGCTTTCGACCGGAGCCAGTTTCGGCGGCGGATTCAGTTCGCGTTCGGTCGCGGCCTGGGTTTCCGGCACGCTGCGCTCGACCGGGAAGGCCATACCCTGCCCGTTCTCGCGCGCGTAAATCGCGAGCACGTTATCGACCGGCACGTCCAGCTTCCGGGAGACGCCGCCGAAGCGGGCGCTGAAGCTGATCCACTCGTTGCCCATTTCCAGACCGCTGGTCGCGTCGAAGCTGACGTTCAGCACGATCTCGTTGTTTTTGACGAATTCGCGCGGCACGTTGGTGTTCGCGTCGACGAACACGGCGATATACGGAGTGAAGCCGTTGTCCGTGCACCATTCGTAAATGGCGCGGATCAGGTAGGGCTTGGTCGAGGTTTCAGGCATAAGACTTCCAGTGGCGTCGCGCCGGTGGCCCGAGCGGACTCGGGCCGGGCCGGCTTAGCGGCGCATCACCTTTTCGGACGGGGTCAGCGCTTCGATATAGGCGGGGCGGCTGAAGATCCGTTCCGCGTACTTCAGCAGCGGGGCGGCGTTCTTCGACAGTTCGATGCCGTAGTGGTCCAGACGCCACAGCAGCGGTGCGATGGCAACGTCCAGCATCGAGAATTCTTCGCCGAGCATGTACTTGTTCTTGACGAAGATCGGAGCCAGTTGCGTCAGCCGGTCGCGGATCGCGGCGCGGGCGCGCTCGTGGCTCTTCTCGGCGGTCTTGCCCTTCTCGTTCTCGAGCACGTAGACGTGGGTGAACAGTTCCTTTTCGAAGTTGAACAGGAACAGGCGGGCGCGGGCACGCTGGACCGGGTCGGCCGGCATCAGCTGCGGGTGCGGGAAGCGCTCGTCGATGTACTCGTTAATGATGTTGGATTCGTACAGGATCAGGTCGCGCTCGACCAGGATGGGCACCTGGCCGTAGGGATTCATCACCGAGATGTCTTCCGGCTTGTTGAACAGGTCGACGTCGCGGATTTCGAAGTCCATGCCCTTTTCGAACAGGACCAGGCGGCAACGCTGAGAGAACGGGCAGGTGGTGCCCGAATACAACACCATCATGGTTGGGATTCCTTGGAGGCGGCGCTAGGCCGAAGTTGGGTCAAACATTCTGTCAGAACCCACCATCGGAAAGCAAATTCGTTACAAATAGCGTAACGGAATGTCGGATCGGTGGCTTGGCGGGCGGCGCATGGGGCGCGCCGGTGTCCGATCCGTTCATCCCGTCACAAAGGAAAAAGGGCCAGGCGGTGTCGCATCGGCAACCCCGCGCTAGCCCTCGGGCGGTCTACCGGGATTACTTGACGTCTTTCCAGTAGGCGGCGTTCAGGCGCCAGGCGAACACGGTGAATACGCCGAGGAACAGCAGCACCCACACGCCCAGACGGCGGCGGTGGTTCTGCGCCGGCTCGGCCATCCAGTCCAGATAGGCGACCAGGTCGGCGACGGCGGTATCGTACTGCAGCGGCGTCATGCTGCCGGGCGTCAGTTGTTCGAAACCGACGAACTTGTGCACTTTTTCGCCATGCTCTTCGACGTCGGCGAACTTGGCGGCGCGCTGGCCTTGCAGTTCCCACAGCACGTGCGGCATGCCGACGCTCGGGAATACCAGGTTGTTCCAGCCGGTCGCACGGGTGTCGTCGCGATAGAAGGTGCGCAGATACGTATACAGCCACGCATCGCCGCGAGCACGAGCGATCACCGACAGATCCGGCGGCGCCGCGCCAAACCACGCCTTGGCGTCCTTCGGCTGCATCGCGATCGTCATCGTTTCGCCGACCTTGTCCGCGGTGAACATCAGGTTCTCGCGGATCTGGTCTTCGGTCAGGCCGATATCGCGCAGGCGGTTGTAGCGCATCATCGACGCGCCGTGGCAGTTCAGGCAATAGTTGACGAACAGCTTGGCGCCACGCTGCAGCGAGAACAGGTCGCTGGTGTTGACCGGCGCCGGCTCCAGTGGATAGCCCCCTTCGGCGGCGATGGCGGGCGCACCGGCAAAGCACGCGCCGGCCAGCGCGAGAATGGAAAGCAGCTTTTTCATCGTTGTTCCTTGTCCTTGGGCCTGGCTTAGTGGTGCTTGAACGTCACGCGGTCGGGCACCGGCTGGAAGGTGCCGACGCGGCTCCACAGCGGCATGGTCAGGAAGAAGGCGAAGTACAGCAGCGTACCGAGCTGCGACACCTTCTCGCCGACCGGCGACGGCGGCTGCACGCCGAGGTAGCCCAAGATCAGGAAGAACACGACGAACACCATCAGGATCGTCTTGTGGAAAGCCGGGCGGTAGCGGATCGACTTGACCGGCGAATGGTCGAGCCAGGGCAGGAAGAACAGGATGATCACCGAACCGCCCATGATCACCACGCCCCAGAACTTGGCGTCGATGAAGTAGAAGCCCAGGGCCAGCACGACGGCGATGGCCACCGCGATGCCCTTGACCTTCAGGCTCTTGCTGCGCAGGAACAGGATGCCGAGCAGCACCGCGAAGAAGATCCACAGGATCGGCAGGAAGTTGGCCGTGGTGGCACGCAGCATCGAATAGAACGGCGTGAAGTACCAGACCGGCGCGATGTGCGGCGGGGTCTTCAGCGGGTCGGCCGGGAAGAAGTTGTTGTGTTCCAGGAAGTAGCCGCCCATCTCGGGGAAGAAGAAAATCACCGCCGAGAACAGAATCAGGAACACGCCGACGCCCATCAGGTCGTGCGCGGAGTAGTACGGATGGAACGGGATGCCGTCGAGCGGCACGCCGTTTTCGTCCTTCTTCTCCTTGATTTCGACGCCATCCGGGTTGTTCGAGCCGACCTCGTGCAGCGCGATGATGTGGGCGACCACCAGGCCCAGCAGCACCAGCGGCACGGCGATCACGTGGAACGAGAAGAAGCGGTTCAGCGTCGCGTCGCTGACCACGTAGTCACCGCGGATGAACAGCGACAGGTCCTGGCCGATCACCGGGATCGCCGAGAACAGGTTGACGATCACCTGGGCGCCCCAGTACGACATCTGGCCCCACGGCAGCAGATAGCCCATGAACGCCTCGGCCATCAGCGTCAGGAAGATCAGGCAGCCGAAGATCCAGACCAGCTCGCGCGGCTTGCGGTACGAACCGTACAGCAGCGCGCGGAACATGTGCAGATAGACGACCACGAAGAACGCCGAGGCGCCGGTCGAGTGCATGTAGCGGATCAACCAGCCCCATGGCACCTCGCGCATGATGAACTCGACGCTGGCGTACGCCACCGGGATGCCGGCGGCGTTCAGCGTGCCGTCCGGCTTGTAGTTCATCACCAGGAAGATGCCGGTGACGATCTGGATCACCAGCACCAGCAGCGCCAGCGAGCCGAAGAAGTACCAGAAGTTGAAGTTCTTCGGCGCGTAGTACTTGGACAGATGGTCTTCCCACAGTTGCGTCGCCGGGAAGCGCGCGTCGATCCAGCCCAGCAGGCCGGTCGTCTTGACTTGCTTTTCCGCCGCCATGATCAAGCCTCTCCTTTTTCGTCTTTGCCGATCACGATCGTGGTGTCGGTGAGGAACTGGTATGGGGGAACGTCAAGGTTCTGCGGTGCCGGCTTGTTCTTGAATACGCGGCCTGCCAGGTCGAAGGTCGAGCCGTGGCACGGGCAGAGGAAACCGGGGTCGGAACCGAGGGTGGGATTGGCGCCAGCCGCGAACGGGCCGGACGGGGAGCAACCGAGATGCGAGCAGATGCCGACGACGACCAGGATATCCTTGTGCTCGGGCCGGGAACGGGTTTCGTTCTTGCAGTACTCGGGGGTTTCCATCGTGAACGGAATGTCCGAGTTCGGGTCGGCCACTTCGGCGTCGGTCTTTTTCAGCGACGCCAGCATCTCGTCCGTACGACGCAGAATCCAGACGGGCTTGCCGCGCCATTCGACCGTCATCATTTCGCCGGGCTTGAGCCCGCTGATGTCGGCCTCGACCGGCGCGCCTGCCGCCTTGGCCTTTTCCGACGGTGCAAAGGTACTGACAAACGGCACCGCAACCGCCACTCCTCCGATGCCGCCAGCCACAGACGTCGCGATCAACCAGTTGCGACGCCCCTTATCCACGCTCTTCACGCTTTGCTGGTCATTCATTCCAAACCCCAGGGGAAGTCAATTTAGATTTTGCGTCAACCGTAAATTGTACCTTAGGCACATTGGGCAGTGAAAGCGCGGTAACCCGGGGGTGTTCGTTGATCGCGCGACCGTGTAGGGGACCGACATCCGTCTGCCGCAAAGCCGCGTCAGGCTTGCGTTTGCGGCATCGTTGCGGCAGTCTTGCGCTGCGGTGCGTGGTGAAAAATGAACAACAGCAAGGAGTTAAGCCATGAGCATGATGTCGGAATTCAAGACCTTCGCGATGCGCGGGAACGTGGTCGACCTGGCGGTCGGCGTGATTATCGGCGCAGCTTTCGGAAAAATCGTGGATTCCGTAGTCAATGACCTGATCATGCCGCTGGTGGGCCGGATCATCGGCAAACTCGACTTTTCGAATCTGTTCCTCGTGTTGTCCGATCCCCCGGCGGGCACGCCAATGACGCTCGATGCCTTGAAAAAGGCCGGCGTGCCGGTATTCGCCTACGGCAATTTCCTGACCATCCTGGTCAACTTCCTGATCCTGGCCTTCATCATTTTCATGATGGTGCGCGCCATCAACCGGCTGCGCGCCGCGGAACCGCCGGCACCGGCGCCCGAGGATCCGGAAGACGTCAAGCTGCTGCGCGAGATCCGCGACAGCCTGAAGAGCCGGGCCTGAGTTTGGCCCGAGCGGGCGCCGCTGTCGGCGCCCGCGAAAAAACCCCGGTTATACCGGGTTGGAAATATCGATGAAGGTATGGCGCAGCCCTAATTGCTGTGCCAGATGGGTGCCGAGCGCGCGAATGCCATAGCGCTCGGTCGCATGGTGGCCGGCGGCGATATACCCGACGCCGCTTTCGCGCGCCAGGTGCGTGGTCTGCTCGGAGACCTCGCCGCTCAGATAGACATCGACTCCTGCTTCGATCGCCGCGCCGAAATAGCCCTGCGCGCCACCAGTACACCAGCCCACGGTGCGTACCGGCTGATCCGGATCGCCGATCGCCAACGGGTCGCGGCCGAGCACGCCGGCCACGTGGTCGGCCAGCATGCGCAGCGTCATCGACTGCGGCAGCGTGCCGGTCCAGCCCAGTTGGTCGTCGCCGAAGCGCCCCGTCGGATTCAGACCGAGCTCTCGCCCCAACTGCGCGTTGTTGCCTAGCTCGGGATGGCCGTCCAACGGCAGGTGATAGGCCAACAGATTGGTGTCCGATACCAGCAGACGCCGCAGCCGTCCATGCTTCTGGCCAATGACGCGCGCGTCCTCCCCGCGCCAGAAATAGCCGTGATGGACAAGGATCGCGTCGGCCCCGGCCTCGATGGCCGCGTCGAGCAGCGCAACGCTGGCCGTGACGCCCGTCACGATGTGAGTGATTTCGGGTCGACCTTGCACTTGCAGACCATTCGGGCAATAGTCCTTGAAGCGGGGGACTTCCAATAGGTCGTTCAAGTACAATTCAAGCTCTTTTGTTTTCATTTTCAGCCCAAACTCCAATATGTTGCGCCGCTTCTGGCTGTTCTTTGCCCAGGCCGTCACAGTTGTGCTGGCCATCTGGTTTGTCGTGGCGACATTGAAACCGGAATGGCTGCAACGCGGGCGCGTCGCGGTCCAATCCGGTTCGCCGATCGTCGCGCTCAAGGAAGTGGTGCCGAATGTCACGGGACCATCCGCGGAACGCTCTTATAGCGAGGCGGCGCAGCTGGCGATGCCGGCGGTGGTCAACATCTTTACCAGCAAGAACGGCGCGCGCCGCGGCAATCCGCAGGCCGACGATCCGTGGTTCCGCTTCTTCTTCGGTGACCGGCTGCCCGAGCGGCAGGAGCCGGTGTCGAGCCTCGGTTCAGGCGTGATCGTCAGCGCCGAGGGCTACATTCTAACCAACCACCATGTCGTGGACGGCGCCGACGAGATCGAGGTCGCGCTGACCGACGGCCGCAAGGCCAACGCCAAGGTGGTCGGCTCGGACCCGGAAACCGACCTCGCGGTGCTGAAGATCACGCTGAAGGACCTGCCGGCGATCACGCTGGGACGTCTGGAGAACGTCAAGGTCGGCGACGTGGTGCTGGCGATCGGCAATCCGTTCGGCGTCGGCCAGACCGTGACCATGGGCATCGTGTCGGCGCTGGGCCGCAGCCATCTGGGCATCAACACCTTCGAGAACTTCATCCAGACCGACGCCGCGATCAACCCCGGCAACTCCGGCGGTGCGCTGGTCGATGCGCAAGGCAACCTGCTTGGCATCAACACGGCGATCTACTCGCGCTCGGGTGGCTCGCTCGGCATCGGCTTCGCGATTCCGGTGTCCACGGCAAAGCAGGTGATGGAGTCGATCATCTCCACCGGCTCGGTAACGCGCGGCTGGATCGGCGTCGAACCGCAGGACATGACGCCGGAGATTGCCGAATCGTTTGGGCTCGATGCCAAGGAGGGCGCACTGATCGCCGCGATCGTCCAGGGCGGACCCGCCGACAAGGCAGGCGTGCGGCCGGGCGATGTGCTGGTGGCCGTGCAGGATCAACCGATCACGGATACCACGGCGCTGCTCAATGCGATCGCACAGCTCAAGCCCGGTACGGAAGTCAAGATGAAAGTAGTACGTCGTGGCAAGCCGACCGAGGTGACAGTCATGATCGGCAAGCGGCCGCCTCCGCCGCGACGTGTGCTGCCTTACGACGAGGAAGATTGACCGCCGTCCGACCGCGCATCGCCGCGGTCGGCTGCGACGGGCGATCCAGCAAAAAGCCCCTTGGTACGTTGCCAAGGGGCTTTTTCTTTTTCGGGCCTCTATCCACGATCACGCCGGTTGCTGACGTGGGCAATTGGCCGATCGCCATGACAAACCGCAATCGCCGCAAGCCCTGGCTCGGACAATAGCGGCGGCATGCGAGCGCCCGAACGGTCGTACAGTCGCCATCCGCTCGGACTGCTGCATGGCGTCTCTCTATGCCGCGCCCGACTACTCATCCGGTCACAGCGATCGGGAGCCTGAAGCAGGCGCGGCTTGGAGCAGGCCCGCGCCGACTCATCGTCTGCACCTACAGGTATCGAAACCGCGCGCCCAAAACAAAACGCCGGCATCCCGAAGGATGCCGGCGTTTCGATCAAGCTAACTTGATGCGATCGCTCGCGTCAAATTAGAACTTGTGGCGCACGCCAACGATGGCACCGAACTGGTCCTTGCCCGGCTCGACGTTGAACACCGGGGTCGAAGCGGTCGGGTTGTTGAAGCCAGCCACGCCCAGAGCCGAACCATCCTTGTTCAGGGTGTACGACAGCGAGGTGTAGATGTCGGTGCGCTTCGACAGAGCGTAGTCGCCGGTCAGCACGAATTGCCACGGATCAGCACCGCTGCGGCGGAAGTCCTGGTAGTACGCAGCACCCGTGACCGAGAAGGCCGGGGTCATTTGGTACGCCAGGCCAGCCCAGTACAGGTTCGACGTGGTCACGTCAGCACCGCCAACAGCGCCCGGCAGGACGGCGCCGTCAGATGCCTTCGCCCAACGGTAGCCCAGGAAGGCCTTGGCCGGACCGAAAGCGTACGTACCGGCAACGGTAGCGCGGCGGATCACCGGAGCTTGGTTGCCTCCGGGAGCCAGCGAACCAACGTGCAGGTCGTCATAGGCAGCACCGATCGAGAACGGGCCAGCAGCGTAGCTCAGCAACGCGCCCATTTCGCGACCACCGACGTTGCGGCCAGCAACTTCTTGGCCGTCAGCGCGGAACGAGTACATGGCCGACGCGGTCAGGCCGCCGAACTTGCCGACGTACTTGACGGCGTTGTCAGCACGCGATTGGAACTCGACAGCTTGCGAGGTGATCGAGTAACGCGGAGCGATCGCCATCGGGTCGAACTGCAGACCGAAGTCGTAGAACGGGGTCTGTTGACGGCCCAGGGTCAGGGTGCCGAACTGGTTCTGCAGACCGACGTAGGCGCTACGACCGAACAGACGGCCGTCTTGGCCCGAACGGCCGTTGTCGAGATCGAAACCGCTTTCCAGCACGAACAGACCCTTCAGGCCACCGCCCAGGTCTTCCACGCCGCGCAGGCCCCAACGCGAACCGGACTGGCCGCCCGATTGCATGCGGAACAGGTTCTCACCCGTTTGGCCGGCGTTGTTGTTGTACTCGAGACCAGCGTCGACCACGCCGTACAGGGTCACGCTCGACTGGGCGTAGGCACCACCAGCGGCCAGGGCGGCGACTGCAGCTGCAAACAGTTTCATCTTCATATCGACACTTTCCTTGTCAACTGATTGGGAAATCTTGGGTTGCCCAAGTGCTTGGGCGACGCATTCACCATCACGTCTGAGGCGTATTATGTGTCAGGCTCCCCGGCGCTCAGAAGGCTTTTTCGTCGTAAACCGTTCCTGAGGGCGGCTTTTGTTGCTGGACAGCAACAGGAGAAACGGTGGTTTTCCCCATTTTGGTGCAAAAAGGACGCAATGATTGCGCCCTTCGGCACCAATCAGTCGGCTTGCGACTCTTTGGCCGCGCCGTCATTGGGCAACGGACGACCGATGACCTTGGCCATCAACAGGCCAAGCTCGTAGAGCAGGATCAGCGGGATCGCCAGCAGCAGCTGCGAAAGCACATCGGGCGGCGTCACGATGGCCGCGATGATGAAGGCCCCGACGATCACATACGGGCGGATCTGCTTGAGCTTCTCGAGCTCCACCACACCGAAGCGCACCAGCACGATAACAACCACCGGCACCTCGAAGGTGATGCCGAAGGCTAGGAATGTCGTCATCGCGAAGCCGAGATACTTGTCGATGTCGGTCGACATCTCGGCGCCCAGCGGCGCGTTGTAGTGCGCCATGAAATGGAACACCGTGGGAAACACCAGGAAGTAAGCGAACGCCACGCCGAACAGGAACAGCAGATAGCTGCTGGTGACGAGCGGCATGATCAACCGCTTCTCATGCTGATAGAGCCCCGGCGCGACGAATTGCCAGATCTGGTACAGCACCCACGGCAACGCGATCAGGAAGGCGACCAGCAACGTGACCTTCATCGGCACGAAGAACGAGCCGGTCACGTCGGTGACGATCATCCTGCCGCCCTTGGGCAGCGACTCCATCAGCGGCCGCGCGAACAGATTGAAGATGTCCGGGGCCCAGTAGACCAGACTGACGAATACCACCAGCACGCCGGCGACGGCCTTGACGATGCGCTCGCGCAGCTCCACCAGGTGCGAGATGAAGGTTTCCTGCTGGGATTCTTCTTGGGGATCGGGGGAACGCGATTCGCTCATGGCGGCAGCCGCTCAGCAGCGGTGGGCGGACAACAGGAAAGAGAAAAGCGACATCGCGCGCGGCAAGGCGCGCGACGAACGTGCGGACCGGTCGGCCGCCGGTATCGGGGCGGACTGCCGCATGGTCACTCGAAGAAAGAACGCGCGGGGCGCGTGGCCGGACGGTGGCGCTTGACGCGGGCGGCGCCGGACTGGGCCCAGCCGCGGACATTGTTCTGGCGCTTGTACCACTTCGGCACGGCGGCCTGCTTGACGCGCCAGCTCTTGCGGCCGTTGTGCATCTTGTGCGCGGTGTCCCAGCTGGGGACATACGGCGCCGCGGACATATCGCTGCCGCCGGACACGCCGGACACGCCGCTCTCGCCGGTGGCCTCCGACAATGCCTCGTTCAGCGACTGTGCCTGCTCGTTGACCTCTTTGTGGATGGTCCGCTCGACGTCGCGCGCGGCGTCCTCGAACTCGGTCCGCATGCGGCGCAGTTCGTCGAGCTCGACTTCGCGGCTGACTTCCGCCTTCACGTCGCTGATATAGCGTTGTGCGCGGCCGACCAGCGCGCCGACAGTGCGGGCGACCTTGGGCAGCCGCTCGGGACCGATCACGATCAGCGCGACCGCACCGATCAGCGCCAGCTTGGAAATGCCCAGATCGATCATGCGGGATTCAATGCCATTGCCGGGCGCGGCCGGGCGCAATGCCCCGCGCCGCCGCCCGGAGGAAGAAGAGGATCAGTGTACCGGGCCACGGCGGGGCCGATGCGGGGCCGCGCCGGCCGGACGCCGACTGACTGCATGATCCGGATTACTGCTGCTGGCGCGACTTTTCCTTGGCGTCCACGTCGATCGTGGTCGAGTCGCGCAGTTCCTTGGGCGTGCCCGTGCCGGTAGTGGTGTCCTCGCCCGGGGCCGCGTTGGGATCCTTCATGCCGTCCTTGAAGCCCTTGACCGCGCCGCCCAGATCCTGGCCGATATTGCGCAGCTTCTTGGTGCCAAAGACCAGCATGACGATCACCAGCACGATCAGCCAATGCCAAATGCTAAACGAACCCATTTTCCTGCTCCTGATGAAGCCCCGCGCGGCACCTTGCCACGCGGACCCGTTGTTTCCGTCCGAGCTCGCACGCCGGGCGACGGTAGCCGGCGCTGTTTCGTCCGCCGCAAGCGGCCGGACGTCATTCTCTACTCAAGCGTGCCGCGTCGGCCTACGGCAGCGCGACCTTCCATTCGGTCCGCGGCCCGCCCATCACGTGCAGATGCAGGTGATAGACCTCCTGACCGCCATCCGGACCGGTGTTGATCACGGTGCGGAAGCCATTGCCGCAACCCAGTTCCTGGGCCAGCTGCGGCGCCTTGAGCAGCATTTTAGCAAGCACGTCGCCCTCGCCCGGGCCACAGGCTGCGAGCGAGTCCACATGCACCTTCGGAATGATCAGGAAGTGCACCGGCGCCTTCGGATGGATATCGTGGAACGCCAGCATGTCGGCGTCCTCGTACACCTTTCGCGACGGTATCTGGCCGGCGACGATCTTGCAGAAGATGCAATTCTCGTGTGCGTTCATGAAAGTTTCATTGCGAAGTGAAGGACACCGGCAAGCCCGGCTCAAACCTGGCCCGGATGGCACCGTCTAGAAACGCTGCTCTGGGTACATCGGCTTGCTGTCATTCAAATACAACCAGCCTTTGACAATACGGTAAAGAATCCACAGCGACAACAGGCCCCAGACAATGAAGGCCAGCGCGATGCCCACCACGGTGGCAAACAGCACGCCGCCGAGCACGGTCCACGCGACCGACCACCAGAACGAGCGGATCTGCCACGCAAAGTGCGATGCATAGAGCGTGCCGCGAGCGTCGTCCCGCTTGACGTAGTTGATGATGATCGCGATCAGCGCGGTAATGCCGCCGGTCAGCCAGAAAATCGCATACAGCCCATACAGGATGTGGGTCAGCTTGCGCAGGCTGTCGAGCTGCGCGCCGCCGCTGCTCGGCACCACCTGGCCGGGATAATCCCGGCCGGGATAGTCGTTGCTCATTGCGCCTCCTTGCGTGTGCGCACGGTTCGGTCCAGACGATACTGTGCCACACGATACCCCACAGCCCGTCCAGGAGCCGCGGCGCTCACTTTGCCTCGGGCGTGCGCGACGCCTTCTCGGCCAGCCCCGACAGCCCCTCGCGGCGCGCCAGTTCGGCCACCACGTCGGCCGGGCCCCGGCCGAAGCGGGCCAGCAGCACCATGCTGTGGAACCACAGGTCGGCGACCTCGTAGACGACCTTGTCGAGCGCGGGCGCGGTCAGGTTGGCTGCGCGTGCGTCCTTGGCCGCCATCACGGTCTCGGTCGCTTCCTCGCCGATCTTCTTCAGGATCGCGTCATCGCCCTTGTGGAACAGCCGCGCGACATACGATTGGTCGGGATCGCCGCCGTGTTCCGGCTTGCGCGATTCGAGCACCGCGGCCACGCGCGCCAGTACATCGGCCAGCGCGTCGGCCTGGTTCGCAGAAGAGTCGCTCATCAGTGATTGCTGCCGTAGATGGCCGAGGGATCCTTGAGCACCGGTTCGACGGTCTGCCAGTCGCCGTTCTCGACGTCGCCCTCGAATTTCTGAAAGAAGCAGGAATGGCGGCCGGTGTGGCAGGCGATGTCGCCGGCCTGCGTGACCTTCAGCAGCACCACGTCCTCGTCGCAGTCGAGGCGGATCTCATGCACCTTCTGCACATGACCCGATTCCTCGCCCTTGTGCCACAGCCGCTTGCGCGAGCGCGACCAGAACACCGCCTCGCCGAGCTCGACGGTGCGCTGCAGCGCCTCGCGATTCATGAAGGCGAACATCAGCACGTCGTTGGAGCCGAGTTCCTGCACGATCACCGGCACCAGGCCGTGATCGTCCCATTTGACCTTGTTGAGCCACTTCTTTGCCATCGTCAAACCCGCATCGGAATGCCCTCGCGGGCCATGAATGCCTTCGCCTCGGCCACCGTGTGCTGGCCGTAGTGGAAGATGCTTGCGGCCAGCACCGCGTCGGCGTGGCCGATGCGGATGCCGTCGGCCAGGTCCTGCAGCCCGCCGACGCCGCCCGAGGCGATCACCGGCACGCCTACCGCGTCGCTGACCGCCCGGGTCAGTTCGAGATCGAAGCCGCTCTTGGTGCCGTCGCGATCCATGCTGGTCAGCAGCAGTTCGCCGGCGCCGCGCCGTGCCACTTCGCGCGCCCACTCGACGGCATCGAGCCCGGTGGCCTTGCGCCCGCCGTGCGTGAACACCTCCCAGCGCGGCGGCTCGCCCGGCGCCGAACTGCGCTTGGCGTCGATGGCGACCACGATGCATTGCGAGCCGTAGCGCGCGGTGGCATCCGACACCAGTTGCGGATTGCTGATCGCCGACGAATTGACGCTGATCTTGTCCGCGCCGGCATTGAGCAGCCGGCGTACGTCCTCGACGGTGCGCACGCCGCCGCCCACCGTCAGCGGAATGAAGACCTGCGAGGCCACCGCTTCGATGATGTTGAGCATCAGATCGCGGCCGTCGCTGGTCGCGGTGATGTCCAGGAATGTGATTTCGTCCGCGCCCTGCTCGTCATAGCGGCGCGCGATCTCGACCGGGTCGCCCGCGTCGCGCAATTCGACGAAGTTGACCCCTTTGACCACCCGCCCATTGGTCACGTCCAGGCAGGGGATGATACGTTTGGCTAGCATCGGAATCCTTGCCACGCGGCGCGCGCAGGCGCGGCGCGACGCGGGCAGCAGCGCCCACCGGGGCGCGATGGCGACGGCTTACTTGTCGGCGCCGAGTTTGTCCGCGAGCGCCTGGGCGTCCGCGAAATTCAGGTCGCCGGAGTAGATCGCGCGGCCGCAGATCACCCCTTCGACGCCTTCGCTCTCGACCGAGCACAGCCGGTCGATATCGCTCATGTTCGACAGGCCGCCGCTGGCGATCACCGGGATCGACACCGACTGCGCCAGCTTGACGGTCGCATCGATGTTGATGCCCTGCAGCATGCCGTCGCGGCCGATGTCGGTATAGATGATCGCCTCGACGCCGTAGTCCTCGTACTTGCGCGCCAGGTCGATCACTTCGTGGCCGGTCAGCTTGCTCCAGCCGTCGGTGGCGACCTTGCCGTCGCGGGCATCGAGACCGACGATGATGTGGCCGCCGAACGCCGAGCACGCGTCCTTCAGAAAGCCCGGGTTCTTGACCGCGGCGGTGCCGATGATGATGTACGACAGGCCGTCGTCCAGCCACCGTTCGATGGTGTTCAGGTCGCGGATGCCTCCGCCGAGCTGCACCGGGATCTCTTCGCCGACCTCGGCAATGATGGCCTTGATCGCGGCCTCATTGCGGGGCTTGCCGACGAAGGCGCCGTTCAGATCGACCAGGTGCAGACGCCGCGCGCCCTGTTCCACCCAATGTCGTGCCATGGCGGCGGGCTCTTCGGAGAAGACGGTGGCCTGGTCCATATCGCCTTGTTTGAGGCGTACACATTGACCGTCCTTCAGGTCGATGGCCGGAATGAGCAACATAAGCGTGACGAGCGTGTTGAAGTAAAAAGGTTGTCCTGGCGTGACCGGCGCTGCCGGCCCGGCCTTGCCTGCGTCGAACGGCTTGGTGAATCAGGGCTTCCAGTCCACGAAGTTCCGGTAGAGCTGCAAGCCGAGCGCCGCACTCTTCTCGGGGTGGAACTGCGTGGCAAAAATATTATCTCGGGCCACCGCGCTGGTAAACACGACGCCATATTCGGTTTCCCCGGCAGTATGGGCGGAATCGCGCGGCTGCACATAGTAGCTGTGGACGAAATAGAACCAGCTCTGATCGGGAATACCCTGCCACAGCGGATGCGGCCGGGTCTGGCGAACGCGGTTCCAGCCCATCTGCGGCACCTTGTAGCGCGAGCCGTCCGGCTGCGTCATGCCATCGAGCTCGAAGCGGACCACCTCGCCCGGCATCAGGCCCAGGCATGGCGTGCTGTCCGCACCGGCCCTACTTTCCCTGCTGGCCTCGAACAGCATCTGTTCGCCAACGCACACGCCCAGCAGCGGCTTGCTGGCCGCGGCCTCGAGCACGGCTTCGCGCAGCCCCGAGGCGTTCAGCGCAGCCATGCAGTCGGGCATCGCGCCCTGGCCCGGCAGCACCACGCGCTGCGCGGCGCGGATGCCCTCGGGCGCATCGACGACGCGCACATCGGCGTCGGGCGCCGCACGGCGCAGCGCCTGCGCCACCGAGCGCAGGTTGCCCATGCCGTAATCCACAATTGCAATCGTAGTCATGATGTTGGAAACGGCCGTGGCATCGCGTGGCCGTCCCGTCGGAACGGTGGAGTTGGGTAGGTGGAGTCCGGTAGAGACCGGTCGGAGTCGTTGGCGGCAGGCAGGGCGCCGCCGTACTTCATCGGACCGGTATCGAGATCAGAGCGTGCCCTTGGTCGACGGAATCGTGTTGGCCGCGCGCGGATCCAGTTCCACCGCCATGCGCAGCGCCCGGCCGAAGGCCTTGAATACCGTTTCGCATTGATGATGCGCATTGATGCCGCGCAGGTTGTCGATATGCAGCGTCACGCCGGCATGATTGACAAAGCCGCGGAAGAACTCGATGGTCAGGTCCACATCGAAGCTGCCCACGCGCGCCCGGGTGAACGGCACATGGAACTCCAGCCCCGGGCGGCCCGAGAAATCGATGACCACGCGCGACAGGCATTCGTCCAGCGGCACGTAGCTGTGCCCATAGCGGGTGATGCCCTTCTTGTCGCCGATGGCCTTGGCCACCGCCTGCCCCAGCGTGATGCCGACATCCTCGACCGTATGGTGGTCGTCGATATGGGTGTCCCCCTTGGCTTCGACCTCGAGGTCGAACATGCCATGGCGGGCGATCTGGTCCAGCATGTGGTCCAGGAAGGGAACGCCGGAAGCCAGCAACTGGCGTCCGGTGCCGTCCAGATTCAGGGCGACGCGGATCTGGGTCTCTGAGGTATTGCGGGTGACCTCGGCAACACGCATGGTGCTAATCCTGCAGCGAGGCGGCAAACGCCTCGAGAAACTGCGCATTTTCTTCGGGGGTGCTGACCGTCACGCGCAGACAGTTGGCCAGCAATGGGTGCATTTTACTCACGTTCTTGATCAGCACCTTGCGCGCGAGCAGCCGATCGAAGATTCGCGCGGCATCGGGCACGCGCACCAGCAGGAAATTGCCGGCGCTCGGGAACACCGTGACGCCGGGGTGCGCGGCCATCGCCGTGGCCACGCTGGCGCGCTCGGCACGCAGTTGCGCCGCCTGTTCGTCGAGCACGTCGACATGCTCGAGCACGAACAGCGCGGTCGCCTCGGTCAGCACGTTGACGTTATACGGTGGGCGGACCTTGTCGATCTGCGCAAGCCAGGCCGGATCGCCGGCCAGATAGCCGAGGCGGATGCCGGCCAGACCGAGCTTGGACACGGTCCGCATCACCAGCAGATTGCCGAACTCGGGCAGCCGCGGCATCCAGCTGTGCTGGGCGAACGGCTGGTAGGCCTCGTCGATCACCACCAGGCTGTGGCAGACCTCGCCCTGCGCGGCGCGCACGATGGCCTCCATGTCCTGCTCGTCGAACAGCGTGCCGGTCGGATTGTTCGGATACGCCAGGTAGATCACGGCCGGCTTGTGCTCGGCCATCGCGGCCAGCATCGCGGCGCGGTCCAGCGTGAAGTCCTCCCGCAGCGGCACGCCGACGAATTCGAGTCCGGTGAACTGCGCCGACATCGCATACATCACGAAGCCCGGCACCGGCGCCATCACCTTCGCGCCGGGCCGCGCCACCGCCAGCGCCAGCATGCTGATGATCTCGTCCGAGCCGTTGCCCAGCAGGATCTCCATGCCGGCCGGCACGTCCATCACCTCCTTCAGCCGCGCGCGCAGCGCCTCGCTGGTCGGCACCGGATAGCGGTTCAGCGCGACCTCGGCGAGCCGCTTGCCGAGCTGCTCACGCAGCGGCGCAGGCAGCCGGTACGGATTCTCCATCGCATCGAGCTTGATCAGACCGTGCGAATCGGCCACGTGATACGCGCCCATGGCGCGGACGTCGTCACGGATGATTCGCTCGATCAGGGAAGGCTCGACGGCTGACATAAATTCCTCTTCGGTTGGGGAGTGATGGGGCGGCACACCGGGCCGGCACGCATGCCGCCCCGGCAAATCAACTGCGCTTGAGCCGGTACTCGGCGCTGCGGGCATGCGCCTGCAGGCCCTCGCCATAGGCGAGTTCCGCCGCGATCTGGCCCAGCATCTGCGCGCCGGCCTCGCTGACCTCGATCAGACTCGAGCGCTTCTGGAAGTCGTAGACCCCCAACGGCGACGAGAAGCGCGCGGTGCGCGAGGTCGGCAACACGTGGTTCGGACCCGCGCAGTAGTCGCCCAGCGATTCGCTGGTGAACTGGCCCAGGAAGATCGCGCCGGCGTGGCGGATCTTCTCGGCCCACTGGCGCGGATTGAGCGCGGAGATCTCCAGGTGCTCGGGGGCGATCGCATTGGCGATGTCGCAGGCCTCGTCCATGTCGCGCACCTTGATCAGCGCGCCGCGGCCGCCGATCGAGGCCGCGATCACGTCGCGGCGCGGCATGTCGTCGAGCAGGCGGCGGATGCTGTCTTCCACCTTCAGCAGATAGCCGGAATCCGGGCACAGCAGAATCGACTGCGCCATCTCGTCGTGTTCGGCCTGCGAGAACAGGTCCATCGCGACCCAGTCGGGGTCGGTGCTGCCGTCGCAGATCACCAGGATCTCGGACGGCCCGGCGATCATGTCGATGCCCACCGTGCCGAACACGCGGCGCTTGGCCGCGGCGACATAGGCGTTGCCCGGCCCGACGATCTTGTCGACCTGGGGCAGCGTCTCGGTGCCGTAGGCCAGCGCGCCGACCGCCTGGGCCCCGCCGATGGTGAACACCCGGTCGACCCCGGCGATGGCCGCAGCCGCCAGCACCAGCGGATTGCGCACGCCGCCCGGCGTCGGCACCACCATGATCACTTCCTTGACGCCCGCGACGCGGGCCGGAATCGCGTTCATCAGCACCGACGACGGATACGCGGCCTTGCCGCCCGGCACGTACAGGCCGACGCGATCGAGCGGCGTCACCTTCTGGCCGAGCACGGTGCCGTCGGCCTCCGCGTATTCCCAGCTATGGCTGCCGCATTCGATCTTCTGCTTCTCGTGATAGGCGCGCACGCGCGCCGCGGCCGCCTCGAGTGCCGCGCGGCGTTTCGGCTCGAGCTCCTCGAGCGCCGCGTCCATCTCGGCCGGCGACAGTTCCAGCGCGGCCAGCGATTCCGCCTCGACACGGTCGAAGCGCAGCGTGTATTCGAGCACCGCGGCATCGCCGCGCACCTTGACGTCGGCCAGGATCTGCGCAACGGTGCGCTCGATGGCCTCGTCCTCGCCGGCCTCGAAGGCCAGCAGCTGGCGCAGCCGCAACGGGAAGTCCGTGCTGGCCGAGTCCAGTCGGCGGATGTTCAGGCTTTGTTCCTTCATGACTCCATTCCCCGGGCCGTCGGCCATGGCATCACGCCACGGCCGCGGAGGCCCGTTCAAATGCTTCGAGGATCGGCGCCAGCCGCTCGCGCTTGAGCTTGAGCGCGGCCTGGTTGATCACCAGCCGCGACGAGATCTGCACGATCTCCTCGACTTCCACCAGATTGTTGGCGCGCAGCGTGCCGCCGGTGCTGACCAGGTCGACGATCGCATCGGCCAGCCCGACCAGCGGACCGAGCTCCATCGAGCCGTACAGCTTGATCAGATCGACGTGGACGCCCTTCTTGGCGAAATGCTCGCGCGCGGTCTGTACATACTTGGTCGCCACCGCCAGCCGCGCCCCCTGGCGCACCGCGCGGACATAGTCGAAACCCGCCGGCACCGCCACCGACATGCGGCAGCGGGCGATATTCAGATCGATCGGCGCGTAGAGGCCGGCCATGCCGTGTTCCATCAGCACATCCTTGCCCGCCACGCCGAAGTCGGCGGCGCCGTACTGCACATAGGTCGGCACGTCGGAAGCGCGCACGATGATCACGCGCACGTCCGGGTCGGTGGTTGGCAGGATCAGCTTGCGGGAGGTTTCCGGGTCTTCGGTGACCTCGATGCCCGCGGCCGCCAGCAGCGGCATGGTTTCGGTGAAGATCCGGCCCTTGGACAGGGCCAGGGTCAGCTGATTCGGAGAAGGGCTCATCGTCTTGTTGGTCGCTGGGTCAGCCGGCGATGCGGCGAATGCGCGCACCCACTGCCGACAGCTTGTCTTCCATGCGGTCGTAGCCGCGGTCCAGGTGATAGATGCGGTCGATCACCGTTTCGCCGTCGGCGATCAGGCCGGCGATCACCAGGCTGGCCGAGGCGCGCAGATCGGTGGCCATCACCCGCGCGCCGGACAGGCGCGGCACGCCGGTCACCACCGCGGTATTGCCTTCGACCGCGATATTGGCGCCCAGCCGGTTCAGCTCCTGCACGTGCATGAAGCGGTTCTCGAAGATCGTCTCGGTGACCCGAGCGGCGCCGTCGGCGACGCAATCGAGGGCCATGAACTGCGCCTGCATGTCGGTCGGGAACGCCGGATATTCGGAGGTGCGAAAGCTGACCGCGCGCGGGCGCTGGCGCATTGCCAGCCGGACCCAGTCGGCGCCGCGCTCGATCGAGGCGCCCGCTTCGGCCAGCTTGTCGAGCACCGCGTCGAGAATGCCCGGCGGGACATCGCGCACCACCACCTCGCCCAGCGTTGCAGCGGCCGCACACAGAAAGGTGCCGGCCTCGATGCGATCGGCGATCACGCGGTGCTCGGCGCCGTGCAGGCGCTCGACGCCCTGGATCACCAGCCGGTCGGTGCCGATGCCCTCGATGCGCGCGCCCATGCCGACCAGCAGGTTGGCCAGGTCGGTGACCTCGGGCTCGCGCGCCGCGTTCTCGAGCACGGTCTCGCCCTCGGCCAGCGTGGCGGCCATCAGCAGGTTCTCGGTGCCCGTCACCGTGATCATGTCGGTGACGATGCGCGCGCCCTTGAGCCGGCGCGCGCGGGCGTGGATGAAGCCGTGCTCGATGGCGATGTCGGCGCCCATCGCCTGTAGGCCCTTGATGTGCTGATCCACCGGCCGCGCGCCGATCGCGCAGCCGCCGGGCAGCGACACCCGCGCCTCGCCCAGGCGCGCGACCAGCGGTCCCAGCACCAGGATCGACGCGCGCATGGTCTTGACCATCTCGTAGGGCGCCTCGGGCGAGGTGATCTCGCCCGCGTTCAGCGCCAGCTGCGTGCCGCTCTGCTCGGCGCGCACGCCCATCTGGCGCAGCAGCGTCAGCATGGTGCGCACGTCGTGCAGACCGGGCACGTTGTCCAGCGTCAGCGTGTCGCCGGTCAGCAGGCTCGCACACAGGATCGGCAAGGCAGCGTTCTTGGCGCCGGAGATGCAGATTTCGCCGCGCAGCGGGCCGTTGCCGTGGATTTCGAGTTTGTCCATGAGGATCGGCGGCTGCTCAGCGCTGGCCGGGCTGTCCCGCCTGCCCGGCTTGCCCGGCCTGATCCCCCTGCCATTCGGCGGGCGTCAGCGTCTTCATCGACAGCGCGTGGATCTCGGCGCGCATGCGGTCGCCGAGCGCGGCATAGACGCGCTGATGACGCTGGATCAGCCGCTTGCCTTCGAATTCGGCGCTGACGATGGTGGCGAAGAAGTGCTGGCCGTCGCCCTCCACTTCGAGGTGTTCGCAGGGCAGCCCCTGGGCAATGTAGTCCCTGACTTGTTCAGGTGTAGGCAGCATGGCTAATCTCGTTTCGTCGGTTTGCATCCCGCTGTCGCGCGCGTCGCTGCGATCTGGTGTCGCAGTGCGGTTCGCGATCAGTGCCGCAGCTTGTAGCCGCTCTGCAGCAGCCGCAGCGCAATCGCCGCGACCACCGCGAAGGCGCTTGCCACCACGGCCAAACTGAACCACGGCGACACGTCGGAGACGCCGAAGAAGCCGTGGCGGAACCCGTCGATCATGTAGAAGAACGGGTTGGCGTGCGACACCTTCTGCCAGAACGCGGGCAGCGAGTGGATCGAATAAAACACGCCGGACAGGAAGGTCGCCGGCATGATCAGGAAATTCTGAAAGGCGGCCAGCTGGTCGAACTTCTCCGCCCAGATGCCGGCGATCAAGCCAAGCGTGCCGAGCATGCCGGCGCCCAGCAGCGCGAACACGACGATCCACGCGACATTGGCCACATGCAGGTCGGCGAACCATACCGTCACCAGCAGCACGCCCAGGCCAACCGCGAGCCCGCGTACGATCGCGGCGGTCACGTAGGCGCCGAACATCTCCCAGTGCGACAGCGGCGGCAGCAGCACGAACACCAGGTTGCCGGTGATCTTCGACTGGATCAACGACGACGAACTGTTGGCGAACGCGTTCTGCAGGATGCTCATCATCACCAGCCCGGGCACCAGGAAGGCGGTGTAGCTGATCTGGTCGTAGACGCGGACGCGGTCCTCGAGCACATGGCCGAAGATCAGCAGATAGAGGATGGCGGTCAGCACCGGCGCGGCCACGGTCTGGAAGCTGACCTTCCAGAAGCGCAGCACTTCCTTGTACAGCAGCGTGCGAAAGCCGACCAGGCCGCCCACCGCCATCGGCGCCAGGTGCAGGCTGTCGTCGCCGCCGCTGCGGGCACCCTGGTCCGCGCGGTCGAGTCCGGCTGGATGTTTCATACCGGGCTCTCCAGCGAGGAAGGGGTGGCATTGACGGGTTCGGCACGGTCCGCGGCGCGCTTGCCGCCGTCGCGGTCCACCTCGCCCCCTGCGTCGCCACCGTCGGCGCCGTCACGCGAGGCCGGCTTGCGCCCTTCCCTCCCCATGATCTGCACGAATACGTCCTCGAGGTCCGCCTTGTTGATTTCCATGTCTTCGATTTCGCAGCCCGCCTCGCGGCACGCCGCCAGGATCGGTTCGACCACCTGATAGCCGGACAGCCGCAGCCGGATCGCGCGCTCGCCCGGATTGGACGGCATCCGCAGCGGCTCGAGCGAGGCCGGCAGGCGGCCCGCCGACAGCGTCAGCACCAGCTGCAGGCCGGCGAACTGGCTCAGCAGGCTGCTGGTGCGGTCCAGCGCCACCACCTCGCCGAACTTGAGCATCGCGATGCGATCGCACAAAGCTTCGGCCTCTTCCAGATAGTGCGTGGTCAGGATGATGGTATGACCTTCGCGGTTCAGCCGGGAGATGAATTTCCACAGCGTCTGGCGCAGTTCCACGTCGACGCCCGCGGTGGGCTCGTCCAGCACGATCACCGGGGGACGATGGACCAGCGCCTGCGCGACCAGCACGCGTCGCTTCATGCCGCCCGACAGCTGGCGCATGTTGGCGTCGGCCTTGTCGGTCAGGTCCAGGTTGGCCATGATCTCGTCGATCCAGTCGTCGTTGCGCGTCAGGCCGAAATAGCCGGACTGCAGGCGCAGCGTCTCGCGCACGGTGAAGAACGGATCGAACACCAGTTCCTGCGGCACCACGCCCAGCATGCGGCGCGCCAGCCGGTAGTCGCCGACCACGTCGTGGCCATGCACGCGCACCTGCCCCGAGTCGGCGCGGTTCAGTCCGGCAAGAATCGAGATCAGCGTGGTCTTGCCCGCGCCGTTGGGGCCGAGCAGGCCGAAGAATTCGCCGCGCTCGACGCTGAAACTGACGCCCTTGAGCGCCTGCAGATTGCGGTAGCGCTTGCGGACATCCTGGATTTCGATGGCTTTCATGGCCGATATCGTCTGGCGGGCGTGCGAGCGTCGCGCTGCCGCGCCGGGCTCCTGGAAATGGCGGGAACCGCCTGAGGGTGATACAGCTGCCGGCCTGGTCGCCCGGCTGGCTTGCCGGCTGCCGGCGTGGCAGGCGCATCGCGCGTTGGCGCGCGGCGGTGCTGACGAACGAATAACCCGGAATTATAGGGGATGCGGAGAAATCCCCGCTTGGGACGCGGCATCGGCTGACGGCCGGTGCCGAGGCATCGCGACGGTGCCGGCGCCGGCCATCGGCCGACGCTCACCGCGGATGCCGGTTCAATGTCGATGCAAGGCGGCTTGCCCGGCGGCGGCGAGGGGGTCGGCGGCGGACTGGATGCCGGATTCAGTGGCCGCAGCCGCCGGCACAGATGCCGGGTTGCGCGGCGACAGCGTCAGCAGCGTATCGACGCCGTACAGGCTGGCGAGCGCGGCCACTTGCTGCGGCACGCCGACGAAGGAGAGGGACTGTCCGCGCGCGGCGGCGTCGCGATGCAGCGCCAGCATGACGGCCACCGCCGACGAATCGACCTGTCCGAGCGCGCTGCAATCGATCTGCGCTTCCCCTTGCGCGACGCGCGCGGCCGCATCGCGCAGCACGGCGGCGGCGTTGCGGTTGGTCAGCGAGGTTCCGAGTGAAAGCATCGAATCGAGCAGGCCGGTAGGTAGGTCGGACGGTAGGTAGGTCGGTCGGTCGGTAGGGATCGATCAGCGAAAGCCGGTGGTGCGAGTGACGCATCCGCGCCACGCCGGCATTGTAACGCGGCGCAGCATCGACGTGCTGCGCCGCGTCGTCACGACATGCGCCGGCGTCGCAAGGTTTAGCCCTTGGCGCTGGCCAGCTGGCGGTTGCGGTCCTGCAGCGTCTTGATCACGCCTTCGATGCCCTGCTGGCTGGCGATCGTGTTGAAGCTGCCCTTGTAGGCTTCGGTCAGCCAGGCGCCCAGCACATTGATGTCGTAGACCTTCCAGCCCTGCGCAGTCTTCTCCAGGCGGTAGTCCATCTGGATCGGCTCGCCCTTGTTGATGACCTGGGTGCGCACGGTGACCTCGGTGTCTTCCGGCGCGGCGCGGAACGGGCGGAACTGCACGGTCTGGTCGCGGATCTGCGAGACGGCGCCGGCGTAGGTGCGGATCAGCAGCATCTTGAATTCCTCGACGATCTGCTTCTGCTGCTCCGGCGTGGCCTTCGCCCAGTTGCGGCCCATCGCGATCTGCGTGGTCTTCTGGAAGTTGGCGTTCGGCAGGATCTTCTGCTCGACCAGCGCGGTGATCTTCGGAATGCTGCCGGCCTGCATTTCCTTGTCGGCCTTGACGGTGGCCATCACGTCGTCCACCAGCGCCTTGATCAGTCCGTCCGGGGTCGAGGTATCGGGGCTCTGGGCCATGGCGGCGCCGGCCATGGCGAAGGCCGCAATGAAGGGAAGCAACAGTCGCTTGAACATGGTTTTTCCTTGTCTATCTTGTTGCGCCGGGGGCGGCGGGGGTGCGTTTGTTGGAGAGTGCGCACCCCTGGCAAGTTCATGGTGCCGGGCGCGCGTGGCGCTCGCACCGGTTATCACAGTTTGTTGCAGCCGTGACGGCGCGCTCACAACTGAAGTGAAGCGGCGACCTCACGGCGAGTCACCTCAAAGGCCCAGGCGGCCCGGCGAGAACGACGGCGCCACCGGCGGCACCGGCATGGTCTGGCCCGGCAGGCTTTCGCCGGAGCCCGAGCTAGGCGGCTTGGGCTCGGCGTCGCTGTCGATGTCGTCGTCCTCGCGGTCCGGCGGATTGCCGTCATAGACCAGATACTCGCGGCGCTGCAGATAGGCGTCGCGCATGAACGAGTAGCGGTCCAGCGCGGCCATCTCGACCAGGTTGCTGGCGCCGAGCAGTTCGGCACGGGCGCTGACCACGCGCACGCCGATCAGCGAATTGCGCATCCACACCGGATGCAGGTAGGCGGTCGGATCGGCCTGCCGGTCGACCAGCATGCCGCCGGTGTCGCGCACCGTGCTCGGCCCGAACAGCGGCAGCACCAGGTACGGACCCGGCGGCACGCCCCACACGCCCAGCGTCTGGCCGAAGTCTTCCTTGTACTTCGGCAGGCCGGCCGGCGTGGCGATGTCGATCAGGCCGCCCAGACCGAGCACCGTGTTGATCGCCACGCGCATGGTGTCCTCGGCGAAGCGCGTCGGCTTGCCCTGCAGCAGGTTGTTCAGCGCCGAGTAGACGTCGCTGACGTTGGAGAACACGTTGCTGACGGCGGTGCGGACCGGCGACGGCACATAGTCGGCATAGACCTCGGCCACCGGGCGCATCACGCCCTTGTCGAAGTCCTCGTTGATCTTGTTGACTTCGCGGTTGAACGGCTCGAGCGGGTCGCGCGGATTGGCGTCCGGCCCCGTCGCGCAGCCCGCCAGGGCGACCGCCATCGCGCCGGCCAACAGCCAGCGCCCGTGAACTCCCGAACCCCTCATTTCTCCGCTCCCGTGCCGCCCGCGTCGGCCGCCTTGTTGTACAGGAATTGCCCGATCAAGTTCTCCAGCACCACGGCCGATTGAGTCATCGTGATCCGTGCGCCGTCGGCCAGCATCGCGGTGTCGCCGCCCGCTTCGAGGCCGATGTATTGCTCGCCCAGCAGCCCCGACGTCAGGATCTTGGCCGACGTGTCCTTGGGGAACTGGTAGCGCTTCTCCAGGTTCAGCGTCACCGTGGCCTGGTAGTTCTTGTCGTCGAAGCTGATCTGCCCGACGCGGCCCACCACCACGCCGGCGCTCTTGACCGGAGCGCGCGCCTTCAGGCCGCCGATATTGTCGAAGCGGGCCTGCACGGTGTAGGTGTCCTCGAAGCTGAAGGCGCTCATGTTGCCGGCCTTCAGCGCCAGGAACAGCAGGGCCACGAAGCCGGCCACCACGAACAGCCCCACCCAGAAATCGAGTGCGTTCTTTCTCATCGGAATTCTCTAGTTCAACCAGCGGAATGCGACGGCGCCCATGCGGGGCTCAGGTACTGAACATCAGCGCCGTCAGCAGGAAATCGAGCCCCAGCACGGCGAGCGACGCGATCACCACGGTGCGGGTGGTGGCGCGCGACACGCCCTCGGGCGTCGGCTTGGCCTCGTAGCCCTGGTACAAGGCGATAAACGTCACGGCAATGCCGAAGATAAAGCTCTTGATGACGCCGTTCAGCACGTCGTCGCGCACGTCGACGCCGCCCTGCATCTGGGACCAGAACGCGCCGGCGTCGACGCCGATCAGCTGCACGCCGACGATGTAGCCGCCAAGGATGCCGACCGCGCTGAAGATTGCCGCCAGCACCGGCATCGCGATCACGCCGGCCCAGAAGCGCGGCGCCACCACGCGCTGCAGCGGGTTCACCGCCATCATTTCCATCGCGGTCAGCTGCTCGCCGGCCTTCATCAGGCCGATCTCGGCGGTCAGCGAGGTGCCGGCGCGGCCGGCAAACAGCAGCGCGGTCACCACCGGACCCAGCTCGCGCACCAGCGACAGCGCCACCAGCAGGCCGAGCGCCTGTTCGGAGCCATAGCGGTTCAGCGTGTAGTAGCCCTGCAGGCCGAGCACGAAGCCGACGAACAGCCCCGACACGGCGATGATCACCAGCGACAGGTTGCCGACGAAGAAGATCTGGTCCGACACCAGCCGGAAGCGCCGCAGCATCGACGGCGACATCGCCAGCATCGCAAAGAACATGCGCGTGGCCATGCCCAGCCCCTCGACAGTCTGACGGACCGCCGAGCCGATCATCGCGATGGCGTTGTAGAGCGCGCCCATTACCGCCCCGCTCCGCCGGCGAAGTCCTCGGCGAGCGACGGCCCGCCGTAGTGGAACGGCACCGGGCCGTCGGCCTCGGCGTGCACGAACTGGTGGACGAAGGGGTCGGTCGAGGCGCGCAGCGCGTCCGGCTCCCCTTCCGCCGCGATGCGGCCTTCGGCGATGAAATACACGTAGTCGGCGATCTGGAAGGTCTCGTGCACGTCGTGCGACACGATGATCGTGGTGGCGCCGAGCGCGTCGTTCAGCGTGCGGATCAGGCGCGCGGTCAGGCCCAGCGAAATCGGATCGAGCCCGGCAAAGGGCTCGTCGTACATCAGCAGCGAGGGGTCCAGCGCGATCGCGCGGGCCAGCGCCACCCGGCGCGCCATGCCGCCGGAGATCTGCGCCGGCATCAGGTCGCGGGCGCCGCGCAGCCCCACCGCATTGAGCTTCATCAGCACCAGATCGCGGATCATCGATGCCGGCAGGTCGGTGTGTTCCCGCAGCGGGAAGGCGACATTGTCGAACACCGACAGGTCTGTAAACAGCGCGCCGAACTGGAACAGCATGCCCATCTGCCGCCGTGCCGCATAAAGGCCGGCGCGGTCCAGCGCCGGAATATCGGCGCCGTCGAAGCGGACATGACCGCGCTGCGGCCGGACCTGGCCGCCGATCAGCCGCAGCACGGTGGTCTTGCCGCAGCCGGAGCCGCCCATGACCGCGACGACCTTGCCACGCGGAATCCGCATGGACAGGCCCGACAGGATGGGCTTGCCGCCCGCCGCATAGGCGAAGTCGACCGCTTGCAGCTCGACGAGGTTGGGTGTGGTTTCAGTCACGTTGGCATCGCTAGGGACGGTCGGCATTATAAGTGCTAATACCTATACTCGTCCGTGCGCGTGCTGGGCAATGCGCCCGCGATGAAATGCTGCATGGCAGCGTGAGGTGCACTATCGGGCGACGAAGGGATATTCGGGCGCATGGCGGCCCGGAAAAGGCCGGGAAACATCCCCGGCAGGTGCCCCGCCGTCAAGGCTCCACCGGCCGCCCGGCCTGGCGCAGAATCACCTGCCACTGGATCGATTCCGACCGGATCGAGGTGGCGAAGGCCTCCGGCGAATCGCGCAGCGGCGTCAGCCCGACCGATTCCAGCCGGCGCCCGACATCCCCTTCGCGCACCACCTCGTCCAGCACGGTGGCGAGCTTGGCCACGATCGCGCGCGGCGTCTTGGCCGGTGCCAGCACCCCCAGCCACGGCCCGGCGCCGTAGCCGTCGAGTCCGCTTTCGTGCAGCGTCGGCACACCCGGGGCGAGCGACGATCGCGCCGAGCCCGCCACGCCGAGCAGCCGCAGCGTACCCTCGCGCACATGCTGCTGAACCGCGGCGAAATTGCAGAAACAGGCGCTGATACGGCCGGCCAGCATCTCCTGCACCAGCGCCGCCTCGCCCTTGGCGGTGACCAGCGGCACGCCGTTGGGGATGCCTCGCACCGCGTATTCGGCATACAGATGGGCTGGGGTACCGGCCTGGGCCGTGCCGACGCTGTAGGCGCCGGGATTGGCGCGCACCGCCGCGACCCATTGCTGCGGCGTGCGCATCGGCAGCCGCGCGTCGATCACCAGGAACAGCGGCATCGCGGCGACGCGCGCCACCGGCGTGAAATCGCGCACCACGTCGTAGGGCAGCGGCTCCACGCCGGACTGGATCAGCATGGTGGACTGGTGCAGCAGCAGCGTATGGCCGTCGGAGCTGGCCTTGGCGACCACGTCGCCGGCCGTGGTGCCGTTGGCGCTGGGGCGATTGTCGACTTCGACCGGAACGCCGAGCCTGGCGGTCAGCTTCTCGGCCAGCGTCCGGGCGATGGCGTCCGGCACGCCGCCGGCGGGAAACGGCACGACCAGCCGCAGCGGGCGGGCGGGGAAGGACATCGGGGCGGAGCGCCCGGCAGCGGATGGTGCGGCTGATGGCGCGGCCGACGGCGCGGCGGACGGGGCGGCCGACTGCGCGGCCGATGGGACGGCGGAAGGCGCGGCAGGCGAGGCGGCCAGCGCGTCGCTGGCCGGGCCGAGGAGAGCCGACAGGAGGCACATCATGACCACCGCGCGCCCGGGGCCGGAAGCCGCGCCCGGTCGCACGGTGCGCGCGCCGGTCGCCGTCACGGCGGGGAAGTGCAACGTCGCCTTACCTCGCCAAAGCCGCGCAAGCATGCGTACTTCGGGCATCAAGATCCTCCGGGGCGCCGCGCTGGCGGGGCGCCTGGATTGGCTGACAGGGGTGAGCGAGGCAGCGTTGTTCTTGCTGTGGCCGATTGTACGGAGTCGGTTCCGGCGAGCACAGACCGCGTTAACCATAGCCGGGTCAACCCGGACGCACATCGGGCGGCCGCCTGTCGCGGAACCGCCTGTGCGCAGCGTCCGCCTGTTGCCGAGCCCTATAATCCGCGCCATGTCCGAATTCCTGTTGCGGCCGATGGCGGCGGCCGATCTGCCCGAGGTGCTGGCGGTGCAGGCGCAGTGCTACCGCCCCGAACTGATCGAATCGGCCGACGCGCTGGCCAGCCGCCTGGCACTGGCGCCGACGCTATGCTGGGTCGCAGCGCACGCCGACGCGCCGCAGCGGCTCGCGGCCTATCTGCTGACCCATCCATGGCCGCGCGAGGCGCTGCCGCCGCTCGACGGCGTATTGCCGGACGACGGTGTCGCCGCGGACCGAACGCCGCTGACCTGGTTCATCCACGACATGGCGGTCGCGCCTGGCGGACAAGGGCAAGGCCTGGCGAAACGGCTGTATGCGAAAGCGCGACACGGCGCGATGCGGGCCGGCCTGCGCTGCTCGCGGCTGATCGCGGTGCAAAGCGCGGCGCGCTGGTGGCAGGGGCTGGGCTATGCGCCGGTGGCGCTGGCTGGAGAAGCGGCGACGAAACTGTCGCGCTATGGGGACGGGGCGGTGGTGATGGGCAGGGAGATCGGGGAGTAGGTCGGATGGCGGTGGCATGGCGTCCGCCCGCTGCCCTCTCCCCCGGCCCCTCTCCCGCAAGCGGGCGAGGGGAGCGAACCTGCAGCGGCAGGACTCGTCACGAACCTGTAGTGCCGGGAATCGTAACGAACCTGCAGCGCTGGCCCACTCCTTACTGTGTTCTCCCTCTCCCGCTTGCGGGAGAGGGAGCGAACCTGCAGCGCCGGGACTCGTCACGAACCTGTAGTGCCGGGATCCGTAACGAATCTGCAGCGCTGGCCCACTCCCTACTGTGTTCTCCCTCTCCCGCTTGCGGGAGAGGGTCGGGGAGAGGGCAACCAGCGCCTCCCCCGCGTCAGCGCCATTCAGCGCGGCAGCTCCGAATGCCCCATCAGGAAGGCATCGACCGAGCGCGCGGCCTGGCGGCCCTCGCGGATCGCCCAGACCACCAGCGACTGGCCGCGGCGGACGTCGCCCGCGGCAAACACCTTGGGCACATTGGTGAAGTACGCGCGCCCGCCTTCGGTCGACGCCTTGGCGTTCTTGCGCGCATCGGTGTCGACGCCGAACGCTTCCAGCATCGAGCCCACCGGGTTGGTGAAGCCCATCGCGAGCAGCACCAGGTCGGCCTTCAGCACGAACTCGCTGTCCGGCACTTCCTGCATCTTGCCGTCCTTCCATTCGACGCGGCAGGCCTTCAGCGCGGTGACCTTGCCGTTCTCGCCGATGAATTCCTTGGTCGCCACCGACCAGTCGCGCTCGCAGCCTTCCTCGTGCGAGGACGAGGTGCGCAGCTTGATCGGCCAGTACGGCCACACCAGCGGCTTGTTCTCTTCTTCCGGCGGCTGCGGCAGCAGTTCGAACTGGGTCACCGACACCGCGCCATGGCGGTTCGAGGTGCCGACGCAGTCCGAACCGGTGTCGCCGCCGCCGATCACCACGACATGCTTGCCGTCGGCGCGGATCTCGTTGGGGCCGTCGCCGGCCACTTCCTTGTTCTGCGGGATCAGGAACTCCAGCGCAAAATGCACGCCCTGCAGATCGCGGCCCGGCACCGGCAGATCGCGCGGCACTTCGGCGCCGCCGGCCAGCACGACCGCGTCGAACTGGTCCATCAGCTCCTGCGCCGAGATGGTTTCGCGCGCGTAGTTCTTGATGCCGGCCGGCAGCTTGCCGTCGGTCACCATCACGCCGGCGCGGAACGTCACGCCTTCGGCCTGCATCTGCGCCATGCGGCGGTCGATCAGCGTCTTCTCCAGCTTGAAGTCGGGGATGCCGTAGCGCAGCAGGCCGCCGATGCGGTCATTCTTCTCGAACACCGTGACGTCGTGGCCGGCACGCGCCAGCTGCTGCGCGGCGGCCAGGCCCGCGGGGCCGGAGCCGACCACGGCCACCGTCTTGCCGGTCTTGTGCGCCGGCGGCTGCGGCTTGACCCAATCCTCTTCCCAGGCCTTGTCGCCGATCGCGCGCTCGATCGACTTGATGCCGACCGGGTCCTCGTTGATGCCGAGCGTACAGGCGGCCTCGCACGGCGCCGGGCAGATGCGGCCGGTGAACTCGGGGAAGTTGTTGGTCTGGTGCAGCACGTCGATCGCCGACTTCCAGTCCTGGCGATACACCAGGTCGTTGAAGTCCGGGATGATGTTGTTGACCGGGCAGCCGTTGTTGCAGAACGGAATGCCGCAGTCCATGCAGCGCGCGCCCTGCACCTTGGCTTCGTTGTCGCTCAGCCGGAACACGAATTCCTTGTAATGCCGGACCCGCTTCGGTGCCGGTTCGTAACTCTCGCTCTGGCGCGGAAATTCGAGAAAGCCAGTCGCCTTGCCCATGTCGCTTCCTTGGGTTGTGCTCGGGGCGCAGCGCGACACGCGCGCGCCCCGTTGTGAGGTCATTGTGGTGTGATGGACGGCGGGGGCGAGCCCGGCGCCGTCCTGGCCGAACTGCCTGCGCTCAGGCGGCGATCGCCTCGCGGTCGCTGTCGCGCGCGGCCTGCTCCTTGGCGTACATCTCGCCCAGCGCCCGCTTGTACTCGGTCGGGAAGACCTTGACGAACTTGCGGCGCGCCGTGGTCCAGTCCGACAGCAGCGCCTTGGCGCGCTCCGAGCCGGTGAAGCGGAAGTGCTGCTCGATCAGGCCGCGCAGGATCACCTCGTCCAGCTGGCGCTTGCCGCCGAACTTGTGCCAGCTGGCCGCGCTCTGCCCCTTCTCCTGGTCGGCGGCGCCCAGTACTGCTTCCAGCGCGACCATCGAGGTGTTGCAGCGCTTGTCGAACAGGCCGTCCTCGTCGTAGACGTAGGCCACGCCGCCCGACATGCCGGCCGCGAAGTTGCGGCCGGTGGCGCCCAGCACCACCACGGTGCCGCCGGTCATGTACTCGCAGCCATGGTCGCCGGTGCCCTCGACCACCGCGACGGCGCCCGAGTTGCGCACCGCGAAGCGCTCGCCCGCCACGCCGTTGAAGAAGGCCTCGCCCGCGATCGCGCCGTACAGCACGGTATTGCCGACGATGATGTTGCGGGTCGGATCGCCGCGGAACTCGTGCGGCGTGCGCACGATCACGCGGCCGCCCGACAGGCCCTTGCCGACGTAGTCGTTGGCGTCGCCGACCAGATCCAGCGTGATGCCGTGCGCCAGGAACGCGCCGAACGACTGGCCCGCGGTGCCCTGCAGCTGGATGTGGATGGTGTCGTCCGGCAGGCCCTCGTGGCCGTACTGGCGCGCCACCACGCCCGACAGCATCGCGCCGACGGTACGGTTGACGTTCTTGATCGGCTGAATGAACGACACCCGCTCGCCCTTGTCGATCGCCGCGCGCGACTTGGCAATCAGCACATGGTCGAGCGCCTTGCCCGATTCCGGCGCCAGGCCGTGGTCCTGCGTATCGGTATGGAAACGCGGCTGCTCGCTCGGGAACGGCGGCTGATAGAAGATCCGCGAGAAGTCCAGGCCGCGTGCCTTCCAGTGGTCGATGCCCGCACGGGTGTCGAGCAGGTCGGCACGGCCGATCAGCTCGTCGAAGGTCCGGATGCCCAGCTGCGCCATGATCTCGCGCGCTTCCTCGGCGACGAAGAAGAAGAAATTGACGACGTGCTCCGGCTTGCCCTGGAATTTCTTGCGCAGCACCGGGTCCTGCGTGGCGACGCCGACCGGGCAGGTGTTCAGATGGCACTTGCGCATCATGATGCAGCCCTCGGCGACCAGCGGCGCGGTGGCGAAGCCGAACTCGTCGGCGCCCAGCAGCGCGCCGATCACGACGTCGCGGCCGGTCTTCATCTGGCCGTCGGCCTGCACGCGGATGCGGTTGCGCAGGCCGTTGAGCATCAGCGTCTGCTGCGTCTCGGCCAGGCCCAGTTCCCACGGCGTGCCGGCATGCTTGATCGACGACCACGGCGAGGCGCCGGTGCCGCCGTCATGGCCGGCGATCACCACGTGGTCGGCCTTGGCCTTGGCCACGCCGGCCGCGACCGTGCCGACGCCCACTTCGGACACCAGCTTGACCGAGATGTCGGCCTGCGGATTGACGTTCTTCAGATCGTGGATCAGCTGCGCCAGGTCCTCGATCGAGTAGATGTCGTGGTGCGGCGGCGGCGAGATCAGGCCCACGCCCGGCACCGAATAACGCAGCTTGCCGATGTAGTCCGACACCTTGTGGCCGGGCAGCTGGCCGCCCTCGCCGGGCTTGGCCCCCTGCGCCATCTTGATCTGGATCTGGTCGGCCGAGGCCAGGTATTCGGCGGTCACGCCGAACCGGCCCGAGGCGACCTGCTTGATCTTGGAGCGCAGCGAATCGCCGTCCTTGAGCTCGATGTCGCGCTCGACCACGTCGTCGCCGAGCAGGCTCTTGAGCGTGTCGCCGTTCTTGATCGGAATGCCGCGCAGCTCGTTGCGATAGCGCTTCTCGTCCTCGCCGCCCTCGCCGGTGTTCGACTTGCCGCCGATGCGGTTCATCGCGATCGCCAGCGTGGTGTGCGCCTCGGTCGAGATCGAGCCGAGCGACATCGCGCCGGTGGCGAAGCGCTTGACGATTTCCTTGGCCGGCTCGACTTCTTCGAGCGGAATTGCCTTGGACGGATCGACCTTGAACTCGAACAGGCCGCGCAGCGTCATGTGCCGGCGGCTCTGGTCGTTGATCAGGTTGGCGTATTCCTTGTAGGTCTGGTACGCGCCCTGGCCGTCGTTGGCGCGCACCGAATGCTGCAGCTTGGCGATCGAGTCGGGAGTCCACATATGCTCTTCGCCGCGGACGCGGAACGCATATTCGCCGCCGGCGTCGAGCATGTTCTCCAGCACCGGGCTGTCGCCGAAGGCGTCGCGGTGCAGGCGCAGCGCTTCCTCGGCGACCTCGAAGATGCCGATGCCCTCGACGTTCGACGCGGTACCGTGGAAGTACTTCTGCACCAGCTCGCGCGACAGGCCGATGGCCTCGAAGATTTGCGCGCCGGTGTACGACATGTAGGTCGAGATGCCCATCTTGGACATCACCTTCTGCAGGCCCTTGCCGATCGCCTTGATGAAGTTCTTGATCGCCTTCTCGGCCGACAGGTCGCCCGACAGGCCGCCGGCCATCTCGGCCAGCGTTTCCATCGCCAGGTACGGGTGCACCGCCTCGGCGCCGTAGCCGGCCAGCAGCGCGAAGTGATGGACCTCGCGCGCCGAGCCGGTTTCGACCACCAGGCCGGTCGACGTGCGCAGGCCCTTCTCCACCAGGTGATGGTGGATCGCCGAGGTGGCCAGCAGCGCGGGGATCGCGACGTGCGACGGATCGACGCGGCGGTCCGACACGATCAGGATGTTGTAGCCCGACTTCACCGCATCGACGGCCTCGGCGCACAGCGACGCCAGGCGCGCCTCGATGCCTTCCTTGCCCCACTGCGCCGGATAGCAGATGTCGAGCTCGTACGAGCGGAACTTGCCGCCGGTGTAGTGCTCGATGTTGCGGATCTTGGCGATGTCCTTGAAGTCCAGCACCGGCTGGGACACTTCGAGGCGCATCGGCGGGTTGATGTTGTTCAGCTCGAGCAGGTTCGGCTTCGGTCCGATGAAGGACACCAGCGACATCACCATGTTCTCGCGGATCGGATCGATCGGCGGGTTGGTGACCTGGGCGAACAGCTGCTTGAAGTAGTGATACAGCGTCTTGTTCTTCGACGACAGCACGGCCAGCGGGGAGTCGTTGCCCATCGAGCCGGTCGCCTCTTCGCCGGACAGCGCCATCGGCGCCATCAGGAACTTGACGTCCTCCTGCGTGAAGCCGAACGCCTGCTGGCGGTCCAGCAGCTTGGCTGCCGGCTTCTGCTCGGAGGCGACGTCTTCGGGCTTCGCATCGATCTCGTCGAGCTTGATGCGCACGGCGTCGATCCAGCTCTTGTACGGCTTGGCGTTGGCCAGGTTGTCCTTCAGTTCCTTGTCGTCGATGATGCGGCCCTGCTCCATATCGATCAGGAACATCTTGCCCGGCTGCAGGCGCCACTTCTGCACCACGCGCGACTCGGGGAACGGCAGCACGCCGGCCTCGGAGGCCAGCACCACGACGTCGTCCTCGGTCACGTAGAAGCGCGCCGGACGCAGGCCGTTGCGGTCCAGCGTCGCGCCGATCTGGCGGCCGTCGGTGAAGCAGATCGCGGCGGGGCCGTCCCACGGCTCCATCATCGCGGCGTGGTACTCGTAGAAGGCGCGACGGTTGTCGTCCATCAGCGTGTGCTGCTCCCACGCCTCCGGGATCATCATCATCATCGCGTGGACCAGCGGGTAGCCGGCCATCGTCAGCAGCTCGAGGCAGTTGTCGAACGACGCGGTATCGGACTGGCCCGGATAGATCAGCGGCCACAGCTTGGGCAGGTCGTCGCCCAGCACCGGCGACGAGATCGCGCCGGTACGCGCGTTGATCCAGTTGACGTTGCCCTTGACGGTGTTGATTTCGCCGTTGTGCGCAACCATGCGGTACGGGTGCGCCAGCTCCCAGGCCGGGAACGTGTTGGTCGAGAAGCGTTGGTGGACCAGCGCCAGCGCCGACACGGCGCGCGGGTCCTGCAGGTCGCGGTAGTACTGGCCGACCTGGTTGGCCAGCAGCAGGCCCTTGTAGACCACGGTGCGCGCCGACATCGACGGCACGAAGTATTCCTTGCCGTGCTTGAGCTTGAGCGCCTGGATCGCGTGGCTCGCGGTCTTGCGGATCACGTACAGCTTCCGCTCCAGCGCGTCCGTCGTCATGATGTCGCGGCCGCGGCCGATGAAGATCTGGCGGATCACCGGCTCGGTCTTGCGCACGGTCGGCGACATCGGCATCGTGGCGTCGACCGGCACGTCGCGCCAGCCCAGCACGACCTGGCCTTCGAGGCGGACGGTGCGCTCGAGCTCCTGTTCGCAGGCCAGGCGCGACGCATGCTCCTTCGGCAGGAAGATCATGCCGACGCCGTACTCGCCGGCCGGCGGCAGGGTCACGCCCTGCTTTGCCATTTCCTCGCGATAGAACTGGTCGGGGATCTGGATCAGGATGCCCGCGCCGTCGCCCATCAGGTGGTCTGCGCCCACCGCGCCCCGGTGATCCAGGTTCTCCAGGATCTTCAGGCCCTGCAGCACGATCTCGTGGCTCTTCTTGCCCTTGATATGGGCGACCATGCCGACGCCGCAGGCGTCATGCTCGTTGGCGGGGTCGTACATGCCTTGCGCCTGCGGGCGCTCGGCGGGCAGTTGACCCTGCGAGGCCATCTGCTGCTGGGCCTGCTCGGCCGACGGGATTTGCGGTTGGTCCACGGGCTTCGATTCCGGTGAGGGCAGCGCGCCTCGTGTGCCATCGGCCGGAACGGCGTTCGCGTGCGGTCCGGATCGGTTCGGACGGGGTTCGCAGGCGAGGGGACCGCAGCGGCGTACACAGGACGTGACGCGCCGCACAATGAATGTGCGGTGGAGCAAATATAAAAGAATCGTCCGAGGCCCGCAAAAAAATAAAATGGGGTCAGATCATATTAATCCATGCCCTGTTTTGGTGAGGGTCAATAAATGGGGACACATTGGCTCCGCACCAATTCTGGGCGGTTTTTTGGCGCGCCCCGGCCGACGCCATCACGGGCCGTACCGCCGTCGGCCGTCACGCAGCCTCCGGTTCGGACACCTGGCGCTTCGGACGGCCCTTGGGCAACGGCTGTACACGCCGCTCGCCGTGCCGTTCCAGGCTGCGCAGGAAGGCTTCGCCACCGAGCGGCCACCCGCTGTGGGCATGCTTGCGCAGCACCGTCAGCGTCGACGACGACAGCCCCTCCGCCGCCAACGACTGGTAGCGCGATTGCCGTTCGAATGGTGTATTGCCAAGCGCCCAGTAAGCAGAGTGATCGCTTACAAAGGGGCTGGCTTCGAGGCCGACGTGGTGGCGATGGCTGCTCCATTTGTCCTCGTCCGGCGTGTTCGCATCGCCGGCGCGGACCGCATTGCCTTCGACATAGAGCATGGCGGGCAGCATCCAGGTGTCCGGCTCGAGCACCGCGGAGCGAAAGCGCCCTTCCCATAGCGTGCCGGTCCGGTTGGCAACCCGATTGAAGTAGCGGGCGTAGCGGCGGCCGACCGCCTGCATGGTCAGGCTCAGCGCGTCGTCGCGGCGCGGGGTCGCCACCAGATGGATATGGTTCGGCCGCAGTCCGTATGCGTGTACGGCCAGATCGTGCTCGCGCGCCGCCATGCGCAGGCAGTCGAGGTAGAAGCGGTAGTCGTCGGGACCGAGGAAGACCGGCTGGCGGTTGTTGCCACGTTGCAACACCAACGCCGGCAGGCCGGTCGGAGAGAAGCGGGGAAGTCGAGCCATGGCGCCATCGTGTCAAAGCGATGGCGCCATGATAGCTGATCCGTCCCTATTTTTTGTTGTGCAGCCCGTCAGTTCTGCTCCCCGACTGCGAACATCCGCCGATGCTCCCGGATCGCGTAGCGGTCGGTCATGCCGGCGATGTAGTGGGCGATCAGCCGCGGCTGGTCGCCGCCGTGGGACGCCTGGTATTGCGGCGGCAGCAGGCGCGGGTCACCCATGAAGGCCTCGAACAGGTCGCTGATGATCCGCTGGGCCTTGGCCGACATCCGCATCACCAGATAGTGACGGTACAGGTGGCGGAACAGGAAGCGCTTGAGCGCCTGCGCCTCTTCCCTGACCGCGGGGCTGAACGCGACCAGCGGACCGGCCGCACGCACCGCGTCGATATCGGCGGGCCGCGCCGCGGCGATATTGCGCTGGGTCGTCTCGATCAGGTCGACGATCAGCGTGTTGATCATGCGGCGGACCGTCTCGTTGATCAGCCGGCGGCCGTTGATGCCCGGATAGGCCGCCATCGCTTCGGCGCGATGGCGTCCCCACATCGGCACCTCGTCCATCTGTTCCAGCGTCAGCAGCCCCGAGCGCAGGCCGTCGTCGATATCGTGGTTGTTGTAGGCGATCTCGTCGGCCAGATTCGCCAGCTGCGCCTCCAGCGACGGCTGCGTGCCCTCGAGAAAGCGCCGCCCCAGCTCGCCGAGCGCGGCCGCGTTGACGCGCGAGCAATGTTTGAGGATGCCCTCGCGCGTCTCGAACGTCAGGTTCAGGCCGTTGAAGCCGCCGTAGCGCTCTTCCAGTTCGTCGACCACCAGCAGGCTCTGCAGGTTGTGCTCGAAGCCGCCGTGGTTCTTCATGCAGGCATTGAGCGCGTCCTGCCCGGCGTGGCCGAACGGCGTGTGGCCGAGGTCGTGCGCCAGCGAGATCGCCTCGACCAGATCCTCGTTCAGCCGCAGGTTGCGGGCGATCGACCGCGCGATCTGCGCCACCTCGAGGCTATGCGTCAGCCGCGTGCGAAACAGGTCGCCCTCGTGATTGACGAACACCTGCGTCTTGTATTCGAGCCGGCGAAACGCGGTGCTGTGGATCACGCGGTCGCGGTCGCGCTGAAATTCGCTGCGCGAGGACGACGCCGGTTCGACATGGACACGCCCGCGCGACTGCGCCGAGTGCGCGGCATAGGGAGCGAGATGGCTTTCGAGGTCGGTCATGCGGCAATCCGGTTGGGCGATGCGGGCATCGTCTGAGGGTTGCGAGGCATGGCCGACCGCTTACGCGACCGGCGCCTCGACGGGACGTTTCAAAACGGCGTGCTGCAGCGTGCTGCGCAGATCGGCGTCCGGCACGCTGGTGATCAGCGCCTCGCCGAGCTTCCTGAGCAGGATGAACTTGATCTGGCCGGCCTCGGCCTTCTTGTCGACCTTCATCAGTTCGATGTAGCGGTCCACGCCCAGGTCCGGCGCCACCACCGGCAGCATCGCGGCGGCTACCAGCCGCTCGATGCGCGAGCGCGTCTCGATGTCGATGAAGCCGAGCCGCAGCGACAGGTCCGCGGCCATGACCATGCCGCAGCCTACCGCCTCGCCGTGCAGCCACTCGCCATAGCCCATGCCGGCCTCGATCGCATGGCCGAAGGTATGGCCGAAATTGAGCGTGGCACGGATGCCGCCCTCGCGCTCGTCGGCAGCAACGACCGCAGCCTTGATCTCGCAGGAGCGCTGCACCGCCAGCGCCAGCATGTCGGCGTCGCAGTTGTTGAGCGCGCCGATATGCTGCTCGATCCAGCCGAAGTAGTCGGCATCGGCGATCGCGCCGTGCTTGATCACCTCGGCCAGGCCCGCGGCCAGTTCGCGCGGCGGCAGCGACTTGAGCGTGCCGATATCGGCGATCACCGCCTGCGGCTGGTGGAAGGCGCCGATCATGTTCTTGCCGAGCGGATGATTGATGCCGGTCTTGCCGCCCACCGACGAATCGACCTGGGCCAGCAGCGTGGTCGGCATCTGGACGAACGGCACGCCGCGCATGTAGCAGGCCGCGGCAAACCCGGTCATGTCGCCGACCACGCCGCCGCCCAGCGCGATCAGCGTGGTCTTGCGGTCGGCGCCGGCGCCGAGCAGCGCGTCGAAGATCAGGTTCAGCGTCTGCCAGTGCTTGAAGGACTCGCCGTCGGGCAGCGTCACCGTGCGCACGGTCTTGCCGAGACTGGCCAGCGTGGCCTCGACCCGCGCCGCATACAGCGGCCCGACGGTCTCGTTGGTGACAATGACGGCATGGCGGCCACGGATATGGGGAGCCAGCAGGTCGGCGCGGTCCAGCAGGTCCGCGCCGATATGGATGGGATAGCTGCGCTCTCCCAGGTCGACTTCAAGCGTGATCATCGGTCTTGGCATCTTGCGACGGCTCGGCGTCGGCATTGGCGTCCGCGTTGGCGTTGGTGCCCGCGTCCGCGTCGGTATGGGGATGGGCCTCGCTGCCGCCGGCCACTGCGGCGATCCAGCCGGACATCTCGAGTTGCATCAGCACCATATTAGCAAGCTGGGCTACCGAGGGCTTGCCGGTCTCGATGACGAAATCGGCGACCTCGCGATAAAGCGGGTCGCGCTCGGCGTACAGCGCCTCCAGTCGCCCCTTCGGGTCCTGCGTCTGCAGCAGCGGCCGGTTGCGGTCGTGCCGCGTGCGCAGCCACAGGTCGTGCGGGCTGGCGCGCAGATAGACCACGGTGCCGCGCGCCTTCAGCCGGCTGCGGTTCTCCGGCCGCAGCACCGCGCCGCCGCCGGTCGCCAGCACGATGCCCTCGCGCTGCGTCAGTTCGTCGATCATCTGCGCCTCGCGGTCGCGAAAGCCGCTCTCCCCTTCGTGATCGAAGATCACCGGGATGCGCACGCCGCAGCGCGCCTCGATCTCATGGTCGGAATCGAAGAAGGAATAGCCGATGCGGCGGGCCACGGTGCGGCCGACAGTGGTCTTGCCGGCGCCCATCAGGCCGACGAAAAAAAGATTCGGGCGGGAAGCGGTCACGGATTCGCGGCGAGCCGATCGGCGCTCTGCAGGCGGCTCGCGGGTTGGAAACGGCATCATCTTCTTATGTCGGGCCCGGCGGGGCAAGACCCGTGCAGGCGCGCGGCCGGCACAGACGGCAAATCGGCGGCGGGATTTGCCGGATCCGGCCGCATGTGCGTGGCTGCATCGCAAGGCGGGCCTCAGTCTACTGCATCCCGCCGAGCGGGGCGTGCGAATGGCGGCGGGCCGGCGAGACGGCATCGTGCAGGATGCGCGGCGTCAGAAAGACCAGCAGCTCGGTGCGATCGCGCCAGACCGAGCGGCTGCCGAACAACCGGCCGAGCACCGGGATATCGCCCAGCAGCGGCACCTTGGCCGCGTCGCCGCGCTCGGCGCGCGTATAGATGCCGCCGATCACCGCGGTGCCGCCGTTCTCGAGCAGCACCTGGGTCTGCACGTGCTTGGTATCGATCGCGAAGCCCTGCGTGGTCTGCACGCCGACGCTGTCCTTGCTGACGTCGACATCGAGCAGCACCTGGCCCTCGGGCGTGATCTGCGGCGTCACCTCCAGCTTCAGATTGGCCTTGCGGAACTGCACCGAAGTCGCGCCGCTGGAGGTCGCGGCCTGATAGGGCAGTTCGGTGCCCTGCTCGATCAGCGCCTTGATATTGTTGGTGGTCACCACGCGCGGGCTCGACACGATCTTGCCCTTGCCGTCGGCCTCCAGCGCCGACAGCTCCAGCGCGACGAAACGGCTGGCCGCGCTGTTGAACAGGCTGACCGCCAGATGGCCAGGATCGGCGCCATGCAGCGCGCCGGCCGGCAGACTGAGCAAGGGCCCGGGCTCGCCGGCCGCGCCGGGCAGCACGTTCGGCAAGGCATCGGCGACGCGACTGTTGCCGTACTGCGCCGCAAAGCCCAGCTTGACGCCCAGATTGCGGCTGAACTTGTCGTCGGCTTCGACGATGCGGGCCTCGATGATGACCTGCCGCACCGGCACATCGATGCGGGCCAGAAATTCGGCGATCTGCTGCAGCCGCTCCGGCAGGTCCGAGACGAACAGCTGATTGGTACGGGCGTCCGCGGTCAGGCTGCCGCGGCGGGACAGCAGGCGGGCCGACGATACGGGCTGCCCATGCTGCGGTCCTTGTTGCCCGCCATACGAGCCCGCGCTGGCAGCGGGCGCGCCAGCTCCGCTGCCGAGCAGCAGCCTGCGGACATCGTCGGCGCGCTGATAGTTCAGCTGGAACACCTGGCTGCGGACCGGCTCCAGATCTGCCACGTGCTGCCGCGCTTCCAGTTCCTGCCGGTCGCGCGCCGCCAGTTCGGCGCGCGGCGCCACCCACAGCACATTGCCTTCGCGCCGCGACGCCAGTCCCTTGGCATCGAGCACGATGCGCAGCGCCTGCTCCCACGGCACGTCCTTGAGCCGCAGCGTCAGATTGCCCTGCACGCTGTCGCTCGTGACCACGTTCAGATCGGTGAAGTCCGCAAAGACCTGCAGCAGCGCGCGGATATCGACGCGCTGGAAGTTGAGGGACAGGCGTTCGCGCGATGTCGAAGGCGCGGCGTCGGCTGACGACGCGGCCACCGCGGCCGCGGCCGGCGCGGCCAGCACGTGCAGCGGCGCGGCATGCGCGAGCGCCAGCACCCACGGGATCAGCCCCATCACGCCGGCGCATCGAGCGCGAGGCGGGCCGTCGTTTCGATCCATCGATCCTCCCCGTTCCAGACCCGCTCTCGCAGGACGATCTCGTCCCGCTCGATGCGCACCACGACGCCGTCGCGGCGGCCCAGGCGCTGACCCACCTGCAGCGCCGCGACCAGCCCATCCGCGCCATCCACACACACCACGCCGTAGGCGCGGTCCGCGCTCTGCAGGCTCCCGACCATCCGCATCTGCTCGAGCGCATAGGCCTCCAGCGGCTCGCGCGCCCGCGCCGCGGCTGCAGTGTCGGGCGGCGCGGATTCCGGCGCGAGCAGCCGCGCGTCAGCGAAGGGATCGGCCCCGGCGGAACCGACCGTGCCGGCATTCGCGGCCTCGAGCAGCGGCACGCGAGGCGCAAGGTCCAGCGGTGCGGGATGCCATGTCGGCGCTGGGGCGGCGTCGTGTCCGCCATTCCCTCGCGCGGCGCGCGTCGTGCGCTGCGGCGCGGGGCGTTCGGCAGCATCGAGCGCCCGATAGGCCAGCACGACCGCCTCCATCGTCAGTGCGCCGTCGCCCTTGCCGGCCGCCAACTGCATCGACTGCAGTGTCACGAGGCGAGGCAAGGCGGCCAGTCCGGCCAGCCATGCCGCGATCTCGCGATAGCCTCCGTCGATACGCAGCGTCAATGGCGTCTGCGCGAAGTCCGCGCCGGCTACCGTGGCCTGCGGCTGTAACAGCCCGATCCGGACGCCATGCGCGCTGGCGAGCGAACTGAACGTGACCAGCAGATCGTCGATGCCGCCATGGCCGGGCAGATGGCGCTCGCGCACCGTCAGCGCCTGCTTCAGTTCGGCCAGCCGCCGCCGCATCGGCTCGACGCTCGCCGCCTCGGCCGCCAGTCGTCCGGCCGACTGCTGCAGCCCGGCGTGCTCGGCCTGCCGGCTGTTCAGCAAGGCCAGCTTGTCGCGCCAATGCCATTGCCACCCGGCCGCCAGCACCGCACACGCGACCACGATCGGCCACAGCCCGCGCAGTTCCGAACGATCGCGATCGGCCCACTGCCCAAGCCACGACGCCGAGCCGGGTGGGATCTCGTCTTCGTCATCCGGCGCCATATGGGCTCCCGTCCCGCGCTGGCGTTGGCGCGCACGCACCGGCCGTGCCGACGTTGGCTGCCGTGGCGCAAGGACGATAGACCAGCCGGACAGCGAACGCGAAGCGCGGCTCTGCCCCTGCGCCCGCTGCGGCCGCGCCAGACACCGGCGCTTCGGCCCGCGACTCGATCAACTCGACGCGGGCCAGCCACGGCGCCGGCTCCAGTACACGCATCAGGCTCGCCACCTGCTCGTGACCCCGCGCTACGCCTTCGATCGTCACCGTATCGTCGCGCTGGCCGACGCTGCGCAATTGGATGCCCCGCGGCACGTGGCTGGCCAGCGCATCGAGCAACTGCGCCGGCCGGCCCCGGCTCTGCAGCAGCGTGTCCAGCGCGCTGCCACGCCGGCTCGCCGCGCCGATCTGCTGGCGCAGTGCCTCGGCCTCGTGCGCCGGGACTTCCCAGCGGCGCGCCCGCTCGGCCAACGCACGATTCTCCGCCTCGGCGGCCGCGATACGCCGATCGAGCACGTAGCCGCCCGCCAGCACCGCCGTGGCCGCCACGGCTGCCATTGCGCGCCAACCGGGGCGCAACGAGCCGGCCCGACTGGCCAGATGCTGTCCACGATCCCTGACCGAATGCCATGCCGACCGCCACCTCTGCTGCGCTCGCACGATGCCTCCTTTCCTCCGTCCATCCGGCGCGGCGTTGAACTCGGCGGCGCGAATGCGGCTCTAACCGCCTTTCTCGCCGCCGAGCGCAAGCCATCCGCCCTGTTCGCCCTGTTCGCCCTGTTCGCCCTGCCCGTTCCTGCCCGCCTCGCCTGGTACAAAGCCTGTCCAGGCCTGCCCAAGCCTGTCCAGGTCCGGTGTCTCACGCCGCTTTCCCGGCGGGCGCGCCCCTCGCACTCCCGCCCCGCATGGCGCGCCGATGGACAGATTGTCGGCAGCCGGACATGGCACCGGCAATGCGACGCCATGCCCATCGCGCCGGTTTTCGCAAGTCACGGCGCGATTGCAGTTAGGCTGCTGGCGCCCATACTGGTACGAGCGGCGACGACTTTCCGGTCTTACAACTTGTAACAGCATGGATGCGCCCGCCACGGCACTACCCGCCCGGGAGCCGCGGATGCGAGCGATATAATCCGGGCACCTCCAACTAGGTATTACCCAATGGCTACTGCACAACAGAAGCCGGCTAAACCGGCTCGCCGCCCGCTGTGGATACGCGCCAGCTACTGGGCGCTGGGCCTGATGGCCGCGGGTGTCGTCACGGTGGCCCTGCTGCTCGGCTACGCGCTTCTGGTGGCGGCGCCGAATCTGCCGTCGCTCGATACGCTGACCGACTACCGTCCCAAGATTCCGCTGCGCATCTACACCGCCGACAACGTGCTGATCGGCGAATTCGGCGAGGAGCGGCGCAATTTCGTGCCGATCGCCGAGATCCCCGACGTGATGAAGAAGGCCGTGCTGGCGATCGAGGACGATCGCTTCTACGAGCACGGCGGCGTCGACTTCATCGGCGTGCTGCGCGCGGGCCTCGCCAATCTGCGCGGCGGCCTGTCGCAGGGCGCATCGACCATCACGATGCAGGTCGCCCGCAACTTCTTCCTGTCCAGCGAGAAGACCTACACCCGCAAGATCTACGAGATGATGCTGGCGTACAAGATCGAGGCGAACCTGAGCAAGGATCAGATCCTCGAGCTGTACATGAACCAGATCTATCTGGGACAGCGCGCCTACGGCTTCTCCAGCGCCGCGCGCGTGTATTTCGGCAAGTCCATCAAGGACGTCACGGTGGCCGAGGCGGCGATGCTGGCCGGCCTGCCGAAGGCGCCGTCGGCCTACAACCCGGTGGTCAACCGCAAGCGCGCCAAGGTGCGGCAGGAATACATCCTGCAGCGCATGCGCGACCTGGGCTATATCACGCCGCAGCAGTACGACGAGGCGGTGCACGAAGAGCTGAAGGTCCGCAACGAGGGCAACGAATTCTCGACCCACGCCGAATACGTGGCCGAGATCGTGCGCCAGCTGATGTACGCCCAGTACCGCGAGGAAACCTATACGCGCGGCCTGACGGTGTACACCACGCTGACCAAGGCCGATCAGGACGCGGCCTACGAGGCCGTGCGCGCGGGCATCATGAATTACGAGCGCAAGCACGGCTACCGCGGCCCCGAGGCCTTCATCGATCTGCCGTCGGATCCGGCCGAGCGCGAGCAGGCCATCGACGATGCGCTGGTCGAGCATCCGGCCAGCGACGACATGCGCTCCGCAGTGGTCACCGCGGCATCGAGCAAGCAGGTCCGTGCGGTGCTGCTGTCCGGCGAGGAAGTGGTGATCGAAGGGTCCGCGCTGCGCTATATCGCGCCGTCGCTGGCGGCCAACGCGCAGCCGAAGGTCAAGATCCGTCCCGGCGCGATCATCCGCGTGGTGCAGAACGACAAGGGTGCGTGGTCGGTGGCGCAGCTGCCCGAGGTGGCCGCGGCATTCATCTCGCTGAACCCGGAGGACGGCGAGATCCGCGCGATGGTCGGCGGCTTCGACTTCAACCGCAACAAGTTCAACCACGTCACGCAGGCGTGGCGCCAGCCGGGCTCGAGCTTCAAGCCGTTCATCTATACCGCCGCGCTGGAGAAGGGCTTTTCGCCTGCGACCGTGATCAACGACGCGCCGCTGTCGATCGGTCCCGATACCGGCGGCCAGGTATGGGAGCCGAAGAACTACGACGGCCGCTTCGAAGGTCCGATGACGATGCGCCGCGCGCTGGCCAAGTCGAAGAACCTGGTGTCGGTGCGGATCCTGCGCGCGATCGGCACGCAGTACGCGCAGGACTTCATTACGCGCTTCGGCTTCGAGGCCGACAAGCATCCGGCCTATCTGCCGATGGCGCTGGGCTCGGGCAGCGTCACGCCGCTGCAGATGGCGGGCGCCTACTCGGTGTTCGCCAACGGCGGCTATCGCATCAATCCCTACCTGATCCAGCGGGTGGTGGATTCGCGCGGCAACGTGCTGTCGGAGACCAAGCCGCAGCGCGCCGGCGAGGATGCGGTGCGGGTGCTCGATGCGCGCACGGCCTTTATCGCGGACAGCATGCTGCGCGACGTGGTGCGCACCGGCACGGCCTATACCGCCAAGCAGCGTCTTGGCCGCAACGACCTGGCGGGCAAGACCGGTACCACCAACGATGCGGTCGATGCCTGGTTCGCCGGCTATACGCCGAAGCTGGTGGCGGTGGCCTGGATGGGCTACGACCAGCCCAAGAGCCTGGGCGTGCGCGAGACCGGCGGCGGTCTGTCGCTGCCGATCTGGATCAGCTACATGTCGAAGATGCTCAAGGGCGTGCCCGAGAGCCCGGATCGCCAGCCGCCGGAAGGCGTGGTGATGGTGGCCGGCGACTGGACGCTGGAAGAGAATGCCGGCGGCGCCGGCGTGGCGTCGGTCGGGCTTGGCGATCCGTGGCCGGGCAAGGCGCCGGATCCGGGCGCGCCATCGGCTGCCGATCTGGAGCAGGAGAAGCGCCGCATTCTGGAGATGTTCGGCGGCGGCTGATGCGGCCGAGCCGATGGCACAACGAAAGGCACAGCAAAAAGGCCAGCCCGATGATGGGCTGGCCTTTTTGTTTGTCCGGCCTGTCGCGGCGCGGGTATCAGCCCAACGTCAGCGTGGTCCCGGCCTGCTGGCTCAGATAACGCGACAGCGCCTGATACAGCTCGGTGCCCTCGCGCGTGTCGACCCAGCGGTCGCCGTCGCGGCGGAAATGGAAGCCGCCCGCGCGCGCCGCGACCCACAGTTCCTGCATCGGCGCCTGGCTGTTGATGATGATCTTCGAGCCGTCCTCGAACTCGAGCTCCATCACATTGCCGCTGCGGTTGATTTCGATATCGGCGTCGGCCGCATCGGCCGCCTGTTCGATCGCACTTTCCAGCCGATCCAGCTCGCCGGTCGCCAGCGCCAGGAACTCGCTTTCGCTCAAAAGGGACATGCTACACTCCAAGACCGCCAGCCGCGGCCGGTCCCTGTCTGGACCCGAGCGGCTGATGCATTTGTTCTGCGGGCCGCTCCGGATGCCTGCCGGCATCGCTGCCCGGCCTCGGCGAATCCGGTCCATCCGGTCCGCCTCCCGTTCGACCCCTGTTTTCAAGGACGACCCGATGTTGCGTCGTGTTGCGATTGTAGCGGCGTTTGCCGCCGGCCTGGCGATGCCCCTGCTCGGAGGATGCGGCATTCGCGGCCCGCTGGTGATGCCGCAGCGGCCGCCCGCGCCGGTGCAGCCCAACGTTCCCGATCCGGGCCTGTCGCAGCCGGACGCCGCGCCGATGCCGGCGCGCACACCGCCCGCCCGCACCTCCTCGTCGCCGTCGTCCGCCGCGCCCGCGTCCGCACCTGCCGCCCGATAACATGACCGCATTCTTCCATCGCCGCGACGGTGCTCTCGCCGTCGAACAGGTGCCGCTCGCGCGTATCGCCGAGCAATTCGGCACGCCGACCTACGTCTATTCGCGCGCGGCGCTGACCGCTGCGTACCAGGCCTACGCCGCCGCCTGCGCCGGCCATCGCGCGCGTGTGCAATACGCGATGAAGGCCAATTCGAATCTCGCCGTGCTGCAGGTCTTCGCGCAGCTCGGCGCGGGCTTCGACATCGTCTCGGGCGGCGAACTGCAGCGCGTGCTGGCGGCAGGCGCCGATCCGCGCAAGGTCGTGTTCTCTGGCGTCGGCAAGTCCGAGGCCGAGATGGAACTGGCGCTGGCGCACGACGTGCTGTGCTTCAACGTCGAATCCATCCCCGAGCTGGACCGCCTCAATGCCGTCGCCGGCCGCGTCGGCAAGCGCGCCCGCGTGTCGCTGCGGATCAATCCGGACGTCGACGCGCGCACCCATCCGTATATCTCCACCGGACTCAAGGGCAACAAGTTCGGCATCGCCTTCGACGACGTGCTGCCGACCTACCGCGCCGCCGCCGCGCTGCCGCACCTGGAGATCACCGGCATCGACTGCCATATCGGCTCGCAGATCACCGAGGTGTCGCCGTATCTGGAGGCGCTGGACAAGGTGCTGGACGTGGTCGAGGCGCTCGAGCGCGAAGGCATCGTGCTGTCGCATATCGATGTCGGCGGCGGGCTGGGCATCGCCTATGACGACGAGACGCCGCCCGATATCACCGGCTTCGCGCGCACGCTGCTCGAGCGCGTGGCGCAGCGCGGCCACGGCCATCGCGAGGTGCTGTTCGAACCGGGCCGCTCACTGGTCGGCAATGCGGGCGTGCTGCTGACGCGCGTCGAATTCCTCAAGCCCGGCGAGGCGAAGAACTTCTGCATCGTCGACGCGGCGATGAACGATCTGGCGCGCCCGGCGATGTACGAGGCGTTCCATCGCATCGAGCCGGTGGTCCCGCATGCGGGCGAGGCCGTGACCTATGACGTGGTCGGCCCGGTGTGCGAATCGGGCGACTGGCTGGGCCGCGATCGCGCGCTGGCCGTGACACCGGGCGATCTGCTGGCGGTGATGTCCGCCGGCGCCTATGGCTTCGTGATGAGCTCGAACTACAATACCCGTCCGCGCGCGGCCGAAGTGATGGTCGACGGCGACGCGGTGCATCTGGTGCGCGCCCGCGAGCGCGTCGAGAATCTGTTCCGCGACGAGCAACTGTTGCCGCGCTAAGGCCCACTAAGGCCCGCTAAGGCCCAGCAAGGCGCCTAAGGCTGCCAAGGCGCGCTAAGGCCGCGACGACTCTCCCGGGGCCGCTGCGGTGCCCGTCCGGCGCGTCCCGCGCCACCACCACCACAGCCGCGCCCCGAGCAGCGCCGCCACCACGGCGGCGTAGATCGACACCTCGCCGAAATCGTTCTTGCCGGCCTTGTGCCACCAGTAGTGCAGGATCGCCAGCACCGCGATCGCATAGATACTGCGGTGCAGGGCCTGCCAGCGCCGGCCGCCCAGCCGCCGCACCATCGCATGCGTCGAAGTCGCGGCCAGCGGCACCATCAGCACGAACGCGGCAAACCCCATCGTGATGAACGGGCGCTTGAAGACGTCCCTGGCCATGTAGCCCAGATCGAAGCCGCGGTCCACGCCGAGCCACAGCATGAAGTGCAGCGTGCCGTAGAAAAAAGCGAACAGACCCAGCAATCGCCGTATCCGCAGCAGCCAGTTCCAGCCGCTCAGGCGCCGCAGCGGCGTCACCGCCAGCGTCGCGCACAGCATCACCAGCGTCCAGGTGCCGGTGGAGCGCGTGACGAACTCCAGCGGATTGGCGCCGTACTGGCCGGTCGCGCCGAGATAGACCAGCCGCGCGAACGGCAGCAGCGCCAGTACCCAGATCAGCGTCTTCAGCGCGCGCAGCCGCGTTGGCGACAAGGCGCCGGGCGTGGCGCTGGCCCGGCGGCCGCCCACAGGTCCAGTACGCGGGGCGGCCGGCGTCGTCTCGGTGGAAGGCATGCGGTAGTCCGAAGACGGGCTAGAAGAACTTGCGCAGATCCATGCCCTGATACAGCGAGGCGACCTGTTGCGCGTAGCCGTTGAACGGCAGCGTCTTGCGCTTTGGCGCGAACAGCGCCGCGAAGCCGCCGCCCTTGTCGTCGCCGATGCGGCGCTCGGTGGCCTGGCTCCAGCGCGGATGGTCGACTTCCGGATTGACGTTCGAATAGAAGCCGTATTCCTGCGGCGCCGCCAGATTCCAGCTGGTTGCCGGCTGCTTGTCGACGAAGCGGATCGCGACGATCGACTTGGCGCTCTTGAAGCCGTACTTCCACGGCACCACGATCCGCACCGGCGCGCCGTTCTGGTTCGGCAACACCTCGCCGTACAGGCCGAAGGTCAGCAGCGTCAGCGGATGCATGGCCTCGTCCAGGCGCAGCCCTTCACGATAGGGCCAGTCAAGCACCGGGCTGCCGAGTCCGGGCATCTGCTTCTTGTCGGCCAGCGTCACGAACTCGACGAACCTGGCGCTGCCCAGCGGCTCGGCGCGGCGGATCAGTTCGGCCAGCGGGAAGCCGATCCACGGAATCACCATCGACCAGCCCTCGACGCAGCGCAGCCGGTAGACGCGCTCCTCCATCGCGGCCATCTTCATCAGGCTGTCGATATCATGGATCCGGGGCTGCCGCACCAGGCCTTCGACCTTGACCTGCCACGGACGCGTGCGCAGCGTGCCGGCATTGCGCGCCGGGTCTGCCTTGTCGGTACCGAACTCGTAGAAGTTGTTATAGGTGGTGACGTCCTCGTAAGGCGTGCGCTTCTCGGTCACCACGTAGGCGGGGTTGGAGGCGGCCGCCAGCTTCTGCCCGCGGCCGGGCTGCGCCAGCGCCTGGCGTGCGGCCCACGGTGCCAGCGTGCTGCCGGCCGCGCCGGCGGCGACCATCGCCAGCCAGCGGCGACGCGCGGCGAACGCCTCGGGCGGCGTGATCTCGCTGGACGGGATGTCGTCGCCGCGCAGCCATTTTGGAGAGGGAATCCACATCGTCGTTCCTTGCTTGCCTGGTTGCCGGATCGTCGGATTGCAGCGGCCTGCAGATTCCGCTCCGGCGTGGACGTCCGCGGGGGCCGGGCGCACAGTTTGGACCGGCCCGCCGACGATTGGTGCGGCGCCGTTCGCGCGCCCTCTCCTGCAGTCCTCGGTCGGACCTCGAACCCGACTACGGCGTGGCGATGTGCCAGACGTTCATCACCTTGTCGCCCGTACGGTCGCCCGGCTTGGTGTCCTTGGCGAAGCGGTACAGCGGCTTGCCGCGATAGGCCCACTGGCGGCTGCCGTCGTCGCGCGTGATGATCGTGTACTGACCGGTGGCCGAGGTGCCGGGCTGGGCCAGCAGCGGCGGCCAGTTGACCGCGCATTGTCCGTTGCAGACGCTCTTGCCGCTGCCTGCCGTATCGCGATCGAAGGTGTACAGCGTCAGGCCCTGCGGATCGGTCAGCACGCCGTTGCTGACCTTGACCGTCGGCGGCATGTTGCCGCTGGTGCTGGCCGTGCTGCCGGCGCTGGCGCTGCTGCTGCCCGAGCCCATGCCCATGCCGGAACAGGCGGTGAGCAGGATGGCGGCGGCGACGGTGACGGGAAGGGCAAGACGACCGGAAGCGGTAAAGCGCGAGAGGGTCATGATGTCTGTCTCCAGGAAAAGGCGGCGCCGCCCACCGGCGCCGTGTTTCCCAGTAAACACCCTCAGGCGCCGTTTTATTCCCTTTCCATAAAAAAACCTGCCCAAAAGGGCAGGTTTCCTTGCTTCATGGTCCGTTAAGAGCTCTGCGAATCACAATTCCCCGTAGCTGTGCAGGCCGGACAGGAACATGTTGACGCCGAGGAAGGCGAAGGTCGTGATCAGCAGCCCGATCAGCGCCCACCAGGCCGCCATCGCGCCGCGCAGCCCCTTGATCAGGCGCATATGCAGCCAGGCGGCGTAGTTCAGCCAGACGATCAGCGCCCACGTTTCCTTCGGGTCCCAGCTCCAGTAGCCGCCCCAGGCCTCCGCCGCCCACAGCGCGCCGAGGATGGTGGCGATGGTGAAGAAGGCGAAGCCGACCGCGATCGCCTTGTACATGACGTCGTCGAGCAGTTCCAGCGCCGGCAGGCGCTCGGCCAGGATGCCGCGCTGCTTCAGCAGGTACGCCACCGCGACCATCGCGGCCAGCGCGAAGGTGCCGTAGCCGATGAAATTGGCCGGCACATGGATCTTCATCCACCAGCTCTGCAGTGCCGGCACCAGCGGCTGGATCTCGTGCGCGTCGCGGCTGACCGTGTACCACAGCAGAAAGCCAACCGCGGCCGACACCACCAGCATCACGAACGGTCCCAGCGCGCCGGTGCGGTAGCGGCCCTCGTAGTACAGGTGGAACAGCGTGGTGATCAGCACAAACAGCACGAACACTTCATACAGGTTCGATACCGGGATGTGGCCGATATCGGGACCGATCAGATAGGACTCGTACCAGCGCACCAGCATGCCGGTAAAGCCCAGCACTACCGCCGCCCAGGCCAGCTTGTGGCCGATGCCGTAACCGGTCTGCGAGCGCGCCAGCAGGCCGCCCCAGTAGAACAGCGTTGACAGGAACACCAGCGCGCACATCCACAGGATGGCCGACTGGCTCGACAGCAGGTACTTCAGCAGGAAGGCCTGTTCCGCCCGCGCCAGTTCGCCCTGATACAGCTGGACCGCGAGCAGCGCCAGCACCGCCAGGCCGATCATCAGCGCGCGCACCGGCTTCCAGTGCCAGCCCAGCAGCGCGAATGTCGGCACCGCGCCGATCAGCACCGCCTTGTCGTAGCCGTCCATCCACTGGCCGTAGCGCGCCAGGCCGACGCCGGCGCCCACCACCAGCAGCAGCGCGAACAGCCAGTCCAGCCAGGACAGCCGGCGCAGAAACGACGGCTCCAGATACGAGGTGTCCGCTGCCGCCGAGATGTGCCCTTCGTTCGCCGTGGCGTTGGCGGGGGCGTGCAGCTTGGAAGAATTGGAAGACATGACGAAATCCCTACCGTGTCGCCGGCGCCGCCGGCGGCGCGTCCTGCGCTGCCGCCGCGGCACGCTGCACATCCTCGCGCAGCGCGGCGAATTCCTTCTCGAAGTCCAGGGTGCGCCGCTGGGTCGACATCGCCATCAGCACGTGGCTGCCGGCGCGACCTTGGGCGTCGCCGTTCGGCGCGCTGCTGGGCTGTCCATCGGGCTGTGCATCCTTCACCCAGACCCACACGCGGCGCTCGCGGATATACAGCATGGCGAACACCCCCAGTACCAGCAGCAGGCAGCCAAGATACACGATGTTCTTGCCAGGCGCACGGGTCATCTGGAACACGCTGGCCTTGACCTCCTGGAAGTCGTCCAGCTGCAGGAATACCGGCGCCACATAGAAGAAGCTGTCCGACAGCGCGTTGATCGCCTGCTGCAGGAAGGCACCGCTCTGCGCGCTGTTGGCAACCACCGGCAGGTCGGCGCGTTCGCGCGCGAGCTGCCACAGCTCCCACATCGAGCCGTTCAGGATCTTCAGCAGCACGTCGGCGGCCTTCTGCTGCTCGGTCTGCGGCACCGAACGCTCGAGGAAGGCGGCGATCGCGGCGAAGCCGCCCGGCGGCGCATCGGCATCGTGCCGCGCCGCGCCGGCGAACAGGTCCAGTGCACGGCGCGCGCTCTCGGCCAGTTGCGCGCGCACCTGTGCCTTGTCGTCGCCCGGCATCGACGCCAGCGCGAAGCGGCGCGCGGCCTCGCCGCGCAGCGCGCTGTCCTGCAGCGCGGCGCGCAGCCGCATCCAGTCGGCCACGCTGCCCTGCTCGTCGGCGGGAATGCGCAGATAGCGGAACGGCTCGCTGGGCGCATCGCGCGTCCCGGCGAGGAACACCGACTGGCCGTCGAGCTGGACCGGCACCATGTAGTTGTGGAATTCGCGCGCCTGACCGTTGCGGTCGCGCAGCTTGTACTGGACCGACGGGCCGACATTGCGCAGTTGCTTCTCGCGCTCGGGATTGGCGGCCGCGCCCAGGCGCGCCTCGATGCGCTCGTTCAGCGGCCGCGTGGCCACGCCGCGCGCATCGGCCTTGCCCGAGGCGTCGGTGATGTTCTCGATGTTCATCAGCCGGAAGTCGCTGAACTCCACCGTCAGCCCTTCCGCGTCGACCCCGCTGCCGGTGCCCTTCAGCGGCGCGCTGTTGCCGACCGTGCCGGCAAACGCGAACGACTTCGCCGAGCTGCCCTGCATCGGGTAGCCGACAAACTTCAGCCGCGAGCCGCCGTCCTCGAAGCTGGACTGATAGATCGCGATGCCGTCGACGATCAGCGGTTCATTGACCTTGATGGTGGCGCTGGTCTGCTTGCCGGTCGCACGGTCGGTGACGACCACGTCGGAGGCGAACAGCTTGGGCATGCCGGTCGAGTAATGCTCGATGACGAATTTCTTCAGCGTCAGCGTGAACGGCAGGTCCTGTACCAGCGCCCCATCGGCCACGTTCAGGATCGCGGTCGACACGGTCGCGCCCTCGGGCACGAAGGCGTTGCCACGGAACCCGGGGTTGCTGCTCGAGAGCCGGTGCTGCGGCGGAATCTCGTTGATCACCGCATTGCCGCTGATCGGCGTCTTGCCGCCGAACCACATCTGCGCGCGAATCAGCATGTCGCCATCGAGCAGGCCGCCGATGCAGATCACCACGATCGCCGCGTGCGCGAGGATATAGCCGAGCTTGTTGGCCGCGCCGGCCTTGGCGGCCAGCAGCGTGGCGCCTTCGTGCTCGATCTGGCGCACGCGATAGCCGCGGTTGGCCAGCAGCGCACCGAGGCGCTGCACCGCGCCGGCGCGCGCGGGCGCGGCATCGAACTCGACGCGGTGATGGAAGGCGCGCAGGCTGCGCTCGCGCACATGGTCCTTCCACGAGCGCATGTCGGCCACCATCTTGGGCGCATTGCGGATCAGGCACAGTGAGGTCGACACCACCAGGAAGGCCAGGATCAGCAGGAACCACCACGAGCCGTACACCTTCTGCAGCGACAACGCATGAAACAGCTCGGCCCAGAACGGGCCGAACTGGTTGACGTAGTTGGCGTACGGCTCGTTTTGCTTGAGCACGGTGCCGATCACGCTGGCGATCGAAATCACCGACAGCAGCGCGATCGCAAAGCGCATCGACGAGACCAGCTCGACGGTATCGCGCAGCAGGCGGTGGGTGGTCTTCAGGCGCAGGCCCGAAGTGGAAGCGGTCGGCATGGCAAGGAAGGCAGGAGGCGCAGCGCGCAAAAGACAAAGAGGGAGGCTCGCTCACGCAGGCCACCCTCTTCGATTATCGCCGGCTTGTTTGGTTGCGCCCCGCCCGCGCCGGCGAGGGCCGGCCGGCCCGGGGCTACCGGTGCTTAGCGCAGGCCGGCGACGTAGTCCGCCACCGCCTTGATTTCCGCGTCGGACATCCGCGCGGCCACCTCGGCCATCACCGCGTTGTTCTTGCGGCCGCCCTGGCGGAAGGCCACCAGCTGCGCCTCGGTGTACTCGGAGAACTGGCCGCCGATGCGCGGATACTGCGCCGGGATGCCGGCGCCGGCCGGGCCGTGGCACGCCGCGCAGGCGGGCACGCCCTTGTTGGCAATGCCGGCGCGATAGATCTTCTGGCCCAGCTCGATGGTGTCCTTGTTCTTCGCGGAGGCCGGCTTCTGCGTCTGGCGCGCCAGATAGGCGCCGACGTCGCGCATTTCCTGATCGGTCAGCTGCGCCGCGATCGGCGTCATGATCGGGTTGTTGCGCACCTTGGCCTTGAAGTCGGCCAGCTGCTTGTGGGCGTATTCGGGATGCTGTGCGGCCAGTTTCGGATTGACCGCGGCGCCGCTGTTGCCGTTGGCGCCGTGGCAGCTCAGACAGGCGGGAACATTGCGATCCGGCGCGCCCTGCGTGTAGAGGGTCTCGCCCTTGGCCGGGTCCGCCTTGGCGGCGGCTTGCTCGGCGGCCGAGGCCAGACCCGTGAAGGCCGTTGCCGGCAAGGCCAGTGCTACGACAGCCACAAGTTTCGCAATGCCATTCATTCGCACACCTTGTCTGAATTGTTTTGAATTCGCTATCGCGTGCCGGTCAGCCTCCGGCCTGCGGTGAGGACGCGCATTGGGGCGAAAAGACGGGACAGACCCGTTGGCAGACCACTGCCGGCCGGTCATTGCCCGATACTGTCGGATCATGCCAGCCGCCAACAAGGCCAAAAGAACGTCGAACGCCACCCGGCCGGGAGGCCGTTAACCGCGGTATTGTACAATAAATCGCTTCCCGGATAGACGCTTGGCGCACTCCCGCGCGGGCCTCCCCGACCCTGCCTCTCCCTCATGTCTCTCCTACACCAGGCCCGCTTCTTCACCACCGTCAACCATCTGCGCGACCTGCCGGCCACCGCCGTGCCCGAAGTCGCCTTTGCCGGACGGTCCAATGCGGGCAAGTCGACCGCCATCAACGTGCTGTGCAACCAGAAGCGGCTGGCGTTCTCGTCGAAGACGCCGGGCCGCACGCAGCACATCAACTTTTTCGCGGTGGCGCCGGTCAAGGCGCCCGATCCGCTGGCCTTCCTGGTCGACCTGCCTGGCTACGGCTATGCGCAGGTCTCCGGCTCGGCCAAGTACCACTGGCAATCGCTGCTGAGCGACTATGTGCAGGCCCGGCAGCAACTGGCCGGGCTGGTGATCATGATGGATGCGCGGCGGCCCTTCACCGATCTCGATTGCCAGATGGTCGAGTGGTTTCTGCCCACCGGCAAGCCGATCCATGTGCTGCTGACCAAGGCCGACAAGCTGACCAGCAGCGAGAACGCGCTGGCGCTGCGCGAGACGCGCCGCGTGCTGGCCGACTATGCGGCCCAGCTGGAGAACCCGCCCTTGCTGACCGCGCAGCTGTTCTCGAGCCTGAAGCGCCGCGGCATCGAGGAAGCGCAGCGCCATATCGCCGGGTGGCTGGGGCTGCCGGAGGCGCAGCCGGCCGCGGCGCCGGGGGCCGATGATGGGCCGGCGGCCGATGCAACGCCGCAGGCCGGAGACGAAGCGGCCGGCAGCACGCCCGCCGGCAAGCCCGGCAGCGGCGGAACCCCGTCGTAAGCGAGCGCGCAAAAAAAACCCCGCTGCAAGCAACGGGGGGGAATATTCCCGCCGCGAGGCGGGTACCCGCTCAGGGAGGAGTAGCGGGGGACCTCGCGCCACGCACGCGGCGCAACGCAAAGGGTCCGCGAGTATGATAGCGGGCACGCACAAAAGTTTAGTTTTTTATTGGACGCGGGACGCCGCCGCCCGGCAGGCCAAGCCCCTGCCACATCCGGTCCCTTCGCCGTGACGCTGTGATCGCCCAGGTATCGTGGGCCGCTGCGCTCCGCCGTCCCCTGACTGACGATCCCACCATGTCGACCTTCCCCGAATTCCGCCCCCGCCGCATGCGCCGCGACGATTTCTCGCGCCGGCTGATGCGCGAGCACCGGCTGTCGCCGGACAACCTGATCTATCCCGTGTTCGTGCTCGACGGACAGGGCCAGCGCCAGACCGTGGCCTCGATGCCTGGCGTCGAGCGCGTGTCGGTGGACCTGCTGCTGCCGGTGGCCGAGCAATGCGTGCAGCTGGGCATTCCCGTGATCGCGCTGTTCCCGGTCATCGATCCGTCGCTGAAAACGCCCGACGGCATCGAAGCCACCCGGGAGGATGGGCTGATTCCGCGCGCCGTGCGCGCGCTGAAGGACCGCTTCCCCGAGCTCGGCGTGCTGACCGATGTCGCGCTCGATCCGTACACCAGCCACGGCCAGGACGGCGTGCTCGATGCCGACGGCTACGTGCTCAACGAGGAGACCGTCGAGATCCTGGTGCGCCAGGCGCTGACCCAGGCCGCGGCCGGCGTCGACATCGTCGCGCCGTCGGACATGATGGACGGCCGCATCGGCGCCGTGCGCAACGCGCTCGAAGACGCGGGCCAGATCCACACGCGCATCATGGCGTACTCGGCCAAGTACGCATCGGCGTTCTACGGCCCCTTCCGCGACGCGGTGGGCTCGGCTGCCAATCTGGGCAAGGGCAACAAGATGACCTACCAGATGGACCCGGCCAACACCGACGAGGCGCTGCGCGAGGTCGCGCAGGACATCATGGAAGGCGCCGACATGGTGATGGTCAAGCCGGGCATGCCGTATCTGGACATCGTTCGCCGCGTCAAGGACGAGTTCCGCTTCCCCACCTACGTCTACCAGGTCAGCGGCGAGTACGCGATGCTGAAGGCCGCCGCGCAGAACGGCTGGCTCGACCACGACAAGGTCATGATGGAATCGCTGCTGGCGTTCCGCCGCGCCGGGGCCGACGGCATCCTGACCTATTTCGCGCTCGACGCCGCCCGCCTGCTGGCGCGCTGATCCATCGCGCATGCAGCTGCTCGGTTTCTCCGCCAGCCAGGTTCATCCGCTCGACACGCTCGAGGCCGCGCGCGCCTTTCTCGCCGAACAGGCCGCGCCGCGCTTCGTCTGGGTCGATTGCACCCTCGCCGAGGTCAGCGCCGCGCCGGCGGCGTGGCGCGATCAGTTGCAGACGCTGACCGGTGCGCCGGTGCTGGACCTGCATCTGGCCGACGCCACCAACGCCGCGCATCCGTCGTTCTTCGATACGACGCATGCCTACGACATGGTGATTTTCCGCAAGCTGACGTTCGAGACCAGCCGGCTGATTGCGGAGGCGGGTAGCGAGGGGCCGGCGCCGGCAGTGGCCAAGATCAACGGCAACGGCGCGGAGACTGCGGCAAGTGCGGCAAGTGCGGCAAGTGCGGCAAGTGCGGCAAGTGCGGCAAGTGCAGCAACTGCGGCGACCACAGCCACTACGGCGGCACCAGGGGCGACGGCGGCCACGGCTGGGGCACCCGGCGCCGCAGCAAAGCCGCGCCGCCACCCTCCCGGCTTTCTGCCCGCACTGGCGCGCATCGATACGCAGCCGGTGGCCTTCTTCGTGTTCGACCATGTGCTGGCCACCGTGCGGCCGGGCCAGTCGCGCACGATCGAGCAGGTGCGCCAGCGGCTGCTCGAGCTGACCCGCGCGCCGCGGTCGGACGTCCGCGCCAACGGCGGCACGGCGCTGGTGCACGGCATCCGTCCGCCGACGCGCCCCGAGGACCTGATGCTGCGGCTGCTCAACGCGATGGTCGACCGCTATCTCGAACTGCGCGCGCCGCTGACGCGGCAACTGGACCGCTGGCAGCGTGCGCTGCTCAACGCGCGCAGCGGCTTTTCCAGCTGGGAGGGGCTGCTCGATGCGCGCATCCAGCTGCGCCGGCTCGAACATCTGTGCGAGGAACAGCGCGACGCGCTGCAGGAGTTCCGCGACAGCCTGCTCGACAACACCTACAGCGACCCGGCCGGCGGCATCGCCAACGAGCGCGACGAGGTGCTGCTGGTGCGGATCAACGACGTGATGGAACACATCCTGCGCGTGCTGGCGCATGCGCGGCGCCTCGAGGACTCGATCGAATCCGCGGTGCAGATCCACTTCTCCGCGGTCGCGCACCGGACCAACCGCACGATGCGGATGCTGACGATGATCACCGCGCTGTTCATGCCGCTGACGCTGATCACCGGCATCTTCGGCATGAACTTCGAGCGCATGCCGTGGCTGCAGGAGCCCAGCGGCTTCTGGTGGTCGATCTCGTTGATGGGTGCGGTGGTGGTCGGAATCGCGGCGATGTGGGCGGTCGGCCGCTGGCTGTGGCGGGAGTGATTTAGCGCGGATGATTCGGCGCCAATGATTCAGCGGGAGTGATGCGGCGCCGGTGCTCGGCACCGGACATCGCGCTGCGTCAGGCGCCCGCCGGACCGAACGCGCGTTCCAGGCTGGCCAGGAATCGCCCGGCGGCCTGATAGCCGATCACCCGCACCGGCAGCTCGCGTCCGTCGTCGCCGAACAGGATGATGCCCGGCGGGCCGAACAGGCCGAAGCGCTTCAGCAGGGCCTTGTCGTCGGCGTTGTTGGCCGTCACGTCGGCCTGCAGCATCACCACGTCCGCCAGCCGTGCCCGCACGCGCGGATCGCTGAAGGTGAAGCGCTCCATCTCCTTGCAGCTGACGCACCAGTCCGCATAGAAGTCCAGCAGCACCGGCTTGCCGGCGGCGCTGGCCTGCGCGATGCGGGCATCGAGCTCGGCCACCGAGCGAACCCGTTCGAAACGTACCGCCTCCGCCGCCGGCGCCCCGTCGCGGGCGCCCGCCACCAGATGCGACAGCGGCTGCAGCGGATTGCGGCTACCGGAGGCCAGGCCGACCAGCAGGATCGCGCCGGCCAGCGCGGACAGCACGCCCAGCCCCTTGCCGAGCCGCGCCACCGGATGCGGCTCATTGCCCAGGCCATCGAAGGCCCGCAGAAACACCGCGCCGACCAGCAGCAGCGTCGCCCAGCCGAGCATCGACAGCCAGGCCGGCAGCACCGGCCCGATCATCCACAGCGCGACCCCGAGCAGCAGGAAGCCGAACACGCGCTTGGTCGCTTCCATCCAGCGGCCGGCGCGCGGCAGCAGATTGCCGGCGCCGACGCCGACCAGCAGCAGCGGCACCCCCATGCCGATCGCCATCGAAAACAACGCGGTGCCGCCGGTCCAGGCGTCGCCGCTCTGCGCGATATAGGCCAGCGCGCCGGCCAGCGGCGCGGTTACGCAGGGGCCGACGATCAGGGCGGAGATTGCGCCCATCGCCGCGGCACCGGCAATCTGGCCGCCCGGGCGGCGATTGGCCGAGTCGGCAAGCCGCGTCTGCCAGCGCTGCGGCAGCTGCAGTTCATAGAGGCCGAACATCGACAGCGCCAGGGCCACCATCAGCGCGGCAAACAGCGCCAGCACCCACGGCTGCTGCAGCGTCGCCGCCAGCCCTTCGCCGATCAGCCCCGCGGCGACGCCCACCGCGGTGTACACCACCGCCATGCCGAGCACATAGGCCAGCGACACCACGAAGGCGCGGCCGCGGTGCAGATGTTCGCCGACCACGATCGACGACAGGATCGGCACCATCGGCAGCACGCAGGGGGTGAAGGTCAGCAGCAGGCCGAGGCCGAAGAACAGCGCGACGATGGTCAGCAGCTGACCGCCGGCGAGCGTCGCCGCGATGCGGCCGCTGTCGTCCACCGCCTTGCCGGAGTCGGCGCTCGTTACGGCGCTCGTTACGGCGCTGGTTGCGGCGCTGGTTTCGGCGCTCAGGCCGGCGCCGCCGGCGCCCGAGGAGAGCGGCGTGGCGGCCGCGATGGAAGACGTGGCATTGGAACGGCCGCCGAGAAGCGCGCCAATGCCGGCGCCACCGCCGACCTGGTAGACGCTCTCCATCGGCGGATAGCACAGGCCCTTGTCCGCGCAGCCCTGCGAGGTCACGACCAGCGTCCATTTGCCGTCCTCGGGCGCGGACTCGACCGGCACGCGGATGGTCACCGTGTCGCGGTAGGTCTCCATCTCCTTGCCGAAGGTCTCGTCGAACTTGACCTTGCCGGCCGGCAGCGCGGGCGCGCCGAGCTTGACCTGCGCCGGTTGCGCGGCGAAGGCGAAGCGTTCGCGGTACATGTAGTAGCCCGGCGCGACATCGAAGCGGACCTCGACGGTACGCGCATCGATGGTGCGGGCGGCGAAGCGGAACGCCTGTTCGGGCGGCAGGAAGTCGTCCTGATCGGCGGCACGGGCGAGTCCGGCGCCAAGGCACAGCCAGGCCGCCAGCATCGCCAGCGCGATCGCGGCCAGCGTTTGCCAGCTTCGCCAGCGTTGCGCTCCCTGCCGCCCGACCCTGTCCATCGCCCCCAAGCTGCTGCCCATCGTTCGGTTTCCTGCCTGTTATTGGTTATGTCGCTGCGCCACGTCTCTGTGCGCTGTATCTCTGCGCGCTGTGTCTCTGCGCTGTGTCTCTCCGCTGTGTCTCTGCGCGCTGCGTCTCTTTGCGCTATGTCGCTGCGGTCTGCTCGCGTACCCAGTCGAGATAGGCCGGCAGCCCCGCCATCACGGGCAACGCGACGATCTCGGGCACGTCATAGGGATGGTGCTGGCGTATGACCGCTTCGAGCGCGTCGTAGCGCGCCCGCGTGGTCTTGATCAGCAGCGGCAGTTCGCGCGCGGTTTCGATCGCCCCTTGCCACCAGTACTGCGACTCGCATGCCGGCAAGCGGTTCACGCAAGCGGCAACCCGCGCCTCCAGCAGCGCGCGGGTCAATGCCGCGGCGCTGTCCTCGTCCGGCAGCGTGGTGATCACGACCAATGCCTGCGAAGCATCCATGCCCGCCTGCAAAGACGGCTGTATTGCGTCCATCGACAGCTCCTTGCATGACGCCCGGCCAGAAAACAAAAGAGCCAGGCGATTGCCTGGCTCGATTGTAAGCGGTTCGTCCATTCGCGGCGCCCGTGGCGGCCGCCGCGTCGGGATCGACGATCGGACGAACGGGGCGAAGTCTTACTCCGCAGCTTCCTCGGCCGGGGCCTCGGTCACTTCCGGACGATCGACCAGCTCGACCAGCGCCATCGGCGCGTTGTCGCCCTGACGGAAGCCGAACTTCAGGATGCGGGTGTAGCCGCCCGGACGAGTGGCGTAGCGCGGGCCCAGTTCGTTGAACAGCTTGGTGACCATGTCGCGGTCGCGCAGGCGGGCGAAAGCCAGACGGCGGTTGGCGACGGTGTCCTTCTTGGCCAGCGTGATCAGCGGCTCGACGACCTTGCGCAGTTCCTTGGCCTTCGGCAGCGTGGTCTTGATCAGCTCGTGCTGGAACAGCGAGTTGGACATGTTGCGCAGCATCGCGAGACGGTGCGACGAGGTGCGGTTCAGTTTCCGCAAACCATGACGGTGACGCATGATGATTCCTTTCTAGAACAGTGTTTGACCAGCTCTTCTATCGCCAGCACATTCCGGTCGGAGCGTGCCGGCGCGGGCCGGTAGTCGGTTTGCGCCGCCAGGCCATCTGGCCGAAGCGGCAGGGACTGGCAACGGGCGCCGACCGGCGCCCGCCGCGCAGATTACTTCTCCAGGCCTGCGGGCGGCCAGTTCTCGAGCTTCATGCCGAGCGTCAGGCCACGCGAAGCGAGGACTTCCTTGATCTCGTTGAGCGACTTGCGACCCAGGTTCGGGGTCTTCAGCAGCTCGTTCTCGGTACGCTGGATCAGGTCGCCGATGTAGTAGATGTTCTCGGCCTTCAGGCAGTTGGCCGAGCGCACCGTCAGCTCCAGGTCGTCGACCGGGCGCAGCAGGATCGGGTCGATCTGCGGCGCGCGGCTCGAAGCGGCTTCCGCCGACGACTCGGTGCCTTCCAGCGCGGCGAACACGGACAGCTGGTCGACCAGAATGCGTGCCGATTGACGGATCGCTTCCTCGGGCGAGATCACGCCGTCGGTTTCGATGTTCATCACCAGCTTGTCCAGGTCGGTACGCTGCTCGACACGAGCCGATTCGACCGCGTACGAAACGCGGCGCACCGGCGAGAACGAGGCGTCCAGCACGATGCGGCCGATCACCTTGTTCGACTCGTCGCCGAACTTGCGAACGTTGCCCGGCACATAGCCACGGCCCTGTTCGACCTTGATCTGCATGTCCAGCTTGCCGCCGGCGGACAGATGGGCGATCACGTGGCCGGGGTTGATGATCTCGACATCGTGCGGCAGCTCGATATCGGCGGCCGTCACCACGCCTTCGCCTTCCTTGCGCAGCGACACCGTGACTTCATCGCGGTTGTGCAGCTTGAAGACGACGCCCTTCAGGTTCAGCAGCAGGTTGACGACGTCTTCCTGCACGCCGTCGATGGTGGAATATTCGTGGACCACCCCAGCGATCGTCACTTCGGTCGGGGCATAGCCGACCATGGACGACAGCAGCACGCGACGCAGGGCGTTACCGAGCGTATGGCCGTAGCCGCGCTCGAACGGCTCCATCACGACTTTGGCGTGATGATCGCCCAGCGGCTCGACGGCGATGATTTTTGGCTTGAGGAGTGCTGTTTGCATTAGGTTGTCCTTTTCAATACCCTCGGCTCGTTACACCGATAAGGCTGAGTTTTGGAACCCGAAAAAACCCATCGTACGATGGGCAATAAGCCCGGCGCGCCGAAGCGCGCCGGGCTGGAGATGGAGCTCGACGAGAAATCGCAAGCCGCGGCCGTTGTAGGCGAACGGGTCCGGGCGATTAACGCGAATACAATTCGACGATCAGGCTTTCGTTGATGTCGCCCGAGATATCGGCGCGATCCGGCACTTGCTTGAAGGTGCCTTCGAACTTCTTGGCATCGACAGCCACCCAGGTCGGGAAGCCCGACTGCTCGGCCAGCGACAGCGACTCGGCGATACGAGCCTGCTTCTTGGCCTGTTCGCGGATCGACACCACGTCGCCGACCTTGATCTGCGCCGACGGCACGTTCAGGGTCTGGCCGTTGACCAGGATCGCCTTGTGCGACACCAGCTGGCGCGCTTCGGCACGGGTCGAGCCAAAGCCCATCCGGTACACGACGTTGTCCAGGCGTGTTTCCAGCAGTTGCAGCAGGTTCTCGCCGGTATTGCCCTTGCGGCGGTCGGCCTCGGCAAAGTAGCGGCGGAACTGGCGCTCGAGCACGCCGTAGATGCGCTTGACCTTCTGCTTTTCACGCAGCTGGGTGCCGTAGTCCGAGGTACGGGCGCCCGAGGTACGGCCGTGCTGGCCCGGCTTGCTGTCCAGCTTGCACTTGTCGGCGAGCGAGCGGCGCGCGCTCTTCAGGAACAGGTCGGTGCCTTCACGGCGGGAAAGTTTGGCCTTCGGGCCGGTATAACGTGCCACTTTATCTTCCTTACTGATTCGATCGCGACGCCAGGATCGACGCGCCGCGAGTCCGCCTGCTACATCCGCCCGGAAAGGCGGTGACGGCGAACGGTGGGCTTATCCAACGCGCGCGGCCCGACGGCTGCGCGCCACACTATGAATTCGCACGGAATTCCGACGATCTGTCCGGCAGCAGCCGCTGGCGCGGATGCCTCGCCGACAAAACGCGGCATTCTATCACAACAGGAACGACAGGACCCGCGCCCGGAAAATCCGGCGCGGGTCCGGCGATGCCTGGCGCTTAGATACGGCGGCGCTTCGGCGGACGGCAGCCGTTGTGCGGCACCGGCGTGACGTCTTCGATCACGGCGATCTTGATGCCCAGCGCGTTCAGCGCGCGGACAGCCGATTCGCGACCCGGGCCCGGGCCCTTGATGCGCACTTCCAGGTTCTTGATGCCCTGGTCTTGCGCCACGCGGCCGGCGTTTTCGGCAGCAACCTGGGCTGCGAACGGGGTCGACTTGCGCGAACCCTTGAAGCCCTGGCCACCCGAGGTCGCCCACGACAGGGCATTGCCCTGACGGTCGGTGATCGTGATGATCGTGTTGTTGAACGAGGCGTGGACGTGCGCGATGCCGTCGGCGACGTTCTTCTTGACCTTCTTACGCGCGCGCTGGGCGGCGTTGTTCGGACCTTTTGCCATTAGTTATCTTCCTCTGCCTTGGGCGTTACTTCTTCAGAGCCACGCCGGCCTTACGCGGACCCTTGCGGGTACGGGCGTTCGTGCGGGTGCGCTGGCCACGCAGCGGCAGGCCGCGGCGGTGACGCAGGCCACGATAGCAACCAAGGTCCATCAGACGCTTGATGTTCATCGTGGTTTCACGACGCAGGTCACCCTCGACCGTGACCTTGCCCACTTCGTCGCGAAGCTTTTCCAGGTCGGCGTCGGTCAGATCCTTGACCTTCTTGTCAAAAGGAACGCCAGTGGCCTCGCAAATCTTGCGAGCGCGCGAGCGGCCGATACCGTAAATCGCCGTCAGGCCGATCTCGGTATGCTTGTGATTCGGGATGTTAACCCCTGCGATACGTGCCATTCGTCAATCCTCTTTACGATTAGCCTTGGCGTTGCTTGTGGCGGGGATCCGACGAGCAGATCACGCGCACGACACCGTTGCGCTTGATAACTTTGCAGTTGCGGCAAATGCGCTTAACAGAAGCCAGCACTTTCATGATTTTCCTCTTCCTTCAATTCCTGTTTCGGCTCACTTCGTCCTGAAGACGATGCGCGCGCGTGACAGATCGTATGGCGTCAATTCGACCGTAACTTTGTCCCCCGGCAGGATGCGGATGTAGTGCATCCGCATCTTCCCGGAGATATGGCCCAGCACGACATGGCCATTTTCCAGCTTCACCCTGAAGGTCGCATTGGGCAGGTTTTCGATTACCTCACCCTGCATCTGGATGACGTCGTCTTTAGCCATACCTAGCCTGTCCTGACCCGGCTCAGCGCAAAGTCAGGTTACCTTTGAAATTGGCCTTCTTCAGCAACGACTCATACTGCTGCGACATGACGTAGGACTGAACCTGGGCCATGAAGTCCATCGTGACGACCACGATGATCAGCAGCGAAGTTCCGCCGAAATAGAACGGCACGTTCCAGCGCAGCACCAGGAATTCCGGCAACAGGCAGACCAGTGTGATGTAGATCGCACCAGCCAGCGTCAGTCGCACCAGAATCTTGTCGATATAGCGCGTCGTCTGCTCGCCAGGACGGATGCCCGGAATGAAGGCACCGCTTTTCTTCAGGTTGTCCGCAACTTCCCGGCTGTTGTACACCAACGCCGTATAGAAGAAGCAGAAGAACACGATTGCCGCAGCATAGAGCAGGATGTACACCGGTTGGCCGGGCGACAGGGTCGCGGCCAGATCCTTGATGAACCTGCCCACGGCGCCGGTCGAATCCGACGTGAACCAGCCCGCGATCGTCGCCGGGAACAGGATGATCGACGATGCGAAGATCGGCGGAATCACCCCTGCCATGTTCAGCTTCAGCGGCAGGTGCGACGACTGACCGCCGTACACCTTGTTGCCGACCTGACGCTTGGCGTAGTTCACCAGGATCTTGCGCTGGCCGCGTTCGACGAACACCACCGCAAACGTCACCGCGATCACGATCGCCACGATGAAGATCGCCGCGATGATGCTCATCGAGCCGGTACGGACCAGTTCGAACAGCCCGCCGATCGCATTGGGCAAGCCCGCCGCGATACCGCCGAAGATGATGATCGAAATGCCGTTGCCCAGTCCGCGCTCGGTGATCTGCTCACCCAGCCACATCAGGAACATCGTGCCGGTCACCAGCGTGATCACCGCGGTAGCGCGGAACATCATGCCGGGGTCGATCACCAGGCCGGGTTGCGATTCGAGCGCGACCGCGATCGAGAACGCCTGGAAGGTCGCCAGCAGCACGGTCCCGTAACGGGTGTACTGGGTGATCTTCCGCTGTCCGGCCTGCCCTTCCTTCTTCAGCGATTCCAGCTGCGGCAGCACGATCGTCAGCAGCTGCATGATGATCGACGCCGAGATGTACGGCATGATGCCGAGCGCGAACACGGTGAAGCGCGACAGCGCGCCTCCCGAGAACAGGTTGAACATCCCGAGGATGCCACCCGACTGACTCTGGAACAGCTGCGCCAGTTGCTCCGGATCGATTCCCGGCACCGGTATATGCGCACCGATGCGGTAGACGATCAGGGCCAGCACCAGGAACATCAGCCGGCGCTTGAGATCGCCGTACTTCGCCGTGTTCCTGGCCTGTGCGCTTGCATTGGGTTTCGCCGTGGCCAAACGATGCTCCGACTTGTGACTCGCCTATGCTGCGAAATCTGCTTACTTACTCCGCGATCTGACCGCCCGCGGCTTCGATCGCTGCCTTGGCGCCAGCAGTGGCACCCAGACCCTTGATCGTCACCTTGCGAGTCAGCTCGCCGGCCTTGATGACCTTCGCGCTCTTGACCAGGTCGCCGACCAGGCCAGCCTGCTTCAGAACCAGCAGATCGACCTCGGCCGCTTCCAGGCGCTCCAGATCACGCAGCGTGACTTCGGCGGTAAACGCCTTGGTCAGCGACGTGAAGCCGCGCTTCGGCAGGCGACGGTACAGCGGCATCTGGCCGCCTTCGAAGCCGACCTTATGGAAGCCGCCCGAACGCGACTTCTGACCCTTGTGACCGCGACCGGCGGTCTTGCCCAGGCCGGAGCCGATACCGCGGCCGACGCGACGCTTGGCGTGCTTCGAACCGGCGGCCGGTTTCAGGTTGTTCAGTTGCATATTGCTCTCCATATCCCGAACTCAGCCCGGGGCTCAGCCGAGGACCTTCACCAGGTACGAGACCTTGTTGATCATGCCGCGCACGGCCGGCGTGTCCTGCAGTTCCGACACCGAGTTGACACGGCGCAGGCCCAGACCACGAACGGTGGCGCGATGATCCTCACGCGTGCCGATCAGGCTGCGCACGAGCTGCACTTTTACAGTTTTCTGCGACATTTCGTTCACCTGCCTTAGCCGAGGATGTCTTCGACCGACTTGCCGCGCTTGGCAGCAATTTCGCCCGGGGTGCTCATCTTCTGCAGACCGTCCAGCGTGGCGCGAACCATGTTGTACGGGTTGGTCGAGCCGTGCGACTTGGTGACCACGTTGGTCACGCCCATCACTTCGAAGATCGCGCGCATCGGGCCGCCGGCGATCACGCCGGTACCTTCCTTGGCCGGCATCATCAGCACCTTGGCGGCGCCATGCTTGCCGACGACTTCGTGCTGCAGCGTGCCGTTCTTCAGCGGGACCTTGACCATCTTGCGACGGGCTTCGTCCATTGCCTTCTGCACGGCCACCGGCACTTCCTTCGCCTTGCCCTTGCCCATGCCGATGCGGCCATCGCCGTCACCAACCACGGTCAGCGCAGCGAAACCGAGAATCCGGCCGCCCTTCACCACCTTGGTGACGCGGTTGACCGAGATCATCTTCTCGCGGAGGCCGTCGTCGCGTTCGTCCTGCTGGACTTTTGCTTGCATCTTTGCCATGACGTATCTCTCTCTCTGCGCTTAGAACTTGAGGCCGGCTTCGCGGGCAGCGTCAGCCAGAGCCTTCACGCGACCGTGGAAGCGGAAGCCGGCGCGATCGAACGCCACGGTTTCCACGCCGGCGGCTTTCGCCTTCTCGGCGATGCGCTTGCCGATCACGGTGGCAGCAGCGGTAGTGGCACCGCTGCCGGTCAGTTCCTTGCGCACTTCTGCTTCGACGGTCGAAGCCGACGCCACCACCTGGGTGCCGCACGGCGAGTAGACCTGAGCGTAAATATGCGAATTCGTACGGAACACAGTCAGACGATTGACCTTCAGCTCGGCAATCTTGGCGCGGGTCTGACGTGCACGGCGCAAACGAGCGTCTTTCTTGTTCATCACTGCACCCCTTACTTCTTCTTGGTTTCCTTCAGGATGACGCGCTCGTCTGCGTAGCGAACACCCTTGCCCTTGTAGGGCTCGGGCGGACGGTACGCGCGGACTTCCGCGGCAACCTGACCGACTTTCTGCTTGTCCGCACCCTTGATGATGATCTCGGTCTGCGTCGGCGTTTCCGCCTTCACGCCTTCCGGCATCTCATGGATCACGTCGTGCGAGAAACCAAGCTGGAGCTTCAGCGCAGCGCCTTGGACCTGGGCACGGTAACCCACGCCGACAAGGTTCAGCTTGCGCTCGAAACCGGTGGTCACGCCCTTGACCATATTGGCCACCAGAGCACGCATGGTGCCCTGCAGAGCGTTTGCTTCACGCGATTCGTCAGCGGCGGCGAAGGTCAGCGTGTCGTTTTCGACATTGACCTTGACCAGGCTGTGAATCGGCTGGGACAGCGAACCGAGCGGGCCCTTGACGGTGAGCACGCCGGCCGCCACATTCACTTCCGCGCCTTTCGGCAGCGCGATGGGAGCCTTACCTACACGGGACATGGTTACTCCTTACGCGACGTAGCAGATGACTTCGCCGCCCACGCCCGTGGCACGCGCCGCGCGATCGGTCATCAGACCCTTCGGGGTCGAGATGATTGCGACGCCCAGGCCGTTCATCACTTGCGGGATTTCGCTGCGGCCCTTGTACACGCGCAGACCGGGCTTCGACACGCGTTCGATGCGCTCGATCACCGGACGGCCGGCGTAGTACTTCAGACCGATGGTCAGTTGTGCCTTGCCGCCTTCTTCGGCGACAGCGTAGTCGTCGATATAGCCTTCGTCCTTCAGAACCTTGGCGATCGCCACTTTCAGCTTCGACGACGGCATGACAACCGACGCCTTCTGCACGCCCTGGGCGTTGCGGATGCGCGTCAGCATATCGGCGATAGGATCGCTCATGCTCATACTGTTTCTCCTGTAGCCTGTGCGTAATTACCAGCTGGCTTTCGTCAGACCCGGGATTTCGCCCTTGAAGGCAATTTCGCGGATCTTGTTACGCGCCAGGCCAAACTTGCGGAAGGTACCGCGGGGACGACCGGTGATCGCGCAGCGATTGCGCTGGCGGGTCGGATTGGCGTTGCGCGGCAGCTGTTGCAGCTCCAGACGCGCTTCGTAACGCTCTTCTTCCGACTTTGCCTGGTCGTCGATAATGGCCTTGAGGGCAGCGCGCTTCTCGGCATACTTCGCCACGAGCTTGGCGCGCTTCTTCTCACGTTCAATCAGAGCCAATTTAGCCACGGTTACCCCTTAATTGCGGAACGGGAACTTGAATGCGGCGAGGAGCTCCTTGGCTTCCTCGTCATTCTTCGCCGTCGTCGTGATGCTGATGTTCAGACCGCGCAGCGCGTCGATCTTGTCGTACTCGATCTCGGGGAAGATGATCTGCTCTTTCACACCGATGTTGTAGTTGCCACGGCCGTCGAACGACTTGCCGGACACACCACGGAAATCGCGCACGCGCGGCAGGGCCACGGTGACGAAACGGTCGAGGAATTCCCACATCCGTTCGCCACGCAGGGTCACCATCGCACCGATGGGATAGCCCTGACGAATCTTGAAGCCGGCGATGGCCTTGCGGGCCTTCGTCACGACCGGCTTCTGACCAGCGATCTTGGTCAGGTCGCCCACTGCCAGCTCGATGACCTTCTTGTCATTGATGGCTTCGCCCAGACCCATGTTCAGCGTGATCTTGGTGATGCGGGGCACCTCCATGACCGACTTGTAGCCGAACTTCTTCATCAGGGCCGGAACGACCTGTTCTTTGTACTGCTCTTGCAGACGTGCTGCCATGCTCAACTCCTATCCGTGCCCAGAATCAAGCGGCGACGACGGCGCCGGTGGTCTTGAGCACGCGCACGCGCTTGCCTTCCACCAGCTTGATGCCGACGCGCGACGGCTTGCCATTGGCATCCACGAGCGCAACGTTGGAAATATGCAGGGGCATGACCTTGTCGATCACGCCACCGGTCGTGCCCAGCATCGGGTTCGGACGTGCGTGCTTCTTCGCGACGTTCACGCCCTCGACGGCGACCTTGTCGCCCAGCACGGCCTGGACCTTGCCGCGCTTGCCCTTGTCCTTGCCGGTCAGGACGATGACCTCGTCGCCTTTGCGAATCTTGTTCATGGCGGCTCCTTACAGCACTTCCGGTGCGAGCGACACGATCTTCATGAAGCGCTCGGTACGGAGTTCACGAGTCACCGGCCCGAAGATACGGGTGCCGATCGGCTCGAGCTTGTTGTTCAGCAGGACAGCGGCGTTGCCGTCGAACTTGACGAGCGAACCGTCCGCGCGGCGCACGCCCTTGGCGGTGCGGACCACGACGGCGTTGTAGATATCGCCCTTCTTCACGCGACCGCGCGGCGCTGCGTCCTTGACGGTCACCTTGATGATGTCGCCTACGCTCGCATAGCGGCGCTTGGACCCACCCAGCACTTTGATGCACAGCACTTCGCGCGCACCCGTGTTATCGGCCACTTCGAGCCGGCTTTCTGTCTGAATCATGGTGTTTGTCTTCCCAACTTAATCCACCGGGCCCACGAAAAAGGTACGCCCGCCGGTCAGTCTTGGTCCCGTCGGCCACCGGCATTGCGCCAGTCACCGTTTGGGTTGATCAACTTGAAGTCGGTGTGCCAGGCGGTCTGAACGATGTGACAGTCAGGAGCCGCTAGGCCTGGGGTTCGCTTTAACGGACCGCCCGGGTGGTGTTACAAGAGACGGCCGCAATAAAGCGGAAGTCCAGGATTATAGCACATAACCCTGGACCTGCAAGTCAACCGAGAACCTGTTGGTTCTTAGATGACGCGCGCTGCTTCGACCAGCCGGGAAACGACCCAGGACTTGGTCCGCGAGATCGGACGGCCTTCCTGGATCTCGACCTTGTCGCCTTCCTTGTACTGGTTCGCTTCGTCATGCGCCTTGTACTTCTTCGAGCGCAGCACGTACTTGCCATACAGCGGATGCTTGACACGGTTTTCGACCAGGACCGTCACGGTCTTGTCCATCTTGTCGCTTACCACGCGGCCGACCAGCGTACGGCGAAGCGACGATTCCGTTTTTGCAGTTTCAGTCATTTCGAGTTCGCCTTTTCGTTCAGCACGGTATGCACCCGCGCGATGTCCTTGCGCACCTTCTTCAGCTGGCTGGTGTTCTGCAGCTGTTGGGTGGCCTTTTGCATGCGCAGGCTAAATTGGGCCTTCAGCAGCTCGGAGAGCTCCTGGTTCAGGCCGGCGGCGTCTTTGCCGCGAAGTTCGGATGCTTTCATCCCTGCTCTCCTTACGTCCCGACCTGGCGCACCACGAAATTGGTCGCGATCGGCAGCTTGGCCGCCGCGAGGCGGAACGCCTCACGCGCCAGCTCTTCGCTCACGCCATCCATTTCGTACAGCATCTTGCCCGGCTGGATTTCAGCCACGTAGTATTCCGGATTGCCCTTGCCGTTACCCATACGGACTTCGGCGGGCTTCTTCGAGATCGGCTTGTCCGGGAAGATCCGGATCCAGATGCGGCCGCCACGCTTGATGTGGCGGGTCATCGCACGACGTGCCGACTCGATCTGACGAGCCGTCAGACGGCCACGGCCCATTGCCTTCAGGCCGAATTCGCCGAAAGACACGGCGTTGCCACGGGTAGCCTTACCCGTGTTGCGGCCTTTCTGCTCCTTGCGATATTTTCTGCGCTTCGGTTGCAGCATCGTTATTCTCCACTCTTCGCGTCTGCGCCAGGCGCAGCGCGGCGACCGGCACCAGCGCCGCCGCGGCGGTTGCCACCCGGACGGCCTTCACCGTCACGACGGCGACCGTCCGGACGACCCGGGCGACGACGACGTTCGTCTTGCGGCTCTTCCACCACCGGCGCGTCGTTGCGGCCGAGGTGATCACCCTTGTAGACCCACACCTTGACACCGATGATGCCGTAGGTGGTTTCCGCTTCGGAGAAGCCGTAGTCGATGTCGGCACGCAGGGTATGCAGGGGCACGCGGCCCTCGCGGTACCACTCGGTACGTGCGATTTCGATACCGTTCAGACGGCCCGAGCTCATGATCTTGATGCCCTGAGCGCCCAGGCGCATCGCGTTCTGCATCGCGCGCTTCATTGCGCGGCGGAACATGATGCGGCGCTCGAGCTGCTGGGTGATCGAGTCGGCGATCAGCTGAGCATCGGTTTCCGGCTTGCGGATTTCCTCGATGTTCACGTGCACGGGCACGCCCATGCGACGCTGCAGCTCGGCCTTCAGCAGTTCGATGTCCTCACCCTTCTTGCCGATCACCACGCCCGGACGCGAGCTGTAAATGGTGAGACGGGCATTGCGGGCAGGGCGCTCGATGACGACGCGGCCCACCGAAGCGTTCTTGAGTTTCTTCTTCAGAAAGTCGCGAACCTCGATGTCTTCCTTCAGCATGCCGGCGAACTTCGTGTTGTTGGCGTACCAACGCGAAGCCCAGTTACGGCTGACGGCCAGACGGAAGCCAGTCGGATGAATCTTCTGTCCCATCGTGACTCCTTAGTTGCCGAGCGTCACAGTGATGTGACAGGTTTGTTTCTCGATGCGGTTGCCGCGGCCCTTTGCCCGTGCGGTGAAGCGCTTGAGCGAGGTTGCCTTGTCGACGTAGATCGATTTGACCTTCAGCTCGTCGATGTCGGCGCCTTCATTGTGCTCGGCGTTGGCGATGGCCGATTCGACCACCTTCTTCACGATCCCGGCCGCCTTCTTCGGGCTGAACGCCAGGATGTTGAGCGCGCGCTCGATCGGCAGACCACGGATCTGGTCAGCGACCAGGCGCGTCTTCTGGGCGGAGATGCGGGCACCGCGATGAATCGCTTTCACTTCCATGATGGCACCTTACCTCTTCGCTTTCTTGTCAGCCGCGTGGCCCTTGAACGTACGCGTCAGCGCAAATTCACCGAGCTTGTGGCCAACCATGTTTTCCGTGACGTACACCGGCACGTGTTGACGGCCGTTGTGGACGGCGATCGTCAGGCCGATGAACTCCGGCAGAATGGTCGAGCGGCGCGACCACGTCTTGATGGGTTTCTTGTCCTTGCCGCTGACAGCCGTTTCCACCTTCTTCAGCAGGTGGGCGTCACAGAAAGGACCCTTTTTTGCAGAACGAGTCATGTGTTTAGCTCCTACCTACCGATTAACGCTTGTGGCGGCGCTGCACGATCATGCTGGCAGTGCGCTTGTTGCTGCGGGTGCGGTAACCCTTGGTCGGGGTGCCCCACGGCGACACGGGATCGCGACCAGCAGCGGTACGGCCTTCACCACCACCGTGCGGGTGGTCGATCGGGTTCATCACCACGCCGCGGACGGTCGGGCGAATACCGCGCCAGCGGGTCGCGCCGGCCTTGCCGATCACGCGCAGGCTGTGCTCTTCGTTGCCCACTTCACCGATGGTGGCGCGGCATTCGATATGCACGCGACGCACTTCACCGGAGCGCAGACGCACCTGGGCGTAGACGCCTTCGCGAGCCAGCAGCACGGCGGAACCGCCGGCGGCACGCGCGATCTGGGCGCCCTTGCCCGGCAGCATTTCCACGTTGTTGATCGTGGTACCGACCGGGATGTTGCGGATCGGCAGGTTGTTGCCAGCCTTGATCGGGGCTTCCGCGCCGTTCATCAGCGGCTGGCCGGCAACCATGCCCTTGGTGGCGATGATGTAGCGGCGCTCGCCGTCGGCGAACAGCACCAGGGCGATGTTCGCGGAGCGGTTCGGATCGTATTCCAGGCGCTCGACCTTGGCGGGGATGCCGTCCTTGTCGTTGCGCTTGAAGTCGATCACACGGTAGTGATGCTTGTGGCCACCGCCCTTGTGACGGGTGGTGATGTGGCCATTGTTGTTACGGCCCGACTTCTGGAATTGCTTTTCCAGCAGCGGCGCGTACGGTTCGCCCTTGTGCAGGTTGCGGTTGACAACCTTCACCATCGAGCGGCGACCCGGGGAAGTCGGCTTGGTCTTGACGAGTGCCATGATTACTTGGCCTCCGCTTCAAAATTGATTTCCTGACCCGGCTTCAGCGACACGTAGGCCTTCTTCACATGGTTGCGACGACCCATGAAGCGACCGAAACGCTTTTGCTTGCCCTTCTGGTTCAGGATCTGAACGGACTGCACCTCGACCTTGAACAGCAGTTCGACCGCCGCCTTCACTTCCGCCTTGTTGGCGTCGCGAGCGACTTCGAACACCACTTGTTCGTTCTTGTCGGCGACCAGGGTTGCCTTTTCGGAAACCACCGGCGCGAGCAGCACCTGCATCAAACGATGATCGTTCTTGGCTACTTGCGTCATTTGAGCAACTCCTCGATCTGCGCGACGGCCGCCTTGGTCACCAGCACCTTCTTGTAGTGCACGAGCGACAGCGGATCGGCGTGGCGCGGCTCGACAACCGCCACGTGCGGCAGGTTGCGCGAAGCCAGGTAGAGGTTTTCGTCGAGGTTGTCGGTGATGATCAGCACCGAGTCCAGACCCATGGCCTTGAACTTGTCGGCCAGCAGCTTGGTCTTGGGCGCGTCGACGGAGAAACCCTCCACCACGTTGATACGACCTTCCCGGGCCAGCTGCGAATAGATCGAGCGCATGCCGGCACGGAACATCTTCTTGTTGACCTTCTGGCTGAAGTTCTCTTCCGGCGAGTTCGGGAAGATACGGCCGCCCCCGCGCCACAGCGGCGACGAGGACATACCGGCACGAGCACGGCCCGTACCCTTCTGACGCCACGGCTTCTTCGTGGTGTGCTTGACCTCTTCGCGGTCCTTCTGCTTCCGGTTGCCGCTACGCGCGTTGGCCTGGTAAGCGACGACGATCTGGTGAACCAGAGCTTCGTTGTAATCGCGGCCGAAGACTTCGGGCGAGGCTGCAACGCCTGCACCGATCTGACCGTTGTCCTGGAGGAGCTTAAGTTCCATGTGTCCGCTCCTTAAGCCGCAGCTTTGGCCTTGACGGCCGGGGTAACGATGACTTTTCCGCCCTTCGAACCCGGGATCGCGCCCTTGACCAGCAGCAGCTTGCGCTCTGCGTCGATCTTGGCGATGACCAGGTTTTGGACGGTACGCGTGACGTCACCGAGGTGGCCGGTCATGCGCTTGCCCGGGAACACACGACCCGGATCCTGCGCCATACCGATCGAACCCGGCACGTTGTGCGAACGCGAGTTACCGTGCGTGGCACGGCCCGACGCGAAGTGGTAGCGCTTGATGGTACCGGCATAGCCCTTACCGATCGTCACGCCCTGCACGTCGATCTTCTGGCCGACCTGGAACAGGTCGACCGACAGCGCGCCACCGGCTTGCAGCTCGGCAGCCTTGGCTGCATCCACGCGGAATTCTTTGATGATTTCGCCCGCTTCCACACCGGCTTTGGCGAGATGACCCGCCAGCGGCTTGGTGACGCGGCTTGCGCGCCGGGCGCCGAAGGTGACTTGCACCGCGGTATAACCGTCGGTCTCGTCCGTCTTGATTTGCGTCACGCGGTTGTCGCCGACCTCGATCACGGTCACGGGAATTGCTTCACCGTCGTCCGTGAAAATACGGGTCATGCCAACCTTGCGACCTACAAGGCCAAGGCTCATGGTTTGCTCCATTCCCGGCTGCGATTGGCCGGGGCTGATTGATACACGAAACGTGTTGAGTGTTTCTGGTGTCGGGGGCTTGCGCAAAAGAGACGGCGCACGGCCAAAACGGCCAGCCCAATACCCATAGATAGATGGGTAGCCTTACACTATATCGCAGGCTCCTGGAAAGAGCAACTGCAATCTGGCAAAGCGTTCAGCAACTGGGGATATTGCTGTTGCAACGTGGTTGATACGTCGCTATTTCGGGCGCCCAGGCGCCGAAAAAGGAAACGGCGAACTCGCGTTCGCCGTTCACACTGCAGAGCGGCCGCGCGCGGGCGGCCGGTCTCGTCGGATCGATTACACCTTGATCTCGACGTCCACGCCAGCCGGCAGGTCCAGCTTCATCAGCGCGTCGACGGTCTTTTCCGACGGGTCGACGATGTCCAGCAGACGCTGATGGGTGCGGATCTCGAACTGATCGCGGCTGGTCTTGTTCACGTGCGGCGAACGCAGGATGTCGAAGCGCTCGATGCGGGTCGGCAGGGGAACCGGGCCCTTGACGATCGCGCCGGTGCGCTTGGCGGTATCCACGATTTCGGCGGCCGACTGGTCGATCAGGCGATAGTCGAAAGCCTTCAGGCGGATACGGATCTTCTGGTTCTGCATGATTTTTCCTTAAAAGAGCGATGGGCCGTCACCGGCCCGGTGGTAGCAGGGACGGGCGCAGGCCGCCCGTCCCGACAGCCTGGTTTAGTCCAGGATCTTGGCAACGACGCCGGCGCCGACGGTGCGGCCGCCTTCACGGATGGCGAAGCGCAGGCCTTCTTCCATCGCGATCGGGGCGATCAGCTTGACGGTGATCGACACGTTGTCGCCCGGCATCACCATTTCCTTGTCCTTCGGCAGCTCGATCGAGCCGGTCACGTCGGTCGTACGGAAATAGAACTGCGGACGGTAGTTGTTGAAGAACGGGGTGTGACGGCCGCCTTCGTCCTTCGACAGGATGTACACCTCGCCGGTGAAGTGCGTGTGCGGCTTGATCGAACCCGGCTTGCACAGCACCTGGCCGCGCTCGACGTCTTCACGCTTGGTACCGCGCAGCAGCAGACCGACGTTGTCGCCAGCCTGGCCCTGGTCCAGCAGCTTGCGGAACATTTCCACGCCGGTGCAGGTGGTCTTGACCGTCGGGCGGATACCGACGATTTCGATTTCCTCGCCGACCTTGATCACGCCACGCTCGATACGGCCGGTCACCACGGTACCGCGGCCTGAGATCGAGAACACGTCTTCGACCGGCATCAGGAACGTGCCGTCCACGGCGCGCTCCGGCGTCGGGATGTAGGTGTCCAGCGCGTCGGCCAGGCGCATGATCGCCTCTTCGCCCAGGTCGCCCTTGTCGCCTTCGAGCGCCAGCTTGGCCGAACCCTTGATGATCGGGGTGTCGTCGCCGGGGAACTCGTACTTCGAGAGCAGCTCGCGCACTTCCATTTCCACCAGCTCGAGCAGCTCGGCGTCGTCCACCATGTCGCACTTGTTCAGGAACACGATGATGTACGGCACGCCGACCTGACGGGCCAGCAGGATGTGCTCGCGCGTCTGCGGCATCGGGCCGTCAGCGGCCGAGCACACCAGGATCGCGCCGTCCATCTGGGCAGCGCCGGTGATCATGTTCTTGACGTAGTCGGCGTGGCCCGGGCAGTCAACGTGCGCGTAGTGGCGGTTGGCCGTCTCGTACTCGACGTGCGCGGTGTTGATGGTAATACCGCGTGCCTTCTCTTCCGGCGCCGCATCGATTTCGTCGTACTTCTTCGCAGCACCGCCGAACTTCGCCGCCAGCACCGTCGCAATCGCCGCCGTCAGCGTCGTCTTGCCGTGGTCAACGTGACCAATCGTACCAACGTTCACGTGCGGCTTGGTCCGCTCGAACTTTTCCTTTGCCATTTTTTTCAGCTCCTAATGGAATGCAGTCTTGTCGATTCATCACGCCGCCGCGCCCAGGCGGGCGCGGCGGCATACAGCCTGTTTACTTGCCCTTGGCCGCCATCACTGCTTCGGCGATGTTCTTCGGTGCCTCGGCGTAGTGCTTGAATTCCATGGTGTAGGTGGCGCGGCCTTGCGTGGCCGAGCGCAGCGCGGTCGAATAACCGAACATTTCCGACAGCGGGACTTCGGCCTTGATGATCTTGCCGCCGCCCACCATGTCGTCCATGCCCTGCACGATGCCGCGGCGGGACGACAGGTCGCCCATCACGGTACCGGTGTAGTCTTCCGGCGTTTCCACTTCCACGGCCATCATCGGCTCGAGCAGAACCGGGCTGGCCTTGCGCATGGCTTCCTTGAAAGCCATCGAACCGGCCATGCGGAACGCGTTTTCGTTCGAGTCCACGTCGTGGTACGAACCGAACGTCAGCGTGACCTTCACGTCCACCACCGGGAAGCCCGCCAGGACACCGGCCTGCAGCGTGTCGGTGATACCCTTTTCGACAGCCGGGATGTATTCGCGAGGAATCACACCGCCCTTGATGGCGTCGACGAACTCGAAGCCCTTGCCCGGCTCCTGCGGTTCCAGCGTGATCACGGCGTGGCCGTACTGGCCGCGGCCGCCCGACTGCTTGACGAACTTGCCTTCGACGTCCTCGGCCTTCTTGCGGATGGTTTCGCGGTAGGCCACCTGCGGCGCGCCGATGTTGGCTTCCACGCCGAATTCGCGCTTCATGCGGTCGACCAGAATTTCGAGGTGAAGCTCGCCCATGCCCGAAATGATGGTCTGACCCGATTCTTCATCGGTACGCACGCGGAACGACGGGTCTTCGGCGGCCAGGCGGTTCAGGGCGATGCCCATCTTTTCCTGGTCGGCCTTGGTCTTCGGCTCCACCGCCTGCGAGATCACCGGCTCCGGGAACACCATGCGCTCGAGCACGATCGGTGCCGACGGATCGCACAGCGTGTCGCCCGTGGTGGCATCCTTCAGGCCCACCGCGGCGGCGATGTCGCCTGCCAGCACTTCCTTGATTTCTTCGCGCTGGTTGGCGTGCATCTGCAGAATACGGCCCAGACGCTCCTTCTTCTGCTTCACCGGGTTGTACACGGTGTCGCCCGAATTGATCTTGCCCGAGTAGACGCGGAAGAAGATCAGCTGGCCGACGAACGGGTCGGTCATGATCTTGAACGCCAGCGCCGAGAACTTCTCGTTGTCGTCGGCCTTGCGCTCGAGCTTCTTCTCGTCGTCGCGTTCGTCCACGCCCTTGACCGGCGGAATATCGACCGGCGACGGCAGGAAATCGATCACGGCGTCGAGCATACGCTGCACGCCCTTGTTCTTGAACGCGGTACCGCACAGCATCGGCTGGATTTCGCAGGCGATGGTACGGTCACGCAGCGCCTTGACGATCTCGGCGCGGGTCAGCTCTTCGCCGCCCAGGTACTTTTCCATCAGCTCTTCGCTGGCTTCGGCGGCGGACTCGACCATCTTCTCGCGCCATTCGTCAGCGGTCGCCTGCAGCTCGGCCGGGATGTCCTTGTATTCGAACTTCACGCCCTGGCTGGCTTCGTCCCAGATGATCGCCTTCATTTCCAGCAGGTCGATCACGCCCTGGAAGCCGTCTTCAGCGCCGATCGGCACCACCACGGGCACCGGGTTGGCCTTCAGGCGGGTCTTCAGCTGCTCGTAGACCTTGAAGAAGTTGGCGCCGGTACGGTCCATCTTGTTGACGAACGCCAGACGCGGCACGCCGTACTTGTTGGCCTGACGCCAGACGGTTTCCGACTGCGGCTGCACGCCGCCCACGGCGCAGTACACCATGCAGGCGCCGTCCAGCACGCGCATGGAACGCTCCACCTCGATGGTGAAGTCCACGTGGCCCGGGGTGTCAATGATGTTGAAGCGGTGCTCGGGGTAGTTGCCGGCCATGCCCTTCCAGAAGGCGGTGGTGGCAGCGGAGGTGATGGTAATACCACGCTCCTGCTCCTGCTCCATCCAGTCCATCGTGGCGGCGCCGTCGTGCACTTCACCGATCTTGTGGTTCACACCGGTGTAGAACAGGATGCGCTCGGTGGTGGTGGTTTTACCCGCGTCAATGTGAGCCGAGATACCGATATTGCGGTAACGCTCGATGGGAGTCTTACGAGCCACTTTAATCCTCTAATTCGTCAGTGAGGCGCCGCCATCTCTTGGCCTACGCCCCTAACACAAACGGGCGAGATGTGTAAAAACACAGCCCGCCCGGCAACCAACAGCGAATCCGCGCGCCTTTAGAAGCGGAAGTGCGAGAACGCCTTGTTGGCTTCGGCCATGCGGTGCACTTCGTCGCGCTTCTTCATCGCGCCACCACGGCCTTCCGCGGCTTCGAGCAGCTCACCTGCCAGGCGCAGCGCCATCGACTTCTCGCTGCGTTTTTTCGCGGCCTCCCGCAGCCAGCGCATCGCCAATGCCAAACGACGCGACGGACGGACTTCGACCGGAACCTGATAGTTGGCGCCACCGACGCGGCGGCTCTTCACTTCCACCACCGGCTTCACGTTGTTGATCGCAACGGAGAACACTTCGATGGGGGCCTTGCCTGCCTTCTTTTCGATCTGGTCGAACGCGCCATAAACGATGCGCTCGGCAACCGACTTCTTGCCGTCCAGCATCAGCACGTTCATGAACTTGGCAACTTCGACGTTACCGAACTTCGGATCAGGCAGGATTTCCCGCTTGGGGACTTCACGACGACGTGGCATCTTCTTTCCTTTGGATTCAGTTGAGTGCGGACTCTTCCGCGCTCCGGCCACCAACTAGCTTGCCTTCCTGCGCCAGGGGCGCGGCAAATTCGCCGGGTGGACCACTTACTCGACGGCACGGCGCAGCAAATGGGCCGTTGTACCGCCGCTTGTTGACAGCAACATGACGCTGCGCGCCAGCCGCCATCGCTGGTGTTGCAGCCTTAGGCCGCCTTCGGACGCTTCGCGCCGTACTTCGAACGCGCTTGCTTGCGGTCCTTGACGCCTTGCAGGTCGAGCGAGCCGCGCACGATGTGGTAACGCACACCCGGCAAGTCCTTGACACGACCACCGCGGATCAGCACGACCGAGTGTTCCTGCAGGTTGTGGCCTTCACCGCCGATGTACGAGATGACCTCGAAACCGTTGGTCAGACGCACCTTGGCGACCTTACGCAGTGCCGAGTTCGGCTTCTTCGGCGTGGTGGTGTACACACGGGTGCACACGCCACGGCGTTGGGGGCAGTTCTCAAGCGCCGGGCTCTTGCTCTTGATGACTTCAGAGACGCGCGGCTTGCGAACCAGTTGGTTGATAGTTGGCATTGTTCAATCCAGCTTGGTTTTACAAAAAAACACCGCTTCGACGACGAACCGGCGGCACGCCCGCAAGCGCGACGACGATCGACGAAACGGTAGGACGGGTTTTGGGCGGGAGCAGACGAGCAGAACGCTCTGGGACGGGACTGTGTGAACGACCAGACTTGCCAAAGAGCGCGAGCTCGCCTGGGATCCCGCTGGGCGAAGTCAGTCAGTCGTGACTGATCTGCCTGGACGGTCGCCGGACACACTGGGTGCCACCAAACGACGCGCGAGCGAAATCCGAAGCCAAAAACTCGAATCCGGCATGCTAGCAGCGCACCGATCAACGGTCAAGCGGTTTACCTATGTCAAATCGCATTATGCGACGGCCGCCCCCGCCAGTCTCGTTTAGGCCCTCCGGGGTCCGGCAGCCTGACTGCGGCGGGCCGCTGCTCATGCCTTCTGCAGCACTTCCAGCAGCTCGTCGCCATAGCGTTCCAGCTTGGCCGCGCCGATGCCCGGCACCTCGGCCAGCTCCGCCATGCTGTCGGGCGCGCTGCGCGCCAGCTCGGCCAGCGTCGCATCGTGGAAGATCACATAGGCTGGCACCCCGTGCTCGCGGGCGGTTTCCGTGCGCCAGCGGCGCAGCGCCTCCCAGTTGGCCAGCGCCTGTTCGTCCATCTGCGCGGTATGGTCGACCCGGTTGCCGCGCCCGGCCCCGCTGCGCTCGCCGCGGGCCGGCTTGCTGACCTGGCGGCGCAGCGTGATGCTGGTCTCGCCCTTGAGCACTGCGCGCGCCGACTCGCCGAGCAGCAGGGCCCCGTGCCCGCCATGATCGATCACCAACAGGCCGTGCGCGATCAGCTGCCGGAAGATCGCATGCCATTCGGACACGGAACGGTCGGCGCCGATGCCGAAGGTCGATACCTTGTCGTGGCCCCATTGGCGGATCTTCTCGGTGGCATTGCCGCGCAGCACGTCGATCAAATGGGTGGCGCCGAAATGCACGCGGCTGGCCTGCGCGGTGCGGTAGACGCACGACAGCGCCATCTGCGCCTCGCGCGTGCCGTCCCAGGTCGCCGGCGGCTCCAGGCAGGTATCGCAGTTACCGCAGGGTTCGCTCGCCTCGCCGAAATACGCCAGGATGCGCACGCGCCGGCAACCGGCGGTCTCGCACAGGCCCAGCAAGGCGTCGAGCTTGGCCGACGACACGCGCTTGTGCGCCTCGTCGGCCTCCGATTCGTCGATCATCCGCTTCTGCTGCACCACGTCGCCGAGACCATAAGCCATCCAGGCATTGGCCGGCAGGCCGTCGCGGCCCGCACGGCCGGTCTCCTGGTAATAGCCCTCCATGCTCTTCGGCAGATCGAGGTGGGCGACGAAGCGGACGTCGGGCTTGTCGATGCCCATGCCGAAGGCAATGGTAGCGACCATCACCAGCCCCTCTTCGTCGCGGAAGCGCGCCTGATGCTGCTGACGCACCGCCGCCTCCATGCCGGCGTGGTAAGGCAGCGCGTTGATGCCATGGCCGCGCAGCCAGTCGGCGGTCTCCTCGACCTTGCGGCGCGACAGGCAGTAGACGATGCCGCTGTCATGCGTGCCGTCGGCCGCCATGTGCTCGGCCTTGATGAAGGCCAGCAGCTGCTGGCGCGCGTTGTCCTTCTCGACGATGCGATAGCGGATATTGGGGCGATCGAAGCTCGACAGGAAGACACGCGCATCATCGAGGGCCAGGCGTTCGACGATCTCCTGCCGCGTCACGGCATCGGCCGTCGCGGTCAGCGCGATGCGCGGCACCTGCGGGAAGCGCTCGTGCAGCACCGACAGCTGGATGTATTCCGGCCGGAAGTCGTGGCCCCACTGCGACACGCAATGCGCTTCGTCGATCGCGAACAGGCCGACGCGGGTGCGATCGAGCAGATCCTGGAAGCGCGGCGTCATCAGCCGCTCCGGCGCGACATAGAGAATCTCCAGCCGCCCGGCCAGCAGGTCACGCTCGACCGCCGATGCCTCCGCGCCGGTCAGCGTGGAGTTCAGCACCGCGGCGCGCACGCCCGCCTCCGTCAGCGCGGCGACCTGATCCTGCATCAGCGCGATCAGCGGCGAGACCACGATGCCGACGCCATGGCCGGCGCGCTGTCGCAGCAGCGCCGGAATCTGGTAGCACAGCGACTTGCCGCCGCCGGTCGGCATCAGCACCAGGCAATCGCCGCCCTCGGCCACGTGATCGATGATTTCGGCCTGACTGCCACGGAAGGCGTGATAGCCGAAAACCTCCTTGAGGATGGTCAGGGCGGGTGACATGGACGACGGCACAGCGGTCAGGAAAGGGCAGTTGGCGCGAAAGGCGTAACCATACCACTGCGCCGGCGTGCGGGGCGTGGCCGATCGTGACGACCAGCGTGGCGACGGACCGCGGCCGTAACTCGGAGCCCTATTCCATCAGGTCTTCGCCCTATCACACCCCGCCAAATTCGTTTTGCGAAATCGAGACGTTGCTTTGGGCTGGGCGCCAACATCGGTGCGAGAACTCGAAATCGGTTGCCGAAAGCGTAAGACTTTGCATCGAGACACGGCCACCATGGCCCCGCGCAATCGTTGCGTTTCCTTATCCGCTTATCCAACCATTCGAGTCATCCCATGTCCAATTCGCCCAATTTGCCCAATTCGCTCATTTGCCCCATTTCCAGCCATCAATACCCGGCCCAACTGCCTGCGCTGTCGGCGCTTCAGTCCGAATCCGTCGCCGCCGCCGATACGACCGCAGCCATCGGCCAGTCCGGCGACATGGACCTTTTCCTGCAGGAGAAGCTTTACCGCGAGAAGGCGGCCGAACTGGCCAAGCTGTCGCAAGCCAGCGGCAGCTACGCAAGAGAAACGCTCAGCGACTCCGAAATCAAATCGCTGAAGGCGGCCGGTGTTCCGATCGACGCGTTCCTGGCGCAGCACGGGCAGAAGCTCGGCTCGCGCGAGTACAACGCGCTGGCAGAGTTGATCATGAAGACCATCGACAAGCAGGCGCAGTCGGCCGGCGGCAACGCGGCTTCGTCGACGGCGTTCGCGCCGAACTGTGTCGCAGCGCGCGCGTTCGTGTAAGTCAGGCCTGCGAAGCCCGTACCGACATAGTCCACGTTGCGGGCCAGCACGTCGTTGGGTGCGCCGGCGAATCGTTGGCAGTGCCTGCAGAGACGTCTGCGCAAAAAAAGCCCGGTGCGATTTCTCGCACCGGGCTTTCTCGTTACAACGTTACTGCGTTACCGCGCGTTACTGCATCGAACCTCAGACCGCCGGGTTGTCCCCGCCGTTCTCGGTGGTGGCATGCACCTCCGACGGCTCCATGAAGAGCGACTGCTCTTCTTCGGAGATCGCCTGGGCGCGTTCGCGCTCGGCCGCCTCGCGCGCCTTGCGGGCGCGGTGGTAGGCCAGGCCCGTACCGGCCGGGATCAGGCGACCCACGATCACGTTTTCCTTCAGACCGCGCAGGTCGTCGGTCTTGCCCATGATCGCGGCCTCGGTCAGCACGCGCGTCGTTTCCTGGAACGATGCCGCCGAGATGAAGCTGTCGGTCGACAGCGACGCCTTGGTAATACCGAGCAGCAGGTTCTCGTAGGTAGCCGGACGCTTGCCTTCCGCGATCACGCGGTCGTTTTCGTCCAGCAGCTCCGAGCGCTCCACCTGTTCACCCGGGATGAACTTGGTGTCGCCGACATCGACGATCTGCACGCGGCGCAGCATCTGACGCACGATCACTTCGATGTGCTTGTCGTTGATCTTCACGCCCTGCAGACGGTAGACGTCCTGCACTTCGTCGACGATGTAGTGCGCCAGCTCCTCGATGCCCTTCAGGCGCAGGATGTCGTGCGGATCCGCCGGACCCTCGACGATCATCTCGCCCTTGTTCACCACCTGACCGTCGTGGACCAGCACCTGCTTTTCCTTGGCGATCAGGAACTCGTGCGCATTGCCGTCGAGGTCGGTAATGACCAGACGCTGCTTGCCCTTGGTGTCCTTGCCGAACGACACGGTACCGGTGACTTCCGCCAGCACGGCGGCGTCCTTCGGCGAACGCGCTTCGAACAGCTCGGCCACACGCGGCAGACCGCCGGTAATGTCGCGGGTCTTCTGCGACTCGGTCGGGATACGCGCCAGCACTTCACCGACGTGCACCTGCTGACCGTCTTTGACGGTGATCAGCGCGCCGACCTGGAAGCCGATGGTCACGGAGTGGTCCGTGCCCGGAATCTTGACTTCCTGGCCATTGGCGTCGAGCAGCTTCACCTGCGGGCGCAGGCCCTTGGTGGCAGCCGTACGGCGCTTGGCGTCGATCACGACCAGCGTCGACAGACCGGTGACCTCGTCCATCTGCTTGGCGACGGTCACGCCTTCCTCGACGTTCTCGAACTTGATCGTGCCCGAGTACTCCGACACGATCGGGCGCGTCAGCGCGTCCCAGGTCGCCAGTTGCGTGCCCGCCTTGATCGCCTGACCGTCCTGCACCAGCAGCGTGGCGCCGTACGGGATCTTGTGGCGCTCGCGCTCGCGGCCGTGGTCGTCGGTGATCAGCGCCTCGCCCGAACGCGAGATCACGATCAGTTCGCCCTTGGCGTTGGTCACGTAGCGCATCGTCGCGGTGAAGCGCACCGTACCGGTGGCCTTCGCTTCGACGCTCGAGGCGACTGCCGCACGCGATGCCGCACCACCGATGTGGAACGTACGCATCGTCAGCTGCGTGCCCGGCTCGCCGATCGACTGCGCGGCGATCACGCCGACCGCCTCGCCGGTGTTGACCAGCGTGCCGCGGCCCAGATCGCGGCCATAGCACTTGGCGCACAGGCCGTAGCGCGTGTCGCACGACAGCGGGGTGCGGACCTTCACCTCGTCGACGCCGATCTGGTCGATCAGATCGACCAGGTCTTCGTCCAGCAGCGTGCCGGCCTCGATCGCGGTTTCCTGCGTCTCGGGGTTGACCACGTCCGACACCGTCACGCGGCCCAGGATACGGTCGCGCAGCGCTTCGATGACTTCACCGCCTTCGACCAGCGCCTTCATTGCGACGCCGTTGGTGGTGCCGCAATCCTCCTCGACCACTACCAGATCCTGCGTCACGTCGACCAGACGACGGGTCAGGTAACCCGAGTTCGCGGTCTTCAGCGCGGTATCCGCCAGACCCTTACGGGCACCGTGGGTCGAGATGAAGTACTGCAGAACGTTCAGGCCTTCGCGGAAGTTCGCGGTAATCGGCGTCTCGATGATCGAGCCGTCCGGCTTGGCCATCAGGCCGCGCATACCGGCCAGCTGACGGATCTGCGCCGCGGAACCCCGTGCGCCCGAGTCGGCCATCATGTAGATGGAGTTGAACGACTCCTGCTTGACGGTGTTGCCGTTGCGGTCGACCACGTCCTCGTGCTGCAGCTGCTCCATCATCGCCTTGCCCACCTGGTCGCCGGCGGCGCCCCAGATGTCCACGACGTTGTTGTAGCGCTCCTGGTCGGTCACCAGACCCGACATGTACTGCTTGTCGTATTCCTTCACCTTGGCCGCGGCGTCGGCGATGATCTTTTCCTTCTGCGGCGGCACCAGCATGTCGTCGATCGCGATCGAGATACCGGCGCGCGTGGCCAGGCGGAAGCCCGACTGCAGCAGCTTGTCGGCGAAGATCACCGTTTCGCGCAGACCGCACTTGCGGAACGCGGTGTTGATCAGGCGCGAGATTTCCTTCTTCTTCAGCGGCTTGTTCAGCACCGAGAAAGGCAGGCCCTTCGGCAGGATCTCGGACAGGATCGCGCGGCCGACCGTGGTGGCCTGCAGCGTGATCTTCGGCGCGAAGCGCGCGTCGCCCTCGGCGTCCTTGTCCACCAGCTCATACTCGGTGATGCGCACGTTCACGCGCGAAGCCAGTTCGACTTCCTTGTTCTCGTAGGCGCGGATCACCTCGCTGACGTCGGCGAAGGTCATGCCCTCGCCCTTGCCGTTGATCTTGTCGCGGGTGGTGTAGTACAGGCCCAGCACCACGTCCTGCGACGGCACGATCGACGGATCGCCGTTGGCCGGGAACAGCACGTTGTTCGACGCCAGCATCAGCGTGCGCGCTTCCATCTGCGCTTCCAGCGACAGCGGCACGTGAACGGCCATCTGGTCGCCGTCGAAGTCGGCGTTGAACGCCGCGCAGACGAGCGGATGCAGCTGGATCGCCTTGCCTTCGATCAGCACCGGTTCGAAGGCCTGGATGCCCAGGCGGTGCAGCGTCGGCGCACGGTTCAGCATCACCGGGTGCTCGCGGATCACCTCTTCGAGGATGTCCCACACGACCGGGGTCTGGCTTTCGACTTCCTTCTTGGCCGCCTTGATGGTGGTGGCGATGCCCATCGTTTCCAGCTTGTGGAAGATGAAGGGCTTGAACAGCTCCAGCGCCATCAGCTTGGGCAGACCGCACTGGTGCAGCTTCAGCGTCGGGCCGACCACGATGACCGAACGGCCCGAGTAGTCGACGCGCTTGCCCAGCAGGTTCTGACGGAAACGACCGCCCTTGCCCTTGATCATCTCGGCCAGCGACTTCAGCGGACGCTTGTTGGCGCCGGTCATCGCCTTGCCGCGACGGCCGTTGTCCAGCAGCGAGTCGACCGCTTCCTGCAGCATGCGCTTTTCGTTGCGCACGATGATTTCAGGGGCCTTCAGCTCAAGCAGGCGCTTCAACCGGTTGTTGCGGTTGATCACGCGGCGATACAGGTCGTTCAGGTCCGAGGTCGCAAAGCGGCCGCCATCCAGCGGCACCAGCGGACGCAGCTCGGGCGGCAGCACCGGCAGCACTTCGAGGATCATCCACTCGGGCTTGATGCCCGAACGCTGGAAGGCCTCGAGCACCTTCAGGCGCTTGGCGTACTTCTTGATCTTGGCTTCGGAACCGGTGGCCTGCAGCTCGGCGCGGATCTGTTCGATCTGCTTCTCGATGTCGATGCCGCGCAGCAGCTCACGGATGCCCTCGGCACCCATCATCGCGACGAATTCGCCCTCGCCGTACTCCTCGCACTTCGCGATGTAGTCGTCCTCGGACATGATCTGGCTCTTCTTGAGCGGAGTCATGCCGGGCTCGAGCACCACGAACGCTTCGAAATACAGCACGCGCTCGATGTCGCGCAGCGTCATGTCGAGCACCATGCCCAGACGCGACGGCAGCGACTTCAGGAACCAGATGTGCGCGGTCGGCGCGGCCAGTTCGATATGGCCCATGCGCTCGCGGCGCACCTTCGCCAGCGTCACCTCGACGCCGCACTTCTCGCAGATCACGCCACGGTGCTTCAGGCGCTTGTACTTGCCGCACAGGCACTCGTAGTCCTTGATCGGACCGAAGATCTTGGCGCAGAACAGACCGTCGCGCTCGGGCTTGAAGGTCCGGTAGTTGATGGTTTCCGGCTTCTTGACTTCGCCGTACGACCACGAACGGATCTTCTCGGGCGAGGCCAGGCCGATCTTGATCGCGTCGAACTGCTCTTCCTGCTGTACCTGCTTAAAGAGATCGAGCAATGCTTTCATTGCAACTCCTTGTTTCGCCGCCCGCCCGTGACGGGCCAGCGGCATTCATCCTGTGGGAAATCCGCCGGAGACGGCTTCGTGCCGCCTCCGTTTCGCTCGATGATCAGTAGCGATCCAGGTCGATATCGATACCCAGCGAGCGGATTTCCTTCACCAGCACGTTGAACGACTCCGGCATGCCGGCATCGATCGAGTGCTCGCCCTTGACGATGTTCTCGTACACCTTGGTACGGCCGTTCACGTCGTCGGACTTGACCGTCAGCATTTCCTGCAGCACGTAGGAGGCGCCGTACGCTTCCAGCGCCCACACTTCCATCTCGCCGAAACGCTGGCCGCCGAACTGCGCCTTGCCGCCCAGCGGCTGCTGGGTGACGAGCGAGTACGGACCGGTCGAGCGGGCGTGCATCTTGTCGTCGACCAGGTGGTGCAGCTTCAGCATGTGCATCACACCCAGCGTGACCGGACGCTCGAACGCCTCGCCGGTGCGGCCGTCGTACAGCGTGACCTGCTGCTTCGATGCCGTCAGGCCCTTCTCCTTGGCGACTTCGTCCGGATAGGCCAGATCCAGCATGCGGCGGATTTCGGCTTCATGCGCGCCGTCGAACACCGGGGTCGCGAAGGGCACGCCCTTCTTGAGGTTGTTCGCCAGCTCCAGCACTTCGGCATCCGTCAGGCTGTCGAGGTCTTCGGCCTTGCCGCTCTCGTTGTAGATCTGATTGAGCAGGGCGCGCAGTTCCTGCGCCTTGGCCTGTGCCTTCAGCATGTCGCCGATGCGCTGGCCCAGACCGCGCGCGGCCCAGCCCAGGTGGGTCTCGAGAATCTGACCCACGTTCATCCGCGACGGCACGCCGAGCGGGTTCAGCACGATGTCGGCAGGCGTGCCGTCGGCCATGTAGGGCATGTCTTCGATCGGCACGATCTTCGACACCACGCCCTTGTTGCCGTGACGGCCCGCCATCTTGTCGCCAGGCTGCAGGCGGCGCTTGACGGCCAAGTACACCTTGACCATCTTGATCACGCCCGGGGGCAGCTCGTCGCCCTGAGTCAGCTTCTTGCGCTTTTCCTCGAAGGCCAGGTCGAACTCGTGGCGCTTCTGCTCGATGGCTTCCTTGACCGCTTCGAGCTGGGCCGCGACTTCCTCGTCGGCCGGACGGATGTCGAACCAGTGGTACTTGTCCAGATCGTCCAGGTACTCCTTGGTCAGCTTCGCGCCCTTGGCCAGCTTCTTCGGACCGCCATTGACGGTCTTGTCGATCAGCAGACGCTCCAGACGCTGGAAGGCATCGCCCTCGACGATACGCAGCTGGTCGTTCAGGTCCAGGCGATAGCGCTTCAGTTCGTCGTCGATGATCGACTGGGCGCGCTTGTCGCGGGTCACGCCTTCACGGGTGAAGACCTGCACGTCGATCACGATACCGCTCATGCCCGAGGGCACGCGCAGCGAGGTGTCCTTCACGTCGGACGCCTTCTCGCCGAAGATCGCGCGCAGCAGCTTCTCTTCCGGCGTCAGCTGGGTCTCGCCCTTGGGCGTGACCTTGCCGACCAGCACGTCGCCGGCTTCGACTTCGGCACCGATGTAGGTGATGCCGGACTCGTCCAGACGGGCCAGTTGCGCTTCGGCCAGGTTCGAGATGTCGCGCGTGATTTCCTCGGGTCCAAGCTTGGTGTCGCGGGCGACGACCGACAGCTCCTCGATGTGGATCGAGGTGTAGCGGTCTTCAGCAACGACGCGCTCCGAGATCAGGATCGAATCTTCGAAGTTGTAGCCGTTCCAGGGCATGAACGCGACCAGCATGTTCTGGCCGAGCGCGAGCTCGCCCAGGTCGGTCGAGGCGCCGTCGGCGATCACGTCGCCGCGGGCCACGTGGTCGCCCACCTTGACCATCGGACGCTGGTTGATGTTCGTGTTCTGGTTCGAACGCGTGTACTTGATCAGGTTGTAGATGTCCACGCCGACTTCGCCGGCCACGGCTTCGTCGTCGTTGACGCGGATCACGATACGGTTCGCGTCGACATAGTCGACCACGCCGCCACGGGTCGCCTGCACGGCGGTGCCCGAGTCGACCGCGACAGTGCGCTCGATGCCGGTGCCGACCAGCGGCTTGTCCGGACGCAGGCAGGGCACGGCCTGACGCTGCATGTTCGCGCCCATCAGTGCACGGTTCGCGTCATCGTGCTCGAGGAACGGCACCAGCGAGGCTGCCGCCGACACGATCTGCGACGGCGCCACGTCGATGTACTGCACGCGGTCCGGCGTGACCATGCGGGTCTCGCGCTCGCTGCCTTCGCGCGCCGACACCAGTTCGTCGATCAGGTTGCCTTCGGCGTCGACCGTCGCGTTGGCCTGCGCCACCACGTACTTGCCTTCCTCGATCGCCGACAGGTAGTCGACCTGGTCGGTCAGCTTGCCGTTTTCCACCTTGCGGTACGGCGTCTCGAGGAAGCCGTATTCGTTCAGGCGGGCGTACAGCGCCAGCGAGTTGATCAGACCGATGTTCGGACCTTCCGGCGTTTCGATCGGGCACACGCGGCCATAGTGGGTCGGGTGCACGTCGCGGACTTCGAAGCCCGCGCGTTCGCGCGTCAGACCGCCCGGGCCCAGAGCGGACACGCGACGCTTGTGCGTGATCTCGGACAGCGGGTTGGTCTGGTCCATGAACTGCGACAGCTGCGACGAACCGAAGAACTCGCGGATCGCCGACGAGATCGGCTTCGAGTTGATCAGGTCGTGCGGCATCAGGTTCTCGGTCTCGGCCTGGCCCAGACGTTCCTTGACGGCGCGCTCCACGCGCGACAGGCCGGCGCGGAACTGGTTCTCGGCCAGCTCGCCGACGCAACGCACGCGGCGGTTGCCCAGGTGGTCGATGTCGTCGACTTCGCCCTTGCCGTTGCGCAGGTTGACCAGGATCTTGATGGTCTCGAGGATGTCCTCGTCCTGCAGCACCATGCTGCCCTCGCCGCTCGGGCGGCCCAGGCGGCTGTTGACCTTCATGCGGCCCACGCGCGACAGGTCGTACGACTCTTCGCTGTAGAACAGGCGCTGGAACAGCGCTTCGACGGCGTCCTCGGTGGGCGGCTCGCCCGGGCGCATCATCCGATAGATCGCGATACGGGCCGCGGTCTGGTCGGCGGTGTCGTCGGTACGCAGGGTCTGCGAGATGTACGGACCCTGGTCCAGATCGTTGGTGTACAGCGTCTGGATCTGCTTGACGCCCGCTTCGCGCAGCGACTCGAGCAGCGTTTCGGTCAGTTCGTCGTTGGCGTTGGCGATCACCTCGCCGGTATCCGGGTCGATGATGTTCTTGGCCAGCACGCGGCCCAGCAGATAGTCTTCCGGCACGCTGATCAGCTTGGTGCCGGCGGATTCCAGGTCACGGATGTGCTTGGCGTTGATCCGCTTGTCCTTCTCGACCACGACACGGCCGTTCTTGTCGGCGATGTCGAAGCGCGCGACTTCGCCGCGCAGGCGCTCGGGCACGAACTCCAGCTGCGCGCCTTCGGCTTGCAGCGTGAAGTTGTCGAACACGAAGAAGTGCGCGAGGATCTGTTCCGGCGTCAGGCCGATCGACTTGAGCAGGATCGTCACCGGCATCTTGCGGCGGCGGTCGACGCGGAAGTACAGGATGTCCTTCGGGTCGAACTCGAAGTCCAGCCACGAGCCGCGGTACGGAATGATCCGCGCCGAGAACAGCAGCTTGCCCGAACTGTGCGTCTTGCCCTTGTCGTGCTCGAAGAACACGCCCGGCGAACGGTGCAGCTGCGAGACGATCACGCGCTCGGTGCCGTTGATCACGAACGAGCCGGTCGAGGTCATGAGCGGAATCTCGCCCATGTAGACTTCCTGCTCCTTCACTTCCTTGACCTTGCCCGGGTTCTCGCGATCGTTGATGATCAGGCGAACCTTGGCGCGCAGGGCCGAGTGGAACGTCAGGCCACGCTGTTGACATTCCTTGACGTCGAACGGCGGGTTGGACAGGTGGTACGAGACGAACTCCATACGGGCGAGCCCGTTATGGGAGACGATGGGGAAAATTGCGTTGAAGGCGGCTTGCAGGCCTTCGTTCTTGCGACGCGCGGGTGGCGTATCCGCTTGCAAGAACTGGGTGTACGATTCGATCTGGGTGGCTAGCAGGAATGGAACCTGGTGAACCGTCGCGCGCTTCGCAAAGCTTTTGCGAATGCGCTTCTTTTCGGTGAAGCTGTACGCCATGGGATCTCCGAATCATCGCAGGGCTGGCTGGACCTGACCGGCGCCTGAGGTGTTCAGCGACTGGGAGGGGATTTGGCGGTTGGCCGCTACCAACCTCTGGCTGACGGTGTCCGCACGCTGCGAACCGGCGCCATCATCCACGCGCGCCAGTTCGGGGAACACCCGACCAAACTTGTCTTCTGCAGTCGGTTCAGAAGACAAACATCAGCAGCAACCGCTTAGTGTGCCACTGATGTTTGGCCTCTGCTGCGGCCCCGAGTTTCACCCGGGTGCCGAGTAGGCAATGCATCACTTCTTGCGCGAGTGAGTGTCCAATAAAACACAATCACAGAAGCGCAAAAAGGCTGGCGCCGGGATTTCCCCTTTGCCAGCCCCATTCGCGTGCCGGAGGGCACGCGAAAACTGCTTACTTGATTTCGACCTTCGCGCCGGCGTCTTCCAGCTTCTTCTTGGCGTCGTCGGCGGTAGCCTTGTCCACGCCTTCCTTGACGGGCTTCGGTGCGCCATCGACCAGGTCCTTGGCTTCCTTCAGGCCCAGGCCGGTGATTTCGCGAACGGCCTTGATGACGCCGACCTTGTTCGCGCCGACCTCAGCCAGCACAACGTTGAACTCGGTCTTCTCTTCGGCGGCGGCGGCACCAGCAGCGCCCGGGGCAGCAGCCACGGCCATCGCGGCGGCGGACACGCCAAACTTCTCTTCGAACGCCTTGACCAGGTCGTTCAGTTCCATCACGGACATCGCGCCAACGGCTTCGAGGATGTCGTCTTTGGTGATTGCCATTTGGAAATACTCCTAGATTTGATTCGGTATCGGTATTGCGATCGGGACGAGCCTGGCCTTAGGCCGCGGCGCCTTCCTCGGCGGGGGCACCTTCGCTCTTCTTCTCGGCCAGCGCGGCCAGCAGGCGGGCAAAGCCCGACACCGGCGCTTGCATGACGCCAAGCAGCTGAGCAATCAGTTGGTCGCGGCTCGGGATCGAGGCCAGCGCCTTGACGGCGTTGACGTCGAGCACCTTGCCGTCGAACGACCCGGCGCGCAGGACCAGCTTGTCGTTGGTCTTGGCGAAGTCGTTCAGAACCTTGGCCGAGGCCACTGCGTCTTCGGAAATTCCGTAGATCAGCGGGCCGGTCAATTGCTCCGCGAGCGCGGCAAACGGCGTACCTTCCACGGCGCGGCGAGCCAGCGTGTTCTTCAGAACGCGCAGGTAGACGCCTTGCTCGCGGGCAGTGGCACGCAGCCTGGTCAGATCGCCAACCGTGATGCCGCGATATTCGGCCACGACGATGGTCTGGGCTTTGGCGACTTGCGCCGACACCTCAGCAACGACGGCCTTCTTATCTTCAATATTGAGTGGCACGGTTAAGCTCCAAAACGATGCGCGGCTCTCCGGTGACGGAGGTCCTTGCATCAGTCCAAACGAACGGCGTCCGATTGGCCCGAATCACCCGGGGATCTCGCCCCGGACCATTCCAACCTTCGGGTTCGCCATCTACGCTGGCGGGCAGGCTGCCGTCACCTTGTTGCCGTGTACGGTCCCACCGATTAAGGCCATGCCCCGGCTTGCGCGCGAACATGACCGCCAGCGGTCTTTGATAACCAGCGGGACCGGCGACTGGCGCCTGCCCACTGCCCAAAGCCTTTCTCTGGCCCGCCTTGGCGGGCCGGTCCCGGCGCGCGGCCGGAACCTCGAATGCTTGGCCGACCGGTGTTATCGGGTCCGGTCGGCTGACTGGCCAATTTATGGCCAGCGTATTGCCAGCCGCTTAGGCGGCCAGCGAGGTCTGGTCGACGCGAACGCCCACGCCCATGGTCGAGGAGACCGCGATCTTGCGCAGGTAGACGCCCTTGCTGGTGGCCGGCTTGGCCTTGACCAGTGCGTCGATCAGCGCCGACAGGTTGCTCTTCAGCGCGGCGTCCTCGAACGAACGGCGGCCGATGGTCGCGTGGATGATGCCGGCCTTGTCGACACGGAACTGAACCTGACCGGCCTTGGCGTTCTTGACCGCCTGAGCCACGTCCGGCGTCACGGTACCGACCTTCGGGTTCGGCATCAGGCCGCGCGGACCGAGGATCTGGCCCAGCGTACCGACGATACGCATCGTGTCCGGCGAAGCGATCACGACGTCGAAGTTCAGGTTGCCGGCCTTGACTTGCTCGGCCAGGTCTTCCATGCCGACCACGTCGGCACCAGCGGCCTTGGCCGCTTCGGCCTTCTCGCCCTGGGCGAACACCGCCACGCGGACCGACTTGCCGGTACCGGCGGGCAGCACCACCGAACCACGAACCACCTGGTCCGACTTCTTGGCGTCGATGCCCAGTTGCACGGCGACGTCGATCGACTCGTCGAACTTGGCCGACGCGCAATCCTTGACCAGGCCCAGCGCCTCGTCGATCGGGTAGAACTTGGTGCGCTCGATCTTGGCCTTGTTGGCCGCTACGCGCTTCGAAACCTTAGCCATTTACAGACCCTCCACGGTGATACCCATCGAGCGGGCCGAGCCGGCGATGGTGCGCACTGCCGCGTCCAGATCGGCGGCGGTCAGGTCGGCGTTCTTGGCCTTGGCGATGTCTTCAGCCTGGGCGCGGGTGATCTTGCCAACCTTGTCGGTGTGCGGCTTGGCCGAACCCTTGGTGATGCCGGCAGCCTTCTTGATCAGCACGGTGGCCGGCGGCGACTTCATCACGAAGGTGAAGCTCTTGTCGGCGAAGGCGGTGATCACCACCGGCACCGGCAGGCCGGGTTCCATGCCCTGGGTCTGCGCGTTGAACGCCTTGCAGAACTCCATGATGTTCAGGCCGCGCTGACCCAGTGCAGGGCCCACGGGCGGGGAGGGGTTCGCTTTACCAGCCGGAATCTGCAGCTTGATAAAGCCAATAATCTTCTTGGCCATCTTTACTCCAATCCGGACCGCTGCACGTTCGGCAGTCAGTCCTGTTGAGTCGTAACGCGCTGTCGCCGGCCGCCTGGGGCGGGCCCGGCCTCACGCTCCTCTTGTGCCCCTTGCGGAGCGTCGCCGGTCGCACTGCCGAAGGCGGCGCGACCCTGCGAATGCTGTGAAGGTCAGACCTTCTCGACCTGGCCGAACTCGAGCTCGACCGGGGTGGCGCGACCGAAGATGGTCACCGAGACGCGCAGGCGCGACTTCTCGTAGTTGACCTCTTCCACGTTGCCGTTGAAGTCGGTGAACGGGCCGTCCTTGACGCGCACCATTTCGCCCACCTCGAACAACGTCTTCGGCCGCGGCTTTTCGACGCCTTCCTGCATCTGCGTCATGATCTTGTCGACTTCCTTCTGGGAAATCGGACTCGGGCGGTTGCGCGCGCCGCCGACGAAGCCGGTGACCTTGCTGGTGTTCTTCACCAGGTGCCACGTCTCGTCGGTCATCTCCATCTCCACGAGCACGTAGCCCGGGAAGAAGCGCCGCTCGGTCACCGAACGCTGACCGCCCTTCATTTCGATCACTTCTTCGGACGGCACCAGGATGCGTCCGAACTTGTCCTGCATCTCCGCGCGCTCGATGCGTTCCTGCAAGGCGCGCTGCACGCTTTTCTCCATGCCGGAGTATGCGTGGACCACGTACCAGCGCTTCTTCGAAGGCGGCTGCGTAGGCGTGGTTTCCTGCGTTGCGTCGTCCGTCATGTCCTTCCCCTTATTTCCAGCCCAGCACGAGGGAGAAGATCACCCACTCGATCAGTTTGTCGGCAGACCACAAGAACAGCGCCATGATCACGACGAAGACGAACACCAGGCCCGTCATCTGTCCGGCTTCCTTGCGGGTCGGCCACACCACCTTGCGGACTTCCCGGTACGATTCCTTGGCGAATCCCACGAATTCCTTGCCCGGTGCGGACACCAGCGCGACGATTACGCCGAGCGCGATGCCCGCGAACAGCGCGGCGCCGCGCACGTAGGCAGGCTGCTGCGCCAGCGCGTAGAAACCGATCACGCCGGCCACCACGAGCAGCACGGCCACGCCCAGCAGCCACTTGCCACTGGAGGTGTTGACGGTTTCGACGTTGGGATTGGCCATGTTTCGCAAACGAGACTAAGCCGCGTCACGATGGATCCTCTGTGGATCCGCCCGACGCGGCTGATTGAATTGGCAGGGGCAGAGGGAATCGAACCCCCAACCTTCGGTTTTGGAGACCGACGCTCTGCCAGTTGAGCTATACCCCTAAAACAACTTTGGGGTCGGCTGGAAGCCAACCCCACTGGCGGCAAACGCGGCCGGTTGGTGCCGCGTTTGCTGTCGTGACTGCTTAGTCCAGGATCTTGGCGACGACGCCGGCGCCGACGGTGCGGCCGCCTTCACGGATGGCGAAGCGCAGGCCTTCTTCCATCGCGATCGGGGCGATCAGCTTGACGGTGATCGACACGTTGTCGCCCGGCATGACCATTTCCTTGTCCTTCGGCAGCTCGATCGAGCCGGTCACGTCGGTCGTACGGAAATAGAACTGCGGACGGTAGTTGTTGAAGAACGGGGTGTGACGGCCGCCCTCGTCCTTCGACAGGATGTACACCTCGCCGGTGAAGTGCGTGTGCGGCTTGATCGAACCCGGCTTGCACAGCACCTGGCCGCGCTCGACGTCTTCACGCTTGGTGCCGCGCAGCAGCAGACCGACGTTGTCGCCAGCCTGGCCCTGGTCCAGCAGCTTGCGGAACATTTCCACGCCGGTGCAGGTGGTCTTGACCGTCGGGCGGATACCGACGATTTCGATTTCCTCGCCGACCTTGATCACGCCACGCTCGATACGGCCGGTCACCACGGTACCGCGGCCCGAGATCGAGAACACGTCTTCGACCGGCATCAGGAACGTGCCGTCCACGGCGCGCTCCGGCGTCGGGATGTAGGTGTCCAGCGCGTCGGCCAGGCGCATGATCGCCTCTTCGCCCAGGTCGCCCTTGTCGCCTTCGAGCGCCAGCTTGGCCGAACCCTTGATGATCGGGGTGTCGTCGCCGGGGAACTCGTACTTCGAGAGCAGCTCGCGCACTTCCATTTCCACCAGCTCGAGCAGCTCGGCGTCGTCCACCATGTCGCACTTGTTCAGGAACACGATGATGTACGGCACGCCGACCTGACGGGCCAGCAGGATGTGCTCGCGCGTCTGCGGCATCGGGCCGTCAGCGGCGGAGCACACCAGGATCGCGCCGTCCATCTGGGCAGCGCCGGTGATCATGTTCTTGACGTAGTCGGCGTGGCCCGGGCAGTCAACGTGCGCGTAGTGGCGGTTGGCCGTCTCGTACTCGACGTGCGCGGTGTTGATGGTAATACCGCGTGCCTTCTCTTCCGGCGCCGCATCGATTTCGTCGTACTTCTTCGCAGCACCGCCGAACTTCGCCGCCAGCACCGTCGCAATCGCCGCCGTCAGCGTCGTCTTGCCGTGGTCAACGTGACCAATCGTACCAACGTTCACGTGCGGCTTGGTCCGCTCGAACTTTTCCTTTGCCATTTCGCGACTCCTGTCTCGGTAGCGATATTGCCAGTGCGGTATTTGGTGCCCATGGGCAGGATCGAACTGCCGACCTCTCCCTTACCAAGGGAGTGCTCTACCACTGAGCCACATGGGCGAAACTTGATGACTGCGTTGCAGCAATCCTGCTGGAGCGGGTGAAGGGAATCGAACCCTCGTCGTAAGCTTGGAAGGCTTCTGCTCTACCATTGAGCTACACCCGCCCGGGTTACTTCACTTCACCGACATTGCCGGACTGCTGCTGCATTGCATTCTGGTGGAGAGGGTTGGATTCGAACCAACGTAGGCGTAAGCCAACAGATTTACAGTCTGCCCCCTTTAGCCACTCGGGCACCTCTCCGCAGAGAACTTGCGATTATGGTGTAATCGCCCCCGCCTGTCAAGCGCTTTCCCTCTGCTTTGCCAGGAAATCGGCTTGTTCGATCGTCGGCGGAAACGGGCTGCGGCGGCCCGTGGCGAACCATCTTCGCGAACATCGGAAACGATGTCCTCTCACCCTATAGGCGGTCGCGGAACACCCTGAAACGCCTCTGGAGCCGCCCGAATATGCCGGTTCAGCAACCTGGCTTGGTCCCGGCCAGCGCGCTTCCGCCGCCGCAAAGCAAAACGCCCCAGACCTTGTGAGATCTGGGGCGTTTTCAAAGGAGAGCCTGGCGATGACCT
>NZ_JABTYE010000017.1 GCF_013314895.1 Cupriavidus gilardii | reverse complement strand
TAGGCTTACTGATAGGCACAAGACTATCCCTTATTTTAAGAGAGTCCTCGTGTCCTCAGATACGTGGGGCCGCTCCACCTATCGCCCGGACGTCGGCGCGGCGGACTTGGGGGATGACTGGCCTGGTGGCTTTTTTTGCCCTTGCCATGGTTCCAAGTTTGACCTGGCCGGCCGCGTGTTCCGCAACGTCCCAGCGCCGCTCAATCTGGAGATCCCACCGCACGCGTATCAAGGCGAAACCCGTCTGGTGATCGGCCAGGATCGCAATGGAACCGGATGATGACTTACCCCGACAGTGCACTGCTGATCGTCCAACCCTGCGTTGTCAAGGAGGCGCCCATGAGTACCATATGTGTTATTGCCATCGTGCCCTCTGAGCTTTTGGAGAAGCTGGAGAAGCGCCTCGCAACCGTCCACGCGCCCGGATTGACCGCAACGAAAGTCAAGGGGTACGGCGAGTATCGGAATTTCTTCTCGAGCGATCTGACCACCCGTGCACACCAAGATCGAGATCTTCGCGGAGGAAAGCGACGTCGAGGCCATCACCAAAGCGATCATCGAGGTAGGACAATCCACCGTGCCAGGCGCCGGGATTGTGGCGGTAATCGCCGTCGAGAGGTTCTTGCATCTACACGTTCCCCCGGGAGCGTCAGTGGATACAGCCGAATGACCCGAATCGGCTGGTGCGTTGGGTGCCGGCGGGGATGAGCGCCCATGAATGCGGCGAGGCACAGATCGGCCGCAGGGCCAGATAACGATGCCCGTTGAACGGAGTTGCGGCGGCACGTGGCACCGGTCGGAATGCAAGTGGCACGAGCCGCGGCATTGCGTGGCCGGTAATTCAGTTCCAGAGGTGGGCTATGCAAACTGGCATGGCAGTGGCGCGTACGGGCGACACCGGGCGAGTATGGCGCTTGGCTCCGGGGCAATTCCTCCTGGGGCTGCTCCTCGTCACGTGGCTCTGTATCGCGGGCGCCGCTGGCGTTTCCCGCGCCGTGGGCGAGGAAGATCTTCTGCCGCCTGAGCGGGCCTTGCGCTTTGCGGCCCGGCAACTCGACGAACACGCCATCGAGGTGCACTTCGACATCGCGGACGGCTATCACCTCTACCGTGAGCGATTCGCCTTTGCTGCCCGGCCGGCAGGGGTGAAGCTCGGTACACCTGTGCTTCCACCAGGGCAGGTTAAGTACGACGAGGCGTTTGGCAAGGAGATGGAGATCTACCATGGTGGCGTCAAGATTCGCGTGCCAGTGGAGGTCACTCCTGCGGATGGCGAATGGACGCTGGTCGTGACATCGCAAGGCTGCGCCGACAAGGGAATCTGTTATCCACCGATGGAGAGCGTATACAAGGTGGGCGGCAGCCCGCTCGGCGGGCCTATTTGATAAGCGCGAGGGTGGCACGCCAATGGCGATGCTTGTGCCACCGACTGCAGTAACCTCTCCCGGAGCGGGCGAATACCAGGGCGGGCATGCGATACCGGAGATCGTGCCACATGGCGATGACGGCGACCGCATCATTCGCGCGCTGACCAGCCACCAGCTTGGGGCAATCGCGCTGCTCTTCCTCGGCTTCGGCCTGCTGCTGACGGTCACGTCGAGCGTGCTGCCGATGGTGCCGATCCTTTGGTCCATCGTCGTGGGCGAGCACGTGACACGCAGCCGTGCGCTGATCATCTCGCTAGACTACGTGCTCGGCTCGGCGGTAGCCTATGCCGGCGTCGGCATGGCCACCGGGTGGCTCGGTGAGAGGGTCTTGACAGGGCTGCTGACGCCCTGGGCGCTCGGGGCCTTCGCCACGTTGCTCGTGGCCCTGGCGCTATCGATGTTCGGGCTCCGCGCGCTGCTGCGGCAGCCCCGATCGACGACATCCGCACAGCAGCTGGATCGTCGGGCTGCCGCAGCACTGGGGGCGATGTCCGCGTTGGCCGTCGCGCGCATCATGCCGGCGCCGCTATCGAGCACGCTCGCCTATCTCGCACGAACCGGTGATGCCATGACCGGAGGCGGTGCGTTATTCGCATTGGCGATCGGCATGGGGTTGTCGCTGGTGCTGGCCGGCGTCGCCGCCGGCAATCTCCCGCCGCGCGCCGGGCACTGGCTGGAGGTGACCAAGCGTTGCCTTGGCTTTCTGCTGCTGGGCGAGGCGAACTTGGGTGATCACCCCGCTATTGCCACCCTGGGCCGTGATGGCAACGTGGGCCGCTCTGCTGCTGATCGCCGCAGTTTTCCTGGGCGCCTTCGATTCGCTTGGCCCCAAACCGCATGGCGTGGCCCGGCTGGGCAAGGGCCTGGGCCTGATCGCCGCGCTGGCGGGAACCATCCTGTTGGTCGGGCTGGCGTCGGGCGGGCGGGATCTGCTGCAGCCTCTGTCGCACCTGCGCACTCGCCAGTCGTCGCCAGCCACCGCCGCCGACCACGCGGTGGTGCACTTCGCGCGGATCCGCTCGGTGGCCGAGCTCGACGCACGTCTGGCGCAGGCCGTTGCGGCCCGCAAGCCGGTACTGCTCGATTTCTATGCCGACTGGTGTGTCAGCTGTAAGGAGATGGAGACGACTTTCAGCGATCCCGGAGTTCAGACGCAGTTGGCCGGGGTTGTCGTACTTCGAGCTGATGTGACACAAAACAACGCCGACGACAAGGCGTTGCTAAAGCGCTTCGGCCTATTCGGGCCGCCCGGCATCATCTTGTTCGGCGCCGATGGGCGAGAGAGCCCGGTGCGGGTCATCGGCTATCAATCCGCATCGCGTTTCCTTGATAGCCTCGAGCGCGCCTTCGGTAAGGAAGGCAGGCCCTAAGGATGACATCACCGACTCCAACCCGCGAGGATAACGGCACAATCCGAAAAAAAATGGGCTATGCAGTGCGCCACTGCGATGGTGAGTCCGGCGTGCTCGTCGCACTCGGCAGCAGCCGATGGGCGTAACGTGCAATCGGAAAATCGAAAGTACCACGCAAATTGATGCCTTCCAGACGAGTCGGCGCAATCTGGCGCAAATCCTCGGCACGCATGGATTCGCCGCCGATGGCCTCAATCGCGTCCAGCGCGCGCTGCATGTGCAGCGTGTTCCAGGCCATCACGGCATTGGACAACAAGGTCAGAGCCGACGACACCGCCGCCAGCGACGCATCGTGCCGGGTCAATTCCAACGGAATCTTGCCATAGTGGATGGCCCGCTGCACCGTGTGGACCGCCTCGCCGCGGTTCAAGGCATGCTGCATCTCATGGCGGAACGCGGGATTGGTGAAATAGTCGATGAGGAAGATCGTGCGAAACAGCCGCCCGAGATGCACGCCAGCCTCATAGATGGGTTGACTTTTCGCCGCTGCACCGAAACGCATCAGGGCCTGCACTGCCGTACATTGCCCCGCTTTGCACCGATGCCGCGATCCGGACCAGTTCGTCCCAGGCACGTTCGATCAAGACCAGCCGGACATCCGCGTCCGCCACCGCAGCCAATTCCGCCGGTATCTCGTGATCCCTGGGCACATGCAGGCGGCGATCGCGCAGGTGGGCAAGCCGCGGGCAGAGATCGAAGCCAAGTAGCCGGGACAGGCTCATGGCGAAATCGGTGTAGCCATGGGTATCGACCGCTAGTTGTGCCACGTCTTCCGATCCGCTCTGGCGGATGACGCCCTCAATGGCGACACCGGCCTGCCGCTCGTTCAGTAGGATCGGCTGGTCATAGAAGATGCCCCAGCGGTCCCGGACATGCGTGTACATACCGATCGATGCCGTGCGCCGGCGCGGATCAGCCCGTGCCCGCCAGACTGTGCGCGTGGTCTCCAGCGACATCATGTCCGACGACGCCAGATCGGCGCGCCCCCAGTGCTGGGCGATCGGGTGCTGATGCATGAAGATCAGGACGGCATCGGCGGCCTGGCGCAGTTTGCGCTCGTCCGCGATGCGATGCATCATTTGCCGGATCGCGCTGGGCGACAACTCCGGCACCATCCGTGCGAGGTCCGCCGCCGACATTGAGGTGCCGTGCGCCAGCACTGCAGCGTAGATCATCAGCAGCTCGCTGCGCGAATGCGGTTCCCGACCCAGCAGGAGCCAGCTGAAGTGGGTGCTGCTGTCAATCTCCAGCAGGATTTCGGGCAATTGTCCACCGGGGTGCCGCTCGAACAGCGCGCGTCGCAGCGCCTCCACAGAGGCTTCCGGTTTCTTTGCCGTGAGCGGATCGATATGGATGGCGCTATCAATGTTCAGCTCCCCACGCTGGACTGCATCGCGCAACCTGGCGAGCCCCGCGTCCAGGTGCGCCACCACAGGATCGAGGAACGCCTTGGCGTCCTGCGGCAGCTTGAGATGACCGTAGAAATGGTTACGCCGGGCTTGCCAATCCTCTTTGGAGATGAGTAGGGCCGCCTGACTGCGGAAGGCGAAGCTGTGGTCCAGGAAGACCGAGCCATTGCGCAGCGCCACCCGCAGGGCAAACAGCGTCCCCCACTCGAAGGCGGCCAGGGCCCGCTTGCGATCCAAGCCCTCTAGTGCTGGCTGCCAGGCGCGTCCCAATCGAACCATCACCCGATCAGGGAGCCAGTCGGCCCTGCGCGCATAGAGCTTGCGCAGTACCTCCATTGCCTCGATCACCGGGTGGGCCGACTGTGCCGCAAATGGCAGATGAACCAGTCTGCCCAGCAAGGCACGGGATAGCCTGTGTCGCGACAGGAGTTGCGCGCGGATGAGGCTGGCACGGCTCGCTAGATGCTGACCAGCTGCCTCGTCAGCCAGATTGCTCAGTTGCTGACAGAGGGCATCCCTTGTCTGCGTCTCGTCTGCGACCAGCGCTTTGACGGCGGCAGCGAATTCCCCCAACTTGGTACCTGGGTCCGGTCGGCCCGCGTCAATTAGGCGTCCGGCATCGTTGACGCATTTGCGAATCCAGTGCCGCAGCATGGACGACAATTGATCCGTGGCCGCGCATAAGGCATAGCGTAAAAAGCAAGCCGATTCCAGGCGGCGGGACTGTTGCGCGACCCGCTTGCTGACCGACGCCGGGCGGTTGGCACAGCGCCGCGCATAGTGCCGCACCACCGCCTCATTGCAGGCTGCCGGCCAACCGCTGTGGATGCCCAGCTTGTACAGGCGGTCGATCTTGTCGAACAACTCGCCCATCTGATGGGTCGAATTGCGTAGCGGGACAGCCCACAGCCATTGTTGTAGGCTCGGCCGGTCGTTTTCTGGCCGCGGTAGCAGGGCACCCCACGCATCGAGGGAAACCTCGCCGTAGGCCTGCACCAGCGCGTCAGCCAGGGCCGACTCGAATGCCTCTCCGGCCTGGCTGATCAGCCGCTTCAGCGCTCGGTCATGCGGAATCAGGATGCGATGCTCGTAGAGCCAGCGCTTCAACTCGTGCAGCAGGTCACTGCGGCTCGGTTGCCCTGCCAGCCGCTCCTTGAGCCAGCGCGTCACGTAACGTCGCTGATGCTCTGCCATCGGGCTGAACCCCAGGGCTTGGTAGGCCAGCATCTGATGGTCCACCAAGGTATCGGTGCGCCCGTCATACAGCGCGCTCAGCGTGCCCATGTCCGGCGGCGTGATGCCGAGTTGCGCGCCCACAAAGGCCCAGAGGAATTTTGGCACCTGCTTGTAGGCATCGAGGGTGCGCCCCGTCATGCGGACAAAGCCAATGTGAACGGCACAGGCCAAGCGGTACAAATGGCTGCGCCGCGCATGGATCAGGGCCCGCTCTTTGGCGGAGAAGGTGAAGAACGTGGTAAGCTCAAACTCGCTGAGTTCGCGCGGAATCTGCCGCATGCCCAGATACGCCAGTTGCCAGTGATCCATCGCGCTCTCCCAAGCGTAAGACGGACCGCTGAGGTTATCGGCAATGAGACCGGGACGCAACGTTTCGACACAATAAGTGCGCTATGAGGCAATCGCGCCCAACTGGCGACAGTAGACAGCAACTTATTGATTTACTGGGGTATTTTCCCGGACGCCGCCCGGAAACCCGCGTGAATGCTAAGGGTGGCTACCCCGGTAAATTGCACCGAAATCAAGGGGACGCCGATCACCGCCGTCATGCCGAGCAGGACCATCCCCACGGCGCGGGTCGCTAGTCCCAGCAACAGCAGAGCTGGGGCGGTCAGCTCGATTGACACCGCCAGGTAGGCCGCAGACTTCGAGGGCACCAGCGGCACCCGGTAGTCCCCGCGGAACAGTTCGAGGGCGGTATTCCAGTTGGCCAGCTTGGCCATCGCCGAGTTCCAGACGGTTGGCTTTTTCTCAACCCGCACAGCAAGACAGTTGCGTGACGTCCTTGGCAAAGGTCTGCGCCGCGAGCTTCAGCCCCTCGACCATCGTCAGGTATGGGAACAAGTGGTCGGCCAGCTCTTGCACGGTCATCCGCGCCCGGATCGCCAGCGCCGCCGTCTGGATCAGCTCACCCGCTTCAGGCGCCACCGCCTGCACGCCGATCAGGCGGTCCGATCCTGCCTCGGCAACCAGCTTGATGAAGCCGCGCGTGTCGAAGTTGGCCAACGCGCGCGGCACATTGTCGAGCGTGAGCAGGCGGCTATCGGTCTCGATGCCGTCGTGGTGCGCTTCCGCCTCGCTGTAGCCCACGGTGGCGACCTGCGGGTCGGTGAACACGACCGCCGGCACGGCGCTCAGATCAAGCGCGGCATCGCCTCCGGTCATATTAATCGCCGCGCGGGTGCCGGCCGCCGCGGCCACGTAAACGAACTGCGGCTGGTCGGTGCAGTCGCCGGCGGCGTAGATGTGTTGCGCGGTGGTTCGCATGCCGTTGTCGATGACGATGGCGCCCTGCGCGTTGACCGTCACCCCCGCCGCCTCCAGTGCCAGCTCACGCGTGTTCGGCGCGCGGCCGGTGGCGATCAGCAACTGGTCGGCGCGGATTTCGCCGTGCCCGGTAGTGAGCACGAATTCGCCGTTCGCGTAGGCCACTTGGCTGGCCTGCGTGTGTTCCAGCACCGTGATGTCCTCGACACGGAAGGCGGCCGTGACGGCCTCGCCGATGGCCGGATCCTCGCGGAAGAACAGCGTGCTGCGGGCCAGGATCGTGACCTGACTGCCGAGCCGGGCGAAGGCCTGCGCCAGCTCCACGGCCACCACCGACGAGCCGATCACGGCCAGCCGCTTAGGAAGGATGTTGCTGGCCAGCGCCTCGTTCGAGGTCCAGTACGGGGTGTCCTTCAGACCGGGGATCGGCGGCACAGCCGGACTGGCACCAGTAGCGATCAGGCAGCGGTCAAACGCCACCTCGCGCTCGCCGCCTTCGGCCAGGCGCACGCTCAAGGTGTGTCCGTTCTGGAAGCAGGCCTCGCCGCGCAGCACCGTGATGGCCGGCGTGCTCGCGAGGATGCCCTCGTACTTGGCGTGGCGCAGCTCATCGACACGCCCCTGCTGCTGGGCGAGCAGGCGCTCGCGCAGGATCGCCGGTGGCGTGGCCTGGATGCCCCCGTCGAACGGGCTTGCGCGGCGTAGATGGGCAATGTGGGCCGCGCGGATCATGATCTTGGACGGCACACAGCCAACGTTGACGCAGGTGCCGCCGATGGTGCCGCGCTCGATCAGGGTCACCTCGGCGCCTTGCTCGACGGCCTTGAGGGCCGCCGCCATCGCGGCGCCGCCGCTGCCGATGACGGCGATGCGAAGCCCGCAGCCTTCGCCTGCGGATTTCTCACCGCGGCCCAGCCAGCCGAACGCCTTGTCGAGCAGGCTGCCGCGCTTTTCCGCCGGCGGGGCCTCGGCGAGCATGGCCCGGTAGCCGAGTCCGGCCACGGCGCCAGTCAGCGCATCTGGCGACGTGCCGGGTTCGGCGGCGATTTGCGCCGTCCCCTTCGGGTAGGACACGACCGCAGACCGCACGCCCGGCACCTTCTCCAAGGCATCCTTGACGTGGACGGCGCACGAGTCGCAGGTCATTCCAGTAATCTTCAAGTGGGTCATACCACAGTTCCAATGTTCACTTCGGCAGCGGCCAATGCGGTCAGCCGCGCTTGACCGGGGGTTCACAGGCGTTCGGTGCCCCGCAGCGCTTTGCCGGCGAGATGAAGTCCCAGATCGATACGCCGACCATGAAACTCAGGCCGACATAGAGCAGCGCCTCGCTGCGCCGGCCAACCGTCAAATACACCGCCGTCAGTACCAGGAGTGGGCCGATCACGCCGAGTGCGGTCCGTTGCCACTGCCGATGGCTAAACCAGGCAGTCGCATTGGCGAGTAGCGCGATACCAGCGAACACCCGCAGCAGAACGCTAATGAACAGCCCTTCGTACTGGCTCAGGAAGCCTAGGCCAATAGCCGCGCCCAAGCCGGCGATGGCGGGAAAGCAACTCGCGCAACCCATCGCCGAGACGATACCGCCGAGCGCCCCTGCCTTGTTGGTCACGCGCGTGATCCGTCCCATGCGGTCACTCCCATGTTCGATCCGGGGCTTACCGCTTGACGCTGGACGGATAGCCCGCGTCCTCGGTCGCCTTGGTCAGTTTCTGCACGCTGGTCTTGGCATCGTCGAAGGTGACGACGGCCTGGCGCTTCTCGAAGCTCACTTCGGTCTTGGTCACGCCGTCGACCTTGGAGAGCGCCTTTTTGACCGTGATCGGGCAGGTTTCGCAAGTCATGCCCGGCACGGACAGCGTGACGGCTTGCATGGCGGCCCACGCCGGAGCAACGGCGGCGAGAGCGAGGGCGGCAAACAGCTTCTTCATGGCGAACTCCTGATCAGTAGAACCATGGCATCACGTAGGGAAAGCCGAGCGCAACCAGAACCAGCAGGGCGACGACCCAGAAAATGAGCTTGTAGGTGGCGCGTACCCGCGGGATAGCGCAGGCCTCGCCCGGCTTGCAGACTTGCGCCGGGCGTAAAACGCGCCGCCAGGCGACGAACAGAGCCAGCACTGCGGTGCCGAGAAACAGCGGCCGATATGGCTCCAGCGCCGTTAAATTCCCGATCCAGGCCCCGCTGAAACCGAGCGCGATCAGGAGCAGCGGCCCCAAGCAGCAGGTGGAGGCGAGGATTGCGGCGATGCCACCGGCAAAGAGCGCACGGCGCCCGGCTTGCAGTCGTGACATGCGTTTTTCCTTTCTTAGTAGGTAGGGATAGCGTAACCTTACTTCCGTACTTATGTACGGAGTCAAGCGATATGCGGAGCGGATTGGAGAGCCTGACCATCGGCGCCTTCGCCAAGGCGGCTGGTGTCAACGTGGAAACGATCCGGTTCTACCAGCGCAAGGGGCTGCTGCCAGAGCCAGATAAGCCCGCCGGCGGGATTCGTCGCTATGGCGAAACGGATGTGGTCCGGGTGCGCTTCATGAAATCGGCGCAGCGGCTGGGATTCAGTCTGGAAGAAATCGGTGAACTGCTTCGCCTGGAGGACGGCACCCATTGCGAGGAAGCGAGCAGCCTAGCCGAGCGCAAGCTCAATGACGTGCGCGCAAAGCTGGCCGACCTGAGACGCATGGAGGCCGTGCTGTCCGAACTGGTGGGCGCCTGTCATGCCAGCCAGGGTAACGTATCCTGCCCGCTGATCGCAGCGCTGCAAGCGGGATAAGTGCGCCAAAGGACGTAGTGGACGCGGGCTACGCTGCCCCAGTTCGTTCCGGCTTCTTTTGTACGGCTTCGGCGCAGCCAGCCTCATATGCCCCGTATCGAGGGGCAAGCGACCTAGTCGAGTCAGACATCGTCGGGGGGACAAAGCGGCACCAGCGGGCGCAGCGCTTGCAAGGCGCGCTTGTGCTGTAAGATCCAGTCGTACATTCCTCTACGACGCCCTCGGCTTGGCCAACGAGGGGCGGCCCAGTGGTTGGATACGACAATGTGGCGCCGTGTAAGTGCCATGCCGGTGTTGGCCCTGCCCGAGAACGGTCGTGAAGTCGTAACGCCGGTGAATTGCGGGTTCAGGCAGCGCTAGGCCAACGCACCTCCGGAAGCGATCGCAGCGGGCGGAATTTTCCATCTTGGAGCTTTTGGCTCTGACGCCACACGTAGTCGCCGGTCAGGTTGATGTGTTCCCAGCCGAGCGGCGACAGGTACGAAAACAGGGACGGATCGATGGGCATGCCGCGCTCCACCAGCGCCTGCACGGCACGTTCAAGGTAGACCGTGTTCCACAGGACGATGGCCGCGGTGACCAGGTTCAGTCCGCTGGCACGGTAGCGCTGCTGTTCGAAGTTGCGATCGCGGATCTCGCCAAGCCGGTAGAAGAACACGGACCGTGCCAAGGCGTTGCGCGCTTCCCCCTTGTTGAGCCCCGCATGGGAGCGCCGACGCAGTTCCAGGTCCTGCAGCCAGTCCAAGGTGAATATCGTCCGCTCGATGCGGCCGAGCTCGCGGAGGGCGACCGCCAGTCCGTTCTGTCGCGGGTAGCTGCCGAGCTTGCGCAGCATCAGCGAGGCGGTGACCGTGCCCTGCCGGATCGACGTCGCGAGGCGCAGCACCTCGTCCCAGTGCGTGCGAATCAGTCTCTCTTTGTACGCGCCGCCGATCATAGGGGCCAATGCCGGATAGTCGTCAGGATTGCCGGGGATGTACAGCCTTGAGTCCGCGAGGTCGCGAATGCGCGGGGAGAACCGGAACCCGAGCAGATGCATCAGGGCGAAGACGTGGTCCGTGAAGCCGTTGGTGTCCGTGTAGTGCTCCTGGACCCGCAGGTCCGACTCGTGGTACAGCAGGCCGTCGAGCACATAGGTGGAGTCACGGACGCCGACGTTCACCAGCTTGGAGTGATACGGCGCGTACTGATCCGAGATGTGCGTGTAGATCATCCGGCCGGGCTCCGAGCCATACTTTGGGTTGACGTGGCCGGTGCTTTCGGCACGGCCGCCCGCCTTGAATCGCTGGCCATCCGACGATGAGGTGCTGCCATCGCCCCAATGGGCAGCGAACGCATGGGCGGACTGCGCGTTGACCAGATCCGCCAGGCCCTGAGCATAGGTCTCGTCCCGAATATGCCAGGCCTGCAGCCAGGAGAGCTTGGCGTAACTGGTGCCCGGGCAGGATTCCGCCATCTTCGTTAGCCCGAGGTTAATGGCGTCGGCAAGAATGGTCGTGAGCAGCAGCGTCTTGTCGGCGGCAGGCTCACTGGTCTTCAGGTGCGTGAAATGCCGGGTAAAGCCGGTCCAGCCGTCGACTTCCATCAGCAGTTCCGTAATCTTGACGCGCGGCAGCATGAGCGCGGTCTGATCGATCAGGGTCTGCGCTTCCATCGGGACGGCCGCATCGAGCGGCGAGATCTTCAGGCCCGACTGAGTGATGATCGCGTCCGGCAGCTTGTTGGCGGCGGCCAACCGGTTGGCGGTGGCCAGCTTCAGTTCAAGCAGCCCGCGCCGCTCGCTCAAGTAGCGCTCGCAATCGGTGGCGATGGGCAGGGGCAGCAAGCGGCTCTGTCTGAGTGCGACGAATTTCTCGGCGGGCAGCAGGTACTCATCGAAATCCTTGAACTGGCGCGAGCCCTGGACCCAGATGTCGCCGGAGCGCAGGCGGTTTCTGAGTTCGGACAGCGCGCACAGCTCATAGTAGCGACGATCGATGCCGTTCTTGGTGCGTACCAGTGGCTCCCAGCGCTTCTTGATGAAGGAGGTCGGCGCGTCGGCCGGGACTTTGCGCACATCGTTGACGTTCATCGTCCGGATCGTATCGATGGCAGCCAGACTGCCGCCGTGCGGCCTGATCAAATATTGCGGCGCCATCAACATTGCGTGGCGCTGGTGCCGACTCTACTAGATTAAAGCGTATCGCCCGTAGGGCGGTGAGCGCTGCGAGTTGTACTTCCAGCAAGTTTTGCGCCCGGCCGTCCTTCGCTGCTGCTGGCCGACTGCGCACAAGTCGGCGACGTTGCAAGGCGGCGTTTGCCTGAAGCGACGCAATCAGGATGTCAAGGCGGGAGAGGTTAATGATGGCTAGATGATTGTTAGGCATGATGCATGAAGGCGAGGTCCGATAACAAAGGCACGCTGGCCGACGGTCAAACTGGCGGCGACTCCGCCGCCAGTTCGCCGCATTCCGCTACCGAATGAGCCGACCCAGCTACCATAGTGCTCCCGGCTGCGCCAGCCGCGCGGCAGGCTCAATCCGATCAACGCAAGCCCTGCGACGGCCCCAAATGCCGCCGCCGCGGAATTTCCGCCGCTGAGCACCCACGGTGCGATGACCAACCAAGCGCCAAAGCCGACATTGATCCAGCGCAGTAACCTTGCTACCTCTGCGAGCGCGGCCACAGCGACAACAATTACGAGCGCACCGATCAAATGATCGCTGTCCGCTAACGGCGGAATGGTGCCAAACAACAGGCGCGTGAACATCAGCGCGATGCCAACTCCGACACACGCAACCAGTGTCCAGGGCCATTGCACACCACGCAACGCCGACGCCATCGCGTCGGACAATGCGCTATCGAAACCGGGACGCCGGTCGCGCTGGCTTCCTGGCGAGGCGCCGCCCACGAAGAAGAGGCGAAGTACCGGCTCGCCGCGCCGATGCGCTTGTCCCAGAAACTGACCCATTGCAACCAGTTCATCCAACGTATAAGGGATCATCAGCGTCATTGCGCCCGCAGCGATCAGGCACAACGTGCACCAGGTCCCGATCACGATTGGCTGGATAATGATGAAATAGATGCTCACCACGCCAAGGGGCACGACGACGATCCCAAATGCCGCCACCATCCAAGGCATGGTGCGCCAACGCTGGCGCCCACCCATCGCGCCCATCAACACCTCCAGCAGATAACTGACCGCGCCAAGGCCACCGTCCGGAATCGGCCAGGACCGGGACACGGCGGAGGTAATAATGGTTTCCGTCCCGTTTTTTTGCGCGTCAGGAGAAAAGAACGGCTCCCAAACCGCCGCCGCATGGCCGAGTTGATACGCCGTGAGCTGGCGTGCGATCAGGAACCCGAACAGGGCCAGCCCGATAATGGGCAGCCGCTGCAAATAGGTGGACGGCGAGTACGTCCACCCGACCGGCAGATCGGACTGGTCCTTCATCGACGCCATGCTCATGCCTGGCATCATGGGTACGAGGATGGCAAAGGCGATGAGGAAGCCGCCGACGATCACATCGTTGTTGTAGACGGCCGGGGACGGCGCCCAGAACACCAGTGGCGCGAACAGCAACCAGAGCCCGACACAGGCGTTGCCCCACTGCGCCCATGAAAAGCGACGCGAAAGAGACAATGTGGCGAAGCCCATGATCAGGCTGCCGCTGGCCATGTCGCTCCAGCCCAGCCACGTCATGCGCAACGCAGGGGGCGCAAGACCGCGTTCTGCGGTCACTTGCATTACCAGCGTGCCAAACTCCCGAGTATCAAAGGCGCCCAAGACAAAAGGGCTTGTGAGTAACCAGGCACCAAGCAAGATGTTGAGATAATGCGCCCATAACAGGCTGTAATGGGCGTCGCGCATATGCTGCGCGTGCTCGTGCTCGTGCTCGTGCTCGTGCTCGTGCTCGTGCTCGTGCTTAGCGGCGGAGCCGCTGATTTCCGGCGCGCCCTTGACGGTCACGCTGCCGTGTCGCACCACGGGGTGATGGTCGGCGATGATGGCCGTGTTTAGCCGGTTAGCGCGATACCAACTGACCGGGTCCTGCTTCAGCGCCGCGATGATGCGAGGCATCGTTTCTAGAATTCGGCGCTCAGGCCGCCAATTTAGCCTCTCGCGCGCGCTGGCGCTGTCCACTTCATAATGATCGCTTGCCAGGCATCGCAGTTCCGGGTCAGAGGCGTCACCGACATTTCGCGCATGCTGGCAGCGTGAGTAAAGGCGCGCCCCGACGCCGGCCTGCGGCCGCATCGCTTCGCCCGGGCCATCCAGTGCGTGCAAAATTGCTGCCCGCAGTTGCCTTGGTGTCACTGCCTCCTCCTCGGCAAGCACTAACGACAACTTGCAAGGCAACTGGCCGCGCGCTGCGACAGCGTGCGCGACCGCCGCTGCCGCGTCATCGACGTGCAGGAACACATGGGCGGTGTCCGGATGTGCGTCGGCCCGGGCGACAAGGCTGGACTCGTAGCTTGCCGCGATCTGCTGCACCAGGAAAGCGTTATGACCGAGATCGTCGTAGAGCGGCGCGAGCCGCAGCATCAACCGCGGTACGGCGCCGAGTTCGTGCTGGAGCAGGTGCTCCGCCCTGATCATCATCGCCCGCAATGGCGATTTGGGATCGATGGGCGAGGCTTCATTGATCGGATTGCCGGGTTGCGACGGGGCATGGACTAGCAAGGTGCCGGCCAGCACGAATTGACCCACCGCGCACCGCAGCAATTCAACAATGATGCGTTGCAGGTTGCCGACAAGGTCGAGTTCCGCCGCGATCCGCTGCACGCTGCCGTCCGCATTGGGCGCGTCTTCCATCTCGCTGACCACATAGACGACCGACGTTATAAGCTCGCCGTGACCGGCTATCACCGCATCGAATGCCTGCGCCATATCTTTTTCACGTGTCGCGTCGATGCGAAGCGCTAGCGCACTGGGGAACGCTGCGGCAAGGTCTTCGCCATCGAGCGCGACCACACGGTATTGCTGCAACAGGCGCGCCACTACGGCGCGGCCGAGCAGCGATCCTGCCCCCACTACCAAAATCGTGTCCGTGCTATGTGCCAACGCCGACTCCTTGCCGGGGTGTTATCTGACTATCATGAAGAGACCGAGCAGGCCAGCCACGGCGGCCACACCGATCGCTGCGGACACTTGCCAGCGATGCACGCAGATCCACCACTGCGCACTGGTTGACTTCGCTTGATTGTCAAAGCGGCCATGTGCTGCAAACAAGCCCACGACCGGTACAAACAGGTTATCGGCCCGATCGGGGTGGGCGGGTTCCTGGGTCTGCTGTGCCTCATAGGCCTGTCTGGCCGCCACACGATCACCCAGGCCTGGGAAAAATCGACTGGACAGAATGGTTTTGGCGGCTGGCCAGCCCACCCATACCTCGCGAGGGCCGTGCGTGGCTGCCCAGACAATGGCCTCGCCGGCGATTTCCGGCTGGAATATTGGCGGCACTGGTTGGGCACGGCGTGGCAACTTGCTGCGGCACCAATCGAATTGCGGCGTATTGAACGCCGATAAATGCACCATCGTCAGTCTCACCGACGAATGATCGTGAACGAGTTCCGAACGCAGGGAATCGGTAAAGCCACGGATCGCCGCCTTCGCCCCACAGTATGCTGACTGTAGCGGGATGGACCGATAGGCCAGCGCCGAGCCGGTCTGCACAATACAGCCATGATTGCGCGCCGACATGCGTTTCAGCGCGGCCAACGTGCCATGCACCGCGCCCAGATAGACCACTTCCGTGACGCGGCGATACTCGGCCGCCGTTGTTTCGGCGACCGGCGCAAACACGGTCGTCGAGACATTGTTCACCCAAATCGTGATCAGTCCCAGTTCGAGCTCAATGCGCGACGCTGCTGCCTCCACCTGCTGGGCATCGGCGACATCGACGGGGATGCCCAGCGCCAGGATCCCCAGGTCGCGCAATTCGCTACAGACCCGGGCCAGGCGATCCGGCTCTCTTGCCAGGATTGCGATCCAGTCCCCGCGCTGCGCAAAGGCCCGCACGGCAGCGAGCCCCACGCCTGCGGTGCCACCGGTGACGACAACAACGTTGGGCGGATGCATTCAGGCCTCCCCGCGTTGCTGCGCTTGCTGAATGTCCAGCGCAGCCTGGATCAGTGCCAGATGGGTATAGCCTTGCGGATAGTTGCCCAGCAGCGCCTTGCTATCCGGGTCGATCTCTTCCGCGAATAAGCCGAGATCGCTGGCAAACGAGCAGATGTGCCGAAAGAGTTTGATCGCCTCCTTGGCCCGGCCTTGTCGGGCCAGGACTTGTACCAGCCAGAAGCTGCAGATGGCGAGGGTCGCCTCTTCTCCTGGCACGCCATCGTGGATGCGGTACCGATAGACCAGCGAATCCTTGGTGAGATCCCGCTGAATGCGGGCCACGGTTGCTTTCACGCGCGCGTCAGTTGGGGGGAGAAAGCCGGTCAGCGGGATCAGTAGCGCGCTCGCATCCAAAGCTGGCGATCCGAAACTTTGCGTGAACGCGCCAGTCCCGTGGTGAAACCCCTGCCCCTCGATGACGCGACGCAGCGCGTCCCGTTCGAGCTTCCAGACAGCAACGTTTCCGTCGAGTTGCCCAGCCTGTGCCAGCGCAATGGCACGGTCCAACGCGACCCAGCACATCAGCTTGGATGATACGAAATGCTGGGGCACCCCGCGCGTTTCCCAGAATCCTTGGTCCGGCTCACGCCAGCGCGCCGCGGCGGCGTCGGCTAGCCGGGCGAGCACGCGCCGCATTGGGGCGGACAGTGTCATTGGCATGCCCTGTTGGCACACCCAGGCCGCGTCGAGGACATGCCCATAGACATCCAGTTGCACCTGTTCCGCCGCCGCATTGCCGATACGCACCGGACGGGACGCACGGTACCCGTCAAGATGGCGAAGCTCCTGCTCAGGCAGGTTCGGGCTGCCATCGATCCGGTACATGATCTGCAGTCGTTTGAGATCGCAAAATCGCTCGATCCAACGAAAGAAGTCCATTGCGGCCTCGTGATGGCCCAGCGCCATCAACGCGCGCAGCACCATGGCCGAGTCGCGCAGCCAACAAAACCGATAGTCCCAATTGCGGCTGCTACCGATCCACTCCGGCAGCGAGGTGGTTGGCGCCGCCACCAGTGCTCCGGTCGGGCCAAACGTCAGCAACTTGAGAACACAGGCGCTGGTGCGCACTTCTCGTTCGAAGGGACCGCGATAGGTGCATTGCTGCTGCCACTCGCCCCAATGTCGTAGGGTCTCATCAAGGACCGCCTGGGGGTCGTGCACAGGCCGGTCCGGCCCGTCTTGTTGGAAGGACGCAATCGCCCACAGCGGCGCGCCGGGCCGCACGATGGCCACGCCTTTGGCGCGGTGCGCTTCGGTCGCCAGCGGCAGCGGCGGCGAACATACCAGGCTGAGACGTTGGTGTTCGCATACAGCGGTCACGCCATGCGAACCGACTTCCCATTGGTGGGGCTTGCGCGCATAGTCAAAGCTCGGACTGAACACTAGTTCCACCCTCACCTCGCCAACGGTCGCCTCAATGCGCCGCAACAGCCGATGGCACTCGGGTGAGTCATGGTCCAGCCGACTGCGTGCGAGACGCTCGCTATGCATGAAGTCGGTCAGGCGAAGGATCCCGCCGCTGGCTTCAAACATGGTTTCCAGTACGCCCCCTGGGACCCGGTAATAGCGCGAACTGATCGCACGACCCGTCGGCCGGATTTGAAAGTAGCCTCCTCGGTTAGCATCGAGCAATCTGCAAAATACGGCGCCGGCGTCAAAGTGCGGCATACAGCACCAGTCGATGGATCCCGACGTGCTCACCAACGCCACGCTATGCGTGTTGCCAATGACGGCATAGTCGGCAATGGGCGGATACCTGGGGTTGGTGAACACTCCGTCTCCTTGACCCTCGCCACGCTGGCAACACGCGTTGCCGAGGTCGGGATCCTGGCTTACATCTGGCGCTAGCGCGGGAAAGAACTACAACGCGCTATGCCTGCCGTTACACGGCTCAAGTTCGCGGCGTGCCATGGCTTCACCACCCGAGCCGCGCGTTGCCGTCCAAGATCGAGTCGTTGGGCTACCTGGATCTACGCCATGGCGCGACAGACCTGCGCGCACTCCTGACAGGCACGTGCGCACTCTTGGCAATGCTGCGCTTCGTGCTTGGCGCACTCCGTCCCACACTCTTCACAGACCTTCGCGCACAGCGCGCATATCGCGCGCGCGTACTGGCTGTCGCGCGCCATCATCGCCGCGGCATAGGCACATGTTTCGGCACAGTCCAGGTCGAGTGCGATGCAGCGTTTCATGGCCTCAACCTCTGGCTCACGCAGACAAGACGCAGCACAGTGATGACAGGCGACTGTGCAGGCGTGACAGGCTTCAATACAAGATAGATAGTTTTCATGTGGCATGGCAAAGCTCCTAAAGAAATTCGACCAGCGTTGCGAGACGCCGCCAAATTGAGAGCAATTCGCGCGCCACAGGAAGCAGACGACAGCATGGGAGCGACTGCCTTACAGGAGCATTACGCGACGATGACGAAACCGGTGACAGCACATGTTTTGGCCAGGCTGATGACGCTAAAGGAGCTTTTGCTTCGACGTGGCGCGCACTATGCTAAGTGGACGTTTCACCATTGCGCGAGGAGACAACGTGTTCGAACGCCCTAGCGATGCCATGCTTCGCCCCGTCTCACTGAGCCGCCGCCGACTGCTGGGAAGTCTGATCGCCGGAGGCGGCTTGGCGAGCCTGGGCGCGTATCCACGCGCCGTTTGGGCCTTGAAGAGCCAAGGCTATCCGGTCGTGCTGACAGGGACCACGTTTGACCTGGCCATTGGCGCGACGCCCATGTCGTTTACCGGCCGTATCCGGCCTACCACCAGTGTGAACGGCTCCATCCCCGCGCCGATTCTGCATTGGAAGCAAGGCACCGAGGTCACGCTGCGCGTGACCAACTTGCTCGATACCCAAACATCGATTCACTGGCACGGCATCTTGCTGCCGTTTCAGATGGACGGCGTGCCCGGTATCTCCTTTCCCGGCATCGGGCCGGGCGAGACGTTCGTGTATCGCTTTCAAGTGCGGCAAGCCGGCACCTATTGGTACCACGCGCATACCCGTTTTCAGGAGCAGACCGGCTTGTACGGACCGCTGGTCATCGAGCCAATGCATCCAGACCCGATCAAGGTCGATCGCGACTATGTCGTGATGCTCAGCGAATGGACGGATGAAAACCCGGAAATGGTGTTCGCGAAGCTCAAGAAGATGAGCGACGTCTATAACTTTCAGATGCCGACGGTGGGCGACTTTGCCCGAGATGTGTCCGAAATGGGGCTGTCCGAGGCCTTGGCTAAGCGCGCGATGTGGAACCAGATGCGAATGAATCCGACCGATTTGGCCGATGTTTCGGGAGCCACTTTTACCTACCTGATCAACGGCACGCCCGCAGATAAAAATTGGACAGCGATCGCTAAAGCCGGGGAGCGCGTGCGGTTGCGCTTTATCAACGGCTCGGCGACCAGCAACTTTGACGTCCGAATTCCCGGCGTGAAGATGACGGTGGTATCGGCTGATGGGCAGGATGTCGAACCGGTACCGGTGGATGAAATCCGCATTGCCGTCGCCGAGACTTACGACGTAGTGGTGCAGATGCCGGACGATAAGGCGCACACCATCTTTGCTCAGTCGATCGATCGCAGCGGCTACGCCAGGGCGACACTTGCACCGGAAGTCGGGATGGAAGCCGACGTGCCCAAGCTCGATCCGAAGACCTGGCTCACCATGGCCGATATGGGCATGGGCGACATGGCGGACATGGATATGGGCAGCATGGAAATGGGGGCCATGAAGATGGATCAGAAACCATCCATGGCCATGGATCGCATGGGGATGGAGTCCATGGGTGGCGCACCCACGATGCAACCAATGACGCCGGAGGCGGGCATGGGCGCCATGGGGGGCATGGGGGGGCATGACATGTCGACCATGTCCGGGCCAGCGAAGGACGCCCATGCCGGAATGGCCGGCATGGACCACGGCAAGTCCGACGCGAAGCCGGGGATGCAGAAAACCGGTGGCGAGATGGGGCATGACATGGGCAAGATGGGCAATATGCCTGGCATGGGGCCACAGGTCGACATGCGCTCGATGAACCCTTCCCGCTCGCTGTCGGATCCGGGGCCAAGACTGCGCAACAACGGCAGGCGAGTGTTGACCTACGCGGACCTTAAAACGCTCGGCCCGGTGATCGACAAGCGCCCGCCCAGCCGGGAGTTGGAACTGCACTTGACCGGCAATATGCGCCGTTTCATCTGGGGCCTCGACGGCAAGAAGTTTTCCCAAGCCGAACCGATCCGGCTCTACTACGGGGAGCGCCTGCGCATCACGCTGATCAACGACACCATGATGAACCACCCGATGCACCTGCACGGGATGTTCAGCGAGCTGGAAAATCACGAAGGCCAGGCGCTGGTCAGAAAGCACACGATCAACGTCCAGCCGTCCAAACAAGTCAGCTTCCTGGTGACGGCCGATGCGCCGGGACAATGGGCCTTTCATTGTCACTTGCTTTACCACATGGAAGCCGGCATGTTCCGCAAGGTCGTGGTCGCATGAGCGGGTTGAACCTCGCCAACGCCAGGGAGATTGACGTGCCCAACCACCGTCTCATCCTTCTCGCAAGCCTGGCTCTCTTGGCCAGCGTGCAGTGCCACAGCGTGGCGGCGCAGACGATGGCGCCGATGCCAAGTATGACACACGATACGCCGATGCCAGGCATGGCGCACGATGCCCCGATGCCACCAAAGACCGCAGCTCCAGCCGGGAAGCCAGCGCCAAGCCATCCCGCAGTCAGTCCGACAGAATCTGCCTCAGTGCCCGGCGGCGCGAATGCGATCATCCAGGTGAATGAGGCCCCGGTGCCGATGGCAGATCCGAACCGAGGCATTCCCATGCCTGGGGATACGATGGCCGATAACGATATCTACTATCAGGTGCTATTCGATCGCCTCGAGTACGTCAAGGCACCCGGCGGCTCTGGACTGGCCTGGGACATGCTCGCCTGGGTAGGACGGGATCTGAACCGGTTATGGGTCAAGTCGGAAGGCACGCGTCTGTATGGCAACACAGAGGATGCCAGAGCTGAGGCACTGTGGGGACACGCCTTTGCGCCGTTCTGGGATTGGCAACTGGGCGTGCGCCAGGATTTCGGCAATGGGCCGCCGCGGACCTGGGGCGCCTTTGGCGTGCAAGGCCTGGCGCCTTATTGGTTTGATATCGAAGCCACGGCTTATCTGGGGTCGTCGGGACGCGCTGCCGCCCGAGTGCGGGCTACCTACGATATTCGCTTCACCCAACGTCTGCTGTTGACGCCGGAGTTCGAGGCGAACGCCTATAGCAAGGCAGATGAGGCGCGAGGCATTGGCAGCGGCGTGTCCGAGTTCAAGCTTGGCTTGCGACTGCGATACGAGATCCGTCGCCAGTTCGCCCCCTACCTAGGCGTGGTGTGGGGCAAGAAGCTGGGCAATACCGCGGATTTTGCGCGTGCTGCCGGAGAGCGGACCACCGACAAGCAAATCGTTGCCGGCGTGCGAATCTGGTTCTGAACCCATTTGAGACGCCGGCCAGGTTCAAGCCCGCTGCTGGTTAACCGCCAACTTACTGTGCGATTACATTTCGTATCACGCCTGCGAAGGCCGCGCGCGGGAAAATAGAATGGTCATTATGACGCACGTGCAAGCAGCCATAGGGGGGCCCCGTTTGATGGGGCATTAGTCTGCGTCCTCTCCGCGTGCCATGCTGGCGCGCGTGGCACACGTCGCCGGCCAACTCAGGAAAGGACCCATGAAAGCCGGAAAGCTGCTGGTCCTGCTCGGTGGCGCGGCAATGGGCATCGCGCCCGGTGCGATTGGCGCCATTCAAATCGGCTGGGAGCCCAGGCAAGAGCTCAGCAGTAACTGGTGGCTGCAGTGCGGTGGCGTGCCGGCTCCTGCCGCGCCCGCGATGTGGCCTGCCGTGGACCATGAATGGGAAAGCAGGTCGCTGGACTGTACAGCGCAGCGGGACAAGGAAACCCCGCAGTATGCGCTTGCCGTGAACCCCCGGCACCGCTTATTCAAGCACGGCAACGGCGCCGCGGCGCCATCGAATACTGCCAAATCTAAGCCGTCGCGAGAGGCGAAGCGACAAAACCGTGACTGCGGCCAGCCCCGACCGGCGCCACCGCAATAGTCTAGACGTTCCCCCTTTTTCGGTACGCGCTTTCCGCGTGTGCCAACGCAGTCTCAACCTGTGCCACCGAGCCAAAGGAGATCTCGAAGATGAAAAGCAAACTTGTCGTTGCAAGCCTGATTGCCGCGGTATCGCTTACTGCCGCCGCGACCGATTTGAGCACGGTCGTGAAAACCTATGAGCTCAAAGACGGATCAAAAGTCCACGTTTTCAAAGACGGCAAGATGGGCATGGAGAACAAGTACGGCAAGTCCGTCAGCATGCCAGAAGGCAAGGTCATGGAGACCAAAGACGGTAGCAAGATCCTGATGAAGGGCAATGAGGTGTTCCGTCTGGACGACGCCCTCATCAAAGGTCACCGCGAAGGCGGCTAAGCGGGCGACCTGACACGGGCTCTGAGCAAGCGGGCGCCGTGCAGTGCCCTTGCTCGGAGCCCGTCCGGGCCGCTTGCCATGCTCAGCGTCACCCACGCGGCCCGAGCGATGAGCGAGCGCTGCATTATTTCTCAGCGTACACGGACACGCTAAGCGACCGAGAGGCCTGCAGTGTCAGGGCATGGCGACCATGAGCAGGGATGCGCAGCGATACCGGGCGCGTTCCGGGCATCGCGTGTCCGGCGTCATCCTGGGAAATCACTACGGTGACCTCGGCTGGCTCGTTGCGGGGATTGTCCAAAACCAGCACACACCCCTCCCCCGCACCAAGTGTTCGGCGCCAGGTCGCGTTGACCCGCGCCCCGACGTCGATCAGCCACTCCGTAGGGCGCGGCTCGGCCAGGCCACCGGGCACGAAAGCGGCAGGACCCCGATCAAGATCCAAAATGGGGGCGTGCGCCAACGCAGAAGCGCTAAGACTAACAAGCAACGCCGATAAGCCGGTTCGGATCAGATTCAATCGAAGTCTCCCTAAAAAAGAACTGGACGCAGGCTGTCTTCGTGGGATCTGACGGCCAGCATCATGACGCGGCATGCCACCTGGCACCTGGAAAGAACGGGGCGCTCCTGTTGACCCAAGGCGGCAACGCGATTGATTCTAGGGCGGCCGGTCTGTCACAGAGATTACGAGAACATGACAAGACATCATCCCGCCATCGCGCACTCTCCTGTCGTCTACTTCCCATTAGCCCAGCGCGAGCGCATGCCTGCTAACTCCGTGGGAATGGGCGACCGCTGCGCGCTGCACAAGTTGCATCCGCCCCAACAATGTAACCGGCTTGCAATGTCGCAGTAAGCTTGGTCTCACTAGACTTCAGTGCCTATCGAATACCAATAACGTGGCGAACTGGAGACGCTATGAAAAGAAGAAAGATGACCGCCGCTGGCATGCTGCTGGGGTCGCTGTCATTGGGGGCTTATGCGCAGACGAGTGTCACGCTATACGGCGTCGCCGATGTCGGCATCGAATATTTATCGAATGTGCCATCGTCGAGCGGCGGCACCAACCAGGTGCGCATGTCGGCCGGCAATATGTCGACCTCGCGTTGGGGCTTGCGGGGTACGGAAGATCTCGGCGGTGGCCTCAAAGCGGTGTTCGAACTGGAGAGCGGCTTCGCCCTTGATACCGCGCAGTCGAGTAGCGCCGGCCGGTTATTTGACCGGGGCGCACTGGTCGGGCTGTCCAGCCCATATGGTCAGCTGACCCTTGGTCGCCAGACCACGGTGCTATACGACACCGCCATTCAGTTTGATCCGATGGGTTTCGCGCCGCGATACTCGCTTTTCAAGAGCGACGATACCATTGCCGGTCGCGCGGACAATTCCGTCAAGTACAAGGGCACGTTTGGCGGCGTGACCGCCATGGCACTGTACAGCTTCGGCCGCACTGGCGGCGGCGAAGTCCCCGGCGAGCTGAAGGTGGACCGGGAGATGAGTGCGGGTCTGGTGTATTCGACTGGACCGCTTTCCCTGGGCGCCCTGTACGACGAGTACCAGGGGTCAACCGTTGCATCGCAGGGGCAAAAGGACCGGCGCGCGTTAGTGGGGATCAGCTATGGGATCGGACCAGCAAAGCTGTATGCCGGATATCGTTGGCTCAACGGAAATATCTCGAGCGCGGTAAGCGCAATGCGCTCCAACTTGTATTGGGCAGGCCTGCGTTATCAGCTGACCTCGGCGCTGTCGCTCACCGGCGCAGCGTACTATACCGATGTGCGGGGTTCCGGCGCCGATCCGCTGATGTTCGTGGCCTCGACCGATTACGCGTTTTCCAAACGCACCGACATGTACTTCAATGTCGGCTATGTCCGTAACAAAGGTGGCTCACAGTTGGGCTTGAACGGCTTTAACGCCAGCAGTGGCGCGCCGGTCAATGTCGTGCCGGGCGACAACCAGACCGGTGTCGTGCTGGGTCTACGCCATAAGTTTTAAGCAAAGCCGCCTGAATACCTGTTGATCCGGCACACAAATAGGGGACGTTCTCGAGAGGGTTAGTCAGATGATGCATGACAAAATCGACTCGAGGACGCTGTCGGTCGACGCGTTGAACGAGCGGCGACGGCGAGCGGTGAGAATGCGGCTTCAAGGCGTGAGCGTGAACGAGGCGGCGGCGCAGTGCGAGCTGACGCGCGCGACGGTGAGTGCGGCATTCAAGGCGTATGAAGCGGGCGGCTGGAAGGCGGTGGACACTACGCGGCCGGGACGACCCCGCGGCATTGGACGCACGCTGACGGCCGAGCAGGAGAGTGAAGTGCTGCGCCTGATTCGCGACCGTACGCCCGATCAGATGAAGATGGGGTACCCGCTGTGGCAGCGCCAGGCGGTGGCAAAACTGATCCGCGATCGCTACGGCATCGAACTCGCTGCACGCACCCTAGGTCTTTACCACGAACGCTGGGGCTTCACGCCGCAGAGGCCGATCCAGAAGGCCTACGAGCCGCCAGCGGCAGTGAAGAAGTGGCTCGATGAGGAGTATCCGGTCATTTTAGCGAGCGCCAAGGCAGAAGGCGCCGAGATCCATTGGGGCGATGAGACCGGCTTGCGCAGCAACGACGTACGCATGCGCGGCCATGCTGCGCAAGGCCAGGCGGCGGTGGTACGGGCGAACAACGAGTGCCATGGCTTGTCGGTCATCTCCAGCGTTACCAACCAGGGAACGATGCGCTGGAAGATATTCGACGGCGCGCTCAATTCCGACATCCTGATCAAGTTCGTGAAACGGCTGGTCAAGGGTATTAAGCGCAAGGTCTACCTGATCCTGGACAATCTGCGCGTGCATCACAGCAAGCCCGTAAAGGCGTGGTTGGCCGAGCACAAGCACGAAATCGAAGTCTTCTACCGGCCAAGCTACAGACCCGAACTCAACCCCGGACGAGAGGGCCTTCGCCGACCTCAAGCCGGCCGTCACAACGCTGGCGCCGGCGCGCACCAAGCTGCAACTGGTCAAGGCGACGTCCATGTACCTGTGAAGGTGTCAACGACAGCCCGAGCGGACCAAAAGCGAGTTTCGAGCCCAAACCGCTTCGTGATGCCGCATGAGATTCTAGATACAATGCCGGATCAATAGGTTGAACGGTCCTTTTACCGAAGGACCACTAGCCACGGCGCCGCAACGCCGTGGCTATTTTTATGCGGCGACGCGCTGGAGGCCAACCGTCTAGCTCCGGGCGGCGTTTCGCTGGCGGGGAAACGTCAAAATGAAGCGCGTAGTGCCTTCCGACGATTCCGCCGAAATCTGGCCCCCGTGCGCAAACATGATGGCTTGCGTGATGGAGAGACCCAGTCCCACGCTTTCGGACTCCGCACGGGTCCTTGATTTGTCGGCACGGAAAAAGCGGTCGAATAGCGATGGCAGCAACTCGGGACTGATTTCCTCGCCCTCATTCTCGACTACGATCGACGTGCTGCCGCCCTGCTCGCGCGTCTCGACCCGGATCTCTTTGCCGGACGGCGTATAGCGTAGAGCGTTCGAGAGCAGATTGCTGAGCGCTCGGCGTAACATCAGACGGTCGCCGGTAATTTTCGCCTGCCCATCAAGCCGTAGATTGACGCCCTTGTCCTCTGCCAGCGCGTCGTAGAATTCGAACAGCGCCTGTACTTCATCAGCCACGTTGATCGCTTCCTCATTCGGCAGTGTGATGCCGTGCTCCATCTTGGCCAAGTACAGCATATCGGACACCATGCGCCCAAGCCGCTGCAATTCCTCGGCATTCGAGGCCAGGACCTCTCGATATTTGGCGGCATCTCGCGGCTGCGATAGCACGACATGCGTCTGCGTCATCAGGTTGGTGATGGGCGTGCGCAGCTCATGCGCCAAATCGGAGGAGAATTCCGAGAGCCGCCGAAAATCATCCTGCAGTCGCTCCAGCATCGCGTTTAACGTGATCGCCAGATCTGCCATCTCGACCGGCACGGCTTCGACCGGCATGCGCGCATCCAGTTTGTTCGCGGTGACGCCCTTGGCGCGTGAGGCCATCATGCGCAGGGGTGCGAGCCCGCGTCGCGCCGCCCACCAACCAAAGAGACCGCTGGCGAGCACCGCCAATGTGGTATAGAAGGCCAGCGAACGACGAAATGCATGCATGAAGTGCGCGTGGATTTCCGTGTCCATGCCGACCACGACGCGCAAAGGTGCAATGCGCGGGTCAGCCGCACCAACCTGCGCGCGCATGCCGCGATACTCCTGCTCGCCTTGCTGCCAGACGAAGGTATTGTCACGCGCCAATTCGCGCGGAATCGCCTCGAAAGCAATCGCAAAATCGAAGTCCTTGGTCGCATACAGCTTGTGGCCTTGTGCGGTCTGCACCTGCGCGACGAAGCCAGGATGGTGATCGACCATTTCCCGAAGCCGCTGGGGCAAGCGCTCGGCCGGCGTTTCCTGCGCGATCTTTTCGATCAGGCGAATATTGTCGCCGAGCACCACATAATCCTCGGTGGCGAAGTGGCGGTCCATCGCCAGCCAGATGAGAACGCCCAAGCCCAGCAGCACCACGGCAGAGCAGAGCGAAAACAGGATGGTCAGACGCATCGTCAGGGACAGGCGATGCGTCATGCCTGCTCCTCCGGCGCTTCCAGCACGTAGCCCATGCCGCGCACGGTCTGAATCAGCTTAATATCAAAGTCATCGTCGATCTTCGCCCGCAAGCGGCGAATGGCCACATCGATCACGTTGCTATCGCTGTCAAAGTTCATGTCCCAGACCTGGGAGGCAATCAACGAGCGTGGCAGCACCTCGCCGCGCCGGCGAGCGAGCAACTCCAGCAGCGCAAACTCCTTGCTGGTCAGCGTGATGCGGCGCCCGGCCCGCGACGCCCGGCGCCTGCCCAAATCCAGCACCAGATCGCCCACCTGAATGCGGTCCATCGCTAGCTGTACAGTACCGCGCCGCAATAGCGTACGTACGCGCGCCAGTAGTTCCGAGAACGCGAATGGCTTGACCAGATAGTCGTCAGCGCCCAACTCCAACCCCCTGACCCGATCGGCCACGCTGTCGCGGGCGGTCAGAAATAACACCGGAACCGGGTTGTCCGCGGCGCGGATCGTCTGCAAAATACGCCAGCCATCGAGATCGGGTAGCATGACGTCGAGGATAATCAGGTCGTACGCTTCGTTAAGCGCCAAGTGCTGTCCGTCCAGCCCGTTGGCGACCAAGTCGACCACGAATCCTGCCTCGGTCAGCCCCTGGCGCAGGTACTCGCCGGTCTTGGATTCATCTTCTACCACCAGCAGCTTCATCTTCGTGCCCTCCCCCTCGTCTTTCGGATTATGTGCCCGCCTGTTGGACCGGCTCTAATACGGGGTAGTCTACCGAGACGCTCTGTGGGTAACCCAGACCTTACCGGAATGTAATGTTTGGGTAAGTTGACGGTAGCCTCGCTGTCGTTACTCTCTTGCTGCCGCCTTCCGACGCGGCCATTCAAGCAAAAAGGACTATTTCATGCGACGTGATCGACCGTCTGGCCTTGTGCTGCCTAATCTGCCGCGCCGCCGTTTTGTACAGGGTCTGGCCGCCGGTGGCGTGATGGCGGGGCTGTCTGGCTTGGGCGGTGCGGCCTGGGCTCAGCCGTCAGGCCGACCGGCAGATGTCTTATCCGGCACAGCACCAGTGCTGCGCGGGACCGACTTCGACCTCGTGATCGGCGAGTCGGTGGTCAACTTCACCGGGACGCCACGCGTCGCGACCACCATCAATGGCATGTTGCCGGGGCCGACGCTGCGCTGGCGTCAAGGCGAAACGGTGACGATTCGGGTCACGAACCGGTTGCGCGAGCACACGTCGATTCATTGGCACGGGATCATTCTGCCGTTCGAGATGGACGGCGTGCCGGGGATCAGCTTTGCGGGCATTGCGCCGGGCGAGACCTTCACCTACCGCTTCAAGGTCGACCAGATTGGTAGCTATTGGTATCACTCGCATTCGGGCTTCCAGGAGATGACCGGCGTGTATGGCGGCATTGTCATCGATCCAGCCACCGGCGTGGATGGCGTGCGAGCCGATCGCGATTATACCGTGCTGCTCTCGGATTGGACCGACGAAGATCCGATGCGCGTGCTCTCGAAACTGAAGGTTCAGAGCGACTACTACAACTATAACCAGCCGACGGTTATCGATTTTTTCCGCGACGTCTCCAGTGAAGGGATGAAGAGCGCGCTCGCTAAGCGCAAGATGTGGAACGAGATGCGGATGAGCCCGACCGATCTGGCGGATCTCTCGGGCGCCACGCTGACTTACTTGATGAACGGCGTCACACCGGCCGGCAACTGGACCGGCGTGTTTAAGCCGGGCGAGAAGGTTCGTCTGCGGTTTATCAACGGCGCAGGCAACACGTTCTACGATGTGCGCATTCCCGGCCTCAAGCTTAAGGTCATCCAAGTCGATGGACAGAACATCGAACCGGTAACCGTCGATGAGTTCCGCTTCGGCCCGGGCGAGACCTGTGACGTGCTGGTCGAGCCGCGCGACGAGGCCTATACCATTTTCTCGCAGTCGATGGATCGCACCGGCTATGCCCGCGGCACCCTGGCAACTCGAGCCGGGCTGGCGGCACCGGTGCCCGCCGTGGATAAGCCGCAGTGGCTCACCATGGCCGACATGATGGGCAGTATGGGAGGCATGGGCGGCATGGATCACAGCGCCATGGGCGGAATGAGCCATGGCGGCATGGCCATGCAAGGCATGGACCACGGCTCGATGGGCATGCAAGGCATGAACCATGGCGCTATGGCCATGGATCACAGCCAGCATGCCATGGGTAGCATGTCGGGGGGCATGGCGACCGATGCGTCGCTGAAGGTGCCCAGCACCAAGGCGCGCCACGCCAAGACCGAGTATGGCGCCACCACCGATATGCGCGTTGACATGGCGCGCACCAACTTGGACGACCCGGGCATCGGTTTGCGCGACACCGGGCGCCGCGTCCTGACACTGGCCGATCAGCACACCATTGGCGGTCCGTTGGACAAACGCGGTCCCGGGCGCGAAGTGGAACTGCACTTGACCGGTAATATGGAGCGTTACTCGTGGTCCATCGACGGGGTGGAGTTCGGAAATTCGACGCCGGTGCACTTTAAGTATGGCGAGCGGCTGCGCGTCATTTTGCACAACGACACCATGATGACGCACCCAATGCACATGCATGGCATGTGGAGCGAACTCGAATCGCCGGATGGCGCCTTCCTCGCGCGTCGACACACGATCGCGGTGCAACCGGCGCAACGCATCAGCTTCCTCGTCACCGCCGACGCCTTGGGCCGGTGGGCCTGGCATTGCCACCTGATGTTGCACATGGACGCCGGGATGTTCCGCGAAGTGGTGGTGGCCTGACCCTAACCGATATGCACATGGAAAAACCAACAAGAACAGTACTTGCCGCCGTGCTTGCTTCCGCTGGCATGAGCGCAGCTTGGGCCCAGCACGCCCACACCGAAGCGGTTCCAACGCAAACTTCGTCGCCCGCCGTCGCGGAAAAGGCGAAGTCCATTCCGAAAGCAAAGTCTTCGGGCAAGGTTGGCGGCACCGCTGCCACCGACGGCCAGATGCAAGGCATGGACTCGATGCAGGGCATGGACCACAGCCAGATGCAGGGCATGGACTCGATGCAGGGCATGGACCACAGCCAGATGCAGGGCATGGGTTCGATGCAGGGCATGGACCACAGCCAGATGCAGGGCATGGGTTCGATGCAGGGCATGGACCACAGCCAGATGCAAGGCACGGGTTCGATGCAAGGCATGGATCATGGCGACATGCAGATGCAAGGGGGGAGCGCGCCCGCGGATGCGCGCGACCCGCACGGTTACTCAGGGGGCTATCAGCTCGGCGTGGGTCAATACGCCATTGGTCCGCACCGTTCGCTGCACATGGCAGACGAACACCTATTTGCCTCGGTACTCGTTGACCGGCTGGAATGGGTCAAGGGAAATGAGAGCAATGCCGCTGCCTATGAGGCGCAAGCGTGGATTGGCAGCAGCTTTAACCGCCTCGTGATCAAGGCCGAAGGCGAATCCGAGAGGCGCAAGATCCACGAGGCGCGGACCGAATTGCTGTGGGGTCATGCCATTGCCACCTATTGGGACACGCAGCTGGGTATCCGCAACGATGCCGGCTATGGCCGGCCAACCCGAAACTGGCTGGCCTTCGGTATCCAGGGCCTGGCGCCATACTGGTTCGAGGTCGACGCTACTGGCTATATCGGCACCGAAGGTCGCACTGCGCTGCGCCTGTCAGCCGAGTATGAATTGCTAATTACCCAGCGCCTGATCCTGCAACCCCGAATCGAGGCCAATCTTTATGGCAAGAACGATCCCGAGGTCGGCGTGGGCAGCGGGCTTTCCAGCGGTGCCGTGGGTCTGCGCCTGCGCTATGAGTTCAGCCGTCAGTTCGCTCCCTATATCGGCATTGAACGGTACCAAACCTTTGGCAATACCGCCGACATGGTTCGCACCGCCGGCGGCCGAAGTGGCGAAACCCGTTTTGTAGCGGGTGTTCGCATGTGGTTCTAACCACGTATTTCAATCCACACTCATATTTGGAGTTCACCATGCAAGCGCCCCGCTTCACCATTCGTGCCGCTCTGGCAGCCGCCGCTGTGCTGGCTAGTACTGCAGCCTTCGCCCATCCAAAGCTGGTATCGTCCATGCCCGCCGACAAGGCCGAGGTGGCGGCGCCGCAGAAGATCGAGCTGAAGTTTTCAGAGAACCTCGCGACCCAATTCTCCGGGGCCAGCCTCGTCATGACCAGCATGCCCGGCATGGCCAACCATGCGCCGATGAAAATTGCCGCCAAGGTTGCCGGCAGCGACGACCCCAAGACCATGGTGATCACCCCGGCCCAGACGCTGGCGCCTGGCAGCTACCGCGTCGATTGGCGTGCAGTGTCGTCCGACACGCACCCGATTAATGGCAACATCGCGTTCACCGTGAAGTGATCCGCCGATGGACTGGGCAACTGTTGCAGTGCGTTTCGCACTCTATTTCGACCTGACTGCACTGTTTGGTCTGCCGCTGTTTGGCTTGTACGCACTGCGCCGTGAGGAAATGGCGTCGCCAACGGGTGCGCGCTTTTTGACGCTTGGCGCGGCGGTCGCGGCCCTGGGCATCGTCCTGTCGCTGGCCAATATCACCATCATGGCCAAGGGCATGACCGGTGCCGCATCCTACGCCGAACTGCAAGGCCATGTCTTCGAAATGATTGTGACAGGCACCGCGTTTGGCGCGGCCTGGGTCGTGCGACTCGTTGCCCTGGTCCTCTGCGTGCTGGTCGCGTTGTTTGTCCGCAAACGGCCAGAACTTCAATTCTGGGTTCTGGCTGCAGCGGGCGGCGTCGCGCTGTCCACGCTTGCCTGGGGCGGCCATGGCGCCATGGATGATGGCATTCGACGCTACATTCACCTTGCCTCGGATATCGCGCATCTAATGGCCGCCGGCGCATGGGTCGGCGCTCTGCTCGCGTTCGTGTTGTTGTCGCATCCCTCTGCCACACCTGCCAAGGTTGCCCTACTGAGCCGCACCTCAAACGGCTTCGCTCAGGTGGGTATGATCGTTGTCGCAACCTTGGTCATTACCGGCGCAGTGAACTATTGGTTGATTGTCGGTCCGGTCTTGCCAGAACTGTCGCTGAACTCATACGGTGGACTGCTGGCGTCCAAGCTGGCGCTGTTCGGTACCATGCTCGCCCTTGCCGCGGCTAACCGTTTTCATCTGAGCCCGCGCCTGGAGCATGCCCTACGGACGGGCGACCATGCCGTCGCCGTTCGTACCTTGCGGCGCAGCCTGATGTTCGAGACCAGTGCGGCAACGCTCATTCTAGCTCTTGTCGCCTCGCTCGGCATCCTATCCCCCGCGGGCATGTAGCCACGTTTTCACGAACCGCGCAGCAAGGCTGCGCTTGTCTTGCTCTCAAACAACCGCCAAGGAGATGCCATGAAGACGCTCAAGTCGTTGCTGCTGGTGTTGGGGCTGTCGCCGATGCTGGTGTGGGCTGCCGGCAGCATGGAGGGCCATGCGAGCCCAGCTAGCGCCAGTAAGTCCGCTGCCGGTCAGCCGGGCAAGCCGGCCAAGGTCTCACGCACGGTTAACGTGACCATGAGCGACACGATGCGGTTCGCGCCCGACTCGATTCAGGTCAAGCGCGGTGAAACCGTGCGTTTTGTCGTGCGGAATGTCGGCAAAGTGGAGCACGAAATGGTGATCGGTACCGCCGCTGAGTTGAAAGAGCACGCGCAGATGATGCGCAGCATGCCTGATGCTAAGCACTCTATCCCGAACCAGATTATGCTCGCACCTGGCAAACAAGGCACACTGGTGTGGCAGTTCGACGGTCCTGGGACCGTCGACTTCGCTTGTCTGGTGCCGGGCCATTTCGAAGCCGGCATGGTCGGCAAGGTGGCCGTCAAGTAAAAAGCGCGACGACGGGTGCGTCCGGCGGCGAACAAAACGGCGCACCGATGCTGAGGGTTCGACAGCGTAGGTTGGGTCATGGTGCCGCCGTGGCGGACCCGTTTTCTTGCGCGTGATCCTCCCCACTTGGAAGCGTTGACTTGTGGGGCATGACGTGGACCACATTGTTACCTGTCCAGAATGTAACGTTTGGGCAACGTTATCGTTGGAATGCCCTGATTAGACTAGATCGTGCGGCAACTCGCGTTTGGGTGCCGGTAGCCTTGCCAGTTGCCCACAGATCAGCGCAGCACCAAGCTGCGTGCGTCCTTGGCGCGGGTGGAAGTCGGGTTGTCGCAAAGGCGGGTCCGTTAGACCTTGCCGCACATCGACAGGGAGTCTCATTATGACTACCACGCAGGCTTTACGGATCGCACTGGCACTCTCTGCCTTCGGCATGGCGTCGGCGTGTGCGCCTTTGCCACCTGCTAGGGCCGATTTGTATGGTACCGTCGCTGCCGTCGAGACGGCGACTCGGTCGATCACGCTGCGGCCAGGTGCGCGATACGTTAATGTCACCTCTGGAGAAACCGTTGCTTTCCGGGGCGCCAACCGCACGGTGGCTTGGACCTTTATGACCACAAGTAGTGGACGATCGGCAGTTGCGCTGAACTTCCTTTTGCCGGATCTGCCGGAAGCCAAAGGCATCACGGCCATCATCGCGCCAAGCCCGCTCTATCGGGGCAGCTCATGACGTATTGGTTGCTTACTGGACGCTGTGCCAGACGACCACTTCGACAGCCCTCCCCCACGCCGCATCCGGACCAGTAGGCGGTGGAACGTCCGCCTTGGTCCGCTGACTTGGCGCTTGCAGACCCGAGGGGCACCGCCGGGTCTAGCCATATCGCGGCATACTGCGCAACGCGCAACGCATAGCCTTCAGTGCGCAAGTGCGTTTGCAGACCAGCCTAATGCAATTTAGCGAGAGCATGCAAAAAGTCACTGCCCCGCGGCGTGATGTGCAGACGATCGCCGTAAGCCAATTTTTCCAGATGCACCAGCTGCCGCTCAATCAATGCCTCGATCGACGCGTGATCGAGGTCGGCGAGATTGGGGGCTGCGTCGTCGATCAGCATAAGGGTGGCCACTTCATGTGGTGTCAGCATCGTAGTCTCCAGGACCCCTAGAAGTGAATCGGCGGATGGTTCCGCTCTCGTGGCGACGCGTTTCAGCATTCATTCAATGACCGCCGTGCAGACACGTCAAGGTAAATCACCGGCGCTGGGTCTACCATATGGCAATGCTCGACTTTCCATAACGGCTATGAGACTCGTCTTTCACCGGCGAGGCCATCCAGACCAGCCCCTGCATGGCATGCGCTACTACTCGATCATTGGGGCGGCGCTGGTCGTGCTTGGGCTTTTGTATCTCTTCTGGACGACGTAAGGGGATTAGTGCGGCGCAGCGTTCGCCGATCTTCGCCCACGACGAGTCATCGGCGTAGCGGCACGCGTGTTCGAGCCGTTTCGACGGCGCGCGACCGCTGCTCGCATACAGCTGTGTGCCACGCGCGAGCGGGCAGGCAGGCAAGAGACAGAAATTACCAGGCGCGATCCAAGCGCCTGAATACCAGCAAGCCGGCCGCTCAACGCGACATGTTCGTCAGCTGTGGCGTACACACCGCGACAGCTCGTGCAGGGTCACTGCAGCAGCCCAGGCTAGGCTCGAAACGGACGTAGGCGCCATCGCTGACCGGAGCGCCTGCTTGCGGTGTTTGCTTGGGTCGCTACTTCGGGCTCGCATACTGCGCGGTCGCTTCGCGCTGCGCTACTGCCATTTTCTCAGGCCAAGTGCTCTTGATGTACGCGAGCACGGCAATGATGTCGTCATCCGACATCGACTGGCCGAAGGCTGGCATGTCACTGACATAGCCTCTCGGCGCGGTCACGCCGGCAACGAGCCCGTTCTTGGTGATGGCAAACAGCACCGCGTCCGCATGGTGCCAGGTATGACCCGATGCATCATGCGGGGGCGCCGGCATCCGGCCATTTGCGAGCCGCTCGCGCCAGTTAGGCTGGCCTTCGAGCTTGACGCCATGGCACGACGCGCAGGCCTGTGCGTACAGCTGCCTGCCGCGACCGAGCTGCGCGGCATCCGTGGCATCGATGCGCAGTTGGCGCCCTTCCCTGAGCGTCTGCGGTCCACCGGAGGGTGGCTCCAGATAGCGTTTCGCCTTGAGCGCGACCCCGGTGGCCGCCGCGGCGGCCACCACCAACACGCAGGCCACGATCCAGCGCGACTGAGTTGACTCTTCCATGTCCTTTGTCTGGCAGTTCTGAAGTTCTGGCAACGCTTACCCGCGCAGCCCCGCTGCAGTCCTAGTCTTTCGAGAATGGCTTGCCGCTAAAATCCACTGTCACAAGCTTTCCGTCCATCTGCCCCATGCCTGGCGAGTTTGCCGGCATGCCGGGCACTGCGACCCCTTTCAAGGTCGGCTTCGCAGCGAGCTTGCGCACCGCTGCTGCCGGCACGTGCCCCTCCACCACCTGCGCGCTGCCATCGATCACCGCGGTATGGCAGGAGCCGAACTGGGTCGGGACGCCGAGCCTGGCTTTGACCGCCGTCATGTCGGACGAATCAATGACCTTGGTCTGGATGCCGGCCTGGTTCACGTGTTTGACCCATTCTGCACAGCAGCCACAACTGGGATCCTTGTACACCGTTAGCGTCGGCGAGGCCGCTTGCGCGCCGGTGGCGGCCGCGAGCAATGCGGCAGTGGCCAAGAAATACTTCATGGATTCTCCGAAAAACATCATGTCAATAGACAAGTCAGCACCGGTCGAGTGCCTCATCGCCAGCTTAAATCTCTGCCTGCCGCAGGCGTAGCGCATTGGAGATCACCGAGGCCGAGCTCAGGCTCATTGCCAACGCGGCAATCATAGGCGAAAGCAGCAAACCGGTGAACGGGTACAGCACCCCTGCCGCTAACGGTACCCCGAGCGCGTTATAGATAAACGCGAAGCCAAGGTTTTGTTTCATGTTGCGAATGGTTGCCTCGGATAGCTCGCGTGCGCGCGCAATGCCACGCAGGTCGCCTTTGACCAGCGTCACCTGAGCACTGTTCATCGCCACATCGGTGCCCGTGCCCATGGCGATGCCCACATCCGACTTGGCCAGCGCCGGGGCATCATTGATGCCGTCACCGGCCATGGCGACCACCGCCCCGCTTTGCTGCAGTTGGCTCACCAGCTGAAGCTTGTCCGCAGGCTTCACTTCGCCGTGGAACTCCGCAATGTCCAGCCTTGCGGCCACCGCCTTTGCCGTGGCCACGCCGTCGCCGGTGGCCATGACCACGCGGATGCCCTCGGCCTTCAGGGCCGCCAGCGCTTCGGGCGTTGAGCCTTTGACGGGATCCGACACCGCCAGCAGCCCGGCCAGACGGCCATCGACGCCAAGATACATAACGCTCGCGCCTTGTACGCGCAGCGTATCGGCTTGGGCGCGCAGCGCCTCGGTGTCGATGCCGTCGGCTTGCATCAGCGCCGTGTTCCCAATGGCGAGTGTCTTCCCACCGACCGTACCGCGCACACCGATGCCCGTGCTCGATTCAAAGTCCTGTGGCTTCTCCAGCGCCAAGCCACGAATGCGGGCCGCCTCCACCAGCGCCGCGGCCAGCGGATGTTCGCTGCCCTGGTCCAGGCTCGCCGCCAGCCGCAGGACCTCGTCGTCGGCATAGCCATTGGCGCCAATTGCACGCTCGAAGGCTGGCCGCCCCTCGGTCAGCGTACCGGTCTTGTCGACGATCAGGGTGTCGACCTTGCGCAGGTTCTCGATCGCGGCGGCATCGCGGAACAGCACGCCGTTGGTGGCGCCCTTGCCGCTGGCAACCATGATCGACATCGGCGTGGCCAGCCCCAATGCACAGGGACAGGCGATAATCAAGACCGCAACTGCATTGATCAGACCGAACACCCAACTCGGCGGTGGACCGAACAGGCCCCAGGCAAAGAACGTCACCACGGCGACGCCGATGACGCCGAGCACGAACACGCCCGCGACCTTATCGGCCATGCGTTGCATCGGCGCCTTTGAGCGCTGCGCCTGCGCCACCATCTGCACGATCTGGGAGAGCACCGTTTGTGCGCCAACCTTCTCCGACCGGATGATCAGGCTGCCTGAGGTATTCATGGTGGCGCCAATAACGCGGTCGCCTTCGCGCTTGGTGACCGGCATCGGTTCACCGGTGATCATCGATTCGTCCACCGAACTGCTGCCTTCGGTCACGATGCCGTCGACTGGCACCTTTTCCCCGGGCCTGACGCGCAATAAATCGCCGACATGCACATGAGTGAGAGGCACATCCTCCTCGGCGCCATCGCGCCCGATGCGGCGCGCCGTCTTGGGCGCGAGCCCGAGCAACGATTTGATCGCCGCGGAGGTTTGCGATCGCGCCTTGAGTTCAAGCAGCTGGCCGAGCAGCGTCAACGAGATGATGACGGCCGCGGCCTCAAAGTACACGCCGATGCGGCCGTGGGCGGCAAAGGTCTGCGGGAACGCATCCGGTGCCACGGTTGCCACCACGCTATAGGCATAGGCCGCACCGGTCCCCAGACCGATCAGCGTCCACATATTGGGGCTGCGATGCAGGAACGACTGGGCGCACCGCACGAAAAAAGGCCAACCCGCCCAAAGCACCACCGGCGTCGACAGGACCAATTCGACCCAGCTCTGCGTCGCCGCCTGCATCCACCCGAATCGATGGCCGAGCATGGCCAACACCGTGGTCACCACCGTCAACGGCAGCGTCCACCAAAAACGGTGCCGAAAATCCACCAGCTCCGGATTCTCGGTCTCGTCCAGGTCTGGCAACAGCGGCTCCAGCGCCATGCCGCATTTCGGGCAGTTGCCGGGATGATCCTGCCGGATCTCGGGGTGCATCGGACAGGTGTAGATCGTGCCCGGCGGCCCCGATTCCGCATCCGGGGCGGCTGAAGGGGCCGCGGCAGGCGCTGCCGCAGCCACGGCATACTTGGCCGGGTCCGCCTCGAACTTGCGCTGACACGATGCGCTGCAAAAATAATAAGGGTTGCCAGCGTGTTGGGTCTGGAATGCCGAGTCAGCCGACACCACCATGCCACAGACCGGATCTTTGGCCGTGCCGACACTTGACACAGGGCTCTCGTGCGGCGCACCGTGGCCATGGGAATGGTGCTGGTCAGCATGCGCGCCATGACCGGGGCTTGTTGCGTTGTCATGGTGGCCCGCTTTCGGTGGGTGGCGCTGGCTGCTGGGTTCATTCATGGAAGGCCTCCTGTTAGTCGTGGCGCTGTCCGTCCACTGGATCGCCGCCCTCTTTCGAAGGCGCGCTGCGCCCGTGGCCGCCATGGAATAGATGCATCAACGGGCACAATAACACTAGCGCAAACGGCAACCAGGAAGCAACCGCACTCCAACGCGGCATCCCGAGCGCGATGGCGGCGATCATTGCCACGGCAGCAAGGACGATCCCCCAACGCAGCGACCAGCGAAACCGACGGACTTGGCCGGCGTTGGTGCCGTGATGCGTCGATGGGGAATGACATGCTTTCATGACAGACTCTTTACTTGACCATGACGGGAAGCTGACCGGCAGTCAATCGCCGCGCCCAGCTTTCTTGTGATAACGGTAGAGCTTCCGATAATGGGAAGGTCAAGCCGGTTCGCGTCAACATTGCGCCAGGTCAAAAGGCCTCACGGTGATACACTGCCCGGCAAAAATGCACACCATGACCGACACCATCCGCATCCTCATTGAGCGCTGGAAGACCGATCCCGCCGGCGCCTATCAAACCTGGTTTCTTTGGCCGGAGCGGCTGAAGAATTTCCGCTCGATTCGGCGTGGCATCGGCGCGGTGGTCGACGAGATCCAGGCCGGTACATTCGGCAACGCGTATCGGGGGTCATCGCTCGAGACCGTGGTGTCTTCAATCGCAGAGCAACGGCAGATTTTCAAAGGCGCGGATCACGCCTTTCTGTGGAAGCCAAAACTGCGCATTCCAGACATCTATGAGCATGCCGACAATCAGCGTGCTTTTGCCAGACTGCTCCATACCTGCAACTGCTGTGACACCGAATCCGAAGTCCTTGATGCGATTCGCCAGCTGAGCAGCCTCGGCATCAAGGGTCTCGGGCCGGCGGCGGCCAACCTGCTGTATTTCATTCATCCCACGCTGGTGATGCCATTCAATACCGCGATTGTCAATGGCTATAACGCCCTGACAGGCTCGTCGGTCAAGCTTGGCAAATGGGATCACTATCTGGCGATGCGCGAGGGGGTGCTCGCCCTGAATCAGCGTTATCGGGATTTGCTCTCCAATGACCTTGGCGCGATCGCGGGCCTGCTGTTTGACATCGGCATGCAGCGCTATCCGCTGCCACCGCGGCAAGCGCAGGCCCACGATGTGGCCGTCTGGCAGCAGGAACTGGCCAAGGTGCGCGAGCAGGCTGCCGCGCTTGCCAGGCAGATTCAGCTGGGGCAGGCCGAAGACGCCACCCATACCGAAGTGCAGGGATGGCTGCGCGATCTCGGCAAGTCGCTCGGCTTTGCCGTTTGGATTGCCACGAACGACCGAAGTCGGCTGTACAACGGCGAGCCCTTGAGCCAGGGCTGTCTCTCAACGTTGCCGCCGGCGCTGCTTGTGGCGGGAGGCGATACCGTTCCATTGATTGACACTGTCTGGCTAAACGCCACCACCCTCGAGGTCGAAGCCGCCTTTGAAGTCGAACATACCACCTCGATCTATTCCGGCATCGTGCGCATGCTGGATCTGGCGCTCGGTTCCGACCAGTCCGCCCGCAAGCATCTCTTCCTCGTCGCACCCGATGATCGCGAAGGCGACGTGCGCGCGCAACTGAGCCGCCCGGCCTTTAGCCGTGTGTCGGCACTTAATATCCGCTATGTCCCCTATTCCAGCCTGCGCGAGCATCGCGAAAGCATTGCGCGCTTTGGCAGTGGCTTAAAGCCGATCGAGGCCATCGCGAGACAGTTGTGAGTCGCGTTCTGGCGGTGGTCTGCGATGGCGCGGGCAGTCTTCCTGGCTTTGGCGCGGCGCGGCGCTGGCTAACCGCACGTCGGCTCCCAGCGCCCACGCGAGTAGCAAACTTACCGCCCACGCCACCCAGAGGGTCGCGAGCGTGTGCGACAGGAAGTGCGCGCCCTGCGCCATGCGGGCCGCGCCAAGTGTGCCGCCCAGTAGCAGTCCGCCAGCCAGCCCAACCCACGCCCAACGACGGCCGGCGGGACGCAATGCGATCCCCCACACGACCCAGAGAAAGCCGGTGGCCGCGTGACCGGCAGGAAAGCATTGTCCCGGCTTGACGTCAGCTGGCAGCGGATCCAGCAGCCGCATATAGGGCAGGCTGCCGCCGAACTGAGCCATGTCCCAGGGACAATGGCGTCCCGTCATGAGCTTCAGGAGCGTGACGCTCAACGGGATCACCACCATGCCCGCAGCGGCAAGCAACACATTGCGACGCGGCAGCCAAGGCAGACGCCCTCGCCAGCCCAGCCAGCAGACACCCATGGCCGCGGCTACGGCGAGGTAAGTGAGCCACTTCGCGCCTTTGTGGAGCACCGCTTCAAATAGCCAGTGCTGGCGCAATGGGAAGACCGCCCGACCGGCATCGTAGAAACGGCCCTCAAGCCAGAGGTCAAGTTCGGTGCGCTGGAACACGTAGGCCAGCACCAGCGCGGCCGATGCCAGCAGCCACCATTGCTGGCGCAGCCAACGCTGACTGGCGGGCGTCTGAACCAACGGCATTTCTCTCATGAGCGGCATTATCCGTTGCGGCAGCGTGCCGACAAATCCATGGTGGCATCCCGGGTCTGGGTGCGGATATCCAGCAGGCCCAAGACCGTGGAGAATAAGTGGTCATGCGTGGCGGGTTCGCGCGCACGCGCGCGCAGGCAGGAGACATCGAGCCGCATGCGGTGGGCGAATGAGGCTGAGAACCACATCACCATCGGTACATCGGTCTGCTCCCGCGGAGCAATCGCGTAAGGCATGCCATGCAAGAACAGTCCGCGCTCTCCCAGCGACTCGCCATGGTCGGATACATAGATCATGGCCGTGTCATAGCGCGCCTCGAGTTGTTGTAGCCAGTCGATGGTGCGTGCGAGCATATGATCGGTGTACAGCAATGCATTGTCGTACGCGTTGCGAATTTGCTCTGGGGTACAGCGCGAGAGATCATCGGTGTCGCAAGTCGGACCGAACTGCGCGAATCGGGCCGGATACCGCCGGTAGTACGCGGGACCATGATTGCCGAGTTGGTGCAGGACCACGACCAAGCTGCCAGGTAGCTGGTGCCGCAAAGCTTCCGCCCCGGCTAACAACACTTCATCCAGGCAGCGGTCGCGATCGCATAACGCCGACATAGCCTGAGGATCCGGCTGCCACGTGGGCAGGCCTGCACAGACGCCTTTGCATCCCGATTGATTGTCTGCCCACCCCACCTTCAGTCCCGCTCGTCCGATGACGTGTAGCAATGACTCGCTGGCCTTGATGGCATCTTCGTCGTAATTGCGACGTCCCTGGGACGAGAACATACAGGGCAGAGAGACCTCGGTATTGGTGCCGCAACTGGTGACTTGAGCGAAATTGATCACAGCGCGCTGCGCCAGGTTCGGCGTCGTGTCATGAGGCGACCTGCCACTGAGCCCCCAGTTCGCCGCTCGTGCGGTTTCTCCCACGACCATCACGAAGAGCAGGGGCTTGTTGTGCTCGCCCCAGCTAGCGCCGAGCCGGGCATCGGTGCCCACCGGCTGGCGCGGCCGGTTCGCGATACTGGCATCGCGTGCCAGCGCCCCGCTAAAGGCGTACACTACATTGACCGGCGCGAGCAGATAGCGGATCTCCTTATGATTGCGCATCTGGGCTGCGAAATCCTTAAACACCAAGGACAGCGTCCCCACGCCGACAACAACGGCCACCAACATCGCGACCACGCGCAGGCCAACGCTTCGCGTCAGTGAACGCTGGCGCAGCGTCACCCACGGCAACAACAACAATGGTGGTAGTGCCAAGAGCGCGATGCTGCCCATCATACGCAGCGTCAGCAACTCGCGAGCTTCCGCCACGTCGGTGCGCAGCACATTGCGGGCCATGCCGGGGTCAAGGTAGATGCCGTATTGACCCATGAAATAGCTGGCACCGGCGGCCACTACGACCAATATTGTCAATAACGGTTTGGCGGTCCAGCGGTTCATGAACGGCGCCAGCAGCACAAAATGCGCCGTGACCAGCGCGGTGCCCACTGCCACGCCGTAGCCCAGATCGCGCAGCCCGCTCAACGGCCGTTCGGCGAAGAGCGCCCGCCAAAACGGACCGTTCAGGACGAGAACAAAATATAGGCAGCAGCCGAGCAGCAAGGTCTCGACGCCGACCTCCAGACGCCAGGGGCGACCCACCCAATTTGCGCGCGCCCCGCTTGGTGGTGTGTCGGGCGAAGGCGGGTCACGGCGCGACCGGTTTAGATTCGGTTCCAACATTGGCGCATGGGGGGAAAGGCCGGGCATTACCAGCCGCAGCCGTTGCAGCACGCAACGCTGTGTTGAGCCGGCGGTAGACAAAAAGAATCGCGCCGAAGGCGCGATGATGACTCGCTGGGCTGGGTGCGGTCCGGCCGCTGCAGCCTATGCCGTCTGCCTAGATCAGGCCTGGTCCGACCCGAGCCGGCGCATGGGCAAGGCTGAACCTCGGCGCGCGCGCAAGCACAATAACGGGTATCGGGACAGTTTCCCGATACCCGCCCCGCGTCAACGCACCGGCCCAGCAAGCGGCCCATCGCCCCGACGGGTCGGCGCGTTGCCGAGATTTAGGCGCCGTCGCTGAACGTGTCGCGAGGGCCTACGGCGTGGCTACCGTCGGTGAACGGGTCCCGCGTGCCCATGGTGTGACTGCCATCGGTGAACGGATCGCGCGTGCCCATGGCGTGCCCGCCGTCGGTAAAGGGGTCTCGCGGCGAATTGACGCCAGCATTCGCGATGCCCGCGACGCCACCAAGGGTTGCCACGGTCAATGCCACCAAGGCAGTCTTCTTCAATGTACGCATTCTATTTCTCCTTGTTTCGATAGTGGCTCAGTGAGCCTGCACTTGCAGTGTAGAAAGATGTACCCCACCAGGGCCTGACGACAAAATTACAAATGTGTCATGTTTTCACTCCTGGCAAACCGGCCTTTCTTAGCCACCGGTATAGAGCTTGCTGCGCTCGATATAGACGCGCACGCCTTGGGCGTTGGGCATCGCTGGGAACAGGACGCCAAGATCCACGGATTTTCCTTGAACAAGCTCGGCGAATGTCCAGGTGGCTTCCTGCGCGCCGCTGCGAAAAGTAACGGTGTCGCCGGAGGCCACATTGACAGACTTCAGGCCGGGAGCGAGCGTCACCGCGCGTGCAGCCGTGTTCGCTGGCGCCAGGCTACCGAAGAGCGTCGCCTGCGGCCCCAATGGAGTAGCAGCCTGCGCTATAGCCATCGCGCTGGGCACTGTGAGCGGTGCCGGTGAGCTGGCTTGGTCGGCGGCTTGCCGCCGCACGTGCTCCGCCCAGTTGTCGCCCGCATTGGTTCTGGTCTGGTCCGCACTCCACGCCGGTGAACTGGATAGGACGGAGAGGGCCGCCAGCGCCAATGCAGTCAAAGCGGTCAAAGCGGTCTTCTTGGTGTTCATGATGCGCTCCATAACGTTTCGAGGCATAACCTCTTAGGTGTCATGGTAGGCGGCTGGGACTCACGACGACGTTACTCGCGAATTACATCCCCGTAAGCTTTCCCGCATCCATCTGCGTTGCAGAAATGGGTACGTCGTCGCGGTTAACGACCTGGATTGTCAGTCGCGAGGGCCGCGCCTGCGACGCTTGCCCTGACGGCAGCGCGAGCCAAGGCATTCCGGAAGAAGGTCCGCTCTTGCGCACAGACGAGCCTGGCGAGCGCTTGAGACGCGGCCCGCGGCGTCCTCGTCGTTGACGCTAAACGCCGCGATGGGCCCATGCGTGACTGCGCTCTCTACAAAGAACATCCCTTCTTCCTGGCCACCAGCAACAGCGAGCCGCCTGCCGGGAAACGCAAGCCGGCCCGTATTAGGTTGTGCTCGAGGGTGCAAACACACCCGAGCGTGCCGTTCATGGCCGCCCCAATGCGAAACCCGTCGTCCATGGCATCGCCGGGCGGCTTGGCGCGCTGCCACAACCGGGAGATGGCCATCGCAGGCAGCAGCAGCGTCATGAAGGAGGTGACGTCCACGATTTCGAATCCGGCCGCCTCCACTTTCTTCACCAGTTCTTGGCGGGTATAGCGCCGCTTGTGCTTGGCCGCATCGTCCATATGGCTCCACAGCGACGGATGCTGGGGCACTGTCAATACGATTCCCCCATCATTCCTGCAGGCACGGTACATCTCCGCTAGCACTTGGGCGTCGTCGTCGACGTGTTCGATGACGTCAAACGCCCCGAGGACATCGAAGGCGTCGCTGTAGGGAATTGCGCGGGCATCCATCTGCAACAACTGAGCTTTGCATTTGCGCTGCCCCTTCATCAGTGCGCGCAACGAGGCCTCGCCGCCGACCAGGCGTGCACGCGGGAAGCGGGCCTGGACTGCGCGCAGGTTCTCCGCGGTCCCGCAACCGACGTCCATGAACGAGCGCAAGGCCGGAAAGTAGCGCTGCAGTGCGTCCAGGATCAGTTTGCGGCGATAGACGAACCAGAAGTGCGTCGCTTCGAGCTTCTCATACTCGACAAAGAGCGGTTCGTGAAACCCATCATGGTCGACCATCATGGCAGGTGCCAGGCAGAGCACGCCGGCGAGAACACGGGGCTGCCAACCGCACGCGGTGCACGCCCACACGTCAATTTTGAGCGGGGCCTTACATTGATTACAGATGCGCATCGCTGTCTCCAATATCGTGCTGCGCGCGCGACCGCCAGGCGACATCGCACGCCGCACCATAATTGCCCTGCCTTGCTCTCGCACAGGGACGAGCGCAGGCAGGTTTGTTTCGTCTTCGGTCAGGCCGAAGGACGACATCTACGAAGGTGGAGGTAGCCAGCCCAGGAGTTGCGTGGGCGGCGTCAGAGATGGCGGGAAGGCGGGCGCAGCAACGTCTCAGGCGTTGTGCTGGCAAATATCCACAGAAGAGACGCAGGTAGTGCGCCGTTCATGGGCAACGCTTGGGTCCCCAAGAAGGCAAAGATGGCAAGTGGCGAGGCGGCCGAGCAGGCAGAACACGCCTGACAACCGCGCGCCTTGCCGCGCGCTTTGCTTGCTGGACAGTGATGCGACCTCGGATCGCAGTGTGCGTCGGCCTCGTCGGCGCTCGCCTCGTCAGCGACGTCGATGGTGGCAAGGGTGGCAAAGAGACCGGCGCCCTGCCGCAGCTCGGTCAGCTCGCCGCACGAAAGAGTAGCCGCTGCGCCGACGTTCTGCATCGGCAATGCAAATACAACGAGCCAAAGCAATAGGTGGCGCAACAGCCTTCTCATCCGGCGGCATCAAGCATCAATTGAGTCGGGAGTCTATACGAGCCGCCTGTCAGTAGAATGACGGGGACATGACAGACGCAGCGCTTCCCCTGACTTTTTCCAACGGACGCCGGCGTCACTACCGGCGTCGGCACGCCTGCGGGCAATCAATATGACAGGCGAGTGCGTCAGTGGCCGCGTGAACCGTGAGCGGCATTGTGCCGGCGGCGCTCAGGCTCACGTCGCCCATGTTCGATGCCGTGGCGCGGCTGGCGATGCGCCTCGCGCAGCGCAGTGCCATGCCCGTACGAGGGCTGCGCATCATGTACCACCGCAACCGCGGGCACGACGTGCACAGCGGCAGGCGCCGGCCGTGACGGGTAGAGGCCTGCCCGACCATAGCCATCATGCGTGTAGACATGCGTCTGCGCATTGGCGTAACTGAACCCGATGACCAGCGCGGTGCCGACCAGGATTGGAAGCTTTTTCATGTTTTCTCCTTTGCATGTGTAGAGGGTGGGAGCATACGACTTCTGCATTGCCGGCAGTGTTCGCGTTTCCCTACAAATGTGAGCGCTTGTAACGCTATTGCCCTGGCAATGACGCGCGAGTCGAATTTGATGACTGCCGCGTAATGCTCGGGTAATGATGGCGGCAATTTCCAAACGGAAACGCTTGCTGCCAGGCCAAGACAACACAGAAAAAATTTCCTGCACGTAATGGTCGCGTAATACGAGCTGGTCGTGAATGTCAGCCGAGGAACATCATTGGGACGAAAGCCCAACCGAACATGGATGACCAGCTTGAAATGGTTGGGTAATTGCATAGCAATCTGAAGTAAGGTCGCTGAAAGATGGCCCGCAGCGGGCCATTCTGCAAAGGCAGATCTTGGTGCAAAAGCAATCAGAACCTAGATTCACGATAACGGCATCGCCGTTTGCACACCGCTTCGCTGGTTCCCGGTCGTGTCGCGCCCTGGACCACCGCAACGGACTCCCTTCATCTAGGAGCAAAGGAGAAATTCATGCGTGTCTTATTACTCATTACCGTCATGTTGTCCGGGTGCGCGACCGTCGCTGAACGTACCGCGCACGCCGAGCGCGATATGGAGACCTCATTACGCGTTGAGGGGCCTGCTTGCGAAAAGCTCGGCTATCAGAAAGACTCGGATCCGTGGCGTGACTGCGTGTTACGCCTCAGTGCCGGAAGTGGACCGTGTATGCATCGACGGTTTTGAAACGCATGCGCCGCGAATGCCGGGGCGATTCACGGCGGGTTCGCTCTCTACACCAGCCTGACGCCTAGCGCCTGCGCATGGGTGGCGCTTACCGGTCGTCTTCAATCGACGCGCGACGCCAGCCTACGCACTGCTTGACCTTACCCCCGTGGGAAGGTCCATAGTGCAAATGAGGACGGCATCGCGGCGATCACGCCTTGGCCGAACCACGCATCCAGCGGGGAATGCATGACGACTGCAACGCCAACGTTATTTGATGACGTGTTCGCCGCGTTCCGTCTGGCATGCGCACAGCAGCAGTACGGCGTGGCCGAGCACCTCCTGGCTGCCCTGGAACAATTGGCCGGCGACAAGCATCGCATGCTCGACGAGGTCTACCTGTCGTTCGCGTCGAACTGCCCTGCGGGCAGCGCCATGTCGGACTCAACCGTGTCTCGCGCAAGATGAAGTTCCATACTCAATATGGTTCCCGCGACGGCGCTACCGCACGTCGGCTCGGAGGGGCCCAATGTGTAAGCCCATGAATCGCCTTTGGCGTCTCGTCGTGCTGCTGACCCTGGCGCTGGCTTTGCCCCTGCGGGCTCAGGCCGGGCCGTTGGACAGCTGCTGTATCGCTGGCATCGCTCAAATGCCAGCACACATACCTGCTCAAGCGGCGCAAGCCAGTGTCGAGAGCGGCAGTCCCCATGACTGCGTCAGTCAATTCAGTTGCGCCGATGACCGACATGTCAGCGGCCCATCTCGTCTTCCCTGCACGATTTCCGCTTGTGCAATCCTCGCGGGCACGCCGTTGGCCACCGCCGCCGCCACGGATGCATGGACCAGCGTGTTGGTCGCGCATCCGGAGTTCGCATATCGCTCCGTCGTTCCGCCTCGCCTCGAGCGCCCGCCCAAACGGTTCTGTCTGTAGGGCGGTCCCGCACGGCAGGGTGCCGCACTGGGTGCCATCGCACCAACGTGCTCCTGTCTGATTTCGACATTTGCAGTGTCGCCTGCCGCTCGCTGGTGGGTTTAGGCGGCGCGCTGCATACCCAGAACGAGGAACATCATGAAATTCTTTCTTCACGCGCTAGGGGGCGCCGTCGCCCTGGGGCTCTCGCTGTCAGCGGTCGCCGGTCCGGACTGGTATGTGATCGAAAAGGCTCGTAATGCCAAGCGGGCTGAGGCGCAACAACAAAAACAGCAGACGGAGGACCACGCGGCGATGATGCAAAAGTGCCGCGAAATGTTGGGGCAGCCCAAGTAACCGAGCCTGGAAACCGGCGAGCTAGTTTGCGTGGCTCGCCGGAACGCTCCCCGGATGGGCTACCCCGTCTGCATTTGATCTGCGGCAAACGGCCGCGAGGGCAAAGTGCCGAAAGCGGCCAAACGCTGCTACCATTCGGCTCAAATCGGACATCTTCAACGTGCGTACCCGTTTTCGCCGGCTTTGGCTTGCCGCCTTCCTGCTGAGTACATTCCTGACAGTTCAGCTGGCAGCGGCCGCCTACGCCTGCGCGGGCAGCCGGTATTCGATGGACGGCATGGCGGACATGGCCGGGATGACGGAGTCCTGTCCCGAGATGACGCAGAAGGCCGAAGCGCCGGCTGCCCATGATGGCTTGTGCCTGGAGCACTGCCAGCTTGGCTCCAAGTCGGCCGACCACCCCAGCCCGCAGATTCCTGCGTTCCAGCCCGTGCTTGTCAATCTGGTTGAGCCGGCGATGGTGCCGATATTCGTCAGCCAGCGAGCGGTCTACGCCGACGCGGTGCCGCGCGCGCCCCCTCGCCCCCTGCCCATTCTCCACTGCTGTTTCCGAAACTAGCCTCCGAAGCAATGCTTGCTATCGTGCCCTGAAACCATGGTGTTCAGGGTGGTCGTTGCTTAGCGGAGGCTTTATGCATTTGCGTTTTCCCTTTGCGTATGGGTGCCATCTGACGCTCGCCCTTACGCTGTTCGCCGCTGCCCATCCCGGATGGGCGCAACCCGCGGCCGCACTCTCCTTGCAGGAAGCCGTGGCGCTCGCGTCTTCCCACTCGACGGATGCCGAAACATCGCACTCGGCGGTCCAGTCCGCCATCGAGATGGCGGTGGCTGGCCGGCAGTTACCTGACCCAGTCCTGAAGGTTGGCGTCAATAACGTGCCGGCGAACGGACCCGACCGGTTTTCCCTCGGCACGGAATCGATGACGATGCGCTCGATCAGCCTGATGCAGGAGTTCACGCGATCGGCCAAGCGTGAGGCTCGCGCCCAGCGCTTCGAAGCCGAGGCGTCTTCGGCAGAGGCCCAGCGTACGGCGGCGCTGGCGACGGTGCAGCGCGGCGCCGCGACGGCCTGGCTGGACCGCTGGAACGCCGAACGTGCCTACAGCGTGCTCAATGAGCAAGCGCAATCCATCAAGCTGATGGTAGACGCGGCGCAGGCCGCCTATCGCGGCAACCGCGGCTCCCGTGCCGACATCCTGGCCGCCGAACTGGAGCTCCGTCAACTGCAAGATCGCGAAGACGAGGCCCGCGCCGCACTGGTATCAGCCCGAGCGATGCTGCGACGCTGGGTGGGCGAGGCTGCAGAACTTCCCCTGGCCGAACCCCCTGGCTTTGAGGCGCCGGCCTGGCTCAATACCTTGGATGCCGGCGGCGTGGCGCAACTGCCGGAGGTGGCGGCGGCCGAGGCACAGGTTGGCGTCGCCGAGGCGGAAAGCCGGGTCGCTCGGGAGAACAAGATCCCGGATGTGAGCGTGGAACTGATGTACAGCCAGCGCGGCCCCGCCTACTCCAACATGGTTTCGCTCAACGTCTCACTGCCGCTTCCCTGGGACCAGAAGCATCGCCAGGATCGGGAACTGGCCGCAAAGCTTGCGCAGGCCGACGCCGCGCGCGCGCAAGCCGAAGTCGTACGCCGCGGCTTGCTCGGGCAGTTGCGCGGCAAGCAGGCAGAGCTGGCGCTCAGCCAGGCGCGGCTCGAGCGCTATCGGAGCACCACGGTGCCGCTGGCCAAGGCACAGACCGAAGCGGCCCTGACTGCCTATCGAGCGGGTGCCGGCACCCTGACCGCCGTGGCCGATGCCAGCCGCAAGGCGCTCAATATTTCGCTTGAGCGCCTCAAACTTGAGGCCGCCACCGCCCGACTCTGGGCGGACCTGACCTTCCTGATGCCGTTACCCACCGCAGTCCAGCCCACGTCACTGCAAGGAGCTCAACCATGAACAAGACCACGATTGCACGGACGGTGGCAGGCCTGATGGTGGTGGCAAGCGTTGGGGCTGCCTATTACCTCGGTCAACAGCAAGGGCGCCAGCAGTCGCCCGCGTCGGCAACCTCTGGCAGCAGCGCCAGCGGTGCCGCCCTCAAGGCTGGGGACATTGACCCGAAAACTGGCAAGCGCATTCTCTACTGGCACGACCCGATGGTGCCCGGACAGCGCTTTGACAAGCCGGGCAAGTCGCCGTACATGGATATGCCGTTGTCGCCGGTGTACGAAGAAGCCAGCGGCGGCGCGGCCGTCACCATCGACAGCCGCGTGACACAGAACCTTGGCATCCGCACGATCGAGGTGAAGACCGGCCGACTCGAGGCCGCACTTCAAGTGCCGGGCAATGTCGCGTTCAATGAACGCAGCATCGAAGTGCTGCAGGCCCGCACCAGCGGATTCGTGGAGCACGCGTACGCTCGGACCACCCTCGATCCGGTCAGCAAAGGTCAAGCGTTGGCGCAAATCTATGCGCCGGAATGGGTCGCGGCGCAGGAGGAATATCTGGCCGTGAGCCGGATGGACGGCAGCCTCCAGCGCGAGCTGCGCGAGGCCGCCATTGCGCGCATGCGTCAGGTGGGCATGACCGAGAGTCATATCCGGTTGGTGCAGTCCACCGGCAAACTGCAGCCGCGGCTGACGGTCACCAGTTCGGTCGACGGCATCGTCACCGAAATCGGTGCGCGCGATGGCATGACGGTTTCGCCGGGAACGACCCTGTTTCGCATTGCGAGCCTAGCAACCGTTTGGGTGATCGCCGAGGTGCCTGAGAGTCAGGCCGCCCCGTTGCGGCCCGGCCAGACCGTGTCGGCCACCGCGGCAGCCTTGCCCGGCCAGACGCTGTCGGGCAAGGTCGACGCCATCCTGCCAGATATCAGCGCCGGTACCCGCACGGTCAAGGTGCGCATCGAATTGCAGAACAAGGCCCGTCAGCTCTTGCCCGGCATGTTTGTCTCGGTGCGCTTTGACGCCGCTCCTGGGCCGGATCGCCTGCTCGTGCCCACCGAGGCGCTGATCCGTACCGGCACACGCACGGTCGCGATGGTGGCATCCGGCCAGGGCGGGTTCAGCCCCGTGGAGGTCAAGACCGGCGCGGCTGCAGGCGGCCAAACCGAAGTCATTGAGGGCCTCAAAGCGGGCCAGAAGGTGGTCGTGTCCGGACAGTTCCTGATCGACTCGGAGGCGAGCCTGCGCGGCACCGCGCAGCGCATGACCGCGCCCACGGCCGCCTCTGCAGCCGGCGCGTCGGCGCCTGGCGCCGCTGCAGCGCCCGGGCCGGAACATCAAGGCGTCGGCCGGATCGAGACCGTCACCGAGCAGAGCATGACGATCTCCCATGGCCCCATTCCGTCGGCGCAGTGGGGCGCCATGACGATGGAGTTTGCCGCGCCGCCAGCCGGCATGCCCAAGGGATTCAAGCCAGGGGATCAGGTCCGGTTCCGCTTCGGACTGGACAAGGACGGCGTGGCGACCCTGTCCGCGGTCGAGTCGGCCGCCGCCGTTGCAGGAGCGAAGCCATGATTGCCCGGCTCATCCTCGCCTCCATCCGCAATCGCTTCCTGGTGCTGCTCGCCACGGTCATGGTGACCGCCTGGGGGCTTTGGGCGGTACAGAGTACGCCGCTTGACGCGCTGCCAGACCTGTCCGACGTGCAAGTGATCATCCGCACGCCCTTCCCTGGCCAGGCGCCGCAGATCGTGGAAAACCAGGTGACCTATCCGCTCACCACGACCATGCTATCGGTGCCCGGCGCCAAGACCGTGCGCGGCTACTCGTTCTTCGGTGACTCCTATGTCTATGTGCTGTTCGAAGACGGCACGGACCTGTACTGGGCGCGCTCGCGCGTGCTCGAGTACCTGAATCAGGTGCAGTCGCGGCTGCCGGCGGCAGCCAAGCCCGCGCTCGGTCCCGATGCAACCGGCGTCGGCTGGATCTATGAGTATGCCTTGGTGGACAAGACCGGCCAGCATGACCTCAGCCAGCTACGGGGGCTGCAGGACTGGTTCCTGCGCTTCGAGCTCAAGTCCCTGCCCAACGTCGCCGAAGTGGCCTCGCTCGGCGGCATGGTCAAGCAATACCAGATCGTGCTGATGCCGGATCGACTGCGCGCCTATAACCTATCGCAGGCCAAGGTGCTGGCAGCGCTCAAGGGCGCCAACCAGGAAACCGGCGGCTCGGTGCTGGAGTTGGGCGAAGCGGAGTACATGGTGCGGGCGACCGGCTATCTGAAAACGCTGGACGACTTTCGCCAGATTCCGCTGGTCACCAGCGACGCCGGCATCCCGGTACGGCTGGGTGACGTTGCCACTGTGCAGCTCGGCCCCGAGATGCGGCGTGGCATTGCCGAGCTGAATGGCCAGGGCGAAGTGGCCGGCGGCGTCATCGTGCTGCGCTCGGGCAAGAACGCCCTGGAGACCATTGAAGCGGTCAAGGCCAAGCTCGCCACCCTACAGAAGAGCCTGCCCAAGGGCGTCGAGATCGTTACGACGTACGACCGCTCGGCACTGATCAAGCGGGCGGTGGCCAATCTCACCACCAAGCTGATCGAGGAATTTGCGGTCGTGGCGCTGGTCTGCCTGGTGTTCCTGTTTCACCTGCGCTCGGCGCTGGTGGCCATCGTCTCGCTACCGCTGGGCGTGCTGGCCGCCTTCCTGGTGATGCGCTACCAGGGCGTCAATGCCAACATCATGTCGCTGGGTGGGATTGCCATCGCCATCGGCGCGATGGTCGATGCCGCGGTGGTCATGATCGAGAACGCGCACAAGCATCTCGAGCACTGGCATGCCGACAATCCGCAGCGCGAACTCAGCGCCCATGAACACTGGCGCGTCATCGGCAAATCTGCCGCCGAGGTTGGGCCGGCCCTGTTCTTCTCGCTGCTGATCATCACGTTGTCGTTCATTCCGGTGTTCACGCTGGAGGCGCAGGAGGGCCGGCTCTTCTCGCCGCTGGCCTTCACCAAGACCTATTCCATGGCAGCCGCTGCCGGATTGTCCGTCACCTTGGTACCGGTGCTGATGGGTTACATGATCCGCGGAAAAATTCCGTCGGAGCAGGCCAATCCGCTCAATCGCTGGCTGATTCGCGGCTACCAGCCATTGCTCGGCAAGGTGCTCACGTATCCGAAGACCACGCTGGCGATCGCCGCCGTGCTGCTGATCGCCACCGCGTGGCCCATTATGCGCATTGGCGGCGAATTCATGCCGCCCCTGGATGAAGGCGATCTGCTCTACATGCCCTCTGCGTTGTCGGGCCTTTCCGCAGGCAAGGCCTCCCAGCTCCTGCAGCAGACTGATCGGCTCATCAAGACAGTGCCAGAGGTCGCGACGGTGTACGGCAAGGCGGGCCGCGCCGATACCGCCACCGATCCGGCGCCGATCGAGATGTTCGAGACCACCGTCCAGTTCAAGCCCAAGGACCAATGGCGTGCCGGCATGACCACCGACAAGCTGGTGGAGGAGCTCGATCGGGTCGTCAGGGTGCCAGGGCTGTCCAACATCTGGGTGCCACCGATCCGCAACCGCATCGACATGCTCGCCACCGGCATCAAAAGCCCGGTGGGGATCAAGGTCGCCGGTACGGACCTGAAGGAAATCGATCGACTGGCCACGCGCATCGAGGAGGCCGTCAAGTCGGTTCCCGGAGTCACCTCCGCGCTGGCCGAGCGGCTCACTGGCGGGCGGTACATCGACGTCGATATCGACCGGGCGGCTGCGGGCCGGTATGGCCTGAACATTGACGACGTTCAGGCGATCGTCTCGTCGGCCATCGGTGGCGAAAACGTCGGCGAAGTGGTCGACGGGCTTGCGCGCTTTCCGATCAATGTCAGGTATCCGCGCGACTATCGGGACTCCATCGAGCAACTGCGCAGACTACCGATCGTGACCGACAAGGGGCTGCAAATCACGCTGGCCGACGTTGCGCGCATCCAGGTTGTGCAAGGGCCGCCCATGTTGCGCAGTGAAAATGCGCGGCTCTCCGGGTGGATCTACGTCGACATTCGCGGCAGGGACCTGCGCTCTGCCGTGCAAGACATGCAGGTGGCAGTCGCCAGAGCCGTCCCGATGCCAGCCGGGTACTCCCTGAGCTGGTCGGGACAATTCGAGTATCTCGAGCGCGCCACCGCGAAGCTGAAGGTAGTGGTCCCGTTCACCCTGCTGATCATCTTCGTCTTGCTCTACCTGGTATTCGGCCGGCTGGATGAGGCGCTGCTCATCATGGGCACTCTACCGCTGGCCTTAATCGGCGGCTTCTGGCTACTCTATCTGCTGGGATACAACCTGTCGGTGGCCGGGATTGTCGGCTTCATTGCACTGGCCGGGGTCGCTGCGGAATTCGGCGTCATCATGCTGCTCTATCTGAAGCATGCCTGGCAGGAACGGCTCGAGGATGGGCAAAACAGTCTTGCGGCCCTGCTCGATGCCATCCAGGAAGGCGCCGTGCTGCGTGTGCGCCCGAAAGCGATGACCGTAGCTGTAATTCTGGCCGGCCTGCTTCCGATCATGTGGTCGCACGGAACCGGCTCAGAAGTGATGCAGCGCATCGCTGCACCGATGGTCGGCGGCATGGTGACGGCGCCGCTGCTGTCCATGTTTGTGGTCCCGGCGGTGTATCTGCTGCTACGCCGCCGTCAGATCAAGCAGGCTTCCCTTTCCCCCAACCTCACACCTCAGGAGGAATCACAATGAAACACCTCAAGACCCTCGCCGCCGCCCTGGCCATCATTGCCGCGCCGGCCGTGTTCGCCGCGGGTTCGATGGACGGCATGGACATGAAGGCGCCCGCCGCCTCGCAACAGGCAGCTCGGCCGGTGCCCGCAGAAATCAAGAAGATTGATGCGCAAACCGGGAAGGTCACGCTCAAGCACGGCCCGATCGAGAATCTGGGCATGCCCGGCATGACCATGGTGTTCCCGGTCAAGGATCGCGCCTCGCTTGGCAAGTTCAAGGAAGGCGATGCCGTGTCGGTGACATTCGACAAGGTGGATGGCGCGCCGACGGTCGTGGATATGCAGCGCAAGTAATCGCCCCATGCGCGCACGGGTTCGCCGCCGGCGGCCGTGCGCGTCACGGCATGGCCTAGCAACGTCACGCTGGCAGCCATGGGCGCCACTGCGCAACGATCCTGGCAAGCCAACTCCGAATCGAATCAGACCGTGCGCCACAACCCTTTTGATCTGCCCCACGATGTCCTCGTCGTCGTCCTGAGCTCACTGGCCATCCTCCTTTGTATGCTCGGACTGTTTGCTTGGTATCTGCGACGACGGCACGGCCCCCGGCGAATTCGCGACCAGCATGGCACGGTCTCGCGCAAGCGCACCAGGAAGTCGAGCAGACGGAGCAAATAGCGGTCGGAAAGGGGGCGTCCACTGGTTACCTCCTTGCAATGGCTCGCACGGCTGGGGGCTTCCATTCCGGTGCCCAGGCGCCGCTACGTTGCTTACCCGGACTAGCAACAGCTCAGACCGCCCATCATGCGCTGATGCATCAAAAGCATCCCTACCACACCAAGGATGGCAATCACGCCGACGGCGGCGCACACAATCAAGATGACTTTCCAAATTGACGATTTGTTCATACTCTCGCTCCTAGCGGCCTGTGTACGCTTTCGCGCCAATTGATGTGCCGCACCTGGTGCTGATCGTCGCCCCTGATTTCCTTGACAAGGATCTTTTGTATGACTGTTTGGTAAGCGGTCTTTTGAGGGCGTCCCTTGCGGCCGCCGGCGGTATCCGCTAGGCGTCTGAGGACTTGAGCGTCCAGGGCAGCAGAGCCTCGTAGTCGTCGGCGGTCTGTGCGTGTGGCAACGCCTTGAACAAGGCAACGAGATACTGATACGGATCGACGTCGTTGGCCTTGCAGGTTTCCACCAGTGAGTAAAGACTTGCGCTGGCGTTGGCACCGGCCACGGTGTCGCAGAAGAGGAAGTTTCTCCGTCCGATCACGAATGGCCTAATCGCGTTCTCGCAGGGATTGTTCGAGATCGGCCAAGTTCCGTTCTCGATGTAGCGCACGAGCTTTGGCCACTGCCCATGCAGGTAGTGCAGCGCCTTGCCGAACAGGCTTTGCGGCAGTACGGTATGCAGGTGTTGCAGCAGCATCGTTTCGATCTCGGCCAGCAGCGGCTGGCTTTGTTCGGCGCGAACTTGCTGCCGTTGTTCCGGCCTCATCTCGAGCGTGTGGCGTTCGATGGCAAACAGCTTGCCGATGCGCTGCAGGAATCCGGTGACCGTGTGGTCGGCGCGCTTGTCCTTGGGCAAGGCTTGCTCCGCCTCGACCAGGTAGCGCCGCGCGTGCGCCCAGCATCCGAGGTGCACCAACTGATAGGTGTTTGCGACGTCGTCGTATGGTGCATAGCCGTCGGTCATCAACACCGACCCAGGCTTGATGCCGGCATAGAGAGCCGTAGCCTGCTTTGTCTCGCGTGTGGGGCTATAGGCAAACAACCGTACCGGCGGGCCCGTGCCATTCATCTGCGCCCATAGGAAGCTCTTTCTCTGGGCAGGCCTGCCGGACTCCTTGAGCACCTGTACCGTTGTCTCATCACCGTACACGACGTCTGCTTCCAGCAGATGGTCACGCAGCAGGTTGATGATTGGCTGCACCGCTTGGCCTACTCGCACTATGCTTGCGGCCAGGGTGCCGCGAGAGAGGTCCCCGCCGAAGCGATGCAGCAGCGCTGCCTGGCGGTACAGCGGCAGGCCATCCTGATACTTCGAGGTGATGCACCAGGCCAGCGCCGATTCGGTAAGGAGTCCCTTGGGAATAATGCGTGCCGGTGCCGGCGTCGTCTTGATGCCGCCGTCGCAGCATGGGCAGGCGTACTTGACCCGCTGGTGCTGGATCACGCGGACCTGTTGCGGCACGATGTCGAGCTGTTCGCTGACCTCAACGGCAATCTCGACCAGAGTCTGGCCATCGAGGGGGCAGACGCGTTCCGATTCGGGTAGTTCGTGACGAACCTCGACACGGGGCAGCGCCGGGTCGAGCGGCTTACGGCCACGCTTCTTGCGTGTGTGCCCGGCCACTTCGGTCTCGGGCGTACCTTCTTCTTCCTGCGCCGGCTGCGCGGCCGCTGCCGCCATGGCTTCGGCCTCATTGAGGAACAAGTCCTTCTGCTCCGAGCCTCGCGCCTCGCTCTTGGCGGCGAACAGCTTACGCTGGAACGCCTTGAGCTGTTCCAAGAGCAGGTCTCGCTGGACCGTCATCACACGCAGCTCGCCCTTGATTGCCTCGCGTTCCGCGAGTATTGCCTTGAGCTCGCGCTCGGCGTCTCGCAACAGTTGCAGCTCGGCGGCGGTAACGGTGACGGGCGTGGATGGCATGGCGGGTTAGACCGCTGCCGCCAAGCAGCGTTCACGCAGCGCGATGGTATTCTCGGTGCGGGTGCCGGCGCATCGCCTCGATGTCGATTCCCTCGAGCAGCCAGTGCAACTGTTCGACCGTCAGCGTGGCCACCGACGCCTCGCGTGGCCAAGCAAACCGGTCCGCCTCCAATCGCTTCAACAGTAGCCAGAAGCCGTTGCGATCCCAGCCGAGAATCTTGATGCGATCGGCCCGCTGGTTGCGGAACACAAATACAGCAGATGCAAACGGATCCAGCCCGAGCGCCTGCTCGACCAGCAGTGCCAGGCCGTTGATGTTCTTACGGAAGTCCACAGCGTCGCGATGCAGGTACACCCGCAGCCCAGCGTCGAGGCGGAACATCAATGGCCTCCATTCAGGGCTTCGATCATTGCCCTTACGAGCGCCACGTGTCGCTCGTCGCATTCGAGCTCGAGTGATACCCCGTTGGGTAGCTTCGCGCTCAAGAGTGCCAGCGGTAGCGCTCGCTGCGGTGGCGAATCGGCAGTCGCTGAGGCCGCTTCGCGGCGAGGCACCACGACCTTTGCAGGTGTCTCGATCGGCCGCGAATCCAGAACCTCCTGGACAACCGGCACGAATGCCGGCAATGCACCTCGCGCCTGCGCTGAATCTCGGTACTCCCGAATCCATTTGCGCAACTGATTAGCGTTGATGCCAGCCTTGAGAGCCGTGCCCGAAACCGATGCTCCCGATTGAAGGCAGAACTCAATCAGACGCCGCTTGGCCGCTGGCTCGTAGTCGCGCTTCCCATTGGAGCGGACTCGCACCGCCTGCAGCGGAAATAGGTCAATCTCGTCTTGGATCATGTTTGCGTCCGCAAAGTCTTTGCGGACGCAAGCCTGCCAACGTTCAGCCTTCAATACCAGACGTCGTCAATTGAGCGCTTACACTGTTTGCCTGGTATCCGCGACGCCCACAAGCCCGACCGAAGGCTGCCCAATCAATGCGGCGCCGACTCACTGGCGCGCACCAGAAAGTCAGAAAAATAGCTGCAATTTCCTACACCAACCTCGACTGTACACATCTGATGATGTCCGAGCTTGTTCGCCTGCCATGCCCGACAGGCAATGTACTGCCAGTTGATCGCATCGCTGCAAGCGGAAAAAGTGCGCCGAAGGGCCTAATGGACGCGGCTAAGTTGCTCCGGCTATCGTACTGACTTTTGTCCTGCTGCTTCGTCGGAACCGGCCTCACATGCGCCGTCTCGACGCGCAAGCGACCTAGCCGAGTCAGCTATCGTCGCGAGGGCGAAGCGGCTCCAGCGGGCGCAGCGCTTGAACGGCGCGCTTGAGCAGCAAGATCCAGTCATCCAACTCCTCTATGATGGCCTCGGTTTCGTCCACGAGGGTCGGGCCAGTGGTTGGATACGACAATGCGGCGCCGTTGATCAGAGTATGTGCCATGCCGTGCAAGCGCAGCAGATCGTCGCGCAGTCCGGCTGGCTCACAGCAACGCGCGCGGATCGCATCGAGTTGTTCCACCACGCGCAGGATGGTGGTCGTGTCGAACGTGTCCCGAAGCGCTTGCAACGCCTCAGCGTCGACCCTGCCGTAAGGTGTATCGGTATCAGGCATGGCGAGGCTTGCGGACGGAATGGGCGGGAGCGGCAAAGAGGCTGTCGCGAATCCAGGCTTCCGGCACCCGCTCCAGGTTGAGTTTATAGTCGCCGAAGCGCTTGATGTTGCTAGTGAGGTAGGGACTCAGGAAGCCGATGTCGGCCACGTCGACTTTGATCCCTTCCTTCACCATCGCGCGCAGGGCCTGCATCATGTCCGCCGTGTTCTGAAGAATCACGGCCGAGGCGATCAAGTCGTTGTAGCGCAGACGCTTCTGCTGCTCATCGGGATCGTTCTCGGCCAGCACATCGCCGCCGAACGAGAACCATTTGGCAAAGCCATTGTAGGACTCGATCTTGTTGGTGGTGGCGGTGATCTCCTGGCGCAACTCGCGGCTGCCAATCCATTCGAGCAGGAACGCCGTGCGCACGACCTTGCCGAGTTCCTGCGCCGCCAGAAACAGGCGGTTGCGGCGGCTTTCCGAGCCGAACCGGCGCAGCAGGAGCGGCGAGGAGATTGTTCCGGCCTGAATCGATAGCGCCACCTGCATCAGGTCCTTCCAGTGGAAGGCGATCAGGTCCCAGTCCACGGTGTCCGAGAACAGCCGGTCGATGTGCTTGTATTTGATGTTCGCATCGGCACGGTAAAGCTTCAGATCCTGCCAATTGCGGATGCGCGGCATCAGGTTGATGCCCAGCAGATGCGTGAAGGCGAACACCGCGGCCGACTGACCCTGGGTGTCGGCATGCACGGTATCGGCCTCGACGCTCAAGCCGGCCTTGAGCAGACCCTCGATCACGTAGATGGCTTCCCACACGCCGGGCGGAATGAAATGCCGGAACACCGCGATGTAGTTGTCGGCCACATGCCGGTAGGCCACCGCGCCCATCTTGCGGTACCGAAAGTGGTAGCCGGCCAGGAGGTTGTTGTCGTAGAAGTCGTACTGGGTGCCGTCAGCCGCGACGGTCTTGCCATCCCCCCAGTGCTTGGGCAGGTCGAGCCGCAGATACAGCTCGATCAATTCCCGCTGCGCGGTTTCGAGACGCTCCAGGCTCAGATGCCGGCGGTTGACGAACGACATCATGTGCGGCGTGACCCGTTCCCCCATATGGCGGGCCGCCTGGGTGGGTCCCAGGTTGCAGCCCATGGCGAAGATGGTCAGCAGGTAGCGCTCGGCCGCATTGCGGATCTTCGGGTCGCTGCCGGAGAGCGGGCCGAAGTGCCGTGTGAAGCGGGTCCAGTGCTCGATGTTGGCCAGCACGTCCAGCAGGTTGCGCGTCGGCATACGTCGGATCAGCGCCTGCTGCAAGGCAACGGCGCTGGCCGGAATCTCCCGGGCGACGGTGCGCTTGAGCACCGGCTCGCCATCCTGGCCGATGGTGACGTGCTGGCGCTTGTCGGGAAAACCGGCATCCAGCGTGCGCGCCGTGTCGGCGAGCCACTGGCGCAGATACACCACGAAGTCCTGCGCGTTGGCTGGCATGTCCAGCTTGGCGCAGTATTCCGGCAGGCGCCGTTCGCATTCGCGCCAGGGCAGCAGGTGCGCACGGTAATCGGCAAAGGCATCCGAACCCACCACGCACAAGTCGCCGGATCGCAGCTCGTTGACCATATGCGACAGCACACAAAGTTCCAGATAACGGCGGTTGGTGGGCGCGCCCTGGTCGTGGGGGCGGCGCACCAGCTTGCGCCAACGCTCCGAGGCGAAGCTGACATCGACCTCGTCGGCGATCCATTCGCGGTGCAGGGATTCGTTGTCCAGCACCACCTCCAGCGCTGCCAGCAGGGTGCGAGACTGGCTGGTCGACTCCCATTCCAGCACCTGTGCCAGACGGAGCATCACCGAGCGGTGCGCCCGGAAATGCCGCCATAGCAGCGGCAGGTAGTTGTTGCCGCTGAAGGCCCGCACCTCCGCGCAACTCTCGCGCAGCGGCTCCAGATCGCCGGACGGCGCGAGGAAGCGGCGCACCTGCCGGCCTATCAGCGCGTCGTCCTGGCCATCGGCGACGATATCGACCACGCCGTCGAGCACAGTGACGAGTTTCTCCATCTGCGCGCGCTGACGCGACTGGATGCGCTCCATCTCGTCGCGCGCCCGCTTGTGGATCGCGCCCATGCGACGGATGAACATCTCCGCGAGGTCGTCGCGGGTGCGCACGCGCATATGATTGAGCAAGGCGACGATCAGCGTGTAGCGCTTCTCAGGCAGGATCTCCCGTAGATTGGCCGCGTCCAGGCTCATGGCCTGGCTGGCCAGCGAGCGCAGCTTCGAGGCAGGTACGCCTGCGATTGCTCGAGAGAAATCGCCAAAACCGTCCAGTAAGGTCAGGTGTTCTATGAGTAAGTTGAGATGCTTGCGTGATGGACGGCGCGCGTGGCGCTTGATGTTGTTGTAGGCGGTCAGGCGGTTGGTGAATTCCCGGGTGAGAAGCCGGTCCAGCCGCTGCTGATCCTCATCCGACAAGCGCCTTGCGACGCGTCGAAACAGCGCGGTCTGCGTGCGGCTGTGAATCTGCTCGGCAATGTTGACCAGGGTGGAAAACGCTGGCAGCTCGACCTGGTGCAGGATCAGCGCATCGATCGTGGCGTTGATGATGTCCACCTGCTGGTCCATCGTTTCCGCGGCTTCGCGCGCGGCGCGGATCGTGACCTCGTTGGCATCGGTGCCAATATAGGGCTGGACGCCGAGAAATTCGCGCACCGCCGTGTAATGCCGGTACAGCGTGGGGGACAGCTTGCGGTCATAGCCAAACGCGGCATCTGACGCCAGACCAGCGCTGGCGCGCACGTGGTCGATCACGACGACGGGAATGCTGTCCAGGTTGGGGAAGTAATGCAGTTGCTGGAAGACCTTCAGCAGCACCAGCAAGCCAAGTCGCGGACCTTGTCCACGGGTTGAGCGGGTGGCCCACTCCAGTTCCTCGGCATCCGGCGTGTAGCACGCCTGCAGCTCCTTGGTGGAGAAAACCTTCGGGAAACGCGGGTAGGCGGTACGCTCGACGGTGGCCATACAGGATCTCGGCAATCTCTGAAGGGCCAGCCAGTCTAGCCGAGAACGGTGGCAAAATTCTAGACCAGCGTTATAACTAACCTGAATGTTTTTGCTTGTCTATATAACCTCAGGGATTATGATAGCCGATTGCCCGCATCTTGGCACGACCCGCATCATGGTCACACCATGGGTGGTGGAGGAGGCGATCAGGACATGCACCGTTCGATGGCGCCTGGCATGAACAACATGATGTCGATGCAGTCGACCGGTGACATTGATCGCGACTTCGCAAACATGATGAAGATGCACCATCAGATGGCGATCGATATGGCGAGAACGGAAGCGGAAAAGGGTAAATCGCCTGAGATGAAAAGGATGGCCGACGATATCATCAAGGAGTCTCAACGCGATATCAGAAAGATCGACCAATGGCTGGAGCAGAGGAAATAGCGGTAAAACGAACCGGCTATTGGCATCCGGTTCCGGAATGCGCGGTTGCTTGCGCCCCGGCCAATCCTCAGTGAAGTGAACCCTGTACCCGGAGAATGGAAATGTCGACGCAAAACGCTAACGAGTCCCTCCGGGACAGCCAATCACCGCTATTCCAACTGAGCGACTATCTCGCTCGTCGAGTTGCTATAAGGGCAATCGGTCTGGGCTTGGTGATGGCATTGATCCCTCCGCTGTCCCACGGGTCGCAGCCGGGCAGAGGGATCACTGCGGGCTTCGAAGTCCGACTGATTCAATTGATTATTGACCATCACTATTCCGCATTGCGGATGACGGAGTTGGCGGCAGGTACCGACCCACAACGCACCGGCAACCTTACGCCCGACGAAGGCACGTCGCCAACGCCTGGCTACCCGGTCACCCGCCCGAAGTCTTCCCTTGATGAAGTGAAGTCAATGGCGAGGATGGAGAATCGCTCGCAGCGCGAAGAGATCGCACATCTGCGCGTGTTGTTGCGGCAATGGTACGGCATCGACTATGAACCTCGTGTGCGACAGGAACAGCAGCAAATGCTGGCTTTTTTGGACAACGCGCAACCCGGTAGGCAATTCGACCATGTTTTTCTGGAAGTCTTCAGCCGCCATCACTACACGTTGCTCCAACCGTTGAACGCATGTATCACCGGGGCGGACCGGCGCCATGATGAGCTGATCCGCCTTTGCACCCAGATGTGGCACGTCCAGACAGCGGCCGTCGACGAGATGCGACAGCTGCTTGAACGCCATTTCCACATTGCCGACTATCAGCCCTTCAGCGTAGACCGCCCACTGCACGGGCAAGCGGGTAGCCCGAGAGGGCAGCATAGCGGAGGAGACTAGTCCCAAGCGGGGACCAACAGGGCCACGGTCGAGGAGGCACTAGTGCCCCAACACGTAAACCGACCGTGGCTACAGCAGTCACTTTACTTGACGAACGCCGCGCATCGAGTGTGCGCCCACGCCCATTGTTGTCTGGCCAAGCCACGGTGTCATGCGCGCGCCACCAGCGGCTCATCGAAACCGCTCGGTGCAACGGCGTGTCGGTAGGCAAGGTCGCCAGCCGGATGGCCAAGCTCGATGTAGGTGCAACCCGGCGGGCATTGCTGTAGGACCGCGCGTGGAACTGGGTTAGCGACGCAATGCGGCCCGATTCAAGCAGTGGCGCATCGGGGAGAATGCAGATGACCGATTTTGTGTTCGACTGAGGAGCGTGCGAGCAAATCTTGCCGCTCGAGCCGGTGATCGCATTGCGTGTCCCGCGTGCGGCTCGACCGAAGGCAAAATAAGAATGCCGACTGGCCCTTTGGCGCACTTGTCGACTGGGTCTTTGGCCAAGCCCGTGGGCTCACGGACTGCAGCGCCCACTAGGATTGCTGACGGCTCCATTCGATGGCAGAATTCCCCCGCCCGCACCCCAATGCGGACATTGGCGCGACGCTCCCAGAAAGCTCGCGCTTTTTTTTGCGCCAGCTCAAGGCCGTCATGACGGGGCTTGGCGATCGGCCTGCTCCTGGTCGTCGCGTTCGTATGGCAATCCGTCAGGGGAAAAACTGGCGAACTTCTGCACGACACCGGCAAGCGAGCGCCGTGCAGGTCGGATCCGCAATTCGTCGCCGATGCGCTCGATCTCCAGTTCGATATCCGTATCCTCGTATGCAAGCGCGGCCGGAATACAAACCGCGAACGCGTCGCCATACTTGAAGGCTCTCGTGATGGCCATTTTTCCTCCGACGGTCGTCACGTTGCAAGCGACCGGGCTTAGCGCTGCGCACAATAACCGGCAGCTGCTTCGCCGGTGACGGCAGCCCGCGACGCACCTAAGGCGAAGAAGGTAACAGAGTCTCAGCGATCCAGCCAAGCCGTGCACGGCCGCGCCCGGTTCACTGCAGTGGGGTAGCTCCGCCTAAGGTGAACGTCATCAGCCCCTCATCGAGCGCCTTTTTGATGCAGCCAATCAATTGGCCTGAGGCCTGCGGCGTCAAGCTCAACACGGTGGGCAGCCCCTCCACCTGGCCAGAGACGCCCATGACGATATTGATGTCGACGCGGTCACCTTTCAGCGTCACGCTCAACGGCCCATCAACAGGAATGGTCAACGAGCGGTTTTGCGCCGCGGCGTCTTCGGCCCGCTGCTGTGCGCTCGCGTCATTGTTGTCTTCGGCCACTTGATGTCCTGGTTGATTATAGGGAAATGCCGTAACGCCACGCCACGCCCTGGTCCGGCACCGCGCATAACGGGAAGAATCCGGCGTTGCGCGCCATTATGCCCCGCCGAAACGTTGACGATGGAGGCATCCTGTGGGCGAGCCGTGAGGGCGCTGGGACATGTCTTATTTGTATCTAGTCATGGCAGTCCTCGGCCTTGACCGAACACCACCGCTGAAAAAGACGCCCGCCGCAGCGGGCGCTACGCCGGGTCGGGAATCCGGCGAAATCGATCGTCCGGTGAACACGGCGCGCTAGCGACGGTCCGAAAAGGGGCCTGAGTGTGCTGTCAGGCGCTGCAGCAGCACGGCGTCCTCCAACGGCGCCGGCGCTGGCTCCAGGTGCAACACCGGGGCGTCGGGAAATATCGCCGCGATCAGATCGGTCGGCATCGGTTCGGTGGGCAACGGGCCCAGTTGCAAGACCCGGCTGCCTTGTACTTCCGCCACCATCCAGCCTTCTGGTACATGGTAGAGGGCGGCAATCAACGGGTCGTCGGCTCGGTCGGTCATCGCACACATGAAAGTGGGCACGGCAGCGATTGTAGAGTCCAGTCGCCATAAAGTGCCAGAGACGGTACATAATCGGCGTCGGGAAAACCACACTGTCCCGCGCAATGAATCTGGCCCGACTTGAGGCAACTCTGCTCCTGCTGCACACGCAGGCGGCCGCACAACGCCGTCGCCTATTCAGGCAACGCTGGCGCCCTGGCCGCATTTGTGTGGCGCATGCGAACAGCGTGCTGTGGCGCTTGCATGCCCGTATCGCCCTGCTCGAGCGCTACCTGGCGAGCGCGAAGGCACAACGCCAATCCGACGAGCGAGCGTGGATTTTGCCGCCCATGGCTACGGTGTAGCGAATGGGCAACCCGCGCACGACAACGATGACCTCAGCTCCAGACACCGCCATTGCTCCCTTGCCGCCGCAGCCGATGACGGCTGCCCGCTTTTCGCCGGCCGCGTTGATGGTCCCGCTTGCCTTGATGCTGGTGGCCGCGATCACGGCGCTGACAGCCACCGCACTCCTGCAGATGCGCCGGGACGCGCTCGCCAGCGCCCGGGAGGCGTCAGCCAATCTTGCTTTGACTCTGGAGCGCAGCATCGCGCGCAACCTCCAGTTGCACGAGGCCTCGATGCGCCATGCGCTCGATGCCATGCGCAATCCGGCCGTCATGGCGTTGGCCCCGTCGCTGCGCCAGCGCGTGCTGTTCGGTGCGTTCAACGAAGGCGAAGACATCGGCGCACTGCTGGTGGCCGACGCACAAGGGCGCCTGATCCTCGATTCCCGGCACTGGCCGCCGCGCGCGGTGAACCTGGCCGATCGCGACTACTTCATCGCGCAACGAGACCTGGGGCAGTCCGCGGTCTACTTGAGCCGGCCGTTCCAGCCTCGCTTAGTCCCCGACAACCCGACATCGATCGCACTGAGTCTGCGCGTGCCGGGCCCCGACGGCCAATTCGCGGGCATCGTGGCCAGCACGCTGCGGCTGGAGTATTTCCGCAAGCTGTTCGCTGGCGTGGCCCTGGGCGAAGGCGGCGCGCTGGCGTTGATGCGCCATGACGGCACCATCCTCATGCGCCGGCCCCTGGATGCCAGCCTGATCGGCCGCACGGTGCCGACCACGCCCGCGTTTGCCCCCATGCTTCGTGAACCGCATGGCGAACTGATTGCGGCAGGCACAGTCGACGGCATACGGCGCCTGTACAGCTTCCGCCGGGTCGATGGTTTTCCGCTGACGATTGTGGTGGGGCGTGCGATGGACGACGTGCTGGCCGTCTGGCGCACGCGAGCGTGGTGGTTTGCCGGGCTGGTGATGGCGATGAACCTGGCCATCGTGACACTGGCCATCTCGCTGGCACGGCAATGGCGGCGACGCCTCGCGGTCGAAGCGCACCTGCGCTGGCTGGCGGACACTGACGGCTTGACCGGCCTGGGCAGCCGCCGCGCCCTGGATGAAATCGCCGACCGCGAATGGCGCCGCAGCCGGCGCGAGGTGCGGCCGCTGTCGCTGTTGATGATCGACGTGGACTATTTCAAGCAGTTCAACGACCGCTACGGCCATGTGGCTGGCGATGATGCGCTCGCCGCCGTGGGCAAATGCGTTCGCCAGCAGTTGCGCCGTGCGGGCGACTACGCGGGCCGCTATGGCGGGGAGGAATTTGCCGTGTTGCTGCCCGGCACTGACGCGGCGCGCGCAGCGGCCATCGCGGAAGCCGTACGGGCGTCGGTGCTTGCGCTCGGCATAGAGAACGCGGGAAGCCCCTTTGGCCGAATCAGCGTCAGCGTTGGCGTGGTGACTGAAGGCAATGGTAGCGCATCGCCCGTCTATCCGGACCTGCGGGCGTTCTTTCGTGCAGCCGACGAGGCGTTGTACCGGGCCAAGCGCGCCGGCCGCAACCGCGTGTTGAGCTTGCGCGCTGCCGATTCACCAGCATGATCGGCTAGTGGCCGCACCCATCAGGGAGGCTCCTTGCCGATGGGCGGGCCGCAATCCACCTCCCCATGGAAATTCTCAGGCGTGATGCCAGCTTGCAGCCCATCGAGGTCGTACTGCGCCTCGCGCAGCGGCTCGATGACAATGTGCTCTCCGCGTACGTCAACGGCCGCATTCACGCGCAAGTTAGCCGCTTCCATGATCGCGGCCGGGATGCGCACTGATGCGCTATTCCCCACTTCTTTCCTCCCTCACAGGCTCTCGCCGCGTTTTACTTCAATGGTCCAGGGGCAAAAACGCGTGGTGTAGGGCGATGGCCTCGGATGGCGGGGTTCGCGCATGCCGACTTTGCCACGTTTGCCCCTCAATGATCATGGCTGGCGCTAGGCGGTCCGCGTGGCGCGAGACACGGGACAAGTAGGCGTTGACGCCGCGCACCGCCGCTGCACAGGTGCCCGAGAGCACATAGCCAACCATGAAACCGACCGCGTGGTTCCCACCATACTTGCCGGCAGCGAATCGATCGACGCCTTCGATCACGTACTCGCGACACAAATGCGTATTCGATCCGGCGATCCGCTTGCATTCGATGATGGCATGGGGATCGTGCTCCTGCGTGCGCAAGAACACTTCGATTAAAACCAGCGGAATGTCGGTGCGCCCATCCGGCAGCACCACGCTGGGCGTCGAGCGCGACTCGGTGCCCGGCAGCACGACAAACTGCAAGGGCGAGTTCTTCAGTGCATGGCGCATGCCATCACGCAAGCGCTCGGTCATCAGTACCTCACCTGCGTCGGTGTTCACGTCTGCGGCCGCACACGCGTGCTGCCAACCTGCTGCCACCGTCACCAAGATAGCAGCCACCACCTCGGGAGCCAGTTCGATGAACTGCCTGCCAAGGGCCGATGACGTCTCATAAGGAATCCTCAAGCGCGCCCCCCTACAAAACTCTCCGCCACAACGGCATCGGCATCCTCCAATGCGGCAATGTCCATCCAGTGACGGCGCGCTGCCGGCTTGATGATGACCACCTCGTTGCGCCCGTGCAGGCGCAGTTCTCGCTCGGCACTGACTGCCGTGGCAATTTTCACTTGCAGACGATTGCCGATTCCCGCCAGCACGTCGCGCAACTTCCCGCCCGGACGGATCATGGACACGCTGCTCTTTCCCGGCCCCTCCTCCAAAATGAAGCGCACGACGCGAAGCGCGGCCTCCTTCGGCAGATCGATAATCTCTGCGCGCATATGCCGCTTCTTGCGCACAGAAAGCCACGCGTCCATGACGGACAGGAAGGTCCCTGCATACGAGGTCACTTCCACGTTACTGTCCGATGGCGCCATGGCGGCTTCACGCCCCTGCTCCCATTGCCAGCCCGCACGCAATAGTCCGTCTTGGATCACTACGCGGTCGGCCTGCCCTAGCTCATACAAATCGAACACGGCATCATCCAAGGCCTTCCAGTCTTCGGCCTGGACTTCGCGTTCGCGCAATGCCCGTGCGAGCACCAGAAGCCGCTGGCCTGCGGCCGAACTGACGGCGGACGAGAGCTCCGGCACCGGCAGCATCTCAACGTCTCGAATCAGCAGCTTTCGCTTGTAGACGCCGAACTCGGAAGCAGTCAGGCCGAAGAACCACGAAGCCAATGCGGAACTCAGAATCATGGCGAGCAGATCGGCCACCGGCTTCTGGCGCGCAGGCAATGACGCTGCGAAAAATGCGTCGGTGAAGATCAGATCCTGTTCAGCCACCGCCACGATCGCCCTTGGCTGAGCGAGCAGCATCTCCTTGACGATCAGCAGGGGCGCCCGATAGATTTGGCGTGCGCGCGGTCGTTGCGCCTTGGCATGGTGGTATCTCGCAAGACCGTCGGCAATCTGGAAGTGCCGCATATCACGGGTCTGCAGCAGCCCCAATCCGTTGAGCTCGCTGGCATCGAGCGTCCAGTTTTCCCGTTTGCCTTGGGTCAGCCCATCTCGGAATTTGGCATTCAGGACGGCAAGCCGCTCCCCCAGACTGCCATGCGTCATCGTCAGCTCATCGAGCAACATCAGATCCCGGCGACGCCCCACCGCGGCCGCTTTGAGCTTCAGGGGCTGCTTTTCGATTTCACCTAGCGTGAGCTTGAGGATGTCACTTGGAGCGACTTCGAACGAATGAGTTTTCGCGCCGCTGGGTGTCCATGGAATCTGCACGACGGTGATCTGATCGGCCCGCTGCTCGGACCGATGACGGGCGAAAAGCACCACTGCCGGCATCGTGGCGGTGGCGAACAGCCAGCTGCACAAGTTCGATAAATTGACCAGCGTCACCGGCGCCAGCATGCGCATGACATGGTGGGCCGCCTTCATTCCCGTGCCACTGCGGCTGAAGAACGGCGTGGCGCTCAGAATCACGCCAAAGCGAGTCTGCGCATGCGAAAACTCGGCCGCCCGCAGTACAAAGTCCAGGCCCTCTCCCCGCGGCTGCGTGGGTACCCCGGTGGTCATCGCTTGGCGCCGTGCCTGCGTACCGGATTGTCCCTTGAAGCTCCAGGGGGGATTGCCAACAATCAGGTCGAACTGCTTGAGCCCCGTCGACGTGGTTAGCACCGCCTTGCCGTCGCCTTGCCGTTCGATGGTCCTGGCATCGCCCACGAGCAACGTTCTGCCAATCAACGGCTCGAATTTGAGCGACTGTGATGGCTGCGGATCCGGATCGAGTTCGAGCGCGGCCAGGTACAGGCTGAAGGCGGCCACCCGGATCGCGGCTTCGCTGATGTCCACACCATGCACTTGTCCATAGAGGGTGGAGCGAATCAACTCCCGCGTGGGCGGTTTGCCACCGGCGCGCAGATACACTAGGCGCCGCAGTGCTTCGACTAGGAAGACCCCTGACCCGCAGGTCAGATCGAGCACCGATTCCCGTCCCGTCAGGCCATCCATGACCTCGTCGAGAATCAGCGACACGACTGACAGGCGCGTGTAGTGCACGCCGTTGCGCAATGCCTCCGATTTCTGCCCGTTCGCGTCCGGATCGGCATGCGCGAACTGTTCATAAATCGAACTGATCAGTTCGACCGGGATGACGTCGAACTGATACGGGAAGAATGTCAGCTGGCCAGTTTGCGGATCGACCGCTTCGAGGAACTCGGCGACGCGCTGCAAATGCTGAGCGGCCGGCGTCGTTCTCACCGACGACGGCGGGAACATGTCCCCGTTAAAGGTTTGCGCCAACCACTGAAACAGCTTGGTTGTAGCACTGCGGTCGCGCAGAATCGCCGGCAGCGCCGTGTAGCCGCACACGCGCCGCAGGCGCGCGGCACTGACGATGCCGCGGTCAATCAGGTATTGGGTAAAGATCACCCGTCCGATCAGCGCTTGCGCCGCGCTGCGTACCAGATTGCCGGCGACCAAATCCCGTTCGAGAAAGGCCAGGTCCGAAAGCAGCTTCTGGTCGACACCGGTCTTGCGATCCACCGCCGGTACTTGCGCCCAGAACTGACCGGTTTCAATCGCCAGTCGCCCGGCCAGTTCGTCCAGTCGATGCAGGGAGTCTTCGATCGTTTCGAAGCGCCCGATCAAGTGCTTTTGCGCGTCGCCCTCCTGCAGCGGGGTACCAAAGCCGTTGTACAAGTCGATGCGCTGGGGGGAAACGACCCACAGCAGTGGCGAAAATCCTTCGTTCCATACTTCACGCCGCCATTGGCTGACAACGTCATCGGTCGGGGGAGTCGCCTCGAACTTGAAGTAGACCGTTAGCGCCGAGGCGCTACGCCATGATGCATCCGGCACGAAGGCGCGGCCGCGCCGGGAAGCCTGGGCATCGCGGCCCAGTCGCAGGCCGGCTGCGGGTTGTCCGTCGGGAAGAAAACCCGTTGCCGCAAGAACGTGCTCTAGCGTTGCCGATATCACGCCCGGCTCCGTACGGCTTCGGGTGGAAAGGGAAGCGCAGCTTGCGCCGGCGCGCTCATCGCGGGCAACACCTGTTGTTGCAAGCGGGCAATCAACGGATCGAGCGCAACCACCAGTGTCGGTTCCGTCAGTACGTCTTTGCCGCTCCACGAATCGGCCCCATGCAGGCTGGCCGTGGTCGGTGTGACCAGCACGATGGCGCCTTCCATCAGTGGCGCGCTTGCGGCGAGCACCCGGAACAACGCATCCACACCGACACTGACCGAACCGATGTGAACGCCCAATGAACTAACCAACGCCTGGGTGACGGACAAACCGAGCAAGTCGGCGAAGCTAAAGCGGGCCGCTTTCCCCGTCTTCGAAGCGAGGTAGGGGATGGCCTTGCGCCAATGCCTGACGGTTTCCGTCGACACCCCGGTGAGGGTACGCATTTGATCCTGCGTGAACTGAATAGCGGTAACAGTCGGCATTCGCGTTGCTAACAACATAAATATGCGTTGATTCTCCCATGTACTTCCGTTTGAGGCAACGGCATACTGCGATAACAATCGCGGCACGACGGAGTTCCATGCGAGCGACGCTGGAATGACAAGACATCTACTAAGCCACAGCCGGCGCTTGACATGGCCGGCTTGGTCTTCGACGGCGCGGTCACCCTCGCTCTGCTGATTTCCTTGGAGACCGGGGGCAATCTTGCGCTGACGCTCGAGCGCAGCATCTCCCGCACCCTGCAGGTGCATGACTTGCGATCGCCGGCGTCGCAACTTCGTTGCAGGAACCCGCTGTCGTGTCGCTGCCCGCCTCCTGCGGGAGCGCGCCCTCTTCGACTTCGCCATCAATGCCCAGGACACGGGATCATTGTTCGTCAGCGATGCGCAAGGAAAACTTGCGCTTTGACTCGCAGCAGTGGCCGTCAAGTCGCTCTACGTCGCACATCGCGATTACTTTTCAGGCGCGCCACTGGGATTACGCCGGGCTGTACATCAGCCGGCCGTTTCAAGGGCGCCTGCAGCCGAGCGATAAATTCCTGGAGCTGAGCCGGCGCCTGATTTCGCCTGACGGCAGCCCGGCGCTGGGTACAGTGGCGTAACCCCTTGCTAAGCCCACCGGAGGCCGGGATTGCCGCTGACGGCATGAGCGCGCTTGCCCCGCTTGGCAACGGGGGCACGGTATAGTATCGACGGGGTGGCAACGTCGGGAGCATCGGATGCGAACAAGAATACGGAAGTCGGGCAAGGGCGCCTCGCTCCGGCTCCCGGCCGAGATCGTGGCAGCGACCAGGGATGAGTATGACGTAGAGGCTCTGATCACCGGCATCACACCTGAAAACCGCCACGGTGAAGTGGATTTCGGCCCGGCCGTGGGCCAAGAACGGCAGACATCCGGCCATCAAACGACGTCTGCCAAGCCCCATTCACCGAGCAGACGCCGGCCATGATGGCTGCGGGCACAGCGGCTCCTCTTCCAGGCTGCTATACAATCGATGCATGAAACCCGTGGATGGCTCGCGCATACGCTATGGCGACCAAGTGCGCCTTGCGTTGATTGATGGCCATCACTATTCGATGGCTGAGGCGACGCGCGCTTGTGGTTTGTATGGTCGGCTGATTGAAACAGGGCACCGCCTCGCCAGCCCGGCGTCACTCGTAGCGGTGCAGATCGCGCGCCGCGACCGCGCTGCCGCCAGTGCCCTGCAGCTGGAACGGCGCGTCAAGGCGCCTCCGCGTCGACCGTTTTAGCCCGCCTGCCGTCACAGGCGGCTTTTTTGTCGCCCCACCGTACCGGCAGCCGATCGGTGCGCTTCATCCCTGGCCGCACCAGCCTACTCGCTACGGCCGGCTGTCCCAGAACATCCGCGGAACGCGACCACGATGCCCAACTGATAGCTGCCGGCCCGGTCGGTGCCCTGATTTCGGGCTGGGATTTGACCGTAGAGGGTTGGCGGCCGCCGGCGGTCCCTCGTGCGCCCGGCCCGCCAGCGCCGCCCCCTCACCCTCGACCCCGGTGGTCGGCCGATCGCCAATGCAGAAGCGACGCCCCCTGTTCATCGCTGCGCAAGCGCACACAGTAGAGGGGGTCCTGGCGGTGGGAAGGATGGCTGCCGGCTTCAATATCGTCCAGCCAGCGCGTGATGGCGCGATGCTCGCTGTCGATCTCCCAACGCGCGGCAGTCCGGAACAGTTCAAGCAAAGGGGAGTCCCGATTCCATTCGCAGCAGGGCCATACCGATTGCATGGTGTATAGGTAACCGTCTGGGGACACCTGCGCCCCCTCCTTATAGGAAAGCACGCCAGCATCGCGCATCGCATGCGATTCCTTTAGAAAGCGATACATCTCTTGCTGCGCGAGCCGCGAGGGCAGCGCCCTGCCCCGGCTTCCCCAGTCTAGCTCTAGGTCCTGCACCGCCACTTCAAACGGGCATTGCACCGGCTCTTGCCCCAACTCATCAGGCTGGGTCTTGATCCAACAGAACGCGCCGAACCCGGCCTTGACGCGCTCCCACCGACACCCGCAGGTGCCATGGCGCTGCCTGATCTGCTGCTGGACGGACTGGCAGTACCACGCTGGAGAGCCTTCGGACGTATCGCCGGTATCCTTATAGAAGGCAAACAGGGAGTCAAACCGCAAGCCACGCCCGCCAAGACGTGCCAGCTCGCGACTGACTGCGCCCGGAAATCGGGTCTGATGGACGATCCAAGTGTCACCGCAGTCGGCAAACAGCGGCTCGAGCTCGGTGGGCAGCGGGGCCAGCGTGCGCAGCTGGCCAATGGCCTGGGCCATCGCGACTTTGCCACGATGCGTACCTGCCTCGGACCGCCACAGCTCGCCAGCCTGCATCCGCTTGGCGGCTTCGCACGCGTCGTGCACCCACGATGCCAGCATCAACAGAGCGCCGGGCTCGCGCGTCGGGAATGCCGGCGCGAAGTCCGGCCAAGCGGCGCAATGCCCTTGCATCAAGCGCTTTAACTCCCGTATGCGGCGGGCCCCTATGGTGCCGGTCCCGTCGGCCGGCACTGTGGTCAGCGCCACCCGATGTACGGGGCAGTTGGCCAACCACGGCATCTCGTGCAGGTAGCTGTGATAACCATGTTGCGCACAGGCTGCGCAATACCGAACGCTCGCTTCGTGGCTGTCGACCGGAGGGGGCGCATAGGTGCCGCACTCCTGCAAATCGAGCGTCTGTTGGAGTACGTCGGCCAACCGCGCCGGGTTCTCGCGCAATAGCGATGACACCCGCGCGACGTCATCATCGGAGGGAAATCCCGGATGGTGTGGCTCGATTCCCAGGAACGCGGAGCCGGCTCGCGCGGAAATGCGATTGAACGCGCAAAACCTGGCGACCAACGAAAGCGCCGACTCGTAGGGCCGCAGATTATCTGGCCACCAATTGATCGAGGGATAGCTCGCCACCGCTAACTGCCCGCGGCGATGATTCTCATGTGGTCAGAGAAGTTGGTCTTGGCCAATTCTCTGAGCCAATTCTCGTAGCAGGTCGCCTCGTCCCAGTCCATGCCGCGGGCCAGTTGGAACAGCACGCTCTCGGTCGCCTTGGCAACGTGTTGCATCGGAAACTCATGCCGCCGTCGCGCCTGCTGCGGTGACAACTCGACCAGGGCGTTCCAGAGAAGCTTGGCGCTGCCGGCCAGCCGGCGCCCGCGGGCAAAGTCCTCTGGCGCAAAATACGCCAGAAACGGCACCCCGCTGTCGACCGGCCATTCGGAGTCGACGTCATAGCCGTTCAGCACATACTCGATCTCCTGCACCGAGCGCAGACCGTGAAAGCGCGCATGGGCTGCCATGAAGCGGGCGGCCACATGCGCGTTGCCGGTGCTGGCCATGTATTCATGTCGATAGTTCAATTGATGCGTGCCGACCGAGAAGACGCTGAGCAGGTAACCGTCGTAATCGAGATCGTTCTGCAGGCCCACCAGCCACTTCCACTCGCGCAGCGTCAAATCCTGCGCTTCGTCAATCAACAAGACGACATAGTTGCGACACGCATTGTTGGCGATGGCAATGAAGCGTTGCCGACAGAGATAGGCCGCCTCGACCCGCTTGGGCACCTTGGCCGGGTTGACGAACTCGAAGTGCGACGCCATCAGAATCTGATGCCAGAACGCCGCTTCGTTGGAATGACTGTCGGGGCGTCGGCTCCATACCACCAGGGGCACGACTGCGCTAAATCGCTCCTCCAGCACCTTGCCGACATACCACTGCACGCAACGCGACTTGCCGAGCCGCGACGCACCATAGATATAGCCGCCCGGGCGCTGCTGATCGATCCATTCGCCCATCTGCTCGATCATGGCATGCATCGGCGGCGTGTAGATCGCATACTGCTTGGTCACAATGCAGTGACGCGGATCGATGCGCTCGGGCAGCGAGAACGACACGTTCTACTCCGTTCGCGCCATGCGCCGCGGGGGAAGCTCACCCTTCCCATCCGTGCCCGGGTCACCGGTTGTGTCAGCCCGTGTCACGGCCGGCGCGACCTCGGGCGCCTCCCCACCTCGGGATGACCCGCCGCGACCGCGCTCCAGCGCGGCATCAAGCATCACGGCGCCAATGGAAAGCTGGGAGGCCGCCGCCAAGATGCGCCTGGCTTCCAGGTACGCCGGATGAACCGGGAGCTTCTTGTGCGGCTGCGTCTCGACGTACTGGATGAAGGCTTCGATCGCATCGCCGCCGGGGGAAATCGCAAACTGGCCTCTGGCACAAGCGCGGCAGATGGCCGCGCGTACCGCCAGGCTATGCGGCGATAAGTGCCATGGCGGCGCTGCGCGCAGCACCCCCAACGGCACACCATCGAGCGTTGAGGCCAGCGCAACGCGGCAATCGTCCTCTTCATGGCAGATCACCCAGATCTCGGTGCCCACCAGATCCTGCCGGTTGTGCAGTACCTCGTTGCTGTAGCGGCCATAATGGAAGGTCACGTACGGTGCCCGCCCCACCGCCGCGCCGCCCCTGACCACACAACGCCTTCTCACGCTAAACAAGCCTTGCATGGCGGCGGCATCCACCCGGCGCCACGTCTCGCCGCCATGCCGATGCAGGAAGGCCGCATACTGCAAGGGCGTCCGGTTGCCAATGCCGCGGTGAGGGGTAGCGTTATAGTTGGCGATCAGCACGCCCAACAGCTCTTCGGCATATTCGTACTGGAAGCGGCTGGCCAGCGCCACGCCGTCTGGCTCACGGCCCTGCCGATCTTGCGGCTTCGCCCCGGTCGTGTTGGTCAAGCGCTGAAAGCCACGTCCGGCGAGGTTGCGGAAAAACGACTCAATGAACGGGCGATCGTCTTTGCTTCGTCGTGCCGCGAACGAATTGCGCGGCTCCAGCAGGGTCGAACCCACGGCCTGTTGGAGCGCAGCGCGAACGTGCTGGCAGGTTTCCGCCAGTGCGCCGTCGACGCTGGTTTCATCCCAACACAGCCCCACAAATTCCTCGCCGAGCGAGCCAAGCAGCCCTGCATCAGGCAAGTATGGGGTGTCGGAAAAGGTCACGGGACGCAGCTTCGGCCGGCTCAGTCCGGTCTTGATTGCCCGCAGGACATCGTCTTTCGAGACTTCTCGCCCGGTGCTGAAGTAGTAGCCAACCACCGCGCGCGAGACCACCTCGAGGATCACAATCACCCAGAGCCGGTGCACGATCTTCTCCGTGAAGCCGCCGCCGGCGAGCGGCAGCGACACGCAGAAGCGACCGTCCAGTTTGTGCGCGTCCATTTCGACCCGCTGCATGAACCGCAGGGCCGGCCGACCGGATCCATCGCCGGCTTTCAGCTTGCGCACCAGATCGGCTCCCCCGATGCTGGCTGCGAGCGATTTCGGGTCCGAGGACAGCACCTGTTCAACGAAGCGACAGATCGTGAAGTAAGCGCGAGTCGATGTATTGAACGGCCAGTCGCCGCGCGCCTCATAGCCGCGCTCGCGCAGTTGGTCAAGAAACCACAGCCAATGCCGTCGGGGCGATCGCCTGGCCTCGGATAACCGTTTGGACGATGGGCTAGAGCGAATCCGGGATTCGAATGACAGGCGCAGTTCCGGGTGCGCATCCAGCGTGGCTTGCAGCGCTCCGGCTGCCCCGCCGCCGAACCGGTCGACACGGATTTTCGTGCGGCGGCGGTATGGCCGTACTCTTAGCCACGGCACCAAGCCACGCCAACCATACGGCTGGCCATCTGGATGCGCCTGAAGACAACGCTCGGAAATCAAACGATAAACTTGCTTGTCACTGAACGAGGTCAGACGCTTGATGGTGTGGGCGTCGGCGCCGGAAAGATAAAGCTGGACCGCGTGTTTTCTGGAAAAGTACAAGGCGCGCCGCGGATCGTCGAGCGCGCCCTCGTCTGGCGTTGGCCAACCCGACGTGTCGACGCGTTGGCCACGAACGACTCGCCCGCCGCCGTAATGTTCATCGTTGCCTGGATCCATGAAGCGGTCCTCGACTTGGCAGGACGGGCGACATTGCCTAGGAAAACGTTTGAACGATAGAAGGCTTGCACGAGAATGCAAGCGACGCATCGGGCCAGGGCTGACACGCAGTCAGGCTAGGCGCGTCTCACAGGAGAAGTCCGTAGTGAACTTGCTACAGCCTTTCCCACCCCGTCTGCCGACCGTCGCTGCGGTCCTCTTCCCGACAGTCGCGCGAGGCTGGCAAACTTCCCCAGGACACCAGCAAGCGAGCGTCGTGCCGGGCGGATACGCCCAGTTCATCGCCTGCCGCTCGATCTCTGCACAGATTTGTTACAATTTTTAACTCGATGAGCCAGCCCTCTTTTCATTGTGAGCGGCAATGGGAAACCCCGACGAACTAAGCAGAGAAGAGCTGTTGCTCCGCCTCATCGAGCGCTACGTCATGATTGGTGGCCGTTACTACCGTGACATACCGGCGGAGCAACAGGCGCAATACCTACCCGACGTCTGCGAGAGCGAATCGTATCGATGTGAACGGTTGCGACAGCTGCTATATGAGCACGGCGCATTTCGAGGAGTGCCCTTCCGAAAGGGACCGATCGAGGTGATGGACGCCTTTATCGCCGAGGGTCCGCAGCGGCTTGCGGCAGAGCGCGAGAGACAGCGCGCCAGTGCCGAAGAAGACGAGCAAATGCGGAACCGACTTCTTGCACGGCAAAGAGAGCGCGAACCTCAGATTGACAAGACCGCAGACAAGCACCGCCGGCTGAGCTGGCTACCTTATGAGTCGGGGCCCAAAGGCCAGATTCTCGACCTCGTCAGTGCAAGCGTCAAGAAGTTGCACGCGGTCCAAATCGCCAAGCAGCTCGAGATGGAAGTAGCCGATGTTCTGGAAGGACTGGCGTCGCTGATCAGGTCAGAACGCATTATTGCGAGGGGCGACGGCACGTTTAAACTGGCAGACGAATAACCTGCCGGGGAGACACGCCCCTTCGCACGCTACCTGACAGACTGAAGATGTAACATGGCCGCCGTACATCCAAAGAACACTTTAAGTTGAACCGTTCAACGCAGTAACAATTTTCTGCAACGTTTGTTCAACTAAATTTGTTACTAGGCAAGCGACAAGCAGCGTCACGCCGTCAGTGCGTGAGTAACAAAATTACGCAAAACAACGGGTCCGTTAGACACGCGGATTCGGTTTGAAAGATTCGGTGTTTTGAGCGGGAACTCCCGCGGCACCTGACCGTGGGCGGCCTTGCTGATGCCCATTCAGGCCCCCAATGCCTGTCCTATCTGCCGTGCTCCTTTTACTTCATTGCTAGCCAAAGCCGCGTGCTGGCGATGCCGATACCTGGCTCGCCGGTCAGGTCACCGACCAGTGCAATCTCCAGACGCCACAGGCGCTGGCTGGTCGGCAGTCTGCGTTCCGTCAGGTAGCGCTCCAATGCCCGCCGCGCCACCGGCGGCAGGGCCACCTTGCCGCAGCGCCCGCCCCTTCCCCGTCAGCTTCAGCTACTCGTCACCCTGCCCGTCGATCTCGATATCGCTGAGCCTGGCCGCGATCAACTCGCTGGCCGGCAATCCGGTGGTTTAGCCGAAGTCCGGCACGAAACGCAGGCGCTGCGCGGCCGCGGCCTCTCTGCCCGAGGACTACTCGAGCCCGTCGGCTATGGTCCGCACCAGCTTCCATTCGCCTTCGGTGAAGGCGTGCGAATTGTCCAGCGCCGCCGTGCGGCCACCGCCCGGACCTTGATGCCGGCGAACGGATTGGCGAGGACGTATCGCTGCTGGACCAGCCAGCGGAATCGCACCAAGAATCGACAGCGCATGAGCGGCCGAGCGTGCCGATAGTGCGCCGTTGAATGGCCGCCAGTCCGGCGACGAACGGGGGCGTGGCGGACCGACCCACCGCTCGCGCGGCGTGGGTCGACGCAGGAAGGCGCGATAGGGACGGCGTCCTCGGCGCCGAAGGCGCGTGCCGGGAGCCAGCGACCGATGTCGTCGGTGATCGCGGGCCGTGGCGGCGGGAGCGTGCGCAAGACGTCGATGGCACGGTCGGCATGCCTGCCCTGCTTCCCCGGTTCGGACGCCGGTATCTCGAACAATGCGGCCAGATCCTCGCGACCGCGCTCGCGTGCCAGCAGGCAAGCCGGCGGCGAATGCGGCCGAGCACGGCCCGCGAGGATCGGCCGTGCGCCCTCTCCTCCCGCAGGTACTGCGTCACGGCTTGCCGCGAGCTAAGGCCGGCGTGCCAAGCGCCCAGCGCGGCTCGGGAGGCGGCATCGGGGAACGCCGGGGAAGCGTCGGCAAGCCCCGCATCGATGCGCGAGCTGGCGGCTGGTGCAGGGTCAGGTCGGGTCAGACCATGCAAAGAGGATCCTCTCTGCCAGCGGCACTGACAGAGGAACGACCACATCTGGCTCAAACAAGTCCTGCAAGCCGGCCGCGAATGAGAGTGTCCGCATCGGCAACGATCCGTGAGATGAGATCGTTCACCGACGGAACATCCCGGATGAGCCCAGCCACCATGCCGCAGGACCAGGCCCCGGAATCCAGCTCGCCCGAGCGCATCACCTTCGGATAGACGCCACCCACCTCCGGAATGATGTCCTCAAAGGTAATCCGAGAGCCAAGCTGGCGCTCTTTCTCCAGCAGCCGCTCTACGCCCACGTTGTTCAATACACGTTCGGTGTTGCGCAATGGGCGCATCACCAGCCGCGTATCCAATTCGGAGGCCTCAAGAATCGCCTGCTTGACGTTCGGATGCACCGGAGCCTCGGCCGTTGCCACAAAGCGCGTCCCCATATTGATCCCATCGGCTCCCAACGCCAGGGCAGCGACCAGCGAACGGGCATCCGCCATTCCGCCAGATGCCAGAAATGGGATCCGAAGTTCATCGGCCGCACGGGGCAGCAGAATGAAATTGGGCACATCGTCTTCACCAGGATGCCCCCCGCATTCGAAACCGTCGACACTTACCGCGTCGCAGCCTATCTCTTGCGCCTTGATCGCATGGCGGACAGAGGTGCATTTGTGGATCACCTTGACGCCCGCTTCGTGAAGCATCGGTATCCATTTTTGAGGATTATTCCCAGCCGTCTCCACGATCTTCACTCCCCCGTCGAGGATCGCGCGGATGTAGCCCGGGTAGTCGGGCTGCGTGCGTGCTGGCAAGAATGTCAAGTTGACTGCGAAAGGCTTGTCGGTCATGTCGCGGCAACGTGCAATCTCCCGTGCCAGATCACCTGGGGTGGGCTGGGTCAGCGCCGTCAGGGTTCCAATACCTCCAGCATTCGATACAGCAGAGGCCAACTCCGCCAGGCCGACAAAGTGCATGCCCCCCTGCATGATCGGGTGCTGGACGCCGAAAAGTTCTGTGATGCGTGTTTTCATAGCGACCTCACTTTCTGCTTAGGCCCAACAGGTCCAGGATTTCCTTCTCCTGCTTCATTGTTTCAATTGCGAACTTGTGGAACTCCGCCGAGCTTCTGTACTCCGGCTCCATGTCATAGCGCGCCAGTGCGCGCTTGAATTCGGGCTGGTGCATAGCCTGTTTGAAGGCGTCGTGCAGCTTTGCCACGATGGCGGGATCCATTCCTTTGGGCCCCACCAAGCCCCAGTGCGATGTTTGGGTCAGCGGAATACCAACCTCATGCAGAGTCGGCACATCGGGGAAGCTTTCCATCCGCTTGCCGCCCCACGTCACAAGCAGGCGCATCTTGCCTTCCTTGACAAAGGGTGCCCAGGCAGAGGTCTCAGCCGCCGATTCGATCTGGCCTCCCATGATGGCCTGCATCGATTCCGCGGTCCCCTTGTACGGAATGTGGTGCAGCTTGATGCCCGCCTTCCTGGATATCTGCTCCATCGTGAGGTGGTTCGTCGTGGCGACTCCCGGTGTGCCATACGTCAGTTCCCCTGGCTTGGACTTGGCCGCAGCAACGTAGTCCTGCCAGGATTTGATGGGAGAACTCGATGGCACGACGATCCCGAATGCGTAGCCCGTCAAGCCAATGATGTAGGTCAAGTCCGTGGCAGGATTCCATTTCGCGTCAGTCGTATACGGGAGGCGGTAAATCCCCAGGGAGGCAATGCCCAACGTGTACCCATCGCTGCTAGCGCTTTGCATGACGATGCCCGGCATGGTGCCTCCTGCGCCTGGTCGGTTTTCAATGACGACCGGCTGCTTGAGGATCTTGGAGACTGACTCGGCGAGCACCCGCATCGGCGTGTCCGTCGATCCACCGGGCGCAAATCCGATCACGATCTTGATCGGACGAACGGGATAGGGCTCCTTGGCAAATGTGGGCTGGGCGAATGCTGCGCCGATCGCCAACAAACAGGCGAAGAACTGCGGTTTGGTCATATTCTGATGCTTCCGAAAACGTGGCTCAGCTGTTTCGCACTCGGTTGACCTCTTCCTCGACGTCGCGCAAACGATCCTTGCCAAAGAAGATTTCTTCACCGACGAAGAATGTGGGAGAGCCGAAGGCGCCCCGCGCGTGTGCATCCTGCGTATTCACCAACAGCCGGTTTTTGACGTCCGGCTGCTGGCTCGCGGCAATCAGGGCGGACGCGTCAAGACCGGCGGCCGCCAGTTCGCTTGCGATGACCTCCGGCTCGTCCATCTTTTTCTGCCGCTCCCACATGCTGGCGAACACAGCGTCAACATAGGACTCGAAACAGCCCAACGATTGGGCCGCGACTGCGCCGCGCATGATCTGCAGGGTATTGACCGGAAAGTACGGATTGCTCCTGTACTGAGTCAGTCCGTGCTTGTTGACGAAGCGATTGAGTTCAAGCAGGTCATAGGCGCGTTTGGCTGGAATCTGCGCATTGGCCTCTGCAGGCGAGCGGTTGTTGCTCAATTTGAACAAGCCGCCTAGCAGGATCGGGACGTATTCGAACTTGGCTCCGCTCCTGGCCTCGATCTCGGGAATGACCTTATGGCTCAGATAGGCGTTGGGACTTCCGAAGTCGAACAGGAATTGGACGGTTATCGGGTTCATGGCTTGACTCTGCTTCAATGTTTTGAGGGCCCACGTGCCGCGGTTACCACGGCTCCATCCACGGACGAATTTCGGTCTCATGCGTCCATGCGTCGCGCGGCTGCATGTGCAACTGCCAGTAGAGGTCCGCGATGCGTGCCGGATCGACGATGCCGCCCCGGTCCTTGGTGGCATAACGTGCAGGGAAGTTGGTCCGGATAAATTCGGTGTCAATGGCGCCATCGATAATCGGGTGGGCCACATGAATGCCCTTGGGCCAGAGCTCCCGGGCCATGCTTTGTGCCAGGGCGCGCAGGCCATGCTTGGCCCCGGCGAAGGCGGCGAAGCCGTCCCTCCCTCTGAGACTGGCGGTGGCGCCGGTGAAGATGATGGTGCCGCGACCGCGGGGCAGCATGACCTTGGCTGCTTCTCGCCCCATCAGGAAACCGGCGAAGCAAGCCATCTCCCAGACCTTGTAATAGACCCGTGCCGTGGTTTCGGTGATTCCGAACCGCACGTTGGCACCAATGTTGAAGACGGCCACTTCAATCGGCGCTATCTCTGTCTCGATCTTCTGAACGAGCGCCACCATCTCTTCTTCTTTGCGCGCGTCGGAACCGAACCCGTGTGCCTCGCCTCCCTCGGCGCGAATCTGCTCGACAAGGGGCTGGAGCTTGTCGGCGTTACGCCGGGTCATGCACGCGACATAGCCTTCGCGTGCGAACCGTTTGGCGATGGCGCCGCCTGTGGCGTCTCCCGCGCCAATGACCAGAATTGCTTTTCTGTCTGCCATGGTTGTCTCCTTTGGATGTGGGGTACGAGTAGGCCTACCGGATCGCGCCAGGACGGTCGCAGCGGCGTTCTCGAAATTTCAAGAGGCGTCGCCCGACGCTTCCTTGGCGAGCATGTGCTTCAGGATCTTTCCCGCGGATGTGGCCGGCAGCGAGGTTCGAATGAACACCTCGGCTGGCCGCTTGTAAGGTGCAAGGTGTTGGGCCGCGAACTGCCCGATTTCCTCTGGCGTGGCCTTGGTGCCAGGTTTGAGCTGTACAAAGGCGACGACCTCTTCGTTGCCTGGTACGCGTCTGCCTACTACCGCGCAAGTGGCCACATCCGGGTGCGCCGCCAGAACGGCCTCGACTTCAGGAGGGTAGACATTGAAGCCTGACCGGATGATCAATTCCTTGGTGCGCCCGACGATGTGCAGGTAGGGTCCGTCCATCCGTGCTAGGTCGCCGGTGTTGAACCACCCCTCAGGATCAACGACTTGCGTCGTCAGCTCCGGTGCCTTGTAGTAGCCGAGCATCACGTTCGGTCCGCGCACGTGCAGCTCCCCTACTTCGCCTGATGCCGCCAATTCCCCTGTCGTACTTTTCAGTCGCACCTCGACTCCAGGAATGGGCGGACCGACCGTGGTGTCATCGCGTGGATCGTCGACACGGGTAAAGGCGATCGTGGGGGCGCACTCGGTAATGCCGTAGCCGTTTTGCAAGGGCAGCCCGAAGGCGGTCTCCACCGCACGCTTCAATGTCAGGTCCAGCGGTGCGCCCGCCACGCCGATTCCGCGAAGTGCGGGACAGGAGATTTCTCCATCTGAAGCTTCAAGCAGGCGTTGGAACATCGTAGGCACACCCTGGAATCGAGTGATCCCGTCTTCGCTGAGGGCACGTAAGGCAGCCTTGGCGTCAAAGCGGGGTACGAGCTCTAGACGTGCACCAAACATCAATGTGCCGATGAGTACTGAAGAGAAGCCGACAATGTGGGACATCGGCAGCACCCCGTAGACAAAGTCATCCGGCCCAAATCCGCGCATAGCGCCACCGATCACCGCAGTGAACATCACGCTGCGATGACTCAGCATGACGCCCTTTGGGGTTCCGGTTGTACCGGAGGTGTAGATGAGCGCCCCGACTTGATGGGCACCGTCAGCACTGACGGGTTCCGCGGTCGCGGCCGGATCAATGTCGGTCACGGCAACGGCGCCGACTCCCGGTATGTCATGGACGAGCGCGCTCAACTGCTGGGCATGCCGGGCAGCATCGGGTGAGATGGAGCTCGTCGCGATCACCAAGCGAGCCCCGCTGTGTACGCGGATGGCAGTAACCTCGCGCTCGCTGATCCGCGCGTTAACGACCAGGGGCCAGGCGTCGATGTCCCCGATAGCGAGAACCAGGACCGCGAGTGCGATTGAGTTCTCACCAAGGACCATGACCCGGTCTCCGGGGCGAACACCGCGCTGAATGAGCCACTGCCCCGCGGCTTGGATCGCTTGCGCCAGCTGTAGATATGTCATGACGCGGGCGCCTTCTGACAACGCGATCGCATCGGGCGAGCGCTGTACCCAAGGGCGCACTACGTGCGACGTACGATCCGGAAGGGCGGCGACCCTGGCCTCCAGCTCGGCTGCAGAGAGTTGCATGTTTCCTTGTCTCCATAGTTCTGTTTTTGAACTTACAAAATCATAAGTTTGAAAATTGAACTCGTCAACGGTAAAATCGCGCAAATGAAGTGGAATGATCTTGAACAGGAACACTGCTCCGTGGCGCGCACGGTCTCCGTGATTGGAGACCGATGGACCCTGCTCGTGCTGCGCGACTGCTTCCTTGGCGTGCGCCGCTTCCACGAGTTTCAGCAGCGGCTCACGATCTCACGGCCCATGCTTGCGGATCGTCTTAGCAAGCTGGTGGAGGCCGGCGTTCTCAAGAGGGTTGCATACCAGGAGGCACCAGTCCGATATGAGTACCGGCTGACCGCCAAGGGCATGGACCTTCATCCGATCATCATGGCGATCGTGCATTGGGGCGATGTCCACATGGCCGGCAAGGCAGGAAGGCCCTTGCTGCACCGGCACACCGCCTGCGGGCACTTGTTTGATCCTGTCGTTGTTTGCTCAGAATGCGCGGCAGAGGTCCATGCCAAAGACGTGGTGGTAGAAAAGGGACCGGGTGCGTAGCGTTGGTGCTGGCACTGAGGTTCCGACCGTCGTGTCGGGATGCGGGACATCACGGTCATCATGCAACGGCCTGTTCGGGGCCCTTCAGGCGGGAAACGCCTTCCCCGTCTGCCTGGCCCTTTTGACTTCATCGCTATGCAGGTAGACCGACGTCGTGGATACGGACACATGCCGCAAATTGTCCCGAACGCTGGTCAACTCCACGCCTCTGGCTAAAGCATGCGTGGCATGCGTATGCCGCATCCAGTGCGGACTGGCACGGCGCGGCTTGTCGGCTGCCGCGGGATGGTCGCCACCAATGGCACCGCGGGGGCTCGCCGAGGCGGCCACAATCCGAGGTGACGGAATTGGGCGAGCCGACACGCTCCTGGCCGAAGCCAAAGCAGTAGGCCTGATCGCGCTGAGCGACGGAGCCACCTGGCAGGAAAAGATCGACACCCTGCGCGCGATCCAAACGACGCCGGTGCGATCCGCAGGCGCGGAGGCCGGCGATGACGCAGAGTTCAAGCGGCTCTCGACCGTTCGCGGCGAACTAGTGCTCGAGCAGCGCGCACTGCAATCGACGTTGGAGCGCGCACGGAACTTCGAAGGCAGTTCGCAGGGGTATTCGGCGGAGGCGCGCGAGCATATCGCCCGCCTGAGCGCCCTCACGGTCTTCGAGCATGATGCCCCCGGGCACTCGTGCCCACTGTGCCTGCAGGGGCTGCCCGAAGCCTCTCAGGTTCAGTCCATCGGCGACCTGCGTGCGGCCCAGAATTACATCGGCGAGCGCAGCGGTGCGATGGATTCCGCGACGCCACACATCGCAACGGCAATTCAGGAGGTCGAGAGCCAGCTCGCGGTCTTTTCAGCCTCATCTTCGAGGTGGTCGAAAGCCTAAAAGGAAAGTTCCAAGTAATCATCACCGACCACCCCGATTTCAGTGACAATGCCCGCTTTCAGAAGGCACTGCGAGAGCGCTGGCGCGACGGACTAAAGCTTGTCCCCGAAGATTGGCCGCCTGCACCCTGACCCCTATCTTCCGCACAATAAGGACGAAGCCTTGATTAGCGCTTAGTCTGCTGTGACCGCAACTGCTGCAAATCTGTCATCCCAGCAATTCTGAGTTCCGCTTCGGGGTCGAGAGCTGCCGTAGGCGCAGGCCATTTGCAGCGAGTCGCTCTGGATCCGAGGGGCACCCTGTCTTCTCATGGCCCGAATGCCAACAACCACTCGGGGTTCGGTTAACCGTGCAAGGCGACCCACGCTACCTATCACCAAAGGCCTCCCTTATTTGCCGAGCTCGCGTGACTTCATCGCTATGCAGATAAACCGATGTTGTCGACACCGACGCATGCCGCAAATTGTCCCGAACGATGGTCAGGTCCACGCCCCGTGCCAGGGCATGTGTGGCGTGCGTATGCCGCATCCAATGCGGACTCGCGCGGCGCAGTTGCTCCGCTAGCGAAGGATGGACCGCTGCAATGACATCGGCGGCCAGCGTGAAGAAGCGCTTGATGACATGCCACAGCCGCGTGCTCGTGATGCCGATTTCCGGCTTCCCGGTCAGATCACCAACGAGGGCGGTCTCGGGGCGCCACAGACTCCGACTGATCGGAAGTTCGCGGTCCGTCAGATTGCGCTCCAATGCCCGGCGCGCCAACGGCGGCAATGCCACCTTGCCCCTGCGCATGCCCTTCCCCGTCAGATTGAGCCATTCATCACCCTCCCCGTCGGTCTCTATATCGCCGAGCCTCGCTCCAATCAACTTGGTGGCCCGCAGTCCCGTGGCATAGCCGAAGTCCAGCAAAAACCGCAGGCGCTGCGCAGCGGCGGCCTCCCAACCGTAGGCCCACTCGAGCCCGTCGGCTATGGTCCGCACCAGCTTCCATTCGCCTTCGGTGAAGGCGTGCGAATTGTCCAGCGCCGCCGTGCGGCCGCCGCCCTGGACCTTGATGCCGGCGAACGGATTGGCGAGGACATACCGCTGCTGGACCAGCCAGCGGAACATCGCGCCCAGGATCGACAGCGCATGGGCGACGGACTGCGCCGATAGCGCACCCGTAAACGGCCGCCAGATCTGAGCGATGACGAGTGGCGCATGCAAAGGCTCCGCGTGGGTCGGCGTCAGACGATCCACGCGGACGTTGGTCTGGTGGCAATACCGGCCTCAGAAGCGGTGGCGAATGCCGATCGCGGTGCCGATCTGATCGTTGTTGCCCTGCGCCAGCGCATAGCCGGACGAGATGCCCGTTGCCGCGCCATCGAAGTTCAGGCCGGAATGCCGGGCATAGGCGATCGACCAGTAGATGTCGGTGCGCTTGGACAGCGAATAGTCGGCATTGAAGCTGATCTGCCACGGATTGGCCGGGTTGCTCGCCGGGGCGTTCAGTCCAACGCGTGATTGCTTCAGATCGTCGTAGTAGTAGCCGGCTTGCAGCAGTAGTGCCGGGTTGACGTTGTAGTTCACGCCGAGCCAGTAGAGGTCGTCGCGCAGCAGCGTCGCCCCGCTCGCGCTCTCGGTATTTCCCCAGCGATAGCCGGCCACCAGCTTGACCGGTCCCACCGCATAGCTGACCGCCGCCGCGGCCTTCTTCGCGCGGGCCGCGTTGCCCGTGGTCACCGCCGGATTCCATTGATCGTAGATCGCGGTCACGCCCCAGGGGCCGGACGCATAGGTCAGCGAGCCGCCGTATGCCGAGTTGTCGCGGAAGTGCCCCGGCGCTTCACCGACCCCGCCGCCGGCGAGCGGCATGGCGCCGAGCGTACCGTTGCCGGCGCCAAAGCTGTAGTACGCCTCTGCGCTGAGCGGCCCCCATTTGCCCGCGTACTTCGCCGTGTTGTCCACACGAAAGGCAGGCCCAAGCAGATAGGTCAGCGGCTCGTACAGCGGCGCGAAGCGCAGCGGCGTGAAGTTCGCCAGCACGTCGAACATCGGCGTGTACTGACGGCCGAACGTGACCGCCCCGTAGTCGGCATGCTGCAGACCGACGAACGCTTGCCGGCCGAACAGCCGGCCGCCCTGCTGCGAGCGGCCGTCGTCGACCCCGAAGCCGCTCTCGAGCGTAAAGATGGCGCTCAGGCCGTCACCGAGGTTTTCCGTGCCGCGCAGACCCCAGCGCGATCCCGACAGGCCACCGCTGTTAATCATCGAGAAGCGGTTGCCGCCTGTGCGCTGCGTGACCTGACCGGTGGCCGCGTCAATCGCCGGCGCCGGGGCGGCGTGATTGATGTACTCGATCGCCGTATCGACGACCCCATACAGAGTGACGCTCATCTGTGCGTTTGCTTGGCCGAACGCTGTCGCGCCGAGCGCGGCCAGTAGCACGCGTGTCTTCTTCATGCTCATTGTCTCCTCTATGTTGTTGTTTGAGGTGGTGGAAGATCGGTTTGTTGTGTGTCTGTGCGCGCTCGACTGTGCGGTTGTGCGAGCGTCCTCCGGGCGTCAGCCGTGTCGCAAGCGCACGCCACCGCGCCGGCGGCGTGCAAACGCCGCCGGTGTTGTCGCCGACGATGCGATGAGCGTGGAGAGTGCTGCGGCGCGGAGCCGCGGCGCCGCTATGAGGCCGCGGCCGTTAGCGCCGGCGCGATGCGATGGGTGCCGGCGTTGAAGTTGATGATCGGCCTGGCAAGGCGGCAACTAGTCCTGCGGATCTTGCCGACGATCAGGTCATGCGTGCCCAGTGTCTCAGTACAGACGATCTCGCACTCGATGCTGGCCAGCGCGTCATCGAGTACCGGCAGGCCCTGGTCGCCGTCCACCCATCGCCCGGCCGAGAAGCGCGCCGGACCCTGCGGCGCCTTCAAAAAATCGCTGATGATGCTGCCATGCTCTTCGCCGAGCACGTTGGCGACGAAGCGGCCGCTGCGCAGCAGCGGCCCATGCGCCGAGGCCGTACGCTGCACGAAGAAGCCCACCATCGGCGGGTCGGCAGACACCGAAGTCAGGCTCGAGACGATCAGCCCGGCTACGTCGGCGCCGCTGCCGGTCGTCACCGCGCTGATGCCGGCCGGCAACGCGCGCATCGCGGCCTTGAAGTCGTCGACCGAGACCACCTCGTCGGAATCGTTCAGCGTCAGGTGTGCACGCACGTCGCCGCGTTCATCCACCCAGCCGTGGCTTGCGGCGTAGCCGAGCATCGCCGAGAAGCCCGCCTCCCACTCCGGCTCGCCGGCATGCCCCGACAGGAAGCGCAGCACGGACGGCGACAGGCGGACATGCGCTTCGTCCTCGCGCCTGCCGATGCGCGCGATCGCATGGGCTAGCCGCTCGGGCGGTTGCGGATCGACCACGACGTCGAGTCGCTTGAAGTCCGCCGGGTCGCGCAGCGTGATCGCGCCCGCGTTGGTCAGATGGATACGCATGGGTCGGTCCTCAGGCGGCAACCCGCAATTCGCCGACTTCCTTGCGAATCGCCGGAATGATGCGCTCGCCCCACAGCGCGATCTGCTTGAGCATCGTCTTCTGGTCGAAGTCGCCCAGCTGGGTCTGCAGCGCAATGTGCTTGGGCCGCAGGATGCTGATTTCCTCCAGCAGCTTGTCGATGACCTGATTGACCGAGCCCACCGGCAGGTTCTGGCGCAATTGCTCGAACGTCGGATCGGTGTCGGACGGCACCTCCTTGACCATATAGCCGTCGTCGCTCTGCGCGCGCCGGTATTTCAGGCTCTCCGAAATCCGGCGCTGGAAGCGCGCGCAGTCCAGGTAGGCGTCGATCTCCGCCTTGTTGTCCGATGCATAACCGCAGCGCAGGAAGCCGAACTTGACGTCGCGGTCCAGATCCTTGCCGTTGTCCGCGGCAATCTTCTCGAGGCGGCCGCGCAATCCGGCAATGGCATCGTTGCCGTTGAGCAGCGCGGTGACGAACAGATTGTGGTTCTCGCGTACGCCGCGACCGAGCGTAACGGGATTGCCCGAAGTGACCCACAGCGGTGGCATCGGATCCTGCAGGCAGCGCACCGCGATCGAGCTGCGCGGAATCTTCAGGAATTGCCCTTCGTATTCGAAGATCTTCTGCGTCAGGCCCTGCGGAATGACGTCGAGAAACTCATTGAAGATGGCGCCCGATTCGGCGATGTCGACACCGAAGCGCTCGAACTCGAATTGCTGATAGCCCGAACCGACACCGAGATCGAGACGGCCATTGGACACGGTATCGACAAAGCCGACTTCGGCCAGGAAGCGTGCCGGATGATACAGCGGCAGAATGCACACCGCCGTACCGAGGCGAATCCGATGCGTTTTCGCGGCGGCATGGGCCACCGTCATCAGTGGCGACGGCGACAGCGAGTAGTTGTTGAAGTGGTGCTCGGCGTACCAGGCGGTATCGAATCCGGCCTGCTCCGCCATCACGGTCTGCTCGATTGAGTTGCCGATGACTTCCCTTGAAGTCTGATGGTACCCTCGCTGTTGCGCCAAAATAAATACGCCGAATTCCATGGTGTCTCCTAAAAATCCCTGCTGCGGTTCGAGGAAATTCTAGGGGTCGGCGATACCAGCCGGAATACCGCAAACACGGCGATCTGTACTGCAGAAAATGGAGGAATGATGGACAGGCTTCGCGCGATGGAACTGTTTCTGTCGATCTCGAAGACCGAGAGCTTTTCGGAGACGGCGCGCCAGTTCGGCGTATCGGCGACATCAGTGTCGCGCATGATCACCGACTTCGAGAACGAGCTGAACGTCAAGCTGCTGATGCGCTCGACGCGCCAGGTGGTGCTGACCGAAGCCGGACAGGAATACGCGCGCGAGCTCGAAGGCATTCTATGGAACATCAATCAGGCCCACCGCAATATCACGGAGATTCGCTCGGCGCCCAAAGGCACGTTGCGGGTCCATTCGCGGATGATGTTCGGGCTGGGCGTGCTGCCGCCGCTGATCGCGGCCTTTCGCCAGCAGTACCCCGATATCCTGGTCGAACTGGTGCTGTCCGAATCGAAGGCGGACCTGCGCCGCAACAACTTCGATATCGATTTCCGCATCTCGCCGCCGGTCGAGGCCGGGCTGAAGCGGCGCATCCTGTTCCGCAGCGAGCGCTATCTGGTGGCTTCTCCGGCGTACCTGTCGCGCCGGCCGGCGCCGGTGCAGCCATCGGACCTCCTCGCGCATGACTGCATGGCGTACCTGCTGCCGGGCAACTACCCGAGCTGGCAATTCAAGCAGGGCGAAACCGTCGAGGAAATCAGCTTCAAGCCCCGGCACGTCACCAACAATGGCGTGGCGTTGCTGGAACTGGCGCGGCTGGGCGAAGGCATCGCGCTGCTCGACGACTACACGGTCCATCACGACCTGTCGCGCGGCACGCTGGTGCGGCTGTTGCCCGAGTTTCGCGTCACCAATACGACATTCGAGGAAGGCATGTACGCGACCATCCTCGATACCGCGATGATCCCGGCCAAGATCCGTCTGTTCCTCGATTTCGTCGCCTCGCACGTGTCCGGCGAGTCGATGCGTTTCAGCGCCTACAGCAAGGGCAGCGCCGCAATGGCGGGCGCCACACCCTAGACCGGGATACGACAGCGCGGTCGCGTCGCCCCGCGAAAGCCCGCGCCCCGCACGCGCAGCAGCGCGCCGTCGAGCGGACCGTCGGCGCGCAAGCGGCCGCTGTCTCGGATCGAGGTCACGTAGATGTCGTCCAGTTCCGCGCCGCCGAAGCACAGCGCAGTCGGATGCGCGACCGGCAGCGCGATCCGGTGCGACAGCACGCCGTCCGCGTCGAAGCGGACGATGGCCCCGGCATGCACCAGCGTCGTCCACAGCCCGCCATCGCGGTCGAAGCAGCAGCCATCGGGCGCCGAGCCTAGCGGTGCGGTATCGACGAACGGCACGCGCAGGCCCAGATTGCCTTCCGCGTCGATGCGATAGCGATAGATCTCGCGCGCGGCACTGTCGGCCACATAGAATTCGGCGCGCGACGGATGCGGCAGCGGTCCATTGACGACCGCCAGGCCCCGATCGAGCCGCGCGAAGCAGCCGCCCGGGTCGAGCCGATACAGCCCGCCGAGCGGCGGCTCCCCCGGCTCGCGAAACAGATGCATGGTGCCGACGATGAAGCTGCCGTCCGGCATCGCCGTGCCATCGTTGAGCCGGAGATGGGGATGGCTGTCGTCGATGCGCGCGATGCGAGTCAGGGAGCCGGTGGACGGTGTGTACAGCCCGATCTCCTCCTTCAACGCCACCACCAGGCTGTCGTCGTCGTTCAGCGCGAAGGCGCCCAGCGGCGCCGGCAGTTCGTGACAGATGTGGCCGCCCTGCTCCGGGTCCAGCCGATAGATCAGGCCTCGGCGGCAGTCCGCCAGCCACAGCTGCCGCTGCTCGGCGTCCCACACCGGGCACTCGCCCAGATCGGTACGGACGGTTCCGATGCGCTCGATCTGGATGGCCATCGCTACATGACCTCGCCGCCGTTCGGACTCAGGACCTGGCCGGTCATGTAGTCCGCGTCGGACGATGCGAGGAAGGCCACCACCGCCGCGATCTCTTCGGGCGCGGCGCGCCGTCGCAGCGGCACACGGCGCCGCATTTCCGCCTCGTAGACCGGATCGGCACTCAGGCTCGCGCTCATCGGCGTCTGCACCCGTCCCGGTGCGACCGCATTGACGTGGATGTTCCACTCGGCGAATTCGCGTGCCCATGCCCGCGTCAGGCTCAGGATCGCGCCCTTGGCCGCGGCATAGACGCTGCCGCGCGCATGGGAGCCAAATGCGGTGATCGACGACGTGTTGATGATCTTGCCGGCGCGGCGGTCCTTCATCGCGGGCAGCACCTGGCGCGTGCACAGCATGGCGCCCTTGACCGTGACCGCGAACATGCGCTCGATCGCGGCCTCGTCGATCTCCTCGAAGGCCGGCATGCCGCTCGGAATGCCGGCGTTGTTCACCAGGATGTCGACGGCGCCCAGCGTCTGCTGTGCGTCGGCAAAAGCCCGTCGTACCGCCTCGGCGTCGGACACATCGGCGACGCACGGCAGCGCCGTGCCGCCTGCCTGGCGGATCAGTGCGACGGTCTCGTCTGCCGCGCCGGCGTTGACGTCGTTGACGATGATGGCGGCTCCGCGCGCCGCCATGAGCACGCTGTTGGCCCGGCCGATGCCGGAGCCCGCGCCGGTGACCAGCGCAATCTTTCCTGCCAATGCTTGCATCGCTGTTCTCGCTTCCGAAATGCCGGCGCTGCCACCGAGGCGGGCGGTCGGCATGCGGCTGGCCGCCTGCCGGCGCAGCCCATGTTAAGCCAGCACGGCGCCGGGCACTCCGTCCGTTTGCGCAGAACACACTCAAGCATTCTGCAGGAATACAGCGCGATCTTCGTGGATAGAATTCCCTCACGCCCCCTGCAGAGGGCTTCGCATTTTCCCGGCCTCAATTCCCGGCATCAGGAGACAACTTTGACAGCGCCCGTTTCGCTGCGCCAGTTCGCGCGGCCCCTCCCCCTTCCTTCCCACGCCATCGCCCGCCAGCGCCGCGATATCGACGGAGGCCGTCATGACTGAGAAAAGCGTGCTGCTGGAGGTCAGCGACAAGGTCGCGCTGGTGACATTGAACCGCCCGCCGGTCAACGCGCTCAATCGCGCGATGCGCCGGGAACTGGTGGCGGTCTTCGACGAGGTGTCCGAGCGCGACGATATCCTGTGCGCCGTGTTGACGGGCCAGGGCTCGGTGTTCTGCGCCGGCGCCGATCTGAAGGATCGGCCCAGCCCGGACATTCCGGGCGACTTTCTCGAGCACAACCGCATCACGCGCGAAACCGGCAACGCCATCCGCGAATGCGCCAAGCCCGTGATCGCCGCGATCAACGGCGCGGCGCTCGGCGCCGGCATGGGCCTCGCCGCGGCCTGCGACATCCTGTACGCCTCGGACAACGCCACGTTCGGCATGCCGGAGATCAATGTCGGGCTGGCCGGTGGCGCGTCGATGCTTCGCACGCTGTTCGGCCGCTCTACCGCGCGCCGCATGTTCTTCACCGGCCAGCGGCTGACCGCTGCCGATCTGCTGCGCCGTAACGTCCTGGAAGACGTAGTGCCGGCCGACGCGCTGCTGCCGACGGCCATGGCGCTCGCGCACGAGATCGCATCCAAGGCCCCGCTGGCGGTCGTCTACGCCAAGCGCGCGGCCAATATGGTCGACCTGATGCCGCAGCGCGACGCCTATCGCTTCGAGCAGGATTTCACCATGGCCCTGTCGCGCACCGAGGACGCGCGCGAAGCGCGCATGGCTTTCCTGGAAAAGCGCGCGCCGCAGTTCAAGGGACGCTGAGCCATGCGCACGACAGGCAAACCGGCCCCCGGGGCCGGCATGGAGTCCTTTTTTCTCGCGAATCGCATCGCGGTGATCGGCGCCTCGTCGGAGCCGTCGAAAATCGGCGGCCGTCCCGTCCATCTGCTGCGCAAGCACGGCTATGCCGGCGAGATCTATCCGATCAATCCGAAGGGCGGCGAGATCCAGGGCCTGCGCGCCTATGCGACGCTGGCCGATACCCCCGAGGCGCCCGAGCTGGCGATCGTCGCGGTCCCCGCCGCGATGGCGCTGCAGGCGGTGCGCGATTGCGCCGCGCGCGGCGTGCGGGCGGTCGTGGTGCTGTCCTCCGGTTTTGCCGAAGCCGGCGGGGAAGGCGCGGCATGGCAGGCCGAAATGCGCAGCGTCGCCCTGCGGCACGGCATGCGCCTGCTCGGCCCGAACTGCCTGGGGACGGTTGGCGTCGCCGAGCGCACGATCGGTTCGTTCTCGGTCGCGCTCGAAGACCATTTTCCTGGCCCGGGCGCGATCGGCATCGTCTCGCAGTCAGGCAATATCGGCAGCTACACGCTGCAGTTGCTGGTGCGGCGCGGTGCGGGCATAAGCCGCATGATCACGACGGGCAACGAGGCCGAGGTCGACCTGGCCGATGGCATCGCCGCGCTGGCGCGCGACCCGGCCACAGGCGTGATCCTGTGCTGCATGGAAACCTGCCGCGACGGCGACCGGCTGCGCGAGGCGCTGGCGATCGCGCGCGAGCATCGCACGCCGGTCATCGTGCTGAAGATCGGTGCGACCGAACAGGGCCAGGCGGCTGCCGCCTCGCATACCGGGGCGCTGGCCGGATCCGATGCGGTGATCGACGCGGTGTTCCGCCGTCACGGCGCACTGCGCGTGCGCTCGCATGAGGATCTGGTAGAGATCGGCCTGGCCGTGGCGCAGCTGCTGCCGGACCGTCTGCCACGCACGGCGGCGGTCACGCTGGTGGCCGCATCGGGCGGGTTCGGCATCATGATGGCCGACGCGATGAGCGAGGCCGGATTGCCGATGCCGCCGCTGGCGCCGGCGACCCGCGACCGCATCGTCGCGGCACTGCCCGGGGCCATTCCCAACAATCCGGTCGATGCGTCGGCCCAGCTGTCGAGCCGTCCCGACATCCTGTTGCAGGTGTTGTCGGCGTTGCAGCAGGACCCGGGCGACAGCACCACCGTGCTGTTCCTGTCGCTGGCGCTGTACAGCACGCGGCTGCGCGACATCTATCTGGAGGCGCTGGCGCGGGTGCGCGAGGCCTTCCCACAGCGCCCGCTGGTGATCGTCAGCAGCGGTCCCGCCGACGCGGTCGCACAGATCCAGGCGCTCGGCATCCCGGTGTTCTCCAGCATCGATGCCGCGGCGCGCGGCGTACGCGCGCTGACGCGCATGGCGGATCTGGTCGGCGGCGACGCCCCCGCGGCCGTCGCAGAACCTGCCCCGGTTGCCGCCGCCCCGCTGCCCGAGTCCGCCTTCCGCAACGAATACGCCGCCAAGCAAGTCCTGCTCGAAGCGGGCTTCGATGTGCCGCGCGAGATGATCGTGGACGATGCCGAAGCCGCGGTGCGCGCCGCCGAGACCATCGGCTATCCGGTGGTGATGAAGATCGTCTCCGCAGACATCGCGCACAAGACCGAGGCCGGCGGCGTCGCGCTGAACCTGCACGATGGCCAGGCGGTGCGCGACGCCCACGCGCGCATCCTCGACAGCGTCGCGCGCCATGTGCCGCACGCACGGCTGGACGGCGTACTGGTGGCGCCGATGCTGCGCGGCGGCACCGAACTGATCGCCGGCATTTCGCGCGATCCCGTGTTCGGGCCGGTCGTGATGGTTGGCATGGGCGGCATCTATGCCGAGGTGCTGCGCGATGTCGCGCTGCAGCCGGCGCCCGTCAGCGAGGCGCAGGCCGAGGCCATGATCCGTTCGCTTCGGCTGTTTCCGCTGCTCGATGGCGCGCGTGGGCAGACCCCCGCCGATATCCCGGCCGCGGCTCGTACGGTGGCACGGCTGTCCGAGTTTGCCTGCCGCCACCGCGCCCAGATCGCCGAGATCGATCTCAATCCCATCCTGGTGCGGCCGCGCGGTCAAGGCGTCGCCGTCCTCGACGCGCTGATCGTCCCGCTGCGGCCCACCGCCCCTTCCGAACACGAGAGTATCCATGCCGCATGACCTCGCTGCGGCCGCCGATCCGGCGAGCCGCTACCGCGCCCACGCCCGCGACTGGCTGGGCCAACATCTGCCCGCGCACATGCGCGCCGACAGTCTGGACTACCGCAGCCCGACCCTCGAAGCGTGCTGCCACTGGGAGGCCGCGATGCACGAGGCCGGCCTGGCCGGCATGACGTGGCCGAAAGCCTACGGGGGCCATGGCCTGACCCTGCGCGAGCATCTCGTGGTCAACAAGGAGATCGGCGCGCTGCTGATGCCCGAGAGCGTCAGCTCCATCGGCAAGGAGCTGGCCGGCCCGATCATCATGGCGGTGGGGACCGAGGCGCAGAAGCAGGCGTTCCTGCCCAATATCCTCGCGATGCGGCAATTCTGGTGCCAAGGCTTCTCCGAACCCGACGCGGGTTCGGACCTGGCCCGGCTGCGTACCAAGGCGGTGCCCGAGGGCGATCACTGGCGCATCAATGGCCAGAAGATCTGGACCAGCGGCGCGGCCAAGGCGCACTACTGCCTGCTGCTGGCGCGCACCGGCACCGTCGCCGACCGGCATCGCGGCCTGGTGATGTTCGCCGTGCCGATGCGGACGCCCGGCATCCGGGTGGTGCCGATCAAGTCGATCGATGGCAAGGAGTCGTTCGCCGAGGTGTTCTTCGACGACGTAGTGGTGCCGGACAGCGCGCGTCTCGGTGCGCCCGACGAAGGCTGGACGGCCGCGCTGCGCGTGCTGTCGATCGAACGGGCGACCAACCGCATGTACCGCGCATGGCGCTTCGAGAGCGAGCTGCGCTTCCTGGTGCGCGCGCTGCGCTCGGACGCGGTGCTCGCGCGGCAGCTCGACGATGGCGCGGTACAACGGCGCGTGGGCACCGTGCTGGCCGAGATCGATGGCCTGAAGGGACTGGTGGAACGCACGGTGGAGCAGCTGATGCAGGGCGACGCCATCGGCGCGCGCGGCTCGCTGACCAAGCTGTTCTGGTCCGAATGCCACCAGGCGTTCGCCGGCTTCGCGCTCGAGCAGGTCAGCCAGATCGGCCCGCATTCGAGTCCGCTGGCGCAGCGCGCACGCCAGTTCTTTACGCACGCCTACCTGTTCGCGCGCGCCGAGACGATCTACGCCGGCACGTCGGAGGTACAGCTCGATCTGATTGCGCAGCGCATCCTGCAGCTGCCGCGGGAGCACTGACATGAGCTACGACACCAACGAGCAATGCATGAGCCAGCACGACCACGGTGACGACAACAAGGGCCTGCGCCCGGAAGAATTCGGCGAGGCAGCCGAAGCGGCGATCGAGGACGCGCTGGGGCGTTCGGCCGCCGAGCACGCAGGCGTGCTCGCCGCTGCAGGCCTGTTCGGCGTGTACGCCGCCGAGGAGGACGGCGGCCTGGGCCTGCCGCTGGACTTCGCCGTCCCGGTGGTGCAGGCCGCAGGCCGTCTGCGGCTGCGGTTTGCGCTGGCCGAGCAGATCGTGCTGGCCCGCCATCTTCCCGACGCCGCCATGCGCGCCGCGCTGGTCGAAGGCCAGCGCCGGGGGGCCATCTCCTGTCAGGGCCGCCTTGGCGAACGCTGGGTCGGTCATGCGCGTCAGGCCGCGGATGCCGACTGGCTACTGCTGCGCGCGACACATGGCGACGGTGCAGTCCTGGTCGATCTGAACGGGGCGCCGCGCCGCCAAGACCCCGCGCTGGACCCGGAGGAACCGGCGACATGGCTGGATCTGGCCGAGGGGCCGGTGCTGGCCGAGCTCGACGCCATCGCCGCCGGCGCGCTGTGGCGCGATCTCCAGTTGTTGCTGGCGGCCACCGCCCACGGCGCGGCCGAAGGCGCCCTGCAGGCCGCCGTCACGCATACCGGCACGCGCGTGCAGTTCGGCGCGCCGCTGTCCACACGGCAAGCGGTGCGCCACTGGCTGGCACGCATGAAGCTGTTCCACGAGGCCAGCGGCGCGGCGATCGGCCGCGCGCTGCGTCGCGACGAATGGGGCAGCGAGCGCGATGCGCGCGGCGCGCTGGCGCTGAACCTGCAGCACGCCGCCTTCATCATCGAAAAGGCCATGCACCTGCACGGCGGCATGGGCTTCACCTGGGAACTGCCGCTGCACCGTGCGCTGCGCGAAGTGCGCGCGCTGGACGCCGCCTTCGGCGCCACCGCGCTGCCCCGTCAGTTGGGCCGCGATTTCATCACCGCACAGGAGTCCGTATGACGCCGATCCCCAAACTGGACCTGCAGGACCGCGTCGCGCTGATCACCGGCGCGGGCAACGGCATCGGCCGCGAGACCGCCCGCCAGATGGCCGCACGCGGCGCCGTGGTCGCGGTCAACGATCTGAAGCCGGAGTTCGTCGACGCCGTGGTCGCCGAGATTCGCGGCGCGGGCGGCCGTGCCTTCGGCGTGGTACAGAACATCGCCAGCCGCGAGGGCATCCAGGCCGCCGTGGCACAGGCCCGCCACGAAGGAGGACGTTTCGACATTCTGGTCAACAACGCGGCGTGGGTCCGTTATCAGGCGGTACCGGAAATCCTGCCGGAGACACTCGAGCGCATGCTCGACGTCGGCTTCAAAGCGGTGGTCTGGGGCATCCAGGCAGCGGCCGCTTCGATGGATGTCGAGCGCGGTGGCGCCATCGTCAACGTGGCATCGACCGCGGCGTTGCGCTCCACGTCGAACTCGCTGGTGTACTCGGGCATCAAGGCCGGCATGCTGGGCCTGACGCGGGCGGCGGCCGCCGAACTGGGGGCGCGGCGCATTCGCGTCAACGCCGTCTGTCCCTCGGCGGTCCCCACCGAAGGCACGCAGCGTAACCGCAATGCCGAGCGCGATGCCTTCCGTGTCGCGCGCACCCCGCTGGGTCGCCTTGGTACCGTCGAGGACATCGCGCGCGGCATCTGCTTTCTGGCCAGCGACGAAGCCGGCTTTGTCACCGCGCAAACGCTCGCCGTCGATGGCGGCGTGACCTTCACCAATATCTGAGGCGCGGCGACGATGTCGAACCACCGTGGCTTCTCTCCACCGGCCGTGCTGATCACCGGTGCGGCCTCCGGCATTGGCCGCATGGCCGCGCTGCGGCTGGCGCGCGAGGGCTGGCGCTGCGTGCTGGTGGACGCCGACGAGGCCGCGCTGGCGCGCGTGCGCGGCTTGTGGCCTAGCGATGCCCCGACGCCGACGCTGCTGACGGCGGACCTGACCGATGCTGCACAGATCGATGCGCTCGGGCCGCGGCTGCCGCCGCTCGATGCGCTGATCAACAACGCGGGCATGACGGGCGGCGGCATCGATGTCATCTCGGGCATCGGCGACGCAACGGCGCGCCGCCTGCTGGCGCTGAACCTCGACGCACCCGCGCGGATGGTACGGGCTTGCACGCCGGTGTTGTTGCCCGACGCCCGCATCGTCAACGTTGCCTCGGGCGCCGGCCTGCGTGCGATTCCCTGGCGCAGCCTGTACAGCGCCAGCAAGGCCGGCCTGATCGCGCAAACGCGTGCCCTCGCCCGGGCCTATCCCGGCTGGACCGTGTGCGCGTTGTCACCCGGCTTTGTCCGCACCGAGCTCGTGCAGCGGCTGATTGCGCAGGGCCATCTGGATCCGGCGCGCGCGATCGGCAAGATTCCGCTTGGCCGGATGGCCGAGCCGGAAGAACTGGCGGCGGCGCTGTGCTTTCTCGTTGGCCACGGGGCACGCCCCTTGACTGGCCAGCTGCTGATCGTCGACGGCGGTTCCTCGCTGTATGGCGGCTCGGAACCGCTTCCGGCGGCGCGCCATGCACTGCTGCCGGGCGACGCGCCGCTGGTACCGGATATCGGAACCGTGCAGGCTGCCACGTGGTACGCCGTCCTGGCGTCCTGGGCCGGCCAGCATGCGGACGCCGGTACGCCGGTGGCCAACGCCAGCCATGCCGTGATCGACGATCGCGCCATGGCGGCGGCGCCGGGCGGCATGCTGGAGGCGGTACTGGCCGCCGCGCGTCAGTTCCGCGACAAGCATGCGGCGCGGGCCAGCCTGACGCTGTTGTTGCCCGGTGAACCGCCCGGACCAAGCGGATCGCAAGGGCCCCGCGATCGCGCGTGGCAGCATGCTGGCGACGCGGCCGCCGCCCGCATGGCGATCGCCACGCTGGCGATCGAATGGGGCGCGCTCGGGCTGCGCATCAACGCGCTGTGTCCGGCCCCGGATGTCGATCCGGCGGCGTGTGTGCCGTTGCTTGACTATCTGGCCGGCCCGCGCGCGCAGTTCGTCACCGGGCAGCTGCTGCGCCCAGGCGCCGGCCCGGCATGGGAGGGAACATGACGGCATCGACCGGCATGGACGGCACCGCCGATGGCGCGCACGTCCGAGACGCCATCCGTGCCGAATTCATCCGCGAACGCGGCTACTGGCGACCGTGGACCGAAACGCTGCTGCGCGAGCATCCGGCGTTTCTGCAGGGATATGCCCGCTATGCCGGCCATCCGGCACGCCATGGACCGCTCGGCGAGCGTATGGTGGAGCTGATCTACGTCGCGCTCGACGCCTCGGGCAGCCATCTGTTCGAGGCGGGCGTGCGGACCCATATGGCGCGTGCGATCGAACTCGGGGTGCGCCCCGCCGAGTTGTTCGACGTGCTGCACCTGGTCGCGGCGCAAGGCTTGGATGGCGTCACGCAGGGCGCCGCGCTGCTCGCCGAAGAATGCGGCATGGGCGGCATGGGCGGCGATCGCACTGGAAAGCGCGCCGATGCGGATGCCGACCCGCTGTCCGCGCTGGCAGCGCTCGATCCCGCTTATGCTGCCGCCGTCCGTGATTTTCTCGCGCTCCCGAGCCCAGGCGCGGGCCTGACGGATGCGGAGAAGTGCCTGCTGCGCGTCGCGCTCGCCGCCTGCTTCACCGCGCACCACCCGCAGGCGCTACGACAGCATCTGCGCGCCGGACTGGCGCTCGGCCTGCCTCCCGCGGCGCTGCTGCAGGCGATCCAGTTGGGCGCGCATCTGGCCGTGCATGGCACGGCGCTGGGCGCACAGGTTTATGCGAGCCTGGCCGGCGCCGGCCAAGCCGACACCGATTCGCCGTAAAAATACAGACAGGAGACATCTCGATGGTTCACAACCGCATCGGTCGCCGTACCTTCCTCGCCAGCGCGGCCTTGTTGGCGCTGCCCAGCTGGATGCCGGCGCACGCCACCACCGCAAACTGGCCCAACCGTCCGATCCGTCTGGTGGTGCCCGGTCCAGCCGGTGCCGGCATGGACATCTTCGCGCGCATGATCGCCGCCAAGCTGAACGACGCACTGCGTCAGCCGGTAGTCGTGGACAACCGGCCCGGCGCCAACAGCCTGATCGGCACCGACGCCGTGGCCAAGGCCGCGCCCGACGGGTACACGTTGCTGATGACGCCTTCGTCGGCAGTCGCCATCAATCCGATCATCCAGCCGAAAATGCCGTACGACGCGCTCAAGGATCTGGTGCCCGTCGCACAGGTCGGCGCCGCCGGCATTCTGTTGGTCGCCAATCCCGCCACCGGCTTGAAGAACCTGGCGGACCTGGTGCGCTATGCCAGGGCCCATCCCGACAAGCTGGTGTACGGTTCGTGGGGCAACGGCTCGACCGGTCATCTGGCGATGGAAGGCATTAAGGCCCACTATGGACTGTCAATGCAGCACGTGCCGTTCAAGGGCAGCGCGCAACTGGTCACCGATCTGTTGGCGAACAATATCCCAGTCGGCTTTACCGATATCGCTTCGCCGGTGCCGCACATCCGCTCGGGTAAGCTCGTCGCACTTGGCACCACCGGCTCCACGCGCGGTCCGGCGCTGCCCAATGTGCCGACGCTCGGCGAACAGGGCTACCGCTTCGACAAAGAGGGCTGGTACGGCGTGTTCGCCCCCGCCGGCACGCCGCCGGAGATCGTCGAGCGGCTGAACAAGGAAATCAACCGCATTCTGACGTCCGAGGATGTCGTGCAGAAATTCGCGCAGCAGAACATGCCGCGCCCACCGATCAAGAGTGTGGCCGAGTTCGCGAACACGGTCCGCCAGGACGTGCAGGCATGGCAGCAATTGGCCAAGGTCGCAAAGCTGCAGATCGACTGAGTGGGACCGAGCATGGCGCGCCATGCTCCAACGCATACGCCGAAACGGCCCATCGGGAGACAGCACGCTGCATGGCGAGGAGACCTCTGTGATCTTGCCGGGCTGGGCTTCGGCACGCGCACTTTCTTCCGGCCGTCGTACTTCGTGCAGGCCCGCCGCAAGCAGGCCGCTAGCCCAAGGCGGGCGCTCGACGATGCCGCGTCGCCGCCTCGTAGTCGCGCGCGATGCCGAGCAGCAGGCGCTCGTCGCCGCGGCGGCCCAGCAAGGATAGTCCTGCAGGCACGCCGGCCTCGGTCCAGCCCATCGGCACACTGATCTCCGGAAAACCGGCGGCGCTCGCCATATGCATCGGCGCGAGGGGTTGGGCGGCACGGCAGCGGTAGCTCGGATCGTCCTGATCGAAGCGCGGCGACGCAGGACACGCGAGCGTGGGAAAGACCAGCGCGGCGCAGCCCTTGGACTGCATCAGGCCGGCAAGCGCGGCACCAAACGCGCGGGCCGTGGACAGGCCCGGACGCGCGGGCTCGTCGCGCGTTTCCACGGCATGGCGCAGCGCGGCGATCGTCAGCGGATTCGGCGAGCGCCCTGCTCCATCGGCCAATCCATCGCCAAATCCATCGCCCAATCCATCGGCCAGTTGCGCATCGATGCGCGCCAATAGCGCTGCCGAATCCCTTGGGCAAGACGGCGGCTTCGTGGCCAGATAGCGGTCGAGCTGCACCGCCCATTCGCTGCGGGCGATATCGCCCAGCACCCGCTCGTACAGATGGCGCGCATCGGCGGGCAAAGCGACCGGCACGGTCTGCGCACCGGCATCGACCAGGTCCACGCACGCTCGCGAAAACAGCGCGTCGATCTCGTCGTTGGCGCCGTTGAAGTCCGTCACGATGCCGAGACGGCGGCCGGCAAGACGTTCCTTCGTGCCATCGATGCGCGCCTGCGGAGCTAGGGCCGCGAGCACCAGCGCCGCGTCGTCCACCGTGCGCGCCAGCGGCCCGACGGTGTCGAAGGACTGCGCCAGCGGCAGCACGCCGGCCGCGTCGAGCAAGCCGTGGGTCGGCCTGATTCCGACGAGGGCATGCACGCAGGCCGGGCCACGCACCGAGCCAAACGAATCGGTGCCGAGCCCGAACACCGCGAAGCCGGCCGCCACTGCCGCGCCCGTGCCGCTGCTGGACCCGCTGGCATTGCGGGAAAGACGGTAAGGATTCAAGGTCAGGCCGTTCGCCGAGCTGTAGCCGAAGCGGCCATTGGACGCGGCAAGCTCCGACATATTGGCCTTGCCGAGGACGATCGCGCCCGCGGCGCGCAACCGGGCCACGACCGGCGCATCGGCGGAGGGCAGCGCGTCGCGCAGTGCGGCGCAACCGGCCGTGGTCGGCAACCCCACGGTGTCGATATTGTCCTTGACCACCATCGGCATGCCGTGCAGCGGACCCCTCGCGCCATGCCGCCGCCGTTCGCGGTCGAGCCGCACCGCGTCATGCAGCGCATCGGGATGCAACTGGCTGACCGCGTTGATCGACGGTCCCATGCGGTCGAACGCCTCGATACGCGCAAGATGTCCCGCCACCAGTTCCTCGGCCGTCAGCATGCCGTCGTCCATGCGGCGCGCCAGTTCGGCGATCGGCAGTTCGAACAAATCGCATGCCGCCTCGGCCGCCTCGACCTCGCCATTGCCCCCGGGTCCGGCCAGCCTGTTCGTACGATCGATCATCGTGTTGCTTTCCCTCACGGAATACATGAACGACAATGGCGCGCGCAGTACCTGCGCCCACCGTACCGAGTCTCACCGTCCGCCCGAGGATGCCCCGATGAAAAGCACCACCAGCCGCAACCTGCCCGCCCTTGCCAACCTGGTCGCGCTTGAGTCCACCGTGCGCAAGGGAAGCGTGACCGAAGCTGCCGAGGAGCTGTGTCTGACGCAGAGCGCCGTCAGCAAGCAGTTGACGGAGCTGGAGAACTTCCTTGGTGTGCGGCTGCTCGACCGGCGCAAGGGCGGAGTCGTCGCGACCGCGACCGGCGCGGAATACCTCAAGCGCGTCAGGCAGGTACTGAACCTGCTCGAGGAAGCCACGCTGGAAGTGCTCACCGGCCGTGGGTCCGGCGGGCGGCTCGACCTGTCCGTGCCGGTGTCGCTGGGCAACATCTGGCTGCTGCCGCGGATGCTGCAATTTGCCAAGCAGCATCCGCAGATCCAGCTGAACATCACCACCAAGGTTGGTCCGGTGGACCTGCCCCACAGCGGCCTGGACGCCGCCATCATGTACTGCGGCGGCCCGCCGCCTGGACACTTCGGCGTCGAAGTCATGCCGCTGGAGCTGTTCCCCGTGTGCGCTCCCGACAGGCGGCCACGGGGCGGTTCGCTGTCGCAGGCACTGCGGCAAATGCCCCTGCTCCATCAACATACGGCGCTGGACGCATGGCCGGCCTATCTCGCGCAGATCGGCGCCAAGGTGGCCAGGCCCGGCGACGGGCCGCGCTACGGCCTGCTGACCATGGGCCTGCAGGCGGCCATCAGCGGCATGGGCGTGGCGTTGCTGCCGGAATTCGTGGCCGGCGACGATCTGCGGGCCGGCCGGCTGATACGGCTGTCGGACACCAGCTATCTGTCGCCGAAGTCGTACTACTTCGTCTGCCTCGACGAGAAGCGCGCCAACCCTACCCTGGTCACCTTCCTGGACTGGCTGCTGCAGACGGCCAGAGCCGACACGAACGGACCCCGGCATCGGCTCACGTCGGCACGCCCGACCTGACCAGGGTCGACGTCACGAAGCGTCCGGGCCGGTTGGCAGTAGGCACGCCATCGCGCAGCGTTGCCTGCCCCGCGACGAATACGTCCCGGATGCCGACCGACGGCTGCGTGGGCGCATCGAAGGTCGCGCAATCGCGGATCGTTGCCGGGTCGAACACCGTGATGTCGGCCACCTTGCCGACGGCGAGATGGCCCCTGCCATCGAGCCCGAAGCGCTGTGCGGGCAGGCCCGTCATCTTGTGAACCGCGCGCTCGAGCGGAAACAGGCCCAGCTCGCGCGAGTACAAGCCCAGCACGCGCGGAAAGGTGCCCCACAGGCGAGGATGCGGCGTTTCGTCGGACGGGATGCCGTCCGAGCCGATCATCGTGTCCGGGTAGCCGAGGATGTCCCGCACATCGCCCTCGTCCATGATGAAGTACACCGCGCCGCCCGGCAGCAAGGCCTCTGCCACCTCGCGCCGCGAGCGTTGCCATTCCTGCGCCAGATCCTCCAGATAGCGGCCCGCAGCTTCCGGATGCGAGGCCGACCAGGTGATCAGGATCCGGTCGCACTGGTCGACCCGTTCCGGACGCAGCATGGTCGACGAGGCCGCGTACGGATAGCAGTCCAGGCAAAGCGGCATGGTGCGCGAGAGTTCCCGCACCTGCGCCAGCGTCTCGCGGCTGCGGCCATGATTGCGCTTGCCGACCAGCTTGTGGTGCGAAATCACGGTCGGCACATTGAGCGCCCTGCCCAGCCGCGCGGTCTCGTCGATCGCCTCGGCGACGTTGTCGCTCTCGTCGCGCATATGCGAGACCAGCACGCCGCCCAGCCGCTGCATCGGTTCGCACATGCGCAGGATCTCCTGCTCCGATGCGGCCGCCGACGGCGGATAGAAGGTACCGGTGGAGACGCCGATGGCGCCCTCCAGCAGGGCTTGCTCGACGTCGCGCCGCATGCTGTCGATCTCGCCGTCGGTCGCAGCACGTCCCAGCTCCGCGACGCGGCGCGCGCGCAGCGTCGATTGGCCCACAAGCACCGAGACATTGACGGTGGCCGGCCGGGCGGCGAACGCCTCGCGATAGGCCCGCACCGATTCGAATACGAAGCCGCCGCGCATGATGTCGAGCGGCGCCGGCGGGATGCTGTCGGTGACCAGCGGAAAGAGGCTGATGCCGCAGTTGCCTGCAATGATCGTGGTGACGCCCTGGGTCACCTTGGGCAACATCTGCGGGGACTGGAACACCATCCAGTCGTCGTGCGTATGCGTGTCGATGAATCCGGGCGCGACGACCATGCCGGTGGCATCGACGACCTCGTCGGCGGTGGCCTCCGGGCCGATGCCGATCGCGGCAACCATGCCGTCGCGCACTGCCACGTCGGCAGAACGCCGCGGCGCCCCGCTGCCGTCGACCAGGTCGCCGTTGCGAATGATCAGATCGAAATGCGATGACATGCCGTGCACCCTCAATCGACCTTGGCGCCGCTCTTGCGCACCAGCTCGCCGAACTTCACGGTTTCGGATGCCACCAGTGCCTGAAAGTCGCGCGGCGATCCGCCCAGCGGCTCGAACGAGAGCTGGTCCAGCCGCGCACGGAACCCCGGGTCCCGAATCACCGCATTGACCTCGCGATTGAGGCGGTCCACCACCTCCCCCGGTATGCCCGGCGCGCCGACCAGCCCCGCCCATGCGGTCAATTCGTAGCCCTTGATGCCGGCTTCGTCCATCGTAGGCACCTGCGGAAAATGCGGCGAGCGCTTGGTCGATGTCACGGCCAGCGCGCGGACCTTGTTGCTGCCGACATAGGGCCCGATCGACGGCACGTTTTCGAACATCAGCTGCACGTTGTTGCCGACCAGGTCCTGCAACGCGGGGGTGCTGCCCTTGTATGGCACGTGCTCGATATTGAGCTGGGCCAGCGTCTTGAACAGCTCTCCGCCCAGATGGCTGGTCGTGCCGTTGCCGGCGGAGCCCATCGACAGCTTGCCGGGATTGGCCTGCGCATAGGCGATCAGTTCGCGCACCGACTTCACCGGAAGCGCGTTGTTGACCGCGAGGATGTTGAACGTCGTCACGAGCCCGACGATGGGCACCAGCTTGTCGGGATCGTAAGGCAGCCGGCTATAGAGGAATCGGTTGGTCGCCAGCGTGGCGTTGTTGCCATAGGCGATGGTGTAGCCATCGGCCGGCGCCTGCAGCAATGCCTGCATGCCGATATTGCCGCCTGCGCCAGGCCGGTTCTCCACCACGATCGCCTGGCCCAGCCGCTTTGACAGCGCATCGCCGAACAGACGCGCCACGATGTCCGGCGCGCCTCCGGCCGCCGTCGGCACGATCAGCTTGATGGGTTTCTCCGGCCACGCCGCCTGTGCGGACGGCATGCCGATGCCGATCGCTCCCGCTACCCACATCCATGCCAATGCCATTTTCATGGTGCTCCTCCCCGATCGCTGCGGTTCAATGATGATGCGAGTATGGAGGAGCGCGCCACGCGCGGCGTGAAGTTTTTTCGGCGATGTATTCCGGGACGGAATGAATCGCTCGGGTCGCGCTGCGCTCCCGCCAGCTCAGGGATGCAGCAACGGATATGCCACCAGGCCGATCACGGCAGCGCCGGCGACAATCACGGGTTCCGTCAGCTTCTTGAACTTGAGCAGCAACACGACGGCAATCAGCGCCACCAGGGCGGTGGGAACATCGACGATCGAACGCTTGGCCAGCACGATTACCGCGCCGGAAATGGCCCCGATCGCCGCGGCCGTCACGCCGTCGACGAAGGCCAGGATCGCGGGCAGCTTGCCGTATTTCTTGAAGTACGGCGCCGGCAGGATCGTGAACAGGTAGCACGGCAGGAAGGTGGCGACCGCGGCCACGCATGCGCCGGGCAATCCGGCAATCAGATAGCCGATGAAACCCACGGTGATGACGACCGGTCCCGGCGTGATCATCGCCACGGCCACCGCGTCGACGAACTGCCTCTCGTTGAGCCACTGGTGGTCCGTGACCACGCCGCCGTACAGGAACGGCACGATGGCCAGTCCGGAGCCGAAGACGAAGGCGCCGGCCTTGGCGAAGAACAGTCCGATCTGCGAAAGCAGCGGCCAATCGATCGTTGCAAGCATGCCGCTCGCCATCGGAATCGGCACCGCGGCCACCGCGTGCAATCTGTTCGATCGAATCCACCTCGGCGGCGCGCGCCAGAACCAGACCAGCACGCCCGCTGCCAGAAACAGCCACGCCATCTCGGATTCCGTGACGACTGTCACCACCGCCAGCACGAGGTAGACCGCCCACAGCAATCTGTCCTTGCCGACGCTCCTGGTGGTGAGTTTGTAGGCGCTGATCGCGATGATGCCGATCACGGCCGCACTGACTCCATAGAACACCGACTGCATCCACGTCAGCCCGCCGAAGCGCACATATGCCCAACCGAGCGCCACCACCATCAGGAACGATGGCAGCACGAAGGCGATGCCGATCAGCGTCGCGCCGACAATGCGGTAATGCACGTAGCCGAGATAGATCGCCAATTGCGCGGCCAGCGGGCCCGGCGCCAGTTGTGCCAGCGCGAGGCCTTCCTTGTAATCCGCCTCGGTAATCCATTGCCGCGTTTCGACCAGATCGCGATGCATATAGCCGGCCAACGCGACGGGGCCGCCGAAGCCGAGCGTGCCGAGGCGGAGGAAATAGCGGACCAGTTGCCAGAGGGTGTAGCCCGGTCCTTTGATGCCAGGGGCGGCCTCGACCGATTGTGGAGTGCTCATCGACGATCAGAAGAATCCGGGGTTGGAAGCCGCAGTCATGCCGGCAGCATAGGCACACGTTTGCATCGCTGCAAGGCTGTAGCTCCCCCTACATAGTGATCCTGGTTGCACTCAACAAGGTTGCCATGCCGAGCCCTGCTCGTGGGGTGCCCTCGGGCATCGAACGCTTCGGTCATCCCGCAACGTGCCGAGACTTTGGGCATCGTGTTGCCGCGAAACGCTAGACTCCCGGTTTCGAATCCATCCCGACAGAAACCGAAGGAGCCATCACCGCATGACGGAGTTCGATCCCGCATCCCCTGCCCGTCCGGCCGCCATGGGACTCGGCAGCGCAGCGCGCGAGCTGTACCGCGCGCTCTGGCGCCATGCGCACGGTGTGCGGGCTCAACTGGTAGGCGCATCGGGCTTGTTGGCGGCGGCGCAGTTGCTGCGGCTGGTGATGCCGTGGCTGGCGGCGCAGGCGATCAACGCCCTGCAGCAGGACAACATCGCGGCGGCGGGCCGCTGGATTGTCTATCTTATCGGCATCTATCTGCTGTCATGGCTGGTGCACGGCCCGGGACGGGTGTTGGAGCGCAACGTTGGCGTGCGGGTGCGCGAGCGGCTCAGCGACCAGCTCTATGCGCGCATCGCGGCGGCACCGTTGGCATGGCGCGATGGACGGCATTCGGGCGACCTGCAGCATCGCGTCGTGCAGTCCAGCCGGGCGCTGTCGGACTTTGCGCAGAACCAGTTCGTCTATCTGCAGAACATCTTCAACTTCATCGGTCCGCTGGTGGCGCTGACCCTGCTGTCGCGCATGAGCGGCGCGATCGCGGTGACCGGCTACGTGGTGATCGCGCTGATCATCCTGCGTTTCGACCGCGCATTGATGCAGCTGGCACGGGCCGAGAACGATGCGGAGCGTCGCTATGTGTCCGCCCTGCTCGACTTCGTCGGCAACGCCAGTACGGTGATCGGACTGAGGCTGCAAGCGGCGTCGCGCAAGCTGCTGGGCCGGCGCATGGAGAGGATCATGGCCCCGCTGCGCCGTGCGGTCATGGTCAACGAAGGCAAGTGGTTTGCGGTCGATCTGCTCGGCATGGGGCTGACCTGGATTCTTGTCGTGATGTACGTGCTGCAGGAGCGGCAGCCGGGTCAGGTGGTACCGCTCGGCACGGTCTTCATGATTTATCAGTATGCGCAGCAGGCCGCGTCCGTGGTCGGCTCGATGGCCGCGAACTTTCAAAGCTTTGCGCGCATGCACACCGACTACGGCAGCGCCGAGCCGATCTGGCGGGCGCCCGGCGATCCCGATGAAGCCGTTCCCGCCGTGGTGCCCGACGCGCCCTGGCAGACGCTGGAACTGCGCGGCGTCAGTTGGCGCTACGGCAACGATGCGCGGGGCGGCCTGCACGGCGTGAATCTGACGCTGCGGCGCGGCGCACGTGTGGCGTTGATCGGCCCGAGCGGCGGCGGCAAAAGCACGCTTCTTCGCACGCTCGCCGGCCTCTATCGGCCACAGCAGGGCGAGCTGCGGCGCGATGGCGTGACGCTGGACTGGTCGGAGTTGCGCACGTTGGCCACGCTGATCCCGCAGGAGGCCGAGGTATTCGAGGCCAGCGTGGAAGAGAATCTGACGTTCGGCGAGCCGGTCGACGCCGCAGCGCTGCAATCCGCGGTGCATACGGGCGGGTTCGACGAGGTGTTGCAGCGGCTGCCCGATGGCCTGGACAGCGCCATCAGCGAGCGCGGCGGCAATCTCTCCGGTGGCCAGCGGCAGCGGCTGGCACTGGCGCGCGGCGGGCTGGCGGCGCGGGGCAGCTCCATACTGCTGCTCGACGAACCCACCAGCGCGCTAGACCCGAAGGCCGAGGGCCACGTATTCGACCGTATGCACGCCGCCTTCCCTTCCGCCTGCATCGTCGCCTCGGTGCACCGACCCAGCCTGCTGGAACGCTTCGACACCATCGTCGTGATGGACGGCGGCAGCGTGGTCGATGCGGGACCGCGCGACGAGGTGCTGGCAAGGCGGGCGCATGGATGAGGTCAGCAGCCGCATGTGGGGCGTGCAGGTGGGGTCGAATCTGTTTGCGCGAAACGATGACCGGGGGCGTGAAGAGCGATGCGGCCAGGCGCTGGCCCTGGCTGCATCGAAATCGCCAACCGACCGCAAGCCGTTCAGTCCAGCTTGATGCCCACCGTCTTCACGACCTTGGCCCACTTCTGCGTGTCGTGATTGACCAGTTGCGTGAACTCGACCGGCCCCAGCGCGCTCGGCTCCATGCCTTGCTTGGCGATCGAATCGCGGATGGCGGGCTGGGCGATCACGGCAGCGATTTCCTGCGCGAGTCGGTTGACCGTCGGCATCGGCGTGCCGCCCGTGGTGAACACGCCGTACCACGACACGACCTCATAGCCGGGCACGCCGGACTCGGCGATGGTCGGCACGTTCGGCATGGTTTCCACGCGCTTGGTGCTGGTCACCGCGAGGATGCGCACCTTGCCCGAATCGGCGCCGGCCTTTGCCGACGGCAGACTGGCGAACGTCATCTGGGCCTGGCCGGCCATCACGTCCTGCATTGCCGGTGCGTCGCCACGGTACGGAATGTGCGTAATCGAGACGCCCGCCATGCTCTTGAACAGTTCGGCCGACAGGTGCGAGATGGTGCCGTTGCCCGGCGACGTCACGTTCAGCTTGCCCGGATTGGCCTTGGCATACGCAACCAGCTCCTGCACGGTCTTGACCGGCAGATCGTTGTTGACCACCAGCGCATTGGCCGACTTTGCCACCAGCGAAACCGGCTGCACGCCCTTGACGGGGTCGTATGGCAGCTTGCTGTAGATCGACGGCGCGATGGCCTGTCCGCCCACGGACCCCAGCAACAGCACGGATCCATCGGGCTTGGCGCGCGCCACCTCGGCGGTCGCGATCGTGCTGCCGCCGCCGGGCTTGTTTTCCACGACGATGGTGGTCTTGGTGTTCAGCTGAAACTGCGTCGACACCGTGCGGGCAATCACGTCGTTGCCGCCGCCGGGCGCAAAGCCGACCAGCATCCGGATGGGGCCCTGCGGCAGGTCCTGCGCGATGCCATGGGTGGCGGTCAGCGCGAGCGCGAGAGCGGGGACAATCTTGGAAAACGCCATGGTTGAACCTCGATAGATGGTTTGTGGAGTGCTCTCAGGTTTCGTCGCTGTGCTGGTGCAATCGGCAAGACGCGGCATGCCGCGGGGCGATCCGGTCCTGCTCGTTTATTGTGGTGTTGCCGTACTCATGCCGGCCTGTCGTGCAGGCCGGCGCTTCGCATCGCCATGTCGCGCTTCATTTCTTGAAGCGCACCACGGCTTCGCGCGAAGCCTGCGTCTGCGGCAGCGTCGCGATCTCGCCAAGCGTCACCGGCTTGGTCGGAAAGCGAAGCCGGTAGTAGCCGACGTCGCGCGGATGGCGCTGCTGTTCGTCCGCGATCAGCTCGGTGACCGTCAGCCCGCAGAAGCGCCCCTGGCAAGGACCCATGCCGCAGCGCAGGAACGCCTTGAGCTGGTTGGGACCCTGGCAGCCGATGCGCGCGGCGTGCCGCACCTGTTCCGCGGTGGCCTCTTCGCAGCGGCAGACGACGGTGTCGCCAACCGGGCGCCGGAACTGGGCCAGCGGGCGGTACAGGACCTCGAAGAACTCGCGCCCGCGCGTCGCCCGGGTCAGCGCGGCGCGATGTGCCGCCGCTTCCCTGTCGCGCGTCGCGATGTCGATCCGGCCGAGGTCGGCGGCGGCATGCAGCGCCGCGATCCGGCCGCGATGCTCGGCGGCCACCGCGCCCGCGATACCGGCGCCGTCGCCGGCAATGGTCAGGTGCGGCACCGAAGTCGCGCCCCAGGCATCGACCGCAGGCTCCCAGCAGTCCTGACGCTCGTTCCACGCGTGCTCGGCGCCGACCGCGCGTGACAGGTTGGTATTGGGGACCACGCCTTGATGCAGCAGCAGCTGGTCAACCGCCATCTTGCGGCTCTGGCCAGCGGCCTCATAGCGCAATTCGGCGACCTTGCCGTCGGCACCGGCCAGCGCCTCGAGCGCCGTCACGCCGTTGACGATGGGCACGGCCTTGCGCACCGCGCGCAGCAGCTTCAGCCCCTTGCCGAGATAAGGCGAACGCAGGAAGCCCCAGGCGTGCGGCAGCGCCTTGCGCCATTGCCCGCTGTCGGTGGTCTCCAGAATCGCTTCGAGCTTCACGCCGGCATTCAGGTATTGCCACGCCAACAGATAGAGCAGCGGGCCGCCGCCGGCCAGCACGGTGCGGCCTTCCGGCACGACGCCCGACGTCTTCAGCAGGATTTGCGCCGCGCCGGCGGTGATCACGCCGGGCAATGTCCAGCCGGGGATCGGGAACGGCCGCTCCTGCGCGCCGGTGGCCAGCACGATATGGCGGCAATGCAGCAGCGCGGCCTGCGGCTCCTGGCCGGGACGGGCTACCGAATAGGCGACCTCGAAGCCGGCGCACCTGCCCTCGCCCTGCCCTTCGGCACCGGCAGCCGCTTGCCCTTCGAGGGCATTGATCGACCACACCGTCGCGGCGGAAAGGTGCCGTGCCCCGCTGCGCGCAAACGGCTCGAGCAGGCTTTGGCCGTGCCAGTAGTCTTCGCCAAGAATGGCGCGATTGCGCACCGGCGTGTTGCCGATCGCGCGATAGATCTGTCCGCCCGGCGCCGGTTGCTCGTCAATCAGCACCGTCGACAGACCGAGTCCGGCGGCGCGTGTCGCGGCGGCCAGGCCTGCGGGGCCGGCGCCGACCACCAGCAGGTCGCAGGTCGTGATGTCGATGCTCATGCCGCCACCTCGCGCGCGCCAAGCTGGCGTTCCACCGTCATGCCCTCACGCACTGGCGTCATGCACGCCTGCTGGTTGGGCCGGCCATCGATACGCACCAGGCAGTCGTAACAGACGCCCATCATGCAGTACGGTCCGCGCGCCGCGCCGGAGACGGCCGTGTCCCGGCATGCGAGCACGCCGGCTGCGAACAGGGCCGCGGCGACGCTGTCGCCCTCGCGGCATTCCAGGGCGGCACCATCGACCGTGACCCGCACCTTGCGCTCTGTCGCTTGCAGGACAGCCGCATCAATTCTTCGGAACATGGAACCTCCGGGTCGAGAAAGTAGCCAGCTCGGGCGGCAGCTGCCCCGCGGCGATCATGGGGGCCAGGTTCAGTGCATGCGTTGCGGCAAGCGTCACGCCGCTGTGGCATGTCACGACGAACGCGCCAGGATGCGTGCTCGATTGCTCGTAGACCGGAAATCCGTCCTTGGCCCGCACGCGCAGGGCGGACCAGGCGCGCACCGCGCGCACGTCGCGCAGCGCGGGCAAGGTACGCACGGCGCGGTCGGCCAGCGTGGCCAGCACAGGCAGCGTGGTGACCTGATCGTTGTAGCCGGCGTCTTCCTGCGAATCGCCGACCAGCCAGCTGCCTTCGTCGTTCTGGCGCAGCGTGACCATCGGCGTATCGAGCAGCCGGCGGGTGCGTTCGAGCACCAGAATCTGGCCGCGCTGCGGGGCCATCGGCAGGTCGATGCCGACCATGCGGCCCAGATCGCCATTGCGCAGGCCACCGGCCAGCACGACCTTGCGCGCCCGCACCACCCCGTTGGTGGTGGTCAGCACGAATTGACCGCCTGCCTGCTGCACGATGTCGGTGACGCCGTGGTGCGGCAGGTATTGGACCCCACTGGTGCTGAAGGCAGTATGGAACGCGCGCAGCAGCTTGAGCGGGTTGACGATGCCGTCGTGCGGCGTCCAGATGGCGCCGGTCACATCGGGCCCGAGGCCCGGCACAAGCGCGGCGGCCTGGTGGTGGTCCAGCAGCTTCCACTCATAGGGTTCGACGTCCGGCTGCGACATCAGCGTATTGACCCATGCCAGTCGGGCCTCGATCTCGTAGTCGCCCATCAGCGGCGTCAGCCCGCCCTTCTGCTCGAGCGCCACGTCGATGCCGGTCTCCTGCAGCAGGTCGGCTGCCAGGGTCGGCCACAGCCGGGTGGACTTCAGTGTCCAGCGGCTGTACGCGCCCATCCCGTAGCCCTTGCTCTGCAGCCAGACCAGACCAAAATTGCCGCGGGATGCCCGCAGCGCGACATCGCCCTCGTCCAGCACGGCGACCGAACCGGCATGCTGGCGCAGCCCGTATGCCAGCGCCGAGCCGACCAGGCCGCCGCCGACCACGGCGACGTCGAACAGCGGATATCGGGAGGTGGAGGCTGCGGGCATCAGGCGCGCCTCCGAAGCGAAAAATGCGGGCCGTGGGCCCTGCTCAATCTCATGTGGGTCTCGCAAGAATCGTGATGCCACCGGCGGGATCGTGCAATCGTCGATCGGCTTCGATGGGCCCCGGTGTGTCGGTTCGAGCGAGTATGCGGCGCGTGCGCCGCAGCGGCAAATACGAGTCTGTCAGGCTCCCATGCAGAAACCTGATAGGCCCGGCGGCAGGGACGCCATTTCGGCATCGATGACTTCTTTCATCCGCTCGGTGAACCGGTCCACCAGCACGTTGACGGGGCGGTTGCGGGCCAGCAGCAGATAGCTGACGAACGGAATGGCGGGCTGGAACGGGCGCGCCACGACTTCGGCGGCATGCGCGCGGGCCACCAGCGGGTTGACAATGCCCACGCCCAGTCCGAGGCCGACCAGCTTGCAGATGGTGGCGCCGTAAGGCGTCTCGAAATGCATCACGCGCTGGTCATCGTCGGCGAAGGCTGCGTCCACCGCGGCGCGCAGGCCATCCCCGTGGCTCATCGAGATGAACGACTCGCCGGCCAGGTCGGCGGCCGTGATCACGTCCTGGCCGGCGAGCCGGTGCCCGGGCGGCACCACGCAACATCCGGCGAGCTCCGCGATCGGCTGCGCTTCGGTGACCGCCGCCGGTGGCAGGAAGGAGACCAGACCGAGATCGCAGTAGCGGCTGCCGACCCGATCGGCCACCAGCTGCGTGCTGCCCGTTTCCATCGCGACATTGACGTCGGGAAACTCGGCATGGAATCGCTGCAGCACCAGCGGCAGCACGGTCATCGCCAGCGACGGCACCGCGGCAATGCGCAGCCGCCCCTTGCCGAACTGCCGAATGTTGCGCGCCGCGTCCTTCAACGCATCGAGGCCGACGAAGGCGCGCTCCACCTCGCGCAGGAAAGCCAGGCCCTCCTCGGTCGGGGTCAAACGGCCGGCATTGCGCGCGAACAGCGTCAGGCCCGTGGAGTACTCGAGTTGCGCGATCATGCGGCTGACGTTCGGCTGCGAGGTGTACAGCTCGGCCGCGGCCGCTGTCATCGAGCCGGAGCGCATCACGGCTTGAAACGCACTGATTTCCTTGAACTTCATGCCAGGGGTAAGGACTTCGGAGGAAGAAACAAATCCGCCCGATGGTATAACAAATCCGTATGCAGGCGACTGGAAAGCAGGATCTGCCGTATGGCGGCAGGATGCCGAGGCTGGGGGACGGTCAGGCCTCCGTACCGCACTTCCGGACGCGCCGCACCGTGCATGACGGTCGTGCAAGGCGCTCTCCGCCCACGAGGCGGGCAGAAAGTCACGCGCGCGTCCGGATTCCGGCGTACTCTGATCCGTAGCACCGCAGTGCCTGCAACACGTCCGCCGCCTTGTGCTGAACCCAGCGCCAATGGCGGCCGATCGAAAACGAGACGGAGACAGCGATGACCAGGCAGATCAAGAACAAGGCGGAGATCCGCGCCATGATCCGGGCCGAGCAGGCCAAATGGCCCGAGTGCAAGGATGCGTGCTTCGGCGATATCTGCATCCAGGCGCCCGACGCGACCGGCTGCAACTGGGGGCTATCGACGATGGAAGGCGAGCATGCCGAGGCGTGCATGGCGAAAATCCAGCCTTTCATCGAATCGATGAAGGCGCAGTTCAGTGTCCCGGAGGAAGAGAAACGGGGCTGACCGAGCGGCGCGGGGTTGGACTATGCGGCGAGGTCGGGGCGCGTCAGCATCCGACGGGATGGCTGACAACGCGCGACATGGCCTGGTTTACACCGGAATCAGCGCCGCCGCCCTTGGCCCGTGCCGCCGGTCCATATGAGGTCACCGTGAGGAATCCTCCGCAGAAAGCAGCCGCACCGCCGTCTCCTGGTCGAGATCGAGGCGGTACTTCGTCGCCAGATAGCACGCCAGATTGGCAATGCGCGATGGCGTCCTTCCCGCAGCTTGCAATTGCGCCCGGTAGGCCTCGACCTCGCAGTCCTGCCGATAGGCCTTCGACAGCAGATATCGCGGCCCATGTGTGAATGGCCGGCGCCAGAACTGGCGCACGTGAACCAGTTCATGCGCGATCAGCCCGGCCGACACACCGGGCCGAAGCAGCACGAGCGGGCCGAGACTGATGCCGTCGAAATGCCGCGGGACAAACCAGCGGCTTTCGACCAGCAGGCACCTGGGATTGCGCAACGCCTTCATCGGGGAACGTAAGGTCAGTCGGGAATGCGGGCCCTGACGCTGATGGGCCTCGACGGTAAACCGTGGCGCGGGCGCCCGGCGATGTCGGTGGTAGACATCGCAGCCATTGCCGAAGTTCGCGGCCAGGCCTCGATCCGGCCCGCTCACCCTTGCGGGCCTGGCCCCGAATCGTGATCCAGCGCATCACGGATCAGCGCGCGCCCCTTGGGCGGCGCGGCCAGATACGCCAGGTACATCGAGGCGGCCAGCGCCAGCCCGGCCACGGCAAAGGCAATAAAGGTCGTCCCGGCGATGCCGAGTTTTCCGTCGGACATGTTTCTCTCCTGCAAGGGTGGAGCAAGGCTGAAGGCCGATGCTGCCGAGTCCGGCCCATCGACCTGAGCCATCGACTCAAGCAAGCCTTGCGCCACCGGTCTGCCGCAGGGTGGTATTCAGAGGCGGAGCGTGGTCTAGCGGTAAATATTGCCTGCCCGACGCAAAAACCGGCCTTTGGCACGGCCGCGGCCGGATGGCGAGATAATTGTCCAGCCATGCTTCCCAATACGCCCTCCATCCCCTCCTTCGAATCCCCGATCGAACTGCTGACAGCCTGCCACGACAAGGTCCGGCGTTTTGCCTCTCTATGCGGCCGGCTTGCCGAACACACTGCCCGGCATGGCGCGGATGACCAGGCTCGCACCGCCGCGGCAGGCATCGTCCGCTACTTCACCATTGCCGCGCCGCTGCATCACGCCGACGAAGAAGAGGATCTGTTCCCTGCCCTGCGCGACCTGCAAGACCCTGCCCTGCAGGCGACCATGCAGGCGCTCGAGCAGGATCACGGTGCACTCGATGCGCTGTGGGAACAGGCCCGCCCCTGGCTCGAACGCGTGCAGCAAGGGACCGCGGAGCCCGCACCGGAGGCGCTGGCGCTGTTCGCCGCCCACTATCTGGCGCACGTCGACCGCGAGGAGCGCGAAGTGTTTCCCTTCGCAACCCGGTTGCCGGACCAGACCTTGCGGGCCATCGGCGAACGGATGGCACAGCGCCGCGGGGCTTGAAGCCGGGGCCGTGCATGTTGCCCGGATTCCATGTTTCGACTATATTCGAACAATGGAAACCGATAACGTCCTCGAAGCGCTCTCCGCCCTTGCCCATTCCGTTCGGCTTGCCGTCTTCCGCATGCTGGTCCAGGCCGGCCCCGAGGGGCTGCCGGCGGGGCGGATCGCCGAATCGATGCAGATGCCGGCCTCGTCGCTGTCCTTCCACCTGAAGGAGCTGCATCGCGCCGGCCTGCTGCGCAGTCGCCAGGACGGCCGCTCGATCATCTACATGGCCCGCTTCGAAACGATGAACGCATTGCTCGGCTATCTGACGGAGAACTGCTGCGGCGGCAATCCGTGCTCCCCCGTGTCCGGCTGTTCCACCGTGCCGGAGTCGGCACCGATGACAATGCGTGCGCCCGGCGCGCCGGCGGCGGAGCCGAAGGCATGACGGCGGCCGAACAGGCGGCGAAACAAGCCGCCACCGTGTCGCCAGCGAGCGGCATCGGCTTCTTCGAGCGCTATCTGACGATCTGGGTGGCGCTGTGCATCGTGGCCGGGATCCTGCTGGGCCAGTGGTTTCCCGGCGTGTTCCAGGCGATCGGCGCGATGGAGGTCGCGCAGGTCAATCTGCCGGTCGGGCTGCTGATCTGGGTGATGATCATCCCGATGCTGATCAAGATCGACTTCGGCGCGATGGGCCAGGTCGCGGGCCACTGGCGCGGCATCGGCGTGACGCTGTTCGTCAACTGGTTCGTCAAGCCGTTCTCGATGGCGCTGCTCGCGTGGATCTTCGTGCGGCATGTATTTGCGCCGTGGCTGCCGGCCGAGCAGCTCGACAGCTACGTCGCCGGCCTGATCCTGCTGGCGGCGGCGCCCTGCACCGCGATGGTGTTCGTCTGGTCGCAACTGTGCAAGGGCGATCCGTATTTCACGCTGTCGCAGGTGGCCGTCAACGACGCCATCATGGTGGTGGCATTCGCGCCGGTGGTCGGGCTGCTGCTCGGGCTGTCGTCGATCACGGTGCCGTGGGACACGCTGATCGTCTCGGTGGGGCTGTATATCGTCATCCCGGTGATGATCGCCCAGGCCATCCGCAAGCTGCTGCTCGCGCGCGGCGAAGCGACGTATCGGCGCGTGACCGGCGCGCTGGGCCCGTATTCGATCACCGCGCTGCTGGGAACGCTGGTGCTGCTGTTCGGCTTCCAGGGCAACGCGATCGTCGAGCAGCCGCTGATCATCCTGCTGCTGGCGGTGCCGATCCTGATCCAGGTCGTGCTGAACTCGGGCCTGGCCTATCTCCTGAACCGCAAGCTCGGCGTGGCGCATTGCGTCGCCGGCCCCTCCGCGCTGATCGGCGCCAGCAATTTCTTCGAGCTGGCCGTCGCCACGGCGATCAGCCTGTTCGGCTTCGAATCCGGCGCGGCGCTGGCCACGGTGGTCGGCGTGCTGATCGAGGTGCCGATCATGCTGCTGGTGGTCGGCGTGGTCAACCGCTCGCAACGTTGGTACGAAGCCTCCTGAGAAACGTCATCCCCGCTGTCATGTCCACTGTCACGATCTATCACAACCCCGCCTGCGGCACGTCCCGCAACACGCTGGCAATGATTCGCAATGCCGGCATCGAACCCACGGTCATCGAGTACCTGAAGACGCCGCCGACCCGCAGCGAACTCGAAGGCATGATCCGGCAGGCCGGCCTCAGCGTGCGCGCAGCGATTCGCGAAAAAGGCACGCCCTATGCCGAACTCGGTCTCGACGACACGTCGCTGACCGATGACCAGCTGCTCGACGCGATGATGGCGCATCCGATCCTGATCAATCGGCCGTTCGTGGTCACCGAGCTGGGCGTCCGGCTGTGCCGTCCCTCGGAATTGGTCCTCGACATCCTGCCCGCGCCGCAGCAAGGCCCGTTTGCCAAGGAAGACGGCGAGCTGGTCATCGACGCCGACGGCCGGAGGGTTGGCCGATGAGCGCCGACCTGCCCAACGTCGTGCCGTCGCTGCTCGATGTCCCGGATCTGCACAAGCTGGAACCGGCGAAGACCAGCACCCACCCGCCGCGCATCCTGCTGCTCTACGGCTCGCTGCGGGCCACCTCGTACAGCCGGCTGCTGACGCTGGAGGCCGAACGCATCCTCAAGCGCCTCGGCGCGGAAACGCGCGTGTTCGATCCGCACGCGCTGCCGATCGCCGACAGCGTGCCGGCCGACCACCCCAGGGTGGCCGAGCTGCGCAAGCTGTCCGAATGGTCGGAGGGACAGGTCTGGTGCAGCCCGGAGCGCCATGGCACGTTGACCGCGGTCTTCAAGAACCAGATCGACTGGCTGCCGCTGGAGAGCGGCGGCATTCGTCCGACCCAGGGCCGCACGCTGGCGGTGATGCAGGTCTGCGGCGGCTCGCAGTCCTTCAACGCGGTCAATGCGCTGCGCGTGCTGGGCCGCTGGATGCGGATGATCACGATCCCGAACCAGTCGTCGGTGCCGAAGGCGTATCAGGAATTCGACGCGAATGGCCGCATGAAGCCATCGTCGTATTACGACCGCGTGGTCGACGTGATGGAGGAACTCGTCAAGTTCACGCTGCTGACGCGCGACCGCTCGGACTACCTGACCGACCGCTACAGCGAGCGCAAGGAGGCCGCGCCGGTCGTCGCCACGACGCTGACCGCCGCGGCGATGCGTCATGAGCAGGACGCCAAGGTCGGCGACACCGACGACGGCGAGGTCGAGTAAAGGCGGCGTTGCCAGCGGAGCGGGCGCGATACCGCCCGCTCTCCCTGGCGACTTCTGCGGTTGCTGCAACAGGAGCGTTCGCTACTGCGCCAGCGCGGCCTGCGGCGTATTCCGGAAGCTGATCGCCATCCGGTTGTAGAGGTTCATCACGCCGATCGCGATGGTCAGGTCGACCAGTTCCCGTTCGTTGAAGACCGCCCTCGCCGCCTGGTAGTCGGCGTCCGGCACGCCGGTCTGCGCCACGCGCGTCACCGATTCCGCCCATGCCAGCGCGGCACGCTCGCGCTCGTCGAACAGATCGCCGGCCTCCGCCCAGGCCTGGACCAGCGCAAGCTTTTCGACCTTCAAGCCCTTCTTCAGCAGGTCGCGGGTATGCATGTCGAGGCAGTAGGCGCAATTGTTGATCTGCGACACGCGCAGGTAGACCAGGTCGACCAGCACCGGCGGCAGGTCGGTCTGCATCACGTAGCCGTAGGCCCCGCCGAGGGCCTTCATCCCGGCCGGGGCGATCTGGTTGTAGTCGAGACGTTTGCTCATTGCATGGACTCCTTCTTCGCAGGGGAATGGATCGGGGTGGTCAGTTCCTTGTCGCCGGTATCGACGATGAACACCGCCAGCAGCTTCGCCGGTTCAGTCTTGCTGGCATTGCGGCTGACCGGATGGCGCGAGCCTGGCGACTCGCTGAAGCTCTCACCCGCGCGGTAGATGCGTGTCGGTCCATCGTTGACCTGCGACTCGATGGCGCCCGAAACGACGTAGGCGTAGATGAACGCAGACTTCGCATGCACGTGCGCAGGCGAGGCGGCGCCCGGCGCATAGTCGACCTCCACCGCCACCAGCGACTTGCCCGGGACGTTGGGGATCCGCTGATTGAAGTTGGGGGTCACCGTTTCCGCTGCTCCGTGCGCGAAGGCCGGCATGACGAAGGCGACTGCGGCGGCGGCACAGAGGGCGCGCGCTGCGCCAATAAAGGATTGGATGTTCACGAGGCATTCTCCAGATTGGTGTTCCCATTCTGGTTTCGCGCTGGTACAAATAAAAGAACCAAGAATCATCTATTTCGATGTACCACGGCAGATCAGCCCCTCATGAGCCCACCTCCGAACCCCGCCCTGGACCCGGTCCTGTCGCCCGCCCTGCCCCTCTCCCTGGACCGATCCGCCCGCACGCCGCTGGCCGAACAGATCCGCCAAGGCATCAGTACGGCGATCGAAAGCGGCGTGCTCGCGCCGGGCGCGCGTCTGCCGTCGTGGCAGGACCTCGCAACGCAGCTCGGCGTCGCGCGCGGCACGGTCAAGGCGGCCTACGAAAAACTGGCCGACGCGCAACTGGTGGTGGCATCCCGTGCGAACGGTACCCGGGTTGCCGAACGGCCGGCGCTGCGCAGCGATGCCGACGAGCGGCCCGATCCCGGCTCGTTCATGGACAAGTATCTGGAGTTCATGGCCGGGCCGGCGATCTTCCAGATGGGCGTGCCCGCGCAGCAAAGCCTGCCCGCGAAGCTGTTCTCCCGGGTACGCGCCCACGCGGCCCGTGCCGAACTCGGCGCCGCTGCGCTCTATCCGGACCCGCGCGGCGAACTGGCGTTGCGGCGCGAAATCGCCGCGTATCTGGCCATCGCGCGCGGCATCCAGTGCTCGCCTTCGCAGATCCTGATCACCGGCGGGTTCGCCGGCGGTCTCGGCCTGACATTGCAGGCGCTCGGGCTCGATGGGCGCAAGGCCTGGACCGAAGACCCGGGCTTTCCGTACACGCGTCGGGGACTGGAGCTGGCGGGCTTGTCGCTGGTACCGGTGCCGGTGGACGCCGATGGCATCGATGTCGACTACGGGCTGACGCACGCGCCGGATGCCGCGCTGGTGATGCTCACGCCCGGGCAACAGGCTCCGCTGGGCGGCACGCTGTCGCTGCCACGACGTCTGCGTCTGCTGGATTGGGCCGCGCAGCAAGGCGCCTGGATCATCGAAGACGACTACCTCAGCGAACTGCGCCTGGAGGGCCGGGCCGCGCCTGCCCTCGCCTCGCTGGACCGCGCCGGACGCGTGATCCACATCGGCTCGTTCAGCAAGACCATCAGCCCGACCTTGCGGCTGGGCTTCGTCGTGGCACCGTTGCCGCTGGTGCCCCGCTTTGCCGAAATGGCGGCGTGTCTGGCGCCGGCGCCCGCGCCGTCCATCCAGCTGGCCACTGCCGAATTCATCCGCGACGGCCACTACCTGCGACATCTGCGGCGCACCAAGCGTCTCTATGTGGCGCAGCGCGACGGACTGCTGGCGACCCTGCGGCCACGCGTCGGCGCCCAGGCGGAAGCCACTGGCCTGGCCGTGCTGCTGCGGCTGCCGGACGGCACGCCCGATGTATCGATCGCCAAGGAAACGGCGGCCTTCGGCATCGCGCCGTCGCCGCTGTCGGTCTGGTATGCGTCTTCGGCTTGCGCGCGCTGTGGGCTGCTGCTCGGCGTGGCAACAGCGCCGCCGAAACATGTTTCGGCTGCCTGCGATCGGCTGCTGGCGGTCGTGGACCGCTTCCGACCGGACTGGCGCGGCGCGATCCCGGTACAGCGACCAACACCATCTCACAGCAAGATAGAGACTAATTAAGCACTTTTGGAATCACGTTGACCGACGTATGTATAATTCCGGGCTTTCCGGTGCCGGCTGCGTCCATTCGCCCTGGCTGTGACGCCTTGTAGCGACCGCGGCTGCCTTGACGGCATGGCCCGACGCCCGGCACGCATCGGATGACCCCACGGCAACGTCCGGTGCCAGAAGGCGCCGGCTCGAAAGGTGTTCCCTTCATGCGTCGATTTCCCGGAATGGCGTTCAGCCTGCTGCTGATCGTTTTCTTGCATCTGTTACCGGGCGCCGCGCCCGCGGCCTTCGGTGCCGACGAGCCCTCCCGGACCGAAGACAAGCCCGCCGCGCCGTTTTCCGCGGCGGCGGCCAGCGCCGAACTGAAGCGGCTGCAGACCGAGCAGGACCGCATCAAGCAGCAGGCGTCCAAGGACACCAGCGGCAACCAGCTGACCGAGCTGGACGATGCCGTGCACCGGCTGCTGGCCGACGTCGATACGCTGAGCAGCACGCTGGTGGCCGAGCGCGCCAAGGTGCAGGCGCAGATCGATCTGCTGGGTCCGCCGCCCGCCGACGGCAGCGCCTCGGAGGCGCCCGCCGTCGCCCGCCAGCGCGCAGAGCTGAACGGGCGCGCCAAGGCGCTCGACGAGCAGCTGAAGAAGGCCGAAGAGGACAAGGAAAGTCTCGGCAATCTCGCCGATCAGATTGCGAAGCTGCAGCGCGGACATCTGAAGGATCAGGTCGCGTTGCGCTCGAACAGCATCCTTGGCGGCGCCTTCTGGATGCCTGCACTAGATCCGAGCCGAGAAGACCGGCAGCGCTTCGAGTCGCTGCGTTCGCTGGTCACGCCGATGGTCAAGCAGGCATGGGACGCCGACCACCGGACCGGCACCGTGCTGCTGGTGGCGCTGGCCTTCGCCATCTGGTCGTTGGGGCGCCGGCTGGTCGAGCGCGGCATGGCCAGGGTCTGCCTGCACCGCCTGCCGGAGCACCGCTTGCGGCGCAGCGCGCTGGCCTTGTCGACCGCGCTGGCGACGGTGCTGACCACCGCGCTGGCGGTGCGCATCGTGCTGTATGCGTTCACGCGCGACTATGAACTGTCCGAGCCGATGCGGGACCTGGCGGACGAGCTGATCAAGCTGACGATGACCAGCGCGCTGATCGCCGGCCTGGGCCGGGCGCTGCTGTGCACGCGCCATCCGACCTGGCGGCTGCCCTCGCTGCACGACGACATCGCCCGCGCGTTGCGGCCGTTCCCGATCGTGCTGGCCGGCCTGCTGTTGCTGGCCGGCACCATCGAGCAGCTGAACCGCACCATCGATACCAGCGTCCAGGTCACGTTGTTCGGGCGCGGCCTGGTCTCGCTGGTGGTCACGCTGACGATCGGCGCGGCGCTGCTGCGCGCCAACCGCGTGCGCAGCGCGCTGGTCGCCGCGGGCGAACGGCCCGGCAGCGGCTCGACGCTGACCGGCATCGTGCTCGCCGGCCTGGCGGTGACGATCGTGGTGACGCTGATGGCGCTGCTGACGGGCTACATCACCTTCGCGCGCTTCCTGACCTACGAGATCGTCTGGTTCGACATCGTGCTGTGCAGCCTGTATCTGCTGACCAAGCTGACGCGCGACGCGTGCGAGAGCCTGTTCTCGGTCAACTATTCGAGCGGCCGCATCATCAAGCAGCTGTTCGGACTGGGCGATAACCATCTTGACCAGGTGTCGACGGTGCTGTCCGGACTGGGCTCCAGCGTGCTGCTGCTGCTGGCGGTGATCGCGCTGTTGACCGGCGGCTTCGGCACCACGCCGAAGGACCTGCTCGACAGCCTGCTGATGGTGCTCGGCGGCGAGCGGCTGCGGGCGATGAACATCATGCCGGAGCGCATCCTGAACGCGGTGATCGCCACGGGCGTGGGCGTCTATATCCTGCGTTCGGTGCGCCGCTGGCTCGATGCCGATCTGCTGCCCAAGACCGGCATGGAGCCCGGCATGCGGGCCTCGCTGGTGACGCTGTTCAGCAACGTCGGCTACGTGCTGCTGGTGCTGATGACGCTGTCGCTGCTGGGCGTACGCTGGGACAACCTGGCGTGGATCGTCAGCGCGCTGTCGGTCGGCATCGGCTTCGGGCTGCAGGAGATCGTCAAGAACTTCATCTCGGGGCTGATCCTGCTGACCGAGCGGCCGGTCAAGGTCGGCGACATGGTCAATATCGGCGGCGTCGAGGGCGACATCCGGCGCATCAGCGTGCGCGCCACGGAGATTCAGCTCGGCGACCGCTCGACGATGATCGTGCCAAACTCGCAGCTGATCTCGCAGAGCGTGCGCAACGTGACGATGAACAACAGCACGCTGGGCGTGGCCTCGCTGACGCTGACGTTCCCGCTGAACATCGACCCCGAGGAGGTGCGCGACATGCTGCTGGCCGCCTACGCCGACAACCAGGCGATCCTCGACCATCCCGCGCCGTCGGTGACCTTCAGCCAGCTGGCGCCGAACGGCATCACGCTGACCGTGACCGGCTTCGTCTCCAGTCCTCGCATTGCCGGCGGTACCAAGAGCGACCTGCTGTTCGACATCCTGAAGCGGCTGCGCGCGGCGGAGATTCCGCTGACCAATCCGCAGACGCTGCGGCTGGTCAATTCGGAGCTGCTGGCGGCCTGATCTGGCGGCAGCGGCGCGCGATGGTGGGCCTCGCGGGATCGCCCGTGGGGAGCGGCCGGCGGGAGCGGCCGTCGGGATCGGCCGGCGGGGGCGGCCGTTATTTCCTGCCAGTTAGCCTTGTGTTGCCTGGCAGGCGCCCAATCCGCCGCCGCCGACGCACTAGAATGGCGCGATTCCCGTTTGGAGACCGCGCCGTGGACCTTTCCCTCTTTCCGCAATTCCGCAGCATCGACGTCGAGACCGACAGCGAGGTCCGTATCCATGCCGTCGTCGGCGGCGACGGGCCGCCGCTGTTGCTGCTGCACGGCCACCCGCAGACCCATGCGATCTGGCACAAGGTCGCGCCGACGCTCGCGCAGCGGTTCACCGTGGTCGCGTGCGATCTGCGCGGTTATGGCGATTCGTCGAAGCCGGCCGGCACCGCCGACCACGGCAACTACAGCAAGCGCACGATGGCGCGCGACACGCTGCGCGTGATGCAGTCGCTCGGCTTCGAGCGCTTCCGCGTGCTGGCGCATGACCGCGGCGCGCGCGTCGCGCATCGACTCGGCATGGACCACCCCGCCGCGGTCGAGCGGATGGTGCTGCTCGATATCGCACCGACGCTCGCGATGTACGAGCAGACCACGGAGGCGTTTGCGCGCGCGTATTGGCACTGGTTCTTCCTGATCCAGCCGGCGCCCTTGCCCGAGCGGCTGATCGAGGCCGATCCGTCGCGCTATATCCGCGATCTGATGGGCGGCCGCAGCGCGGGACTGCGCCCCTTCGATCCGCGCGCGCTGCGCGAGTACGAGCGCTGCGCCGCCCTGCCCGGCGCTGCGCATGGCGTCTGCGAGGACTATCGCGCGGCCGCGGGCATCGACCTCGACCACGATCGCGCGGACCGCGAGGCCGGCAAGCGGCTGACGATGCCGCTGCTGGTGCTGTGGGGCGAACAGGGCGTGGTCCATCGCTGCTTCCAGCCGCTGCAGGAGTGGCAGCGGGTGGCGGCGGATGTCGACGGCGGCCCATTGCCATGCGGGCACTACATCGCCGAAGAGGCGCCCGACGCGCTGCTGGCGCGGACGCTGCCGTTCCTGGAGCAATAAGGCCGGCGGCCAATGCTGCGCCATGCTGCAATAAGCGGCCCTTATGGCCGTAGTCGCAGATTGAATTTCCCGCCGGAGTTCTCCTTCGGTAAAGTCGCTCGCGAATCGGGTGGGTCGACGGCATTTGCCGCCACGACCCGCATGCGCGACAACAACGCGACAACATGGAGGAGACATCATGCAAGGCATTCGCCAGGCCCTGGCCTGCGTCGTTTCAGCGGTGGCATGGTTAGGCGCCACCCAGGCGGAGGCCGCGAGCCCCGCCGATCGCTGGCCCAGCAAGCCGATCCAGATGATCGTGCCCCAGGCACCGGGCGGGACCAACGATATCGTCGCCCGTCTGGTGGCGGCCGATCTGTCGCAACGCCTCGGTCAACAGGTCGTCGTCGAGAACCGGCCCGGTGCCGGCGGCAATATCGGCACGCAGTTCGCGGCCCGCGCGACGCCGAACGGCTACACGCTGCTGATGACGATCAGCAGCACGCAAGCGATCAACCCATCGCTGTACCGTCAGGTTCCGTTCGATCCGATCAAGGACTTCGAGCCGATCGCCCCGGTCGCCACCGTGCCGAACGTGCTTGTCGTCAATCCCGCCTTCCCCGCGAAGACCTTGCCCGAACTGATTGCGATGGCCAAGGCGAAGCCTGGCCAGTATCGCTTTGCGTCGGCCGGCAATGGCACGCTGAACCATCTGCTGGGCGAGATGCTGAACAGCATGGCAGGCATCCAGCTGGAACATGTCCCCTACAAGGGTGTGGCGCCGGCCCTCAACGATGTGCTGGGCAACCAGGTGCCGATGGCGTTCGCCAGCCTGCCCTCGGTGTTGCCGCATATCAAGGCAGGCAAGGTCCGCGCGCTCGGCGTCAGCTCGGCGAAGCGCTCGCCGTTCGCTCCCGACATCCCGGCCATCGGCGAGACGGTGCCGGGCTATAGCGGTGATCTGTGGGTCGGCCTGTTTGCGGTCAAGGGGACGCCGAACGAAATTACACAGAAGCTGGCGCAGACGATGCAGGCCGCACTGGCCGACCCGGCGCTGCGCGAAAAGCTCGGCGCGCAAGGTGCCGAAGCGCTGTCGGCCACGCCGCAGCAATTCGCCGCGCAGCTCAAGGGCGATCTCGACAAGTGGGCGCGCATCGTCAAGGCATCCGGCGCCCAGGTGGACTGAAAACCGACTGGCCCGTCCGCACGTTGCGCTGGACGGGCCAGTCGATGGCCTCTGGGGGCCTCTGATGTCTGCCGCTCAGTGGGCTGCCGAACCGGCGTTGGGCTGCTCGGCCTGTGCCTTCATGAAGTCCCGTGCCGCGGCCACGGCCTGCATCTGCTCCGGACGGCCGCCCTTGTCCGGATGCGCCTTCAGCGACGCTGCCCGAAAGGCCCTGGCGATCTTCGCCATATCGGTCTCGCCGGCATTGAGCCCGAGGATTTCATGGGGCAGACGGTCGAAGCTCCATCCGTCGGGCGCGTAGGGATTGATGCGAGCGGTGGGCCGATGCGGCGGCGTGCCGCGGGCGCGTTCGGGCCGATTGCGCTGCTGTCTGGTTCGCTCGCTTTGCCGGTCGTCGCGCCGCTCCGGTTCGGGCTCGGGACCCCGCACCGGCCACAGCACCACGACAGCCGCCGACAGCCTGCCGGCATGGTCGACCAGCACGATCGTATTGATGCTGAGCGGTGCCGACGTCCGCGACGCAAATGCATTGGCGTTGAGGTTGGCAAGCACCAGGCTCATCAGCAGCGCGACGGCGGCGTCCTGGGGCGGCGTCGAACACCGCTCGCCGGAGGACTTCGCGTGGGGCACAGCCGACGGCATGTCGATGGGCCGCTGGGCCGGGATGGCGGAAAGGGATGACATGGCGACTCCTTCAGGACATGAGGGGCTGCCATCTTTGCTCCGCGCGCGCTGCGCCGCTACTGCCGAAGCGAACTGGCTTTCGCTTTTGCCGCTCGCCCCGCCTGACACGGCCCATCGCGCGGGGCCTCGGGCTCGGTGCGCTCGCGCACATACCGCCGCCATCGGCGTCGCTGCAATATCGCCTTTCCGCATCGACAGGGGCGACGATGAAGCGCGTGATCCGTATTGCGGTGTGGACGATCGCCGGGCTGGCGGTTGCCGCCGGGCTGGTGCTGGCAACCGGCATTCTGCTCGGCGAACGCAAGGCTCAACGGCGCGTGCATGTGCCCGCGGTTCCGGTCGCCTATCGCGACGATGCGCAAGCCCTCGCGCGCGGCAAATATCTCTACGAGTCTCGCGGCTGCATGGAATGCCACGGCGCCGACGGCCGGGGCCGCGTGATGATCAACGATCCGGGCGGCATGTTCGTGCGTACGCCGAACGTGACCGCCGGCAATCCCGATATGGCGCGATATCGCGAAGGCGACTGGGTCTTGGCAATCCGGCACGGCGTCGCGCCGTCGGGCCGCCCGCTGATGATCATGCCCAGCGAAGACTACAACCAGCTCAGCGACGAGGACCTGTCCGCACTGGTCGCCTATATCCGCAGCCTGCCGCCGCTGCTCAGCGGCATGACCGAGATCCATCTGCCGCTGATGGCGCGCGTGCTGTACGGTTTCGGCATGATCGAGGATGCCGCCGCCAAGATCGACCACACGCGGCCGCCCTCGCCACCCCAACAGCCCGCACCGACCGCAGCCTATGGTGCCTATGTCGCCAATGCCTGTATCGGCTGCCACGGCGCCGACCTGGCGGGCGGCAAGATTCCGGGCGCGCCGCCCGACTGGCCGGCGGCCGCCGACTTGCGGCCGGGTGCCGTGATGCTGCGCTACCGCACGCCGGACCGCTTTATCGAGATGATGCGTACCGGGGTGCGGCCCGACGGCACCGAGGTCAGCAAGACGATGCCCTTCGAAAGCCTGAGCAAGATGAGCGACACCGATCTGACCGCGCTCTATCTGCATCTGAAGGCGTTGCCGGTGACGCAGGCGGCGCGCTAAGCCTGTCTGGCGCATCAGGCGTTGCCCGCTCGCGACATTGGCTGACTGGCAGCGCAATAAGCGAAAGCAGTAAGCGAAAGTTTTACACGTTTGCCTAATTTCCCTGCGCCGCGACTACGATAAGCGCGGCCTCGCTCTCCGATCTCGCGCCGGTTCGCCCGGCGGCAGGCCACAACGACGGCGTGTCTTCCCTGCGATCGCCGCTGCGGGCATGGGCATTGCAGCGCAACCCTCGCCCATGCGGCCCGAAGTACCGCTTGAGTCCCTGCTTGATGTCTCTTTGACCGAGATCGGAGGATCCCCATGTTCATTCACAACAAGCGATTGCAGTACACCGTACGCGTATCACGGCCCGATCCCGGTCTGGCCAATCTGTTGCTGGAGCAGTTCGGCGGTCCGCAGGGCGAATTGGCTGCTGCGCTGCGCTATTTCACGCAGGCGCTGGCCGAGGACGACCCCGGCCGCAAGGACATGCTGCTCGATATCGCCACCGAGGAGCTGAGCCATCTGGAAGTGATCGGCTCGATCGTCGCGATGCTGAACAAGGGCGCCAAGGGCCAGTTGGCCGAGGGCGTCGAACAGGAAGCCGAGCTCTATCGTTCGCTGTCCGGTCCCGGCAACGACAGCCACGTGACCCAGCTGCTGTATGGCGGCGGCCCGCCGCTGACCAACTCGGGCGGCGTGCCGTGGACTGCGGCCTATATCGACACGATCGGCGAGCCCACCGCGGACCTGCGCTCCAATATCGCGGCCGAGGCGCGCGCCAAGATCATCTACGAGCGGCTGATCAATGTCACCGACGACCCCGGCGTGCAGGAAGCGCTGGGCTTTCTGATGACGCGTGAGGTATCGCATCAGAAGTCGTTCGAGAAGGCGCTGTACTCGATCCAGCCCAGCTTCCCGCCGGGCAAGGCGCCGCCGATGCCGGAATTCGCCAGCGTCTACTACAAGATGTCGCAGGGCGATGCGTTGCGCGGTCCCTGGAATGCCGATTCGAACTTCGAGTTCGTCGAGAATCCGCCGCCGGCAGTGGATGGCGGCAGCGGCCTGCCCGAAGTCCAGCTCGAGCCCACCCAGGCCAGCGCGGTGGAAGCGGCGGCAATGCGCACCGAGTCGGACGTCAACAGCGATCCGGTGACGGGCGCGGACCTGGGCAGCGTCGACGAGGCCGAGCTGCCGACGGACACCGGCGCACCGGCTGGCGGCGGCGCGGCATCGGCCCCGCCCACGACGCCGCCTGGCAAGGCTTGATCGGCTGTTCGCCGACATGTCCGGCAATGAAGAACGAGGCGGCCACAGCGGCCGCCTTTTTTCTTCCGCGCGCGGCGACGCTGGTTGCCCTACCCGCTACGGCAACACGATGGTCGTCACTAGCGTCACGTTCATGCCGATGATCAGCGTCACCGCGATCACCGCCAGCACCGTGACCCAGGGCTTGTTCACATACGCGCCCATCACCGAGCGGCGGCTGGTCAGCCAGATCAGCGGCACCACCGCGAACGGCAATTGCAGGCTCAGTATGACCTGGCTGAGCACCAGCAACTCCCCGATGCCCGCTTCGCCGTAAGCGAGTGCAACGAACATCGCCGGCACCACCGCGATGCCGCGCGTCAACAGCCGGCGCGCCCACGCCGGCAGCCGCAGCTTGACGAAGCCTTCCATCACGATCTGCCCGGCCAGCGTCGCCGTCACGGCCGAGCTTTGTCCCGACGCGAGCAGCGCGATGCCGAACAGGACGCTGGCGACCGCTGTGCCGGTCAGCGGGCCGAGCAGCTGGTACGCGGCGCGCAGATCGTTGACCTCGTGCATGCCGCCGGCATGGAAGACGGCACCTGCGGTGACCAGAATGGCGGCGTTGATGAAGAACGCGATCACCAGCGCCAGCATGATGTCGACCGTGTAATAGGCCAGCGTCGTGCCGATACTCTCGTGTCCGCGCCGGATCCGATGCGGTCCGACCATCGACGAATGCAGATAGAGGTTGTGCGGCATCACCGTCGCGCCGACGATGCCGATCGCGATGTACAGCATGTTGGTGTCGGTCAGCACGCGCGTGCTCGGCACGAAGCCGCGCGCGACCTCGCCCCATTGCGGCTGCACCAGTACCAGGTTGATCGCGAAGCAAAGGAACACGACCGCCAGCAGCGCGATGACGACCGCCTCCAGTTGCCGGTAGCCACGCTGCTGCAGCGCCAGGATCAGCAGCACGTCCAGCACGGTCGCCGCCACGCCCCAGGTCAGCGGAATGCCGAACAGCAGATTCAGCGCGATGGCGGTGCCGATGACCTCGGCCAGATCGGTGGCGCAGATCGCCAGCTCGCACAGCAGCCATTGCGCCAGCGCCGAGCGCTTGCTCGAATGCTGGCGGCACGCCTGCGCCAGATCCATGCCGGACACCACGCCGAGCCGCGCCGCCAGCGTCTGCAGCAGCATCGCGATCAGGCTGGACATCAGCACGATCCACAGCAGCGCGTAGCCATAGCCCGAACCGGCGGCCAGGTCGGTGGCCCAGTTGCCCGGATCCATATAGCCGACCGCAACGAGGTAGCCGGGCCCGAGGAACGCCAGCAGACGGCGCCAATGCAGCTTGCCGCGCGGCGGGCGGCGCCAGGCGTCGAGCGGCCCGGCGGCCCGCGCGCCGGCGTCGCTCGGCGGGGGCGTGTCAGGCGGCATCGCGCCTCCCCCGCACGCCGCGCGACGGCCGCCCTTCAGACATCGGCAAACAGCCGGGTCAGCAGGACCGCCACGCCGCCGCCATTGATGATCAGGCCGAGCAGCAGCCGGACAGGATGGTCACGCCAATCGCGCCGGATTCGATCCATGGCTTCGCGTCTCCTCGTTTTCGCGCGCGCTCGGCTCGGCGCGCGCGGCCGCCATATCAAGCACGAGCCATGCCCGCGCGGTTCTGAACACTATAGGCGTACTATTACGGCCCGCTCCCCGTTCAATCGGCGTGCCGAGCCACGCCAGCTCGGTCGCCCATCGTCCGGCGTGCCGCCCGCCCTGGCACTTTGTTACAACGGCCCTGGCCGCCTTGCCATCGGCAGCCATCCGCCGCAGAATCGGCATGCCCGTGCGCCAGCGCACGCCTGTCCGCCGCGGTCCGCGGCAGCCTCGCCGACAAAGACCGATGCCAGATTCCATCGCCGCACCGTCCGACAAGCCTGCCGTCGCCCCCCTCGCGGCGTCGGAGGCCACCGTCGGCGCGATCTACCGCGCCGAATCGCGCCGCGTGCTGGCCACGCTGATCCGGTTGCTGGGCGATTTCGACCTCGCCGAGGAAGCCTTGCACGACGCGTTCAAGGCCGCCCTCGAGCAATGGCCGCGCGATGGTGTGCCGGCCAATCCCTGCGCATGGCTGATCTCGGCTGGCCGCTTCAAGGCGATCGACGGCATCCGGCGCCATGCACGCTTCCGCCCGCTCGACGACGTCAGCGAACAGGTCGAGGCCATCGTCGACGAGAGCGCGACGCGCGCCTTCGATGAACTGTTCGACGACGCCTGTCTGGAAGACGACCGGCTGCGGCTCATCTTTACCTGCTGTCACCCCGCCCTCGCGCCCGACGCACAGGTCGCACTGACGCTGCGCGAGGTCTGCGGCCTGACCACCGAGGACATTGCCCACGCGTTTCTGACCGCGCCGTCGACGCTCGCCCAACGCATCGTGCGCGCCAAGGCCAAGATCCGCGACGCGCGCATCCCCTATCAGGTGCCCGACCGCAAGGACCTGCCGGAGCGGCTCGACAGCGTGCTGCGGGTGGTCTACCTCGTCTTCAACGAGGGCTATTCGGCCAGCTCCGGCGACCAGCTGACGCGCCACGATCTGTCCGGCGAGGCGATCCGGCTGGCGCGCCTGCTGCTGGAACTGCTGCCCGAGCCCGAGATCATGGGCCTGCTGGCCTTGATGCTGCTGCACGAGTCGCGGCGGGCCGCGCGTACCTCGCCCGACGGCGAACTGGTGCTGCTCGACGAGCAGGACCGCAGCCGCTGGGACCGCGCACTGATCGCGGAGGGCACGGCGCTGGTCGAGCGCGCCCTGTCCTCGCGCCGCTTCGGGCCGTATTCGCTGCAGGCCGCGATTTCGGCGGTCCACGCGGAAGCGGACAGCGCCGCCTCGACCGACTGGCCGCAAATCGTCGCGCTCTACGACGTGCTGCTGGCAATCCAGCCCTCGCCGGTGGTCGAACTGAACCGCGCGGTCGCGGTGGCGATGCGGGACGGTCCCGAGGCGGGGCTTGCGCTGGTCGATGCGATCCTGGCCCGCGGCGAGTTGACGGACTACCACCTGGCCCACGCTGCCCGGGCCGATCTGTGCCGGCGCCTGGGTCGCTACGCCGACGCGCGTGCCGCGTATCGGACGGTACTCGAACTGGTCCGGCAAAACCCCGAGCGGCGCTTCATCGAACGTCGGCTTGCCGCACTGCCGCAATAAAGGGAGTCGAGGCCGTTGCGGCGGGCTTGCCTGATGTCGATTCCCTCTGTCGATTTCGCCCGATCCCGAACGACTAATCACTGACAGGGTGACCATCCTGCCGGCGTCATGGCGCCGTCGTTGGCGCCGTCTATGCTGATTTTCCGTGCCGTTTCGTTGCCGCGTCGCTTGCCGACCCGCCAACGCCACCATTACCGAGGAGCCTCAGATGAAATACCTCTGCCTGATCTACTACCAGGAGAAACAGGTCTACAGCATGCCGCCCGAAGAATGGAATTCGCTGGTTGGCGAATGCCTGCGCTTCGGCGACAAGGTGCGCAGCAGCGGCCACTACATCGGCGGCGAAGCGCTGCAGCCGGTCGAAACCGCCAAGACGCTCCGGGTGCGCGACGGCAAGGTGACCGTCACCGATGGGCCGTTCGCGGAAACCAAGGAGCAGCTGGCCGGTTTCTACCTGATGGAGGCCGCCGACCTGAACGAGGCGATCCAGGTCGCCTCGAAGATTCCGCCGGCGCGGCATGGCAGCGTCGAGATCCGGCCGATCCGCGAATTGCCGGGTGCGGGCGAGGCGTGATCACCGGGTCGTAAATTTTTTTGCGCGGCATTGTCGATTGGCGCGCTCGCTGCACGACTAGGTAACAGGAAGTCCGAACAGCCACCGAAATCCGAGGAGCGGCGACGATGAAATACCTGTGCCTGATCTATACCGACGAGCGTGTCCTGCAAGCGATGCCCGAGCCGGAATGGCGCAGCCTGGTGGAACAGTGCCTGCGCTTCAGCACCTCGCTCGAGCGCGATGGCATGTATCTGGCCGGCGAAGCGCTGGAAAGCGTGACGACGGCCACCACGCTGCGGGTACGCGCCGGCAAGGTATCGATCACCGACGGGCCGTTCGCGGAGACCAAGGAACAGCTGGCGGGCTTCTATCTGATCGAGGCCGAAGGCCTGCACGAGGCGTTGCACGCGGCCGCGGGGATTCCCGCCGCGCGGCTGGGCAGCGTCGAAGTGCGGCCGGTGATGTCGCTGGCGGTTGGCAGTATGCCGCCCGCGCAGTGACGGCCGGATCCGGCCACGACCTCGCATGTTCCTACTTGCTATCCGCCTTTTCCTTTCAGGAGATTCAACATGAGCAACGCCCCTCAATCGCAGACCGCCGCCCACGACGAAATCCGGACCATGCTCGAAGCGTGGCGCCAGGCCGCGATCGCCCGCGACGTGCCACGCATCATGTCGCACTACACCCCGGACATCGTTGCCTTCGACGCCGTGATGCAGTTGCAATTCAAGGGCGCGGACGCCTACGGCAAGCACTGGGCGGCCTGCATGGAAATGTGCACGGGGCCAATGGTGTTCGAGATGCACGATTTGCAACTGTCCGTGGACGAGCGGTTCGGCTATGGCCATTACCTGCTGCGCTGCGGTCACCAGGATGAAAACGGCAAGGAGAGTGGGTCGTGGATGCGCGTCACGGTCGGCCTGCGCAAGACGCCCGAGGGCTGGAAGATTGCCCACGATCATTTTTCCGCACCGTTCGACATGGAAAGCGGCAAGGCGTTGTTCGAACTGCAGCCCTGAGCGGCCGTTGGCATCGCCTAGACTGATCTACCGACAGGAGATACCGCAATGCGTTTCATGATTCTGGTTCGAGCCACGCAGAAAACCGAAAGCGGCGTGATGCCGGAGGACGCGCTCATCACGGAGATGGCGGCCTACCACGAGGAACTCGCCAAGGCCGGCGTACTGGTCGATGCGTCGGGGCTGCAACCCAGCGCCAAGGGTTGGCGCATCCGCTACCAGGGCCAGCAACGGACCGTCACCGACGGGCCGTTCGCCGAGACCAAGGAGTTGATAGCGGGCTACACCATCATCCAGGTCAAGTCGCGCGAGGAAGCGATGGAATGGACGCGCCGTTTCCCGAATCCCGCCACCGACGACGACAACTGCGAGATCGAGGTGCGGCAGCTGTACGACCTCGAGGATTTTCCGCCGAGCCAAGGCATCGAGCGCTTTCGCGAACTGGAGCAGATACAGCAGCGACAGCAGTCGCAATAACGGCGCGATCGCGCGCAAGACAGACGGTCGAAAACAGTTCGGAGTTCGAGTAATTCGAGAGTTCGATCAGTTTGATTAGTTCGATTAGTTGATTAGACAGGAGAACCAGGATGGCACAAACGCAAGTCAAGCCGATTCCCGAAGGCATGCCCACGCTGACGCCGCATATCGTCTGCAAGGATGCACTGGAAGCGATCGAGTTCTACAAGCGCGCGTTTGGCGCGGAGGAGGAATTCAAGCTGGTCACGCCGCAGGGCCAGCTGATGCACGCGATGCTGCGCATCGGCAATTCGCCGGTGATGATGGCGGAGGAAATGCCCGAATGGCAGAGCCTGGGCCCCAAGGCGTTGAAGGGAACGCCCGTGGTGCTGCATCTGTACGTCGAGGATGTCGACGCCGCGGTGGCCCGCGCCGTCGATGCCGGCGCCAAGGTCACGATGCCGGTCCAGGACATGTTCTGGGGCGACCGCTACGGCCAGCTGGAAGACCCGTACGGGCATCGCTGGTCGATCGCGACCCACGTGCGCGACGTACCGCCGGAAGAGCTGGCCAAGGCCGCGGAACACGGTTGCGGTGCTTGATCGACCGGTAGAGAGTAAGAAAGCGGCCCGTGTGGCCGCTTTTTGATGGCGTTTGTGTCGTGCGGGGCCGTTATTTTCCGCCGCCGCAAAGCAAAACGCCCCAGACCTTGTGAGATCTGGGGCGTTTTCAAAGGAGAGCCTGGCGATGACCTACTTTCACACGGGTAGTCCGCACTATCATCGGCGCGAA
>NZ_JABTYE010000016.1 GCF_013314895.1 Cupriavidus gilardii | reverse complement strand
GGGTTGGGGAGAGGGGGTGGTGTCGAACCGCGATGGCAGAACGGCCGCCCGCTGCCCTCTCCCCTACCCCTCTCCCGCAAGCGGGAGAGGGGAAAAGACAAGCGCCCGGCGCGGAACCGGGGTCGCGATGCCTTAATGCACGTCGTTGAGCACCTGGCGCACCGTGTCGAACAACTCGGCGATCTGCGCCTCGGTGATGATCAGCGGCGGCGAGAAGGCCAGGATGTCCCCGGTGTAGCGCACCAGCACGCCGCGCTCCAGGCACTTCAGGAAGACCTCGTAGCCGCGCGCGCCCGGCTGTCCCGGCCGCGGCTCGAGTTCGATGCCGGCCACCAGCCCGAGGTTGCGGATGTCCTTGACGTGCGGGGCGCCCCGCACGCCGTGCGCGGCCTCCTCGAACAGCGGCGCCAGCTTCGCGGCGCGCCCGAACAGGTCCTCGCTGCGGTACAGGTCCAGCGTGGCGATCGCCGCGGCGGCCGCCAGCGGGTGGCCCGAATAGGTGTAGCCGTGCGGCAGTTCGATCGCGCCCGCGGCCGCGGCGTCGATCACGGTGTCGTGCACCTCGCGCCGCACCGCCACTGCGCCCATCGGCACTGCCGCGTTGTTGATCGCCTTGGCCATCGTGATCAGGTCCGGCGTGACCTTGAAGCGCTCGGCCGCCGTAGCGGCGCCCAGCCGGCCGAAAGCGGTGATCACCTCGTCGAAGATCAGCAGGATGCCGTGCTTGCTGGTGATCTCGCGCAGCCGCTCCAGATAGCCGACCGGCGGCACCAGCACGCCGGCCGAGCCGGCCAGCGGCTCGACAATCACGGCGGCGACGTTGGAAGGGTCGTGCAGCGCGATGATGCGCTCCAGCTCGTCGGCCAGATGGGCGCCCCAGGTCGGCTGGCCTTTGGAGAAGGCCGCCTCGGCGATATTGAGCGTGGCCGGCAGATGGTCGGTGCCCGGCATCAGGTTGGCCGAGAAGGCCTTGCGGTTCGGACCGATGCCGCCGACCGCCATGCCGCCGAAGCCGACGCCGTGATAGCCGCGCTCGCGGCCGATGAAGCGGGTGCGCTGCGCTTCGCCGCGGGCCCGGTGGTAGGCCAGCGCGATCTTCAGCGCGGTATCGACCGACTCGGAGCCCGAGTTGGTGAAGAAGATGCGGTCCAGGCCGGCCGGCATGATCGCCGCCACCTTGCTGGCCGCCTCGAACGACAGCGGATGTCCCATCTGGAACGGCGGCGCATAGTCCAGCGTCTGCACCTGGCGCGCGATCGCGTCGGCGATCTCCTTGCGGCAGTGCCCGGCCGCCACGCACCACAGGCCGGCGCAGCCGTCGAGCACCTTGCGGCCGTCGTGGGTCGTGTAATACATGCCGCTGGCCGAAGCCAGCAGCCGCGGCGCCGCCTTGTACTGGCGGTTGGCGGTAAACGGCATCCACAGCGCATCGAGATCGGGAATCACGGTCTTGGCGGCGTCCATTGCTTGCTCCTTGGTTTGTCCGGGTGTCGTCGGGGGTGTCGTCGAGGGTGTCGCCCCGGGGTATCGACCATCGTGCCGGAGGCTTCGATGGTGCGACAGTGCGATCCGGCCACTGTAGCGAGCCCGGCGCAAGCTAAAAATATACGGTCGTGAAATGCTCGCCTTACCGTACTGGTTTTTCCGCCCGAACCGTACAGGTCAGGCGACCGCATGCCCACGGGCCGGGACGCTCAAGCGACCGTCTGCGGCCGGAATACGCGCACTCGCGGCATGCCGCAGCGGCACGGCGTCGCCCTTCGCCACGCTTGAACTGTACAGGCAACCCCCGCACAATGCGGTCGCATGATCCAGCTCGAACTGACCCGCAGCCGCCGTGGCGGCGACACGCTGACCGAACAGATCGTCGCCGGCATCGCGGCGCTGGTGGACCGGCGCGCGTTGCGCCCCGGCATCGCCGTGCCCTCGGTGCGGCGCTTCGCCGCGCAGCACGGCGTCAGCACCTTCACGGTGGCCGAGGCCTATGGCCGGCTGACCGCGCTCGGCTACCTGGCCGCGCGCGCGGGCTCGGGCTACACGGTGGCGCATCGCCAGGCCAGTTCTGAACAGGCTCCCAGCCCGCGCTGGGAGACCCCTGCATTGAACGCGGCCTGGCTGCTGTCGGACGTGTTCGCCGACCACTCGGTGCCGATCAAGGCCGGGGCCGGCTGGTTGCCGGGCGACTGGCTCAACCAGGAGGGCCTGCACCAGGCGATCCGCGCCGCCGCCCGCGTGCCGGCCGGCCAGGTATCGGGCTATGGCCACCCCTACGGGTTCGCTCCGCTGCGCGAGCACATCGCCACGCGGCTGGCGCAGTACGGCATGCCGATGCAGTCGCAGCAGGTGGTGCTGACGCAGGGCGCGACCCAGGCGCTGGACCTGGTGGTGCGCACGCTGCTGCGTGCCGGCGATACCGTGCTGGTCGAGGACCCGTGCTACTGCAATCTGCTGCAGATTCTGCGGCTGGCGGGGCTGAACGTGGTCGGCGTGCCGCGCGGCGCGGCCGGGCTCGACACCGACGCGCTCGACGCGGCCATCCGCCGGCACGGGCCGCGCGCGCTGTTCGTCAATACGGTGCTGCAGAACCCGACCGGCGGCACGCTGACCAGCATGAACGCGCACCGCGTGCTGCAGCTCGCGGAGCAGCATCGGCTGCTGGTGGTCGAGGACGATATCTACCGCGAACTGGCGCCGCCCGGCGCGCCGATGCTGGCGGCGATGGACGGGCTGTCGCACGTGGTTTATGTGAACGGGTTTTCGAAGACCATCACGCCATCGCTGCGCGTGGGCTATCTGGCGGCCAGCCCGGAGCTGGCCAAGGCCTTCGCCCGCACCAAGATGGCGGTGGGGCTGACGTCCTCGGAGGTCACCGAGCGGCTGGTCTATGCGGTGCTGACCGGTGGCCACTACGCGCGCCATGTGGACGCGCTGGCGGCACGGCTGCGCGCCCAGCAGGACCGGGTCACCGAGAAGATGGAGGCGCACGGCCTCGAAGTGCTGCTGCGCCCGGAGGGCGGCATGTTCGCCTGGGCGCGGGTTCGCGGCGCGCCCGACGGCGCCGCGGCGGCGGCGCGCGGGCTCTCCGGCGGACAGTTGGCGACGCGCGCGCTCTCGCACGGCGTGTGGCTTGCCCCGGGCAGCTATTTCGCGCCGGACGAGACCGATTCGCCGTGGATCCGCTTCAATATCGCAACCAGCGATGCGCCGGCGCTGTGGGACTTCTTTGACGGCGTGCGCGCGGCGAACTAGCCGCGCACGCCGTTTGCGACTGCAGGCGTTCTCAGAAGCGGTAACGCACGTAGCCGGTATAGAAGTTGGTACCCGGGTTCGGCCGCTTGATGCTGGCGTTCGAGATGTGCTGGAAGCGGAAGCCCGCCTCGGCACGCTTTTGCGGGCCGAAGGCCACGCCGACACCGACCATGTCCGAGAACTGGAAAGCGGTGCTGTAGTCGTGCGAGTCCGAGGTAGAGGTCGCGCTCATCAGGCGCAGGCCGACCGACAGTTCGGCGAACGGCACCACGCTCCAGCCATGCTTTTCGACGCGCAGGATCGGCGAGAAGCCGAGCTCGGTCACGTCCCGGCGGTTGTTGCCGGTGCGCGCGTTCCAGCGAGCCAGTTCGACTTCCCATTGCAGCTTGGCCAGCCAGCCTTGCGGATTGCCGTAGGCGAAGCCCGAATCCCAGTTCAGGCCGATTTCGTACTTGTTCAGACCGTGGCCGGGGTCGCGGCCGTAGGCCACATGGACGGCGGGATCCGCCTGGGCAGGCGCGGCGACGAGCAGCGCTGCGGCGGCGCAGCATAGCGCGGCCGATCGGCGCAGCGAACGCGCCGTCCGTTCTTGTTGTTGTGTCATGGTCGAGGGGAGAGGAGTTGAAAGATGCCGGCGAAGGCACTGGCACAGTGCGTGCCAGGCAGGAAACGCCACCCGCATCGGCGCCGCGCGAACGGGCTGGAGACTAAGCCCAGAGCCGTTCGATCAGCCAACCGGCGGTGGCGCACAAGCCGAGCCACGCCGCCATGCAACCGGCAATGAATCGATAAGTCATCGTACTTTTGGCAAGCAAAGAGCGAAATTACGCAAAATCGTGACCCGGATGATACATGCATTCATGAATGTATGTTATGCGGCGATAAATCCATTTTGCGTCTGGGGGTAAACGTGCGATCACCCGCCGAACTTTAGGCCGGACCCCGGTCGGCGCACCGCCAGCAGGGATTTGCGCTTGCCGCGGCGCGCATCCTGCTACCCTTGCGGCCATCGAAAAAGAGGCCAACCGATGCATACCCACGATCTGTCCCCCTGGACCCATTCGCACGTCTTCGATCGCGGCAACGCCGCAGGGGAACGCGGCACGCGCCTCGTGCTGCTGCTGACGGCGGCGGCGATGGTGGCCGAGATCGGCGCCGGCTGGTGGTTCGGCTCGATGGCGCTGCTGGCCGACGGCTGGCACATGAGCTCGCATGCGCTGGCGATCGGGCTGTCGGTGTTCGCCTATGCGGCCGCGCGCCGCTTTGCCAACGACCGCCGCTTTGCCTTCGGCACCTGGAAGATCGAGGTGCTGGCCGGTTTTGCCAGCGCGGTCTTCCTGATGGGCGTGGCGGCGCTGATGGGCTTCGCGTCGATCGAGCGGCTGTTCTCGCCGGCGGCAATCCGCTATCCGGAAGCGATGACGGTCACCTGCCTCGGCCTGCTCGTCAATCTGGCCAGCGCCTGGCTGCTGGGCGGCGCGCACCACCACCATCACCACGGGCACGACCACGATCGTCACGACCATCACGACCATCACCACGACCACCACGGCCACCACCACGGGCACGAGCATGGCCACGCGCATGGTCATGATCTGAACCTGCGCTCGGCCTATCTGCACGTGCTGGCCGACGCCGCCACCTCGGTGCTGGCGCTGCTGGCGCTGGCCGGCGGCTGGTGGCTGGGCTGGAGCTGGCTCGATCCGGTAATGGGCATCGTCGGCGCGGTGCTGGTCGGGCACTGGGCGCTGGGCCTGATCCGCCAGACCTCCGCGGTGCTGCTCGATCGCGAGATGGATCATCCGGTGGTCGACGAGGTGCGCGAGGTGCTGGCCGGCTTCGACCAGGGCGGCGACGGCACGCGCATCACCGATCTGCACGTGTGGCGGGTCGGCAAGGACAAGTTCGCCTGCATCGTCGCGCTGGTCACGCACGATCCGGCGCTGACGCCGGCGCGCGTGCGCACCGCGCTGGGCGTGCACGAGGAACTGGCGCATGTGACGGTGGAAATTGCGCGCTGCGACGATGGCGCAATGATCAAGGCCGGCTGAAGGTCGAGGGCCGGCTAGGGCCCAGGCAGGCGGCCCATCTGCGAGCCTGCCCGATGGTGCGGGCGCAGACAAAAGGCTGGAGGCGGGGGAACGGAATCGAACCGTCGTACACGGCTTTGCAGGCCGTGGCATGCCACTCTGCCACCCCGCCGCTGTTCTCAAGCGGTGCGCTGCCAACAACGCGGGCCGAAGTGTAGCCCGATTCTCCCGATCGTGCAGGAGACCGCCGCATTCGAGCCGAGCCGGCCTGCATTGAGCGATGAACCGGACCCCGCGCCGATCTCTGCTATCGTCTCGGCCATCGTTGAAAGGCCACCCCGCCCCCCAGGCATGCGACTGCTGCACACCTCCGACTGGCACCTCGGCCAGACCCTGCATCACTACGACCGTACCCACGAACACCAGCATTTCCTCGACTGGCTGCTCGATACGCTGGACACCGAGGCGACCGACCTGCTGCTGGTCGCCGGCGATATCTTCGACACCGCCAATCCTTCGGCCGCGGCGCAACGGCAGCTGTACCGCTTTCTGACCGAGGCGCGGCGCCGGCGTCCCCATCTGGCGATCGTGATGATCGCCGGCAATCACGACTCGCCGGCGCGGCTCGAAGCGCCCGCGCCCTTCCTCGACTGGTTCGGCGCGGCCTGCGTCGGGCAGGTCCATCGGCTGCCCGATGGCACGATCGACATCGGAAGGCTGGTGGTGCCGGTGCGCGATGCGGACGGGCAGATTGCCGCCTGGTGTCTCGCCATCCCGTTCCTGCGCCCGAGCGATGTGCCCCGTGTCGACGGCGCCGGAAGCGATGCCGACGGGGAGGATGCCCGCCCGAACGATGCCGACCCGTACCAGGCCGGCGTCGCCGCGCTCTACCGCGCCGCGCTCGAACACGCGCTCGCCCGCCGCGAGCCGGGCCAGCCCATCGTCGCGCTCGGCCACTGCCATATGCGCGAAGGCGAGGTCTCCGAAGATTCAGAACGGCGCATCGTGATCGGCGGCGCCGAGGCGCTGCCGGCCGGCATCTTCGATCCGGCCATCGCCTATGTCGCACTGGGCCACCTGCATCGCCCGCAGCGGGTCGGCCGCCACGAGCACATCCGCTATAGCGGCAGTCCGCTGCCGATGTCGTTCTCCGAGATCCACTATCCGCACCAGGTCGTCAGCGCCCGGCTCGACGGCGAGATGCTGGCCGAGTGGCACGCGATCCCGGTGCCCAGGCCGGTCGACCTGATGCGCGTGCCTCCGACGCCCCGGCCGATCGAACAGGCGCTGGACGCGCTGCGCGCGCTCGACCTGCCGTCGTTGCCGGACCATCGACAGCCCTATCTGCAGGTCCGTGTCGTGCTGGACGGCCCCGAGCCGACGCTGCGCGCAAAAATCGAGGCCGCGCTCGACGGCAAGCCGGTGCGCCTGGCGCGCATCGAGGTCAGCGCCGCCGCGGCGGCCGGCGACACCGGCGCACCGATGCTGTCGCTCGACGACCTGAACCGGCTCGACCCCGCCGCGGTATTCGCCTCGCTGTATCGGGAACGGCATGGCGCCGAGGCGCCCGCGACGCTGGCGGCGGCGTTGGCCGAACTGCTGCACGCGCCCGACGAGGTCGCCGCACCATGAAGATTCTCGCCATTCGGGGCCGCAATCTGGCCTCGCTGTCGGGCGAGTTCGCCATCGACTTCACCGCCGAACCGCTGGCATCGGCCGGCCTGTTCGCGATCTGCGGGCCCACCGGCGCCGGCAAGAGCACGCTGCTCGATGCGCTGTGTCTGGCGCTGTATGACGAGACGCCGCGCGTCGCCCGCGTCGGCAGCCGCGCCACGGTGCTGCCCGATGTCGCCGGCGAGACCGTCGGCGCCCACGACACGCGCACGCTGCTGCGCCGCGGCGCGGCCGAGGGCCACGCCGAGGTCGACTTCGTCGGCGGCGACGGCCAGGCCTACCGCGCGCGCTGGAGCGTGCGGCGGGCGCGCAGCAAGGCCGGCGGCAAGCTGCAGCCGACCCAGATGTCGCTGGCGCGGCTGCCCGGCGAAGAGCCGGTCGGCGGCGGGCTCAAGAGCGAGGTCCAGGCCGCGATCGTCGAACGCGTCGGACTGACCTTCGACCAGTTCACGCGCGCGGTATTGCTGGCGCAGAACGAGTTCTTCGCCTTCCTGAAGGCCGGCGACGACGAACGCGCCGCGCTGCTGCAGGCGCTGACCGGCACCGGCCGCTTCGAGGCGATCTCGCGGCGCGCCTTCGAGCGCAACAAGGCCGAGCAGGAAGCCTTGCGCCAGTTGCGCGAGCAGGCCGCCCAGCACCAGCCGCTGGACGCCGCGACGCGCGCGCAGTGCGAGCTGCAGCGCCGGCAGCAGCAGGACGCGGTCGACGCGCTCGACCAACGGCTGCGGCAACACGAGGCGCAGTTGCGCTGGCACGCCGACGCGGCCGAACTGGCGCGCCTCGAACAGCAGGCGATCGGCCAGCACCAGGCTGCCGTCGCCGCATACGATGCCGCGGCACCGCGGCGCGCCCGGCTGGCGGACGCCCACGCGGCGCAAGCCGCGCGAACGCTGATGGCCGAGGTCGACCGGCTTGCCGCGGAGGGCGAAGCGCAGCGCCAGGAGCTGGCGCGCGCCGCGCAGGCACAGGCCGCGTCGGAACGCGCGGCGCAGGACGCGCAGGCAGAACGGCAGCGCGCGGTGGCGGCCCTGGAAGCGGCCCGCCACGCCGAGGCCGAGATGGCGCCGCGGCTGGCACAGGCGCGTCAACTGGACGCCGTGATCGCGACGCTGACGCCGGACCGGGAAGGCGCGGCGCAAGCGGAGCGGCAGGCCGCGCAGGCGCTGGACGAAACGCGCCGCGAACAGGCGCGGCTGCAGACCGAGCGGGAATCCGCCGGCGCCGCACTGGCCGCCGCCGACGACTGGCTCGCCCGCCATGCCGGACTCGAAGCCCTCGGCACGCAATGGCCGCGCTGGGAGGCGCTGTTCGTGCAGGCCGATGATTGGCACTGCCGACACGCCGCGGCCATGCAGGAGGTCGGCCAACTGGCCGAGCGGCTGGCCGCGGCGCAACGCGACGAGGCCGAGGCCCGGCAGCGGCTCACCGCCGGGGCCGCGTCCCTGCAAGCTGCACGGCAGCAGTACGCCGAGGCGCAGCACGCGCTGGCCGGCCACGATCGCGATGCCATCGCCGCCCGCGCGAGCGAATTGCAGCGGCACCGCGACGCGCTGCAGCACGCTGCGGCGCGCTGGCGCGAACGGCTCGCCGCGGAAAGCCGGTTGGCGGAGCTGGTCCAGCAGCGCGACACGCTGCTGGCGCAACGGCAGCAGTGCCAGCAAGGCATCGACGCGGCCCGTGCCGCGCGCCCTGCCGCCCAGCAGGCTGCTACCCAGGCGGAACGCTCGTGGCAGCGCGCGCTCGCCGCCTGTCAGCAAGGCGTCGAGCAATTGCGCGAGACGCTGGAGCCCGGCGAGCCCTGCCCGGTCTGCGGTGCCAGCGAACACCCCTACGCGCATCACGATTCGCCGCTGCGCGCGGCGCTGCAGGCCACGCTGGGCGCGCTCGAAGACGAGTACCGCCGTTGCCAGCAGGCGCTGGCACAGCTCGACGCCGACGAACGCAGCGCCGCCGCGCTGGCGCACAGCCACGACGAAACGCTGGCGCAGCTGGACCTGCGCCTCGCAGCGGCACAGCAGCAGCGCGACCAGGCCGAACGCGAGTGGCAAGGCGACGCGTTTTCGGCGCAGGCCGGAACGATCTCCGTGGACGGCCGCGCAGACTGGTTTGCGCAGCAATTGGCGCAAGCCGACGCGCAGCAGCGCAGCGCGGCCGAACTCGACGCGCGGCTGCGCGGGCTCGACAAGCAACTGCAGGCCGCACGCGTTCGCCTCGACGCCAGCCAGGCCGAACAGACGGCGGCCGACAGCGCGCTGCAACGCGCCCAGTCCCAGGCCGCCGAGCTCGCGCTGCGCCATGGCGCCGCCAACGAGTCGGCTGCCGCAACGGCGGCACAGCGCGACCAGGCCCTGCGCGAACTCGACCGCGGCGCGCTGGGACAGGTCGGGGATGCCCCCGGTCCCGCCGGGGCCGCCGGGGCCGACTGGCAGCAGCAGTGGCACGACGATCCCACGGCATTCCGGGCGCGCTGCGCGACCAACGCCGGCCAGTGGGTCCGATATCGCGACGAGCGCGATGCGCAGCGCCAGCGCATCCTCCAGCTCGATGGCGCGCTGCGTGCTGCCAGCCAGGCGCACGAGCATGCCGCCGAAGCGCATCGCAAGACCGGCGAGGCGCTGGCATTTGCCGACGCGCGCCTGTCCGAACAACGCGCCCTTCGCGACGCGCTGTTTGCCGGCACCCCCGACGCCGGCCGCCCGGTCGACGCGATCGCGGCACGGCTCGCGCAAGCGAGCGCCGATGCCGCGGCGCGAGCGGAAGCGGCACAGCGGGCCAGCCAAAGCGCCAGCGAACAGCTTGCCCGCCAGACCGCCCGCACCGAACAGGCGCAGGCCCAATGCCAGACGCTGGACCAGCAGACGCGCGAAGCCGCGTCGCGGCTCGATGCCTGGCTGCAGGACTGGCGGCGCGGGCACGACGACGAACAGGACACCAGCGCCGCGCTCGACGAAGCGGGCCTGCGCGCGCTGCTGGCGCTCGATGCCGACTGGTTGGCGCGCGAGGAAGAGGCGCTGCACGCGCTGCAACGCGACGTCGATGCCGCGCATGCCATCGTGCAGACGCGCCGCGCCGAACGCGAACGCCATCTGGCGCGGCGGTTCGGCGAGGACGACGCGGCCACCGTCGAAGCCGCGCTCGCCGCGGCCCGTGCCGAACTGGAGCGCGCCAAGCAGGCGCTGGCCGAGTCCGAATTCACGCTGCGCCGCGACGACGAACGTCGCGCGCACGCCAGCGAGCTGATCGCGCGCATCGACCGGCAGCAGGCCACCGCGCACACCTGGCAGGTGCTGAACGAACTGATCGGCTCGGCCGACGGCAAGAAATTCCGCAACCATGCCCAACAGATGACGCTGGACATCCTGCTCGGCTACGCCAACCGGCATCTGGCCACGCTGTCGCGCCGCTACCGGCTCGAACGTGTGCGCCAGAGCCTGGCCCTGCTGGTGATCGACCAGGACATGGCCGACGAGGCGCGCTCGGTGCATTCGCTGTCCGGGGGCGAGTCGTTCCTGGTGTCGCTTGCGCTGGCGCTGGGTCTGGCGTCGCTGTCCTCGCACCGCGTGCGCGTCGAATCGCTGTTTATCGACGAGGGCTTCGGCAGCCTCGACGCCGACACGCTGCGCGTCGCCATGGACGCGCTCGACAGCCTGCAGGCCCAGGGCCGCAAGGTCGGCGTGATCTCGCACGTGCACGAGATGACCGAACGGATCGGCACCCGCATCGAGGTGCGCAGGCTGTCGGGCGGGCAGAGCCGGGTCATGGTGGGGTCGTAGGGGCGTAGCGAGCGGCGTTGCCCTCTCCCCCAACCCCTCTCCCGCAAGCGGGAGGGGTAGTACTCCCCTCTCCCGCGCGCGGGAGAGGGGCGGGGGAGAGGGCAACAGCGGCTCCGATGGCCAGTTTCCGGCCGCCTCGCGAGACAGACTGTTCGCCGCGACGAACAATGGCTCGCCATCCCGCGCCATGCCGTGGCCCGACATCGCCGACTCCCGACCGCCGCATCGCTGCCCCGTGCAAGCATGCACCCTAGGGGTTACCCTAGCGCGATGCTGCCGCCTGTCCGCCAGTCCTGGCCGGCGAGGCGGCCTCTGTTGCAGCAGCGGTGCCCCCGCCGCTCGCTTCGCCCGACGCCGGCGCATGCATGCCCGCGCATGATCGCCGGCGCCCTACTCAGCGATCTCCTATGACAGAACTGACCAACACCACCATGCCGGCCCGCCCGGCGCACCATGACCGGGACCATGACAGCCGCCGCCGCGTGTTCGCCATCGTCGCGGCGTCGTCCGGCAATCTCGTCGAGTGGTTCGACTTCTATATCTATGCGTTCTGCGCGATCTATTTCGCGCACTCCTTCTTTCCGCAGTCCGATCCCACCGTGCAGCTGCTCAATACTGCGGGCGTCTTCGCCGCGGGCTTCCTGATGCGGCCGATCGGCGGCTGGGTGTTCGGCCGCATCGCCGACCGCCACGGGCGCAAGAGTTCGCTGCTGATCTCGGTGGTAATGATGTGCACCGGCTCGCTGATGATCGCCTGCCTGCCGACCTACGACAGCATCGGCATGTGGGCGCCGGCCTTGCTGCTGCTGGCACGCCTGCTGCAAGGCCTGTCGGTCGGCGGGGAGTACGGCACCACCGCCACCTATATGAGCGAAGTCGCGCTCAAGGGCCGGCGCGGCTTCTTCTCGTCGTTCCAGTACGTGACGCTGATCGGCGGCCAGTTGCTGGCGGTGCTGGTGGTGGTCGTGCTGCAGCAGCTGTACACCGAGCAGGAGCTGCGGGCCTGGGCCTGGCGCATTCCCTTCGTGATCGGCGCGATCACCGCGGTGGTGGCGCTGCTGCTGCGCCGGACGCTGCATGAGACGTCCAGCGCCGACGCGCGCAACACCAAGGATGCCGGCAGCGTCGTTGCGCTGCTGCGCGACCACAAGGCGGCCTTCTTCACCGTGCTGGGCTACACCGCCGGCGGCTCGCTGATTTTCTATACGTTCACCACCTACATGCAGAAGTACCTGGTGAACACCGCCGGCATGCCGATCAAGACCGCCAGCTACGTGATGACGGGCGCGCTGTTCGTCTACATGTGCATGCAGCCCGTGTTCGGCGCGCTGTCGGACCGCATCGGCCGGCGTACCAACATGATGCTGTTCGGCGCCCTCGGCGCGCTGATCACGGTGCCGGTGCTGACCGCGCTGCATACCATCACCAATCCGGCGGTCGCCTTCGTGCTGATCACGCTGTCGATGGCGGTGGTCAGCCTCTATACATCGATCAGCGGCATCGTCAAGGCCGAGATGTTCCCGCCCGAAGTGCGCGCGCTGGGCGTGGGCCTGGCCTATGCGATCGCCAACGCGATCTTCGGCGGCTCGGCGGAATACGTCGCGCTCGGCCTGAAGTCGGTCGGCCACGAGTCGGCCTTCTACTGGTACGTGACCGCGATGATGGTGGTGGCCTTCCTCGTCAGCCTGCGGCTGCCGCGCCAGGCCAGGTACCTGCATCACGATCACTGATGCCATCGACGTCGGGCCGGCGCTCGCGCCGGCCCGATGTCATTTGCGTCACCCCCTACCGGCCCACCCGGCCCGTCAATCTACCGGCGGGCCAGGCCGCCCTCATCTGCGGCCCGGCTAGGCCGCCGCCATCTCGCGGCAAGCCTGCGCGCAGTCCCGGCAGGCCTGTGCGCACTGCTGGCAATGCTGAGCCGGATGGCGCGCACACTCCTCGGCGCAGCGTTCGCAGATCTGCGCGCACAGCGCACATAGCTGGCGCGAATGTTCGCTGCCGCGCGACATATAGGCCACCGAAAGTTCGCAAATGCCGGCGCAGTCCAGGTCCAGCCGGATGCACTCGGTCATCTTCTGCACATCGTGCTCCTGCAGGCAGGACGCCGCACAGTGACGGCAGGCCTGCGCGCAGCGCGTGCAGGCATCGATACAGGCTTGATATTGCTCGTGAGGCATGACATCCCTCCTCGGTCGGTCGACGCCGGATCGGCGCCACGCCGAATGCAGCAAGGCGCGGACCACGGCGGTGGGGCGTTGTCGGCCCTGCCCGCCGCGATCCGCGCCTTGTCCCGGCCTGGGATCGGTCTTACATGCCTTGCAACTTCTGCCTGCGCTGGATCGGACCCTGTCCGCTACCGGCACGAGAAATTGGCCGCATCGTCGGTACTGCCGCTGCCCAGATAGACGGCCTTGCGCGGATACGGGCACAGCGGCCGCGTGCGCGTTACCGCGCCGCCGCTGACAGCGGAAGCGACGATCCGGTCCGGTGCGGTGCCGCGCGTGACCCACGCGTCGAGGGCCTCCAGAATGTCGTGACGCGCGTCGACTATCGGCGCCGGCGTATCGCCATTGCCGAACTGGGTCGTCCCCGGCCCGCCCGAGCAGTGCCCCATGCCGGGCACCATGAACAGCCGGAAGAAGTCGTCCACCGCCGCCTGCGAGCCTTGCGCCGCCCTGACGCGATCGTAGTAGGCGATGGTATCGACCGCGTTGACCACCGGGTCCTGCCAGCCGTTGTAGACCAGCAGCTTGCCGCCGCTGGCCTTGAACGCCGACAGATCGGGGTTGTTCTGGTCGACCATCGCGCCGACCTTGGCATCGGCATAGGCCAGGTCGCGATCGAAATCGAAGGTCCACCAGTTCCACTGCGGATTATCGAAGACCCAGTAGCGCCAGAAGTCCGCGCGCGTCGGTTCGGTCGTGCCCCAGTAGGTGTTCCAGCCCACCGGCGAGCCGCCGGCCGTGAACAGCGCCTCGCTGGTCTTCGGCCATCCCGGGTACACCTGCTCGCCGGTGCGGGGATTGCGCGCGCCGGCGTACATCGCCTTCAGGGCGGAGACCTGCTCCGCCGTCAGGCAGTTGTCCGCGTCGGCGCCCGTGCATTGCAGCGTGGCGGGATCGAAGCTGCATTGCCGCGGGTCATCGACCACGCCGTCGGTGACGCCATCGTCCGCATCGCAGGCCGCCACCGCCGCGCGCGTGACCATCGGCAGCTTGGCCGCCGGGATGATCGGCGACAGATTGTCGCTGGGCCGGTGATTGGCCAGGAACTGCCACAGGAATCCGGCATTGAGCCGCACCCGGTTGTTGCCCGGCGCGCCCGCGATGATGCCGTCGAAATCGTCGGGGTAGCGCTGCGCCTCGGCATAGCCCTGGTGGCCGCCGGTCGAGCAGCCGTAGAAGTACGCGCGCTCGATGTCGCGCGCGTGCATGCCGGCGACCAGGCGTTTGCCCGGTACCGTGATCGCATGGATCGAGCGCGTGCCCCAGTCGACGATCTTCTCCGGATGGTTGACGCCGAACGGCATGTCGTTCGGATTGGCGGACTGGTGGCCGGTATCGCCGCCGACCGTGGCATAGCCGCGCGAGAGCCCCATCGCCATCGCGCGGTAGCCGAGCGCCGGGCTGTAGCCGCCGTTGCCGGTCACCAGCAGCTTGCCGTTCCATTGCGCCGCCGCCGGAATCCAGACCTCGAAGCGGATCTCCGAATCGCTGCTGGGCCGCGCCACCGCCTGCACGCGGCAGAAGGCGGGCACCGTCACCGTGGTGCCGGCGCTGGGCGAAAAGCTGCCGGCCGGAATCTCGGTGGCCGCCTGCACCGTCGCGCCGTCGAGCGCGGCGGCTGCCATCTGCGCGCAGGACTTCGGTTGCTGGTTCGCGGCCGGGGGCGGTGCGGGCGGCGCGTCGCCGTCACTGCCGTCACTGCCGTCACCGCCGCATCCGGCCATCGTCATGGCGATCGCGGCGAGCGCCGCCGTCGCGGGCGCGCGCCATGATGCTGGCTTGTCTCCCGGCTTGTCCATGTCGTGTCCTCCGTTCTCTGGGTACCGCCTCACGGCAACACCGGATTGGCCTGAGCCCGCGCGATCGCACGCTGGGCGTCGGCGGGCAGCAGGAAGCGCTGCGCCACCAGCGCATCGGCGGCGGCCCGCAGCTTTGCCAGATAGCCGGCCTGGTCCCCGTACAGCGCTTCGAGCGAAGGCCGCTGGTCGCCGGCCGCCGTGCGCGCGGCCTCGGTCTTGTGGAAGGGGATATAGCTGCCGGTCAGATTGACCAGATCGACGATGCCCGGCGTGGCCACGTAGTTGAACTCGAGGCTGGTGCCGACCGGCACCTGCACGTCCAGCGCACGGCTTCCCGCTTTCGCCAGCCCGGTCGTCGGATCGAGCTGCGGCACCAGGATCGCGTAGTCGCGGCCCAGATAGGCCGGCGGCAGCACGGTGGCGATGCCGGACTCGTCCTGCGGCCGGTACTGCGGGCCGTAGTCGAGCAAGGGGAAGCCGTTGTAGCGGCCGAGGTACTGGAAGTCCGGGATCGGCACCGTTCCGCTCGCCCCGGTCCAGCTGACGCCCTTGATCACCGGCACCTGCAGTTGGTCGGGGCGCACCAGCGTGCCGTCCGCGATGCGGGGCACCTGATTGTCCGGCGGCGCGATGTCGCGCGCGACCCAGTCCTCCAGCGCGATGAACAGCGCGCGGAAGGTATCGGCAAAGTCGATCATCGAACCGGCCGGATAGACGGTCTGCGACGGGTTGTAGTTGATCTGCGCCGAGCGCCCGCCGTGATGCGTGCTGGCGTAGTAGTAGACGCGCGCGTTGTCGGGCTGGGTCAGATCGGTGAAGCCGTAGGCGTCGGTCAGCACCGGCGAGCCCTGCAGCTGCCAGAACTCGGTGCCCGACAGGCCGAGGAAGAAGCGCGGGCAGGTTCGCGTCTCGCTGCAGCGCTTCATCACGCCGCCGGTGCGGCCCGCGACCGCGTCCTCGTAGTCCGGCGCCAGTCCGCGCGGCGCGGTCTGGCCGAAGGCGCGATGGTCGGTGCGCAGGCCACCGCCGCCGCCCGGCACCGCGAAGCGCGTGTTGATATTGGTCTGGCGCGCGGCCACATGCGCAAAGATGCCGTCGAACACCTTGCCGCCGTCCAGCGCCGCGTTGAAGCCCAGATGCAGGAAGGTCTTCATCGCATTGCCCGACTGCGAGGTGCCCTGCCCGATCGCGTAGCGGATCGCGCCGGCGACCGGATTGGGCGTGCCGGCCGCGTCGGCGCTGCGATGGCGGAAGAAAGTCACGGTGTCGCGCAGCGCGGCAAGACCGACGCCCATCACCTTCGGATCCTTGGCCACGTAGGTGATCTCGTACAGATAGCCCGGCTGGAAGCCGTCCTTCAGGCAGACCTTGCTGCCGTCGGGCTTGCCGGGAAACGGCGCGCCGCTGGGGCCGCAGTCGGCGAACTTCCATTCCGACGGCGCGATCGGCACGCGCGGATCGGTCTCGTTGACGCGGCGCGTCAGCGTGTAGCCAGGCTGCGTGTTGTCCAGGCTGGCCGGCGCGTAGGGAATCATCGAGCCGTTGAACACGCCGCCGGGCAGGCTCATGGTCGAGGTCGCGGCGCTGGGCACCAGCTCCGCCGCGTACGGCCCCGTGATGCTGCTGCCGTCCTTGTTGCGGGCGACCGGCACCGTCAGCGTCAGCCGGGCCGGCGAGCTCTTGGGCACGTCGCCCTGCCACGCCGCGTACAGAAACACGTAGCCGCGCTCGAAATAGACCGCATCGCCGGGCACCGCGGCCGGGTTCGGCATGGTCAGGATATTGCCGCGATTCGGCGCGTCGTAGCGCAGCACGCCGCCGGCCTTGCCGATGTCCTTCGGCTTGAGCATCACGAACTCGGTGGTGTACTCGACCATGCCGCGCGCGTTGACGGGCGCCAGGTCGAGGTCCTGGATCACCGCGTTGCGCGGGTCCTTCGGATCGACCTCGCCGTGCAGCGAGCCGGTCAGCTTCTCGTAGGCGCCGACGCTGCCGAAGTTGCCGGGAAAGTCCTCGCGGGCCGAAATCGTCAGCGTGATCGCCGGTGTCACCGGTTGCCCGCCGCCTCCGGGCGGACCACCGGCCGGCGGGCCGTCATCGTCGCTGCCGCAGCCGGCCAATATGGACGCCGCGGTCACGGCGGCCAATACCCATCCCATCGCCCGCGCCGTGTCGACGCGGCGAGCGTGCCTGATCTCCATGTCTTCTCCTGCCCTGGTGGTTCTTCTTCGGGTCGTCTTCACGCCCACTGACGGAGCGTTGGCGCCAAGTCTAGAAAGCGAATTGATGCAGGAGAAATGGATAATCTCGATGGATTCAGCGGGGTTTTGGCTTAATCGGTTTCGCGGGTGTTTTGGGTGGAGGCGGGCGATGGCGATCGGCATCGCGCGGTTGCCCTCTCCCCCGCGCCTCTCCCGCCAGCGGGAGAGGGGAGCAAACCACCGCAAAAGCGAAAACGCCGACGGGGTTCTCCCTCTCCCCCGCCCCTCTCCCGCAAGCGGGAGAGCGGAGAACACCCGCGGCGTGATGCCTGCCCCTTGTGTTCTCCCTCTCCCCTCAGGGGGAGAGGGCCGGGGAGAGGGCTGGGGAGAGGGAGGTGGTTTTTTTTTCAGCGCCCCACGGCCCCCATCAGCGCCGCGATCCGCTCCGCCCCGACACCGGCCTCGCGCAACACCTCCTCCGTATGCTCGCCCAACGATGGCGCCGGCCGCCGGATCGCGGTCGGTGTGCGGGCAAAGCGCGTGGTGGGCCGCACCTGACGGATCGGCCCGACGACCGGATGCATCGATTCCTCGAACAGCCCGACCGCCGCCAGATGCGGATGGGCCGGCAGATCCTCGAGCCGATAGATCGGCGTGGCCGGAATATCGAGCCGCTCGCACAGCGCCATCCACTGCGCGGTGGTCCGCAGCGGCGCGAGCTCGGCCAGATGGCCGTACAGGGCCTTGATGTTCGCGTTGCGTTCGCGCCGGCTGGCGATCTGATAGCGCTCGGCCAGATCGTCGCGTCCCAGGTCGTGGAAGAACGCTTTCCAGTGCCGCTCGGTGTAGGGCAGCATGCTGATCCAGCCGTCGGCGGTGCGCACCGGCTTGCGGCCGCCTTCGAGCAGCCGCGCATAGCCGGCCTTGGCGCGCGACGACGGAAACATCATGCCGCCCATATGCTCGGTCAGCACGAAGGCTGCCATCGTCTCCAGCATCGGCACCTCGACGTACTGGCCCTCGCCATGGCGTTCGCGCCGGAACAACGCGGCCAGCACCGCATTGGCGACCGCGAGTCCGGTGGTCTTGTCGGCGATCAGGCTGGGCAGATAGTCCGGGTCCGCACCGGACGCGCTTGCCGCGCCGACGAAGCCGCAGGCCGCCTGGATGATGTCGTCGAACGCCGGCTTGTCGCGATCGGGACCGTCCTGGCCGAAACCGGGGGCGGCGCAATAGACGATATCGGGCCGCAATCGCGCGACCGCCTCGTAGCCGAAGCCCAGCCGTTCGATGGCGCCGATCCGCATGTTGTGGACCAGCACGTCGACGGTCGGGATCAGCGCGCGCAGCGCGGCGGCGCCCTGCTCGTCCTTCAGATCGAGCACCACCGAGCGCTTGTTGCGATTGAGGGCGAGGAAGATCGAGCTCATGCCCGCGTGCTCCACCACGCCGTTGGCGCGCATCAGGTCGCCTTCGGGCGCTTCGATCTTGATCACGTCGGCGCCCATGTCGGCCAGCACCTGCGTGCCCATCGGCCCCAGCACGACCGAGGACAGATCCAGCACCCGCACGCCGTCCAGCGGCCCCGCCACGGCGGCCCGGCCGCCCGCATTGTGTTCGTTCACTGACGCACTCCTGTGATGCCGCATCAGCGGCGCTGGAAATTGGGCAGACGCCGTTCCGCCATCGCGGCCACGCCTTCGCGGAAGTCCTCGGTAGGGAACTGGGTCAGCTGCACCTCGAGCTCGTGCCGGTTGATCTGCGCGATGCGGTCGGCCAGGCCGGCGCGCAGCGTGGCGCGCGTGCTTTCGACCGCCAGCGGCGCGGAAGCCGCGATCTCGCAGGCCAGCGCGTGAGCACGGGTCAGCACGTCGGCCTGTTCGGCCAGCTCGTCGGCCAGCCCCATCTCGACCGCGGTCGCGCCGTCGATGCGGCGGCCGGTATAGAACAGCAGCGCGGCGCGCTGTTCCCCGATCAGCCGCGGCAAGGTCAGGCTCAGGCCGAAGCCGGGATGAAAACCGAGCCGGTTGAAATTGACGCTGAAGCGCGCCTCGCGGCAGGTCACGCGGAAGTCGGCAACGAGCGCCAGCCCCACGCCGGCGCCGATGGCCGCCCCATGCACGGCGGCAACGATCGGCTTGCGCGTGCGGAACAGACGCATTGCCTGCCGGTAGAACGGACTGGGGTCGCGCCGGATCGACGGGTCGGGCGTGCCGAAGTCCGCGCCGGCGCAGAACGACTTGCCTTCGGCGGCCAGCACGATCGCCCGGCAATCGTCGTCGCCGTCAAGCTGCTCGAAGGCGTCGGCCAGCGCTGCCATGCAGTCGACATCGACATGGTTATGGGGCGGTCGCTGCAGCACCACGTGTGCGACGTGGTCCTGCGGCATCCGGTGCAGCGAAACGGGAGAGGTATTGTCCATGGCAGTGGGCTATGACAGCGAAGTCGGTGGCAAGGAGGTCGAAGTCAGGGAAGACCATGATGGTGACGGTGATGGTGACGACGGCGGTGCGGGCGAAAGCGGCTTGGAAATTTGCCGATGGGCCGGGGCGGCTCGGGTCCGGGATAATGTCGCCACCCGTCCGGACGGATCCATCCGGGCCAGCCAATCGAAAGCGGGCGCGGGCATTGGCCTGCCGGACCCGCTCACCAGGAGCGCAACGCGAATCGAACGATGCCTAGCGGAGACCATCGAGAGGGCGAGCCGACGCCCGCCAGCGACCACCGGCGCCTGCCGCTGGCCGAATTGCGGCACAAGGATTTGAATCTGCTGGTCGTGCTGGCCGCGCTGCTGGAGAGCCGCAGCGTCAGCGAGGCGGCACGGCGGCTCGACAGCAGCCAGCCATCGACCAGCCGCATGCTGGAGCGGCTGCGCGAGGAATTCGGCGACCCGCTGCTGATCAAGAGCGCGGCGCGGATGCTGCCGACGCGACGCGCGCAGGAACTGCAGCAGGCGCTCGACACCGCGCTGCGCACGATCGAAAGCATCTACACGCAGACCGATCGCTACGACCCGGCGCAGGAGACCGGCTCCTATGCGATCGGCATCAACGACTCGCTGCAGGCGCTGATCGCGCCGGCCTTCCTCGCCCGGCTGCGCGAGGTCGCGCCGCGCGCGCGGGTGCGCATGCATCCGGTGCCGATGCCCAGCGGACTGAGCGCGATGACCAGCGGCGCGATCGACGTGATGGTGGCCTTCTACCCGGTCGAATCGGACGCCCTGCGCTCGGAACTGCTGTTCAACGCGCCGTTCGGCTGCCTGTGCGATGCAGGCAACGTCCAGCTTGGCCAGACCCCGCAAGCCGCGGACCTCGCGCCGCTGCCGTGCCTGGACATCTCGCAGTTCGGCGTGGTCACCCGCATGGTCGACCGCTACTTCGCCAGGCACGGCCAGCAGCGCAATATCGCCTGCACGATGACCAGCTATCTGGCCGTCGCCGACGCGATCACCGGCACCGACATGTACGCGATGGTGCCGGCCTATCTGGCGCCGGTGCTGTGCCGGCATCCGGGCGTGCGCTTCATTCCGATCGACGACCCGGCGCTGGCCATTCCGGTGCATCTGTGCTGGCACAACAATGTCCATACCCATCCTTTCGTCTCCCTGCTGCGCGCGATGCTGACCGAGGTCGCGCGCGGCCTGCCGGTGTAGCGCTTATTCGGTCATTCCGTCATTCCGTCATTCCGGCTGGATGCCGGCCGCCTGCGCGACGCGCCGGAAGCGCGCGATCTCGGTCTGATGGAAGGACCGCATGGCTTGCGGACCATAGGGCATCAGGTCGCTGCCCTTGGTGGCCAGGAAGGCGATCGATTCGGGCGTCTTCAGGATCGACTGCATCGCGGTGGCCAGCTTGTCGGCGATGTCGTCCGGCGTCTGCGCCCGCACGTAGAACGAGACCCAGCTGTATTGCACGTAGTCCGGATAGCCGAGCTCGCGCACCGACGGCACCTCGGGCAGTTCGTGGTGGCGCTTCTCGCCCGACACCGCCAGGGCCCGCACTTTGCCCTGCCGGATCAGCGTCAGCGCCCCGCTGGTGTCGACCACCGCCAGGTCGAGCTGCTTGCCGATGATGTCGGTCATGATCTGCGCCTGGCCCTTGTACGGAATATTGACCAGCTTGATGCCGGCCAGATTGCCGAACCATGCCGCGGCCAGCCGATACCCCGCCGAATAGGTGCCGACGCTCAGCGGCTTGCTCTTGCCGGCGGCCACCACATCGGCCAGCGTCTTCCAGGGCGAATCGACCGGCACGAGAAAGACATTCATGTTCCGGCTCAGGCCGGCCACCGGACGCAGATCGGCGAGCGGGTCGTAGGGCAGATTCTTCAGCACGATCGGATTGACCGACAACGGCGAATTGCTCGCCAGCAGAATCGTGTAGCCGTCGGCCGGCGCGCTCTTGAGTGCCTGGATGCCGATCACGCCGTTGGCGCCGGGGCGGTTCTCGACCACCACCGGCTGTCCCAGCGCGCGGCCCAGCGCTTCGCCGTAGAAGCGGGCCGACGAGTCCGAGCCGCTGCCCGAAGTGAACGGCACGATGATGCGCAGCGGCCGCGACGGAAACTCGCTGGCCGATTCGGCGGCTGCCATGCCGCCGACCGTGGCGCTGAAGAGCGCGACACTGGCGAGCAGCAGCGTCCTGAGCAATCCGGGTCGTTTCATGATGTCTCCTGATGCGGGCTTGGCTTCCCGCTTTGTCTTTGTTGCGCGCTGTCGCGCACGATGACGTCTTTGTTCCTCGCTGTTGCCGACCTCTCAGGCGGCCTGCGGCGCAGTAACGCGCGGCCACAGCGCGGCGCCGCCGGCGCGAATCGCCTGCGCACCGATCAGCCGCGCCCAGTACGCTTCGCTGCCGTACTCGGCGCGCCAGCTCCATAGGCGGCGGGTCGACCAGTGCAGCGTGTGCTCGTGCGTGAAGCCGATCGCGCCATGGACCTGATGCGCGATCGCGGCGGCGCGGCCGGCTGCGTTGCCGCAGATCACCTTGGCCACCATCGCGTGCCCTTCCCAGCCGACGGCACGCATTGCCGCACAGGCGCTGGCCACCGCCATGCGGGCAGCGACCACCTCGTTGGCCAGCATCGCCAGCTGCTGCTGGATGGCCTGGAACTTGGCGATGGGCCGGCCGAACTGGATCCGCTCGGTGGCGTACTGCACGGTCTGGTTCAGCACGCGCTCCAGGACGCCGGCGATCTGGATCGCGCGCATCAGCGCACCGAGCCCCGAGGGTTGCGACGAGGAAGCGCCCGAGCCCAGCATCGCTTCGTCGGCCGGGTCCTCCACCACCACCGCGGCGGCAGAGAGCGTGTCGTCGAAGCGCAGCCGGTCGCGCGGTTCGCCAGCCAGATTGGCGCTGGTCTCGACGCGACACGCCGCGGTCGGCACCAGCAGCCACACCGCGCGCCCAAACGGCTGACGATCGACCGCCCGGACCACGACATGGCGCACATGCCGGCCCCAGGGCACCTCCACCGTACCGTCCAGACGCCAGCCTTCGGCGCTCGAGCGCGCCACCGGCCGTTCCGTTTCGGCGCCGCCCACGTGCGCGGCCAATGCCATCGGTCCATCGGGCATCGCGATGCCCAGCTGCGCCAGCACCCATCCGCACACCGCGGTGTCGATGAAGGGGATCGGCGCCAGCGTGCGGCTGGCCGCCAGCAGCGCGGGCAGGCCCTGCTGCCACCCGGCATCGGCACCGCCGTCGTCTTCGCCGGCAAACAGCCGCGTCAGGCCGCTGTCCTCCACGGTTCGCCACAGGTCCGCCTGCCATTCGCCCCGCTCGGCCGCTTCCAGCTGCGCGGTAGTGACTTCGTTGCCGAACAGCCGTTGCGCGCTGTCGGCCAGCATCTGCTCGAGTTCGAGCCCCTGTTCCTGTTCCTGCTCCTGTTCGCGTTCGTTCATCGGACCCCCAGGCCTCTGGCAATGATTCCCCGCAGGATTTCGCGCGTGCCGCCCCGCAGGGAGAACGAGGGCACGGTTTGCGTCAGATGGCAGTGGGTGGCGACAAAGGGCGAACCGTCCGGACGCAGCTCGTGGCCGAACAGCTGGTGCGCGACCTCGGGAATGCGCTGCTCGAACAGCGCGCCCAGGTCCTTGACGTTGGCTGCCGCCAGTTGCGGGTTCTCGCCGCGATGAAGCATTGCCGCGATGCCGCGCGACATCTGCCGCAGATTGCTCAGTTCCGCCACCAGATAGCCGAGCTCCACCGCGTGCCGCGCGTCGTCGGCATCCGCGTGATCGACCATCTCGGCCAGCAGCGCATAGCTGCTCAGATAGCGTTCCGGACCGCTGCGCTCGAAGGTCAGCTCGGCGGTGACCTGGGCCCAGCCCTGCCCCGGCTCGCCGATCACCATCCGGTCGGGCACGAAGACGTTGTCGAACACCACTTCGTTGAAGTGCTCTTCGCCGGCAAGATTGCGGATCGGCCGCACCTGCAGGCCCTCCGACCGCATGTCGACCAGCAACTGCGACAGGCCCTTGTGCTTGTCGTCGGCGCTGCGGTCGGTGCGCACCAGCGCAATCATGTAGTGCGAGCGATGCGCGTTCGACGTCCACAGCTTGGTGCCGTTGACGACCCAGCCGCCATCGACGCGATCGGCCCGGGTGCGGATCGACGCCAAATCCGAGCCCGAATCCGGTTCGCTCATGCCGATGCAGAAGCGCAGTTCGCCGCGCGTGATGCGGGGCACGATCTCGCGTGCGACCTCGGGCTCGGCGTAACGCATCAGCAGCGGACCGCTCTGCCTCTCCGCGACCCAATGGCCGCCCACCGGCGCCCCTGCCGCCAGCAGCTCCTCCAGCACGACATAGCGCTCCAGCATCGAGCGCTCCTGCCCGCCGAAGGCCTTCGGCCATGTCATGCCGATCCAGCCTTTGGCGCCGAGCGCGAGACTGAATGCGGGGTCGAAACCGGACCAGCTTTGCGCCCGCTTCTGCGGCGGGCGATCGCCAACGGTCTCGGCGAGAAAAGCGCGTACCTGCGCTCGCAATGGCGCGAGATCCCCATCGGGCTGCGCCGGTCGAATCACGATTTGGCTGGCCGTGTCCACTTCCCCTCCTGTCGGTTCGTTCACCGCTACGTTCACTGCCAAGATGCCGGCCAGCTTAGCGGCGCAGTCCCGGCCCGCCCATCGCCGCGGCGGCATAACAAAAATCCTGCCGATGCACGCGCGTCTGCGCTTCGGTGTCTGCTTCAATGCAGGCAACGCGGTCCATACGGCATGCGCATAAGCGATATGTCCCCGCGACAATTGCAGCGTCCACGGCTGCGCGCTTAGTCTGTGGACTGGTTCGACAGGACGGGATCACACCGTCCGCAAGGAGACAGAGCGATGCGTCATCAGTGGATGGATACCTGGAAGGTTGTGCGGCTGGCGTCTTTGACGACGGCACCGATGGTCGCCGTGGCGGCGCTGGCGGCGCTCGCGGCGCTGTCGTCTTCGCCGGCGCTGGCGGGCGATGCGGCCGCCTATCCCGTCAAGCCGGTCAAGATCGTGGTGTCCTTCCCGCCGGGCACGGGTTCGGACAGCACCGCACGCTTCCTCGCCCAGAAGATGGAAGCGCGCTTCGGCCAGCCCTTCGTCGTCGAGAACCGGCCCGGCGCCAACAGCTTCATCGCGGCGCAAGCGGTGGCACGCGCCGCTCCCGACGGCTACACGCTATTCGTCGCCAGCAACTCGCCGATGGCGACCAACGCGGTCCAGTTCAAATCGCTGCCTTACGATCCGATCAAGGATTTCGCGCCGGTGGCGCGCCTTTATTACGGCGCGATGGTGCTGTCGGTGCCCGCCACCTCGCCCCATCGCACCGTGCAGGACCTGATCCGCGACGGCAAGGCGAGGCCCGGCAAACTGAGCTACGGCTCGGGCTCGGCCTCGTACCAGATCGCCACCGAGCTGTTTCTGAAGCAGGCTGGCGTCAAGGCCGTGACAATCCCCTACAAGGGCGCGGCACCGGCGGTGGCCGACCTCGCCGGCGGCCAGGTCGACTTCGCGCTGTCCGACTACACCGCCGCGGCGGCGCTGGCGCAAGCCGGCAAGACGCGCATCCTGGCGGTCACCGGCGACAAGCGGCTCGACGTGGAGCCTGACGTGCCGACGCTGCAGGAGCTCGGCTTCAAGGACTATTACATGATCAACTGGGTTTCGCTGTTCGCGCCGGCCCGCACGCCCGGGCCGATCGTCGACAAGCTGAGCCAGGCCGCGGTCGAGATCTTCAACAGCAAGGAGGCGGCGGAGTTCATCGGCCGCACCAATGGCCAGATCTTCGCCGGCGGCGCCGACGTGCTGCGCCAGTTCCAGCTCGACGAGATCAAACGCTGGTCCGCGGCCGCGACGCTGGCGGGTATTCCCAAGCAATGAGCCGAAGCAATCCGCCCAGGCAATCCGCCCAGGCAATGAGCCGACGCAGTGAGCCAACGCAGTGAGCCGAAACACTGAGGCGCGTCACGGCGCCAACGCGGGCTCCGCTTCATAGGCGCGATGGAGCAGCGCCAGAAAATCCGGTGCATCGGGAAACGCTACCGACCCGATGCGCCGGACCGGCACGCCCGGCGTCCATGAGTTCATCACCACGGCACCGGAGAACGCGGGCAGATCGGCGAGCCTGATCTCGCGCGAGCGCTGCGCGATACCGAGGCGGTCCAGTTGACGCCGAACGATGCCCATCGTGGTGCCGGTCAACATCTCGGCCACCGGCCACACCACCGCCTCGCCATCCCAGAACGCGAGATTCCAGATGGTTGCCTCGCTGAGCCGCCCCTGACGGTCGACGAGGGCCGCATCGTCGAAGCCTTGCTCGACCGCGCGGCGCAGGTAGTACGTCTTGGCGATTTCGCCGACGTGCTTGATGCCGGGAAGGGTTCGCTCGTGCTCGACCGTATCGAGCGCCAGCGGACCCGCGGGGCCCGACGAAGGCGGCCCGGTCCGGATCAGCAATCGCGGCGGCGCGCCGGTTGCCGACGCGGTAAATTCGCCTTCGTCCGAATACACCGTCGCGGTCAGCGAAACAGCGGCGGGGCTCGCCTGCAGCGCCGCCCGCAAATGGCTTCGAACCTGCTCGTCGGACAGTGCCGTCCCGAACAGCGCCATCGACGCGGACCGCAGTCGGGACAGATGCAGATCCAGCCCGCGAATGCGCCCGGCGCGGACCTGCATGGCGGTGAAATGGGCATAGCCGGCGAAGGCGATCGGGGCCAAGGCTTGCGCCGAGGCGGGCCGGCCATCGAGGTGAACGATAGGGGAGTTCCATTGCGCTGACATTGCTCGCTCCTGCTTCGGACCGCGACACGGCGGATGCCGTACCGCGGGCCCGAAAATCATTGATCAGCGCGAACTTTCGCCCATCGAGCGCACTTTCGGAATCGAGTATTTTTGTCGGGAACATCAAGCCTCGCTTGAAGATCCCGATCGCCCTTATGCGCCTGCCACGGTTGCGGGCGCGGGGACGGCATTCGGCTCGCCTTCCCGGCACCAGGCCGCGAAGCCCTGTTCGCCACCTCGGCGGTAGGCACGGAAGCCGTCCCGGCAGAAGTCGCGGAAGCCGCGCTCAGCCTCGGCCATGATGGCGGCGCGCTGTGCTCTGGCCGCGTCCTCTCCCTGCGCCCACTCGGCGCTCCCGGCGTCGGCCTGCGTCAGCCGTTCCCGGACGGTCCTGTCGGCGCGGACCATGGCTGCGCTTCGGACACGCCGGATCAGGGCCTGCCAGGGTTTCCAGTCCGCCATGAAATCATCGAGCCGCCGGAAGTCCTGCGCGGATTCGCGTGCCAGCACCCCGTCCCGCACACATTGCGCCCATACCTCCCCGTAGTGTTCGTTTCCGTACCAGCCGTGGGAGAAGTAGGGCCGGACTTCGATGGGCAAGTCGAGCGCAAACGCCATATCGTATTGCACCCGGAGCGCCAGGGCCGGCGACGGCTTGTCGGTGGACCAGACATCTCGCACGGTTTCCTTGAGCAACGCCATCCGCAGCACGCCCCGGCCCAGCGTGGCCGCGACGCGTACCGGAACATGGTTGCGCTCGACCAGCATTTGCGCGAGCGCCAGTTCGAGGTCGTCCAGCCTGTCCAACAGCAGTTCGGCCGAGAACCGCGCCGACGCACGGAGCTCCGGCGCATGCAGGCGATACAGGTCCGCGTCGGTGACAAGAAGGCGCCTTACCAGATCGAGCCGGTACGCCATGATGTGCGGCCAGCGCGGCAACACGATCGGCGGCGTACGCGATCGTTCCAGCTTCGCCAGCGATGCCTGCATATCGGCGAACAGCCGCTCGACATCTTCGCGAAACTCCGGGCCAAGCTGCCGCGTGTCCGCCGTGTCAGGCAATGCCGGCCCCGCATTGCCTGGCGCGCCGTGGATCAGCACCGCGAGCCGGCCAAGCTGCGAGCGGCCAGCCGGCCATAAATCGTCCGTCGTACCAGGTCGATTTCCATCGAACGCCTCGTGATGGAGCGGCGAGCGGCGACACCGATCCACGCCGAGCATCGCATCAGACGCTGCATTGTTCGACAGCGGGTTGCCGCGCAGAAAGACCTCAAATTTCGCCGGGAAAAACGGTGAGCCGGACCACAGTTCGGTAATGCGATTGTCCTCCAGCCAGACGAAGGCGAGCTGGGGCAGCCTGTCGATACATTGGGGCCATGCAGTCAGCCGGTTTCCGCTCAACGACAGCACCTGCAGCGCTTTCAACTCTCCGATCCACGGGGGCAGTTCGCCGATCCGGTTGTCGGCAAGCTCGAGCACCCGCAGCCCGGTCAATCTCTCTACCGCCGCCGGCACTGCGGTCAGGGCATTGCCGCTCAGACGCAGCACCGTGAGCTGCCCCAGCCAGCCGAGCACCAGCGGAACGGTCGTCATGCCCAGATGGCGAAGATCGAGCACGGTGTCGTGCCTCTCGTGACAGGACAGGATGCGGCGGGTCGCCTCGATGCAACGCTGGTCAGGCTGCGTCGCCATCCAGTCATCGAGCACCTTGACCATGCATTGGAGCACCGCTTCCCGGCTCGAGCGCAAATGGCGGGTGAGCTGCGACGCGTACGAATACACCGTGCCGTTCAGCAATCGATGTGCGAAGAAGTCCTTCATGCCTGAGGCGGGCCCGTCGCGCACGACGGTCGGTCCGTCGGCGCGGTAATGGAGCCGATAGCAATGGGCCCGAAAGCGGAATGCCCCCGCCTGGCACATCTGCCTGGCGCCGTCATGACTGCCGGCGATACGGGTGAACTGCGTGAAGGAATCGAGCGACAACTCACTGATCGTCATGCCATTCCCCTGGTCGTGTGAATTACGTTGAACGCGGCGGAATGCCGGCACTGCAGAACGCTGCACGGCACTAGATTCAAGGCGAATAGATGCGCGAATCGACGTCCGAATCGGTGTGCCGGCGTGCCCGCCATTGCGCCGCCCGGCCATCGTCCAGCGGCGCCACGGCGGCACGCGGCCGGCCATCCATCGCACTGTCCGAGACCGTCCTGCCCGGCGCTCGCGACACCGTATGGGGGGCGCCCCGTTCGGCCTGTCGAACTTCCGCCCGAGGTTGCGCAATTGCGCCGGAGAGGGCGCCCGGGTCAGCGCCGGCAGCAACAGGTTCACCGGCAATGGCGGGCGGCTGTCCCGCGGCGTCCGGGACCACGGAGCCAGGACGCTGGTCCGCGGCATGGCGTAGCTCCCGGCGATGCCAGCGGTCGAATTCGCCAAGCGTAGACCGGCCTACCACCATCAGATCCGTACGCGCACGCAGCTCCCTTTCCCGTTCGTCGACCAGCGTGTCGATGCGCTGCGCCATGTCGCTGGCGCGCTGCCCCGCATCGCGCATCGCGTCCAGCCGTCGGTCCAGTTCGCCGGGGGAGAGAGATACATATTGGGCCGGGCGAACGAGATCGTCCCGTTGGTCCTGGTCCAACGCCGCCATCACATAGTCGGCCTCGTTTCGGCTCATCCCTGCGTCCATGCACAGATTCAGAATGACGTCGCGCATCGCCATCATGTTCGCGCGGCATTGGATCTGGCGGCGGTTCGCTCCAGCTTCGCCGACATGGGCGGCCTCGAATGCCTTGGCGCGGCCGCTGTCGGCATGCACACCACCACTGTCGGCCAGATACCGCCATGCGTCCAGATGACGCCTGGCCTCTTCCGCCTCGGCGTGGGCAGCAGCCCAATCGTGCCTCGCATTCATGAACGCAACCAGGGCGTCCGCCAGCCTGAGCGCGGACGCGGGCTTGCCGACGACGTCCGCGCATGGCAGATGCAACCGCCCTGCCTCGGCAAACGAAGGCGGAAGCAAGCCGGCCTCAAATGCGTCATGCAGCGCGAGCGTCATGCTGTGCCGCCATCCCGCATCGGCCTGTGCGCCCGGCCCTTGCCGCATGGCGGCGCCATCGCGCCTGCCGGCTTCATGGGCGAGCCGAGGCTGGACACCGGTCGCCAGATCCTCTCTGGCAGCAGCCTGGCCCTGCAGGCCCCTATCGTACGAACGCAGAAGGCGTTCGCGCTGCTCGGCGTCGATGCTGCCGCCTGCCTGCTTCAAACACGCACGTCCCTGCTCGAAAGCGGTGCGTCGCAACGCAAGCTCTGCCTGCGGCAACCCATTCGGCAAGCCGCGCAGAAACTCGTCGGCATGGGCCTCGGCAACCAGTCCGCTGCGCAGGTTCGCGCGCATGTCGGCACGCATCCGTCGTACCTGCTCATCGATCTTTTCCCTGACCTCCGCCGCGATCCGATGCATCCGGTCGTCGTGGACCGTCTGGTACAGATCGTCGGCGAGCTGGTCGAGGGTTCGGTAATGCAAGCCGGTCAGAAGCCCCGGCATATTTGCCGTGGTCGACTCGACGTCGAAGCGCAGACAGGCGGGAAACTTGTTGATGCAAAGCTTGTACAGCATGCGCGGCACATTGCCTTCCCGGGCCGCCGCGACGCCGATGGACGACACTGGCATCTGGTCGCTGCGCACGCTGCTTGTGTCGAACGTGAGCAGGCGCAAGGCGACTTCCGGCGGCGACAGTTTTCGGTTGAAGAGGACGATCTGGGTACCGAGGGGCGCACCATCATTCGGCTTCTTGCTCGCATGGCGATCGCCGAGGTTTTCCTCTCGCCATCCTTCGCTGTTGCCCAATTCGGCGGCATGCTTCTCCAGCAGTTCGAGGTCCTTGATCGAGGCACCGATGTCCAGCTTGAATCTGTCGCGGAACGCGCTCGCGCGGTGGCCGCGCAGCAACGCCGAGATCGCGCGATCGGCGACGGCGAAGGTTTCTGCCGTGTGATATTCGAGCAAGTCGCGCGATGCGATGTCATGCGCGCTTTGCGCAGCAGGTTGCGTGAACCTCAGCGCGACGTCCCGCGCTTGCGTGAGGATCTTGCCGGAGCACAGCCACAGTGCAAGGTCGATGGCCCTCGCCGTATCGCTGGCAAGGGCGGCGGACTCGGTCGCGACGGATAGATAGAACGCCTTGGCGGGCAGATTTCCTTCAGGCCCGGCGACGGGGTGACCAGCCTCGATGTCGTGCGGCTGCGGCACCAGCGCATGCGCTCGCTGCTGGAGCTCCAGTCTGGTTTCCTCGATCACGGTGACGGTCTTGAAGATCGCCATCATCTCTCTGGCCGAGCGGTAGTTGCCGAACCGCTCCGCGTATTGACCGCGAATCACCCGCTCCATCCGGTGAAGATCGCGCGATGCGCGTTCGCCCTGTTCACGTGTCTCTGCACGGGCGGTGCGAAATTCGACGCGCTGCGTATGCTTGCCCAGCGCAAACGTGACGGTCAGCTTTCGTTCGCCCTGCCGACCGTCGTGCCGATCGATCGCCGCGACGCATTGCTGCTGAAAGATGCCGTTGCGCCGGGGACTGCAGAGCCATGCGTCCACCTGATGGCTGTCGAAGCGGCCGTTCTCGGCCCGAAGCTGAAGCGACAACTCCTGGTTCCACAGGCCGTCGACGATGGCAGGAACGTTGGCCTCGAGTCGGCGTGCAAGGGCCTGGCTCTTGTGAGCGACGTCCTCGATCTTGCGTCGGATCTTGCCGATCTCCCCCAGGTTGTCCTGGACAGCGTGAAAGACACGTTCCAGCCGGCTCGCCGATTCCGGCAGCTGACGCGTCATGACGAGCCGGCTAGCCCCCTTGGCGCTCACATAGGCAATTCGGAAGGTGCTCCCGTCAGCCAGCCGCACCTCGCCGCGGGGGCGCGCAAGGATGGCGCGAATCTCGGCGTCGAAGTTGGTATCGAGCGCGCGCTGGAACGCCTTCTTGTTGACGTGATTGTTGTAATCGAGGGTGGCAATGCCGATGGCGGTATGGGGAGCGGGCAGAACGGAGGGCTTCGGCATGGGAAGGCATAGAACGTGGACGATGGGGGAAATCTATCGACGCACGTGCCCCGCGGCTTCAGGAAAGGGGTAGCCAACTAAAGCAATAGGAACTATCGGAAAATGAGCGGCCGCGATTTGTGCAGCGCGTGATCAAGGCCGCGGAGCCGCATTAGCCGCCTGTCGCAGGCAGGACGCCCATAAACAGCCGTATGCATCACTTTTCTTCCGAACCAACCCCGCACGCGACGGTCTGACAGCGGTTGACAGCCATTCAAGGAGAGCAGCCATGCAATGTCCCGTTTGCCCCGAAGCCACACTGGTGATGGCCGAACGCCAGGGCGTCGAAATCGACTACTGCCCGAAATGCCGCGGCGTGTGGCTCGATCGCGGCGAGCTCGACAAGATCCTGGAGCGGGCTGCGGCCGAACAGGCGCCGGTCGCCCAGGCGCCCCAGGCCGCCGCGCCGCAACGGCCGGTCGACCCGCGCGGCTACGACCGCGGCTATGAACAGCGCGGCTACCGCGACGACGACCGCTACCGCGAGCAGAAGCACTATCGCAAGAAGAGCATCTGGCACGAGATCTTCGATTGACGGCTTCGATCGACGTCTTCGATCGACGTCTTCGATTACGGCTTCGATCGACCGCCTTGATTGGCCAAGTCGATCGACGATCTTCGATACCGCCATAACGAACACGGCGCCACTCGGGGCGCCGTGTTCATCAGAACGCCAGCGTGCGCGCCGCCACGTTGGCGGCGAGATCGGGATCGTGCGTGACCAGCATCAGCGCGCAATCCGATTCTTCCGCCGCCTCGACGATCAGGTCGATGGTGTTGCGCTGCGTGACGGGATCGAGCCGCGAGGTCGGCTCGTCGGCAAACAGGAAGGCGGGACGCAGCAGCAGCGCGCGCAGCAACGCGAAGCGCTGCAGTTCGCCACCCGAGACCGCGCTCGGCAAGCGTTCGAGCAGGTCGGCGGACAGTCCGAGCCGTTCCATCCACGGGCCCAGCGGCGCGCGTTCGATTCGGTGCAGCGCGATCAGGTCGTGCAGCGCGCGGCCGAGCGGAACATGCGGCGCGAAGGCACCGGCCGGATCCTGATAGAGCTTCTGGTAGCGAACCGGCGCGATGCCGTCGGCGCGGCGCACGCTGCCGCGATCGGCCCGGGCCAGGCCGAGCAGCACATTGCCCAGCGTCGATTTGCCGCTGCCGCTGGGTCCGGTGACGGCCACCCGTTCGCCGGCGTGCAGCGTCAGGTCGAGCCTGTCGAACAGCACGCGATCGCCGAAACGCTTGCGCAGGCCGCTGGCGCACAACACCTCACGGCCTGTCGCGGGCATCGGCCGACGCGGCCATGCCGCCGGCTCGGAGGCAATCAGCGCGCGCGTGTAGTCGTGCGACGGCGCGCGCAGCAGCTCGTGGGTCGGGCCCCGCTCGACCACCCGGCCGTCGAGCATCACCATGGTGTCACCACCCAGCGCCCGCGCCACGCCGATATCGTGCGTGATGGTCAGCACCGCGCAGCCCTGCTCCAGCGCCGCGCGCAGCCGCGCCACCAGATCGTCGCGCCACCTCCGGTCCAGGCCCTTGGTCGGTTCGTCGACAATCAGGATCGGCGCACCGCCGGCGCGCGTGATTGCGAACGCGGCGCGCTGCGCCATGCCGCCGGACAAGGTGGTCGGCCATACGCGCTCGGCATGCCCGAGCCCGACCGCGCGCAGCGCCTGCGCGGCGTGGTGCGCGGCGCGCCGGCGCGATTCGCCGGCGACATGGCGATAGGTCTCGGCCAGCTGCGCGTCGACGCGCATCAGCGGGTCCAACGCGAACCAGGGTTCCTGCGGCAGCAGCGCCAGCTCCCGACCCCACAGCGGCCGCCGTGCCCGCATATCGCCGGCATCGCAATGCCAGCCATGCCCCGCCAACTGGCCGCTGGCGCGCAGTCCCGCGGGCAGCGAGCCCATCACGGCATGGGCGAGCAGGCTCTTGCCGGAACCGGTCTCGCCCAGCAGCGTCAGCGCGCGGCCGGCCTGCAGTTCGAACGACACCGGCTGCAACAGCACGCCATCGGTACTGGTGACCGACAGGTCGCTGACACCAAGCAGGCAGCCGCTGCGGTTGCCTTGCAGGTGGCCGTGCAGGTGGGCGTGCAGGTCGTCGTGCAGGTCATTGTTCAAATCTGCGATTACGGGTTCGTTCCGCGCGTTCATGGCGACACCTCGGCACGCGTACGCTCGTTGAGCAACGCCAATGCGAGAATCGCCAGCGCCAGCACCGCGATCGGACTGGCGATGGCCCACGGCGCCTCGGCCGCATACGGCAGCAGTTCAGTCATCATCAGGCCGAGCTCGGCCATCGGCGGCTGCACGCCCATGCCGACGAAGCCCATCGCCGCCAGCGCCAGCACCGCCGCGCCGAGGCCGAAGCTGCTCAGCGTGCCGAGCACCGGCGCGAGCTCCGGCAGCAGATGCCGGCGCGCGATATAGACCGGACCGAAGCCGAGCAGACGCGCGGCCTCGACATGGTGGCTCTGCAGCACGATCTGTGCGCTGGCGCGCGCGACGCGGAAGTATTCGACCCACAGCACCAGCGACAGCCCGAGATACAGCGGCCACATCGCGCCCGGCGCCAGCGCGGACAGCAGCAGCACCAGCAGCAGCCCGGGCAGCGCGAGCACCGCGTCTGCGAACGCGCCGGCGATGCGATCGACCCAGCCGCCGCGCCACGCGGCAAACAAACCCAGCAGCGTGCCCGGCAGCGCGGCGGACAGCACGCACAGCAGGGCCAGCCCCAGCGACAGTCGCGTGGCATGCGCGGTGCGGGCCAGCACGCTGCGGCCCAGATGGTCTGTCCCTAGCGGCTCGGCCATCGTCGGCGCTTGCAGCACGGCGTACAGATCCTGCTCGAACGGCTCGCGCGGCGCGGCCCACGGGCCCACGATGGCGAACAGGGCCAGCAGCACGATCAGCAGCAGCGCGACAAGGCGGCGCGGCCGGGCCGTCGCCGAACCGCGCTTGCCGGTCAGGGTCGCGGTTCCGTTCATCGCGCCACCTTCGCCCGCAGCCGCGGATCGATCGCCATGCAGGCCAGGTCGACTGCGGCGTTCAACGCCACGAACAGCAGGCCCATCGTCAACGCGGTGCCCTGGATCATCGGCACATCGCGGCCGAAGATTGCGTGCACCAACGCATGGCCGATGCCGGGCCAGGCGAACAGCGTCTCGACGACCACCACGCCCTCCAGCAGATAGACCAGCTGCACGCCGAGATAGGCGACCACCGGCACCGCGGCGTTGCGCACGCCATGCCGTGCCATCACAACCCGGTCCGACAAACCCTTGGTGCGCGCGAACAGCCAGTACGGCGCGGCCACCACGCCGGCCATCGCATCGCGCGCCACCCGCATCGCGGTGGCGGCCAACCCGAGCCCCAGCGTCAGCGCCGGCGCGATCCAGCTGCCGTGTTCGCCGTGGCCGCCGGCCGGCAGCCAGTCGAGCTCGACCGCGAAGGCGAGCACCAGCAGGATGCCCAGCACGAAAGGCGGCAATGCCCGCAGCAGCACCGACAGCGCCAGCGTCGCACGATCGGTGTTGCCGCCGACGTGCCGCCCGGCGGCAAAGCCCAGCGGTAGCGCGATCAGCGTCGAGACCATCAGCGCGGCCAGCGCCAGCCACAGCGTATGGCCGAGCTGATGCGCGATCTCGGCGGCGACCGGCGCGCCGGTCACCGTCGAGGTGCCGAGGTCCAGATGCAGCAGCCGCGACCACCATGCCAGCAGGCTGTCCAGCCACGGACCATCGAGCGCCAGTTCGGCGCGCACCGCGTCGGCGGCCTGCGCGGTCACCATGTCGTAGCCATAGCGGCCGGCGGCGATGCGGAATGCCATATCGCCCGGCAGCAGCCGCATCATCAGGAAGCTGAGGCTGCCGACCAGCGCGGCGACGACCGCGGCCTGCACGCCGCGTTGGAGCAGCACGCGCGCGATCAGCCGAGTGGCAGCGTCCGCGTGCCGCTGGCGCATGGCATCGTGCGGGGCATCGGGCGATGCCGATACGGTCTCGCCGAGGCTTGCGGCGGCGACCTGGGTGGCCTGAGAGTTCGGTGGCGTCATCGGGTCCATTGCAAATCGGTGAGCCGGTAGCTGCGTTCGAAGGGATCGATCGACACGCCAGCCAGCTGCGGGCTCGCCGCCAGCGTCTGCTGGTACCACAGCACCGGCACCAGCGGCAGACCGTCGTGCAGCGCGCCGACGATCTGCTCGCGCAACGCCTGCGCACGTGCGGCGTCGGCGCTCGACGACATCGCCGTCAGCGCGCGCGTCAGTGTCGGAGATGACCAACCCATCGCGCCCCAATCCCCGCCGGCCGTGCCGCCCTCGCGGCCCGTGCTGTCCTTGCCGCCCGTGCTGTCCTTGCCGCCCGCCGCGCCGAAGTCCTGCGCGATCGTGCCGAACGCATCGGGTACCGCGCCATAGTTGCGCGCGATCAGGCCCATCTCGAGCGTGCCGTCGCGATGGCCCAGCGGAATCTCGCTGGAGTTGCCCACCGCCACGCGGATCCGCACGCCGACCAGGCGCAGCTGCTCCTGAATCGCGGCGGCGATCACCGGCAGTTCGGGACGATCGGGGAAGGTCTGCAGCGTCAGCGCGAAACGCTTGCCGTCGCGCACCAATACGCCGTCGGTGCCGGGCCGCCAGCCGAGTTCGGCGAGCAGCGCACGGGCGCGTACGGGGTCGTGCGCGAGCGGCGGCAAATCGCCGCGATGCCAGCCGGCCAGCGCGGGCGGGAACAGCTGCGTGGCGGCCAGCGACGGCTCGCGCAGCACCGCCTGCGCGATGCCGCGCCGATCCAGTGCCAGCGACAGCGCCTGCCGCGCGCGCAGGTCGGCGAGCACCGGGTGGCCGGCGTTGAGCTTGAGCGCGGTGGTGCGCGGAATCGGCTGCTGGTGCACGCGCACCGCGGCGCCGCGCCGCAGCCGCGCCACGCTGCCGGGATCGAGCCCGTAGGCGAGTTCGGCCTGGCCGGCCTCGGCCATCAGCGCCCGCATCTCCGCGCGGCCGACCGCCAGATAGCTGGCGCGGCGCACCGCAGGGGCCGGCCCCCGCCAGCCATCGAAGGCCACCACCGAGAAGTGCTGCGGCGGCTCCAGCGTAACGACGCGGTACGGCCCCGAGCCGACGATGGCGCGCACCGCGCCGTCGGCGCCAAAGGACGCGGGCGCAAGAATCTGGGTACTGCTGTGCGACAGCAGGGCCGGCAGCGCGGGAAAGGGCCGGCGCAAGCGAATCCGCACCACCGCGCCGGACTGGACATCGGCCGCGGCATCGATGGCGGGATCGGTCACGGCATCGGTCACGGCATCAATCGCGGCGATCGGCGCCTGGCCGAGCACGCCGGCCGGATGCAGGGCGCGCCGCAGCGCGTTCACGACATCCCGAGCGCGGACCGGCGAGCCATCATGGAAGCGCGCGCCCTCGCGCAACACGAAGCGCCATTCGAGGCCGTCGGTCGATACCTGCCAGCGCGACGCCAGTGCGGCAACGGGCCGCGCCTGCGCGTCATAGTCGACCAGCGTCTCGGCGACCTGCATGCGCGCGAACAGATAGCCGCCGCGCAGCGGGTCCAGGCTCGACAGCTCCCACGGGCCGATCACGCGCACGGTGCGGTCGGCAGCGGTCTTCGTGCCTGTGCCTGTGCCTGTGCCTGTGCCTTGCGCCAGCGCCGGCGACAGGAGCGCGGCCGCGCCTGCGCCCAGCAGCCTCCGGCGGCGTGGCGAGTCGGGCGAACCGGCCGAACCAGGCGAGCTGGACGAGTTGGATGTGCCTGGCGGCATCGATTCGATCGGGAACGTGGCAGCGGGCCGTCGCATCGCGTCAATAGCTCAGCCGCAGTCCGAGCCGCACCGTGCGTCCTGCCCCGGGCGCGATCCACAGCGCGCTGTAGGAGCTGGCGTAGTAGTCGCGGTCGAACAGGTTGTGCACGTTCAGCGTCAGCCGGGCCTGCTTGCTCAGTTGCCAGTAGGCGAGCAGATCGACCAGCGTGTAGGACGGCAGCTTGAAGCTGTCGGCGCTGTCGCCGGAGCGCTTGCCGATGTAGCGCACGCCCGCGCCGACACCATAGCGTTGCCCCCACCGCGCCGCATCCTCGTAGACCGCCAGCGCGCTGGCGCTGGTGCGTGGAATATTGCGCAGCGGCGTGCCGGCGGGCAGCCGGGTGTCGGCGGTGATCTCGGCATCGGTCAGCGCGACGCTGCCCGACACGCGCCAGTGCTGGCCGACGCGGCCGGCCAGATCGAGCTCCAGGCCGCGGCTGCGGGCCTCGCCGGCGGTGGTCGAGAAGGACGGGTCGGCCGGATCGGCGGTCAGCACATTGCGCTTGTGGATCGTGAAGGCGCTCAGCGTCGCGCCGAGGCGGCGATCGTCGGTCTCGAACTTGACGCCCGCTTCGACGGCGCGGCCGCGCTCCGGCGTAAACGGCTCGCCGGCGGCGTTGCTGCCGGGATTGGGCCGGAACGAGCGGCTGGCATTGGCGAACAGCGTCACGTTGTTGCTGGCCAGATAGGCGATGCCCAGCCGCGGCGACACCGCGGTCTGGTCCTGCTCGACGCGCGTGCCGCGCAGGCGGTTGTCCAGCGTCTGCCGATACGAGTCGACCCGCAGGCCGCCCAACACGCGCCAACGTTCGCCGAAGGCAATCTGGTCCTGCGCGTACAGGCCGATGTTGGTCTGCCGCTCGTGCGTATCGGTGTTCGGCAGCAACGGCGGCGGCGTCGATCCGTAGACGGGTTCGTAGATATCGATCGGGTACGGCGTCGCGGCGGTGGGGTTGCCGCGCAGCTGCACCTGGCTGCTGCTGAAGCGATAGGCGTCGAGCCCGACCAGCAGCGTATGCGACAGCGGTCCGGTGTCGAAGCGGCCGGTCAGGTCTGCCTGCAGCGCGGTGTCGTCGGACTGGTAGTCGCGGTATCGGCGCTGGCGCCGCAGCGTGCGATCGTCGGCCGCCAGCGCGAAGGGCTCGGTCGAATACCCTTCCAGCGAGCCGCCGCGATAGGCCACCGACAGCCGGCCCTTCCATCCCGGCGAGAACTGGTGCTCGACGCCGATCTGATGCGACTGGCTGTCCAGGCGGATGTCGCCATCGCTGGGCTCGCCGAGGAAGGTCTTGCGGCCGACCGCATCGAGACGGCCGTCGACCGCGACGATGCCGCGGTCCAGCGGCGTCGAGAAGCGCTGCCATTCGCCCGCGTACTGGATCACGGTATCCGCACCGAGCGTCCATGTCAGCGACGGTGCCAGCAGATAGCGCTGGCTGTCGACGAAGGCGCGCTGGCTGCCCTGATGGTCGCCCACCGCGATCAGGCGGCCGGCGACGTTCTCGCCCAGCGGTCCGGTGACATCGGCCGCGACGCGATAGCGGTCGCGATTGCCCACTTCCATCTCGTAGTTCTGCGCCGGCTTGAATTGCGGCTGCCTGGTGACGAGATTCAGCGTACCGCCCGGCTCGCCGCTGCCATACAGCGACGAGGTCGGGCCCTTGAGCACCTCGACGCGCTCGATGGTGGCGACATCGCGCGGCGCCGTGAAGCCGCGATTGGCGACAAAGCCGTTGACCAGATAGCCGGTGCCGGTGTTCTCGTTGCCGGCGAAGCCGCGCACCGCGAAGTTGTCCCACAGTCCGCCGAAGCTGTCCTGGCGCGCGATGCCGCTGACATAGTCGAAGGTCTGCTCGAGCCGCGTGGCACCGATATCATCGATCATCGCGCGCGGCACCACGCGCACCGCCTGCGGCACCTCGCGCAGCGGCGTGTCGGTGCGCGTCGCGCCGCTGGCCTCGTCGGCGTTGTACGATGCGGCGCCGGACGTGACCACCGCAACCTCGGGCAGCACCGCTTCCTCGCGCTCCGCGGCCTCGGCGGGTTCGGCCAGCACCGCGACGGCGAACAGGGCGGCGGCGAGCGGCGGCAGCGGATGCGTCGCGCGCGATGCTCGCGCAGGCAAACTCGCTGGCAGACGCGCGTGCGGCCGCGCGGGCGATGAAATCGGCGTGGACATGGTGGATGAAGGGTGAACGAAGGCGCGCGACCACCACCACCGCCTTGCCGCCCGCGTGCGCGGCCGGCAAGGGAAGCCGCAAGCAACGACAATAAGCGGCGACAATACGGTCTGCGGTGACGCTGCCGAGCGACGGCGCGCCTTATTGAGAACGAATTTTCATTATCATTCTAGCTATGGAACGCATGACCCGTCAACGCGAGGCCGTGCTGGGCGCGCTGCGCGAGGCCGCCCGGCCGCTGAGCCCTGCCGAGATTCTGGCCGCGGCGCAACGCACGGTGCCGACGCTCGGACTCGCGACGGTCTACCGCAATATCCGCGCCATGCTGCAGGAAGGAGGACTGGTGGCGGTGCCGCTGCCGGGCCAGGCCGACCGCTACGAAGTCGCGGCGCCGCCCGATGCGATCGTGCACAAGCACTACTTCCAGTGCCTGACGTGCGACCGTGTCTTTCCGCTGGAAGGATGCCCCGGGCATCTGGAGGAAATCACGCCGCCCGGCTTCGTCGTCGAGCAGCACGAATTGACGCTGCGCGGCCGCTGCCGCGAATGCGCGACAAAAAAGGTCGGCAAGCGGCGCGCGGGCTGAGCCCGAGCAAGGAAGGAAGAAAACCGACTTAAGGCTGCGAGATCGCGAATTCGTGCGCGGTGGTGTCGAGCCGCGAAACGCGGCGCTCGACGCGCCGGTCGTGATACGACGAGGCGATCCGCGTGATCTGCAGCAGCGGGCCGCCCACCGGCACCTCCAGCAGCCGATGGTCGTCCTCGTCGGCCAGCACGGCGCGCAGCCGCTCCTCGGTGCGGATCACGTTGATGCCGAAGGCGTCCTGATAGAAGTTGTAGAGCGTGTTCGGCCGCTCGCGCAGCATGGTTTCGGTCAGCCCTTCGAACAGGGCCTCGGGCACCGTGATCGCATCGGTCATCACCGGCCTGCCGTCGAGCGACAGCACGTTGACGAAATGGAAGACGCGATCGCCGGGCGCAAGGCCGAGCGCCAGCGCCTCCTCCTTGCTGGCCTTGCCGCGCCGGAACTTCGCCAGCCGCACGCTCGGAAAGGCGCGATGGCCGTCCTCGCGCACCACGCGGAAGAAGCGGAAAAAATGATCCTCCTGCCGGTGGGTCGCGACGAAGGTGCCGCGCCCCTGATGGCGGATCATGATGTTCTCCGCCACCAGTTCGTCGATCGCCTTGCGCAGCGTGCCGATCGACACGCCGAAGCGCTCCACCAGCTTGCGTTCGGCCGGAATCGCCTCGCCCGGCTTCCACTCGCCGGCGGCCAGAGCCGCCAGGATGGCCCGCTTGACGTCCTTGTACAGCACGCCGCCGATTGCCGCGCCTGCTTCGAATTCTGCGCCCACCTTCAACGATCTCCCTGCACGGATGGATTGGCACGATGCCGGTGCCGACGCCGCTGCTGTCCAGCGGCGCCGCACGACCCGTCTATATAACATGGATGACTGCTGTCACCTGCTCCGCCCCGCCCTGCCGCCGTGAAGATCGCCTCGTTCCTTCGGTTCGATGCTTCGCTCGACTTACTCGGCGCGGATGCCCTTCTGGTCGATCAGCCTTGCCCAGCGCGCGACCTCGCCCTGGAAATAGTCCGCAAAGGGCGCGCTGGCCTGCGGGGCGGGCGAGAAGCCCGCGGCCACGATGCGGTCGCGCACCGATTTGACCTCGACCATCTTCGCCACCGCCGCGCCGACCTTGTCGACGATCGGCTTGGGCGTGCCCGCCGGCATCATCAAACCCGTCCAGTTTTCGACCAGCAGATCGGGAAAGCCCACTTCGCCGACCGTCGGCACATCGGGCAGCAGCGGATGACGCTCGCGCGTGGTCACGGCCAACGCACGCAGCTTGCCGCCCTTGACGTAGGCCAGCGACTCGGGGAAGTTGGAGAACACCACGTCGATCTGCCCGCCGATCAGGTCGGTCATCGACGGTGCACCACCTTTGTACGGCACATGCGTCAATTTGGTGCCGGTCAGGCTCTCGAACAGTGCAAGCGTCAGATGCGGCGGCGTGCCGTTGCCGCTCGAGCCCGCATTGAGCTTGCCCTTGCGTGCCGCCTCGACCAGGTCCTTCATCGACTGGATCGGCGAATTGGCCGGCACCACCACGGTCATCGGCGACGAGGCGATGCGCGCCACCGGCACCAGGTCCTTCTGCATATTGAACGGCAGCTTCGGAAACAGCGTGACGTTGGACGCGTGCGTCAGCGTGACGGCCAGCCACGTGTAGCCGTCCGCCGGCGCCTTGGCGACCTGGTCGGCGCCGATGTTGGCATTGCCGCCCGGCTTGTTGTCGATCACGATGGGCTTGCCCCATTCCTCCGACAGCTGATGGCCGACCATGCGCGCCATGATGTCGGTCAGCCCGCCGGGCGCGAATGGCACCACATAGCGAATCGGCTTGCCCGGATAGTCGGCGGGACCCTGGGCCGCCGCGGGCGCGGCCGCGGTGACGGCGGTAATGGCGGACAAGGCAACGGACAACGCGGCCACATGCCGCAGCATGGAGCGAATCAACAGGCGATGCATGGTTTGTCTCCTTTGTTTGCCGCCATCCGTGCTTTGCGGACCTCGGCGTATTTGGGCAGCCTTGGGGCAGCCCCGGGCGCATCGTCTGGACGGCGCTGCCCGGAGGCCGGCGTGAGCTGACGCTTGCTAGGCCGGGCTACCCTCCCCGGCCAGCGCCTCCAGTTCGGCCAGCAGCGCGGCGGGCACGGCGATGCCCTCGCGGCTGGCGCGTTGTTGCGATGCCTCGCGGCGCGCGCCCGGCAGGCGTGTGCCCGGGTCGGCCAACATTGCCGCCAGCAGCGCCTCGACGCGATCGTGATAGACCTGCGCGCCGCTGAACGCGCCGGGGTCCAGCACCAGGAAGACCTGCCCGATGCGCGGGCGGGCGCCCGCGTCCTCGAAGAAGGAATCGGCCTCGGCACCGAACTGCGCGCCGGCCAGCGACACCACCAGCAGCTCGACCAGCAGCGCCAGCATCGCGCCCTTGACGCCGCCGGCGGGCAGCATCGAGCCGCGCAGCGCGGCCGCCGCGTCGGTGGTCGGCTCGCCCGCTTCGTCGAGCGCCCAGCCCAGCGGGATCGGCTGGCCGGCCTTGGCGGCGACCATGATCTTGCCGCGCGCGGCCTCGGACAGCGACAGGTCGATCACCACCGGCGCGGCGCCGCGGCGTGGAAACACCGCGGCGATCGGATTGGTGCCGAATAGCGGCTTGCGTCCGCCCCAGGCCGGCATGGCCGCCGGCGAGTTGCCCAGCGCGATGCCGATCATGCCGGCGTCGGCGACCGGCTCCAGATGCGACGCGGCCGCGCCGAAGTGGTGGCTGTTGGTGACCGCGGCCACGCTGACGCCAAGCTCGCGCGCGCGAACGATCGCGTGCTCGATCGCCATCGCGCAAGCCGGAAAGGCGAACCCGCATCGGGCATCGACCAGCAGCGCGGCGCGTTGCTGCGCGCCTTGTTCGTTCGGCCCGTCCGGCGTGCGCAGCACCGGCACTGCCGCGCCGTCGACGCGGTCTCGCCGCAGATGCGCGACATACATCGGCACGCGCGAGACGCCGTGCGAGGCCAGGCCCGCCGCATCGGCCCGCACCAGCGCCGCGGCGGTGGCTTGGGCCTGCAGCGCGCTGGCGCCGGCGCGGCGCAGCGCGGCCTCGGCCAATTGGGTCAGGCGGACGGCATCGACGGCAATCGTGTTGGCAGCGCTCATGTCGATGCCTCCTGCAGCGCCTGCCGTACCTGCTGCGCGATCAGCATCGACACGCGTGCGTTGGCTTCGCGCGTGACCCCGCCGATATGCGGTGTCAGCACCAGATTGGGCACGCCTTCCAGCGGCGAGCCCGCGGTCAGCGGCTCGTGCTCGAACACGTCGAGCGCGGCGCCGGCCAGATGGCCCTCGCGCAGCGCGGCGGCCAGCGCGGCCTCGTCGACCACGCCGCCACGGGCCGTGTTGATCAGCACCGCACCCGGCCGCATCTGAGCCAGCCGACGCGTATCGAGCAGATGCCGGGTCGCCGGCACCAGCGGCACGTGCAGGCTGACCGCATCGGCTTGCGCCAGCAATGCGTCAAGGCTGCGCGGCGCGACGTCGCTGCGTTGCCAGACCGGATCGTCGTCGCGCAGCATCGGGTCATGGGCGATCACGCGCATGCCGAAGGCCTGCGCCAAGGCCGCCGTCTGCCGGCCGATGTCGCCGAAGCCGATCAGGCCCAGCGTCTTGCCCAGCGCCTCGCGCCCCTCCGAAAGACGTGCGCGCGGCCATTTGCCCTGCGTCACCTCGCCGCTGCTTTGATAGGCGCCGCGCAGCAGCATCGCCGCCGTGGTGACGACATACTCGGCGACCGAGCGTGCGTTGGCACCGGTGGCCGGAATCACGCGAATGCCGCGCGCCTTGCACGCTTCGACATCGATGTTGTCGAGGCCGACGCCGAGCCGCCCGACCACGCGCAGACGCGGCGCACTGTCGAGCAGCGCCACATCGACCTGCGTGCGGTTGCGCACGATCAGCGCGTCGGCCGAAGGCAGCGCCGCCAGCAGATCGGCGCGCCGGTCGACCCAGTCAGGCTCGTAGCGCAGTTCGAACCCGGGCGTCAGCGCGGCCACCGCGTCCGGGTCCATGAACTCGCTGATGCAGATCCGCTTCATCAGGCCGACTCGTGGATGCGGGTCAGCACGAACTCGCGGTGACCCAGCGCCTCGGCCGCGGTCCAGCGCCCGTTGGCGATGGCGAGCATGCATTCGAGCAGCTTGTCGCCGGTCTGGTCCAGATTCAGCTCGCGCTGCAGCAGGCCGGAGCAATCGACGTCCATGTGCTCGCTCATCAGGCGCACGGTCCGCGGATTCGCGCACAGCTTGATCACCGGCACGATCGGGTTGCCGATCACGTTGCCCTGGCCGGTCGGGAAGAAATGCACGACGAAGCCGGCAGCCGCGCACAGCGTCACCATCTCGGCCGCGGCCGACGACGAATCCATGAACCACAGGCCAGGATGAGTCGGCTCCTCGGCCTTGTCGAGCACGCCATCGACGGTGCATTTCTTGCCGATCTTCTGGATGTTGCCGAGCGCCTTCTCTTCGATGGTGGTCAGGCCGCCGGCGATATTGCCCTTGGTCGGCTGCGACTCGGACAGATCGGTGGTCTTCCAGCGGTCGATCATGCCCTGATAGCGCTCGAACATCGCCATGAACTGGTGGCGCACCTCGTCGTTGGCGCAGCGCGCCGCGACGATATGCTCGCCGCCGGTCAGCTCGGAGGTCTCGCCGAACACCAGCGTGGTGCCGAGCGGATGCAGCTTGTCGAAGGCATTGCCGACGGTCGGGTTGGCGCCGCAGCCCGAGGTGGTATCCGACTCGCCGCACTTGGTCGAGACCCACAGATCGGCGATCGGGCATTCGACGCGATGCAGCGCGGTCGCGTACTGCACGAACTCCTTCGCGGCCTTCGACGCGCGCTTGATGGTCTCGTGGTCGCCGTGGCCCTCGATGCCGAAGCCGACCACCGGCTTGCCGGTCTTGGCAATGCCGTCGACCACGCGCTTGGTCCAGCCGTCCTCGATGCCGATCACCACCACGGCGGCGACGTTCGGATTGCTGCCCGCGCCGATCAGCGTGCGGAAGTGCAGGTCCAGATCGGGGCCGAACTGCAGGCGGCCATAGGGATGGGGAATCGCCATCGTGCCCTTGATCGCATACGCGACCGCCTCGGCGGCGGCGTTGGACAGGTCGTCCAGCGGCAGGATGATGACGTGGTTGCGGACGCCGACCCGACCGTTGTCGCGGCGGTAGCCCCAGAAGGTGGTGTTTTGATCGATGATGGACATGGCGTGGTGTTCGGTTCTCGAATGGCTGGAATCGCCTGGATGGCCTGGATGAGCTGCGATGGCTGCGATGGCTGCGATGGCTGCGATGGCTGCGATGGCTGCAATGGCGGGGATCGAAGGACCTTCCCGCGCGGACTGCCCGGCGGCGCCGCTTACCAGCGCTTGGTCTTGATGTTGTGCACGTGAGCGTGTTCGCCGGCCTTGATCGGCGCGACCACCTTGCCGATGTCGACGCCGTACTTGTAGACCGTGTCGTTCGGCGCCATGTCGCGCAGCGCCACCTTGTGGCCGATCGGAATCGGCTGGCGCGCGGTCACCGTGATGGTGCGGTCCTCGTCCATGATCCAGGCGTTGAGCTCGGTGCCCGCCTCGATCCCTTCCACCACGGCCACGGCCACCGTGTCCTTGGCGTCGTGCAGTACGACGTGAATCATCGTTGTGTCTCCTCTGTGGGTTGGTGCGTGCATCGGATCATAGGTCGGTAACTCATAAAGGTCAACCAACTCATCTATATGAATTAGATGTATATCGATGTGCACTTCGAGCGCCTTGGCGTCCCAACGTAACCCGCCTTTGAAATGAGAAGCGTTTGCTGTCGCACGGACAAAGGCGCACGCGCCGTCCGAAGATCGGCTTTCGCGGAGCTTTCCATGGACGCGGCTGCCCGGTGCCGGAGGGAGATCGGCCGCCCCAACCTCCGCTTATCTGGAGAGTCGGTCATGCGTCCGATCAGACTGCTATTGGTGGCGTCGCTGCTGCTGAATCTGGCGTTCGTCAGCGCCACGGTGATGGCGATCCACCGCCTCGGCGGCATCAGTTATCTGGCCTTCAAGCTCAAGCACCGCGACGATGGCTCGGGCTACAGCGCCGGCCGGCTGCAGCATCTACGCTCGCTCGATGCCGCGCTGCCCGCCGGCAAGATCGTCTTCGTCGGCGACTCGATCACCGAAGCGGGGGAATGGGGCGAGTTTCTCGGCCACCACGATGTCGTCAATCGCGGCATCGGCGGCGATTCGACGGCGCGCATCCTCGACCGCATCGAATCGGTGGCGAAGACGCGGCCGTCCAAGCTGTTCCTGATGGCGGGCATCAACGACCTCGGCGCGTACGACGAGCGCGACGTGTTCGACCGCTATCGGCAGATCGTCGACACGGTCAAGCGCGTGTCTCCAGGCACGCGGATCTATCTGCAAAGCACGCTGCCAATCAACCGCGAAGTCCGCGACACCGGCCGCGACAATGGCCGCGTCGCGCAATTCAATGCGCTGCTGGCCGAACTGGCGGCCGGGGACGATCGGGTCGAATGGATCGATGTCGGCAGCGCGCTGGCGGACCGCGACGGCAACCTGGACCGCGCGTACACCTATGACGGCGTGCATCTGAACGGCGAGGGCTACGCGCGCTGGAAGGCCGTGATCCTGCCGTATCTGCGCGGCGCCAGCGTGGCGACGCGATAGGGGCATGGCGACACGGTGGGGGCGTGGCGACGGGCAGGAGCAGTGACGACGCGTTGGGGGCTTGACGACGCGATAGCGGCGTGCCGGCCGCGGAGGCATTCCCCGGGACCGGCGTGGGCAGCGCTCCAGGGCCCGGCTTCTGGTATGTTCGACGTCATCCGTTGCGGGGGAACATCGCCCGTCGCCTGTCCTCCGCCTCCGCACTGCCTTTCCAACGACGCCGCCATGTTCCAGGTAATCGCCCCTTGCCCCGCATTGGCGCCCTATGTCAACGGCTACTGGTTCGTCCAGGATCTGGAGGGCCTGTACGAAGGGCAGCCGATCGTGACCTGCCCGTATCCGGGCGCGGTGCTGTCGGTCAACTTCGGCCGCCCGAATGCGATGGAGGGCGGCGCCACGGTCCCGAAGGTCTCGCTGCTGGGTTTCCAGTCGGCCAGCCGCCGCTGGCGCTCGTGGTCGGACACGTATTTCGTCATGGCGATGTTCAGCGCCGTGGGATTGGCGCGGCTATTTCCCGGCATTGGCCCGGACTGCAAGGATCGCCTGATGGACCTCGCCAGCTACCTGGGCGACGGGGCGGCCTGCGCGCTCGAGGCAGACCTCAGCGCCGCGTGGTCGCCGGCCCGGATCGCCCGCCAACTGGACGACTGGCTGCTGCGGCGCCTCGACGCCACCCGCGCGCCAATGGAACTGCCGACCCTCGCGGCAGCCCACGCGCTGTTGCGGCAAGGCCGGCAGGTGCAGGACATCGCCCGGCTGACCGCCGTCGATCGCCGCCAACTGCACCGATGGTTCGAGCGGCATCTCGGCCTTGGCCCCAAGCAGCTGATGGACCTGGAACGGCTGCAGTCGAGCATCCAGGCCGTGCAACGCGGCGATGGCGATCCGCTGACCGGCTTCAGCGACCAGGCGCACCAGATCCGCAACTGGCGGCGTCGGCTGGCCCAGACCCCGGGCGGCTACGCCCGCGGCGGGCCTTCGCAGCTGGCCGAGTATTTCGGCCGGCAACCGGGCGACGGTCCGGCCTTCTATCTCTGACGAGGCGACGTCCGGCGTCCCAAACGTTCAATACGGCGCGTCCGCGCAGCGGCATCCTCCGATGGCACACGACAGGAGGTGGGTATGGACGTTGAAGAGATTGCGCTGGAACGAACGCCGATCGACTACACCGACGGCGAGACGACCTTCGAGGGTTACGTGGCCCGGCCCGCGGGCCTCGGGCCGTCCGCGCCGTGCGTGCTGCTGGCCCACGAGTGGAGCGGCCTGAGCGATCCCATCAAGCGCAGCGCGGACCGGCTGGCCGCATTGGGCTACGTCTGCTTCGCCGCCGACGTCTATGGCAAGGGCGTGCGCGGCGACCCGATGGGCGACAACTCGCATCTGATGAATCCGATGCTGGCCGACCGTGCCCTGCTGCGGCGACGGCTGCTGGCCGGGCTCGATGCCGCCATGGCGCTCCCCGGCGTCGATCCGGGCCGCATCGCCGCGGTCGGCTACTGCTTCGGCGGCCTGTGCGCGCTGGACCTGGCGCGCGCGGCGCCGCCGAACCTGGTCGCCGCCATCAGCATTCACGGCGTGCTACAGCCGCCAGGAATCGGCAGGCAGGAGCCGATCTGCGCAAGCGTCCTGCTGCTGCACGGCTGGGGAGACCCGGTCGCGCCGCCGGCCGATGTGCTGGCCATCGCCAGCGAACTGACCGACGCCGGGGCGGACTGGCAATTGCACGCCTATGGGCACGCGCGCCACGCCTTCACCTTCGCCGGCGCAAATTTCCCCGAGCGGGGGATCGTCTATGACGCGAAGGCCGACAGGCGCTCGTGGGCGGCGATGAAGGCGTTTCTGGCCGAGCAGTTGAGCGCAAAGGAATGCCACCCACTACTCGGACAGTGAAAAAAGCCCGACAGGATGCCGGCATGGTTCAAGTCCGCCCTGTGGGACAAGTTCGACGAGCAAGCGTCCTAAGGTTGATGGTCCGATTGCTGTAACGCAAAAAAAGCGGCGAAGCCCTCCGGGCATTCGCCGCCGCATCCTCCCGCACTGCCTTACTTCTGTTGCTGCTGCTTGCGCTCGCGCTGTTGGCCGCCTTGCTGCTGCTGGCCGCCCTTGCTTTGCTGCTGCTGTTGCTGCTGCTTGCTGCCGCTCTTTTGGCCTTGGCCTTGCTGTTGCTGAGTCATGATGGTCTCCGGATGTGCGGACAAGACGTCCGGACTCGAACCGATGCATCGAGCGTGCCAGCACGCGGATCGGCGTGATACCCGCGTTGGGAGACCTATCCTCCGCAGCGTAGGGGTCATGCGCATCGGTAAGGCAGTCGATGTCGCAGAATCTGCACGAGGTATTGTCAATGCTGCAAACGCGCCGGGGCCCGAAGCCGCTACCCCCCTTGCAGCGGCTCCGGCGACAGTGTGCCGAGCCACGCCACCAGCGCCAGGATCGCCGCGGCGCAGCCGGTTTCCAGCCACAGGCTGCGGCGCAGCGCCGCTGCTGCCCAGCGCGGTTCGCCGGAGACCAGCGCCGCGGCCAGGCGCGGGCTGAGGCGATAGCGGTTCAGGGCGGCAAGCCCCAGCATCGCGCCGAACAGCGCCAGCTTCGCCAGCAGCAGCACGCCGTAGGGGGTCGAGGCGATGGAGGCCAGCGACGGGCCGACGATCAGCCAGTAGTTGATCGCGCCGGTCAGCACCAGCGTGGCAACGACCAGCGTGCCGACGCGTGCAAACCCGGTGGCGGTGCGGCCAAGCAGCGCCAGCCGGGCCGGGGTCGCGTGCGGCGCGCGGGCGGCCATGACGACGAAGCCCAGCAACGCGCCGACCCAGGTACCGGCCGCAAGCAGATGCGCGATGTCGGCGCCGAGATGAAGGTAGCGGCGGGCTCCCTCGCCGATGGCGCCGTGGCCCGCCCACGCCAGCGTGGCGAGCGCCACGGCCGCCGCAACGGTCGCGATGCCGAGGCGAAGCCCGTGTGGCAGGCCGCGCAGTGAAAGGGCAAGCAACGCGGCAAGCAGCGCCGCCATCCGCACACCCCAGGCCACGCCAAAGTCGGTGGCGCTCAGCACCATGCCGACGGTTTCCGGGTCCAGATGTGCGTATTGCGCGACGCCCGACAGCGCCTTGGCCATCATCAGCAGATTGCCGACGGACAGAAGCAGTCCGGCGATCGCGCCACCGGCTGCTGCGTACAGCACCGATGTGGCGAAGCGCGATCGGCGCTCGTCGCCGCGCAGCGCATGGACGACAAAAAACGGCAGCCCGAACACCAGCATCAGGTCCAGGTACAGCGCGAACCGCAACAGAACGGTCGGCCAGTCCGCCGGCATCGGATCACTTCACCTGGAACGAGACCTTGCCGCTGACCGGATGCGTATCCGACCCGACCGCACGCCATTCCAGACGGTAGCTGCCGGGCACCAGCGGCTTGGCCGGCGTGACAACCAGCGTCTTCGCGTCTTCTCCCGGCGACACGGCGGCCGCAATCTTCATCGGCCCATGATTGGCCATGCCCGGCATGCCTGTCATCAGCAGATTGGCGCCGGAGAACTGCTTCACCAGGCCCTCGGAGAAGCGCAGCTCGATCCGGTCCGGCGCGGACACTTCGGCGTTGTCCGCGGGTGTCGATGACAGCAGCCGGGGGTGCGCGAAGGCGCTGTGGCCACTCAGCAGCGCCGCGCCGAGCAGCAAGGTATGGACGGTCGTACGGATCGCACGCATGGGACGCTCCCTGAGAAGTCAGCGAGAAAGACGGTACGGCTCAGAACCAGACGCGCACGCCGGCGACGAAACGCGTCTCGCCGCTGCGCCCGCCTGATGCGCGCACCATGTCGGCCGTATTGCCGAAGGTCTGGTAGCGCTCGACACCGATGTACGGCGCGAATTGCCGGTTGAACTCGTAGCGTAGCCGCACGCCGACGGCGCCGTTGGACAGGCCGCTGCCGACGCCGACCTCGCGGTCGTTCTTGCCGTAGAAGTTCGCCTCGATGCGCGGCTGCAGGATCAGCCGCTGCGTGATCAGCAGTTCGTACTCGGCCGACAGCCGCAGCGCCGTCCGCCCTTCGGTGCCGAGGTAGCCGGTGGCGTCGACTTCGAACCAGTATGGCGCCAGACCCTGCACACCAAACGCCAGCCAGTTGCGCGCCGGACGGCCGTGGCCGGCGTCGTTGCGGATACCAAGCTGGGTGTCCCAATAGCTGGCGATGGCGTGGCCCCACAGCAGCTCGGTGCGAGCCTCGTGCACCTTGCCGCGTTCGACTTCGCCCTCGGCCTTGATCACCAGCCGGTCGTAGGTGCCGCCGAACCAGGCTTGTGCCTCGTACGCGGCCGCGCTGGTCTCGGTGCCGCGCGCCCACTCGAGGCGGTCCACCAGCACCGAGCCGAACAGATGCTCGTCGGCCATATGCAACTGGCGATGTGGGCCGAGCGCGTACTGCCCGACGCCAAGGCGATGGCCGCCGGAGTAAGCGTGCGGGTCACGCGCGTCGGGCGGCGCGCTGCCGCCCTGCATCTTCATGTCGCCGTGGTCCATCGCCGGCTGCGGGGCGGTGCCGCGGGACGGTGGTGGCTTGGTGCCGTGGTCGGTCTGCTGGTGCTGGTGCTGGTGCTGGTGCTGGTGCTGGTGCTGATGATGCTGCGCGTGCTCGTCATGCTGCTGATGCCGCTGATGCTGCTGGTGCTGCTGGTGCTGCTGGTGCTGCTGATGGTCGGCGTGATCGTGCTGGTGCGCTTGCTGCCCCCAGGCGGCATGAATGCCGGCGGACGCCAGCAGGATGGCAAGGAGTGTTTTCGTTGGCATGGCTCGGGCCCCGTGCGTCTTGGAATTCGGATGGAAGCTCGGGCCCATCAGGCCACCAGCACTTCGCGGAACATGCCTGCGTCCATATGCATCATCAGATGGCAATGCCAGGCCCAACGTCCGACAGCATCGGCCGTGACGAGGAAGCTGATGCGCTGCGCCGGCTGCACCGGAATCGTGTGCCGGCGCGCCTGGAAGTCGCCGTCCGGTGTCTCCAGCTCGCTCCACATGCCGTGCAGGTGCATCGGGTGGGTCATCATCGTGTCGTTGTGCAGGATCACCCGCAGCCGTTCGCCGTGGCGGAAGTAGACCGGCGTCGACTTGCCGAACTCCAGGCCGTCGAACGACCACGTGTAGCGCTCCATGTTGCCGGTCAGGTGCAGCTCGACCTCACGCCCCGGCCCCCGGGGGTCCATCGGACCGCCGATGGTCCGCATGTCGGCCAGCGTCAGCGCGCGCCGCCCGTTGTTGCGCAGACCGATGCCCGGATCGTCGAGATTGGTGCGCGCCATATCGACCCGCATGTCGGTGCTCGGGCCGTATTCGGTGCGCGCATGGCGGGCGGTCTTGCCGGGCACCTTGAGCGAGCCATCCGACCGCATCGCCGGCATCGCGTGCTGGCTGTGGTCCATCGCCATGCCACCGTGGTGCATACCGTGCATGCCATGCGCCCCGTGCGCCCCGTGCATGCCGTTCGCCCCGTGCGTGCCATGCGTGCCCCGCGTGGCGCCGTGGTCGTGCCCGCCGCCATGGCCCATGCCTGCCATCCCAGCCGCGCCCATCGCCCCCATGTCCCCCATCATGTCGGTCATGGTCAGCCATTCGGCCTTGTCGAGCGCCGGCACGGCGGCCTGCAGCCCCTCGCGCGTCGCCAGCGTGCCGCGCGCGTAGCCGGTGCGGTCCATCGACTGCGAGAAGATCGTGTAGGCCTCGTCGCGCGGCTCCACCAGGACATCGCAGGTCTCGCCGGGGCCGAAGCGGAATTCGTCGACCGTCACAGGCTCGATGTTCTGGCCGTCGACCTGCACGACCTTGAGCTTCAGCCCCGGAATGCGCACGTCATAGAAGGTATTGCCGCTGCCATTGATGAAGCGCAGCCGCACCTTGTCGCCCGGCTTGAACAGGCCCGTCCAGTTGCCGGCCGGCGTCACGCCGTTGGTCAGGTAGGTCAGCGTATGCGCGGACAGATCGGCCAGATCGGTCGGGCTCATCCGCATCTGGTTCCACATGCGACGCTTGTCGACGGCCGCCTTGACGCCGTCGTTGGCGACATCGCGGAAGAAGTCGACGACGGTGGGCTGGTTGTAGTTGTAGTAGTCGCTCTGGGTCTTGAGCTTGGACAGCACCCGCATGCCGTCCTCGTCGGTCCAGTCGGACAGCAGCACGGTATGGTCGCGGTCCGCGCGGATCGAATCGTCGTCGCCGTCGATGATCAGGCCGCCGTAGACGCCGGTCATCTCCTGGAAGCCGGAGTGCGAGTGGTACCAGTAGCTGCCGCTCTGCACGACCTTGAAGCGGTAGGTGAAGGTCTGGCCCGGCGCGATGCCGGGGAAGCTGATGCCTGGCACGCCGTCCATCTCGAACGGCAGGATGATGCCGTGCCAGTGGATCGAGGTCGGCTCGCGCAAGCGGTTGGTGACGCGGATCGTCACCATATCGCCCTTGCGCCAGCGCAGCGTCGGGCCGGGCAGCATGCCGTTGATGGTGTGGGCGATGGCCGGCTTGCCGGTGAAGTTGACGACCGCCTCCTCGATGACCAGGTCGAACTCGGTGCCGGTCAGCACCGGCGCGCTGCCGCTGCCCGCGCGCCGTGGCGCGCCCGCGTTCTGCGCCCATGCCGCGGCCGGCAAGCCCGACAGCGCACCGAGCACGCCGCCGGCGACCAGACCTTGCACGAAGCGCCGGCGGGACAGATGGGGCGGCAGGGCCAGGGCGGGCGGGGCAAAACGAGGCATGGAGGCGGTTCCTTGTGGTCTATCGCGTTCTATCGCGTTTATCGCTTCTATCGCGTCGCCAGCATAAGGACGGCGCAGTAACCGGCCAATTACCTCGACATTACATTCCGGTAATGTTCGCGTCATGTTGGTTGGCCTCGCCCTACACTATCGCGACAGCGGCTGCGGGCGCCTCATGGTTGCCGCGCGAGACGGGAAGCGGGAAGCGCAAATGAAATTGCTGGTAGTCGAAGACGAGGCCAAGACCGGGGAATACCTGCGGCAGGGTCTGACCGAGGCGGGGTTCGTGGTGGACCTGGCCGCCAACGGCCTGGACGGCCAGCATCTGGCCATGACGGAAACCTACGACCTGATCGTGCTCGACGTGATGCTGCCCGACGTCGACGGCTGGCGCATCGTGCAGACGCTGCGCGCCGCCGACAACCGGGTCCCGGTGCTGTTCCTGACGGCACGCGACAGCGTCGCCGATCGCGTCAAGGGATTGGAACTCGGCGCCGACGACTATCTGGTCAAACCGTTCGCCTTCGCCGAACTACTGGCGCGCGTCCGCACGCTGCTGCGCCGCGGCGCCACGCAGGTGGCGCTGGACCGCATCCAGATCGCCGACCTGGTGCTGGACCTGGCTCGTCGCCGCGCGACGCGCGCGGGCCGGCGCATCGTGCTGACCAACAAGGAGTTCTCGCTGCTCGAACTGCTGGCCCGCCGGCGCGGCGAGGTGCTGCCGCGCTCGCTGATCGCCTCGCAGGTCTGGGACATGAACTTCGACAGCGACAGCAACGTGATCGACGTCGCCATCCGCCGCCTGCGCGCCAAGATCGACGACGATTTCGACCTCAAGCTGATCCAGACGGTGCGCGGCATGGGCTACGTGCTCGAAAACCCGGAGGACGCCGACTGATGCCGCGCCTGTCACTGACGGCCCGGCTGACCGCGCTGTTCTCGCTGACTTCGGCGTGCGTGCTGCTGGGCCTGGGATGGCTGATCTTCTCGGCGATGGACCGGCATTTCGCCGATCAGGATTACGCGCTGCTTGGCGACAATCTGCGGATGGTCGAGCGGATCGCCACGGCCGGACCGGCCGACGGCATGGCCGCGCGGCTGGCCGATGCGCAGAAGCACCACGGCGGCCTGCTGATCCATGTTCAGGGCGGGACAGCCGATCCGCTGTTTGCCAGCCCCGGCGTCGATTTCCTCCCGGCCCTCGATGCGGCGACGCGAGGCGGCGCTGACGACGACGCGCTCGAATGGCGGCAGAACGGCCAGCTGTATCGCGGCATGGTGCGTACCGTGCGCGATCCGGCTACAGGTGAGCCGCTGCGCATTCTGGTCGGCATGGACACCGAGATCCACGACCACTTCATTCACGCCTTTCGCCAGTCGCTGGTGTTCTATATCGCGCTCGCCGCGCTGGCCAGCGGCGTGCTCGGCTGGTGGGCGGCGCGACGGGGACTGTCGCCCTTGCGCACCATGGCCTCGCGCGCGCAGACCGTGACCGGCAGCAAGCTGTACGAGCGGATGCCGGTCGAAGCCGTTCCCGTCGAAATGGCCGACCTGGCAGCGAACCTGAACGCGATGCTGGCCCGGCTGCAGGACGATTTCCGCCGGCTCTCCGAGTTTTCGTCGGACCTGGCGCACGAGCTGCGCACGCCGATCACCAATCTGATGACGCAAACCCAGGTCGCCCTGTCGCAGCCGCGCGATGCCGCCAAATACCGCGAGATCCTCGCCTCGAACGCCGAGGAGCTGCAACGCCTGGCGCGCATGGTGTCCGACATGCTGTATCTGGCCAAGATGGAACACGGGCTCGATCTGCCGAACACCGAGGCGATCCGCATCGCCGACGAGGTGCGCGCGCTGTTCGACTTCTACGAGGCGCTGGCCGAAGACAAGGCGGTGCGGCTGGCGCTGCAGGGAGACGGCCGGATCCGTGGTGATCGACTGATGCTGCGGCGGGCGCTCAGCAATCTGATTTCGAACGCGCTGCGCTATACGCCGCCGGGCGGCAGTATTGTCGTCGACGTGGCGGACGCCGGCGAACACGTCGAGGTCGCGGTGGAGAACGATGGCCCCGAGATCGACCCGGGCCTGCTGCCTTCGATCTTCGATCGCTTCTCGCGGGGGGACAAGTCGCGGACGAGGCCGGAGTCGGACAGCGTGGGGCTGGGGCTGTCGATCACCAGGGCCATCATGCTCGCGCATGGCGGGGATATCGCGGTGCGGTCGGAGCGGGGGAAGACGCGGTTTGCCTTGCGGTTTCCGAAGCAGGCGAGCTGACGGCTGGCGGCGGGCGGCGGGCGGCGGGCGGCTGGCGGCTTGTCGCTGTCGACAAAGAAAAAGGGCGCTGCGGCCTACCTCGCCGCAGCGCCCTTTCCGGGACCGTCCGCTTATTCCACCGTCACCGACTTCGCCAGATTGCGCGGCTTGTCGACATCCGTACCCCGCGCGCAGGCCGTGTGATACGCCAGCAATTGCAGCGGCACCACATGCAGGATCGGCGACAGGTCGCCGTAGTGCTCGGGCAGGCGGATCACCTGGATGCCGTCGGTCGACGTGATGTGGGTGTCCGCGTCGGCGAACACGTAGAGGCGGCCGCCGCGGGCGCGCACTTCCTGGATGTTCGACTTGAGCTTCTCCAGCAGCGCGTCGTTCGGCGCCACCGTGACCACCGGCATCGCCTCGGTCACCAGCGCCAGCGGGCCGTGCTTGAGCTCGCCGGCCGGATAGGCCTCGGCGTGGATGTACGAGATTTCCTTCAGCTTCAGCGCGCCTTCCAGCGCGATCGGGTAGTGCAGGCCGCGGCCGAGGAACAGTGCGTTCTCGCGGCGGGCGAAGTCTTCCGACCAGGCGATGATCTGCGGCTCGAGCGCCAGCACGCCGTGCAGCGCGGCGGGCAGGTGGCGCAGGTTCGCCAGCGCCTTGGCCTGGCTTTCCTCCGACAGCGTGTCGCGCAGCTTCGCCAGCGCCAGCGTCAGCATGTACAGCGCGGCCAGCTGCGTAGTGAAGGCCTTGGTCGAGGCCACGCCGATCTCGGTGCCGGCACGCGTGATGAAGCGCAGCTCGGTTTCGCGGACCATCGCGCTGCTGGCGACGTTGCAGATGCACAGCGTGTGCTCGTGGCCCAGGCTCTTGGCATGGCGCAGCGCGGCCAGCGTGTCGGCGGTCTCGCCCGATTGCGAGATCACGACCACCAGCTGGCGTGGATTGGGCACCGTCACGCGGTAGCGGTATTCGCTGGCCACCTCGACCTGGGTCGGGATGCGGGCGATCGCTTCGAGCCAGTACTTGGCGGTGCAGCCCGAGTAGTAGCTGGTGCCGCAGGCCAGGATCAGCACGCTGTCGATATTGGCGAACACCTGCGCGGCGCGCTCGCCGAACTGGCTCGGCTCGATGCTTTCGATGCCCTCGAGCGTGTCGGCCAGCGCGCGCGGCTGCTCGAAGATTTCCTTCTGCATGAAATGCCGGTACGGGCCGAGATCCACCGCCGCAGCGTGCGCCTCCACGACCCGCACTTCGCGCTCGACCGGCTCGTCGTTGAGGTCGTGGACCGTGATCGCGTCGCGCCGCACCTCGACCACGTCGCCTTCTTCCAGATAGATCACGCGGTTTGCGGTACCCGCGACGGCCAGTGCGTCCGATGCCAGGAATGCCTCGCCTTCGCCCAGCGCCGCCACCAGCGGCGAGCCGGCGCGCGCGCCGACCACGACGTCCGGCTGATCCTTGGCCACCACGGCAATTGCGTAGGCGCCGTGCAGGCGCTTGGTGATCGCGCGCACCGAGGCGAACAGGTCGCCGCGCGTGGCGCTGCTCGGATAGGTGTAGGCCTGGTGCACCAGGTGGGCGACCACTTCGGTGTCGGTCTGCGAATCGAAGCCGTAGCCGGCGGCACGCAGTTCGTCGCGCAGGGGCTCGTAGTTCTCGATGATGCCGTTGTGCACCAGCGCGATGGTCTCGCCGGAGAAGTGCGGGTGGGCATTGATGGTGTCCGGCTTGCCGTGGGTCGCCCAGCGCGTGTGGGCCACGCCGATGGTGCCGGACAGGCCCGAGCCGCGCGTCTGTTCGTCCAGGTCCGCCACCCGCGACACGGTGCGGGCGCGCTCGAGCGTGTCTTCGCGGACCACCGCCACGCCGCAGGAGTCATAGCCGCGGTATTCCAGGCGGCGCAGGCCTTCGATCAGAACCGGAACGATATTGCGCGTCGAAACCGCGCCGACGATGCCACACATGTTGCTCTCCCTGGTGCAGCGGCTCGTGACCGCCTGCGTTGATGCTTTGTTCGATGTCTGGATGCCGGGCGCTTATGCCGCCCGCCCAGGCCTTGCGCGCCGGCCAGCGCGGTGCGCCTATCTTACTTCGTGCCCTGCTTGGGCTGCTTGACCGGACGCTGCCAGCTGGGGATGGTCATCTGCTTGGCGCGCGACAGCGTCAGCTGGTCGGCCGGGGCTTCCTTGGTCAGCGTGGTGCCGGCGCCCAGCGTGGCGCCCCGTCGCACCGTGACCGGCGCCACCAGTTGCGAGTCCGAGCCGATGAAGACGTCGTCCTCGATCACCGTGCGGTGCTTGTTGACGCCGTCGTAGTTGCAGGTGATGGTGCCGGCGCCGATATTGACGCGCGAGCCCACCGTGGCGTCGCCGACGTAAGCCAGATGGTTGGCCTTGCTGTGCGCGGCGATCTGGCTGTTCTTGACCTCGACGAAGTTGCCGATATGGACGTCCTCGGCCAGCTCGGTGCCGGGACGCAGACGGGCATAGGGCCCGATCCTGCCGTCCGCGCCGACCTGCGCCTGCTCCAGATGGCAGAAGGCCAGCACACGTGCGCCGGAACCGATGCGACTATCGCGGATCACACAGTGAGGACCGATCTGCACGCCGTCTTCCAGGTGAACCCGTCCTTCGAACACGCACCCCACGTCGATCGTGACGTCTCGGCCACATGTCAGTTCGCCCCGGATATCGATCCGGGCCGGATCGAGCACGGTCACGCCGGCTTCGAGCAGGCGCATCGCCAGGTTGCGCTGGTGCAGCCGCTCCAGTTCGGCCAGTTGCACCTTGCTGTTGACGCCCAGCGTCTCCCACAGCGCGCCCGGCTGGGCGGACACGACCTCGACGCCATCGGCGACGGCGCGCTCGACGGTATCGGTGAGGTAGTACTCACCTTGCGCGTTGTCGTTGCGCAGCGTGGACAGCCATTCGGTCAGCTTCGCGGTCGGGCAGACCACGATGCCGGTATTGATCTCGCGGATCGCGCGCTCGGCGTCGCTGGCGTCCTTCTGCTCGACGATGCGGGCGATGCTGCCGGCGGCGTCGCGCACGATGCGGCCGTAGCCGGTCGGATCGTCCATCTCGACGGTCAGGATGCCGAAACGGTCCTGCCCGGCGGCTTCCACCAGACGGGCCAGCGTGTCCGCTCGGGTCAGCGGCACGTCGCCGTACAGCACCAGCGTGGGCTGGGCCGGATCGAGCAGCGGCAGCGCCTGCATCACCGCATGGCCGGTTCCCAGCTGCTGCGCCTGCAGCGCGAAGGCGACATCCGGCGCCGCGACCGCCGCCTGGACCCGCTCGGCGCCATGGCCCACGACCACCACCAGCCGCGTCGGCGACAATGTACGCGCGGTATCGATCACATGAGCAAGCAGCGGCCGGCCGGCCAGCGGATGCAGCACCTTCGGCAAATCGGAATGCATCCGTTTGCCCATGCCGGCGGCGAGAATGACGATGTTCACGAGGAGGTTCCTAAGTGAGTGCGCCCGAATTGACATCCGGATCGGAAAGACGCGCGACCAGCCCCGACGTGACAGCCGGGCGCTGGCGCAACTGGCTGGCGATGGGCCGGTCATCGGCCTCATCCCGCCATGGACGGGCTCGTGCGGAAGCCGTCGCCGGCACCTCGCCATCGCCCGCAAACCGTTGCCAGAGCTGGCTCGGCGGGCGGCGGCCAGCGGCCGTCAGCGCGTCCGGCGATTCTAGCATGGGGGGTATCCGCCGCTTGCCGGCTGTTGCGCAAATTCACAATGTGCGGTGGCGCGAACTGATCGCGGCGGGGATGCTGGTGTTGCTGACCGCCTGCAATGCGATGAAGCTGGGCTATCAGCAGGGCGACCACCTTGCCTACTGGTGGATCGACAACTATGTCGACGTCTCCGATGACCAGGAACCGCAGACGCGCGACGCCATCGCCCGCTTCTTCGCCTGGCATCGGCGCGAGCAGCTGCCCGAGATCGCCGCCTTGCTGCAACGCGCCAAGAGCGAGGTCCAGGGACCGGTGACCGAGGCCCAGCTCGAACGCGTGCGCGACGACACGCAGCGCATGGCGCGCGTGGCCTTCGACCATGCGATACCCGATGTCGCCGATCTGCTGTTGACGCTGACGCCCGAGCAGATCAAGCGGATGGAGCGCAAGTTCGCCGACGGCAACGAGAAGTACCGGAAGAAATTCCTGCGCGGCAGCCGGGAAGATCGGCTGGAAGCCCGCTACGACAAGGTGATGGAGTGGGCCACGCTGATCTACGGGCGCTTCTCCCGTGAGCAGCAGGACGCCATCCGCACGGCGCTCGGTCCGGTGGTCGACAACGCCGAAGCGCGCTTCGCCGAACGGGTCAAGCGCCAGCAGGCATGGATGGCGCTGGTCCGGCAGGTCCAGGCGGAGCATCCGCCCAAGGCCCGCGTGATCGCACTGCTGCAGCGCTTCGGCGACCAGTGGCAGGCGCCGCCGACACGCGAGCGCCGCGTCAGCTACGAGGCCAATACCGAGGCGGGACTGTCGGTGGCGGCGCAGATCGCCAACATGACGACGCCGGAGCAGAAGCGCCACGCGGTCGAGCGCTTCCAGAAGTGGATCGAGGATACGCAGTCGCTGATGCGCGAGGCACCGCGGCAGCCGGCCACGGTGCCGTCGCGCGCGGCGAGCTGAAGCAGGAGGGGAAACGCGGGCGCTCGGGCGCCCGGCTTTATTCCGCGGCCGACGCCGCTGCGGCGGCGGCCCCCGCCTCGGCAGCGCGCTCGGGCCGGGCCTCGCGCGCCGACGGCTTCTCGAAGCGGACGAACTCCATCCGGTTCTCGGCGCTGCCGCCGGCGAACACCAGCGGCTGCTGCGAAAAGGTCGAATCGCCGAACAGCGAGGCCTCGTCGACCTTCGCCAGCCCGGTCGCCAGACCGTTGAAGTCGAACAGCTCGGTATCGGCCAGGTGCGACGGCACCACGTTCTTCAGCGCCGAAAAGATATTGTCGATGCGGCCCGGATTCTGCCGCTCCCACTCGAGCAGCATCTCCTTGACCTTCTTGCGCTGCAGGTTCTCCTGCGAGCCGCACAGATTGCAGGGGATGATCGGGAATGCCATCGCGCGCGCATAGGCGGCGATGTCCTTCTCCGAGCAATACGCCAGCGGGCGGATCACGATGTGCTGGCCGTCGTCGGTGGCCAGCTTCGGCGGCATCGCCTTCATCTTGCCGCCGAAGAACATGTTCAGGAAGAAGGTCTGGACGATGTCGTCGCGATGGTGGCCCAGCGCGATCTTGTTGGCGCCCAGTTCCTTCGCGGTGCGGTAGATCACGCCACGGCGCAGCCGCGAACACAGCGAGCAGGTGGTCTTGCCCTCGGGCACCTTCTCCTTGACGATCGAATAGGTGTCGGCCTCGACGATCACGTACTGCACGCCGATACCGTCCAGATAGCGCGGCAGCACGTCCTCGGGGAAGCCCGGCTGCTTCTGATCGAGATTCATCGCGATCAGCTTGAAGTCGATCGGCGCCCGCTTCTGCAGCGCCATCAGCACCGACAGCATCGTGTACGAGTCCTTGCCGCCCGACAGGCAGACCAGCACCGTATCGCCGTCCTCGATCATCTTGAAGTCGCCGATCGCACGGCCCGTCTGCGATTGCAGATAGGTCTCGAGGCGGTAGAAGTTCCTGGAGTGGGTGGTTTCGGTCATGGCGGAATAGCTCTCGCCGGCACTGCGCGCGCCGGCCCTACGGCAAAGAACGCCATTCTAGCGGGTATCAGGGGAAGGGGCCGGGGATGGGAGCGGCACCTCCGGGGGACGGACAGGCCTAGGCGGTTGGTTCAGCCCCTTCTTGCTGGCGAAGCGCCGCGAGCAATGGAGTGATCTGCGCAGCGATCGCCGGGAGATCGCGTTTCACCGTCAGCCATACCGCTTGAAGATCTACCTTGAAATAGCCGTGCGCAAGCACGTTTCGCATTTCGTATGCCGCGGAGAAAGGAACATCCGGATTCTCCCGGACATATTCCGGGTAATGACGCTCAATGTTGCGGCTCGCTTTCGCCAACGATTTCGATATTCCGGATTACGGCATCCTGCACCAGGCGATTGCGCAGAAACTCCGACTCGTCCATGCCAACGACATACGAGCCTGCCTGCTGCACCGCCTCGAGCATATGGCCAAGGTAATCAATCAGCCTGCGCCGGTCTCGGCTCATACCGGGACCGCTTCATTGACGACCTCATCTCGAAACTGCTCCGGCAAGGCGTTGGGCGTCACGACGTCTACGGGGACGCCCAGCAGGCGACGCAACGCGAGCCGCATGGCCCCAATATCGAGCAGGCTGGTCTCCGGCGTAGGGTCGATCAGGATATCGAGATCGCTTGCCGCCGTATCCGATCCATGCAGCACGCTGCCAAACACCCGAGGGTTGGAGCCGTGATGGCTCTCGATGATGTTTCGGATCGCAGCGCGATGCGCTTGAAATGCCTTCGAGGGTCGCATGGCTCACCAATCTGCTAAGAGTGGGACTTCTCGGCAAATGATAGGGGAAAGACGCCGGAGAGCAATAGGACAACCCCCCTCGTTTCGAGAGCCCGTATATATCGGGCCGCATCGTCGGGGCTTACGCCGCCTTGATATGAAACACCTCGACCCCCACCGACTCGCAGTCCGGATACACATCCGGCTTCTCGGTCGACACCCGCACCGCGCGCACCTTGGGATGGCGCAGCATGGCCCGGGCGACGTCGTCGCACAACGTTTCCTGCAGATGGACGTGGCCCAGCGCCATGCGCTCGGCCACGGTATTGCGCATGAAGTCGTAGTCGACGACCTCGTGCAGCTTGTCGTCGTGCGGCGTGCTTTCCGCCAGCGGCACGTACAGGTCGATATTGATCAGCACGCGCTGTTCGCCCTTCTTCTCGAACTCGTGCACGCCGATGTTGATCTGCACTTCGTAGTTGCGCAGGAACATGCGGCGGCAGTCTTGCAGGCTGGGATGGGAAAGAGCGGCGGACATGGCGGCGTGAGGGAGAGGGCGGAGAGAAGGGAGCCGGGAACCGGCAAGGGCCGCCGATGGTACAGGCGGCGCCGGCTCCAGGGAAGTCATTCGGTCAGGAACATCACGTCGCGCGCCAGCGGCATCAGGTGCTGGCCGCCGTCGACATACAGCGTGGTGCCGGTAACCGCGCGGGCCTCGGCGAGATAGGCCACGGCCTGCGCGATATCGTCCGGCGTCGAGGACTGGCCCAGCGGCGTCATCCGGTGGGCGCGCTTGAAACCGCCGCCGGATTGGTCGCCCGACACCAGCGTGATGCCTGGCGCCACGCCGACCACGCGCAGGCGCGGCGCCAGCGCCTGGGCCAGCTGCATGGTGGCGGTCTGCAACGCGGCCTTCGACAGCGTGTACGACAGGAAGTCCGGGTTCAGATTGTCCAGCTTCTGGTCCAGCAGGTTGATCACCACGCCGCGCGCATCGTCCGGCAGCGCCCGGTGCAGCTCGCGCGACAGCAGCAGCGGCGCAGCGACATTGGTGCGCATATGGGTGTCGAGCGAGCCGTAGGAGAAGCTGGTGGCGACGTCGTACTGGAACAGCGAGGCGTTGTTGACCAGGCAGGTCGGCGTGCCGAGCGCGGCGGTGCAGGCGGCGATCAGCCCCCCGGTGGCGGCCTCGTCGGCGAGGTCGGCCTGCAGCACCGCGGCGCGGCGGCCGAGGGCGCGGATCTGTCCGGCGACCTCCTCGGCCTCCTCGCGCGAGCGATGGCAGTGCACCGCGATATCCCAGCCGCGCGCCGCCAGCTCCAGCGCGATGGCCCGGCCGATGCGGCGGGCGCCGCCCGTCACCAGTGCAATACCGCGGCTGTCGGGCGCGGCGGCCTGCGTCGACGAGGCGGACGCGGCGGCGGCAGCGGTGGAGCCAACTGCCGAGGCAGCGCTGGAAGGAGCGGCAGCAGAAGTGAAATCTGGCATTGCTACAATCGCGGGATGCAGAAAACCGGTAGTTTACCCCTTCCCTCCGCGGACGCGCTCGATGCCTCCACGGCATTGGCCACGCGCATCGGCGGGGCGATCGACGCCGCGCAAGGCTGGCTCGGCTTCGACCGCTATATGGCGATGGCGCTCTACACGCCCGGGCTCGGGTACTACAGCGGCGGCGCGGCCAAGTTCGGCCGCGACGTGCGCGACGGCAGCGACTTCATCACCGCACCTGAACTGACACCGTTCTTCGCGCGCACGCTGGCCCGCCAGGTCGCCCAATGGCTCGAGCTCGGCCTGGACGAGGTGATGGAGTTCGGCGCCGGCACCGGCCGGCTGGCAGCGGACCTGCTGCTCGCGCTCGAAACCGAAGGCCGCCTGCCCTCCAGCTACTGGATCGTCGAATTGTCCGGCGAACTGCGTGCCCGGCAACAGGCCACGCTGGCCGAGCGGGCCCCGCATCTGGCCGCACGCGTGCGGTGGCTCGACGCCCTGCCCGCCCGCTTCGAAGGCGTGGCGATCGGCAACGAGGTCCTCGATGCGATGCCGGTGCGGCTGTACGCCCGGGTCGGCGGCGTCTGGCATGAGCGCGGCGTGGCACGGGCCGAGGGCGCCGAGCACGGGACGGATGCCCGGTTCCGCTTCGCCGACAGAAAGCTCGATCCCTCCGACATTCCCGCAGTCGTCGCGGCGATTCCTGGCGAACATGACCTTGTCACCGAAACCCATGCCGAGGCCGAGGGCTTCGTCCGCTCGGTCGGCGCGATGCTGTCGCGCGGCGCGGCCCTGCTGATCGACTACGGCTTTCCGGCCAGCGAGTACTACCACCCGCAGCGCACCGGCGGCACGCTGATGTGCCACTACCGCCATCACGCCCACCCCGATCCGTTTCTCTATCCGGGGCTGCAGGACATCACTGCCCACGTGAACTTCAGCGGCATCGCGCAGGCCGCGGTGGACGCCGGCCTCGAAGTCGCGGGCTTTGCCTCGCAGGCCCGCCTGCTGATGAATACCGGCATCACCGAACTGCTGATGTCGCTGGACCCGAACGATCCGCGCAGCTTCCTGCCGGCCGCCAATGCGGTGCAGAAGCTGCTGTCCGAAGCCGAAATGGGCGAGCTGTTCAAGGCCATCGCGCTGACGCGCGGCCTGGGCGACAGCGTGCCGATCGGCTTTGCCGCGGGCGACCGCAGCCACACCCTGTAGCCACGGAACCCACGATGCTGCGCTGGACACTGACCATCTTCCTTTCCGTGATCATCCTGTCGTCCGCGCTGCCGTGGCTGCAAAAGATCGGACTGGGCCGCCTGCCGGGCGACGTGCGTTTCCGGCTGTTCGGCCGCGAGTGGGTGCTGCCGTTCGCGTCGACGGTGTTGCTGTCGCTGATCGCGCTGGTGGTCGGCCGGCTGCTATGACGGTGCGCCGGTTGCCGGCGGCAGGTCGATCGGCGGCACCCCCTCATACAGCGCGGTCAGCGCCGCCAATGCCTCGCGCCACGGCCCGCCATCCGCTTCCGACAACGCGATCTGCAATTCCCTGAGCGCGTGCAGGGGCGAACCGCGGTACGCCGGCGGCAAGCTCCGTACCGCCTCCACCAGCGCCTGCCATATGGGCAGCCATGTCTCCCTGGGGCGCCCCGCCACCGAGCCACGCGCCAGTTCCGACAGCACGCTGGCGCGCCGGGCCGCCGGCAGGCCGGCGGCGCGCTCGAGCAACAGCATGCACGCATCCGCGTGATCGATCGCCGCGGCTGCCACCAGCCACCTCTGCTCGAGCGTCGGCGGCAACGGGACCATTGCCCGCAGCAAGGCCTCCCATGCCGCTGTCCGGTCGGCCGGGCCGAGGATCACCCCGACCAGCCGCCAAAGCGCCAGCCACGGTTGTTCGCGGTGGTCGGCGGGAAGGCGTTGCAGCAACGCGGCGAGGCGCGGCACTGCGCGCGCCGCCATCGCCGCGGTGAGCCGACGCAGCTGATCGCAGGCCCGTTGCAGCTCGCCGTTCAGCGCATCGGGCGGCAGTTGCGCCAGCAGCTGCAGATAGCGATCCCAGTGGCGCTCGCACTGCTCCGGAAAGGCGGCGCAGAACTCGTACAGGACCGGTGCCCGCCCTGCCGGCGGCAAATCCGCGGCGGCGTCGATCATCGCGTCCCAGCGGGAATCGGGAAAGGGTCCGCTCAATTCCGCCAGCGCGGCGGCCAGTGCCTGCAGCGGCCCCGCGCGATGGTCGATCGGCAGCACGTCGACGGCATGCCGAAACAGCCCGGACCAGGCGTCGCGCCTGGCCTCATGGGGCAGCAGGCCGAGCGAGGAAGCATGCGACGCGATGAGGACCGCGCATCCTGGCGGTGCCAGCCTGACCGCCTCTGCCCATAGGTCGCCCCACAGACGCGGCGCCACACAGACGCCGGGCGCCGCCTTGTAGACGATCGCGAGCCAATGGGCGCGCGTCGCCGCATCGGTACACGCCTTCTGCCCTTCGGTCCACAGCCGGTTGCTGCATTCCAGCACTTGCTCGCGCGACGATCCGGCATGGCTCCACGCGGCAACCCGGCTCAGCACCCGAAGCCGGCTCTCGCCAGGCAGATCCCGCAGCGCCTCCCATACCCACTGCCGCACCTGGGCCGACAAGTCGATGTCGCCGGCATGCAGCCACGCCGGGCCCGCTACGTCCGCCACCGCACACAGCACGGCAGTGCGCTCCGCCATGGCGGCCGCGCCGTCCTGCCGCGCCAATGCCGGGTAGGCCGATTGCACGGTGGCCAGCAGCTCGACCGGGGCCCTGCCGAGCGAACGTACCGCCCAACACATCGCCGTTATCAATGGCGCAATCAACGGCGCATGCTGCGCGCCCGGCACCGCCATGGCGCGCTGCAGGCATGCGGGCAACGCGGCGGCCGCCTCCTGGGTCAACCGGGGAAATTCTGTGCAAAGGGCGAGCAGCGCCGCAGCCTGCTGAGGCGCCGGCAGTCCGCACGCCAGTTGCAACAGCCGTCCTTGCAGCGAGCGCAGGTGCCAGGCCATCTCTACGTGGTGGACGATGCGTTGGCGCGTGGCCAGGTGCGCCAACTTGCCGCAGCACGACAGCAATGCGCACAGCAGGCGCTGGCGCAAGTCGGCCGGCAGCGTCGCGACCGAGTCGGTCATGAGACCGCACGCCCTGGCGGCCACGAACGGATGCATCGACGTGAGGCGTTCTGCCAGTGCGGCCATATGGCGGGCGCGGACGTTCGGCGGGATGGCGCCTTCATGGATTTCCCGCAGCGCGGCCTGCAAGGTCGACAGATTGGACACGCGGCCGATGCACCAGTCGATCCTTGCCGACTGGATCATGGGCGCGAGTGCCGCCCGCGTGCGCCGGTCGGCCCGCGCCATCCCGCAAAGGCGGCGATGGTCGAGATAGCCTGCGACGTGCCGCAACAGATCGGTCGTCAGTTCGTGCCATGTGGCGCGCGTCTGCCCGCCCGGCCCGGCTTGCCCGGCAGGCGCGGCCGGCACGAACGCCGGGTTCGTCATGCAATGAGCATCGATTTGCCGCAGCATCCTCCCTCCTTTGGACAGGACAACGCCGACGCTGGGCTGCCGTGCCGGATCGGCACCATGGCGAGGAAGAGACGATGCGCTTCGGTGCTGGCGTCGGCGACTACCCGCTCGGATGCAGTGGCAGGCCAGCAGCCCCCGCGTGCGAGCGAGGCGCCATTCTGTTGTCCGCTCCAGACCGTCGCTTTCGATTTGTGATGGTGACTTGCCGCGGTGACTTGCCGTGGTGACTTGCCGTGGTGACTTGCCGCGGTGACTTGCCGCGGTGACTTGCCGCGGTGACTTGCCGTGGTGACTTGAGCGATAACTTGCCGCAGCCGCCGCGCTAGTCGCCGGCCTGCCCCAGCGCGCGTGCCACTGCGGCAACCCGCGCCTCGTGCACGCGCTCGCGGATCAGTTCGACCTGCCCCGCGCATTCGCGCGCGATGGCGCCGGCATCGACGCTGGCGGCGGCTTCGCGCGCGGCCAGCAGGCGGGCCGGTTGCGGATAGTCGCGCTGCTCGAAGCCGAGCCGGCCGCGCGCGTCGGCCTCGCAGGCCTGCAGCGCCTCGGCGAAGCGCTCGGGCTTGCGCAGCGCGTCGCAGCGCTCGAGCAGCCGCGTCACCGCGGCGGCGCCGAATTCGCTGGAACGATGGATATTGCCGTGCTCGCGCGCGACCAGCACGGCAAGGTCGCGGCAATCGGTCGGCACGCGCAGCCGCTTGCTGACCGCTTCGAGCAGCGCCACGCTGCGCTGCTCGTGGCCGATATGGCGCGGCAGCACGTCGGCCGGCGTGGTGCCCTTGCCCAGGTCATGGACCAGCGCGGCGAAGCGCACCGTCAGCGGTGCCTGCATCGCGGCGGCGGTATCGACGACCATCATCACGTGGACGCCGGTGTCGACCTCGGGGTGATACTCGGCGCGCTGCGGCACGCCCCACAGCCGGTCCAGTTCCGGAATCAGCCGCGCGAGCGCGCCGCACTCGCGCAGCACCTCGAACATCCGCGACGGGCGCGCTTCCATCAGCCCGCGCGCCAGTTCCTGCCAGACCCGCTCGGCCACCAGCGCATCGACTTCGCCGCTGTCCACCATCGACCGCATCAGCGCCAGCGTCTCCGGCGCGACGGTGAACTCGGGCAGGCGCGCGGCGAAACGCGCCAGCCGCAGGATGCGCACCGGGTCCTCGGCAAAGGCCGGCGATACGTGGCGGAACACCCGGGCGGCCAGATCGCGCTGCCCGCCATGCGGGTCGATCACGGGCCCGACCAGCCGGCCGGCATCGTCGACGGCCTGCGCCATCGCGTTGATGGTCAGATCGCGCCGGATCAGGTCGTCCTCCAGCGTGACATCGGGCGAGCAATAGAACGCGAAGCCCTTGTAGCCGGCAGCGGTCTTGCGCTCGGTGCGCGCCAGCGCGTATTCCTCGCGCGTGCGCGGATGCAGGAAGACCGGGAAGTCCTTGCCGACCGGCTTGAAGCCGGCCGCCTCCATCTGCGCCGGGGTCGCGCCGACGACCACGTAGTCGCGATCCTGGCTCGGCGTACCCAGCAACTGGTCGCGGATGGCGCCGCCGACGGCGTAGATCTGCATGGAGCTCCTTCCTCGGTCCGACGCTTCAGTGATGGATCACGATCGCGTCGTCACGGTCCGGGGCGACGCGATACGGTTCGTCCGGTGCCAGGAAATCCCGCTCCTCGCGCGCCGCGGCGATCCAGCGCTGCAGCGCCGGCAGCTCGAGCACCAGGTCGGCATAGGTCTTGGCATGTTCGGGCAGGTGAATGCCATAGGTCGCGAAGCGGCAAACGACTGGCGCGTAGTAGGCGTCGGCAATCGAGAATTCGCCGAACAGGAAGGGGCCGCCCTTGCCGAAGCGGTCGCGCGCCTCCTTCCACAGCTGCACGATGCGGTCGATGTCGCGCTGCACCGCGACGTTCCAGCCCATGCCCGGCAGCATCGCGCTCAGGTTCATCGGCAGCTGGCTGCGCAGATTGCCGAAGCCGGCATGCATCTCCGCGCAGATCGAGCGGGCGAACGCGCGCGCGGCGGGGTCCCGCGGCCACAGCGGCTTGTCGGGGAAGCGCTCGGCCAGGTATTCGACGACGGCCAGCGAGTCCCACACCACGATATCGCCGTCGACCAACGCCGGCACCTTGTTGGCCGGCGCATAGCGTCCGATCTCCTCGGCGAAGCTCGGCGTGAACAGGCGCACCGGGACTTCCTCGAACGGAATGCCGGTATGCGCCATCACCAGCCAGGGACGCAACGACCAGGAGGAATAGTTCTTGTTGCCGATGACGAGCTTCATTTGCGGGTCCTTGGAGAGGGAGAGAGCGAGGTGCGCACGGTGTGGCAAGCGGGAAATGCCGGCATCGCGCGCCATTGCGCGACATTGGGCGCCACACCGGGCTTCAGGCCGAACATTGTAGCGAGCGGCTCCGGGGCGGACCAAACGAATTGGACTCGCAAGGCGTGTCAATATGGGTCACATAGCGATTGAACCGCTGCTGCCCTCGATCAACCGCATCGCAATCCATTCCCTCACCGCCGATGCACGCTCGAGCGCAGTGCTTCCAGCCGCGTCTCCCTGCCGCCCGACAGCGCCTCCGTCATGATCGCTTCCAGGCTGGTCGGCTGCACGCCAAGCTCCGGCGCCATCGGCCCGGTCAGCACATTGTCCAGGCGCATCGAATCGAGGTTGTCGCGCGACAGCAAGGCGCCCGGCATATGTTCGAGCACCGCGGCCTGCAGCCGCGCCAGCGCATCCGGCAGCGGCAGCACCGGCCGCGGATGGCCCGAGGCTTCGCCGGCGAAGCGCACCAGTTCCTCCAGCGTATAGACCTGCGGGCCGCCAAGTTCGTAGCACCGGCCGATGGTCGCCGGGGTTGCCATCGCGTTGACCATCGCCTGCGCCACGTCCTGCACGTAGATCGGCTGGAAGCGCGCCTGCGCGCAGGCCAGCGGCACCACCGGCGCGAGGCGCTGCATGCTGGCGAACAGATTGAGGAAATGATCGTCGGGGCCGAACACCACCGACGGGCGGAACACGGTCCAGTCCAGGCCGCTGTCGCGCACCACCCGCTCGCCGTCGCCCTTGCTGCGCAGATACATCGACGGGCCGGCGCTGTCCGCGCCGAGCGCGCTCATATGCAGCAGCCGGCGAACGCCGGTGCGCCGCATCGACGCGATCAGCCGGCGCGGCAGTTCGACATGGGCGGCGGCAAACCCGGGCCCATAGGGGTCGCCGCGGCCGCCGTGCAGCACGCCGACCAGATTGACGACGATGCCCTCGATGCCGAGCGAGCCGATCGCGCTGTCCAGCGCCGCCTCGTCGGTGACATCGAGCACCACGACCTCGACCCGCGGCAGGGCCAGCAGATCGCGCGCATTGTCCTCGTTGCGGGTTGCGACGACGATCCGCTCGGGATCCATCGGCGGGATGACCACCGTCGCATGCTCGAGCGGCGCGTTGCTGCGGTTTGCCACGCCGGACAGGCGCGCGACCAGATGACTGCCGATAAAGCCGGAACCGCCGATGACCAGTACATTGCTCGTCAGCATGATGTCCTCCGTGGCACGGTGGCCGCGGCACGGCTGCCGCGGCGGGTTTCGATCCAGCGTTCGACCCAGCGTTCGACCCCAGCGGCGGACATCGCGCGGCGTCGCCTTGCACCGGCGCACCGCGCCGGCCAGGCATGGCCGGCAGTGGTACCCGAAGGGCGCGTACCAGGGCGCCCTCAGAGCACCGTCAGGGCACCGTCACAGCATCGTCACGGCAGGCTGGTGGTGGTGACCTGCGACGGCACCACGGTGCCCAGGCGCGCCTTCAGCGACTGCGGATGTCCGTGCATCAATGCAGCATAGTACGTGGCGTTGGAGAGCACATTCTTGACGTAGGTTCGCGTCTCCGTGAACGGAATGGTCTCGGCGAAGATCGCGCCCTCGACCGGCCGCGACAGGCTGGTGCGCCAGCTCTTCGGGCGGCCCGGGCCGGCGTTGTAGGCGGCCGACGCCAGCGTCTGCGAGCTCTCCAGGTCCGTCAGCACCATGCTCATGTAGCTGGTGCCTAGCAGGATGTTGACGTTCGGGTCGCTCATCATCGACGGCGTGAAGTCCGTCATGCCGATCTTGCGGGCGACATACCTGGCCGTGGCGGGCATCACCTGCATCAGGCCATGCGCGCCGGCGGACGAGCGCGCATTCATGATGAAGCGCGACTCCTGGCGGATGATGCCGTAGGCCCAGGCCATGTCGAGCCCGGCCTCGTCGGTGGCGCGCTGCATGATGTCGCGGAACGGCATCAGGAAGCGCAGCGAGAAGTCGTGCTGCGCCTGGGTGCGGTCGGCGGTGTTGACGGTGCGGTCCAGCAACGAAATACGGCGCGCGTACTCGGCCGCGGCCAGCAGTTCGCGGTCGCTCATGCCGCGCAGCTCCCAGTTCCACTCGCGGTTGCCTTCGAAGCGCAGATCCATGTCGTAGAACGCCTTGGCGCGCTGAAAGCCGGGGCGGGTGCGCATCGCCATGGCCTCGGTGTCGCTGACCTGGGTACGCGGCGGCAGCGTGATCCGCTGGCCAAGTTCCTCGCTGGCGAGCTGCCCGTAGAAATTGAAGCCGCTGGCAATCGACTGGTACTGCTGGCGAGCCTCCTCGGTGCGGCCCGCGTCGGCCAGCGCCCGGCCCAGCCAGTAGGTCCAGGCCGGATCCTTGGTGCGCAATTCGGGGCGCATCGATTCGACGGCCAGGCGCACCAGCTTCCAGTCGCCCTGGCGCAGGGCCGCGCGCACGCGCCACTCCTGCGTTTCGGTCGACAGCCATTGATTGCCGCCCAGCTCGATCTGACGCCGGAAGTAGCCGGCCGCATCGGGCAGCAGCTTCTTGGCGGCGAACTGGCCGACCACGCCCCAGCCCGCACCCTGCTCGTCGCGCGACAGACTGCCCGAACTGGCGGTCAGGTAGGCGGCGGCCTGCGCGGGGTCGTTGCGCGCCATCTTGACCACGGTGGCCAGCGTGTCGCCGTCGACGGCGCCATCCGGCACGGTGGCGGCGATGCGCCCGGCCAGCGTGGTGTAGTTCTGCTCCAGCGCCGTGCGGGCCTGGAAGGCGACGTCCGCACGGGTGATCTGGCGGCTCTGGTACAGATAGCCGATCAGGTCGACGCAGCCCTCGCCATAGTTCTTCGGCTCGGTCAGCAGCGCGCGCGCCTCGGCGGCGACGTTCTGCCCCTTCAGCGCGCGCGACAGCAGCGCATAGCACTCGACCTGGGTATCGTCCTTCAGCACGAACTGCGGATACTGGGCGTCGAAGTTGGCCCAGTCGCGCCGCTTGCCCAGCACCAGCAGCCAGTCGTTGCGCATGCGGTCGGCGATCGCCTCGCCCTGGTAGCGCTGCAGGAAGGCGCGCACCTCGTCGTCGGGCGCATCGATGCGCGCCAGGCCGGTGGCGTCGAACAGCTGCGGCTTGATGCGGAAGTATTCGACGTACGACGGCACCGGGTAGTCGACCAGCGTGGCCGAGATCGCATAGGCGCGCGCCACGTCGTTCTTGCGCGCGGCCTCGCGCAGCGCCCGGAAGGCGTCGTCCGGATTGCTCGGGATCATGGTCGACGCGGCGCCCTGCCCGTTCGACGATACCGTGCGCTTCTGCGCGGCGGCCGGCGTTGCCAGCAGCGTCCAGCTCAATGCGGTGGCGATCGCGGTCAATGCGAACTGTCCCGCACGCTGCCGATATACTCCCTTGCGCATCCTGTCTTTCCTTGTTGTGGCGGCCCGGCCGGCCCTCGATGTGGCTGCCGCACCGCTTGAAAACCAATAGTCCGCGGACATTATCACACGCACTTCACACCGGCCGATCGTGGACTAACGCCCCGCTTCGGCACGTATTTCTCCAGCTCATGGCCCACGCACCGACCGGTCCACTCGATCCCCTGCCCTCGTCCTCGCAGCCCTCTTCGGCGCCGGGCGATCCCGCCCCGGAGCGCCGGGCGCTGCGCGCCGCGCTGCTGGAGCGCCGCGCCAGCCTGGCGCAGCGTGCGCAGCTGGATGCGCGCATCGAGGCGGAGCTCGCCGCGCTGCTCGATTGGCTGCCGGTGCATTGCCTGGGGTTCTACTGGCCGATCCAGCAGGAGTTCGACGCGCGCGGACTGGTTGCGCGCTGGCTTGCGGCTGCCCCGGGGCGCGACGCCGCGCTGCCGGCCGTCAGCCGCCCGGGGGTGCCGCTGGACTTCCATCGCTGGACGCCGGACACGCCGATGCGCGAGGGCCGCTACGGCATCCCGGTGCCCGACGGCACGCCGGCCGTGACGCCCGACGCGCTGCTGATTCCCTGTGTCGGTTTCAGCGCCCGGAAGTTCCGTCTGGGCTACGGCGGCGGCTTCTACGACCGCACGCTCGCCGCGCTGCCCGGCAAGCCGGTGGCGATCGGCATTGGCTACGAAAGCTGCCGGATCGACCTGGCGCCCGGGGCGCATGACATCCCGATGGACTGGATCGTGACGGAGAGCGGGCGCTTCTAGGCGCTAAGGTTCGGCCTGGCCGGCGGATGTGCGCTCGTCCGCCGGCGTCGCCGGCAATATCAGCGAATCGACCAGCGCCCGCATCCGGCGCCAGTGCGAGCCCTCCCAGAACACCCGGCGGCACACATCGCAGGTGGAAAAACGCGCGTGCCGCTCCAGCACGGCCGGCGGCACGCGGTCGGCCACCTCGTCGCTGGAGGCCGCGCGCAGCGGTGCATTGCAGCTCAGGCACAGCGAGAACGGCCGTGCCTGCCGGCGCAGATCGAGCCGCGCGAAGATCTCGCGCAGTTGCGCCTGCGGCTTCAGCGCCCGCACGTAGCAGCCGTGCGTGATGCTGCTGCGCTTGAGCAGCTCGCGGTCGCGGGTCAGCACGATGCGGCCCTCGCGCGCGGCGATGGCCTCGATCTCGCGATCGTCGAAGTGGTTGTCGTAGAGGGTGTCGTAGCCGGTCAGCCGCAGCAGGGCGGCCAGCCCGCCCAAGTGGGCGTCGGCGACGAAGCGGGTGACCCGCAGCGGGGCCGGGCGTACCCGCAGCAGCGGCGTGACGTCGAGCGCCTCGAAGGTCGGGTAGACCGAGACCCGGTCACCGTCGGCGAGCAGCCGGTCGAAGCCGCACGACTCGCCGTTGACCAGGATCAGCTCGACCTCGGTGTGCGGCACGCCGAGCGCCTCGATCATGTGCTTGACCGTGGCCGCGCGGGCGCACGGACAGGACCAGTCCCGTCCGCGCATCGCCGGGGGGAGGAAATCGTTCAGCTCCTCGTAGAAGCGGAACGTGGCGGTAACCATGCGGCACAGTATGCCATCGGGGGCGCACCTTCCGCCCCCCATGGCCGCCATCGCGATTGGCGTACTACAGCACTACAGCCTTACGGCCTTATAGCTTCAGCCGCTGCCAGATCGCCTTGGTCGCGCCGGCCGCGTTCAGCGTGTAGAAATGCAGCCCCGGCACGCCGCCGGCCAGCAGCCGCTCGCACAGCGCGGTGACCACGTCGAGCCCGAAGGCGCGAATCGCCTCGCGGTCGTCGCCGAAGCTCTCCAGCCGCTTGGCGACCCAGCGCGGCACCTCGGCGCCGCACATCTCGGAGAAGCGCATCAGCTGCGAATAGTTGGTGATCGGCATGATGCCGGGCACGATCGGCACGTCCACGCCGAGCGCGCGTACGTCGTCGACGAAGCGGAAATACGCGTCGGCGTTGAAGAAGTACTGCGTGATCGCGGAATCGGCGCCGGCCTTGACCTTGCGCACGAAGTTCTCGAGATCGTGCCGCGGGGAGCGCGCCTGCGGGTGGTACTCCGGATAGGCGGCCACTTCGATATGGAACCAGTCGCCGGTCTCGGCGCGGATGAATTCCACCAGCTCGTTGGCGTAGCGGAATTCGCCGATCTCGCCCATGCCGGAGGGCATGTCGCCGCGCAGCGCGACGATATGGCGGATGCCGTTGTTGCGGTACGTGCGCAGGATCTCGCGGATGCCGTCGCGGGTCGAGCCGACGCAGGACAGGTGCGGCGCGGCGTCGATGCCGTCGCGCTGGATCTCCAGCACGGCGTCGAGCGTGCCCTGCTGCGTGGTGCCGCCGGCGCCGAAGGTCACCGAGATGTATTTGGGCCCAAGCGGGGCCAGTTGCGCACGGGTATTGCGCAGCTTTTCCCGGCCCTCGGGCGTCTTGGGCGGGAAAAACTCGAAGCTGTAGTAGCGGTCTTGCATGATGGGTGGCGCCGCCGACGAGGCGGCGCTGGAAGGAGGAGCGCCCGGCGTCAGGCCACTTCGCGGTCGCGCAGCAGCAGGCCGGCCAGCAGGGTCGAGATCACGCTGTACAGCAGCGAACCGAGCAGCGCAGTCCAGAAGCCCGACACGGTGAAGCCCGACAGCAGATTGCCGACGAACAGGAACAGCAGCGCGTTGATCACGAAGATGAACAAGCCCAGCGTCAGCAGCGTGACCGGCAAGGTCAGCAGCACCAGGATCGGCCGGATCAGCGTATTGATGACGGCCAGCACTGCCGCCGCGATCATCGCCGAGCCGAAGCCCCGCACTTCGATGCCGTCGACCACCGCGCTGATCGCGAACAGCGTCAGCGCGTTGATGATCCATACCGCCAGCAATCTCATGGCAACTCCTTGTCGGTTGGTTTGCTCCCCTCTCCCGCTTGCGGGAGAGGGGCCGGGGGAGAGGGCCTGGGCGGTCGTCATATTCACCGTCTTGCCGGTGCCTGGCGTCGCTTCCCTCTCCCCAACCCTCTCCCGCGAGCGGGAGAGGGAGAAAACCACGTCAATAACGGTAGTGATCCGCCTTGTACGGACCTTCCTTCGGCACGCCGATATAGGCGGCCTGCTGGTCGGTCAGCTCGGTCAGCTGCGCGTTGAGCTTTTTCAGCTGCAGGCGCGCCACCTTCTCGTCCAGATGCTTGGGCAGCGTGTAGACGCCGACCGGGTACTTGCCGCTATCGCGCTCCTGCCACAGCTCGATCTGCGCCAGCGTCTGGTTGGCGAACGAGCTGCTCATCACGTACGACGGGTGGCCGGTCGCGCAGCCCAGATTCACCAGACGGCCCTTGGCCAGGATGATCAGCTTCTTGCCGTCGGGGAAGATCACGTGGTCGACCTGCGGCTTGATCTCGTCCCACTGGTACTTCTCCAGCGAGGCGATGTCGATCTCGTTGTCGAAGTGGCCGATATTGCAGACGATCGCCTGGTCCTTCATCTTCGCCATGTGGTCGTGGGTGATCACATGGTAGTTGCCGGTGCAGGTCACGAAGATGTCGGCCTTGTCGGCCGCGTATTCCATCGTCACCACGCGATAGCCTTCCATCGCGGCCTGCAGCGCGCAGATCGGGTCGACCTCGGTGACCCACACCTGTGCCGACAGCGCGCGCAGCGCCTGGGCGCTGCCCTTGCCCACATCGCCGTAGCCGCACACCACCGCGACCTTGCCGGCGATCATCACGTCGGTGGCGCGCTTGATGCCGTCGACCAGCGATTCGCGGCAGCCGTACAGGTTGTCGAACTTGCTCTTGGTGACCGAGTCGTTGACGTTGATCGCCGGGAAGCGCAGTTCGCCCTTCTGGGCCATCTGGTACAGGCGGTGCACGCCGGTGGTGGTTTCCTCGGTGACGCCGCGGATCGCTTCCAGGTTGCGGCTGTACCAGCCCGGATCCTTGGCCAGCTTTTCCTTGATCGCGGCGAACAGGTAGGTCTCTTCCTCGCTGCCGGGGTTGGCGATCACCGACGGATCGCGCTCGGCGCGCGCGCCCAGGTGCAGCAGCAGCGTGGCATCGCCGCCGTCGTCCAGGATCATGTTCGGCGTGCCGCCGTCGGCCCAGTCGAAGATGCGGTGGGTGAAGTCCCAGTATTCCTTCAGCGATTCGCCCTTGAAGGCGAACACCGGCGTGCCGGAGGCGGCGATCGCGGCGGCGGCGTGGTCCTGGGTCGAGAAGATGTTGCACGAGGCCCAGCGCACGTCGGCGCCGAGCGCCTTCAGCGTCTCGATCAGCACGGCGGTCTGGATCGTCATGTGCAGGGAGCCGGCGATGCGGGCGCCCTTGAGCGGCTGGCTGGCGGCGAATTCCTCGCGGATCGCCATCAGGCCGGGCATTTCGGTTTCCGCGATGGCGATTTCCTTGCGGCCCCAGTTGGCCAGGCCGATGTCGGCCACCACGAAATCGTTCTTCAGTTCGGTTACAGCGTTCATGATTCACTCCGTCGAAGAGTGGACGCCGGTGAACAGAGGGGACGGGTTCCGCGGATGGGCTGCGGTCGGCAGGGAAGCTGACGCAGCGTGCGGATAGGTCGACTCGCCACCGTGCGAACCACGGTTCAGCGAGCGCCGTTGAAGACATTCCGAGCCTGGCGGATGGCAGAATGCGGGGTTGGCCCGCGCGCCGTCCGTTGCAACGCTCCTCGGAGTGGCGGTATTGTACCTGCCCTGCGCGGCGACGGTGTGCCGCTCTCCGATTTCTTTTCGGCTGGTCCGGACCGAGCCCGCAAGCCGCCGCCGCCCGTCCCGGACCTCGCCTTTCGACTCGTTATGACCGCCCTTCCCCCGCGTACCCTGACCATCGCCGGTTCCGACTCCGGCGGCGGCGCCGGCATCCAGGCCGACCTGAAGACCTTCGCCGCGCTCGGCTGCTACGGCATGAGCGCGATCACCGCGATCACGGCGCAGAACACGCTCGGCGTGACCGGCGTGCACGCGATTCCCGCGCAGATGGTGGCGGCGCAGATCGACGCGGTGGCCGGCGATATCGGCATCGACGCGGCCAAGACCGGCATGCTGGGCACGGCGGCGATCGTCGAGGCGGTGGCTGCCGCGGTCGACCGTCACGGCCTGCGCAAGCTGGTGGTCGATCCGGTGATGGTCGCCACCTCCGGCGCGACGCTGTCGGACGACGCCACCGCGCAGGCGATGGTGCAGCTGCTGTTCCCGCGCGCGCTGCTGGTCACGCCGAACCTGCCCGAGGCCTCGTACCTGCTGGGCCGCCCGGTCACGCGCCGCGCCGACATGGAGCGCGCAGCGCAGGAATTGATCGAACTGGGCTGCCAGGCAGTGCTGCTCAAGGGGGGACATCTGGCGGAAGCCGGCGAGCAAGGGGGCGAGCAAGGCAGCCTGGACGACCTGCTGATGAGCGCCGACGGCAGCGTGCGGGTATTCAGCCATCCGCGCATCGATACCCGCAATCTGCACGGCACCGGCTGCACGCTGGCCGCCGCGATCGCCTCGCAACTGGCGCGCGGCGACGCGCTCGAGCAGGCGGTCGGCACTGCGCTGGATTTCGTGGCCCAGGCCATCGCCGCCGGCGCGGACCTGCGGCTCGGGGCCGGCAACGGCCCGCTGAACCACGGCTTCGCGCCGCGGGTGTTGGGGTGAAGTCAGTTGGGGAGAGGCGCTCGCTTGCCCTCTCCCCCACCCCTCTCCCGCAAGCGGGAGAGGGGAGTGAGGTCTGCGTACGACGTAGGCCACGCTGCCGTTATCGCCGGTTGGCTCCCCTCGCCCGCTTGCGGGAGAGGGGCCGGGGGAGAGGGCAAAGGGCGCCCGCTCAGCCAGCGAGGCCGATCATCAACCCCCTCAATTCCCCCCGGCCGCCAGCGGCACCAGCTTGAACGCCGCCCGCGCCACGCACACCACATTGCCGGCGGCGTCCTTGACTTCGCCGTCGCAGAACGCGATCCGCGCGCCGCGCCGCATGCAGCGGGCTTCGAAGGTCAGTTCGCCGCGCGCGGCCGCCAGGAAGTGGGTCGACATGTCGATCGTGATCACGCCGGTCTCCAGCGGCGCATGCGAGCGCGCCGCGCCGCTGAGCGTGAAGTCCAGCACCGCCATCAGCGTGCCGCCATGTACGTCGCCACGGCTGTTGACGAGAGCGGGATTCGCGGGCAGCCGCGTCCGGCACAGCCCCTCCTCGATATGGACGGGCTGCAGGCCCAGATGCCGCATCAGCGGGACGTCGATGCCGAAATAGGGCTTTTCGGCCGTGCCCGGCGCGACCGGAACGATCTGCGGGACGATTTGCGTACTGCTTTCCAAAACCACTTCCTTACTCGAGTTCGATCACGACCTGGCCCTCGGCGACCGCATCGCCGGGTTGCACCAGGATGGCCTTGACGACGCCGGCCTGCTCGGACTCGAGCGGGATTTCCATCTTCATCGACTCGATGGTCATCACGGCATCGCCGGCCGCAATGGTAGCGCCAACTTGCACGTCGACGGCGCAGACATGGCCGGCGACGGCCGCTTCGATTTGCTTCATGGGGAACTCCGGGATCAGGATGTCAGGGTGGATGCGGCTTCCGGCGTCGCGCCGGTGGTCATCGTTCCGCCGGACAGCACGCGCTGCGCGAGGCCCGTATCGATGCGTCCGGCGATGAATTCGTCGTCTGCCAGCACCCGCTGGATAAAGGGGATATTGGTCTTGACGCCGTCGATGGCGAAGGCGTCCAGCGCCGCGCGCAGCCGCGCAATCGCCTGCGGCCGATCGGCACCGGTGGCGATCACCTTGGCGAGCATCGGGTCGTAGTAAGGGGTGACACGGCCGCCCTCGGCATAGCCGGTCTCGACCCGCACGCCCTCGCCCACCGGCGGCCGATACACCGTCAGCGGCCCCGGCGACGGCAGAAAGCGCACCGGGTCCTCGGCATAGACGCGCGCCTCGATCGCGTGGCCACGCAGCCGGACAGGCGCCGGCAATACCGCCTCGATCGGCTCGCCGCGCGCCAGCCGCAACTGCGCCGCGACGATATCGATGCCGGTGACCTGCTCGGTGACCGCGTGCTCGACCTGCAGGCGCGTATTGAGCTCGAGAAAGACGAAGCCGGTTTCCCGCGTGTACAGCATCTCGACGGTACCGATCACGTCGTAGCCGAGCGTCGCCAGCAGCGTGGCCAGGCGCCTTGCCATCGCATCGATCTCGTCGGCCGGCACGTTGGGCGCGCGAGCCTCCTCGATGACCTTCTGATGGCGCCGCTGCACCGAGCAGTCGCGCTCGCCCAGCACCCGCACGCCGCCGTAACGGTCGGCGAGCAGCTGGAATTCGATATGGCGCGGCCGCTCGATCAGCTTCTCCAGATACAGCTCGGCCTGGCCGAAGCTGCGCTGCGCGACCGAGCGCGCGCGCTGCCATGCCGCGGCCAGTTCGCTGTCGTCGCGCGCCGGCAGCATGCCGATGCCACCGCCGCCACCGGCGGGCTTGATCAGCACCGGATAGCCGATGCGCGCCGCTGCCTGGGCGACGACGACGGGATCGTCGGGCAGCACCGCGCTGCTCGGCGTCATCGGCATGCCGTGGGTCGCCATCAGCGCGCGCGCCTCGGTCTTGTGGCCGAGCCGGCGAATCCAGCGCGACGACGGACCGATGAAACACAGACCCGCCGCCTCCACGCATTCGGCAAAGCCGGCGTTCTCCGACAGAAAGCCGTAGCCCGGATGCACGCCGTCGGCGCCATGCTCGCGCGCGATCTGCAGCAGTGCGTCCTGATTCAGATAACTCTGCAGCGGCGGAGCCTCGCCCAGGCGCACGCGCACGGTGGCCTGCTGCAGGTAGGGCGCTTCGGCATCGGCGTCGGAATAGACGGCGATCGACTCGATGCCCTGCGCGTTCAGCGCGCGCAGGATGCGCGCGGCCACCGCGCCGCGGTTGGCGACCAGCACGCGGCGCAACGGACGGATCTGCAATCTGGGCGTCATCGCGGCACCTCGCCATCGGCAGCGCGTCGCACGACGACGGCATCGACGATCACCGGGGCGGCATCGCCGCGCGGCACGATCACCGGATTGGCATCGACCGACTCGGCCTCACTTCCGGCCTCGCCGCTGGCGAACCAGTCGCCCAGCGCCACCAGCATCGCCGCCAGCCGCTCGACATCGACCGCCGGCATGCCGCGCACCGCGCCGAACGCGCGCGCGACATGCAGGCGGGCGATGGCGTCGCGCGCCTGCGCGGCCGAGAATGGCGCGGGCAGGAATTGCACGTCGTCCAGCGCCTCGACCAGCACGCCGCCCTGCCCGATCATCACCACCGGCCCGTACACCGGGTCGCGATGCGCGCCGACCGCGAGTTCGAACGCCCCCTTGTGCTGGCGCGCAATCAGCACGCCGCCGTGTTCGACGCCCTGCTCGGCGGCCAGCGTGACGAGCATCGCATCGAGTTCGTCGAAGGCGGCCAGCGCACGTTCTTCGCTGTCCAGGCCCAGGCGCACCAGCCCGTACTCGGACTTGTGCGTGATCGACGCCGACACGCCCTTGGCGACCACCGGCAAACCCAACTCGGCCACGGCGCGTCGCACCTGCACGCGGTCGCGGCACAGGCGATGGGCGACCGCTGGCAGCCCGGCTGCGGCCAGCCGCGCGAGGCTCTGTACTTCGTCGAGCGTGATGGTGGCGGACGCAGCCGCAGCGCCGCCCGAAGCCGGCACCGATGTCGCGTCCATTGCCGCCAGTGCCGCCAGTGGTTCCAGTGGTGCAAGTGGTGCCGCCAGCACCGTGGCACGCGCCTGCACATAGCGCGACAGCAGACCCAGCGCACGCATCGCCGCGCGTTCGCTGTCGAACACCGGCACACCGTGCTGGCGGAAGGCCTGCGCCACCCACTCCTGATTGGCGCTGACCACGACCGGCACGCCGCTGGCCGCAGCGAATCGCCCGGTCTGCGCGGAGAAGTCGTCGAAGTCGTAGCCCTCGCCGCCGATCGGGAAGCCGACGTGAATCATGTCGGCGGCACCGCGCGCGGCCACCGCGTCGAGCGTGCGGCCGAAGATCTGCGGCTGGCCCAGCAGCGCGGTGGTCATGTCGATCGGATTGCGCGCGCTGACGTAGCTCGGCAGCACGGCGCGCAGCGCCTCGGTCCCCGCCGTATCGAACTCGACCAGGCGCAGCCCTTCGTCCTCGGCCGCGTCGGCCGCCAGCACGCAGGTCGCGCCGGAATTGCTGATCGCCACTACGCCATCGCCGCGCGGCCGCTGGCTGCCGACGAAGACCTGGCAGTACTCGGCCAGCTCGCGGAAGTCCGCCACGCGCACGATGCCATGTCGGCGCAGGAAGGCATCGGCCAGCGCATCCTCGCCCGCCAGCGCGCCGGTGTGCGAGCTTGCGGTCAACTGGCCCGAGCGCGTGCGGCCCGCCTTGACGGCGAGGATCGGCACGTCGCGCTCGTGCGCCAGCCGCGCGGCCTGCGCCAGCACCTGCGGGTCGCGCAGCGACTCGATATAGAGCAGCACCACGCGAACCTGCTCGTCGTGCAGCACTGCGCGCACGACCTCGGCGGCGCTGACGTCGGCCTCGTTTCCGGTGGCGACCATATAGCGCACGCCGATGCCCTTGCGGCGCAGCCCGCCGTAGACGATGGCCGACCCCGCGCCGCTCTGGCTGACGATGGCGACCGGGCCGTCCTGGCCCGGCTCTTCGTTGATCATCGTGGAGAAATGCGCGATCGCGCCGCTGGCGAAGTTGGCCAGGCCCTGCGTGTTCGGACCGAACAGCCGCAGCCCCCCGGCGCGGGCACGTTCGACCAGCCGCCGCTGCTGCACCGCGCCGGCCTCGCCCAATTCGGCGAAGCCGGAGGAATAGATCACCGCGCCGCGCGCGCCGATCGCCAGGCACTGGTCGATCGCCTGTTCGACCTCCGAACCCGGCACGCTGATCACGACCAGGTCGGGTGCGGCCGGCAGTGCGTCCAGCGACGGATAGGCGGTCAGCCCCTGAATCGTCGCGCGGTTCGGATTGACCGGATAGATCGCGCCGGCAAAGCCCTGCCGCCGCATATAGTCGATCGGCCGGCCGCCGGCCTTGACCGCATTGTCGGAGGCGCCGAGCACCGCGACCGAACGCGGCGACAGCAGCGACAGCAGCTCGCTGCCTTCTGCCGACGCCGCCGGATTGACATGAAGATCGGTCATCGCGTCATTCCACCTTGACCTTGGCTTCGCTGGCCACGCGCTTCCACTTGGCGAGCTCGGCCTGCACGAAGCCGCCGAACTGCTCGGCCGTCATCGTGCCCGGCGTGGTCGCCGATTGCGCGAGGCTCGCCTTCGAGTCGGGCGCGTTCATGCTCTTGACGGCCTCGCGGTTGAGCCGGTCGACGATCGGTTTGGGCAGATTGGCCGGGCCGTAGAAGCCGATCCAGGTGGTCGCCTCGTAGCCGGCCACACCCTGCTCCGCGATGGTCGGCACATTGGGCAGCGCGTCGCTGCGCTTGGCCGAGGTCGTGCCGATCGCCTTGACCTTGCCGTCCTTGACGTACGGCGCCATCGTCATCGCATCGTGGAACAGCGCCGGGATCTGGCCGCCGAGCAGGTCCGCCATCGCCGGCGTGGCGCCCTTGTACGGGATATGGACCATCGGCGCCTTGGTCATCAGCTTCAGCAGCTCGCCCGACATATGGGTCGCGCCGCCGATGCTCGACGAGCCGAACGACAGCCCCTCCTTCTGCTTCTTCGCATAGGCGAGGAACTCCGGCAGCGTCGAGGCCGGGATATTGTTGTTGACGACCAGCACGTTGGGCGTGGTCGCCAGCAGCGCGATCGGCGTGAAGTCCTTCGCCGCGTCGTACGGCAGCGTGCCGCGCACCGCGGGGTTGATCACATGGTGCGTCGCCGAGACCAGCAGCGTGTAGCCGTCGGGCTTGGCGCGCGCCACCATCTCGGTGCCGATCTGCCCGCTGGCACCGGCGCGGTTCTCGACCACGACCGGCTGCTTCAGATCGACCGCCATGTCCTTGGCGATGCGACGCGCCAGCACGTCGGTCATGCCACCGGCCGGGAACGGCACGATGATGGTGACGGGCTTGCTCGGCCAGTTTTCCTGCGCGGCGGCGGTGCCGGGCACGACGGCCGCTGCGGCGGCGATGGCGCCGAGGGCGGCCAGCGCCAGCGTGGCGCGGCGCATCGGTCGATGGGTTCGATTCATCATGGTCTCCTTGATGTTGGCTGTCGTTGTTGTTGTCGTTGTTGTTGTCGTTGTGGTCGTGGTTGTCGTGATCGCTGTCCTTGCCGCTGTCCTTGCCGATCCTTCGCAGCAGCCGTTCCTCATGGCCGGATGCCGAACTTGCGCACACCGGCCTCGCGCAGCGGCGCCGCCAGGTTGGCGAATTCGCACAGCAGCGCCCGCGTATCGCGCGGATCGATGATGTCCTCGATGACGAAGGCCTCGGCGCTGCGGAACGGCGAGGTCAGACTGCGCACGCGCTGCTCGATCTCGGCGCGCTTCTGCACCGGATCGTCGGCCCCCTCGATCTCGGCCTTGTAGGCGACCTCGAGCCCGCCCTCGATCGGCAGCGAGCCCCAGTTGCCCGAAGGCCAGGCATAGCGGAAGTTGAAGCGGCCCATATGCTGGTGCGCGGCGGCGGCGACGCCGTAGGCGCGCCGCAGGATCACCGAGCACCACGGCACCGTGGCCTGGTAGACGGCGGCCAGCGCACGCACGCCGTAGCGCATCGTTCCGGCTTTCTCCGCCTCGAGCCCGATCTGGAAGCCGGCGATGTCGACCAGATTGATCACCGGCAGATGGAAGGCTTCGGCCATGTCGACGAAGCGCGTGAATTTCTCCGCGGTCGCGCTGTCCCAGCCGCCGCCGTAGTAGTACGGGTCGCTGGCCACCACCGCGACCGGCCAGCCGTCGACGCGCGCCAGACCCGTGACGATCGCCCGGCCCCAATGCCGGCCGATCTCGAAGAACGAGCCCGAGTCGACCAGCGTCTGCACGATCGGGCGGATCTTGTAGACCGCGCGGCCGTCGCGCGGAATCGCCGACAGCAGCCATTCGTCGCGCCGCGCCGGATCGTCGGTCGGCTCCGCGCGCGGCGGTAGCTCGAACACCGAGGTCGGCAGGTACGAGAGGAACTGACGCGCGCGGGCGAAGGCTTCTTCTTCACTGGCGACCTCGTCGTCGACCACGCCATTGCGGGTGTGGATATGGCTGCCGCCCAGCTCGTTCTTGGTCAGATGCTGGCCGATGCGCGCGACCACCGGCGGGCCGGCGTTGAACAGCTGCGAGGTCTCCTTGACCATCAGCGAGTAGTGGCTGGCGGCAACCCGCGCCGCGCCCATGCCGGCCACCGAGCCCAGCGCCAGCGACACCACCGGCACCAGCGACATGTTCTCGACCACGTGCTGCCACACCTTCATGGTCGGAATCAACGTATGGCCCTTGGTCTCGATATTGCGCACCGAGCCACCGCCACCGGTGCCGTCGACCAGCCGCACCATCGGCAGCCGCAGGTCGCGCGCCATCTTCTCGGCGTGCACGAGCTTGTCGCCGACCGCGCCGTCGTTGGCGCCGCCGCGCACGGTGAAGTCGTCGCCGACCAGCACCACCGGGCGGCCGTCGACGCGGGCGCGCCCCATCACCAGATTGGCCGGCGTGAAGCCGACCAGCCGGCCGTTGCTGTCGTACTGGCCGCTGCCGGTCAGGCTGCCGACCTCATGGAAGGAGCCCGGGTCGGCCAGCGCATCGATGCGTTCGCGCACCGTCAGCTTGCCGGCGTCCTTGTGCCGCTGGACCTTGTCCGGCCCACCGAGTTGGGCCGCCAGTTGGCGGCGGTAGGCCAGTTCATCGATTTCGGGTTGCCACGACACGCGTTGTCTCCTGTTGCTTGTTTGCTGTGGGGACAACCAGCGCAGCAACCGTGCCAGCGGAAGCGAAAGCAGCAAGCCGTTGATTCTTTTGAGGAAAACCTTGCGCGAGACATCGGCGGCTGTTAGGGTGTCCGCCATAACGACATATCAGGACACGGTAGTGTCCGCATCGGAGACAGATCTTGTCGTCACTGAAGACACATGCGGACGCGTCGGCCGCCTCGCCGGATGCACTCGGCGCGCTGGTGATCGACGGCGGCGGACAGGTGGTCGCGGCAACCGGCATCGCGCGCGACGACGCGCTGGCCCGCGCCGTGGCGGCCGCGCTGGCAGAGCTTTCCACCGCCGACATCCCGGCCGCCGGCACACCCGTCGACAAGGACGGGGGCATTCGTCCTCGCCTGTTCGAGGTGACGCCGCCCGGCACCGACGCCACGCGCCATATCGCACTGGCACTGGAAGACGGCACCACGACGCTGGTGCTGCTGCACCGGCCCGGGGCCGCCACCGCGCTGTTCGATTTCCTCGGCGCCGTGCCGTTTGCCGGCGCCATCCTCGAACACTTCATCACCAACCCGTACCAGGCGATCACCGTGGCCGACCGCGACGGCCGCATGCGCTATATCAGCCCAGTGCACGAGCGCTTTCTGGGGCTGCGCACCGGCGAGGGCATCGGCCAGCCGGCCGAGCGCGTGATTCCGAATTCGCGGCTGCCCCAGGTCGCGGCCACCGGCAAGGCCGAGATCGGCCAGCTGCAGCGGATGAACGGCGTCACCCGCGTGGTCAACCGCATCCCCATCGTCCAGCACGGCGAGGTGGTCGGCGCGATCGGCCAGGTCCTGTTCAAGGAGCCCGAGGCGATCGCCCGCATGCACAAGGAGGTCAGCGAACTGCGCTCGCAGGTCGCGCATTACCGGCGGGCGCTGGACGATCTGCGCGGCGGTCCGGGCCGGCTGATCGGCGACAGCGCGCCGATGCAGCGGCTGCGGCGCGAGATCGAAACCGTCGCGCGGCTCGACGTCCCGGTGCTGATCCTGGGCGAGAGCGGCACCGGCAAGGAACTCGTCGCACGCGCGATCCATGAGGCAAGCCAGCGGGACGACGGCGGCGAAACGCGGGGCGGCAAGCCGCTGGTCAGCCTGAACCTGGCCGCGCTGCCGGCCACGCTGATCGAATCCGAACTGTTCGGCCACGCTCCCGGCGCCTTCACCGGCAGCCGCCGCCAGGGCCAGTCCGGCAAGCTGGAACAGGCGGCCGGCGGCACGCTGTTTCTTGACGAGGTCGCCGATATTCCGATGGAGATGCAGGTCAAGCTGCTGCGCGTGCTGGAGGACCACCTGGTCGAACGCATCGGCAGCCGCCAGGCGCGCCGCATCGACTTCCGGCTGGTGGCGGCCACCAATCGCGACATCCAGGCGCTGATCGACGCCGGCCGATTTCGCCTGGACCTGTACTACCGCCTCAGCGGCGTGGTGCTGCGCATCCCGGCACTGCGCCAGCGCCGCGAAGATATCCCGGCCCTGCTGCAGCATTTTGTGCAGGGCTTCTGCCAACGCAACAATGTGCCGGTGCCCGCCATCGACAGCGCGGTGCCACGGCATCTGGCCGAACGGCCGTGGCCCGGGAATATCCGTCAACTACGGCAGAAGATCGAGGAAGCGCTGGTCTTCTGCGACGGCGGCCGCCTGCGCGTAGCCGACTTCGCCCGCGGCGACGAAAGCGCGGCAGCGGTCCTGGCGGCCGACGCGACGCCGCACCCGCTGGCGCGAAGCTATGCCCAACACGAGGGGGAAGACGAGCTGCGCGGCGAGACACCGACGGCCATTGCGACCACGCCGCCTTCCCGTCCCGCCGCGCTGCGGGAACTGGCCTATGAAGCGGCGCTCAAGGCCATCGCCGACCACGGCGGCAACAAGAAACGCGCCGCGCAGGCGCTGGGGATTTCGCGCTCGCATTTGTACACGTTGCTGGCGCGGGGGGGCGGGGACGGGCACTATCGCGGCGCGCCGCGATGGCGCGAATAGCGATCCGCGCTGAGCGGCTCAACAAACTTCGAGCAGATCCACGCATGCCAATGGCGACTCGCGGCTAACGAGCGCCAGGGCGAGATTGGCCTTTGCGACGAGTTCGAGGGGTCTGAGCTTTTGGACATAGTGCCCGTGCGTGATACGGTCCATCCCAGCGCCCGCCAGCTTTGCCGCCGTCCGCAAACTCGCAGTAAGCGCCACACTGTCGAGCCGGGCTCCATGAAGGATCAGGTTACGCTGCCGATAAAGCCGGTGAAACGACTCCCCGATGGCTTCCCGAATGGTCTGCAACTCGGGGCCAGGATTCGACAGCAGCTTTCTTAAGCGGGCGACTGCCGCCTGGTCGGCCACGCCTGCCATCTTGGGCATGCGGCCCTCGATAATCATCTTTGCCACGACGCGAGAACGCTCGCGGTTCGTTTGCGCATCTTCGAGCTCCAAACAGTCGTCGGGATGCGTGCGCTGTACGCGATACGACAACGCGGTAAGTTCGGCACGCGGAAAAGAGCAGGTGACCAAGGTAGCGAGATTGTCGGCGGCACTTGCCCGATCATTTGGGTCGGCGAGCAATCCTTCGATCGCTGCCCACCCTCCCGCCACTGCTGCCGGCGGAGAACTTCCCTCCAGGTGGGCCAATAACTCAAGCGCCGCGTCTACGCTCTGATTCGCCTCAGTTGAAAATACACGGTCCTCGCGGAACAATTCCCTCACTCCAACGCCGCGGGAATCTTCCTTCATGGACGCCGGTGCAGCCGTGCCTTTCACCCAAAGCATCGGAAGACGGTTCAGCGCCTCGCCAGTAGCGATCAACGCTCGGGCCGCGTAACGATCGGCCTCCCCTCGTGCTGCCCGTGCGGCGCCGATGGCATCTCTGGCCAACACGGTCAATACCATCGCCACAGGCGAACGTACTCCGGCCGTATCAAAACCGTTTTCTTTTAGCCAACCCGTAATGGCAGGACCTTGAAGCCATGCCTGGGGCACGCCATTCACCAGCTTCGGAACGCTGGTGAACGCCAGCAAAACCTCGAATTCGCGCCGGGGACTCGCCGACATTTCGGCCTGCAACGCATCGCACAGTTGTGGCAAGGAAATGCGTTCGGGCGAAGTCAGCCTGGCCTTGATGAAGTCGTGCAGGTATCGGCCGGCAAATCCGGCGTCCAGCAGGTGAGCGGCAACGCTGCGAGAAAAATGTTCGACAGTGAATTTGCCGGCAGCGACGGCCCTTCCCCACCGCGCCAGGTAGTCGATGGAAACGCGAGTCGACAGTTCTCGAACGCCGAAATGCGCTGGGCCGTCGGGCCGCGGCACTTGCTGCAGTTGCTGTCGAAGGAACAGTTTCTCCGCCTCAGTAAAGGCCGGATGCGCGCCGACTCTTTTCTGAAGCGAAGAGGCCATTCGCTTGATTGCGCCCTCGCTCAAATGACCCTGTCTCATGGCAGCACAGGCCTCGTACAGCTCTTCCATAGCCAATACGACTCCAACGCCCCAAAGGGATCGAAACCAAGGTTTTCGGTCGGAGAGGAATTCCAGAAGTCTTACGACAGCGATCTTCTCGAGCGGGTTGACAAGTGCGAGCATGCGGCTTATCGTCTGCGGATCGGCCAACACAGCGTTGGCCCACTGTCTAGGTGGGGCGCGACCCGAGAGGAGGCGGCAGTTCAACTGCCCAGACTGATCGGCTCAAGCCCCCAATTCTTGAAGGCCCTGCGTTGCAGGGCCTTTTTTCTTTGGGATGTCCAACCGCACCAGCGCGTCATGATGGTGCGCTCTGTCGCCGACCACAGCGGGCGCAGTGGCCTGGACCTTCAAGGCACCAACGAGGTTCGGGCGCGTCGCCGATTCGCACGCCGAGTGAGGGGAACGTGAAACGCCGAAGACGTTACGCGCCTCCTCTAGACTTTGCTTAACACCCGCTCCGTAAAACATCTAAAAGTGCGGCACACCCGGAGCCGACGGGCGCCACTCCAAGGATATGCCGGCGGCGAGATCAGCATCCGCCCCTGCCAACGCCGTGCATGTCCAATTGGACCAACGGGTATGGCTGATTGGATCTGCCCTATGGGATTCACCTCTTGGTTTATTTTCCGAACACGATCTAATCCAATGACATAGACCCATGCGGCATTCACCCCGGCGACGAGCTCGCCGGGGAAGCACGACGCCGGTGTGGCGTCAGTCCGCCTGCCCGAACGCCGCCATCAGCTGCGCCACCGCCGCCGGCACGTCGGCCGCCTCGGTGATCGCGCGCACCACGGCCGCGCTGCCGACGCCCGCTTCCAGCACCTGCGGCAGATTGCCGGCGTCGACGCCGCCGATGCCGACCAGCGCCGGCACCTGCTCGCGCATCAGGCGGGCATAGGCGTAAAAGCGTCCCAGTCCTTGCGGCTGGGTCGGCATCACCTTGGTGGTGGTCGGAAAGATGGCGCCGAGCGCCAGATAGCTGGGACGCAGCGGCGCGACGCGCAGCATCTCGGCGTAGCCGTGCGTGGAAACGCCGAGCCGCAGGCCCGACGCGCGCAGCGCGTCGAGGTCCGCTTCGTCCAGGTCTTCCTGGCCCAGATGGATGCCGTAGATGCCGCTGGCCGCGCTGTCGTTGCCGTGCGCGGCGTGGTAGTCCAGCGCGGCGCGCCAATGATCGTTGATGAAGAGCCGGCTGCGGCTGCCGGCTGCGGCCACCGCCGAGCGGGCGATCTGCTCGCGCACCGCGGCCGCGTCGTCGGACTTGAAGCGCAGCTGCAGCGTCGGGACGCCGAGCGGTACCAGCCGTTCGATCCAGTCGGCTGTCGGCACCACGGCGTAAAGGCCCAGCCGCGCCGGGCATGGCACGAACGGCTCGGCCGACTGCTCGGGCGCGACCAGCGCGGCGTGGCGCACGCGCGGAAAGCGGGCGAACCCGGCGGGCCAGTCCAGCGTGCCGGGTTGCCAGGCGCGCGCCAGGCACAGCGCGTCGTGCGCGGGGAAATGCAGCGCCAAGGTGGCCAGCAGCGCCGCGACGAAGGCCGGCGATTGCGCGGCATCGTCGTTGGCGTCCGCCGGCGTGGCGAACACCCAGGTCCCCATCGGCGAGCGCACCGTGTCGATCCACTGGCCGCCTTCGCGCTCCGTCTGGATCAGCATCGCGCCGCGCGCGGCCACGCGTTCCAGCGTTTCGGCATCGACCTCGCCATCGGCCAGCAGCAGATCCGCCTGGCCCAGCGTTTCGGCGGCATCGGTCGTCAGCGTGTCCTGCAGCCGCCAGGCGCGCCAGCCACGGTCGGCCACGCCGAAGGTCTCGCCATGGCGCGCGACCAGCGCGGATTGCAGCGCGGCATCGACCGGCATCGGCGTCGGTTGGCGCGTCATGCGTGCTCCTGTGCGTGCCAGAACGGCATGCCGACCACCGGCGTGCTGGCCTGTGCGATCTCGCGCTCGGGCATCGGCCCGGCCAGATAGGCCAGGCGCCCGGCCTCGACCGCGCGCGCGAAGGCGCGCGCCATTTCGATCGGATACGCAGCCTGCGCCACCGCGGTGTTCAGCAGCACGCCGTCGTAGCCCCACTCGAGTACTTGCGCCGCGTGCGACGGCAGGCCCAGGCCCGCGTCGACGATCAGCGGCGTGTCGGGCAGGCGGTCGCGCAGCACGCGCATCGCGTGCGGATTGACTGCCCCCTTGCCGGTGCCGATCGGCGCGGCCCAGGGCATCAGCGCCTGGCAGCCGGCGTCGAGCAGACGGCGGCACAGCACCAGATCCTCGGTGCAATACGGCAGCACCTTGAAGCCTTCCTTGATCAGCGTCTCGGCCACCGCCGGCAGGTTCAGCGTATCGGGCTGCAGCGTGTAATCGTCGCCGACCAGTTCGAGCTTGATCCAGTCGGTCTCGAACACCTCGCGCGCCATCATCGCGGTGGTGATCGCCTCCTGCGCCGCCATGCAGCCGGCGGTATTGGGCAGCACCGGCACCTGCATCGACTTGAGCATCTGCCAGAAGGCCTGGCCGCCCTCGCCGTCGCCGACTGCGCCCTGGCGGCGCAGCGCCACGGTCAGCATGGCCGGCCGCGCGGCCTCGACCGCGGATTGCAGCGTCGCCGGAGACGGATAGCGCGCCGTGCCCAGCAGCAGGCGCGAGGAAAACGATTCGCCGTAGAGCACGAAGGGATCGCGCACGGCATCCTGGGTCGGGAAGGTCATGGGATCAGCCTCCGGTTACGGGTTGCACGAGATCGATACGGTCGCCGGCGGACAGCGGCGTCTCCGCATGGGCCGCGCGTGGCACGAAGCGGCCGTTGAGCGCGGCGGCGAACGGTGGCGGGATCTGCGCCGCGGCCACCGCGTCGGCCAGCGTGGCGGGCGCGTTCAGCGCCAGCGGCTTGCCATTGAGCAGGATTTCCATGGTGTTCAGCGCGTGTGTCATCGGTTGGGACGAACCGGGCAAGGCGACGTTCGACGAACGAGCGCCTTGGGCGGTGGCGTCGGATTCAGCGGCGCGGGATGGCGTCGCGCGGGAGGGCATCGATGCGGGCATCAATGCAGCACCGCGGCGCCATGCACCGGCGCGATCATGCCGGGCCAGCGTGCCGAGGCGGGCACCGCGTGCGCGGCGGGATCGCCATCGGCCAGCGCCCGCACGACCTCGCAGGCCGCCTCGACCACCGCCGGCGCAATCAGAAAGCCGTGCCGGTACAAGCCATTGAGGCGCACCACGCGCGCCTGCTCGTCGACCCGCACCGCGGGCAGATGATCGGGACGCGTGGGCCGGCGCTGCACGTTCAGCTCCAGCACGCGCGCCTCGCCGAAGGCCGGGTGCAGCGAATACGCGGCCGACAGCAGCTCCAGCGCGGAGCGCACGCTCATCGGCGAATCGTCCTCACTTTCCAGTTCGGTGGCACCGATCACGTACAGATGATTCGGTTTGGGGGCGATATAGATCGGATAGCGCGGATGCAGCAGCCGCACCGGCCGGTGCAGCGAGACCTCGGGCGCGAACACCCGCACCACCTCGCCGCGCAGGCCGCGCAGGCCCGGCATCCCTCCCCCGCTGATGGCCCCCTCGGCAGGCCAGGCGGCACGCGCGCCCAGGCCGCGGCAATCGAGCACGACACGGGCATCGATGCCAAGCCGCGGCAGATCGCGCTCGTCGATCGCGCCCGCTTCCCAGACGCAATGCACGCCCGCGGAAACGGCGCAGGCCAGCAGCGCGCGCAAGGTGCCGCGGTTGTCCAGCTGGCCCTCCCCCTCGAGCAACAGACCTTGCTGGAAGCGCCCGGCCAGCGCCGGCTCCAGCGCGCCGATGCCTGCCGCGTCGAGCCGGCGCAGCCGTTCGGCGACCAGCTCGGGCGGCGACACCGCGCGGATGCGGCTGGTGAACAGCGGCATCTCGCCGCGGTCGTGGGCGTGCCAGACCACCAGCGTGCCATCCTGCTGGAAGAAGACGGGGTCGACCGCGGTGGACGCGTCCGCCTGTTCGGCGTTCTGCTCGGCATTGAGCTCGGCCACCCATGCGCGCCACAGGTCCACGCTGGCGATGCCGAGCTCGACGATGCGGCGCTCGCTGATGGCCGATTCGGCCAGCGGCGCCAGCATCGCGGCGGCGACATGGGCAGCCGCGCCCGCGCCGTCGGGACCGGCGCGTTCGACCAGGGCCACGCGCAGGCCACCGCGGACCAGGCGCCAGGCGGCGAGGCGTCCGGCCAGGCCGGCGCCGAGAATGGCGACGTCAAACTGCTGTTTCATGGGGTGTATTGTGCCAGCCCGGCCGTGGCGGGCCCGCGAACGTCGGTTTCGCGAGGCGGCAGCTTCGTCGCCCCCGCGCAGGCGGGGGCCCAGCGTCCTGATTCTCGTTCGGCCGAATCAAGCCGCTGGATTCCCGCGTTCGCGGGAACGACAAACGCACGCTTACGAGTAGATCTTGCCGCCCTTGCTGACGAACTCGATCGACTTTTCCTGCATGCCGCGCTCTGCTGCCGCGGCATCCTCGGACTTCAGCGACGCAGCATAGTCGCGCACGTCCTGCGTGATCTTCATCGAGCAGAACTTCGGACCGCACATCGAGCAGAAGTGCGCGATCTTGGCGCCTTCGGCCGGCAGCGTCGCGTCGTGGAACGAGCGCGCGCGTTCCGGATCGAGGCCCAGATTGAACTGATCCTCCCAGCGGAATTCGAAGCGCGCCTTCGACAGCGCGTTGTCGCGCAGCTGCGCGCCGGGCCAGCCCTTGGCCAGATCGGCGGCATGCGCGGCGATCTTGTAGGTGATGATGCCCTCGCGCACGTCTTCCTTGTCGGGCAGGCCCAGATGCTCCTTCGGCGTGACGTAGCACAGCATCGCCGTGCCCATCCAGCCGATATTGGCCGCGCCGATACCGCTGGTGATGTGGTCGTAGCCGGGGGCGATGTCGGTGACCAGTGGTCCGAGCGTATAGAACGGGGCCTCGTAGCAGTGCTTCAGTTCCTCGTCCATATTGGCCTGGATGCGCTGCAGCGGCACGTGGCCCGGGCCCTCGATCATCACCTGGACGTCGTGCTTCCACGCCTTGGCGGTCAGTTCGCCCAGCGTGCGCAGTTCGCCGAACTGGGCCTCGTCGTTCGAGTCGGCGATGCAGCCCGGACGCAGGCCGTCGCCGAGGCTGAACGACACGTCATAGGCCTTCATGATTTCGCAGATCTCGTCGAAGTGCGTGTACAGGAAGTTTTCCTTGTGGTGGGTCAGGCACCACTTCGCCATGATCGAGCCGCCGCGCGAAACGATACCGGTCACGCGGTCCGCGGTCAGCGGCACATAGCGCAGCAGCACGCCGGCGTGGATCGTGAAGTAGTCCACGCCCTGCTCGGCCTGCTCGATCAGCGTGTCGCGGAACATCTCCCAGGTCAGGTCCTCGGCGATGCCGCCGGTCTTGTCCAGCGCCTGGTAGATCGGCACCGTGCCGATCGGCACCGGCGAATTGCGCAGGATCCATTCGCGCGTCTCATGAATATGCTTGCCGGTGGACAGATCCATGATGGTGTCGGCGCCCCAGCGGATCGACCAGACCATCTTCTCGACTTCCTCGGCCAGCGACGACGTCACCGCCGAATTGCCCAGGTTGCCGTTGATCTTCACGCGGAAATTGCGGCCGATGATCATCGGCTCGAGTTCCGTGTGGTTGATGTTGGCGGGGATGATCGCGCGGCCCGCGGCCACTTCCTGGCGCACGAATTCCGGCGTGATGTCCTCCGGACGCAGCGGCAGCCCGGCGCCCAGCGCATTGCCCGGATGCTGACGCAGCAGTGCCTTGTACTCGGGCTTGTCGTACAGCGCCTGCAGATTCAGCGATTCGCGCAGCGCGATGTATTCCATCTCCGGCGTGACGATGCCGCGGCGGGCGTAGTGCATCTGCGTGACATTGGCGCCGGCCTTGGCACGGCGCGGATTGGTCAGCTGCGCGAAACGCAGGTGCGCGGTGGCCGGATCGTTGGCGCGCGCGCGGCCGTACTCGGACGACAGGCCCGGCAGCACCTCGGTATCGCCGCGCTCCTCGATCCATTTGGCCCGCACCGGCGGCAAGCCGGCCTTCAGATCGATGCGCACGTCGGGGTCGCTGTACGGACCGGAAGTGTCGTAGACCGGAATCGGCGGGTTCGGCATCTCGCCCTGCTCGGTGCGCGTGGCGGTCTGCAGGATGGTGCGGATCGGCACGCGGATGTCCGGACGGCTGCCGGTCAGATAGGTCTTGTTCGATGCGGGGTAGGCGAACTTCTGGTCGAGATCGCTGGCGAGCGATTCGAAAGATGCGGCGGGGGCAGCGTTATTGCGGGCCATGGATATCGTCCTCTCTCTTTGGGGATGGACGAAACCAGGAGTCCTGTGAGCATGTCCCTCGGGGACCATGCTGGCGCGGCTGAAATGCGCGCCGGCGGGAACTGCGGTCTTCAGTGAAACTTCCCACGCCGGTACTAACCGGATCGGGTTCGAAGGGACTCTCTCAGCCGCACGGCCAATCCGTACGGCACCCCTGTTTCATCCAACGGGGCCAATTTAAGCACAAGGGAACAGGCTGCGCCAGCCTTGTTTCATTCGCACTGTGATGCGCTGCGGTATCGGATCGCCACTTCGGCGGGGTCCAGAGGGACGCCCCCGTCACCCGAAGCCACGGCGTCGCGCGTTGCTCTACCATGCAGACAGCGCGCGTCATGCGCGCGCGCCGGCCGCCGATGGTTGCAACCGCAACCGCAACGGCGAAGGGCATGGGCATGGGCAGAGACCAGAACGTCCGCCACAGGAGACACCATGAGCACCAGCGACGCCGCCACCCACCGCGTCTTCAACCAGGTCCCCGACCTGGCGCACCACAACCTGTTCGCGATCGACACCGCGCTCGGCGCCGCGCTTGAACGCCTGGGCGGCGGCTGGCATGCCGGCGAGCTGCGCGACTTCGGCGCGACGCTGGGCCAGCCCGAGGTCCAGGCCTGGGCCGACCAGGCCAACCGCCATCCGCCCGAATTGCACACCCACAGCCGCACCGGCGAACGGATCGATCTGGTCCGCTTCGATCCGAGCTGGCATGCGCTGCTGTCGCTGCTGCGCAGCCGCCAGCTGCATGCGCTGCCGTTCGCGCAGCCGCGTCCGGGCGCCTGGGCCGCGCGCACGGCCGGCTACTTCCTGCAGGCGCAGCTCGAATCGGGTTCGCTGTGCCCGGCGACGATGACCTTCGCCAGCATCCCGGTCCTGCAGAAGGAGGCCGCGCTGTTCAGCGAACTGGCGCCGCGCCTCTTTGCCACGGCGCACGATCCCGATGATCGGCCCTGGCGCGACAAGCGCGCGGCGATGATCGGCATGGGCATGACGGAGAAACAGGGCGGCTCCGACGTGCGGGCCAACACTACCGTGGCGCGGCCGGTGCGCGGCGAGGGCCGCGGCGCCGAGTACGCGCTGACGGGCCACAAGTGGTTCTTCTCCGCGCCGATGTGCGACGCGCATCTGGTGGTGGCCCGCATGGGCGCCGACGACGGGCCGCTGTCGTGCTTCTTCGTGCCGCGCTTTCGCGACGACGGCAGCCGCAACGCGATTCATATCCAGCGGCTCAAGGACAAGCTCGGCAATCGCTCCAACGCCAGCAGCGAAGTGGAATTCCGCGGCGCCAGCGGCATCCTGATCGGCGAGGAGGGACGCGGCATTCCGACCATCATCGAGATGGCGACCAACACCCGGCTCGATTGCGTGATCGGCAGCGCCGCGCTGCTGCGGACCGCGCTGGTGCAGTCGATCCACCATGCGCGCCACCGCAGCGCCTTCGGCAAGCTGCTCGCCGATCAGCCGCTGATGCGCAATGTGCTGGCCGATCTCGCGCTCGAGAGCGAGGCGGCGACGCTGCTGCTGATGGAGCTCGCGCATGCGTTCGAACATGCGGACACCGACCCGCTGGCCGGTGCGTGGAAGCGCATCGTGACGCCCGCCGCCAAGTTCTGGATCTGCAAGCGCGCGATCGAGGCGACCGGCGAGGCGATGGAGGTCTGGGGCGGCAACGGCTACGTCGAGGAAGGGCCAATGGCGCGGCTCTACCGCGAGGCGCCGGTCAATTCGATCTGGGAAGGGTCGGGCAACATCATGTGCCTGGACGTGCTGCGCGCGATCCAGCGCAATCCCGACGATGCGCTGCGACTGCTGCACGATCTCGGCCAGCGCGCCGGCGGGCACGCCGCAGTGCGCGCCGAACTGGCTTCGCTGCAGGCGATGCTGCGCGCCGCGCCGGAAGAACAGGAAACATGCGCGCGCCGCTTTGCGCAGGGGCTGGTGCTGACCGCGCAGGCGGCGCTGATGCTGGCGCACGCCGATGCGGACAGCGCCGAGCGCTTCGTCGCCAGCCGGCTGGAGCGGCAGCATGGGCGCGTGTTCGGCACGCTCGATGGCAACGCGGGGCAACTGGGACGGCTGATCGACCGGGCCTGGCCGGCTTGAGCGCTCCCGAGCGCTCTCGAGCGCTCGGACCGCGTTGCGCTCAGGCGTAGGTACCGTAGCCGGTGGCGGGCTGTGGCGGTGAGTCTTGACCGAGAAGATGCCGCGCGCAAAATATCACGGGACCGAGCGCGACGCCGAGTGCGAAGCCGCTGAGCGCCAGGCCCATGCCGACTTCGCGCGTTGCCTCGGACCCCGCCCAAAAGCCGATGCCGATCAAGGTCGCGGGGGACGTCAGCAAGCTTCCCGCCGTGACGCCGCACAACATCCTGTGGCGATCGAAGAATCGGCCGATCTGCCGAATCCAGCTAACACAGCGCCGGTCGCAACAGTCGCCCTCGTCATCCGGCGCCAGTTCGACAACGTGACGCCCGGCGGGCCGCACCGAAGAAGCCGGCGCGTCCTCTTCACTCTCGGCCGCCATGTACAGGCTCTCGCGCAGCAGCGCTTCCATGAACTGCATCATCGGATCCGCTTGGGCCGAACTCTGGTTTGCTCTCATCCTGTCTCTCCTTGCAAGGGGGTTATCGCTATGCGTTGCGGACCGGCGCACCGCCCTCGGCGACGCGATGGTTCACCAGGGATACGAAACAGCAGCTGCCCAGCCACATCCCGGCGCCCGCCAACGTCAGCGTCAGGCCCCGGTCCAGCGATCCCTCGCCACCCCGCGCCAGCACGACAATGCCCGCCACGGTGAGCGGCAGGGTAAGCGCCGTGGTGATCGCTGCCGCCGTCACGGCGCGATGCCGGTCCATCCACGGCCCGCCGATTGCCCACGCGCGCTCCCATGCGCCGGCGCAGCGGTCCCATGCGCTGTCGCTATCCGCGACGCCGCGTTGCTCGATCCGATATGACGACAACAAGCCGGTGGCGGCATTGGACGGATGGCCGCCGTGCGAGTGGGCCGAAGGCGCGCCGGCAGGCATGGCACGATCGGCAGGTGTTGCGGCTCGCATGGTTCTCTCTCCTTGGAACATCGTTGGGGCCCGATCGTTGAGACCCGATCGTTGAGCTCCGATCAAAGCGGGTCATAGCGCGATCGCGGCCCGCGGCTGGGCAGATGGGCGCAATGGCACACGCAACACAGGGCGCTCCAGACGATCAACGCCGAGCCGGCCGCCGGGATCGTCAGGCTCAGGCCGACCGTTACATCTCCCTTGGCGAGGAACACCAGGCCGGTGATCGCCACGGGCGCGGCGATCAATGTGGCGACGGCCGCGGTGCTGGCGGTTCGATGCCGGGTCAGCGCGCGGCAGACCGCGCTCCACGCTCGTTCGCAGCCCCGGTCCAGGCAATCGCCACGCTGTGCGTCGTGTTCGATGCGGTGTGCCGACAGCGAGCCCGACGTCCCCGGCCGGACCACGTGCTGCGGGCCAGCCGATTCGGCGGCAGGCGGTCGGCCCAGTGCTGGAGCACATTCCATGATCGATCTCCCTTTGCGGATGGCCGCGGTCAGACGCGTTCGCCTTCGACGGTCGGAATGGGAAGGCGGATCGCCAGCACGGCGATGCAGATGACTGCCCAGATCACCGCCGCCGACACGATCAGGTCGGAGCCCACATCCCGCGAGGCCGGATCTGGCCGGGACAGCAGGACCGCTGCAGCGATCGTCAGCGGCAGCGCAACGACGGCGCCGGCCATTGCGCCGATCACGACAGGGGGGCCCTGCGGCGCGCGTGCGATGCGAACGGTCCACTGCATGCAGGCGTTCAGCCGCGGGGACGTGCACGTGAACAATCTGTAGAAGAACCGGTCGACCGCATCGCCTTGCTCGAGGTTCGCGTCGAAGCGATGCACCGAACCTTGCACGGAGGCGGAGGCGGGATTCGCGTTCCGGGTGGCCGACGATGGTCCGCTGGCGAAAGCGCCGTACGCGGCCGCACGCGGCATGGCGGGTCTTGTACCTTGCACTGTGCCTCTCCGTGGTTGGCGAAGGGCTCAGCGTAATGGCTCGGCGCCGCCACGTTGCCGATGGTCGGCGTCGGGCCGTCCGGAATGGAAAGGAAATCCGCAAAAACGGGCAAAGGGCCGCCCCGGCACCGGCCGGGGTGACGGCTCACACGCGCGCGAGCAAGGTCTCGAGCGCGCGCAAGCGCACGCGCGGGCCGTGGCGGATCAGGTCGTGCGCGCGCTCGCCGATCATGATCGCCGGCGCATCGGCATCGCCGCCGGCCAGCGTCGGCATGATCGAGGCATCGGCCACGCGCAGCGCCTCGACCCCACGCACCCGCAATTGCGGATCGACCACCGACAGCGCATCGATGCCCATGCGGCAGGTGCCGGCCGGCCGCTCCGCCGGCTCTGCATGGGCGCGGACCAGCGCATCGATGGCCGCGTCGTCGCCAGGGTCGGCACGCATCCCGCCGCAGTACAGCGCCTTGCCGCCGAACGCGGCCAGCGGCGGCTGCGCCAGGATACGCCGCACCAGGTCCACGCCCGCGACCAGGTCGCGCACGTCCTGCGCATCGCCGAGCAGGCCGATGTCGATCAGCGGGCGGCGCTGCGGATCGCTGCCAGACAGCCGCAATTGGCCACGGCTGCGCGGACGCAGCAACAGCACGCGGCAACCGTAGCTCTGGCCGTGCGCGGCACCGTCGCCCCGCGCATGGCCCGGTCCGACGACGAAGCGCAGTTGCAAATCCGGTTCGGACAGCTCGGCCTGGCTCTTCAGCAGCGCACCGGCGCTGATCGGCTCGGCTTGCATCGGCGCGCCGCGCCGTCCGGCGAGCCCGGCGCCATGCCGCAGCCATTGCCATGCCGCAGCGAACGATCGGCCGATCCACGAGTCCGCGCCGACGAACCGCGGACCGAATGATTGCCGCAGCGACGGCGGCGTCGGGCCGCGCTTGTGCAGCAGCATGCCGACCGGTTGCTGCAGGTTCAGGCCCACGCCAGGCAGATGCTGCACGACGGCAATGCCATGTTCGCGCAGATGATCGGCCGGGCCGATACCGGAGACCATCAGCAGTTGGGGCGAGCCGATCGCGCCGGCGGCCAGCACTACCTCGCGCCGGGCGCGCAGCTGGATCGTCCGACCGTGGCGCAACGCCTGCACGCCGACCGCGCGCCGTCCTTCGAACAGGACGCGCTGCGCCTGCATGCCGCTCAGGACCTGGAGATTGCCGCCGACGCCGCGATGCAGATAGGCACGCGCCGCGCTCCACGGTTCGCCGCGATGGCGCGCGCTCTGGAACCAGCCGACGCCCTCCTGGCTGGCGCCATTGAAGTCGTCGTTGCGCGGATGGCCGGCGTGCGCGGCGGACTCGACGAAGTAGCGCGCCAGCGGCGAAGGCGCGGGCGGATCGCCGACATGCAGCGGACCGTTGCCGCCATGCCAGGGGTCGTCGTCGCGGCCCATCACGCGGGTATTGCATTCGGCCCGGCGAAAGCACGGCAGGACATCGTCCCAGGACCAGCCATCGCAGCCGGCCTCGGCCCAGCTGTCGTAATCCGATGGCGCACCGCGCAGATAAGGGCCCCAGTCCGGCGCGTCATCGTCATGCCAGGCGGCCTCGAGCAGTGCGATCGATTCGCTGCCGCTGTCGGCCAGCCTGCCGGCCAGCGCGCACGCCGCCGCGCCGCCCCCGATCACGATGTAATCGAAACTGGTTTCCATTTGTCCCCTCGCACGATGGCAAGTCGGCGCGCCGCTTGTTCGCGCGTCCGGCTGCCACGGAGGGCCGGCGGACGGGGCGCGAGCGCGGTCTATGCTGCCCAGTGTAGGCGCTTTGTGAAGGGGGAAGGAGGGGAACGCAGCGGCCGCAGACGCCCGGAAGACGGCGGGGAGGAGGCAAGGCGCGCCCGCGCGCGCCCTGCTCTTGTGGCGAGGATTACGACTTCAGCATCGGCTTGCCCAGCATCCGCGACAGCACGGCTTCGGGCGAGTGAGTGTGGTCGGAGATCGCGCGCGGATCGAGATAGTAGGTCTGCTCCATCATCGCGCGCCCTCGCATGGCCGCGTGCAGCACCTGATCGCTGAAAACGATCCAGGTGGAGCCCGGCGGGAAGTGGAATTCCTGCTGCGGCACCTTGGCCTGGTAGTCGAGGTCGGCCTTGGCCATGTCGTGCAGTTGCAGCATGCGGTGGTCGTATTCCGAACGCTCGCGCTTGGTGATATGCAGCTGCTTCATCAGCCAGGCCTGCCCCGGCCACATGCCCTTGGTGCGCGGCACGAAACGCGCGGCGAAGTCGGCGAACGGCTCGCCGACGCGCCACACGCGCGGGGCCTGCGGGTCGATGTTGTGGAACACGCGCAGCAGGCGCTTGCCGTGCAGCGGGTTGGACGGGAACGAGTCCACGTGCAGCCGCGTGTCGTCCTTGCGCCAGCTGACCGGACGCCCGGCGATCTCGCTGGGCCGCAGCGAGGTGCCGGCGCGCTCCAGATGCGGCCCGTATTCGGGAAACAGCGACAGCACCAGGCGCTCGCTGTACTCCGCGTAGCGGCGGATCAGTTCGTACAGGTCGGCCAGGTCCTTCGGGCTGCCCACCGCGCCCCGCACCGCGGTGTCGTTGGCGCGCAGATTGATGTTCTTGGACTTGCCGTCGGACCAGCGGCTGTCGAGAAAACGCTCCTCGCCCGGTTCGAACCGGAAACGCAGATCGGGGAAATACAGCACGGCGCCCTGCTCGAGCTCGCGGCGCAATCCCGCGGCCGTTTCGGCGCGCAGCTGCGGCGCCCAGTCGGTATAGGGCTGCGGGCGGATCAGGTCGAGCCCGCCCGTGGTGGCGGACCCGGCGGACGCAGCGGACGCAGCGGACGCAGCGGACGGTATCGCGCCGGTGGCAGGCGCGGCGGGAGGGACGGCGGTTTGAACGGACATGGGATTCCTCGGCATGCTGGCGTGTGCCACGCCTGATGGCGCGATTCTACCGCCGCACCGCCGGAGCTTTCGCTCGCCGGCGTTTTGTCCCGCATCCGACTCTTGAACCGACGACGTCCGACACTACATTCGTGTCGAAGCGCGCCGGCCAGGTCCGGCACGCGGCGGGCCGGCCGCGCTGGCCCGAGTGCACCAGTAGCAAGGAGTAGCTAGGAGCAGGAGGTAATGCCATGTACGCATCGTTGCTGAGTTCTCCGGGCAGCCTGTTTGCCGAGTTCGACCGGCTGCAGCGCGAGTTGCAACAGGTCTTCTCGACGCCGAGCAGCATCCGCGCGGTCGCGCGTGGCGCCTTTCCGGCCGTCAATATCGGCATGACGCCGTCCAGCGTCGAGGTCTATGCCTTCGCGCCCGGTATCGATCCGTCCACGCTGGACGTCAGCGTCGACCGCGGCCTGCTGACCATCGCGGGACAGCGCACCGCACAGACGGAGCGCAGCGGACAGCCGACGGATCAGCAAGCCGGTCAGGGCCAGGCCGCCGCGGGCACGTCGACCCTTGGCGACGACACCAACGTCTATGTGCGCGAGCGCTTCTACGGGACCTTCCGGCGCGTGATTTCGCTGCCCGAGGATGTCGATACCGCGAGGATCGATGCCACCTATCGCGACGGGCTGCTGCGGATCTCGATCGCTCGTCAGGAATCGGCCCAGCCGCGCCGGATCACCGTGAACTGATCCGATGTTTGCACCGAGCAGGAGGTTCATCATGAACGATCAAGCCGTCACCCGGACCGACCAGGACCGGAACGTCAATGCGAACGTCAGCGGGCACGGCGACAGCAGCAAGAGCACCGACAACCGCAACAACGGCAATGCGACGCTGCTGCCGCGCGTGGACGTGAGCGAGGATCCGACCGGCATCACGCTGCTGGCGGACCTGCCCGGCGTGTCGCGCGACACGCTGCATGTGCGCGCCGACCGCGACAGCCTGACCATCGAGGGCGAGATTCGCCAGGAGATGCCCGAAGGGCTGGAGCCGGTCTATGCCGAAGTGCAGATCGCGCGCTACAAGCGCGTGTTCACGCTCAGCCGCGAGCTGGACAGCAGCGCGATCTCCGCCGTGCTGAAAGACGGCGTGCTGAATCTGCGGATTCCGAAGCAGGCCGAAGCGCAGCCGCGGCGAATTGAAGTGAAGGTGGGGTAAGTGAAGGTGGGGTGAGGGAGAAGGCGGCGGTGGCGCCGGCCGCCGCTGCCCTCTCCCCCGGCCGCTCTCCCCCAGGCGGGTGTACAGATCTGAGAGCGGAGGCCTTTCCCCCTCGCCCCCCATAAGGGAGAGGGTCGGGGAGAGGAGGTGGTCTTTCCCCCTCTCCCCGCACCCAGGCGAATTACAGCCCGGCCGCCGCGCGCAGTGCCGCAGCCTTGTCGGTCGCTTCCCACGAGAATTCCGGCTCCTCGCGGCCGAAGTGGCCGTAGGCGGCGGTCTTTTCGTAGATCGGACGCAGCAGGTCCAGCATCTGCACGATGCCCTTGGGCCGCAGGTCGAAGTGCTCCATCACCAGCTTGGCGATCGCCTCGTCGGAGATCTTGCCGGTGCCTTCGGTGTACACCGTCACGTTGATCGGGCGGGCCACGCCGATCGCGTAGCTGACCTGCACCTGGCACTGGCGCGCCAGACCCGCGGCCACCACGTTCTTGGCCACGTAGCGGGCCGCGTAGGCAGCGGAGCGGTCGACCTTGGACGGATCCTTGCCCGAGAACGCGCCGCCGCCGTGCGGCGCCGCGCCGCCATACGTGTCGACGATGATCTTGCGGCCGGTCAGGCCGCAGTCGCCCTGCGGGCCGCCGATGACGAAGCGGCCGGTCGGGTTCACCAGATACTTGGTGTCCTTGAGCATCTCGGGCGGCAGCACCGGCTTGATGATCTCCTCGATCACCGCCTCGCGGATCTGCGCCTGGGTGATGTCCGGCGCGTGCTGGGTCGACAGCACCACGGTGTCCACGCTGTGCGGGCGGCCGTCGACGTAGCGGACGGTAACCTGCGACTTGGCGTCCGGACGCAGCCAGGGCAGGCGGCCGTCGCGGCGCAGCTGCGACTGGCGCTCGACCAGGCGGTGCGAGTAGTAGATCGGGAACGGCATCAGTTCCGGCGTCTCGTCGCAGGCATAGCCGAACATCAGGCCCTGGTCGCCGGCGCCCTGGTTCAGATAATCGTCGGAGGCACGGTCGACGCCCTGCGCGATATCGGGCGATTGCTTGTCGTAGGCCACCAGCACCGCGCAGCCCTTGTAATCGATGCCGTAATCGGTGTTGTCGTAGCCGATGCGCTTGATCGTTTCGCGCGCGACCTGAATATAGTCGACGTTGGCCGTGGTGGTGATTTCACCGGCCAATACCACCAGCCCGGTATTGCAGAGCGTTTCGGCGGCGACGCGCGCATATTTGTCCTGGGCGAGGATGGCGTCCAGAACGGCGTCGGAAATCTGGTCGGCGACCTTGTCGGGATGGCCTTCGGAGACGGATTCCGAAGTAAAGAGGAAGTCGTTTGCCACGAACTTTTTCTCCAGGTTAGCTATTGCGCGCCAACCATGCTTAGTCCGGGCGGCGACGCTTTAGCGGTATTTTTAGCGCGTCCGAATGGGACGGTATCGCCCCGCAAGTTGTCAGTTAACTCGGCGATGCGCGGTATTATACGCGCCTGCGCGGCGCGGCACACGCCCCGCCGCAGACGGTGTGCCGATGCCACCGGACCTCGCTGCGGTTGGCGGCCGCTGCCGCGAACGTACCGCGATACGTGCCGCGACACATGCCGCGACACGATGACCGCGGAAGAATGAAACACGCCGGCCCCGGGGCCGGCCCCTAGTTGGGACTCCATGACCTTCCTGTTCTGGCTGATTGCCCGCTTGCCGCTGGCATGGCTGCAAGCCATTGGCGGCGTGCTCGGCCTGCTGGCCGCGCGCCTGCCGGGCCGGTATGGCAGGCGACTGACCGAGAATTTCCGCCAGGCCTATCCGGACGCCACCGGCGCGATGCTGGCCGAGGCGGCCCGCTCCACCGGCCGGATGGTGATGGAGATGCCGTATTTCTGGAGCCGCAAGACGCTGAAGGCGCGGCTTGCCGGGTTCTCCGAGCACACCTGGCCGGAACTCGACCGGCTGTTGGGCAAGGGCAACGGGCTGATCATGCTGGTCCCCCATCTGGGTTGCTTCGAGGTGCTGCCGCAGGCGTACGCGCTGCGCCACAAGGTGACCGCGCTGTACAAGCCGCCGCACCAGCCATGGCTGCGCGACTGGATCGAGCGCATGCGCACGCGCCCCAATCTGGTGATGGCAGCCGCCACGCCGCGGGGGGTTCGCACGCTGGTCAAGGCGCTCAAGCGCGGCGAGTCGATCGGCATCCTGCCCGACCAGGTGCCCAAGGGCGGCGAAGGGGTATGGGCACCGTTCTTCGGCAAGCCGGCGTACACGATGACGCTGGTGCAGCGCCTGCAGCAACTGACGGGCGCGCCGATTGCGATGGTCTTCGCCGAGCGCACCGCGCAGGGGGCCACCTATATCGCCCATATGCGCGTGCTGGAAGACAAGCTGCCCGACGACCCCGTCGAGGCCGCCACCGTGCTCAACCGCACGGTCGAATCGCTGGTCGCCGAAGCGCCGACCCAATACCTGTGGGGCTACAACCGTTACAAGCACCCGGCGGGTGCGGAGCTGCCGCCCCAAGCCGCGTGACAGATTGCGATGACTTACCTGTTCTGGCTGATTTCCCGCCTGCCGCTGGCCTGGTTGCAGGCCATCGGTGGCGCGCTGGGCCTGCTGGCCGCCAAGATGCCTGGCCGCTACGGGACGCGCCTGACCGAGAACTTCCGCCACGCCTTCCCCGACGCCACCGACGAGATGGTGAACGAGGCGGCGCGTTCGATGGGACGCATGATCCTGGAGATGCCCTATTTCTGGACCCGGCACACCATCAAGGCGAAGCTGTACGACTTCAACGAGGTGGTCTGGCCGGCGCTGGACCGGCTGCAGGACCAGGGGCGCGGCGTGATCGTGCTGACGCCGCACCTGGGCTGCTTCGAGGTATTGCCGCAGTCGTATGCGATGCGCCGGCCCGTCACGGTGCTGTTCAAGCCGCCGCACCAGCCCTGGCTGCGCGACTGGGTCGAACGCATGCGCAACCGCCACAACATGACGAGCGCGCCGGCCAACCCGCGCGGCGTGCGCATGCTGGTGAAGGCGCTCAAGCGCAAGGAGGCCATCGGCATCCTGCCCGACCAGGTGCCGATCGGCGGCGAGGGCACGTGGGCGCCGTTCTTCGGCCGTCCGGCGTACACGATGACGCTGGTGCAGCGGCTGCAGCAATGGAGCGGCGCGCCGGTCGCCATCGTCGCCTCGATCCGGCTGCCGCGCGGTGGCGGCTATCGTGCCTTTCTCCGTGTGATTGAAGAACCGCTGCCGGAGGATCCGGCCGCCGCCGCCGCCGTGATCAATGGCGTGGTCGAGGAGTTGGTACGGCTGGCACCGACCCAGTACCTGTGGGGCTACAACCGCTACAAGCATCCGGCCGGCGCCGAATTGCCGCCGCCGTGGCCGCCCAAGGCGCCCCCGCCTGCCACGCTGCCCGCCCCGCCGGCATCGCGCGCCGCCACGGCCGCGGGGGCCGCCGACATCTCCGCCACGGAACCGACTTCCCCGACTTCGCACTCATGAGCCGTCTTTTCACCTGGCTGGGCATCGGCCTGCTGACCGTGCTCGGCAAACTGCCCTATCCCCTGGTCGCCCGCTTCGGCGAGGGGCTGGGCAGCTTGCTGTATCTGTTCCCCAGCGGCCGCCGGCAGGTGGTCCAGGCCAATCTGCGCGTGGCCTTCCCGGAAAAGTCCGACGCCGAGATCGCCGAGCTGGCGCGCCAGTCGTTCCGCTCGGTCTTTCGCAGCTTCGCCGAGCGCGGCATCTTCTGGACCGGCAGCGAGGCGCAGATGCGCCGCTGGGTACAGATCGACGACCAGGCCAACCTGGTCGCGCTCGACGGCGAGCCGCACATCCTGGTCACGCTGCACCTGTCCGGCGTCGAGGCCGGTGCCATCCGGCTGACGATCTATCTGCGCGACCACGTGGGCCGCTCGGGAGCGTCGCTGTACACCAAGCAGAAGAACGCGCTGTTCGACGGCTTCCTGAAGCAGGCCCGAGGTCGTTTCGGCGCCAACATGATCGCCCGCAACGACAGCGTGCGCGACATCATCCGCTGCCTGAAGAAGGGCGAGGCGCTGCAGCTGATCTCCGACATGGACTTCGGCGAGCGCGACTCCGAGTTCGTGCCCTTCTTCGGCGCGCAGGCGCTGACACTGACCTCGGTGTCGCGGCTGTCGCGTCTGACCGGCGCCAAGGTAGTGCCGATGTACACCGAACAGCTGCCCAATTACCGCGGCTATGTGCTGCGGATCCTGCCCGCCTGGGACAACTACCCCGGCGACAGCGTGAGCGGGGACACGCGCCGGATGAACGCCTTCTTCGAGGACTGCATCCGCCCGCGCATCGCCGAGTACTACTGGGTGCACAAACGCTTCAAGCATCGCCCGCCAGGCGAACCCGAGATATATTGACGTTCGGCCGACATATCGGCGGCCGCAAACCCAGAAACACTGACACCGGCCGCCCGCGGCCTCCCGGTTTCCGGTCTTGATCGGTTCCCGGCTTTTCCCGACCCGCGCCATGAAGATCCAGTTCACCAAGATGCACGGCGCCGGCAACGACTTCGTCGTGCTGGACGGCATCCACCAGACCCTGAACCTGAGCACCGAGCAGTGGCGCGCACTGGCAAGCCGGCATTTCGGCGTGGGCGCGGACCAGATCCTGATCGTCGAAAAGCCGACCCGGCCCGACGTCGACTTCCGCTACCGGATCTTCAACGCCGATGGCGGCGAGGTCGAGCACTGCGGCAACGGCGCGCGCTGCTTCGTCCGCTTCGTCACCGACCACGGCCTGACCGACAAGCGCTCGGTCCGCGTCGAGGTGATGAACGGCGTCATCACGCTGACGCTGAACGACGACGGCCAGGTCACGGTCGACATGGGGGCACCCGAGTTCGAGCCGGCGCGCATTCCGTTCCTGCCCGAGGGCCTGCCGAGCCGCACCGAGGGCAACGACACGCTGTACGGCATCGAGACCAACGGCCGCACGGTGTGGATCTCGGCCGTGTCGATGGGCAACCCGCACGCGGTGCAGGTGGTGGACGACACCGAGCGCTTCCCGGTGCGCGAGGACGGCCCGGTGATCGAGCACCATGCGGCGTTCCCGAAGCGGGTCAATGCCGGTTTCATGCAGGTGGTCGACCGCAATACGATCCGGCTGCGCGTGTTCGAGCGCGGCTCCGGCGAGACGCTGGCCTGCGGCACCGGCGCCTGCGCGGCGGTGGTCGCCGGCATCCGGCGCGGCCTGCTCGATTCGCCGGTCAAGGTGCATACGCACGGCGGCGATCTGACCATCGCCTGGGACGGCGACGGCGCGCCGGTGCGGATGACGGGCCCGGCCACCACGGTATTCGAAGGCTCGATCGATCTGGACGCGCTGCAGCCGCGCGGCTGATTCCAGCGCTTTTCAGGAGAAGCGCCCATGCCGGCCACGCCGCTCGACCCCTACTGCATCGCCAATGGCAACGGCTTTCGCCTGGACCGCTTCGATGCGGGCGCCAAGCCGTTCTCGAGCGGCGACAAGACCAGCGACCGCGCCCGTCTGACCGAGCTGTCGACGCATCTGGACGAGCAGCAGGACATCTTCTATGCCGAAGGTTCGCGCAAGCTGCTGGTGATCCTGCAGGGCATGGACACCAGCGGCAAGGACGGCACGGTGCGCGGCGTGTTCCGCAGCTTCGATCCGCTGGGGCTGCGCGTGGTCGGCTTCAAGGCGCCGACCTCGGAGGAGAAGGCGCGCGACTACCTGTGGCGCGTCCATGCCCAGGTACCGCGCGCCGGCGAAATCGCGGTGTTCAACCGCAGCTACTACGAGGACGTGCTGATCACGCGCGTGCACGGCTGGATCGACGCGGCCGAGTGCGAACGCCGCTACCGGCAGATCCGCCACTTCGAAAGCCTGCTGGCCGAGACCGGCACCACGCTGGTCAAATGCTTCCTGCATATTTCGAAGGACGAGCAGAAGGCGCGCCTGGAGGCGCGGCTTGCCGATCCGCAGAAGCACTGGAAGTTCGACCCCAACGACCTGGCCGAGCGCCGGCACTGGGACGCCTATATGGACGCCTACCAGGACGCGATCGCCGCGACGGCGACGCCGGACGCGCCCTGGCACGTGATTCCCGCCGATTCGAAGACGCACCGCAATCTGATGGTCGCGGAGATCCTGCGGGAGACCTTCGCGCGGCTCAAGCCGGCATATCCGCCGTCCGCGCCGGGGCTGGACAAGCTGCAGGTCGAGTAGCCCGCCAGAGGTGGGCCCGTCGAAGGGGCCCGGGGAATCAGACCCCGTAGCGCTGGCGATACGCCGCCACCGCATCGCGCGAGGCGGACAGCGCGGGATCCTTGCCGGCGTCCAGATACGCCAGCAGGTCGGCCAGCGAGGCAATCGCGATCACCGGCACGCCGAATTCGCGCTGCACGTCCTGCACCGCGGAATGCTGGCCGATCTGCTCGGCGGTGCCGCTTTTCTCCATCCGGTCCAGCGCGATCAGCACCGCGGCCGGCTCGGCGCCGGCGGCGCGGATCATCTGCACCGACTCGCGCACCGAGGTGCCGGCCGAGATCACGTCGTCGACGATCACCACCTTGCCCTGCAGCCTGGCGCCGACCAGCGTGCCGCCCTCGCCGTGGTCCTTGGCTTCCTTGCGGTTGTAGGCGAAGCCGACATTGCGGCCCATGCCCGCCAGCGCCACCGCGGTGGCGGACGCCAGCGTGATGCCCTTGTAGGCCGGCCCGAACAGCATGTCGAATGCGACACCCGAGGCCAGCAGGGTTTTCGCATAGAATTGCGCCACCTGGCCCAGCGTGGCGCCCTGGTTGAACAGTCCCGCGTTGAAGAAATACGGCGATTTCCGTCCCGCCTTGGTGACGAACTCGCCAAAGGACAGCACGCCCGCGTCCAGCGCGAAGCGGATGAAGGTCTGGCTGAGGTCGTCCGCCGCCGGCGTGGTCTGCTGCGTCATCTTTTCTCTCTGTTCCAAAAATTTCCCGAGATGTTACGGATTATCAGTGCCAACCTCAACGGCATCCGCTCAGCGGCCAAGAAAGGCTTCTTCGACTGGATGGGCAAGCAGGACGCCGACATGGTCTGCGTGCAGGAGCTCAAGGCCCAGGCCGCGGACATGACGGAGGCCTTTCTGGCCCCGCATGGCTATCACGGCTACTTCCATTACGCCGAGAAGAAGGGCTACAGCGGCGTCGGGCTGTACACGCGCCACAAACCGGAGCGCGTGATCACCGGCTTCGGCAATGCCGAGTTCGACAGCGAGGGGCGTTATGTCGAAGTGCAGTACCCGCACCTGGCCGTGATCTCGGTCTACGTGCCGTCGGGCTCCAGCTCCGAGGAGCGGCAGATGGCCAAGTACCGCTTCATGGAGGCCTTCCTGCCCCATCTGCTGCAACTCAAGGCCAGCGGGCGCGAGATCGTGCTGTGCGGCGACGTCAACATCGCGCACAAGGAAATCGACATCAAGAACTGGAAGGGCAACCTGAAGAACTCCGGTTTCCTGCCCGAGGAGCGCGCCTGGATCGGCGAACTGTTCGACGTGCACGGCTATGTCGACGTGTTCCGCAAGCTGGACCCGCGGCCCGAGCAATACACCTGGTGGAGCAACCGCGGCCAGGCCTACGCGAAGAACGTCGGCTGGCGCATCGACTACCACCTGGCCACGCCCAGGATCGCGGACACTGCCCAGGCCTGCTCGATTTACAAGGACGAGAAGTTCAGCGACCACGCGCCGCTGTCGATCGACTACGACTTCCCGCTGTAACGGGGACGCCCGGCGCCGGGGCGCATTGCCGCTGCGGTGCCTGAGCTTCCTCGCTACAATGCACCACTCACCGTATTACCAAGCGAGTCCACCATGGCATTCAAAGTGTTCGTCGACGGCCAGGAAGGCACCACCGGCCTTCGGCTGCTCGATTATCTGTCCGGCCGTTCCGATGTCGAACTGCTGCGCATCGCGGAAGACAAGCGCAAGGATCCGGCCGAGCGAGCACGCTTCCTGAACGCCGCCGACGTGGCCTTCCTGTGCCTGCCGGACGTGGCCTCGCGCGAAGCGGTGTCGCTGGTAACCAACCCGAATACCTGCGTGATCGACGCCAGTACGGCGTTCCGCACCGCCGACAACTGGGCCTACGGCCTGCCCGAGCTGGTGCGCGGCCAGCGCGAGAAGATCCGCGCCAGCAAACGCATCGCCGTGCCGGGCTGCCACGCCAGCGCCTTCGTGCTGGCCGTGCGTCCGCTGGTCGATGCCGGCGTGATGCAGCCCGACTACCCGGTCACCGCGTTCTCGCTGACCGGTTACAGCGGCGGCGGCAAGAAGATGATTGCGGACTTCGAGGCGGGCGGCAATCCGAAGCTCGACAGCCCGCGCGCCTACGCGCTGGGGCTCGAGCACAAGCATCTGCCCGAGATGCGCGTGCAGACCGGCCTCGCACAGGCGCCGATCTTCAGCCCGATCGTCGGCAAGTTCTACAAGGGCCTGGCCGTGACGGTGCCGGTGTTCCCGGATCGCCTGGCGCGCAAGGTCACGCCGGAGCAAGTCGCCGAGATCTACCGCAAGCACTACGAGGGCGAGCAGTTCGTGCGCGTGATGCCGGCCGCCAGCGACGAGCATCTGGACAACGGCTTCTTCGACGTGCAGGCCAACAACGACACCAACCGCGTCGACCTGTTCGTGTTCGGCTCGGCCGAGCGCATCGTGCTGATCGCGCGGCTGGACAACCTCGGCAAGGGCGCCGCCGGCGCCGCGGTGCAATGCATGAACGTGCATATCGGCGCGGACGAGGCCACCGGGCTGACGGCCTGACGCCTTCCTGCAGAACGCGCAACGGCCCCGATCAGGGGCCGTTTTCTTTTGTGCACCGCTTTGTCGTCCCCACGAGTGCGGGACCCAGGGACTTCGCAGCACGCGCGATTCCCGCCTGCGCGGCAACGACAGCCGCTACCGCTTCAGCGGCTGCTGCTTGTCCTCGTCGCCGCGGTCGACCGGCGCGTTGGCGAGGCCCCCCATATTGGTCCGGTACGCCGGCAGCCGCTCGACCGTGGTCCCGATCGCGCGCGCATACAGCGGCAGCACCTCAGGCAGATGCCGCTGCAGTTCGGCGATGCGCGACTGGCCCGACGGGTGCGTGGACAGGAAATCCATGCTGGCACCGGCGGCCGACGATTGCGACACCTTGCCCATCTTCTGCCACAGCGTCACCGCGGCGCGCGGATCGTAGCCCGCGCGGGCCGCGATATCCATGCCGACCAGATCGGCCTCGGTCTCGTCCGAGCGCGAGAACTTCAGCGTCAGCAGATGCGCGCCGGTGCCCAGCGCCAGATTGCCGAGATTGCCGAAGCCGAACAGCTGTGAAATCACGTTGGCGCCGAGGTTGGTGATCTCCGCCTTGGCGGCGCGCTCGCGCGCATGCTCCTGCAGCGCGTGCGCGATCTCGTGGCCGATCACCATCGCCAGCTCGTCGTCGGTCGGCTTGATCTGATCGAGGAAGCCCGTGTAGACCGCGATCTTGCCGCCGGGCATGCAGAACGCGTTGACCTGCTTGGCCTTGATCAGATTGATCTCCCACTTCCAGTTGCGGGCGCGGTCGTTCCAGCGGCCGGTCTGCGGCAGGATGCGTTCGGTGATGGTGCGCAGGCGCGCCAGGCGCGGATCGCTGGACGGGGCCAGCGCGCCCTTGGCGCGCGCCTCCTGCTTGATCTGCTCGTATTCCTGCGAGGCCTGCTGCTCGATCGCATCGGCCGGCACCAGTTCGCGCACCATGCCGCCGCCGCGCTGCACATTGATGCCATCCGACTGTGCCTGTATGGCCGGCGAGCCCAGCAGCGCAACGGCGCCGAGCACTGCCAGCGTCAGCCGGCGCAGCGGCGCGGCGACAGCAAGCGAACACGATGAGGTAACGGCAACGGAGGGAGCGGACATGGCCAGACGCAAAGGGAGGGACATCGTTTCAACGAGAATGCGACAGACATCACGAAGGCTGATGCAATAATACACGGCGCCCTATGGCGACTCCGGCACCTGTTCCGGCCCGGCCCCTGCTCCCGCCTTCATGACCTTCCAAGACTATCTCGATATCTTCCGCAACCGCCGCATCGGCGCCATGCTGACGCTTGGCTTCGCCTCGGGGCTGCCGCTGGCGCTGACCTCGGGCACGCTGCAGGCATGGATGACGGTCGAAGGGCTGGACATCAAGACCATCGGCTTCTTCTCGCTGGTCGGCCAGGCGTACATCTTCAAGTTCCTGTGGGCACCGCTGATGGACCGCTACACGCCGCCGCTGCTGGACCGGCGGCGCGGCTGGCTGCTGCTGACGCAGATCGGCCTGGTGCTCGGCATCGCCGGCATGGCGTTCTGCCCGCCGCGCGAGGCGCTGTGGCTGCTGGCGGGGCTGGCCACGCTGGTGGCCTTCCTGTCGGCCTCGCAGGACATCGTGTTCGACGCCTACAGCACCGACGTGCTGCGGCCCGCCGAGCGCGGCGCCGGCGCGGCGGTCAAGGTGCTTGGCTACCGGCTGGCGATGCTGGTGTCGGGAGGCCTGGCGCTGTGGCTGGCGGACCGCGTGCTGGGCTGGCAGCAGATGTATCTGTTGATGGCGGCGCTGATGGCCGTCGGCCTGCTGACGCTGCCGTGGGCGCCGCGCGCCGAATCGCCGCCGCGCGCGCCGCGTTCGCTGGAAGAGGCGGTGGTCGGCCCTCTCCGTGATTTTTTCGGGCGCACCGGCGCCTGGTGGCTGCTGGGCCTGATCGTGCTGTACAAGCTCGGCGATGCCTTCGCCGGCAGCCTGTCGACCACCTTCCTGATCCGCGGCGTCGGCTTCTCCGCCGGCGAGGTCGGGCTCGTCAACAAGACGCTCGGCCTGGCCGCGACCATCATCGGCGCGCTGTTCGGCGGCACGCTGATGGTCAGGCTGGGCCTGTACCGCTCGCTGATGCTGTTCGGCGTGCTGCAGGCCGTCTCGAACTTCGGCTACTGGCTGCTGGCCGTGACCCCGGCCCATCTGTGGTCGATGGGCGCGACCATCGCGGTCGAGAACCTGTGCGGGGGCATGGGCACCGCCGCCTTCGTCGCGCTGCTGATGGCGCTGTGCAACCGCTCTTTCTCGGCGACGCAGTACGCGCTGCTGTCGGCGCTGGCCTCGGTCGGGCGCGTCTATGTCGGGCCGACCTCTGGGTATCTGGTCGAATCGTACGGGTGGGCGCCGTTCTATCTCGGCACGGTTCTGGTCGCGCTGCCGGGGCTGTTCCTGCTGCGCGCGATGCGCGGCACCGTCGAGCGCTACGAGAACCAGACGCGCACGACGCCCGTGCAGGCCGGCAGTGTTCCCCCTCTCCCGCTGGCGGAAGAGGGCCGGGGAGAGCGCAACGGTGTTCGGAAGGGCTGATGCGGTAGTGGGTTAGCGGGCGCCGCAGCCCTCTCCCCCAACCCCTCTCCCGCAAGCGGGAGAGGGGAGCCGATGGCCAACCTCTTTACCACTGCCAGCACTGCCGGTTTGCTCCCTCTCCCGCTTGCGGGAGAGGGCCGGGGAGAGGGCAGCGGGGCGGCTACTGCTTGTAGTAGACGATCTGATGCGAGCTCGCGAGCAGTTCGCCGTCCGGGCTCCACAGCTGCGCGCTCTGGTCGAAGAAACCCTGCCGGAACACCTGGGCCCGTGCGCTGCCCAGCGCGTGGCGCTCGCCCAGCGCCGCCAGCGTGGCAGCATCCGCGTGGAAATAGGTCGTCAGCGACACCGTGCCGGCCGGCACGAAGCCGGCGCGCTTGAGGAAGATGCGCGGATAGAAGCTGTCGCACCAGGCCGCGATCGACGCAAAGTCAGGCGTGCGCGCCGGATGGTCGCGCAGCCAGAACTGCGTCAGGCTGTCCGGATGCTCGGTGCCCGGCTCGGCGGTGGCGGGCTTGGCGCCGCGCACGGGGCGCATGTCGTAGGACTTGAGCCAGCGCACCGGCGCAAAGCCGGTCGGCAGCGGCGCGATTGCGTCGGCCGGCGGCACGTCGGGAAAGACGGCCTCCCCGCAGCCCCACGTATCGCGCCGCACCGCGAACACCGCGCTGGCAGTGGTCGCCACCTCGCCGTTCTGTACCAGTTCCAGCGACCAGTGCTGCGTCGAGCGGTTGGTACGCGTGGGCCGCGCCTCGATCGTGAACGGGCCCTCGGCGATCGGTCCCGCAAAATTGACGGTCAGCGCGATCGGGTCGCCGAGCCGCTGCGGATGCTGCAGCGCCGCCTGCAGCAGCGTCGCCGCGGTGATGCCGCCGTACGGCCCGATCATGTTCCAGTACGACTCGGTGGTGCGGCCGGCATAGCGGTGCTCGCCGGCGGGCGTCAACGCAATCGCGTCGTCGAAGGGATGCAGCTCGGATGTCGCGGACATGTGGCCTCGCCGAAAAAGCGAACGATCGTTCGGAATTTCCGTACGGTAGTCGCCCGGGTGGCCGCTCGTCAAGTGCCGGCCGTCCTTTCCGAAGCCATCCTCAGCCCGAACGGACCAAGCCGAATGGATCAGCCCGAACGGATCAGGCCGAGCAGACCCGATAGACCGCCAGACTGCCGCGCCAGTTGACGCCCCAGTTCACCGTGATGCCCTCGTGCATCACCACGCGATCGAGGATGCGCAAGCCCACTTTGGGCGCCAGCGCCTCGAAGTCGCTGATCGTCAGCACGCGCACGTTCGGCGTGTCGTACCACTGGTAAGGCAGCGACTCGGACACCGGCATGCGGCCGCGGAACACCGACAGCCGGTGCGGCCAGTAGCCAAAGTTCGGGAACGACACGATGCACTCCCGCCCGACCCGCAGCGTGTCGCGCAGCACCTGCGCGGTGTTGTGGATGGTCTGCAGCGTCTGCGACAGGATCACGGTATCGAAGCTCTTGTCCTCGAACAGCGCGAGGCCGCCCTCCAGGTTCTGCTGGATGACATGCACGCCCTTCTGCGCGCACGCCAGCACGCCCTCGTCGCGGATCTCGATGCCGTACGCCTGCACGTCGAGCTCGTCCTGCAGCACGCGCAGCAGGCTGCCGTCGCCGCAGCCCAGATCGAGCACGGTCGCATTGGGTTCGATCCAGCGTGCGATCGCGCGGAAATCCGGCCGCCGTGCCAGTACGCCGTTGGCCGCTTCGGTGATGGACTTGGCATTCATGCGCCGATCTCCGTGGCAATGCGTTCGTAGTAGGCGCGCATCAGATTGTGATAACGCGGATCGTCGAGCAGGAAGGCGTCGTGGCCGTGCGGGGCATCGATCTCGGCGTAGCTGACCGGCCGCTTGTTGTCGAGCAGCGCCTTGACCAGCTCGCGGCTGCGGCTCGGCGCAAAGCGCCAGTCGGTAGTGAAGCTCGCGACCAGAAAGCTGGCCTTGGTATGCGCGACCGCGCGCGTCAGGTCGCCGCCGAAGGTCAGCGCCGGGTCGAAGTAATCGAGCGCGCGCGTGATCAGCAGATAGGTATTGGCGTCGAAATACTCCGCGAACTTGTCGCCCTGGTAGCGCAGATAGCTCTCGACCTGGAACTCGACATCGAACGAGAAGCGGATGTCCTCGGCCTTCAGCTCGCGGCCGAATTTGGCCGCCATGTCCTCGTCGGACAGGTACGTGATGTGGCCGATCATCCGGGCCACGCGCAGGCCGCGCTTGGGCTTGACGCCATGCGCGTAGTAGTTGCCGCCGTGGAAGTCGGGGTCGGACAGGATCGCGCTGCGCGCGACCTCGTTGAAGGCGATGTTCTGCGCCGACAGCTTCGGCGTCGAGGCCACCACGATGCAATGGCGCAGCCGCTCCGGATACATCAGGCTCCAGGCCAGCGCCTGCATGCCGCCGAGGCTGCCGCCCATCACCGCGGCGAACTGCTCGATGCCGAAGGCGTCGGCCACGCGCGCCTGCGCATTGACCCAGTCTTCGACCGTGACCACCGGGAAGGTCGCGCCGAAGGGCTGACCGGTGGCCGGGTTGAGGCTCATCGGACCGGTCGAGCCGAAGCACGAGCCCAGATTGTTGACGCCGATCACGAAGAAGCGATTGGTGTCGAGCGGCTTGCCGGGGCCGACCATGTTGTCCCACCAGCCCACGTCGCGCGGATCGTGCGCGTAGACGCCCGCCACGTGGTGCGAAGCGTTCAGCGCGTGGCATACCAGCACGGCGTTGGTGCGCGCGGCGTTCAGTGTGCCGTAGGTCTCGACCATCAGGTCGTAGTCGGCCAGCGAAGAGCCGTTGCGCAGCGGCAGCGGCTCGGCGAAATGCATGCGCTGCGGCGTCACGATGCCGACGGAGTCGGGCGGCAGGGGCAGATGCAGCGCGGCGGCAGCGTCGGCGGGGGAAGCGGCCGGTTCCGCGTTTGCGGACGGCAGGGCAACGTCAGTCATGTAGGCGGGCCCGCGCGAAGCGGGCATAAAAAAAAACCCGACCGGTCTTGCGTCTGGAATCACGCAGCCAAGTCGGGTTGTTGTCGCGCCGGATGCTTCGCTGTCCGCCGCGCGGTGGCGTCATCCCGGGAATCCGTTTTATCGGTTCTATCGGAGAGGGGCGCCGACCAACCTCTTTAGCCGCATTTATAGTGGCGAGGATTTCCCCCGCCGCGCGCCCGCAAGCCAGTCATCAAATCGGCGCGACCGGCAGATTATAGAGCAAAGCGAAAGACACCAGCGAAAGGCACGCTCGAACGGCACATCGAGACCGCGGTTCCGTCTCGCACTTCCGCCCCGTGGCTCAGCCGAGCAGCACGCGCAGCTGCGCGTCGATCTGCCCCGCGGGCAGCTTGCGAAAGCCGCTCTTGGCGTAGCGATGCCAGTGTCCCTGCACCGTGGCGACGATCAGCGCGGCGCGTGCCGACACGTCGGCGTCGGGCGGAAACGCGCCCTGCGTCGCGGCGACCTTCAGGCATTGGCGGATCGACGCTTCGATGCGGTCGACCAGCTGATTGATGCGCTCCTGCAGGCGTTCGTGCTCGCCGACCAGCGCCTCGCCGGTCAGCACGCGCGTCATGCCCGGATTCTTCTCGGCAAACGACAGCAGCATCCGCACGATCGCCTGCACCTGGCGCAGGCCATGCTCCTCCTGCGCGGTGATCTGGTTGATCAGGCCGAACACGGTCTGCTCGATGAAGGCGATCAGGCCCTCGAACATCTGCGCCTTGCTGGCGAAATGCCGATACAGCGCGGCCTCCGAGACGCCGAGGCGGGCCGCCAGCGCGGCAGTCGTGATGCGTTCGGAGCGCGGGTGCTCGAGCATGCTGGCCAGCGTCTGCAGGATCTGCACGCGGCGCTCGCCGGGGCGCGGCCGCTTGCGCGCGACCACTGCCTCGGCCGCGCCACCGCCCTCGCCCTGCCCGCTCCGCTCGTCCGCGTTCGCGGCCGGCGCGGCTGCCTCGTTGCTCTGCGTCATGACCCGTTTCTCCGCATTCGTCGATGGAGTTGATGCACCGATTGTACTTTTATGTCCACATAGCCGGGCCGGTGCACCATGCGGGCCCGCTGGCGACCAAGGTTGCGACCCGCGTTGCGGGCCGCCTGCTGCGCTTCCGGCGAAAGCCGCGGCGCGGGGGCCTGGTTCTCGGCGGCCACCAGCGTCACCGCCTGCTGCCGGGCCGCGTGGTCGGCATCGCGGTCGTGCGCATGGCGTTGCGCCTCGGCGCGCAGCGCCGCCTGCTGGGCGGCATCGCGCGCGGCGCCGGCCGGCACGTCATGCGGCCGGCTCGGCGTGGTCGAACACAGATAGCCGGTGATCCACGCGGTGCGGATGCCCAGGCCTGCATAGCGCTTCAGGTGCGAGACCGTGTCCTCGACCAGCACCGCGCGGCCCGGCGCGATCCGCAGCTTCGCCAGCAGGCGGCGCAGCATGCGCCGATCGGGCTTGGGGCGCAGATCGCCATGGACCCACATCTGTTCGATCGCGATCACGCGCTCGAAACAGTGTTCGATGCCTGCGACGCGCAGCACCGCGCGCGCGTAGTCCTGCGGCGCGTTGGTCAGCAGCACCTTGCGCCCGGGCAGGCGGCGCAGCCGAGCGGCGAGGCCGCGGCGCACGCGCACCATCCGCGCAAGGTCGGGGAATTCGTGCGCGGCGCGCAGGAAGTCGGCCGGGTCGACGCCGTGATGGCGGATCATGCCGAGCAGCGTCGCGCCATAGCGCTGCCAGTAGTCGACCCGCACGCGGCTGGCAGTGGGCTCGTCGCAGGCGAGCACGCGCGCGACGTACGCGGTCATCGCGGCATTGATGGCCGGGAAGATCGCGTGCGAGGCGTCGTGCAGCGTGTTGTCGAGATCGAACAGCCAGACCGTGTCGCCGGCGTTGTTGCCGGCCGGGCGATGCCGCAGGCGGTAGGGGGAGCGGCGGGAGGCGTGGGAAGGCACGAGGGGAAGGCGCCGCGCCGCCGAAGCGACGGCGCGCGCCTGGTTGCGATGCGTCAGTGCGAGCGGATCATGGTGCCGAACGCCTGCTCGGTCAGGATCTCCAGCAGCAGCGAGTGTTCGATGCGGCCATCGATGATGTGCACCGAGTTCACGCCGCTCTTGGCGGCGTCGAGCGCCGACGAGATCTTCGGCAGCATGCCGCCCGAGATGGTGCCGTCGGCGAACAGCTCTTCGATCTCGCGCGCCGACAGGTCGGTCAGCAGATTGCCCTTCTTGTCCATCACGCCGGGGATGTTGGTCATCATCACCAGCTTCTCGGCCTTGAGGATCTCGGCCATCTTGCCGGCCACCACGTCGGCATTGATGTTGTAGGCCTGGCCGTCGTCGGAGAAGCCGATCGGCGAGATCACCGGGATGAAGGCGTCGTCCTGCAGCGCCTTGACCACGGCCGGGTTGATCGCCTCGATGTCGCCGACATAGCCGATATCGATGAACGCGCCCGGATTCTCGCGGTCCGGCATCTTCAGCCGCTTGGCGCGGATCAGGCCGCCGTCCTTGCCGGTCAGGCCGACCGCCTGGCCGCCGTACTGGTTGATCAGCATCACGATGTCCTGCTGGACCTCGCCGCCGAGCACCCACTCGACCACTTCCATGGTCTCTTCGTCGGTGACGCGCATGCCCTGGATGAAGGTGCCGACCTTGCCGACCTTCTTCAGGGCCTCGTCGATCTGCGGGCCGCCGCCGTGGACGACCACCGGGTTCATGCCGACCAGCTTCAGCAGGATCACGTCGCGCGCGAAGCCGTGCTTGAGCTTCTCCTCGGTCATCGCATTGCCGCCGTACTTGACCACGATGGTCTTGCCATGGAACTTGCGGATATAGGGCAGCGCCTCGGCAAGGATCTCGGCCTTGAGGGCGGGGGCGATGGCGGCCACTGCGGTTGCGGTGGGCCCGGAGGTATCGGAGGTCATGGCAATCCGTGAAATTCGACAGGTATCATGGCAACGCGGCGCATCCGGCGCCCCGCGGCAGGCGCCCGAATTTTACAAGAAACGGGGTCCCACGCTAGCGAGACGGCAGACCGGGGCCCGCATGGGGCGCCAACGGTGCGTCCGACGGCCCATCGGCCGTTCTTTTCATGCAACAACCACGCCAACGGAAGCCACTGCGATGTCAGGAGAAGGCGCCGGCAAAAGCCCGGACTCAGGCGCCGGCCCCGCTGCCGTGCTGACCGGCCATTTGCGGCCGGTCGAGCAGTGCGCGGCCTGCGGCGCGCGTTTCGTCTGCGGCCACGCGGCCGGCCTGCCGCATTGCTGGTGCGCGACGATGCCGCTGCTGCCGGCGCGGCTGATCGTGCCGGGGCAGCACTGCCTGTGTCCGGATTGCCTGCGGCGCCGGCAGGCGCAGGCGGGGGAGTGAGCGAATTACGTCAGTGGCCCATGTCAGCGGCCGTGTCAATCCAGCGCACCCGCGACGCGCGCCGATCCGCTCCACTGCATTGCCACCACGCCGAGCACGATCAGCACGGCGCCTCCGAGCCGCGGCGCCGTCAGTTCGCGCACCGCAAAGCCGGCAAGGCCGGCATGGTCCATCCACAGCGAGGCGAGCATCTGCCCGGCAACCACCGCCGCGATAAAGCCGCTGGCGCCCAGCCGCGGCGCCAGCATCAGCGCGGCGGTCAGATAGAACACGCCGAGCGCGCCGCCGATCCATATCCACGCGGGCCCGGTGGTCCAGCCGGTGGGCGGCGGACCGACCCGAAGCGCCAGCATCAGCGCCACCACCACCGCCAGGCTGACCAGCAGCGACACCAGGGTGGCCCACAGCGGATGTCCGAGCGTGCGGGCCAGGGCGGCATTGGCGCCGGCCTGCAGCGGAATCATCGCGCCGGCCAGCGCGGCGATCAGCACGGGCAGCGCGGCAGCGAGCGCCGGGCCGACGGGATGGGACGAAGACAACATGCGCGACCTCCGTGGTCGGTTGGAGAAAAAAGAGACCGCGCCAGTCTGCCCCTACGCCGGATGGATTTCCAATTCTGGTTTCGAACGTTTAATATTCGCCGGATGAATAATCTGCGCAACGTCGACCTGAACCTGCTGGTCGTGCTCGAGGCCCTGCTGGCCGAGCGTCATATCTCCCGCGCCGCGCTGCGGCTGCATCTGAGCCAGCCGGCGGTCAGCCATGCGCTGGCGCGGCTGCGGCAGTTGCTGGACGACCCCCTGCTGGTGCGCGGCCAGGGCGGCCTGGTGCTGACCGCGCGGGCGCACGAACTGTCGGGGCCGCTGGCCGAGGCGCTGGCGCAGGTGCGCATCCTGCTGGGACCGTCGGGCTTCCAGCCGGCCACGGCCAGGCGCACCTTCCGGCTGGCGATGTCGGACTACGGCGCGATGGTGGTGCTGCCGAACCTGCTGCGCGCGGTCCGCAAGGCCGCGCCCGGCATCGAGCTGGTGGTGACGCAGGGCAGCCGCGAAGCGATGTTGGCGCAGGTGGCCGATGGCGAGGTCGATCTGGCGCTGGGCGTGTTCGTCTATCAGCCGGAGGGCGTGAAGATGGCCGCGCTGTTCGACGAGGAGTACGGCTGCGCGGTCGATGCCGCGACGGTGCGCGACCATGGGCGGCTGGACCAGGTCGCCTATCTGGCCCGCTCGCACGTGCTGGTGGCCGCCCACAGCGACCGGGTCGACCCTATCGATGCCGCCATCGCCAAGCATGGCGGCCGCCGCAAGATCGCCTGCGTGGTGCCGCACTGGAGCGTCGCGCCGGCGTTGATCGCCGGCACCAATCTGGTCCTGACCACGGCGCGCCGCAGCCTAGCGGCGCTGGAGGACGACCCGCGCTTTGCGGTGTTCGAGCCGCCGTTCGCGTTTCCGGGCTTCACCTTCAGCGCGATCTGGCACGATCGCAACGATGCCGATCCGGGCCATGCGTGGCTGCGCGAGCGGCTTCTGTCGGTCGGCGCGGGTCAGGGACTGGACCAGGCGATCAGCCTGCGCGGTTGAGCGGCGGCTCGGCCGGCGGTGATGCCGGCGCTGATGCAGGCGCTGATGCAGGCGCTGATGCAGGCGCATCGTGCCGGCGCACATGCCGGCACGATGCGCGGGCCGGGGGGTTTCGCTGTTTCAGTGCTTGTGGTTGCCGGCCGCGCCGCCGCCCTGGGCCGGTGCGGTCAGCCCGCGCACTTCGGCCTCGACACGCTGCTCGATCAGCTTGCCGCCCTGCTCGATCTTCAGGGTCACGGGCACCTTGTCGCCGGCGTTCAGCGGCGCCTTCAGACCCAGCAGCATCACGTGATAGCCGCCGGGCTTCAGTTCGACGTCTTCCATCTTCGGCAACGGCAGCGCATCCAGCGCGCGCATCCGCATCACGTTGCCTTCCATCTTCATCTCGTGCACCTCGGCCGTCGCCGCCACGGGCGTCGACACGCCGACCAGGCGCGCGTTCTGGTGCGCGTGCAGCGTCATGAAGACGCCGGTGGCCGTCTGCGCAGGCACGGTGCCGCGTGCCCATGCATTGCGGATGTCGACCTGGGCGAGCGCAGCGGTGGAAAACAGCGCGCAGCAGGCGGCGGCGACGAACAGCTTGGCTTGCATCTCTATCCTTTCTCGGTGCAATTCGTTCAAACGAAAAACGGTCCAGCGGCAGCAGGAAGTCCGCGTAGAAACGGGATTAGAACATGAACCGCCACGGGGCCACCGCGCCACGGGCACCGGGACGGGGACGATGCACGGGCGCATGCGGCGCAGTCCGCCAGTCTGGCAGTGCCCCGCGCGGCGACCAATGCGGCATGGTGTCGCACGAGGCGGCCGGGGGCAGCACCGTTGCTACACTCGCGGCATGACGATGCCTGCCCACGCTGCCGCCCACGCCGCCGCCTCCGACGGCCATGCCCCCCGAGCACCCGGCCCCGGCAGAGACGGCCTGCTGAGCTTGCGCCGGGTGTACTGGCTGCGCTGGGCCATCCTCAGCGGACAGGGGCTGCTGCTGGTCTGGGCCGAAACGCTGGCCGGGCTGGAGTTGCCCTATCGGCCGCTGCTGTCGATCTTCGTGCTGCAGGCGGTCTTCAATCTGCTGACCGCGTGGCGGCTGCGCCAACATGCGCGCGCCGGCTCGGTGCCGGGCGATGCCGAGCTGATGGGCCAGCTGCTGGTCGACCTGACCGCGCTGTCGGCGATCCTGTTCTTCACCGGCGGCGCCACCAACCCTTTCGTCTCCTTCTATCTGCCCGGGCTGGCACTGGCCGCAGCGATCGTGCCGTGGCGGCAGGTGGTCGCGCTGGCGCTGTACGCGCTGGCCTGCTATTCGCTGATGCTGTTCGAATACGTGCCCCTGCATCTGCACGACCCGGACAATGCGGTGGTCTACCACCTGGTCGGCATGTGGCTCAATTTCGTGGCCAGCGCGGTGATGATCGCACTGTTCGTCGCGCGGCTGTCGGGCGTGCTGCGCGAGCGCGAAGGGCAACTGGCCGACGCGCGCGAGCGGCTGCTGCGCGAGGCGCGGGTCGAGTCGCTGAACGCGCAGGCGGCGACGGTCGCGCACGAGATCGGCACGCCGCTGGCAACGCTGGCCGTGATCGCCGGCGAGCTGCGCGCCGACGCCGCCGATCCGACGCGGGGCAATACCGCGATACGCGACTACCTGCCCGACCTGCATACGGTCGAGCAGCAACTGGCGCTATGCCGCGACATCCTGGCGCGCCTGCGCGAAGCGAACCGCGCCAGTGCCCTGCAGCCGGTAGGGCAGTGGCTGCCCGCCTTTGCCGACGGCTGGCAGTTGCGCCATCCGCAGGTGCGGGTCGAGACCGCGATCGCCGCGGAGGCCGCATATGTGCCGATCGAGCCCGCGCGGACCGGACAGATGCTGACCATCCTGCTCGACAATGCGGCGCTCAGCCAGCAGGCCGCCGGTCGCGGCGATCTGCCGTTGCGCCTGTCGATCGCGCGGGAACCGAGCGGCGAACCCGGCGAACTGGTGCTGCGGGTGATCGACCATGGCACCGGCATGCCCGCAGCGTTGCGCGCGCGGCTGGGGGAGGCGCCGGTGGCAAGCACGCACGGCGGCCAGGGCATCGGCGCCTATCTGGCGCAGAGCGTGGCGCGCCAGATGGGCGGGCGGCTGCTGTGGCAGCATCGCCCCGAAGGCGGCACCGTGGCCGAGCTGCGGCTACCGGCAAACCCCGATGCATCGGAGCATGCGGCATGAGCCTGACATCGAGCGCTTCCCTTTCCCCTGCTGTCCCCGCCGACAATAGCGACGCCGGCGCGCCCTTCCTGGTGATCGACGACGACCCCGTGTTCTCGGACACGCTCGCACGCGCGCTGTCGCGTCGCGGCTTCGCGGTCCAGGTCGCACACCATCGCCAGCAGGCGCTGGCGATGGCCGAGAAGACGGCGTTTCACTATGTCACGCTGGATCTGCATCTGGCCGCCGCGCCCGCGGCCGGCGTGACCGCGCCGGCGGACTCCGGCCTGCAGCTGGTGGCGCCGCTGCGCGCGATGCTGCCAAGGGCGCGCATCCTGGTGCTGACCGGCTACGCCAGCATCGCCACCGCGGTGGCCGCCGTCAAACAAGGGGCCGACGAATATCTGGCCAAGCCGGCCAATGTCGATTCGATCCTTGCCGCGCTCAAGTCGGGCGTGTCGGAGGTTGCTGCCGAGGCAGCGCTGGAGGATCCGCTGCCGTTATCGGTGCCGCGGCTCGAGTGGGAGCATATCCAGCGCGTGCTGGCCGAACATGGCGGCAATATCTCGGCGACGGCGCGCGCGCTGAACATGCATCGGCGCACGCTGCAACGCAAGCTCGCCAAGCGGCCGGTGTCGCGCTAGGGCATCGAGCGGACGAAAAAAGGGCCTGCAATCGCAGGCCCTTCTTGCATCGCATCGCGGCCATCGCCGCCCGCCGGTTCACAGGCGCAGTTGCACGTAGTCCCAGCCGAGGTCGTCGCCGTCGTTGGCCGCACGATTGGCGATGCCGGTCGTGCCGATCGTGCCAGCCGCGCCGGTGGTGCCAACCCGAAGCGCGTCGAACGCATGCCGGTTCGAGCGTGCGCCGTACTCGGCTGACTCGCTGACGAACACTGCATGCGAGACCTTGACGGTGCCGTCGGCCGCGGTGCCGTCGATTCGCGTGGCCTCGCTGCGATCCGGCACGGCGCACAGGAACGCTGTTGCCGCGGCCAGCCCGCCCAGAACGGCTGCCGACATCAACCCGATATGCTTCATTTTGGACCTCCTGCTCTCACGGCCATCCTGCAGCCGCTAACGAGGCGCAAGCTTCTCATCGTCGCGGCGACCGTGCCAGCCTGCTTACCAACGCTTACCTGGCTTACCTGCCGTCAACGGATGTCACCACCGGCCGATGTCGCCGGCCGGTGTCACCAGCGGGTATCCCGCTCCCACTCGCGCATTTCCTCTTCGGCGCGCTCCTTGGTGTAGCCATAGCGCTCCTGGATCTTGCCGGCGAGCTGATCGCGCTTGCCGTTGATCTGCGTGAGATCGTCATCGGTCAGCTGGCCCCACTTCTCCTTGACCTTGCCCTTGGCCTGCTCCCATTTCCCTTCGATCTGGTCCCAGTTCATGATCTGCTCCTCAATCTGGATGGATACGTCGATGGACAAGGCGATGGGAGCGCGCGGGAGCCTTCGCAACGCCTGCGCGCCCACTGCTCGCCATCGCTACAGCCGGCCGCATCAGCCGCGGCCGGAATGCATCAGCGGTTGTACTTCGCCTTGACGTCGGCCTCGCAGCGGTCCTTGGCGTCGCCCGACATCGCGTCGCACTTCTCCTTGTCCGCCTTGTAGGCGGCGTCGCTGGTGTCCTTGCGAGCCTCGCGGCGTGCTTCCGCCACGTCGGTGCGCGTACCGCCGCCGGCAGCCGCGCGGGTCGTCTTGGCCTCGCCCAGCGCCTTCTCGTGCGCCGTCTTGGCTTCCTTCACACAGACGTCCTTGTCATTGCCCTTCTTGTCGTCGCAGCGTTCCTTCGCGACTTCGTATTCGCGGTCGGCCTTGACCTTGAGCACCTTGGCGCGGGCGGCCTCGGTACCGTCGCGGCGCGCTTCGGCCTCGGCCTTCGCCACGTCGCGATCGCGCTTCGCCTCGGCCTCGCAGACGTCCTCGGCGTTGTCCTTCAGGGCATCGCACTTCGTCTTCGCATTCTTGTAGTCCGCGTCCGCCCGCGAAACGGCGGCGTCATAGTCGGCGCGGGCACCCGACGGCGCGCTCTGCGCCAGCGCAAAGCCTGCCGGTGCGGCAACCATCATCGAACACACTGCAGCAGACAGCCATTTCTTCATCATGTCGCGCTCCTGTCGTTGTCGATCGGTTTGAGTTCGCAAGGACGACGACGACGTTCGCCTTGCTGTCTCGTCGTATATGAAGGTTATGTGCGGTGCGCTTTTGCAAGCAGGCGGGGGCTTCCGAAAGGCGAGTAAGACGATTCCCACATGGGTAGAACTCGTCACTGGCGAGCGGAACAGACAAAAAAATGCGCCTTCTCATTGCTGAGAAGGCGCACTTCATCGCGTTACCTCATGGAGCGACTTTGGAGCGGGCTTCAGGTCGGCCCGCCCGTCGCGGTTACAGCACGTAGCGCGACAGGTCCTCGTTGGCCGACAGATCGCCCAGCCGTTCATCGACATAGGCGGCGTCGATCGTCACGGTTTCGCCGCTCGAGCGGGTGGCGTGGAACGACAGGTCCTCGAGCAGCCGTTCCATCACCGTGTACAGCCGGCGCGCGCCGATGTTCTCGACCTTTTCGTTGACCGAGTGGGCGATCTCCGCGAGACGGCGGATGCCGTCCGGCGCGAACACCAGCTCGACCTGTTCGGTCGCCAGCAGCGCCTGGTACTGCTTGGTCAGGCTGGCGTCGGTCTGCGTCAGGATCGCCTCGAAGTCGGCCACCGACAGCGATTCGAGCTCGACGCGGATCGGGAAGCGGCCCTGCAGCTCGGGAATCAGATCGCTCGGCTTGGACAGGTGGAACGCGCCCGAAGCGATGAAGAGGATATGGTCGGTCCGGACCATGCCGTACTTGGTGCTGACCGTGGTCCCTTCGACCAGCGGCAGCAGATCGCGCTGCACGCCCTGGCGCGACACCTCGCCGCCGCCCAGTTCGCTGCGGCTGGCGATCTTGTCGATCTCGTCGAGGAACACGATGCCGTTCTGCTCGACATTGGCCAGCGCCTTGTGCTTCAGATCGTCATCGTTGACGAGCTTGGCCGCTTCCTCGTCGATCAGCAGCTTGAACGCTTCCTTGACCTTCATCTTGCGGCGCAGCTTCTTGCCCTGCCCCAGGCCGGCGAACATGCTGCGCAGCTGCTCGGTCATGTCTTCCATGCCCGGCGGGCCCATGATGTCGAGGCTCGGCACCGCGGCAGCAACCTCGAGCTCGACTTCCTTGTCGTCGAGCTGTCCCTCGCGCAGCTTCTTGCGGAAGACCTGGCGGGTGTTGGAGTCCTTTTCCTCGGGCTGAGCGAAGCCGATGTCGCGCGGCGGCGGCAGCAGCACGTCGAGCAGGCGGTCCTCGGCGGCATCCTCGGCCTTGGTCCGCACCTTTTTCATCTCGGACTCGCGGGTCTGCTTGATCGCCATTTCGACCAGATCGCGCACGATGGTGTCGACGTCGCGGCCGACATAGCCGACCTCGGTGAACTTGGTGGCCTCGATCTTGATGAAGGGCGCGTCGGCCAGCTTGGCCAGGCGCCGCGCGATCTCGGTCTTGCCGACGCCGGTCGGGCCGATCATCAGGATGTTCTTCGGCGTGATTTCCTGGCGCAGCGGGTCGGCCACCTGCTGGCGCCGCCAGCGGTTGCGCAATGCCACCGCCACGGCCTTCTTGGCCTTGTTCTGGCCAATGATGTGTTTGTCGAGCTCGGAAACGATTTCCGACGGAGTCATGGTGTGGGACATGGGTCTCGGTATCCGGGTATCCGTTCAATGAAGGCCGGTCGGTGCGCCGCCACGGCGCACTGCCGCGCGGTGGTGCGCCAGGCCTGCCTCACGCGCGTGAAGCGTCATGCGAACGCTCACTCGAGCGTCTCGATGACGAAATTGGTGTTGGTGTAGATGCAGAGTTCGCCGGCGATGCGCAGCGATTTCTCGACCACGTCCTTGGGCGGCAGCTCGGTGTTTTCGACCAGCGCCTTGGCGGCCGATTGGGCATAGGCACCGCCCGAGCCGATCGCCGCGATGCCGCCTTCCGGATCGAGCACGTCGCCGTTGCCGGTGATCACCAGCGTGGTGTCGCGGTCGGCGGTAATCAGCATCGCCTCGAGCCGGCGCAGCGCGCGGTCGGAACGCCAGTCCTTGGCCAGATCGACCGCGGCGCGCGTCAGATTGCCCTGGTACTTCTCCAGCTTGGCCTCGAAGCGGTCCAGCAGCGAGAACGCATCGGCGGTGCTGCCGGCGAAGCCCACCAGGACCTTGCCGTTGTAGATGCGGCGCACCTTGCGCGCGGTGCCCTTCATCACGATATTGCCGAGAGTGACCTGGCCGTCACCGCCCAGGGCAACCTGGTTGCCGCGCCGGACGCTGACGATGGTAGTGCCGTGATACTGTTCCATGGTGGCTTCTGAGTTGGTTTCAGGCAGCTACTTGGCGGCGCCGTCGTCGAATTCAAGAGGCGGGCGCCGGGTGGGTTCCACCAATATAGACGCCGGTCCTGTGGCGCAAAGTGTGATCCCAAGCCCGCGGCGGCTCCGCCCAACTTCCCTTGCCTTGTTGCTCAATTGAGCTACACTGCGCCTCAGGAATCCCCGTCGATCCATCGCCGCACCTGGCTTCTTTCGACTTCATCCCTATCTATTCCGAGGGATTCCGTTACCGACGACCAAGCAGCAAAGGGAAACCACCATGGCAAGCACTACGTTTGTCCGCGCTCGCGTCGACGCGGATATCAAAGAGGAAGCCTCGATCGTGTTGGAAGCAATGGGACTGTCCGTTTCGGACGTCGTCCGCATGACGCTGACCCGCGTCGCGCATGACAAGGCCCTTCCCTTCGAACTGGTGACGCCCAACCCGACGACGATCGCGGCGATGAAGGAAGCGCGGGCTCGTGGCCTGCGCAAATTCTCGTCCGTCGAGGCATTGATGGCGGATTTGGAGAATGAGGACGATTGAGCTGACAGGGCAGTTCAAACGGGATTTCAAGCGAGAGAAGAGAGGTCCGTATCGCGCGACGTTGGATGCGGATTTCGAGGAAGTGGTCACAGCGCTGGCAAACGACCGATCGTTGCCCGCCAGACATCGGGACCACGCATTGACCGGCCAGTGGAAGGATTTTCGGGATTGCCACATCCGCCCGGACCTGGTGCTGATCTACAGCAAGCCCGACGACGATACGCTGCAGCTGGTCCGGCTCGGCTCACATAGCGAGCTCGGCTTGTAGCGCAATCGGCGAGATGGGCAAACAAAAAGGCCACGCGCTGCCGCGTGGCCTCGGATGCCGTTCCGCCGCCGCGCTGCGCGGAACGCAGCGGCGGCGAATCGGTCAGCGTCGCCTCGACTCAGTCCGCATAGACGCCGGCCTTGCGAATCACCGGGGTCCACTTGTTGATTTCGTTGCCGAGGAAGGTCTTCAGCGAATCCGGCGTGGCGCGCTGGGCCGGTACCGCTTCGGCGCCCAGCTCGGCCATCTTGGCGCGGAAGCCCGGGTCGGTCACCGACTTCTGCAGCGCCGCCGACAGCTTCTCGATCACCGGCTGCGGCGTGCCCTTGGGTGCGTACATCGCGTGCCAGATCTTGACCTCGATGTTCGACAGGCCCTGCTCGGCAGCGGTCGGGATGTCCTTGAACGCCTCGACGCGGCGCGGCTGCATCGCGGCATAGGGCTTGAGCGCATTGGCCTTGAGTTGGCCGGCGATGTTGGTGGTCTGGTCGCACATCAGGTTGACCTGGCCGCCCAGGATATCGGTCAGCGCCGGCGCGGTGCCCTTGTACGGGACCGTGGTCAGTTCGGTCTGGATCGCGCTCTGGAACAGCAGGCCGCACAGGTGCGAGGCCGAGCCGATGCCGGCGTTGGCGAGCGAGAGCTTGCTGGCGTTGGCCTTGATGTACGGCAGCAGGTCCTTCAGCGTGTTCGGCGGCAGGTTCTTGTTGCCGACCAGCACCATCGGCACGTCGGCGATTTCGCCGATGTACTCGAAGTCCTTCAGCGGATCGAAGCCCAGGTTGCGGTACAGCGCCGGGGCGGTCGACATGCCGATATGGTGGATCAGCACGGTGTGGCCGTCGTTCTTCGACTGGGCCACCTTCTTCGCGCCGATCGTGCCGCCGGCCCCGCCGAGGTTCTCGATCACGATGGTCGCGCCCAGATGCTTGGACATGACCTGCGCCAGCTCGCGCGCCACCTTGTCGGTCGGGCCGCCCGCGGCGAACGGCACCACGGCCGAGACCGGCCGGCTGCCCGGGTAATCCTGCGCCTGTACCACGCCAGGCAGACCCAATGCGGCGGCCGCGAGGGCGGCGGCCACGGTTTTTGCAACGTGTTTCATTATTTCTCCTGATTTCCCCGACTTCCCGTCGTGCAGACTGCCATGCCGCCCAGCCACCGTGGCGGCGTGGGCCGCCTCACCGGAGGCCGCGGCTTGGAGCCGCCATGCTATCAACGGCGACTTACCCGAAATATCAGGAAATACCCGGGCCGAAGCGGGGCCGAAGCGGGGCCGAAGCGGGTACGGAACGACAGCCAAAGCGGGGGCGAATCAGGACCAGATCAGGGGCGAATCAGGACCAAACAGGCCGAAGCAGGGCCAAGGCAAGGCCGAGGCAGGGCCGAAGCGGGTCGCACGCCGGCTCCCCGAGTCGGCCCCGGATCGATGTCATTGCGTACCGCGGCCTGGCTCGACGTCCTCGGTCAGCACGCCTTCCAGCCGCTCGAACACCCGCCGCGTCGCGCCGCGCGCCTCGAGGGCGAACAGCAGCAGCGAGCGCCCCGTGACCTGGTAGACGTCCCCGGACGAGAACTCCGGCAGTTCCTCGCGCACCGGCATATTGGTGTCGATCAGGCAGGTCCACTGGTCGCTGCCGGGAATCTGCGGCAAGGTGAACTCGACCATGTCGTGATAGGCGTTGAATACCAGCAGCAGCGTCGCGTCCGAGGCCGGCCGGCGGATGCCGGTGGCCCGCGCGCGGCCGTCGATGACCAGGCCGAAGCAGCGCATCGAGGCATCGTCCCAGTGTTCCGGCGTCAGTTCGTCGCCCGCGGCGCTGATCCACTTGACGTCGGCTATGGCCAGTTCCTCGTCGACCTCGCCGGTCAGGAAACGGCCCCGCCGCAGCACCGGCAGCGCGCGCCGCAGCGTGGTCAGCTTGCGCACGAACTCGATCAGGGCGCGGCCGCGCTCGTCGATCTCCCAGTCGACCCAGCTGATCTCGTTGTCCTGGCAGTAGGCGTTGTTGTTGCCCTGCTGGGTGCGGCCGAACTCGTCGCCGGCCACCATCATCGGCGTGCCTTGCGAGAACAGCAGCGTGGCCAGCAGATTGCGCTTCTGGCGCTCGCGCAGCTCGCCGATGTCGGGGTCGTCGGTCGGCCCTTCGGCGCCGCAGTTCCAGGAGCGGTTGTCGCTGGTGCCGTCGTTGTTGTCCTCGCCGTTGGCGTCGTTGTGCTTGTCGTTGTACGAGACCAGGTCGTGCAGCGTGAAGCCGTCGTGCGCGGTGATGAAGTTGACGCTGGCCCAGGGCCGGCGCCCGCTGTGGTTGAACTTGTCGCCGGAGGCAGTCACCCGCGCCGCCAGTTCCGGGGCAACGCCCTCCTCGCCGCGCCAGAAGTCGCGCACCGTGTCGCGGAACTTGTCGTTCCATTCGGCCCATCCGGGCGGAAAGCCGCCGACCTGGTAGCCACCGGGGCCGCAGTCCCACGGCTCGGCGATCAACTTGACGCTGGACAGGATCGGATCCTGGCGGCAGGCCTTCAGGAAGCCGCTGCCGTAGTCGAAGCCGCCGGGCTCGCGCGCGAGGATGGTGGCCAGGTCGAAGCGGAAACCGTCGACCTGCATCTCGGTGACCCAGTAGCGCAGGCTGTCCATCACCATCTGCAGCACGCGCGGATGCGACAGGTTCAGCGTGTTGCCGGTGCCCGTGTCGTTGATGTAGTAGCGCTTCTCGTCCGGCATCAGCCGGTAATAGGACAGGTTGTCGATGCCGCGGAACGACAGCGTCGCGCCCAGCTCGCTGCCTTCGGCGGTGTGGTTGTAGACCACGTCGAGGATGATCTCGAGCCCGGCCTCGTGGAAGCGGTCGATCATCTGCTTGAGCTCGGCCACGGCGCCCGGCCCGCGGGCGAAGTAGCGCGGATCGGGCGCGAAGAAGCCGATCGTGTTGTAGCCCCAGTAATTGGTCAGGCCCTTGTCGAGCAGGTGGCTGTCGTTCAGGAAGACATGGATCGGCAGCAGCTCGACCGAGGTCACGCCCAGCGCCTTGATATGGTCGATCACCGCGCGCTGGCCCAGCCCCTCGAAGGTGCCGCGCATCGCCTCGGGCACCGCCGGATGCCGTTTGGTATAGCCGCGCACATGGGTCTCGTAGAAGATGGTCCGCTCCCAGGGCACGCGCACACTCAACGGGTGCTCCCAGGTGAAGGCCTGGTCCACGACCTGGCACCTGGGCATGAAGGGCGCACTGTCGCTCTCGCTGAAACTCAGGTCGTCCTGGCCCATTTCATAGCCGAACACCGCCGGGTCCCAGCGCAGCTCGCCGACGTAGGCCCTGGCATACGGGTCGAGCAGCAGCTTGTTCGGATTGAAGCGATGGCCGTTGGCCGGATCGTACGGCCCGTGCACGCGGTAGCCGTAGACCGCGCCCGGCGCCAGTCCCTGCACGCGGACGTGCCAGACCTCGTCGGTGTATTCGGGCAGCGCGATGCGCTCGATCTCCCGTTCTCCGTTCTGGTCGAACAGGCACAGCTCGACCTTGGTGGCGTGGGCGCTGAACAGTGCGAAGTTGACGCCGTCGCCGTCCCAGGTGGCGCCCAGGGGAAACGGCAAGCCTTCGCTGATGGTGTGATTGGACATGGCGTGCGGCACTCCCGTGTGGAAACGATGGTGCGGAGCACGGCGCATGCCCGCGCGCATGCCATGAAGCGGGGTCGCCGCTTCCCATATTTGCCATTACCGGTTCGGCAGCCTTGTCAAAACTACAGGGCGCGACGAGGCGTCGGCACGGCCGTCGCGCGTCTGTTGGGTCGCCCGTTGTCGCAACTGAATTGCATCTCCGTGGGCACTATGGTTAAATCGCCCCCATGTCTACGCCCACTCCCAGCCTGCCGGCCGCCGTCGATGCGGCACAGGAGCGCCTCCGGGCGCTGGGTGCGCGCGTCACGCAACCGCGCGTCTGCATCCTGGCGTGCCTGATCGACAGCGGCCTCCCGCTGACCCATCAGGCCGTGATCGACCGTCTTCCGGGCGGCGCCGACGCGATCGACCGCGTCACCGTCTATCGGGTGCTGGACTGGCTGGTCGAGCAGGGGCTGGCGCAGAAGCGCGCCGGCAACGACCGCGTCTTCCGCTTCAGCCTGATCGAACATGAGGCGGCGCGCGCCGAGGTCCATCGGCGGCACAGCCATTTCCATTGCAGCCGCTGCGACCGCACCTTCTGCCTCGACGCGGAAAGCGCGCCGCCCCGACAGGCCGCGCCGCGCGTGCCGAGCGGCTTCGCGGTCGAACACGTCGAATTGACCGTCAACGGCATCTGCGCCGAATGCGGTGCGCACACCGTGGCCGATGCGCCCGCGCACGGTGCCGCCGATGGCGGCACTGACCGTGCCGCTGACGCTTCCCCCAATCCCGGAGAACCAACATGTCCAAACTGATCCCGGTCACGATCCTGACAGGCTTTCTCGGCAGCGGCAAAACCACGCTGCTCAAGCGCATCCTCAACGAACAGCACGGCATGAAGATCGCCGTGATCGAAAACGAGTTCGGCGAGGAAAACATCGACAACGAGATCCTGGTGCAGGACGGCCGCGAACAGATCGTGCAGATGAGCAACGGCTGCATCTGCTGCACGATTCGCGGCGATCTGGTGCAGGCGCTGTCGGACCTGATCGGCCGCCGCGACGCCGGCGAGATCGATTTCGATCGGGTCGTCATCGAAACCACGGGCGTGGCCAATCCGGGCCCGGTGGCGCAGACCTTCTTCATGGACGACGAGATCGCCTCGCGCTATCTGCTGGACGCGGTGGTCACGCTGGTCGATGCCAAGCACGGCAACCAGCAGCTCGACAAGCAGGAAGAGGCGCAGCGCCAGGTCGGCTTCGCCGATGCGATCTTCATCACCAAGGCCGATCTGGTCTCGGAGCATGAGCTGGCGGACCTGCGCCACCGCCTGCTGCAGATGAATCCGCGCGCGCCGATCGGCACCGCGCATTTCGGCGAGGCGCCGATCGACTCGATCTTCGACCTGCGCGGCTTCAACCTGAACGCCAAGCTGGAGATCGACCCCGACTTCCTGCGCGCCGAGGAGCACGAGCACGACCATGACCACGAGCATGGCGAGCACTGCGGCACCGACTGCGGCCATGACCACGATCATGACCACAACCATGACCATGGACACGACCACGGTCACGCGCACAACCACCACCATCACCACCACCACACCGACCGCATCGGCTCGTTCGTCTTCCGCAGCGACAAGCCGTTCCACTACGGCAAGCTCGAGGAATTCCTGTCCGGGATCCTGACCGTCTACGGCGAGAAGCTGCTGCGCTACAAGGGCGTGCTCTATATGGAAGGGGTCGACCGCAAGGTGGTATTCCAGGGCGTGCACCAGCTGATGGGCAGCGACATCGGCGGCAAATGGGAAGACGAAACGCCCGGCACCAAAATGGTGTTCATCGGCGTCGACCTGCCCAAGGACGCCATTCTCAAGGGCCTGGCCAACTGCCTCGCCTGATTATCGGTGACCGCCGCAGACCCGCTCCGGGCCTCGGTTCCGGCCATGCGGGCGGCCTGCTTGCCGCGCTGCGGCACCCGGACGGGTGACACGGCGCCGCTGCCGCATGGTCATACGCGGGGCGCGCCGCTCGGTGAAACACCGAATATCCGGTCCGGTTTTCCACCGTATCTCCTGGTAATTTGTTCAAGTACAATAAGCCGGATGTGATGCGGGCAGCGCGGTCTTGCCGCCGCCCGTGTCGTATGCAGGACGGCGGTTGTCGTCAGCATCAGACGGCCGTCCTCGGGTGCGGCCGCTGTGCTCGTGCGATGGCCGTCGACGCGCGGGATCTCGTGCCGCAACGTTCAGGGCGTTGCCGCTGGGGCAACGACGCCGACCGATGTCGACCGACGCCGAGAAAGGGATCCCATGGTAGCCGCAGCAAAAACCAAAGAAAGCCGCAGCAAGACCGCTGGTGCTGCGGCCGACACGACAAAGGCGCAGGGACAGCAAGCTGCGCCTACCCCCCGGAACGGCTCGGCGCAGGCCGGTACCGGAGCGGCAAAGGGAGGCACGCGAAGCAGCAAGACTGCAGCCAGCCAGAGTGAAACGGTCGAACCGCGCAAGCGGACCGACACTGCATCCGCGCGGAACACGACGCCGCCGGTCGCATCAACAAGAGAATCAGCAGCAACCATGAGCAGCAATAAACTTCTGACTGAAGCTGAAATCCTGAAGATGGACGACAAGGACTACATGAACGAGGCCCAACTGGCCTTTTTCAAGAACCGCCTTGAACAGCTGCGCGACGAAATCCTGAAGAACGCCGACCAGACCACCGAACATCTGCGCGAAACGGTCATCGTGCCGGATCCGGCGGACCGCGCCACGATCGAAGAAGAACATGCCCTGGAGCTGCGCACGCGCGATCGCGAGCGCAAGCTGCTGAAGAAGGTCGAACAGTCGCTGGCCCGCATCGAATCGGGCGAATACGGCTGGTGCGAGGAAACCGGCGAGCCGATCGGCGTGCCGCGGCTGCTGGCCCGTCCGACCGCGACGCTGTCGCTGGAAGCGCAGCAGCGCCGCGAACTGCGCCAGAAGCTGTTCGGCGATTGAGGCCTGCGCCCCTCGCTCTGCGCTGACGACGGCCCGGAACACCGGGCCGTTTTGCTTTTGAGCGCGACGCGCAGCCGACGCAAGCCCGACAAGCCCGACAAGCCCGACACAAGCCCGATGCGTCGCCGCGAGGCCACAGCAAGAGTGCCGTGGCAGCGCATTTCTGCTACAGTCGCAACCTTGTTGCAATAAGCTGACCGCGGCCCTTGTCGCGTCGCCGCGCGACATCCCCCACCTCCAGATCGCCATGGCCGACCGTCTTCCCGTCACCGTATTGGCCGGCTTCCTCGGCGCCGGCAAGACCACGCTGCTGCAGCATGTGCTGGCCAACCGCGAAGGCAAGCGCGTGGCGGTCATCGTCAACGATCTGGCCGACGTCAACATCGATGCGCGCCTGGTCGGCGAAGGCGTGCTCGCGCACGCCGGCGAGCGGCTGGTCGAGCTGTCCAACGGCTGCATCTGCTGCACGCTGCGCGAGGACTTGCTGGTCGAGATCGCCGCACTGGCGCGAGAGGGCCGCTTCGACTATCTGCTGGTCGAATCGACCGGCGTCGCCGAACCGCTGCCGATCGCCGAGACTTTCACGTTCGAAGACGAGCACGGCCATGCGCTCGACAGTCTGGCCCGGCTCGACACCATCGTCACCGTGGTCGACGCCGCGCACTTCCTGCAGGACTTCGACGAGGCCGACTATCTGCGCGACCGCGGCCAGGCACGCGACGACGAGGACGACCGCACCGTGGTCGATCTGCTGATCGAGCAGGTCGAGTTCTGCGACGTGATCGTGCTGAACAAGATCGATCTGATCGACGAAACCGAACGCGAGCGGCTGATGGCGCTGCTGCATGCGCTGAACCCGCGCGCCGAGATCGTGCCGGCCAGCTTCGGCCGCGTGCCGCTCGACAAGGTGCTGGACACCGGCCGCTTCGACTTCGAAGCCGCCGCGGCAGCGCCCGGCTGGCAGGCGGAGCTGCGCGGCGAACACGTGCCCGAGACCGAGGCCTACGGTATCGGCAGCTTCGTCTACCGGCGCCGGCGCCCGTTCCATCCGCTGCGTTTCGCCGATCTGATCCATACGGAATGGCTGCGTCAGCACGGCAACGTGCTGCGCTCGAAGGGCTTTTTCTGGCTGGCGAGCCGCATGGACGCGGCCGGCAGTTGGAGCCAGGCGGGCGGCGTGTGCCGCCACGGCGGTGCCGGTGCCTGGTGGGCGGCGGTCGATCCCGCCGACTGGCCGCAGGACGACGAGACGCTGTCGGCGATCCGCGCCGACTCACAGGTCGACGGGGCGCCGGCACCCTATGGCGACCGGCGCCAGGAACTGGTGCTGATCGGCCAGAACATGGACCGCGCCGCGCTCGAGGCGGCGCTCGATGCCTGCCTGCTGACCGACGATGAGATGGCGGCCGGTCCCGAGGTCTGGGCCGCTTACGACGATCCGTTCCCCAGCTGGGAAGATGCCTTCGACGACGGGGATCACGAGCACCATCACCACGATGGCGGCCCCTGCGACTGCGATCCCGATGGCGGTCATGCGCACTGATTGGCTGCGCGCGCTGCGGCGCCGGGGCACGGACCGCCGGACCGGCGGGCTGTGGGCCGTCTGGCTGGTGCTGTGCCTGTTGCTGGCGCAGCACGCCGGCCTGGTTCACCGCGTTCAGCACGGCGGCTATGGTGGCTCGCCTGCCGGCCTGGCTTTGACCGGCCGGACATTGCAGGCTCTCGCTGCAACGGCGCCGGCCGCGCGGGATCACGCTTGGCTTGCCGATACCGTTGCCAATACTGCTGCCAATACTGTCGCCGCCGCCGATACAAGCACCGACGGCCATGCCTCGGACAGCCCGCGCCTGCTGACTCACTCCTGTGTGCTGTTCGACGCCGCCACGCAAGCCGCCGGCGCCTGCGGCGCACCGCCGATGCCGCTGCTGTCGCACGGCAAGCCGCTGGTGCCGCCCGGCATCACCTGGCGTTGGCCACACCTGCCGCCACAGCGCAGTTTCCTGACGCGCGCCCCGCCCTCTTCGCTCGCCTTCGCCTGAGCCCGGCCGCCCCGCGGCCGGTTGTCGACGATCCCGGCGATCCCGACGTTCGTTCACGCTGACCGGTCATACGCCGGCGCTCCCATGCCATCGCGGCGAGGCGCGCCGCGCTGCGCCGGCCGCGCCGTGCACGACGCATCGTGACCGATCACGACCGATCGCCCCCCGATGTTCTTCGCATCGCGAGCCATGAATTCGACCCTGCAACGCAACACCGCGCGCCAATCCGTGCGCCAATCCGTGCGCCAATCCGCCCGCCCGACGTACGATCTTCTGCAACACCTGACGCATCGGCTTGGCGTCCGCCTGACCCCGCTGGCCGCCGTCGCGCTGTGCCTGGCGGCGCCCGGCGCGTGGGGCCAGACTGCCCCTGCCGCCGCGCCCGCTGCCGACC
>NZ_JABTYE010000015.1 GCF_013314895.1 Cupriavidus gilardii | reverse complement strand
CGGCGGCAGGGGCGGGGTTGGCGGCGTCGGCTGCCGTGTCGGCTGCCGTGTCGGCGGGCTCGACGTCGAGCACCAGTCCCAGCCGGCCGGTCACGCGCACCGCCTGCCCGGTCTGCAGCGGCGCCGCGCTGCGCACGCGCCAGCGTTCGCCCTGTACTTCGGCCCAGCCTTCGTCGATGATGCGGCCGGCATTGCCGACCACGCGGGTGTCGGCGATCACCGCGGGCTGCCGGCGCGCACGCACGGCGGCCGCCGACACGCCGAAGCTCAGCGCGGCCGCCGCCAGCGACAGCGTGCCGATCAGCCACAGCGGCACGCCGAAGCCCGGGATGTCGGTGTCGATCAGCATCACCGCGCCGAGCGCGAAGGCCACGATGCCGCCCAGGCCGAGCGCGCCGAAGCTCGGCAGGAAGGCCTCGGCCACCATGCAGCCGATGCCCAGCGCGATCAGCGCCAGGCCGGCGTAATTGATCGGCAGCATCTGCAGCGCGAACAGCGCCAGCAGCAGACAGATCGCGCCGGCCACGCCTGGCAGCACCATGCCGGGCGTCGAGAACTCGAAGATCAGCCCGTAGATGCCGATCATCATCAGGATCAGCGCGACACTCGGTTCGGTGAGTACCGCCAGCAGCCGATAGCGCCAGTCGGGCTCGAGCTCGACCACGCTGGCCTGCGCGGTACGCAGCGTGCGCGACGCGCCGGCGGCGACCACGGCGCGCCCGTCGACTGCGCGCAGCAGCGCCGGCACATCGGGCGCGATCAGGTCGACCACGCGCTGCGCCGCGGCCTCGTCGGCCGACAGGCTGACCGCTTCGCGCACCGCGCGCTCGGCCCATTCGGCATTGCGCCCGCGCAGCTGCGCCAGGCCGCGGATATAGGCGGCGGCATCGTGCAGCTGCTTGCGCTCGAGCGTGCTCAGCGAGTCGTCCTTCCTGTCCGAGGAGGCGGCACCGCCGGGCGCGCTTGCCGCGCTGGCCGCGCCCTCCGATGCGGGCACGGCACGCACCGGACGCTCCCCGCGCTGACCCCGGTCTTCGCGCTCGGGCCCGCCGATGCCGAGCCGCACGGGGCTGGCCGCGCCCAGATTGGTGCCCGGCGCCATCGCGGCCAGGTGGCTCGCGTAGAGGATGTAGGTGCCCGCGCTCGCCGCGCGCGCCCCGCCGGGATAGACGTAGCTGAGCACCGGCACCGGGCTGGCGAGGATGTCCTGGATGATCTGCCGCATCGACGGGTCCAGGCCGCCCGGCGTGTCCATCTCCAGCACGATCAGCTGGGCCCCGGCCTGGCGCGCCTGCTCGAAGCCGCGCCGCAGGAAGCTCGCGCTGGCCGGGCCGACGGCGCCCTTGAGCGGGATCAGATAGACCGGCGCGGCCGGGTTCGGCTGCGCACGCGCGGGGTTCGCCGTGCCGCCAGGCTGGGCCAGCGCCAGGGTCATGCCGGCAATCAGCAGCAGCACGGCGGCGAGACGTTGCGCGAACCTTGCCTGTGCGTTCATGGATCTGCGCTCGTGAAGTGGAGGGCCGCCGATGTCGTCCTGGCCGGCCGAACCGCGGTGCGCGGTGGGCGCCTGGCGGCGCTGCTTCCAGTGTAGGCGACACGACACCGCTTGCCCGGGACGGTGGCGTGGTCTTGCCGGCCCCGCCGTCGTGCTTTGCCGGCCGCGGGTACGATAGCGGGATTGCCGACGCGCCAGAACGGAGAATCCGCATCGTGTCAGTCTCGCCCTCCCGCAATCCCGAGCTGGTCCACGGCGCGCTCGCCGGTAGCGAAGCCCACCGTCCGGGCGCATGGGCGGTCGCGCTCGGCGGCCTGGTGTCGCTGGCGGTCGCCATGGGCATCGGCCGCTTCGCCTTCACGCCACTGCTGCCGATGATGCTGCACGACGGCAGCGTGACGCTGCATCAGGGCGGGTGGATCGCGACCTGGAACTACATCGGCTATTTCGTCGGCGCGCTGGCCTGCCTGCTGATCCGGCCCGATGCTGCGCGCATGGTGCGCTGGGGGCTGGCGGCCACCGTGGCGCTGACGCTGGCGATGGCGCTGCCGCTGGGCATGCTGGCCTGGTCGCTGTGGCGCGCGGCAGCCGGCGTCGCCAGCGCGTTCGTACTGGTCTACACGACGGCCTGGTGCATGCAGCGGCTGGCCGAGGCCGGCAAGCCGGCGCTCGGCGGTCTGATCTTCTGCGGACCGGGCATCGGCATCGTCGCCACCGGGGTATCGGCCTTCGGCATGGTCGGCATGCGCTGGAGCGCGGCCTGGGGCTGGATCGCGTTCGGCGTGCTGGCGCTGCTGCTCGTGGCGGCGGTGTGGCGCATCTTTCAGCCCGATGCGGTGCAGCGCACGGCCGCAACGTCCACGAGCGCCGCGCCGGCCCGGCGGGCCACGATTTCCGGCGAGGCCTGGGCGCTGACGGTGGCCTACGGTCTGGCCGGCTTCGGCTACATCATCACCGCGACCTTCCTGCCCGTGATCGCGCGCCAGGCGATGCCGGGCTCGCTGTGGGCGGACCTGTTCTGGCCGCTGTTCGGCGCCGCCGTGGCGCTCGGCGCGCTGACGGCGGTGCGCATCGGCGTGCGGCACGACAACCGCGTGCTGCTGGCGTTGGCCTATGGCATGCAGGCGGCGGGCGTGGCGATCGCGGCGGTGTGGCCGACGCTGGCCGGATTCGCGCTGAGCAGCCTGCTGGCCGGGCTGCCGTTCACGGCGCTGGTGCTGTTCGCCATGCACGAGGCGCGCCGGCTTGCGGGCGAGCAGGCGCCGCGGCTGATCGGCCTGATGACCGCGGCCTACGGGCTCGGGCAGATCGTCGGGCCGCCGTTCGCCACCGCGCTGGTGGCCCGCACCGGCGGCTTTGCCGCCTCGCTGATCGGCGCGGCGGTGGCGCTGCTGATCGGGGCGCTGATCTACCTGTGGCTGCGTCGGGTCGCGCCGCTGCCGTCCGCGGCGGCGCCGCACGCCTGAGCCGAGGCCGGCGGTCCACCGGCCTTCGCGCTTGGGCTACAGTATCGCCTTCGCCGCCGTCGGCGGCCGGCTTCCGGGCCGGCATCGCCGAACGCGCAAGGAGCCATCGATGTCCTTCGCCCTGCAACCCGCCCGCGCCACCGGCGCCTCCGCCAACGCATCTGCGACCGCCTCCGAGGCCGAGCGCCGCACGCGCATCGATCTTGCCGCGGCGTACCGGCTGTGCGCGCTGGCCGGCTGGGACGACCTGATCTACACGCATATCTCGGCGACGGTGCCGGACGAGCCCGATCACTTCCTGATCAATCCCTTCGGCCATGCCTTCGACGAGATCCGCGCGTCGGATCTGGTCAAGATCAACGGCCGCGGCGAGGTGGTCGGCGACAGCCCGCATCCGGTCAACGTGACCGGCTTTGCGCTGCACGCGGCCGTGCACGCGGCGCGTCCCGATGCGGTCTGCGTGATGCACCTGCACAATACCGCGGGCGTCGCGGTATCGGCCCAGGCCGACGGCCTGCTGCCGCTGTCGCAGCATGCGATGCGCTTCCATGGCCGGCTCGCCTATCACGATTACGAGGGCCTGGCCTTCACGCCCGCCGAGGGCGCGCGGCTGACTGCCTCGCTGGGCGGCCATCCCGCCATGCTGCTGCGCAACCACGGCACGCTGACGGTGGGTCGCACCGTCGCCGAGGCCTATGTGCTGATGGCCACGCTGATCAAGGCCTGCGAAATCCAGCTCGGCGCGCTGGCCGCGAACCGCGTGGTGCTGCCCGCGGTCGAGGTGGCGACGCGGACCTCGGCCCAGCTCGACGACGGCGGCGCCATCGAGGGCGCGCTGGAATGGCCGTCGCTGCTGCGCAAACTCGATAAAATCGATCCCTCATATCGGGACTGACGGCACCGCCCGCTTCAGTCCCTGCACCCTTCACCCATAACAACAGGAGCCATTCATGCCGACTTTCCACGTAGAGATGTTCGAGGGCCGCACCGTCGAGCAGAAGCGCAAGTTCGTCGAGGAAGTGACCCGTGTCACCTGCGAAACGCTCGGCTGCTCGGCCGGCGCGGTCGACATCATCATCACCGACGTCAAGCGCGAGAACTGGGCCACCGGCGGCGAGCTGTGGGCCGACAAGAAGTAAGGCCTCGCGCAAGCCGCGCCATGCGCGGGCATCCATGAACCGGCGCCTGGCGCCTCTGAACGGAACGGTCATGCAGCATTTCGCCTCGGACAACTACGCCGGCTTCTGCCCGGAATCGCTGAAGTACTTCCTCGAAGCCAACGGCAGCGGCCACGAGCAGGCCTATGGCGACGACTCGTGGACGCAGAAGGTCTGCGATCGCATCCGCGACCTGTTCCAGACCGATTGCGAAGTGTTCTTCGTGTTCAACGGCACGGCGGCCAATTCGCTGGCGCTGTCGGCGCTGTGCCAGTCGTATCACTCCGTGATCTGTCACGAGCTGGCGCATATCGAGACCGACGAATGCGGCGGGCCGGAGTTCTTCTCCAACGGCTCGAAGCTGCTGACGGCGCCCGGGGCGAACGGCAAGCTGACGCCGGACGCGATCGAGGCGCTGGTTACGCGCCGCAACGATATCCACTATCCGAAGCCCAAGGTGGTGTCGCTGACGCAGTCGACCGAGGTCGGCACCGTCTACACGGTAGAGGAAGTCCGCGCGATCTCGGCGATCGCCAAGCGGCGGCAGCTGCGGGTGCATATGGACGGCGCGCGCTTTGCGAACGCGGTCGCGTCGCTGGGCGTGCATCCGTCCGAGATCACGTGGCGCGCGGGCGTCGACGTGCTGTGTTTCGGCGGCACCAAGAACGGCCTGCCGGTCGGCGAGGCGGTGGTGTTCTTCGATCGCAAGCTGGCCGAGGATTTCGCCTATCGCGTCAAGCAGGCGGGGCAACTGGCCTCGAAGATGCGTTTCATCTCGGCGCCGTGGCTGGGGCTGCTGGAGAACGACGTGTGGCTGTCCAACGCCCGCCATGCCAACGCGATGGCGCAGCTGCTGCACGATCGGATCGCCAGCATTCCCGGCGTGCGCATCATGTTCCCGACCCAGGCCAACGCCGTGTTCGCCGAACTGCCGCTGCCGGCGATCGAGGCGCTGCGCGCGCGCGGCTGGCGCTTCTATACCTTCATCGGCGCCGGCGGCTGCCGCTTCATGTGCGCGTGGGATCTGCAGCCCGAGACGGTCGAAGCGCTGGCGGCGGACATGCGCGAGGTTTGCGCCGCGTGACTCCCGGCGCGTCCACGCGGATCGCTGTCTGACCCCGGCGCATCGCGCCATCGAACAGGAAATCGAGCCATGCCCTCCTATCGCTACTGTCCCCACTGCGGCACGCCGCTGATGGCGCTGCCGATGTCCGGGCGCGAACGCATGGCCTGCGTGCAGGACGACTGCCAGTTCGTCCAATGGGACAACCCGCTGCCGGTGCTGGCCGCGGTGGTCGAGTACGAGGGCAAGCTGCTGCTGGCGCGCAATGCCGCGTGGCCGCCGTCGATGTATGCGCTGGTCACCGGCTTTCTGGAGCGCGACGAAACGCCGGAAGCGGGCGTCGCGCGCGAGCTGAAGGAAGAGACCAATCTCGATGCGCAATCGGTGTCGCTGATCGGCGTCTACGAATTCATGCGCAAGAACGAGCTGATCATCGCCTACCACGTGCGCGCGACCGGCACCATCGCGCTGTCGGAAGAGCTGGCCGACTACAAGCTGGTGGCGCCGGAGAAGATGCGGATCTGGAACGCCGGCACCGGCTTCGCGGTGGCCGACTGGCTGGCCGCGCGCGGCTATCCGGTGCGCTTCTTCGACCGCCAGACCGGCGAGGACATCCCCGATCCGCGCCAGGCCGCGCAGACGGAGGGCGCCGGCGCGACGCTACAATACCGGCCATGAAGCCTCAAGGAAGGCTTGCCGACATCGCCCATACCAGGGAAACAAGGAAGAGACCATGGAGTTCCAGAAGGAAGTGGACGCGCGCGGGCTGAACTGCCCGCTGCCGATTTTGCGGACCAAGAAGGCGCTGGCCGATATGGCCAGCGGAGAAGTGCTGAAGGTGCTGGCCACCGACCCGGGCGCCACGCGCGACTTCCAGGCCTTCGCCAAGCAGACCGGCAACGAGCTGCTGTCGCACCAGGAGGTCGACAAGGTGTTCGTGTTCTATATGAAGCGCCGGTAAGCAGACCGCGCTGCAAACGACAAAGCCACCGTCAGGTGGCTTTTTTTGTTTTGCCATTCGGCGACGCAGCCCACACGGGCCTTGCTTAGCCGTTGTCGGAGGCCGCCGACGGAAATGCTGTGCGCATGGCGGTCACAAACATCTCCGCCTGCCCGACGAGTTCCGCGGCGTCGGCCAGTTCGACCGAGTTGCTCTTGTAATCGGCCTTGGCCATCAATGTTGCAGGTGTCAGTTTGCCGTTCACAGGCGGACGCCTTCGATAGCGATGTTCCGCAGCAGGGCAGGATTGTCGTACGCCTCAGGATGCTCCCACTCATCGAGCCAGACCGGTAACGGCGAAATATTGACGCCGGTTTCGAGCAGGACATCGAAGGCGACGTCCGCCATCGCCAGCTTGGTCGGGAGAAATCGCTGATGTTCGCCGGCGAGCAGGACGGCCACATCGGCATCGCTGTCGGGGCGGTGAGTGCCACGGGCGCGGCTGCCGTAGACGATGGCGCCCGCGGTCGGATAACGGCGGGAAATCAGGCGCAGGAAGTGCCGGACGGCGGCTTCGGTGTCATGGTCGAGGCGGTTCACAGTGGGCTCCCATGGCAAGTGCTGCTTGGATACCGCAGCCATGATAGTGCAATGCCAGCACCTCGACCATACGACCCATGGGTCGGGCGCCAGCATGCGCTGCCGCCCTTGCGCGTCCCGTCTGCCACGGCGGCCGGGGACAACGCTGACCCGCTTCTGGCTCAGATCCGCTCGCGCAGATAGCTGCCGAACTCGTCGCGGACCTCGGGATGCTTGAGCGCGAACTCGACCATCGCCTTCAGATAGCCGAGCTTGCTGCCGCAGTCGTAGCGCACGCCCTGATAGCGGTAGGCCAGTACCTGTTCCTGGCCGAGCAGCGACTGGATCGCGTCGGTCAGCTGGAATTCGCCGCCGGCGCCGGGCTTCAGGTTGCGGATATGTTCGAAGATGCGGGGAGTCAGGATATAGCGGCCGACCACGCCGAGATTGGACGGGGCCACTTCGGGATCCGGCTTTTCGACGAGGCCGGCGACCTTGATCACGCCTTCGTCCCACTCCCGGCCGTCGACGACCCCGTAAGATTTACTCTGCTCGGGTGCAATTTCTTCCACACCGAGGATGGAGCAGTTGTAATGGTTGTAGAGGTCGACCATCTGCTTCATCACGGGCGGCTCGCCATCCAGCAGGTCGTCCGCCAGCATCACGGCGAACGGGGTGTCGCCGACCAGCTTCTCGGCGCACAGCACGGCGTGGCCCAGGCCGAGCGCCTCGGGCTGGCGCACGTAGAAGCATTCCACATGCGACGGCTTGATCGAGCGGACCACCTCGAGCAGCGCCTGCTTGTTTTTCGCCTCCAGCTCGACCTCGAGCTCGTAGGCCTTGTCGAAATGGTCTTCGATCGCTCGCTTGGAGCGGCCGGTCACGAAGATCATCTCCGTGATGCCGGCGGCCATCGCCTCTTCGACCGCATACTGGATCAGCGGCTTGTCCACCACGGGCAGCATTTCCTTCGGGCTCGCCTTGGTTGCGGGCAGGAAACGGGTGCCGAGCCCGGCTACCGGGAATACGGCCTTGGTGACGCGGGTTTCCATAAAAGAGGCTCCTTCTCAGTTTTGATGTCGTCAGCCTTGCGTTAAAGCAAGGCGCATGCCCTGGACCGCGCTGCCGGCACGGATGCCGACACCGAACGCCGACGCGGTCGGTGTCGACGTCATGCCGGCAGCCGTTGCAACTGGTCCTGCAGCTTGGCCAGCGTCTGTTCGAAGTCGGCCAGCCGCTGGTTTTCCTGTTCGACCACCGCCGCCGGCGCCTTGGCGACGAAACTCTCGTTGGCCAGCTTGCCGCGGGCCTTGGCGATCTCGCCGCCGATGCGCTGGATTTCCTTGCCGAGGCGAACGCGTTCGGCGGCGACATCGATTTCGATCTTCAGCAGCAGGTGGCTGCCGCCGACGATGGCAACCGGCGCACCAGCGCCTTCGGCCATCAGGGTCTGCTCGTCTTCGAAGACGCGAACCTCGGAAAGTTTCGCCAGCGCCTGGATATAGTGCTTCGCCGCGTTCAGGAACGTGCTGTCGCCGTGCGCGTACAGCGGAATCCGCTGCGCCGGCGAGATGTTCATTTCGCCGCGCAGGTTGCGGCAGGCGTCGACCATCGCCTTGAGCTGCGCGACCCACGCCTCGGCCGTTTCGTCGATCTTGGCTGCAGCGGCGAGCGGGTAGGGCTGCAGCGCGATCGATTCGCTGCCGTCGCCCTTGCCGCGGCCGGCCAGCGGTCCGACCTTCTGCCACAGCTCCTCGGTGATGAACGGGATGATCGGATGCGCCAGCCGCAGCACGGTCTCGAGCACGCGCAGCAGCGTGCGGCGCGTGGCGCGCTGCTGCGCCGGCGTGCCGTTCTGGATCTGCACCTTGGCCAGCTCCAGATACCAGTCGCAGTACTCGTCCCAGACGAACTTGTAGATCGCGTTGGCGATATTGTCGAAGCGGTATTCGGCGAAGCCCTTGTCGACCTCGGCCTCGACCCGCTGCAGCAGCGACACGATCCAGCGGTCGGCCTGCGAGAAGTCCAGGTAGCCGTCCGGGCCGCAGTCCTGGTTGCACGGCCCCATGCCGCAGTCGTGCCCCTCGGTGTTCATCAGCACGAAGCGGGTCGCGTTCCACAGCTTGTTGCAGAAGTTGCGGTAGCCCTCGCAGCGGCCGGTGTCGAAGTTGATGTTGCGCCCGAGCGTGGCGAGCGAGGCGAAGGTGAAGCGCAGTGCGTCGGCGCCGAAGGCCGGGATGCCGTCCGGAAATTCCTTCTTCGTCTTGGCCTCGATCTTCGGCGCATCCTTGGGCCGGCGCAGGCCGGTGGTGCGCTTCTTCAGCAGTTCGGGCAGCGCGATGCCGTCGATCAGATCGACCGGATCGAGCGTGTTGCCCTCGGACTTGCTCATCTTCTTGCCTTCGGAGTCGCGCACCAGGCCGTGTACGTACACGTCCTTGAACGGGACCTGGCCGGTGAAGTGCTTGGTCATCATGACCATGCGCGCGACCCAGAAGAAGATGATGTCGTAGCCGGTGACCAGCACCGACGACGGCAGGAAGTGTTCGAGTTCGGGCGTCTTTTCGGGCCAGCCCAACGAGGAGAACGGCACCAGCGCCGACGAGAACCAGGTGTCGAGCACGTCTTCGTCGCGGCGCAGCGGCCCGTCAAAGCCGGCCGACTGCGCCTGCGCGCGCGCCTGCTCTTCAGTGCGCGCGACGTAGCAGTTGCCGGCCTCGTCGTACCAGGCCGGAATCTGATGGCCCCACCACAGCTGGCGCGAGATGCACCAGTCCTGGATATTGGCCAGCCACTGGTTGTAGGTGCTGACCCAGTTCTCCGGGATCAGGCGGATTTCCCCGCTTTGCACGGCATCGAGCGCGACCTCGGCGATCGAGCGGCCCGGATGGAAGGTGCCTTCCGGCGCGGGCTTGCTCATCGCGACGAACCACTGGTCCGTCAGCATCGGCTCGATCACGCTGCCGGTGCGCTCGCTCCTGGGCGTCATCAGCTTGTGTTTCTTGACCTCGACCAGCAGGCCCTGCCCGTCGAGGTCGGCGACGATGCGGCGGCGCGCCTCGAAGCGGTCCAGGCCGACGTACTGCGCCGGCGCGTTGTCGGCGATCTTCGCGTCCAGCGTCAGCACCGAGATCTGCGGCAGGTTGTGGCGCTGGCCCACCGCATAGTCGTTGAAGTCGTGGCCGGGCGTGACCTTGACCACGCCGGTACCGAATTCGCGGTCGACGTAGTCGTCGGCGATCACCGGGATCTCGCGATCGGTCAGCGGCAGCTTCGCCATCTTGCCGATCAGATGCGCGTAGCGCTCGTCCTCCGGATGGACCATCAGCGCGACGTCGCCGAGCATGGTTTCCGGACGGGTGGTGGCCACCGTCAGATGGGTCAGCCCCGTGCGCGTATCCGGCTCGACCAGCGGATAGCGGATATGCCAGAGCGAGCCTTCTTCCTCGACGCTGTCGACCTCCAGATCGGACACGGCGGTGCCCAGCACCGGGTCCCAGTTGACCAGCCGCTTGCCGCGGTAGATCAGCCCCTGCTCATGCAGGCGCACGAACACCTCGGTGACCACGGCGGACATCTTCGGGTCCATCGTGAAATATTCGCGGCTCCAGTCGATCGACGCGCCCATGCGCCGCACCTGCCGCGTGATGGTCGATCCCGATTCCTCCTTCCAGGCCCACACCTTCTGCACGAAGGCCTCGCGGCCGAGGTCGTGCCGCGAGACGCCCTGCGCGTCGAGCTGGCGCTCGACCACGATCTGCGTCGCGATGCCGGCGTGGTCGGTGCCGGGTACCCACAGCGTGTTGGCGCCCCGCATGCGCGCATGCCGCGCCAGGCCGTCCATGATGGTCTGGTTGAACGCGTGTCCCATGTGCAGCGTGCCGGTGACGTTGGGCGGCGGCAGCTGGATGGCGAAATCGGGCCGGTCCGGGTCGAGGGTCGGCTTGGCGATTCCCCGTTTTTCCCACTCGGGGCCCCATTTTGCCTCGATGGCGGCGGGTTCGAAGCTCTTGGCTAGGGACTGGTCTTGGGCGGTCATGCTTGGGATGTCGATCGATGCGTGAAGGCCGAGCGAGCCGGTGCGGCTCTCGCGGTCTGGTGCGCGCCTGGCGGGCGCGGCCAAAGGGAGACAAGCCCTAAATTATAGGGGAGCCCGCTCGGTGACGCCCAAAATGCCCATGCGGGGCGCGCCTGCCCGCCGCGCGCCGCTTCACATCCACCGCAGGACGAACCGCAGTATCGCCCCTTCGTTGCCGCCGATGCGTTCGCTAGAGCACGGTCGAGGCGCGCCGCCGGGCCTATCGTCTGCGTTGGGGGCTCGGGCAGGGGACGCCGCATGGCGGTCCGGGCGGGTTGCCGGGGCACGGGCGGGCCCGGCGCAGCTGTCGGCCGACGGCCGGGTCATGGACATGAACCAGAACGATAACGAACACAATCAGGGAGGCGCCGCCGGCCACAGCCTGGCGCCGCTGCTGCTGCGCTTGCGCCGGGCTCCGGTGCGGGCGCGCGGCCGGGTCACCTTCGAACGCATTCTCGATACCACCGCGTCGCTGCTGGACGAAGTCGGGGTCGAGCGGATCACCACCAATCTGATCGCCAGCCGTGCGGGGATCAATATCGCCACGTTGTACAAGTACTTTCCCAACAAGCTGTCGGTCATCAACGCGCTGTTCGAGCACCAGATGCGCCAGCGCGCGGCCGATTCGCTGGCGGTGCTGCCGTCGGCCGGGGCGGTGGCGGACTGGCGCGCGGTGGTCGATGCGGTGTTCGACCAGGTCCGCACCGCGCGCAGCCGCCAGCCGGGCAGCATCGCGCTGCGCCGGGCGATGCAGTCGTCGCCGGAGCTGCGCCGCATCCACGATGCCACCAGCCGAGAGGTCGCCGAGCTGCTGGCGCGCTGGCTGATGCAGCACCAGCAGGTGGCCGAGGAAGACGCCCGCCTGACCGCGCGCTGCGCCATCGAAGTGCTCACCGCGCTGATGGACCTGGCCGAACTCGAGGGCGAGGCGGTGCGCGAGCGGATCCACGGCGAGGCCCGGCGTCTGCTGAAGGCGTGCCTGGCGCCCTGCTTCGAGCCGCAGCGGCTCGACGACGCGTCGGCGTCCTAGCGCGTGCGGCAAGGGCCGGAGAGGGGCGCGCCGTTATAATGGCCCGATTCCTCAAGGCCCCTCCCGATGTCCGATCTGCTTGCCAATCTGAACGCCGAACAACTTGCCGCCGTCACGCTGCCGGACGAACCGGCGCTGATCCTGGCGGGCGCGGGCAGCGGCAAGACGCGCGTGCTGACCACGCGCATCGCGTGGCTGATCCAGAACGGCCGCGTGTCGCCGGCGGGCATCCTGGCGGTGACCTTCACCAACAAGGCCGCCAAGGAGATGCAGACGCGGCTCTCGTCGATGCTGCCGATCAACACGCGCGGCATGTGGATCGGTACCTTCCACGGCCTGTGCAACCGCATGCTGCGCGCGCATTTCCGCGATGCCGGCCTGCCGCAGACCTTTTCGATCCTCGACAGTCAGGACCAGTTGTCGGCGCTCAAGCGCCTGCTGAAGTCGCTGAACGTCGACGACGAAAAGTATCCGGCCAAGAACCTGCAGTACTTCATCAACAGCGCCAAGGAGCAGGGCCTGCGCGCGGCCGATGTCGAGGCCAACGACGACTTCAACCGCCGCTTCGTCGATCTGTATGCCGCCTACGACGAGCAGTGCCAGCGCGAGGGCGTGGTGGATTTCGCCGAGCTGCTGCTGCGCTGCTACGAGCTGCTGCGTTACAACGACGCGATCCGCCAGCACTATCAGCACCGCTTCCGCCATGTGCTGGTCGACGAGTTCCAGGACACCAACGTGCTGCAGTACCAGTGGCTGAAGCTGCTGGCTGGCTTCGGTACCGGCAACGCGGCCGCGGTGTTCGCGGTGGGCGACGACGACCAGAGCATCTATGCGTTCCGCGGCGCCAATGTCGGCAACATGCGCGACTTCGAGCACGAGTTCCGCGTGCGCCATCTGATCAAGCTGGAGCAGAACTACCGCTCGCACGGCCATATCCTGGACTCGGCCAACCACCTGATCGCCCACAACGCGCGCCGGCTCGGCAAGAACCTGCGCACCGATGCGGGCCACGGCGAGCCGGTGCGGGTCTTCCAGGCCGGCACCGACGGGCAGGAGGCGAGCTGGCTGGTCGAGGAGATCCGCGATCAGATCGCGCAGGGCACCAGCCGCGCGGAGATCGCGATCCTGTATCGCAGCAACGCGCAGTCGCGGGTAATCGAGCACGCGTTGTTCTCGTCGGGCATTCCGTACCGCGTCTATGGCGGCCTGCGCTTCTTCGAGCGCGCCGAGGTCAAGCACGCGCTGGCCTATCTGCAACTGCTGGAGAATCCGCGCAACGACGCCGCCTTCGCCCGCGTGGTCAACTTCCCCACGCGCGGCATCGGCGCGCGTTCGATCGAGTCGCTGCAGGACGCCGCGCGGCAGTACAACTGCGCGCTGACGGAGGCGGTGGCCTATGTTGCCGGCGCGGCCGGCGGCAAGCTGGCGTCGTTCGTCCGGCTGATCGACCAGATGCGCTTCGAGACCCGCCAGATGACGCTGCCGGAGACGGTCGAATACGTGATCAATACCAGCGGCCTGATCACCCATTACCAGGCCGAGAAGGAAGGCCAGGACCGCATCGAAAACTTGCGCGAACTGGTGACGGCGGCGCAGGCCTTCGTGGTCGAGGAGGGCTACGGGCTCGATGCGCCGGCCAACGCGATCCCGGTCAGCCGCCGGCAGAGCCTCGATCGGCCGCTGCCGGCGCTGGCCGAGGGCGACCAGGAACAGCAGGTGCTGGACCCGGAAGCGCTGCCCGAGGTCATGACGCCGCTGGTCGCGTTCCTGACGCACGCCTCGCTGGAAGCCGGCGACAACCAGGCGCAGGCCGGCCAGGACGCGGTGCAGATGATGACCGTGCACGCGGCCAAGGGCCTCGAATTCAATGTGGTGTTCATCACCGGGCTGGAGGAAGGGCTGTTCCCGCACGAGAACAGCATGCTCGACGCCGACGGGCTCGAGGAAGAGCGCCGGCTGATGTATGTGGCGATCACGCGGGCGCGCGAGCGGCTGTACCTGTCGTTCGCGCAGAGCCGCGTGCTGCATGGACAGGTGCGCTACCACATCCGCTCGCGCTTCTTCGACGAGCTGCCCGAGGGCGCGCTGAAGTGGCTGACCCCGCCGGCGCAGAGCTACGGCGCGCAGCGGCGCCAGTCATCGGAGAGCGCGTGGGGCCGCGACTGGTACAAGCGCGCCGAGGATGTCCCCTATACCGGCAGCCGTTCGACCGGCGGCATGGATACCGGCAACGGCTATGCCGACCAGAAGCGGCAGGCGGAGTCCGGCTGGCGCATCGGCCAGCAGGTCTTCCACAACAAGTTCGGCGAGGGCGTGATCAAGGCGCTGGAAGGCGAGGGCGCCGACGCGCGCGCCAATATCGAGTTCAAGCGACACGGCGCCAAGTGGCTGGCGCTGTCGGTGGCAAAGCTGGACGCGATCGATTGATCGATTGAGGCGGGGCGCGCGCGGCGCTTGCCGTCTCGCTTGCCCTCTCCCCCGGCCCCTCTCCCGCGAGCGGGAGAGGGGAGAAAACCGATGGGGTTGTTCTCCGCATTGGGCTTGATAACCCGACGGTGTTCTCCCTCTCCCCCTCAGGGGGAGAGGGCCGGGGAGAGGGGGTGGTTTCAACCCACCGCTGTATCCCCCTCCGGCGGCGCGACATTGAAGCAGCCGCGATAGGTCGCATAGAACGAGCAGTACAGGATCGCCAGCATCAGCAGCGAATACGGCGTGACCAGGAAGGACAGCACGCCCTCGGCGCCGAAGGCGCTGAAGATCGCCTCGAGGAAGAACGGCACCGCCACCAGCAGCAGCGCGAACAGCATCGCATAGGCGAAGAAGGCCCCGCGGTTGCGCCAGCAGGCGGTCCAGCTGAAGAACAGCGCCTTGACCGGCGGCACGTTGTGCCAGGCGGCGAGCAGCGGCGCGAACCAGAACATCATCGCGATCGGCGTGTACAGCGCCGCGCCGACCAGCAGCGCGAAATACAGCTGGCGGATCGCCTCTTCCGTCGGCGGCTCTTCCTTCAGCAGCACCGGCAGCAGCGCGCGCATGTCGACCAGCGTGCCGGCGATCAGGCTGAGCACGAATACCAGCCCCGCATAGATGCCGCCCAGGATCAGCAGATGGCGCGCCGCCTGCTTGCCGTTGCTGCGAAAGCCCGCCAGCAGCACGGTCGGCATTACCCTGCGGTTCTGGATCACCTCGCGGCAGGCGGTCATGATGCCGACCGACAGCCCCGGCGTCAGCACCAGCAGCGCGATGATGCCGATCAGCGGAATGAAGATCGCGATCTGCGCGGCGATCAGGTAGATGAACAGCAGCATCAGGAAGGTCAGCGGGTTCTTGCGGAACAGCCACAGACCCTGGCGGAACCAGACGTAGCCTTCCTTGGCGGGGACTTCCAGTAGTTGCATGACGAATCGGGTCCGAATCAGGTGCGGCGATCAAGGGCTGCCATCGGCGTGGCGCCCATCAGGTCCAGGGGAGCGCGGTGGCGGCGATGCGCCGGCGCAGGATGCGTTCGAAGTGGGTCGGGTCGTGCGGCTCGAGCATGTCGGCCTCGCGCGGCAGATGGTAGTCCCACAGCCGCGAGACCCAGAAGCGCAGCGCGCCGGCCCGCAGCATGTGTTGCCAGTGCTCGGCCTCGACCGCGTCCAGGGGTCTGACCGCATGATAAGCCTGCAGCAGGGCCGTCGCGCGCGGCGCGTCGAGCTCGCCGCTGGCCAGGTCGATGCACCAGTCGTTGACGGTCACGGCCAGATCGAACAGCCACTTGTCGTCGCCGGCAAAGTAGAAGTCGAAGAAGCCGCCCAGGCGCGACTGGCCGTTGCCCGCGTCCTCGAACAGCACATTGTCGCGGAACAGGTCGCAATGGCAGGGTCCGCCCGGCAGCGCGGCATAGGCGGCGCCGCCAAAGAACGCGCTCTGGAACGCGAGTTCGTCCTGCAGCAGCGCGCGCTGGCTGTCGTCGAGGAATGGCAGGATCTCGCCTTCGGTCTCGCGCCACCACGCCAAACTGCGCAGGTTCGGCTGCTGGCGCGGATAACCGCGGCCGGCCAGATGCATGCGCGCCAGCATGTCGCCGACCTCGGCGCACTGCTGCGCGTTCGGCGACAGCTGCGAGCTGCCCGGCAGCCGCGTGACGATGGTGGCGGGCTTGCCCTTGAGTGTGCGCAGGATCTCGCCGTCCTTGCCGGGCATCGGGGCGGGCACGCGAATGCCGCGCTCGGCCAGATGCGCCATCAGATGCAGGTAGTACGGCAGCTGGTCGAAGCGCAGGCGCTCGAAAATGGTCAGCACGTAGTCGCGCGTCTGGCCGTCCTGCTCCATCGTCACGAAGAAATTGCTGTTCTCGATGCCCGAGGGAATGCCGCGCAGTGCGCGCAGCGTACCGAGGTCGTAGTCGAGCAGCCAATGCGCGATCTCGTCGTGCGAGACCGTGGTGAATACAGCCATACTGTCTTGTCTGGTTGGAACCGGATGTAAAGCCGGATGGCGCCGGCGGACATGGGCCCGCGGCATGCCGTGGCGCCGCGGGCAGCGGCGTCCGGCGCGGCCCGGGAGCGAACCCCCGGCCGGGAGCGGTGAAACGTCGGATGGCGCGCGCGGACGGGGCAGCCCCGTCCGCGGCAGGCTCAGAACTGCAGCACGCGCACCGAAGGCACGCGATTGACTTCGCGTTCGCGGATGCGCGGCGAGCTGTCCTCCGGGCGGCTCATCTGGTACTGCGTGCCGGCGCCGGACTTCACTTCGATATCGACCTGCTGGCCGCGGCGGTCCCGGTACTCGCGCACCTGCGTGCCATCGGCCTCGTTCAGCTGGAAGCTCGGCTCGCGCGGGTGGTTCAACTGCGTACGCTGCGCCGGGGCGATGGGCTTGTTGTTGATCTCGTTCAGTTCCTGCTGGGACAGCGCGCCGTTGTCGTCCGCGGCCTGCCGGGCCGATTGCGGCGTCGACGGTTCGGCCGGCTGCTGGGCCAGCGCCACCGGTGCGGCGATCAGCGCGAGCACCGTCGCGGCCAGCGTCAGGCCGCGTCGCGCCACCCCGGGCAGGGGCTCCGGCTCGTCCGCGCTGGCGGCCGGAAGGGAATGGGAGGTCATCTCGGGCTCCTGTGCGATGCGCGCGGCGTGCCGGCGCATCCGAATGGGCGCCGCGCGCGGCAGGGCCGGGCGCGACTCGGGCATCAGGCTTGCATTCTAGCAATTCCTGCCGCCCGCGGGCCCGCGGCGAGGCGGTTCGGGCACTCCGGCTCCGGCCCGCCGGCCGCCGTCTCACAGATAGAACATCTCTTCCTTCGGCGGGATCGGCGTATCGCCGCCGCGGCGCTCGTAGTAGTCGTAGACCGCCTCGAGCACCTCGTGCGGCTCGTCGACGATCTGCATCAGATCCAGATCGTGTTCGGCGATCAGGCCCATCGGCAGCAGCGTGAAGCGGAACCAGTCGAGCAGCCCCTTCCAGAAGCGGCTGCCCACCATCACCACCGGCACCGCGCGCGACTTGCCGGTCTGCACCAGCGTCAGCACCTCGGCCAGTTCGTCCAGCGTGCCGAAGCCGCCCGGCATCACGATGAAGGCGTCCGAGTTCTTGACGAAGGTCACCTTGCGCGTGAAGAAATGGCGGAAGCGCATGGCGATGTCCTGATACGGATTGCCCTGCTGTTCGTGCGGCAGTTCGATATTGAGGCCGACGCTGGCGGACTTGCCCGCATGCGCGCCCTTGTTGGCCGCTTCCATGATGCCGGGGCCGCCGCCGGAGATCACGGCAAAGCCCGCGTCGGAGAACAGCCGCGCGATTTCGATGGTCTGCTGGTAGTACGGCGAATCCTCGCGCAGGCGCGCGCTGCCGTAGATCGACACGGCCGGCCGGACCTCGGACAGGTACTCGGTCGCCTCGATGAACTCTGCCATAATCGTGAACATTTGCCACGAGGCGCGCGCCTTCTTTGCCGTCGCGCGATCTTCGTCGGCCAGCGCACGCAGGCTGGGAATCATCTTGCGCGGGTTGGCCCGCGCCGCCTTGGCGGACGCCGGCGCATCGGCGGGCGAGGCGGTATCGCCCGGGCCATCGTCGGCGGGGCCGACGGTGACGTTCACATCCATATCCGCAGCCGTGGTGATCTTGCCTTCGTTGGCACGGACCGCCGCGGTCACGGGGTTGCTGTGGCTGCCGGCCACGCCATTGGCGTGGTCGGGGGCGGTGGGTTCACCGCTTGCCGCGGCACCAGTCAATTTCGAGTCCATGGGAATGTCGGATAGTCCTAAAACACTGCTGCTCGTCGATGGGTCGAGCTATCTGTACCGCGCGTATCACGCGCTGCCGGATCTGCGCAACGGCGAAGGCCTGCCCACGGGGGCCATCTACGGCATGATCAACATGCTGCGCAAGCTGCGCAACGATTACCCGGCAGAGTATAGCGCCTGCGTGTTCGACGCCAAGGGCAAGACCTTCCGCGATGCGCTGTACCCCGCATACAAGGAACATCGGCCGCCGATGCCCGACGATCTCGCGCGGCAGATCGAGCCGATCCACGAAGCGGTGCGCGCGCTGGGCTGGCCGATCGTCGTGGTCGATGGCGTCGAGGCCGACGACGTGATCGGCTCGCTCGCCTGCCAGGCCACCGCCGAAGGCATCCGCACCGTGGTATCGACCGGCGACAAGGATCTGGCCCAGCTGGTGAACGACAGCGTCACGCTGGTCAATACGATGAGCGGCGAAGTCCTCGATCCGCCGGGCGTGATCGCCAAGTTCGGCGTGCCGCCCGAGCGGATCGTCGACTATCTGTCGCTGATCGGCGATGCGGTCGACAACGTGCCGGGCGTGCCCAAGGTCGGCCCCAAGACTGCGGTCAAATGGCTGACCGAATACGGTTCGCTCGACGGCATCATCGCCAATGCAGACAAGATCAAGGGCGTGGTCGGCGAGAACCTGCGCAACACGCTCGAATGGCTGCCGCGTGCGCGCGAACTCGTGACGGTGAAGATCGACTGCGATCTGTCCGACCCGATTCCCGACTTCCATTCGCTGCGCGACGTCGGCGAGGACAAGGAAAAGCTGGTCGCATTCTTCTCGCGCTATGGCTTCAAGACCTGGCTGCGCGAGCTGACCGGCGAAAAGCTGCCCGACGCGCGTGCGCAGGCTGCCGCCGCGGCCTCGCGCAACGGTGCCGGCCAGGGCAGCCTGTTCGACGGCCCTGCCGCGGAAGCGAGCGACGAGACGCCGACCGAAACGCCCCCGGCGGAGATCCGCTACGAGACCGTGGTCACCGAGTCCGCGCTCGAGGAATGGGCGCGCCGCATCGAACGCGCCGAGCTGACCTGCATCGATACCGAGACCACGTCGATCGATCCGATGCAGGCGCAACTGGTGGGCATCTCGCTGTCGGTCGAGCCGGGCATTGCCTGCTATATCCCGGTCGCGCATCAGGGCCCCGATGTGGCCGGCATGGAAGGCCGCGGCCAGCTGTCGCGCGACTTCGTGCTGGCGCGGCTGCGCGCGTGGCTCGAAGATCCGGCGCACCACAAGGTCGGCCAGCATCTGAAGTACGACGTGCATGTGTTCGCCAACCACGGCATCGCGCTGCGCGGGATCCGCCATGACACCATGCTCGAGAGCTACGTGCTGGCCTCGCACCGCAATCACGGCATGGACAGCCTGGCCGAACGGCTGCTCAACCTGAAGACGCTGACCTACGAAGAGGTCTGCGGCAAGGGCGTCAACCAGCTGTGCTTCGATCAGATCGACCTGGCGCGCGCAACCGAATACGCGGCCGAGGACGCCGACGTGACCCTGCGCCTGCATCGCAAGATGTATCCGCAGCTGGAGGCGGCCGAGGGCCTGCGCTACGTCTACGAGCGCATCGAGATACCGGTGTCGGTGGTGCTGCAGAAGATCGAACGCAACGGCGTGCTGATCGACGCGCAGCGCCTCGCCGCGCAGAGCGCGGAGCTGGGTCAGCGGATGATGGAGCTGGAGCAGCGCGCCTACGAGGCGGCCGGTCAGCCGTTCAATCTCGGCTCGCCCAAGCAGATCGGCGAGATCCTGTTCGGACGGATGCAGCTGCCGGTCATCAAGAAGACCAGCAGCGGCGCGCCGTCGACCGATGAAGAGGTGCTGCAGAAGCTGGCCGAGGACTATCCGCTGCCACGCCTGCTGCTCGACTATCGCGCGCTGTCCAAGCTCAAATCGACGTACACCGACAAGCTGCCGCGCATGGTCAATCCGGCCACCGGCCGCGTGCATACCAGCTACGGCCAGGCCACCGCGGTGACCGGCCGGCTGGCGTCCACCGAGCCGAACCTGCAGAACATTCCGGTGCGCACCGAGGAGGGCCGGCGCATTCGCGAGGCCTTCATCGCGTCGCCCGGCCATGCGATCGTCTCGGCCGACTATTCGCAGATCGAGCTGCGCATCATGGCCCATATCTCCGGCGACGAGAATCTGCTCGGCGCCTTTGCGCGCGGCGACGATATTCACCGCGCGACCGCGGCCGAGATCTTCGGCGTGGCGACCGATGCGGTCAGCAGCGAGCAGCGCCGCTATGCCAAGGTCATCAACTTCGGCCTGATCTACGGCATGAGCGCGTTCGGCCTGGCCAGCAACCTGGGCATCGAGCGCGAAGCGGCCAAGCACTATATCGACCGCTATTTCATGCGCTATCCCGGCGTGGCGCGCTACATGGAAGAAACGCGCCAGACCGCGCGCGAACAGGGCTATGTCGAGACCGTGTTCGGCCGCCGGCTTTGGCTGCCGGACATCAACGGCGGCAACGGTCCGCGCCGCCAGGCCGCCGAGCGCGCGGCGATCAACGCGCCGATGCAGGGCACCGCGGCCGATCTGATCAAGCTGTCGATGATCGCGGTACAGGACTGGATCGAGCGCGAGTCGCTCGGCACGCGCCAGATCATGCAGGTGCACGACGAACTGGTGCTGGAGGTGCCGACCGGCGAACTGGAACTGGTGCGCACGCGCCTGCCTGAACTGATGTGCGGCGTGGCCGAGCTGCGGGTGCCGCTGGTCGCCGAGACCGGCGTTGGCGCGAACTGGGAAGAAGCGCACTGAGCGCCGTGCGCGCCGTGATCGCGTTCGGTCCGGCGCCTTGCCAACCTTGCTGCATTGCAGCAAACTGACGCAAGAACGGAAGCAGACACAAGCAAGCGGCAGTACCCGCCGGCATGCCGGCGGTCCGACCATCCAGAACGGGTAGAACATGCAAACAAGCGCGCATCGGATTGTCGTAGTCGGCGGTGGAGCAGGTGGGCTGGAACTGGTAACGCGTCTGGGTGACAAGCTGGGCAAGCGCGGCGCCGCGCATGTCACGCTGGTGGACCGCTCGCCCACGCATATCTGGAAGCCGCTGCTGCACGAAGTCGCCGCCGGCAGCATGGATCAGAACACGCACCAGCTCGAATATGCGGCGCAGGCGCTCTGGCACCATTTCGAGTTCCAGCAGGGCGAGCTGACGGGCCTGGATCGCACGCGCAAGACCATCTCGGTCGCTGCCTGCGTCGATCAGGACGGCATCGAACTGCTGCCCGCGCGCGACATTCCCTATGACACGCTGGTGCTGGCGATCGGCTCGGTCACGCATTTCTTCGGCACGCCCGGCGCGGCGGAGCACGCGATCGCGCTCGATACCGTCGAGCAGGCCGAGCGCTTCCGCCGCCGGCTGATTTCGGCATGCGTGCGGGCGCAGAACGGGCTCGCGCGGGGCGACAGCGATGGCGATGGCCGCCCCGACGTCGATGTCGTGATCGTCGGCGCCGGCGCGACCGGCGTCGAGCTGTCGGCCGAACTGCGCAATACCGCGCAGGTGCTCAATGCCTACGGGCTGCACCGGCTGGACCCGCGCCGCGACATCCACATCACGCTGATCGAAGGCGGTCCGCGCATCCTGCCGGCGCTGTCCGAGCGTGTGTCGAAGGAAACCGCCGAGCTGCTGCGCAAGCTCGACGTGCGCATGCTGGTCGGCGAGCGTGTCACCGAGATCGGGCCCGACGCGGTCCTCACCGCCAGCGGCAAGCGGATTCCGGCCGAGCTGACAGTCTGGGCGGCCGGGATCACCGCACCGCCGGTACTGAAAACACTGGGCCTGCCGCTGAGCCGGCAGGGACAGATCGTGGTCAAGCAGACGCTGCAGAGCGAAGAGGACCCGGACATCTTTGCATTCGGCGATTGCGCCAGCTGCCCGTGGCCGGCCAAGCAGACCACGGTGCCGCCGCGCGCGCAGGCCGCGCACCAGCAGGCCAGCTTCCTGTACGACGCGCTGCGGGCACGGCTGGAAGGCCGGCCGCTGCCGGAATTCCAGTTCAAGGATCTGGGCTCGCTGGTATCGCTTGGCCGTTTCACGGCGGTCGGCAATCTGATGGGCGGCCTGATCGGCGGCTCGATGTTCATCGAGGGGCTGATGGCCCGGCTGATGTACACCTCGCTGTACCGCATGCACGTGATGGCGCTGCACGGCGCGGTGCGCATGGCGCTCGATACGGTCGCCCACTGGCTGCGCAGCAAGACCCATCCGCGCGTGAAGCTGCATTGAGCGGCGGACGGCCCTCGGCGAGACAGGCGACGCCCGTCGTTTGCCGCGCTGCCGCCCTGCAGCGTGCGCTGAACACCATGTTTGCTTAGAATCGCCTTCCTGATGCCCCGGCTCGTCCGCTGGCGCAGCGTCCCGCCCGTCCGCCAACATCAGGAGAGACCGCATGCTCAAGCCCGAAGTGGAAAGCCTCGTACCCGGCCAGACGTTCGACCGGCGCAGCTTCGTCAAGACCGCCCTCGGCTCGGCCTTCGCCGCCGCGGCACTGCCGGTCACCGCGCAAGCGATCAAGACCGATTTCGACGGGCTGACGGCCGGCGAAGTCACGATCCCGTCCGGCGACTTCAAGATGCCGATCTACCGCGCAATGCCGCAGGGCAAGCGCGACCTGCCGGTGGTGCTGGTGATCAGCGAGATCTTCGGCGTGCACGAATACATCGCCGATACCTGCCGGCGCTTCGCCAAGCAGGGCTACCTGGCGATCGCGCCCGAGCTGTTCGCCCGCCAGGGCGATCCGACCAGCTTCGGGACGATCCAGGAACTGCAGCGCGAGATCATCGCCAGGACGCCGGACAACGAAGTGCTGGGCGACCTCGATGCGGCCGTCGCATGGGCCGGCGCCAACGGCGGCAACCTCGGCAAGGTCGGCATCACCGGCTTCTGCTGGGGCGGCCGCATCGTCTGGCTCTACGCGGCGCACAGCAGGCAACTGAAGGCCGGCGTGGCCTGGTATGGCCGGCTGAGCGGCGACACGACCCAGTTGCAGCCGCGCCATCCGATCGATATCGCGGCCCAACTGAAGGCCCCGGTGCTGGGCCTGTACGGCGGCAAGGACACCGGCATTCCGCTGGAGGCCGTCGACAAGATGAAGGCGGCGCTCGCCGCGGCCAATAACCCGGCGGCCAAGGCATCGAAGTTCATCATCTACCCCGAGTCCGGCCACGCCTTCCATGCCGACTATCGTCCGAGCTACCGCGAAGCCGATGCGAAGGACGGGTGGCAGAAGTGCCTGGCGTGGTTCAAGGAGCATGGGGTGGCGTAGCGGCATCGCGCCGTCCCTCGGGAAGTGAACGGACAGCTTGTCGGGATCATCCCTATAATGGGTACGATCGTACCTAAATTGGGGATATAGATGGGACTGGCCGACTTCATGTTCTCGCCCGGGGTCCAGCGTGTACTGGCTCGTGTCTACGGCGAGCCGATGCGGACGTTCACCCTGAGTGAGCTCATTGACCATGCCGGCGGCGGGCGTGGCAACGGTCAACGTCATATCGAGCGGCTCCTCGACGCTGGAGTGCTGTCGGAAGAGCCACGACGCGGCAAACAGCGGGTGATCCGTGCGAATACGGATTTCGCGCTGTACCCGGAATTGCTGAGTATTTGCACCAAGTCGTTTGGCCTGGTGGAGCCGATTCGGAGTGCATTGCGTCCGTTTGCGGCTGAAATCAGCGAAGCGTTTCTTTTTGGCTCAGTCGCACGCGAAGAAGACGGCCATCGCAGCGATATCGACGTGATGGTGATAGGAACGGCCCCGATGATGGCGCTAATGGACGCAATGCTGAAAGTCGAGGCGGAACTTGGTCGCGCTGTACATCTGAATGCGTACTCTCCTGCCGAATGGGCGGATCTCGTGAGCAACGACCCCGTCGTTGCACGAATTGCCGCCGGATCGATCGTGAGGGTGCTACCCGATGTCCCGGCCACAGGAATATGACAATCTGATTCGTCTCAACTGCTTTACCGAACAACCTCGAACCCCTGGCGCGCTGGAGGCCTATTTGCGCAACGCGCGAGCTTATTTGGCTGCTGGCCGAAAGTTGGACGCTGGGGAGGCATCAATGCCGGTTTTTTCGATTGCGTACGAAGGTTTCTTCCAGGTGGTACGGGCGGTGCTGGAGTTCCATGAGGTGCGGATTCGCGACGCCGGACGCAATACGGCGATTCAGCGGGTATGCGCGGGCCTGGGAATGACGAACGCCGAATTCGCTTTTGTCGTGAACGCCCATATGCGGCGCAATGGCACCAGCTATACGTCTCCCTTTCCACCAATTTCAGCGAGCCAGGCAACCAGCCTGCTCGCGATACTCGAAAAGTATTTGAGCGAGGCTCACCGCTTGACAGGCGTCCCGTGCCCGACGGGGTAGCCAGTCCGATAACGGGCTGCTTCAAGCCCATTGCAAAACCTCCCCCGACCTCCGTACAATGCGGGCTTTGCGCCTCTTGCAACAGTGTTGCGTTTATCGGGGCCGGCACGGCCGGCGCCGTAGTCGACGACCGGTGAGAGGCGAACCCTCCGGGAGCCCATCATCTTTTCCACGCTCGTCCTGATCCTGCTGGCCACCACGATTTCCGGCGTGGGCAGCATTCTTGGTGCCGCCTTGCTGTCACTGACCGCGGCTTCGCGTGTGGTGGAGCGCATGGTCAGTTTTTCGGTCGGCGTGCTGCTGGCCACCGCCTTGCTGCATTCGCTGCCGGAGGCGTTCGCGTCGGGCGCCGATCCGCGCGCGCTGTTCGGCACGCTGCTGGCCGGCCTGCTAGGTTTCTTCTTGCTGGAAAAGATCTCGCTGCTGCGCCACTCGCACCATCACGAGGGCGACGGGCATCACCACCATCACGGCCATGATCGGGAGGAGGCCGGCCGCAGCGGCCTGACCATCCTGGTCGGCGATACCTTTCACAACTTTGCCGATGGCATCGTGATCGCCGCGGCCTTCCTGGCCGATCCCAAGATCGGCATCGTGACGGCGCTGGCGATCGCCGCGCATGAAATCCCGCAGGAAGTCGGCGACTTCATCGTGCTGCTCAATGCCGGGTTCTCGAAGGCGCGCGCGTTCGCCTTCAATCTGCTGTCGAGCCTGGCCGCGGTGGCCGGCGGTCTGGTGGGCTATTTCCTGCTCGACGAGATGAGCAGCTGGGTGCCGTATGTGCTGGTGATCGCCGCCAGCAGCTTCCTCTATATCGCCGTCAGCGATCTGATGCCGCAGATGCAGCGCAAGCCGCGCTGGCGCGAATCGATCGTTCAGGTGGTGCTGGTGGCCGCGGGCATTGCGGCGATCGTGTGGGTGACCGACGGCACCCACGATCACCATGGGCACGGCGAGGCCGGTCATGGCGGGGCCGGCCATGCACATGCGCATGCCGACCACTGAGCGCCGCCAGCCGCCGCTGCACGGGCGGCCGGCTCGACTGGCGCAGGCCTAGCGCTCCCCAGTCGCGACCGGCCGCGCCGGATCCGCGCACCACTCGCTCCACGAGCCGGGGTAGAGCGCCGCGCCGGACAGTCCGGCGACTTCCAGTGCGAGCAGATTGTGGCAGGCCGTGACACCGGAGCCGCACTGCATCACCGAGCGTTCGGCCGGGGTCGCACCCAGCACGCCACCGAATTCTCCACGCAGCGCCTCGGCCGGCTTGAAGCGGCCGTCTGGCAGCAGGTTGTCCCGGAAGCAGCGATTGACCGCTCCCGGAATATGGCCGCCGACGGGGTCCAGCGTTTCGTTCTCGCCGCGGAAGCGATCCGGCGCGCGGGCATCGACGACCAGCAGGCTCGGCGACTGCAGATTGGCCATCAGCGTATCGGCGTCGACGGTGCCGACCAGCGAGGGGCGCCGGGTCAGGTTGCCGCCGGCATGGGCTTCGGGTTCGGGCGTGGTGCCGCTTTCCAGCGGCAGGCCGGCGGCGACCCAGGCCTGCTTGCCGCCGTCGAGCACGGCAACGGCCTCGTGGCCGATCCAGCGCAGCAACCACCAGGCACGGGCCGCATACATGCCGCCCTGCGCGTCGTAGACCGTCACCTGGCTGTCGTCGTTGACGCCCAGAGCGCGCAGGCGCGCGGTCAGCGCGTCCGGATCGGGCAGCGGATGGCGGCCGTTGCGGCCGGTCTTCTCGCCCGACAACTCGTTGTCCAGATGCAGATAGAAGGCGCCGGGCAGATGGCTCTGGTGGTAGGCCGCGCGGCCTGCCGCGGGATCGGTCAGGTCGAAGGAGCAATCGATCAGCACGCTGTGCCGGCCCGGATCCTGGCGCAGCGCATGCAGGTCGGCGCAGGAGATCAGCGTGGTCCAAACGGCTTGGGGCATCGTGAAACCTGTCTAGTGGCGACGGATCGTCGAGGAACCCCGATGATCGCCGAAAGTGGCGCCTGCCGCTATCGGAGCGAGGCTGACGCAGGGCGGGTGTGGCATGCTCGCCGTGCCGATTTTGCCCCTAGTGTTCTCCCTCTCCCGCTTGCGGGAGAGGGCCGGGGAGAGGGCAGTCCCAGGCCGAGGGCCTACACCTCGGGATGCACCTCCGCCTCGGCCGACTTGACCGGCGTCGCGGCGGTCGGCTGGCTGGTGCTCTCGCGTGCACGGGTCAGCGTGGTGGCGATGCCGCTGGCGATAATCAGCCCCATGCCGAGCCACGACAGCCAGTTGAGGGCGTCGTTCCAGATCATCATGCCCCACAGGCTCGAGAACACGATGCCGGCGTACTGCAGGTTGGCCGTCAGCAGCGTGTTGCCGCGCTTGTAGGCCCGCGTCATCGCGGTCTGACCGAGCGTCGCCAGGATGCCGATGCCGAGCAGCAGACCGGCGCCGTGCCAGGTGTGGCTGCTGACGCCCGAGAACATCATCCACACCAGCCCGGCCAGCGTGCCGACCAGCGAGAAATAGAACACGATGCGGCCTTCGGGTTCGCCCAGCTGGCCGAGTTGGCGCACCTCGACATAGGCAAGCGCCGTGAACATGCCCGAGATCAAGCCGACCAGCCCGCCGGTCAGTTGATCCTTGCCGACCGAGGGCTGCAACAGGCAGATCACGCCGGCGAACGACATCACGATGGCGCCGATCAGCTTGCGGTCCGCGCCGCCGGCCGTGCCCGCCAGAGCTGCGCCGGCGCCGACGATCAGCGCGATCCATACCGGCGACATGTAGTTCAGCGTCATCGCGGTGGCCAGCGGTAGCAGGGTGATCGAGGTGAACCACAGCATCAGCGCGGTCACGCCGAACAGGCTGCGCTTGATGTGCGTGGTCATGTGCGGCGTGCGCACCGAGATGCCGCTCGAGGCCAGGATCGCCCAGATGATCAGCATGCTGATCATGCTGCGGTAGAACACGATCTCGCCGGTGGTGTACATCTCGGAAGCCAGCTTGACGCCCACCCCCATCAACGAGAACGAGAAGGCGGCGAACAGCATCCAGAGCGATTGCATGGCGAGGAAAGGCGAGGACAGCGGGAAATTCGGGAACCGCGGCGGGGCGCCAGCGAGGCGCGGCAGCGTGCCGGGCGGCAAGTGAGGTGACAGCCGCTTGGGCGAGCCGATTGTAGCAGTGCTGATGCAATGCACCAAAGCCCATGGGCGGTCATCGCCCAACAGGTCATCGCCCAACAGCGTGCGAAGCCGCTACGGCAAAGCCGGCGCAAATAAGAACGGACCGCCGTGGCGGTCCGTCCTGGGGGCCGGAAAGGGGCCGGAAAAGGGCCGGAAAAGGGCCGGCGCTCAGGCCGCCGGTCCCATCGCCCGCCGATACCACTCATGGAAGTGCTGCATGCCGTCTTCCATCGGCGACTGGTACGGGCCGACTTCGTTGTCGCCGCGCTTCATCAGCGCCAGCCGGCCAGCGTCCATGCGCTCGGCGATCTCGTCGTCCTCGATGCAGGTTTCCATATAGGCGGCCCGCTCGGCTTCGACGAACTCGCGCTCGAACAGCACGATTTCCTCCGGGTAGTAGAACTCGACCACGTTGCGGGTCTTGCGCGGTCCCATCGGGTGCAGTGTCGAGATGACCAGCACGTTGGGGTACCACTCGACCATCACGTTCGGGTAGTAGGTCAGCCAGATCGCGCCATGCTTGGGCAGCTCGCCGTTGTTGAAGCGCAGCACGGCGTCGTGCCACTTCTGGTAGGTCGGGCTGCCGGGGCGCTTCAGGCCGGCATGCAGGCCAACGGTCTGCACGCTGTACCACTCGCCGAACTCCCACTTCAGGTCGTCGCAGGACACGAAGCTGCCCAGGCCCGGGTGGAACGGCACGACGTGGTAGTCCTCGAGATAGACCTCGATGAAGGTCTTCCAGTTGTAGTCGCAGTCGTGGACCTCGACGTGGTCCAGCATGTAGCCGTCGAAGTTCAGGTTCTGCGCGACGCCCAGGCGTGCCAGATCGGCGCGCACGTCGCGCTCGCCCTCGAACAGCAGGCCGTTCCAGTTCTGCAGCGGCGAGCGTTTCAGGTGCAGGCACGGCTGCTGGGCGAAATGCGGGGCGCCGAGCAGCTCGCCCTTCAGATCGTAGGTCCAGCGGTGCAGCGGGCAGACGATATTGGACGCGTTGCCGCGGCCGTTCAGCATGATGGCCTGGCGATGGCGGCAGACGTTGGACATCAGCTCGATGCCTTGCGGGTTGCGCACCAGCATGCGGCCTTCTTCCTCGGCGGCCAGGGTATGGTAATCGCCGACTTCGGGCACCATCAGCGCGTGGCCGACATAGCCCGGGCCCTTCTTGAACAGCAGCTCCAGTTCCTGTTGATGCAAGGCCTCGTCGAAGTATGCACGGACGGGCAGCTGTGTATCAGCCGGCGCAAGGTTCAGCGCGGTGCTGAGATTGGACATTATCCCCACTCCCTAATAAACAGGCGAAAGCAGTGAACAACCCAACCATCGAAATTGAAATCGATATGGGAAAGACAGTCAGACCGTGAGCCCGAGGCATGGTGCCGCGGTTTTCGCTGACGAACCGGGGATTGTACCCTACCCCTGGCATAAGGGTCTGATTTTTTTGCCTTTTTGGCGCGACCGCGGGCACCGACAAGATAAAAAGTGATGTATTGTTATCTTGTTGAGCGCGCGTGGCGAGGGACTCGGACGGGTCCGCGTCCCGGCCGCGCCGACCCCCTCCATCGGATCGGGCTTGGCCGCGGCGATTTGCCGTAAAATCGCGGTTTCTGGATCGAAACCCTTTATGCCAAAGACAACCACCGTGCCAGCCGGCGACGTCGAGCAGGCCCCTGCCAGCGCGCCGCCGGCCTCGTACGAGGCCGCCATGGCCGAGCTCGAAGCGCTGGTCACCAGCATGGAAAGCGGTGCCTTGCCGCTGGAGGAATCGCTGGCGGCCTACCGGCGCGGTGCCGAACTGGTCAAGTATTGCCAGCAGATGCTCGAGCGCATCGAGCAGCAGGTCAAGGTGCTCGAGGGCGATGCGCTCAAGCCTCTGGCCGAGCCGGGCAATCAGGCAGAGACCGAATGACCGCCTTCGCGCAGTGGATGCAGGACCAGGCCGCGCGCACCGAAGCGGCGCTGGCGGTCGCCTTGCCGCCGGCGGATCGCCTGCCGGCGCGCCTGCACGAGGCGATGCGTTATGCGGCCCTGGGCGGCGGCAAGCGCGTGCGCCCGCTGCTGGTCCATGCGGCCGGCGAGGTCGGCGGCGCCGACCCCCGGGCCTGCGATGCGGCCGCCTGCGCGGTCGAGATGATCCACGCGTATTCGCTGGTGCACGACGACATGCCCTGCATGGACGACGACGATCTGCGTCGCGGCCGGCCCACCGTGCACAAGGCTTATGACGAGGCCACCGCGCTGCTGGTTGGCGATGCGCTGCAGACGCAGGCCTTCATCGTGCTGGCGGAGGCCGACGCGCTCGAGCCCGCGGCGCGGCTGCGCCTGGTCGCCGAACTGGCTCGCGCCTCCGGCTCGATCGGCATGGCCGGCGGTCAGGCGATCGACCTGCAGCATGTCGGCCAGGCGATGTCGCTGGACGAGCTGGAAACCATGCACAGGATGAAGACCGGCGCACTGCTGCGCGCCAGCATCCGCATGGGCGCGCTGTGCGGGCACATCGACGAGGCGGGTCTGGCGGCGCTGGACCGCTATGCCGCGGCGATCGGTTTGGCGTTCCAGGTGGTAGACGATATTCTGGACGTTACCGCGGATACCGCCACGTTGGGCAAGACCGCCGGCAAGGATGCCGAGCAGCACAAGCCCACCTATGTGTCGCTGCTGGGCCTGGAGAAGGCCCGTGAACTGGCCGCCAGACTGCGCGACGACGCGCGCAAGGCGCTGGGCGATTTCGGCGCCCGCGCCGCAAGGCTGGCGGACCTGGCCGACCTGATCGTGCTGCGCACGCATTGACAGCGCGCCACGCGACCGATCGCCGTAAAACGACGAGCCGGACGGGAGAATCCGGCGGCAGGACGGATACCATGACTTACGCATTGCTCAATACCATCGACGACCCCGCGGACCTGCGCAAGCTCGACCGCCGCCAGCTGACCACGCTGGCCGACGAACTGCGCGCCTTCGTGCTGGAGTCCGTCTCGCAGACCGGCGGCCATCTGTCGTCCAATCTCGGCACGGTCGAGCTGACGATCGCGCTGCACTATGTGTTCGACACCCCGGTCGACCGGCTGGTGTGGGACGTCGGCCATCAAAGCTATCCGCACAAGATCCTGACGGGGCGGCGCGAGCGCATGCAGACGCTGCGGCAGTGGAACGGCATCTCGGGCTTCCCCCGCCGCAGCGAGAGCGAATACGACACCTTCGGCACGGCGCACTCGTCGACCTCGATCTCGGCCGCGCTCGGCATGGCGCTGGGCGCCCGCACGCTGGGCGAGCAGCGCGTGTCGATCGCGGTGATCGGAGACGGCGCGATGACCGCCGGCATGGCGTTCGAGGCGATGAACAATGCCGGCGTCTACAAGGACCTGCCGCTGGTGGTGGTGCTCAACGACAACGACATGTCGATCTCGCCGCCGGTCGGCGCGCTGAACCGGCATCTGGCGCGGCTGCTCAGCGGGCAGTTCTATGCGGCGACCAAGAAGGGCATCGAGCGCGTGCTGTCGGTGGCGCCGCCGGTGCTCGAATTCGCCAAGCGCTTCGAGGAACATGCGAAGGGCATGGTGGTGCCGGCCACGCTGTTCGAGGAGTTCGGCTTCAACTACATCGGGCCCATCGACGGCCACGATCTCGATTCGCTGGTGCCGACGCTGCAGAACATCCGCCGCCGCGCGCTGGAAGGCGCCGGTCCGCAGTTCCTGCATGTGGTGACCAAGAAGGGCCAGGGCTACAAGCTGGCCGAGGCCGACCCGATCCTGTATCACGGCCCGGGCAAGTTCAATCCCGCCGAAGGCATCCGTCCGGCCGCCAAGCCCGCGCGCAAGACCTATACGCAGGTGTTCGGCGAATGGCTGTGCGATCAGGCCGCGGCCGATCCGCGCCTGATCGGCATCACGCCGGCGATGCGCGAAGGCTCGGGGATGGTCGAATTCGAGCAGCGTTTCCCTGACCGCTATTACGACGTCGGCATCGCCGAGCAACATGCGGTGACCTTCGCCGGCGGCATGGCGTGCGAGGGGCTGAAGCCCGTGGTGGCGATCTACTCGACCTTCCTGCAGCGCGGCTACGATCAGCTGATCCACGACGTCGCGCTGCAGAACCTGCCGGTGGTATTCGCGCTGGACCGTGCCGGCCTGGTCGGCGCCGATGGCGCGACCCACGCTGGCGCCTACGATATCGCCTATCTGCGTTGCATCCCCAACATGATGGTGATGACGCCGGCGGACGAGAACGAATGCCGCCAGCTGCTGAGCACGGCCTTCGCACAGGATTGCCCGACCGCGGTGCGCTATCCGCGCGGCGCGGGCCCGGGCGTGGCGACGCAGGCCTCGCTGGAGACGCTGCCGGTCGGCAAGGGCGAGATGCGCCGCAGCTGCGGCGCGCGTGCCGGCCAGCGGGTCGCCGTGCTGGCGTTCGGCTCGATGCTGCATCCCGCGCTGGGCGCGGCCGAGAAGCTCGACGCCGCGGTGGCCAACATGCGCTTCGTCAAGCCGCTCGATGTGGAGCTGGTCAAGACGCTCGCGCGCGAGCACGATTACCTCGTCACGGTGGAAGAGGGCGTGGTGATGGGCGGCGCCGGCAGCGCGGTGCTCGAGGCGCTGGCCGCGGCCGGCATCGAGATCCCGGTGCTGCAGCTCGGTTTGCCCGACCACTTCGTCGACCACGGCGATCCCGCCTTCCTGCTGTCGCAATGCGGCCTGGATGCGGGCGGCATCGAACGCTCGGTACGCGAGCGTTTCGGCCTGACGACGCCTGCCGCTACGGCCGCGTCCGCCGCGGCAACCAAGGCCGCCTGAGCGGTCGTTCCCACGCACCCGCACCGGCCGCCATCGGCCCGGTGCGGGCGGCATCACCCGAATTCCCTTAGAATCGCTGGTTTTCGTGTTCGCAGCTGCGGGCTGGCGCCGCCGTGTTTTCCGGCGCGCCCGTGGTTTCACACTCGTTGCGCGGCAAGTTGGACTGCGAAGATGCCGCGACCGTAAAGGAAACCGAGGAAATCCGTCATGAATGACATCAATCCGGCCTTCGTGATGCCCGATGTGCAATCGAGCCTGGACACGCGCCAGATCCCGATCCAGCGCGTCGGCGTGCGTGGCGTGCGTTATCCGCTCACGCTGCGTACCCCTCAGGGTGTGCATCCGACCGTCGGCACCTTCAATCTCGACGTGCATCTGCCGGCCGACCAGAAGGGCACGCATATGTCGCGCTTCGTCGCGCTGCTCGAGGACGAGCGCGAGCCGCTCGATCTGGCCTCGTTCCGCGCGCTGCTCGACAAGATGCTGCAGCGGCTCGAAGCCCAGGCGGGCCGTATCGAGGTCAGTTTCCCGTATTTCATCAACAAGGTCGCGCCGGTGTCCGGCGTCGCTTCGCTGATGGACTACGAGGTCACGCTGATCGGCGAAGTGCGCGACGGCGTCACCAGGGTCTGGCTGAAGGCGCTGGTGCCGGTCACCAGCCTGTGCCCGTGCTCGAAGAAGATCTCGCAGTACGGCGCGCACAACCAGCGCTCGCATATCACGATGTGCGTCGAGCTGGCCGCCGATCTGCCGATCGAGGCGCTGGTGCGGATGGCCGAAGAAGAGGCGTCGTGCGAGCTGTGGGGTTTGCTCAAGCGTCCGGACGAGAAATACGTGACCGAGCGCGCCTACGAGAATCCGAAGTTCGTCGAGGATCTGGTGCGCGACATCGCGATGCGGCTGAACGCCGACGAGCGCATCGTCGCCTATGTGCTCGAGGCGGAAAACTTCGAGTCGATCCACAACCACAGCGCCTATGCCGTGATCGAGCGCGACAAGCGCGTCAATCCGCTCACGGTCTGAGCGATCGGGCCCCGGCGCCCGTCATCGGCAGCGCAATGCCGGCAGTGCAATATCTGCGGTGCAATGTCGCCAGCGCAATATCGGCACCGCAATATCGGCAGCACAAAAGAGAACGCCACCCCGTCGGGTGGCGTTTTTCATTGGACTCGTTCGTGTCTGTCGAGCGCCGTCACTGTGCCGCCGGCAGCCGCAGGTCGGCCAGATCCCAGCGCGGCGTGACGCCGTAGCCGTACTCCCGCTGCGCCAGCTGCGGCGCAGCCTGCAGCCGCATCGCCCCGGCGAAGGCGATCATCGCGCCGTTGTCGGTGCAGAACGCCAGGTCCGGGTAGAAGACCTGTGCGCGCCGCCTGGCCGCCAGTTCGTCGAGCCGCTCGCGCAATTGGCGGTTGGCGCCGACGCCGCCTGCCACCACCAGCCGCTTGTGGCCGGTCGCCTTCAGCGCGGCCATCGACTTGGCGGCCAGCACGTCGACGATCGCGTCGACGAAGCCGCGCGCCAGATTGGCGCGGTCCTGCTCGCAGAGGTTGCCGAGCTTGCGCGCCTGCGTCAGCACTGCGGTCTTCAGGCCGGCGAACGAAAAATCCAGATTGCCCGAATGCAGCATTGGCCGCGGCAGATCGTAGACGCCCGGCAGGCCAAACTCGGCCAGCCGCGACACCTCCGGGCCGCCGGGATAGCCCAGGCCCAGCAGCTTGGCGGTCTTGTCGAAGGCCTCGCCGGCGGCGTCGTCCAGCGTCTCGCCGAGCAGCGCGTAGTCGCCGATGCCGCGCACTTCCATCAGTTGCGTGTGCCCGCCCGATACCAGCAGCGCGACAAAGGGGAAGGCGGGCGGATTCGGCGTCAGCAGCGGCGACAGCAGATGGCCTTCGAGATGATGGACGCCCAGCATCGGCACATCGAGGGCGAAGCCCAGTGCGTTGGCCACCGAGGCGCCGACCAGCAGCGCGCCGGCCAGACCGGGGCCCTGCGTGAAGGCGATGGCGTCGATATCGCCGCGCTTGCGCCCGGCCTCGTCCAGCACCTGCTGCAGCAGCGGCAGCACACGGCGGATATGGTCGCGCGAGGCCAGTTCCGGCACCACGCCGCCGTAGTCGCGATGCATCGCGATCTGCGAATGCAGCGCGTGCGCGAGCAGGCCGGCCTCGGTGTCGTAGAGGGCCAGGCCGGTTTCGTCACAGGAGGATTCGATGCCGAGAACGAGCATGGTGGGTGCGGAAAGCCAGGTTGCGCCAGGTTGCGCGAAGGGGCCAGCGGGCACCGAAGACCGCGGGCCGCGAAGCAAAGCTCACGAGGGTAGCACAGCGGGCCGTGGCCCGCTTTTCGCTACAATCGCCGATTCTTCAGCGGGACAGTCATGCCACAGTCGCACCCAGCAGCGCAGCCATCGGCGCGCTCATTATCGCCCCAACCGTCGCGCCGGCCGTCGCCCTCGTCGTCCGGGGCCGGACGTTACGACGTCGCCGTACTCGGCGCGGGGGCGGCCGGCATGATGTGCGCCGCGGTGGCGGGCCAGCAGGGTGCCCGCGTGGTGCTGATCGACCACGCCACGCGGCTTGCCGAGAAGATCCGCATCTCCGGCGGCGGGCGCTGCAATTTCACCAATCTGCATGCCGGTCCTGCCAATTACCTTTCCGACAACCCGCATTTCTGCCGCTCGGCGCTGGCACGCTATACGCCGCAGGACTTCCTCGCACTGATGCGCCGCCACGGGATCGACTGGCACGAGAAGCATCGTGGCCAGCTGTTCTGCAACGACAGCGCCGAGCAGGTCATCGAGATGCTGCGCGCCGAATGCGGCGCGGGGCAGGTGCATTGGCGCACTGGCTGCACGGTGGCCGAGATCCGGCGCGAAGGCGACGATTTCCTGTTGCTGACTCCCGACGGTGCGGTGCGCGCGGGCGCGCTGGTCGTGGCCACCGGCGGTCTGTCGATCCCGAAGATCGGCGCCACCGATTTCGGCTACCGGATCGCGCGCCAGTTCGGCCTGCCAATCGTGGAAACGCGGCCGGCGCTGGTGCCGCTCACGTTCGATGGCGCCGCCTGGCAGCCGTTCGCGCCGCTGGCCGGGCTGTCGAAGGAAGTCGATATCGCCACCGGCAAGGGCAAGGAGGCCGGCGCCTTCCGCGAGGATCTGCTGTGGACCCACCGCGGGCTGTCCGGCCCGGCGGTGCTGCAGATCTCCAGCTACTGGCGCCCAGGCACCCCCATCACCATCGACCTGTTCGAGGGCGAGGACGCCGCGGCCTGGTTGCTCGAGGCCAAGAACGGCACCCGCAAGCATCTGGGCAATCTGTTGGCCGCGCGGATGCCGGCGCGGCTGGCCGACGCCTGGTGCAAAGCCGCCGGACTGGATGCCGCCAGGCTGCCGCACGATCTGCCGGACAAGGCGCTGCGCAAGCTGGGCGAGGCCCTGAACCGTTGGCAACTGGTGCCGTCCGGCACCGAGGGCTACCGCAAGGCCGAGGTGACCCGAGGTGGTGTCGATACCCGCGCGCTGTCTTCGAGCACGATGATGGCGCGTTCGGTGCCGAATCTGTACTTTATCGGCGAGGTGGTCGATGTCACCGGCTGGCTCGGTGGCTACAATTTCCAGTGGGCCTGGGCGTCCGGCGTCGCCGCCGGCAAGGCTGTTGCGGAGAACGCACGGACCGCTGCCCAGGCGCCCGGCAATGGGGCCGCAGCATCGACGTAAACGCGCACGCTTGACGGATTTCGTGCTAGACTCCAAGTCTTCGTAAAACCGCTAACTCCTTTTTTGGCACATGACCACGATTCGCCTCAAAGAAAACGAGCCGTTTGAAGTTGCGATGCGTCGCTTCAAGCGCACCATCGAAAAGAACGGTTTGATTACTGAACTGCGGGCGCGCGAGTTTTATGAAAAGCCGACGGCAGAGCGGAAGCGCAAGAAGGCAGCGGCGGTGAAGCGCCACTACAAGCGCATTCGCAGCCAGATGCTGCCGAAGAAGCTGTACTGATCGACCAGTCGATCGGCTGATCGCCTTTCCGCGTCAGCATCCCGACCCGCTGTGGGCCTTGCTCCGGCGGGTTTTTGTGTTGGTGCTGCGCTTCCTTGTCCGTCCTCGCTCGTCGCGGCTTTGTGCTGACGAGTTCACCTGGAAAGATTGTCATGTCCCTCAAGCAACGAATCAGCGATGACATGAAGGCCGCCATGCGGGCGCGCGAGTCCGAGCGGCTCGGCACCATCCGGCTGCTGCTTGCCGCGATCAAGCAGCGCGAGGTGGACGAGCGGACGGAACTCGACGACGCGGCCGTGCTGGCCGTGGTCGAGAAGCTGATCAAGCAGCGCAAGGATTCGATTTCCCAGTTCCAGCAAGCCGGCCGCACCGATCTGGTGGACAAGGAGAGCGCCGAAGTCGAGGTGCTGCAGGTCTACATGCCCGCCGCGCTGTCCGAGGCCGAGGTGGCCGCCGAAGTGGCGAAGGCGGTCGCCGAGAGCGGCGCCGCGGGTCCGCAGGACATGGGCAAGGTGATGGCCCTGCTCAAAGGCCGACTGGCCGGCCGCGCCGATATGAGCGCCGTGTCGGGCCAGGTCAAGGCCGCCTTGACCGGCAAATAGCGCCTTCCACCGGTGCGATCGCGTGCCGCAGCACAGCATAGTGGCAATATAGTCACAAATTTCTGGCAAGCTGCGATCGGCGCACTACAATAATTTCACTCTTCGCAGCCGGGTGCAGCACCGCCCGGCTTGCATTTCTACAAGGGTCGCCCGAATTTCGCGGCGGCCCCGTCGTCAGGACGGCCAACCGGGTGATTCCGCAATCCTTCATTCAGGACCTGCTGAACCGCGTCGATATCGTCGATGTGGTGGGCAAGTATGTCCAGTTGAAGAAGGGAGGCGCGAACTTCATGGGGCTGTGCCCCTTCCATAACGAGAAGTCACCATCGTTCACAGTGTCGCCGGCCAAGCAGTTCTACCATTGCTTTGGCTGCGGCGCGCATGGGTCGGCCATCGGCTTCCTGATGGAGTATTCCGGTCAGAGCTATCCCGACGCGGTGCGCGAACTGGCGCAATCGGTGGGCCTGTCCGTGCCCGAGGAGCGCGACCGGTTGCCGCCGGCGCAGCGTGCCGAACAGCAGGCCAAGTCGCTGGCGCTGTCCGAGGCGATGACGCGGGCCAGCGAGTTTTATCGCCGGCAACTACGCGGGGCGCCCACGGCGATCCAGTACCTGAAGGGGCGCGGATTGACGGGCGAGATCGCGGCGCAGTTCGGCCTGGGCTATGCGCCGGACGACTGGCAAGGGCTGGAATCGGTATTCGGCAGCTATCGCGACGACGCCATCGCGGGGCCGCTGATCGAGGCGGGCCTGCTGATCGAGAGCGAAAAGCGCGACGCCGACGGCAAGCCGCGCCGCTACGACCGCTTCCGCGATCGCATCATGTTCCCGATCCGCAATACCAAGGGGCAGGTGATCGGTTTCGGCGGCCGCGTGATGGGGCAGGGCGAGCCCAAATATCTGAATTCGCCCGAAACGCCGCTGTTCAGCAAGGGTACCGAGCTGTACGGGCTGTTCGAGGCGCGGCATGCGATCCGGGAAACCGGCTATGTGCTGGTGGTCGAAGGCTATATGGACGTGGTGGCGCTGGCTCAACTTGGATTCGCCAACGCGGTGGCCACGCTGGGCACCGCCTGCACCCCCGTGCATGTGCAGAAACTGCTGCGCCAGACCGACGCGGTGGTGTTCTCGTTCGACGGCGACGCCGCCGGGCGCCGTGCCGCGCGTCGCGCGCTGGAGGCGTGCCTGCCCTATGTCGCCGACAACAAGACCATCCGCTTCCTGTTCCTGCCCGCCGAGCACGATCCCGACAGCTATGTCCGCGAGGAAGGCACCGACGCCTTCGCCGCGCAGGTGCGCGATGCGATGCCGCTGTCGCGCTTCCTGCTGCAATGCGTGACCGAAGAGCAGGATCTGCGGCAGCCGGAAGGACGGGCGCGTGCGCAGTACGAGGCCAAGCCGCTGCTCAAGGCGATGCCGGCCGGCGGCCTGCGCCTGCAGATCGTGCGCGAACTGGCCGAGGCCACCGGTACCACGCCGGCCGAGATCGAGGCGGTGTGCGGCCTGGGCAGCGATGCCGCACGGGTCGGCCGCTTTGCCCAGCCGCGCGCGCGTGCGCGGCGGCAGGCGCCCGCGGGGCTGGAGCAGCGCGTGCTGCAACTGCTGATGCGCTATCCGGCGCTGTCGGCCCGGCTCGACGAGGACGCCCGGGCGCTGCTGCTCGATGCCGAGTCCGGCGGCTCCGAAGTGCTGTCCCATCTGGTGGCCAGTTGCGACGCGCTGGAGGGCGAAGTCAATTTCGCTGCCTTCAGCGAGCAGTTGGCGCAGTCGCCGTTTGCCGACGTCTATGCCAATGTGCGCGCCGGCGTGCTGCGCGAGGACATCGACGAGGAGCCGGCGACGCTGGAATTCGACGCGGCGATCGCCAAGCTGCTGATCGAGCCGCTGCAGCGCGAGTTGGCGCAGTTGCAGTCGGCGTTGGAGAACGGCACGGCGGACGAGGCGGGCAAGACGCGCATGCGTTGGCTGATCGCGGAGATCCATCGGCGCAAGCGTCTTGGTTGAAAAACGGAATCTGGCCGCCATACCGAAGACAGGCGCGCGGCCAGGTGACACAAGGGCAGCAAAACAGGGAAAAGTCCGTGGGTTTTGGGCTTAAGCCTTGATTTTTCAGGTGAAAACCTCACCTGTCGGGAAGGCCGGCTAGTGGCGACGTGCTACAATAGCCGGTTTGGATTGCGAAATCTTTCTCTCCAGTTCTGGTGAAAGTGAGCGTGCCAATGGCAAAGGCCAAAGCAACCGAAAAGGTTTCCACTAAGGCTCCCCGTTCCGGGAGCGGCAAGGCGTCGATACAAGCGACCGCGGCGGAAAAGCCCGCCACGCGATCTGCGACGCAAGCCAGGTCTGCGCCAGCCAAGTCCGCGCGTCCCGCCAAGGCGGCCGCAACGACGACACCCACCAGAACCCGCGCATCCGAGAAACAGCCCTCGACTTCGGCACGCGAGAGCGGCAAGAACGCCAATGCAAGCGCGAGCGCAAGCGCGCATACGGCAACAGCGGGCGGCAAACGTGCCGCGTCCGAACCTGTTAAAGGCAAGAGTATCCCCGTGGCGAAACAGCAGAACACCGAAGTCGAGAGCAAGCGAACGGCAGCCGCCGGCGCCAAGACCGCCAGCGCCAAGTCCGGCGCCACCGCGGCGGCGTCCAAGGCGCGCGCCGCCACCTCCGCACCCGTAGCATCCCAGCAGCCCGTTGCGGCCGTCGCGCCGGAGCCCAAGAAGCGCGGCCGCAAGCCCAAGGCCGAGATGCTGCAAGACGAAAGCCATACTGACGACGTGAACGACGAGCTTTACGAAGACGACACGCGTGCCGCCGCGCCGGCGGCCGCCCCGAAGACCGAGAAGCAGAAGGCCAAGGACCGCAAGGCCAAGGAAAAGGCGCTGCTCAAGGAGTTCGCCTCGGCCCAGCAGGGCACCGAGGAAGAGCTCGAAGCGCGCCGCCAGAAGCTCAAGGCACTGATCAAGCTGGGCAAGTCCCGCGGCTACCTGACCTATGCCGAGATCAACGATCACCTGCCGGACGACATGGTCGATTCGGAGACGATCGACACCCTGGTCGCGACGCTGAACGACATCGGCATCGCCGTCTACGAGCAGGCGCCCGACGCCGAGACGCTGTTGCTCAACGACAATGCCCCGTCGGCCACCAGCGAGGAAGAAGCCGAGGAAGAGGCCGAAGCCGCGCTGTCGACGGTCGACTCCGAGTTCGGCCGCACCACCGACCCGGTGCGCATGTACATGCGCGAGATGGGTACCGTCGAACTGCTGACCCGCGAAGGCGAAATCGAGATCGCCAAGCGGATCGAGGCGGGCCTGAAGGACATGGTGATGGCCATTTCGGCCTGCCCGGTCACGATCTCCGAAATCCTGGCGCACGCCGAGCGCGTCGCCAATGACGAGATCAAGATCGACGAATTCGTCGACGGCCTGATCGACCCGAACGCCGAAGAGGCAGTCGAGGAAGTCGGCGTGACGCCGGCCGCGGCGGCCGCCTCCGACGACGAGGAACTGGAATCGGACGACGAGGAAGCCGACGAGGAAGAGGATGACGACGCCGCCGGTGCCGGCGCCTCGGCACGCCAGCTGGAAGAACTGAAGGTTGCCGCGCTGGAAAAATTCCGCGTGATCGCCGACCAGTTCGACAAGATGCGCCGGGCGTTCGAGAAGGAAGGCTACAAGTCCAAGCCTTACATCAAGGCGCAGGAAGCGATCCAGAACGAACTGATGGGCATCCGCTTCACCGCCCGCAATGTCGAGCGCCTGTGCGACACGCTGCGCGGTCAGGTCGACGAAGTGCGCAAGCTCGAACGCGCGATCCTGAACATCGTGGTCGACAAGTGCGGTATGCCGCGCGCCGATTTCGTGGCCCGCTTCCCGGGCAACGAGACCAATCTGGACTGGATCCATACGGTCGTCGCCGACAACAAGCCGTACAGCCCGATCGTCGAGCGTAATGTCCCGGCCGTGCACGAGCTGCAGCAGAAGCTGATCGACCTGCAGGCGCGCGTGGTGCTGCCGCTGAAGGAACTGAAGGAAGTCAACCGCAAGATGTCCGAGGGCGAGAAGCGCGCCCGCGAGGCCAAGCGCGAGATGACCGAGGCCAACCTGCGTCTGGTGATCTCGATCGCCAAGAAGTACACCAACCGCGGTCTGCAGTTCCTGGATCTGATCCAGGAGGGCAACATCGGCCTGATGAAGGCGGTGGACAAGTTCGAATACCGTCGCGGCTACAAGTTCTCGACCTACGCGACCTGGTGGATCCGTCAGGCCATCACGCGTTCGATCGCCGATCAGGCGCGCACCATCCGTATCCCGGTGCACATGATCGAAACGATCAACAAGATGAACCGCATCTCGCGCCAGATCCTGCAGGAAACCGGCAACGAGCCCGATCCGGCGACGCTGGCCGAGAAGATGGAGATGCCCGAGGACAAGATCCGCAAGATCATGAAGATCGCCAAGGAGCCGATCTCCATGGAGACGCCGATCGGCGACGACGACGATTCCCATCTGGGCGACTTCATCGAGGACACCAACACGCTGGCGCCCGCCGAGGCCGCGCTGCACGGCTCGATGCGGGACGTGGTCAAGGACGTGCTCGATTCGCTGACGCCGCGCGAAGCCAAGGTGCTGCGCATGCGCTTCGGCATCGAAATGAGCACCGACCACACGCTGGAAGAGGTCGGCAAGCAGTTCGACGTCACCCGTGAACGGATCCGTCAGATCGAGGCCAAGGCACTGCGCAAGCTGCGCCACCCGAGCCGCTCCGACAAGCTGAAGAGCTTCCTGGAAGGCAGCTGATAGAACTGCCCTGATGGCCGCAAGCATCGAACGTGCGGCGGTCATTGGGTCCGGTTTCTGGGGCCTCTAGCTCATGCCTGGTTAGAGCAGTGGACTCATAATCCATTGGTGCCGTGTTCGACTCACGGGAGGCCCACCACTGTAGTAAAAAGGGGTTACGTGCAAACGTAACCCCTTTTTGTTGGTGCTCCAGCATTGGCTTCAGCACCGGCTTCAGCCCTGATGAGGACGACAGCCATGCACCTCGATCCCGTCGAATCCTCCGTCGTGGCGGCGATCGGCTACGACTACCGCGGGCGCAAGCTCTTCGTCGAGTTCGTCAGCGGCAATCTCTATCGCTACGACGCCGTTCCCGCCGGCGTCTATCGCGACTTCATGGAAGCCCGGTCCAAGGGCGAGTATCTGAACGAATTCATCCTCGGCGCATACGAGTACGAGCAGATCCGCTGACCGCCTCGTCAGCCAACTCGTCAGCCAACTCGTCAGCCAACTCGTCGGCCGATCCATCAGCCGATGGTTCATCGCTGGGTTCATCGGCAAGTTCACCCAGCAGACAAGTGCCGGAAGTCATGGGTTCGCGCCATGCCCTTTGGCACGCGCGACAAAGTCCGTCGCACGCCAGACTGGCGCTGCCTTGTCCACTGGACGCTTCCAACGAACTTTCCCATGACCCTCGCCTCCTTCTGGGGACGCCAGCGTGCCTGCGTCCCATCGTCTGACCAACCCCGACTTGGCGATCGTCGCCGTCTGCGCATCCAGCAGCCGCTGGCGGCCATCTACCTCGCGCTCGGCCTCGCCGCCTGCGGCGGCGATGACGCACCGGCGCCGCCGCCCGCGGCCACCGACTATTCGGCGCTGCAGGCCTCGGTGTCAGGGACCATCGAGGCCGGCATGGCGTCGCTGGGGATACGCGGCCTGAGCATCGCACTGGTCGATGGGAATAGCGTGCCGTGGGCGCGCGGCTTCGGCATGGCCGATGCGGAGCGAGGAATCCCCGCCGATGCGGACACGATCTACGAGGCCGGGTCGGTCAGCAAGGTGTTCACGGCGACCGCGGTCATGCAGCTGGTGGAGCAGGGCCGCTTGAAGCTCGATCGCCCGATCGAGGAAGCCATTCCCGGCTTCCGCATCCGTTCCCGCTTCACGCAGACGCAGCCCGTCACGCCCCGGCTGCTGCTGACCCACCATGCCGGCCTCCCCGAGGATCTGTCGCGCGGAGGATTTGCCGCCAGCCCCGTTCCGCTCGCCACGCTGGTGTCCTGGCTGGCCGACGAATACCTTGCCTATCCCCCGGGCCAGATGCTGGCTTACTCAAACGTCGGCTTCAACGTCCTGGGCCGCGCCATCGAGATCGCCGGCGGCGTGCCTTTCCCCGACCATATGGAGCGGCAGCTGCTGGCGCCGCTCGGCATGGCACGCTCCGCGTTCCGCCCGCTGCCTGCCGAATCCGTACGCCTTGCCAAGGGTTACGGCCATCTGGCACCGGCCGATTACCCGCCGGCCTGGCTCGATAACGGTGTCGCCGATGGCGGCCTGCGCAGTTCGGTGCGGGACATGACGCGCTTCATGCGCGCGATGCTCGACGGTGGCCGGCTCGATCGCGTATCCGTGATTCGCCCATCGTCGTTGCAGGAAAGCTGGCAGCAGCAGAATCGAGGCGTGCCGCTGGACCTCGATCAGCAGATCGGCCTCGCCTGGTTCCTGGAGACGTTGCCGGCAAAGCGTGGCGATGCGGTGCGGATGGTGTTCCACGGCGGCTCGTCGATCTACCACCAGGCCTATATGGCATTGCTGCCGGACCACGGCCTGGGTGTCGTCATCATGGCGAACACGGACACCGCGGGTGCGCTGCTGCACGCGGTGGCGCGCGATACCCTGCGCCAGGCCCTGAAGGCGCGTCATGGCATCGAACTGGCCGACGCCCCGGCCTTGTCCGCGGCCCAGCCCGTGACGCGTACCGGTGACGAACTTGCGGCGGTGGCCGGCCTCTATGCGTCTGCGATGGGTCCTGCCGTGATCGAGCCGGCTGGCGGGCAGTTGCGGATCTCGGTGGCGGCCTCCGTGCTGGGACAGCTCGAACCGCACCAGCATGGCTTGTTCAGGCTGGCGGACCACAGTGGCAACGACAGTGGCAACGACAGTGGCAACGACAGCGGCCATGACAGCGGCGAACAGTGGTTCTCGTTCGAACGGATCGGCGCCTACGACGCGCTGCTTGCCCATACGGCCGCGGGCCGCGGTTGGGCCGGCGTGCGCGTCGAACCCTACGCCATGTCCGACAGCTGGCGGTCGCGCCTGGGGCGCTATGCGCTGCCGGCGGGCGCGCCGCGCGAGATCATCGAACAGGTCGACGTGGTCGAGATCGGCGGTTTCCTGATGTTCGGTGTTCGCGTGCCGATGAGCGGTCCCGAGCCGTTCCCGGTGCTGCTGCGTCCCGAGGGCGAGCACATGGCCATCGTGCTGGGCATGGGCCGCGGCAAGAACGAGGCCGTACGTTTCGGTACGGAACAAGGGGGCGACTACCTCGTCTACAAGGGTGTCCGGCTCGAACGCATCGCCGATGCCGGCGCATCCGCGGCGCGCGCGCCGTAGCCGGCCGGCGGCGCCGCCCATGCACGAACCGCCACGCCGACCGTTTATACTTCGCGCCCTCGGCACCTGCCAGCGTAGGGGAGAGCGTTGCCGCTCACGGATGATGTCGTCGACCAATCGCGTCTTTCGCAGCATCGGCCTGCTTGCCATCGGCGTGGCGGCCATCCCCGGTTTCCTGGAACAGTGGTTCGCGGGGCCGCAGGCGGCCGCGGGCGCGTTCGGTGGTGCGTTCGGTGGTGCGATCGGTGGCGGGATCGGTGGTGCGGCAGGCAGCGTTGCCATCGATCCCGCGCTGGCCTTTGCCGTTGCACTGGCGCTCCGTGCGATCGGCGTGCTCGCCTTCGCATCGATCTTCTGGCGCCTGACCGGACGCCGCGGCCGGCCCGTGCGTCGCGGCGCCCTGATGGTCGTGGCCCAGTTCGCCGTCGGCCTCGTGACCGACCCCGATCTGCTGCTGATCGTCGCCGCGGAACTGCCGTTTGTGCTGCCGTTGCGCGCCGCGTTGGCATGGCTGGTCGTGCAATGCTCGGCCGTGGTGGTGATGTCCGGCGTGGCTGCGTCGCAGCTGGAATTCAGCGTGCGCGCCACGGTCGGTCCGGACCGGCATCCGCTCGATCCCTCGGCGCTGCCGCCGGCGGAGCTGGTATTCGCCGTCGGCGTGCTGACCGATGTGGCATGGCTGATCTTCAGTTTCTGGATGGGCTATATCGCCGTGTCGGAGCGGCGCGCGCGCCTGCACCTGGCGGCAAGCCATGCCGAGCTGTCGGGAACGCAGCATCTGCTCGCATCGAGCGTCCGCGCTTCGGAGCGGACGCGCATCGCGCGCGAGCTGCATGACGCGATGGGCCACCATCTGACCGCGCTGACGCTGCATCTCGATCTCGCGGCCCGTCTGGCGGGCGGCAAGGCAGGGGAGTCAGTCGCGGTCGCGCGCGACCTGGCGCGGCGGCTGCTCGGCGAAGTGCGCGCCGCCGTCGGTGCGCAGCGGATGCCTCAGCCGGCCGGTCTGCGCGAGGCGCTGACGCAGCTGTGCGCGGGGCTGCCGGGCCGCCGCATCGAACTTCGCATGGATGACAGTGCCGAGCCCGACGATCCCGTACTGGCCCATGTGATCTTCCGCTGCGTGCAGGAGGCCGTCAGCAATGCCGTGCGGCACGGCGATGCGCAGCAGATCCGGATCGATCTGTGCTCGCGGCATGGCGCAGTCGAACTGCGCGTGGGCGATAACGGTATCGGCGCGCAGGCGGTCCAACCGGGCAACGGCCTGCGCGGCATGCGCGAGCGCGTCGAGGCGCGCGGCGGTACCGTGCACTTCCACAGTCGGCCGGGCGCCGGCTTCCATGTCCACGTGTCGGTGCCCGCCGGCGCCATCCGCACGGAGTCCCCATGATCCGCGTCCTGCTCGTCGACGACCAGACGCTGGTGCGCAGCGGCATTCGCGGGCTGCTACAGCTGACACCGGATATCGAGGTCGTCGGCGAGGCTACCGACGGCAGGCAGGCGCTGGAGCAGGTGCCGGCGCTGAATCCCGATGTGCTGCTGCTCGACGTCCGCATGCCCGGCATGTCCGGCATCGACGTGATGCAGCACCTGGCGGAGGCTGGCTGTTTGCCGACCACCATCCTGCTGACCACCTTCGATGACGACGAGGCGCTGCTGGGTGGGATGCGGGCCGGCGCAAGGGGCTTTCTGCTGAAGGACATTTCGCTGGAGGAGTTGGCCGACGCGATCCGCCAGGTCGCCGCCGGGATGACGCTGATCCGGCCCGCCATCACGCAGCGCGTGGCGCGCAGCGTGCGCGACGCCGCGCCGGCTTTCGCCAGCCTCGACCGGCCCGATCCGCTGACGGCGCGCGAGACCGAAATCCTCCGGCTGCTGGCAGGCGGTTGGAACAATCGCGAGATTGGCGATGCCCTGGGTACCAGCGAGGGCACCGTCAAGAATCACGTCTCCAGCATCCTGTCCAAACTCGGCGTGCGCGACAGGGTCCGGGCGGTGCTGCGCGGCATCGAGCTGGGGTATCTCTGATGTTGGGCACGCGTGATTCCGTGACGCCACGGCAACCGATCGACATGAAAGCAAATTCGAACCGAACCCTGAACCGCCGCCTCTTTCTGCTGACCTGGTCTGCCGGCCTTCCAGGCGTGATCGCCATGGCCTGGGTGGGCGTGCCGGTGCTGCTGCAGCACCAGAACCTTCCCGTGCCGATGTGGATCGTCGGCCTGGCCAGCGGCGTGCAGAGCGCGCTGTTGCTCGCGCTGGCCGCGTTCATTGGTGCGAGGCTCGCCGGCAAGGTCGGCCTGGGGGCGCCCGCCCTGGCGGAGATGGCGTCGGGCCGGGCGCCTTGGGTTGCGTTGCGCCCGCAGTGCTTGCCGGGCCTGGTGGGCGGCCTGCTTGCGGGCGTGTTGCTGTGGGGTTGGATCGCGACGGCGCCGCAAGCGGCGGCGCCCATTCACGGCGCGACGATGCCGCTGGCCGTGCGGCTGCTGTACGGCGGCGTGACCGAAGAAGTCCTGGTGCGGTGGGGACTGATGAGCCTGCTGGTGTGGGGGCTGTGGCGCGTATTCCAACGCGGTGCCGGCACCCCCGGCGCCGGGCTGGTCTGGGTCGCGATCGCGCTCAGCGCGGTGGTGTTCGGGCTCGCGCACCTGCCCGCCGCGGCGGGGCTGGCTGGACCGCTGGCGTGGCCGGTGGTGCTGCATCTGACCGGGGCCAACGCGGCCTTCGGGCTGATCGCAGGCTTCCTGTTCTGGCGTTACGGGCTCGAAGCGGCCATCCTCGCGCATATGGTGGCGCATCTGACGCTGGCCGCGATCGTCGGCCGGTGAGCGTTCCGTGAGCCGCCGATGAGCGGCCGATGAGCGGCCGATGAGCCGCCGATGAGCGGCCGATGAGCCGCCGATGGCCGGCGAAACCGCATGGTAGACTCGCCGCCGACTCCCGCCCGTCCGGGTCCGGGCCGTCTCGATCACGACTCTTTTCCGACGACACCCCACCGTGGCCCCGCCGCAGCACGGCTTCATCCTGACCCGCCATTGGCACGACACGCCGGCCGGCACCGAGATCGAAATCTGGTTGGCCACCGATGACGGTCCGCGGCGCCTGCGCCTGCCGCCGCAGCCGTGCGTTGCCTTCATTCCGGAAGAGCAGCAGCCGCGCGCCGATGCTTTGCTGCGCGGCGAGCCGCAGGTCGAACTGAAACCGCTGGCGCTGAAGGACTTCCGGCTGCGTCCGGTGACCGGGGTCTATTGCCGCCACTACCGTCAGTTGCTGCGCATCGAGAAGACGCTGCGGCAGGCCGGCATCGACGTCTACGAGGCCGACATCCGTCCGCCGGAGCGCTATCTGATGGAGCGCTTCATCACCGCGCCGGTACAGTTTTCCGGTCGGCCGGATGCGGACGGCGCGCTGGTCGACGTGCAGATCAAGCCGGCGGCGAGTTATCGTCCGCGGCTGCGATGCGTGTCGCTCGATATCGAGACCAGCATGCAGGGCGATCTCTATTCGATTGCGCTCGAGGGCTGCGGCGATCGTACGGTGTTGATGCTGGGTCCGCCGACGAACGGCGATAAAGACCAGCAAGACGCGCGCGTCGACTTCAACCTCGAATACTGCGACAGTCCCGCCGACATGCTGAACAGGCTGATCGCCTGGTTCGATCGCCACGACCCCGACGCGATCATCGGCTGGAATCTGGTGCAGTTCGATCTGCGCGTGCTGCGCCAGCATGCCGAGCAGCTGAAGGTGTCGCTGCGGCTTGGCCGCGGTGGCGCGCCGCTGGAGTGGCGGCAGCACGGAACGCGCGAACATCACTACTTCGCCGCGCTGCCCGGGCGGCTGATCATCGACGGCATCGAGGCGATGCGGTCGGCGACCTGGAGCTTCGCGTCGTTCAGCCTGGAATTCGTCGCGCGCTCGCTGCTCGGCGAGGGCAAGGACATCGACGATCCGTACGACCGGATGGACGCGATCGACCGCATGTTCGCCACCGACAAGGCGGCGCTGGCCCGCTACAACCTGAAGGACTGCGAGCTGGTCACGCGGATCTTCCAGAAGGCCGAGCTGCTGCAGTTTCTGCTGGACCGCGCCACCGTCACCGGCCTGGAGGCCGATCGAAGCGGCGGCTCGGTGGCCGCGTTCACGCATCTGTACATGCCGCGCATGCATCGGCTCGGCTATGTCGCGCCGAATCTGGGCGATCGGCCCGAGGAAGCCAGCCCCGGCGGCTTCGTGATGGACTCGCGCCCGGGGCTGTACGATTCCGTGCTGGTGCTCGACTACAAGAGCCTGTATCCGTCGATCATCCGGACCTTCCTGATCGATCCGGTGGGTCTGGTCGAAGGCATCCATGCGAACGATCCGGCCGGCACCGTACCCGGCTTTCGCGGTGCGCGTTTCTCGCGCCACCGCCACGCCTTGCCGGCCATCGTCGCCGAGATCTGGCAGGGCCGCGATGCCGCCAAGCGCGATGGCAACAAGCCGCTGTCGCAGGCGCTGAAGATCATCATGAACGCGTTCTACGGCGTGCTGGGTTCGACCGGCTGCCGTTTCTTTGATGCGCGGCTGGCCTCGTCGATCACGATGCGCGGCCACGAGATCATGCGCCGGACGCGCGAGCTGGTCGAAGGGCGTGGCTATACCGTGATTTACGGCGACACCGATTCGACCTTCGTCGCGCTCGGCCGCCGCCACGCCGACGAGGAGGCGGACCGCATCGGGCACGAACTGGTCGCGCACGTCAACGACTGGTGGCGCGAACATCTGCGCCAGCAATACGGGCTCGACAGTGCGCTGGAGATCCAGTACGAGACCCACTACCGGCGCTTCCTGATGCCGACCGTGCGCGGCGCCGAGGATGGCAGCAAGAAACGCTACGCCGGGCTGGTGCGCGGCGCGGACGGCAGCGAGCAGATGGTGTTCAAGGGATTGGAGGCGGTCCGCACCGACTGGTCGCCGCTGGCGCAGACCTTTCAGCAGGAGCTGTACCGGCGCGTCTTTCAGGGCGAGCCGTATGCGGACTATGTTCGCGATTACGTCGCGAAGCTGCTGCGCGGCGAGCTCGATGCGCTTCTGATCTATCGCAAGCGCCTGCGCCGGCAGCTGGACGACTACCAGCGCAATGTGCCGCCGCATGTGCGGGCGGCCCGCGTCGCCGACGACTTCAACCGCGAGCGCGGCCGGCCGCTGCAGTACCGGCAGGGCGCGTGGATCCAGTACGTGATGACCACCGCGGGCCCGGAACCGCTGGAGGTCCGCCGGGCCCCGATCGACTACGACCACTATCTGACGCGGCAACTGCAGCCGGTTGCCGACGCAATCCTGCCCTTCGTCGGCGACGCCTTCGACAACGTGGTCAGCCGGCAGCTGGGGTTGTTCTAGCCGTCGATCGACTGGCACATCGAGGTTCAGCCCTACGTCCGGGTGATGCGTCGCGGCCAAACCTTGAGCAAGATAGCGGCGTGGGCTGGATGCATGTCTGCCCCGCTACCACTGACGCCCCGCAGCTCCCCAGCTTGCGGGGCTTTTTTTGCCCTGAAGGGCGGACGTGAAGAGCGTTGCCGGGTCAGCGCGAGCGCAACACCGCCTCGATCTCCGCGGCGACTTCGTGCAGCGGTGTCAGATAGCGCTCGATCAGCGTGCCGGCATTGCGGCTGCCGAGCACCATGCTGAAACCCAGGCCGGCGACCACCTTGCCGGTCTGGTCGCGCAGCGGCACCGAGATGCCGGCGAAGCCGTCGACCAGCTCGCTGACCAGCACGCAGTAGCCTTCCTCGCGCACCTTCGCCAGCGTGGCCTGCAGCGCCTCACGGGAATCGACCGTGAACGGCGTCAGCTTGCGCAACTCGGCGCGCGCCAGGTAGTGCGCCAGCGCTTCGTCGTCCAGCCCGGCCAGCAACACGCGTCCGAGCGAATGCGCGTAGGCCGGCATGCGGCGGCCGATCGCCATGTCCACGCGCAGGATCTGGCGCGGCTCCTCGCGCGCGACCAGCACGACGGCGTCGTCGTCCAGCATGCCGATCGAACAGGTCTCGCCGCAGCGGCTCGCCAGCGCGCGCAGATGCGGCTGCGCCAGGCGCGGCAGGCTCATCGACGCGAAATACGCGTAGCCGAGCTCCATCACGCGCGGCGTCAGCGAGAACTGCCGGCCGTTCTGCGCCAGGTAGCCGTTGTGCTGCAGCGTCAACAGCAGCCGGCGCGCCGCGGCCCGCGTGACATCGAGACGGTCGGCCACGTCCTGCATGGTCAGGCTCTCGACGCCGCTGGCGAACAGCCGCAGCAGCGCCAGTCCCTTGTTCAGGGAGTCGAGCAACTCATCCTTTTTCTGCGTGGGCGCCTCGGCTTCGGGCATCGGAGATCGTCCTAGATCGAGCGTTGAAGTGACGTGAAATATACGTCAGCAGAGAGATGCGGCGATTTTAGTGCCGACTTCGGGCTTGCGCGACCCGGCCAGTCGTCCGTATGATACGGCGATCCGCGAACAAATGTTCGCAAGAAGCGAATCGCCCGGTCTCGCGTCCGGGATTCGAAGCGCCCATTCCCGCCGACAAGCGCGCTCCCATGCCGGGCGCCGACGGCGACAGCGCCGCGCAAAGGCGCGCTGCAGCATCAGGAGACAGCATGAAGGTGATCACCGCAGAACAGGCGGCGGTATTGGTACAGGACCGATGGACGGTGGCAAGCGCCGGCTTCGTCGGAGCCGGCCATGCCGAGGCGGTGACCGAGGCGCTGGAGCGCCGCTTCCTGCAGAGCGGCCTGCCGCGCGACCTGACGCTGGTCTATTCGGCCGGGCAGGGCGATCGCGGCGCACGCGGCGTCAATCACTTCGGCAATGCGGGCATGACCGCGTCGATCGTCGGCGGCCACTGGCGCTCGGCGACGCGGCTCGCGGATCTTGCGATGGCCGAGCAGTGCGAGGGCTACAACCTGCCGCAGGGCGTGCTGACACACCTGTATCGCGCGATCGCCGGCGGCAAGCCGGGCGTGATGACGAAGATCGGCCTGCACACCTTCGTCGATCCGCGCGGCGAGCTTGACCCGCGCTACCACGGCGGCGCGATCAACCGGCGGGCGCGCGAAGCGATCGCCGAGGGCCGCGCCAATTGGGTCGAGGCGGTGTCCTTCCGCGGCGACGACTATCTGTTCTATCCGAGCTTCCCGATCCACTGCGCGCTGATCCGCTGCACCGCGGCCGATCCGCGCGGCAATCTGAGCACGCATCGGGAGGCCTTCCATCACGAGTTGCTGGCGATGGCGCAGGCCGCGCATAACTCGGGCGGCATCGTGATCGCGCAGGTCGAGCAGCTGGTCGACCGTCACGACAACCTGCAGGCGATCCATGTGCCCGGCATTCTGGTCGACTACGTGGTGGTCAGCGAGGACCCGGCCCATCATCAGATGACCTTCGCCGAGCGCTTCAACGCCGCCTATGTGACGCCGTGGCGCGGCGAGGCGGGGGCGAAGTGCGAAGCGGTGACGTCAACCGCCACGCAAAACCCGCAAAACACGCAAGAAAACACGCAGACGGAGCCCGAGCCCGCGCTCGACGCCCGCACCATCGCGCAGCGCCGTGCGGTGCTCGAGCTGGCCAGGCGCCGCCCGCGCGTGGTCAATCTCGGCGTCGGCATGCCGGCAGCGGTCGGCATGCTGGCCGAAGAGGCGGGACTGGACGGCTTCACGCTGACCGTCGAAGCCGGTCCGATCGGCGGCACGCCGGCCGACGGCCTGAGCTTCGGCGCGTCGGCCTACCCCGAGGCGGTGATCGACCAGCCCTCGCAATTCGATTTCTACGAGGGCGGCGGCATCGATCTGGCGATCCTCGGCCTGGCCGAGCTCGACGGCCACGGCAACGTCAACGTCAGCAAGTTCGGCGAGGGCGCGCAGGCGCTGATCGCCGGCGTCGGCGGCTTCATCAATATCACGCAGAGCGCCAAGGCGGTGGTCTTCATGGGCACGCTGACGGCGGGCGGACTCGAGGTCCGTGCCGAGGGCGGCCAGCTGCATATCGCGCGCGAGGGGCGGGTCAAGAAGATCGTGCCCGGGGTCTCGCACCTGAGCTTCAACGGGCCGTATGTGGCCTCGCTGGGCGTGCCGGTGCTGTACATCACGGAGCGCGCGGTGTTCGAGATGCGCCCGGATGCAAGCGGAGAGGCCCGGCTGACGCTGATCGAGATCGCGCCCGGCGTGGACCTGCAGCGCGATGTGCTGGCGCAGTGCGCGACGCCGATCGCGGTCGCGCCCGACCTGCGGCCGATGGACGCATGCCTGTTCCGGCCGGGGCCGTTCTCGATCGCCCAGGCTGGCTGAAGCGCGCGGCCTGAAGCTTTCGATCCGATTCGCGGGGCGGTGCAACGGCCGCTCTTCCTTCACAAGAACGACAAGGCCGGACCACCGGCCACGAAGCACCACAAGGAGACCAACCACGCCTTGTTTCGACTGGAACTGACGGGATCGATTCAGGTTCGCCGGGCCCACCGATTGCCCTGCGAACCGCTCGAGTTGCCTGTTTCGCCGGCGCGCCCGACGCGGACTGCGCCGATTTCGGATGACGTTTCTCTTGTTGCCATGCAGAACACAAGCCGCCGTACCTTCGCGTGCCGCCTCGGCGCCGCGATGCTGACCGTTTCTCTGCCGCTGTTCGCCACCCAGGCGTTCGCCGACAGCTATCCCTCCAAGCCGATCCGGCTGGTGGTGCCGTTCCCGCCGGGCGGCCCGACCGATACCGCCGCGCGCATCATCGGCCAGAAGCTCAGCGAATCGCTGAAGCAGCCGGTGGTGGTCGACAACCGTCCCGGCGCGTCGGGCACCATCGGCGCCGAGAACGTCGCCAAGAGCCCGGCCGACGGCTATACGCTGCTGGTGCTGGCCACGCCCACGCTGATCGCGCCGCATCTGGTCAATCGCAAGGGCTACGACCTGTTCAAGGACTTCGCGCCGATCGGCGCCGCCTACGATCTGCCGATCGTGATGGTGGTCAATTCGAATTCGCTGCCCGACGTGACCACGCTGCAGCAGTACATTGCCAAGGCCAAGGCCAAGCCGGGCGAGATGAACTACACCAGCGCCGGCAACGGCAGCTTCGGCCATCTGTCGACCGAGCTGCTGCAGAACCTGGGCGACTTCGACGTGCAGCACGTGCCGTACAAGGGCAGCGCGCCGGCGATTCAGGATCTGCTGGCGGGTCAGGTGCCGATGATGTTCTCCGACATGATCGCCGCGCTGCCGCACATCAAGGCCGGCAAGCTGCGCCCGATCGCGGTAGGCTCGGCCAGGCGCGTCAGCTTCACCCCGGACGTCAAGACCGTGGCCGAGCAGGGCTTCCCGGGCTTCGAGGCGACCGCCTGGGGCGGCCTGCTGGCGCCGGCCGGCACGCCGAAGGACATCATCGCAAAGCTGTCGGCCGAGCTGAAGGCCGCGCTGGCCGATCCGACGGTCCAGCAGAAGATGCTGGGCGCGGGCACCGTGGCGGCATACATGCCGCCCGAGCAGTTGGCGGCGCGCATGCGTGCCGACGACAAGAAGTGGGGCAAGGTCATCCAGGACAACGGCATCAAGGGCGACTGATACGCCCGCGTCCGTCATGGGCGCACCGTGGCTTGCCTGTCTTAGCGGGGTAGGGTGAGGGCTGGCGATCACGAGATCGCCGGCCCTTGCTCTTTGCAGGGCTGTCCCCGATTGCCCCGCCGCTCAGCGCGGCCTTGACGAAGCCGCCAGCGCCTCGCCGCGCGCCAGAAAGCGCCGGTATTCCTCCGCGGGAACGAACCGCCCGCCGGTGGTCCAGACCAGATGCGTGGCGGTGGCCATCACGTCGGTCAAGCCATGGCGGGCCAGATAGGCCTGCCCGGCCTCGGTGCCCGCCAGCATCGCGGGGCCGCTGAAGCCGGCGGCGGCCGACGGCTCGATCTCGATGCCGGCATCGCGCCTGGCCAGATACAGATCGCGGAACAGCTGTTCGTCCGCCACCGTGTAGACGCCCGACAGCAGTTCGCGCATGGCCGACGCGGCCAGCTCGGAGGCGCGCGGCACCGCCAGGCCGTCGGCCTCGGTGCGATTGCTCAGCCCGTAGTCGTAAACCGAGGGATTGCCGCCGGCGCCGTTGACCTCGGCGCCGATCATCTGCACCAGGAAGCACGGCGACTGGGTCGGCTCGGCAAAGAAGCAATGCACGTGCGGGCCATACCGCTGCTTCAGGCCGAAGGCAATGCCGGCCGGCGCACCGCCGACCCCGCACGGCAGATAGACGAACAGCGGTCGCTGCGCCTCGGGCGCGATGCCGTGCTCGTGCAATTGCGCCTCGAGGTGCAGCACCGCGGCGCTGTAGCCCAGCAGCAGCGACAGCGAGCGCTCGTCATCGACGAAGTGGCAGGTCGGGTCCTGTTGCGCCTGTGCGCGGCCGGCCGCTACCGCCTGCTGGTAGTCGCCTGCGTGCTCGATCACCTCGACGCCGCGTGCGCGCAGCCGGTCCTTTTTCCACGGCTTGGCGTCGGCCGACATATGCACGACCGCGCGAAAGCCCAGCGCGGAGGCCATCACGCCGATGCTCAGGCCCAGATTGCCGGTCGAGCCCACGGCGACCTGGTAGCGCGAGAAGATTGCGCGCGGTGCCGGATCGGCCAGCACGCCGTAGTCATCGCCCTCGGTCACCAGCCCGTGCTGCACGGCGAGTCGTTCGGCGTACTCCAGTACCTCGTGGATGCCGCCGCGGGCCTTGATCGAACCAGCCACCGGCAGGCTGTGATCGGCCTTGATCCACAGCCTGCCGCTGCCGGGCGACAGGCCGATGGCGGGCTGCAGCGCGGAGGCGGGCAGCACGGGCGACTCGATCGCGCCTGCGCTGCCGGCCAGTTCGGGGAACAGCCGCTGCAGCAGCGGGCCAAAGCGGTCGAAGCGGGCGCGGGCCGCGTGGACATCAGCTAGACTAATGTCCTTTGCGCCGGCCCGCACCGCCGTGGGGGGTTGCGGCGCCAGCAGCGGATTGGTCCACAGACATGGCTCGGCCGCGGCCAGTGCCGACAGCAGCGCGGCATCGGCAGCGGGCGCAGCGGTGGCTGCCGGTGTGGTCGATCTGCCTGTATGGGCGGGGAAATCGGTGGGGTCGTTCACGTCGGTGGCGGCGGTCGCAAGCTTGAGCGGGAATTGAGGGGATGCCGATCTTCGGGCCGGCTCGCTGACCGCATTGTTCTCCGGGCATGCCGTTGCCGCAAACCATTGCTGCTGGGCCATGCATTAGTCAAACTGATGGGATGCCGATGGCTGCTGCCCCACTCTCCGCCTCCTTGCTGGCCTGGCTGCGCTGCTTCGAAGCCGCCGCGCGCCACCACAGCTTCACCCGTGCCGCCGGCGAACTGTGCGTGACGCAGGGCGCGGTCAGCCAGCAGGTCAAGCAACTGGAGCAATGGCTGGGACGCCCGCTGTTCCTGCGCACGCCCCGCGCGCTGGTGCTGACGCCCGAGGGCGAGCGGCTGCGCGGCGTGCTGCGCGAGTCGTTCGAGGCGATCGAGGGCGCGCTGGCGCAATTGCGTCGGCGCGGCGAGGCGGGGCCGGTCTCGCTGTCGTGTTCGCCGTCCTTCGCGATGCGGTGGCTGACGCCGCGGCTGGGCAGCTTCTTCCGCGATCACCCTGATTTGGCCTTGCGCGTGCATGGCGAATTCCAGGCGCTGGACCGCGGCCGCATGCTGCGCGAGGGCATCGACGCGGCAGTGCGCTTCGATCCCGGTGCCTACCGCGACGTGCATGCGCGGCGCTTTCTCGACGAATGGCTGCTGCCGGTGGCAAGCCCGGCCTTCGCCGCCGCGCATCCCGAACTGCGCTCGCCGGCAGACCTGCGCGGCGCCCTGCTGCTGCACGATGCCAGCCCCTGGGACGGCGCGGGCGAGTTCGAAGAGTGGAGCGGCTGGCTGCAGCAGGCCGGCGTCACGGTGCCAGACCTGCAGCAGGGGCAGCGCTTCAACCTGTCGCAACTGGCGATCGGCGCCGCGCTGGCAGGGCAGGGCGTGGCAATGGGACGGGCAGCGCTGGTGCTGGACGATCTCGAGGCGGGCCGGCTGGTCGATCTGTTCGGCGTGCACCTGCCGAGCCCGGCCGCCTACCATTTCGTCTCGGCCAGCGGTCGGAGTCCGGAGGTAGCCGCGATCGGGAGCTGGCTGGAGGCCGAGGGCGCGCGCTTTGAGGCGGCGTGGACGTTGTGGCTGGCGCGGGCGGACCGGGCACGCAAGGGCCGTCGTGCGTCGCCGCGCAGCCGCCGCCAGCCTGCCGGTGCAGGCGCGGCCGTACCAGGGCCGTACCACACTCGCCAGCGTCGCACTACCCCGCAGTAGCCCGCTGTTGTAGAATCTAAGTCTTTGATTCTGTAGCGCTATTGATCGGCTTGCCAAATGTCGCCGATCTCGGCGCGGCAGGGCCTCGAAATCGGTCCGGATTATGGTGCCGATTGTGCCGATTGCGGTACGGATTGCGGTACCGATCCCACAGCCCCGAGCCGCCCTTACCGCCCAGGCCAAGCACTGCGCGGCTACCGCCAGTTCCATTGCGTTCGATCGATGCGTGTCCGCTGGCGCCGGGTTCGCCTTCGCCAGACACCCAAACCATGACCACGAACACGAACACCACTGCTGTACCGACCCCCACCGACGACATCACCTTCGACAGTTTCGGGCTCGACCCGCGCGTGCTGCGCGCGCTGACCGAGCAGGGCTATACCAAGCCGACGCCGATCCAGGCGCAGGCGATCCCGGTGGTGCTGCTGGGCAAGGACGTGATGGGCGCCGCGCAGACCGGCACCGGCAAGACCGCGGGCTTCGCGCTGCCGATCATCCAGCGGCTGCTGCCGATGGCCAACGCCAGCGCCTCGCCGGCGCGGCACCCGGTGCGCGCGCTGATGCTGACGCCGACGCGCGAACTGGCCGACCAGGTCTACGACAACGTGGCCCGCTATGCGCGCCACACCGATCTGCGCAGCACCGTGGTGTTCGGCGGCGTCGACATGAATCCGCAGACCGACGCGCTGCGCCGCGGCGTCGAGATCCTGGTCGCGACCCCGGGCCGTCTGCTCGACCACGTCCAGCAGAAGTCGGTCAACCTGTCGCAGGTGCAGATGCTGGTGCTGGACGAGGCCGATCGCATGCTGGACATGGGCTTCCTGCCCGACCTGCAGCGCATCATCAATTTGCTGCCGGCCAAGCGTCAGACGCTGCTGTTCTCGGCGACCTTCTCGCCGGAGATCAAGAAGCTGGCGGCGAGCTATCTGCACCAGCCGGTGACGATCGAAGTGGCGCGCAGCAACTCTGCCAACGAGAACGTGCGCCAGACGGTCTACCAGGTGCAGGACGGCCAGAAGCAGGAGGCCGTGGTGCATCTGCTGAAGCAGCGTGCCGAGCAGGGCCTGTCGCGCCAGTGCATCGTCTTCGTCAACAGCAAGATCGGCTGCTCGCGCCTGGCGCGCCATCTGGAACGGGAGGGCATCAATGCCGCCGCGATCCACGGCGACAAGACGCAGACCGAGCGGATGCAGACGCTGGAAGGCTTCAAGCAGGGCACCATCGACGCGCTGGTCGCCACCGACGTCGCCGCGCGCGGCCTCGACATCGCCGACATGCCCTGCGTGATCAACTTCGATCTGCCGTTCAACGCCGAGGACTATGTGCACCGGATCGGCCGTACCGGCCGCGCCGGCGCTACCGGCGATGCGCTGTCGATCTTCGTGCCGGGCGACGAACGGCTGCTGGCCGATATCGAGAAGATGCTGAAGCGGCAGATTCCGCGCGCCCAGCTCGAAGGCTTCGATCCGGCGGGAGCGCGCTTGCGCGCCGCCGACGACGACCGCCGCCGCGCGCGTTCGTCGGAGCCGCGCCGCTCACGTGCCGACAGCGACGATCGTCCGCGCAAGCCCGATCACGGCAGCGCGCGCAATGCCTTCCGTCCGGCCGACGATCCGTTCTTCTCGCGGCCCTATGAGCCGAGCCCGTCGGCCGCGGCCTCGCAGCCGTCCGCCGAGTCGACGCTGGATCCGCGCCAGGTCGGTCTGGCGCGTGCCCGGCCGAAGCGCCCGGTCGCCGCGCTGCTGGGCGGCGTGCCGCGCAAGTCCTGATCGACTGATCGTCTTTCGAACGGTTGCTTAGTTTGCGCCGCCCGACGGCGGCGCAATGTGCGATCTGGCCGCCGGCACGGCCCACCTTGCGGCCCACTGCGCGGTCGCCTCGGTCAGCCAGCCTTCGATGTCGGCGCGGCCGCTCTGCAAGCCCAGATGCGCGCCGGCCGCGCGCAGCGCATCCAGCGGTGCCAGCGCGTCGATCGCTTCGGCGCCGGTCTGCTTGCTCAATTTCTCCCCGACTGCGTTGACGACGACCGGCACATGCAGATAGGCAGGCGTCGGCAATTCCAGCAGCCGCTGCAGGTGGATCTGGCGCGGGGTCGACTCCAGCAGGTCCGCGCCGCGCACGATATGCGAGATGCCCTGCAGGCCATCGTCGACCACCACCGCCAGTTGGTACGCCCATAGGCCGTCGGCCCGGCGCAGCACGAAATCGCCCAGTTCGGTGGCCAGGTCCTGGCATTGCCGGCCCTGCCAGCGATCGTCGAAGCACAGCACCGCTTCCTCGCCGTCCGGCACGCGCACGCGCCAGGCCCGCGGCAGCTTGCCATGCAGGCCGTTGCGGCAGGTGCCGGGGTAGGCCAGCGTCTGATGGCGCTCGCGGACGTGGCGCAGCGAGTCGGCGATCTCCTTGCGCGAGCAGCCGCAGGGATAGACCAGCCCGGCCGCCTCGAGCCGGTGCAGCGCCTCGGCGTACAGCGCCTCGCGGCGGCTCTGCCAGACCGGTTCTTCGTCCGGATGCAGGCCAACGCGATCGAGCGTCTGCAGGATCTGGCGGTCGGCGTCGCGCACGCAGCGCGGATAATCGATGTCCTCGATGCGGACCAGCCACTGGCCGCCGTGGGCACGGGCGTCGAGCCAGCTGGCCAGCGCCGTGACCAACGAGCCCAGATGCAGCGGTCCGGTGGGAGAGGGGGCGAAGCGGCCGCGGTAGCGACGATCGGCTGGCATTCCGGCCTGCCCCGGTACTGCGATCATGCCTTGCTACTCCGGCGCGCCCGGTTGTTGCGACAGCAGCGCCTGGGCGAGCCGCGGATTCTGCAGCTTGTCGGTCCACCATTGCAGCGCCTTGCCGCGATGGCTGGTGCGCCAGGCGATCGTGAAGGTGCCGGGCGCGCGCACCTCGACGGTCTCGCGCACCTGCAGCACGCCGCTCTCGATATGCGGCTGCGCCATCGGTGCCGGCAGCCAGCCGCAGCCCAGGCCGCGGATCTGCGCATCGAGCTTGTCGCGCATGGTCGGCACCACCAGCATGTCCTGTCCGGCCAGCACGCCATGCGTGCGCGCCGGCAGATTGCGCGAGGTGTCGCCGACCGCGACGATGCGATGGCGGGCGATCTGCGTGCTGGTCAGCGGCCCCGGCTCGCTGGCGAGCGGATGATGGGAGGCCACGGCGAACACGAACGGCATCGCGCCGAGCGAGCGGATCTGAAAGCCCTGGGTGCTGGGCGCATCGTAGGCGCCGCCGATCACCAGATCGGCCCGGTTGCTGACCAGCGCGTCCCAGGAGCCGCCCAGCACCTCCTTGGCGAAGCGCAGCCGCGTGGCGCTGTTCTCCGCATAGAAGTCCTGGATCACCGGCAGCAGCGCGCGGAAATTGATCAGGTCGTCGACCACGATATTGAGGCTGGCCTCCCAGCCGGTGGCCAGCCGCTTGACCCGGCGCGCCAGATCGTCGGCCGCGTGCAGCAGGTGGCGTCCTTCGTCGAGCAGCGCGCGCCCGGCCGGCGTCAGTTCGGCGCGATGGCGGCGGCGGTCGAACAGCAGCACGTCGAGATCTTCCTCGAGCCGGCGCACCACATAGGTCAGCGCCGACGGCACCTTGCCCATTTCATGCGCGGCGGCGGCGAAGCTGCCCTTGCGTTCGATCGCGTCGAGAACTTCCAGGGATTCGAGAGAGAGTGGCATATTCAGAAATTCTGAATGAGTGCTTGCAAATGGCCCGCCGCCAATATAGCGCAGGCGTCCTAAACTTCCTAGCATCGTTGCAGAACAGACGGTCCATATGCAAGTCCGGGAGGATGAAGCGGAGGACCACTAGCCAGGAAGGACATCAAAATGATTGAAATCCGCAAGTCCGCAGAACGTGGTTATGCCGACCATGGTTGGCTCCAGTCGTATCACAGCTTTTCGTTCGCCGACTATTTCGATCCGCGCCATGTGCAGTTCGGGCCGCTGCGCGTCATCAACGAGGACCGCGTCGCCCCCGGCATGGGCTTCGGCACGCACGGCCATCGCGACATGGAGATCATCAGCTACGTGCTGTCGGGCGAGCTGGCGCACAAGGACAGCATCGGCAACGGCAGCGTGATCCGCCCCGGCGACGTGCAGCGGATGAGCGCCGGCACCGGCGTGCGCCATTCGGAGTACAACCATGCTGCGCACGACACCACCCATTTTCTGCAGATCTGGATCGTGCCGGATCGCAACGGCATCGAACCGGGCTACGAGGAGAAGCACTTCGACGCGGCCGACAAGCGCGGCCGGCTGCGCCTGGTCGGCAGCCCCGACGGTGCCGACGGCTCGGTGCGGATCCATCAGGACGTGCGGCTTTACGCCGGCCTGTTCGATGGCGACGAGACCGCGACGCTGACGCTCGCGCCGGGCCGGCGGGCCTATGTGCATGTCGCCCGCGGCGCCATCACGGTCAACGGCCAGGCGCTGGAGGCCGGCGATGCGGCCAAGCTCGAGGGCACGGACGCGGTCAGCCTGGCGCAGGGCGATGACGCCGAGGTGCTGGTGTTCGATCTGCCGTGACGGTGCCGATGTCGCCCCCGGGAGCGCGGGGGGCGGCAGCGTCAAGGCAAGCAGATGTAACGCGAAGTCCTGCCGGGCAGGGCAGGCGGAAGCGCTGTGCTATCTTCTCGCTATAGATAAGCGCCCGGACCGGCACATGGTCCGGGACGGCCCGGCAGCTCGCCTCGCCGCCTATTTTCGACCCGAGATGACCTTCGTTTCCGTCCTTCTTGCGCTGATCGCCGAGCAGTTCCGCGCTCTGGGCCGCAACAATCCCATTCACGAGATGGTGCGCGCGCTCGCCGAACGGGCCGAGCGCGCCTTCGACACCGGCCGGCCGCGCGACGCGGCGCTGGCGTGGATGACGGTGGCGCTGCCCCTGACCCTGGCGGCGCTGGCGGTCCACCATCTGCTGGCGACGATCAGCGTCGCGCTGACGCTGGCGTGGAACGTCCTGCTGCTGTACCTGACGCTGGGCTTCCGCCAGTTCAGCCACTACTTCACCGACATTCACGACGCGCTCAACCGCGACGATCCGGCCACCGCGCGCGCGCTGCTGCACGAGTGGACCGGGCTCGATACCGTCGACATGCCGATCAGCGAGATCGTCCGCCATACGCTGGAGGCGGCCATCGTCGCCGTGCATCGGCATGTGTTCGGCGTGTTCTTCTGGTTCCTGCTGCCGATAGGCCCGGCCGGCGTGGTGCTGTACCGCGTTGCCGAGTACCTGTCGCGGCAATGGAATCTGCCGTCGACCGAGCGCAGCCCGGCGTTCGGCCGTTTTGCCGCGCGCGCCTTCCATCTGATGGACTGGGTGCCGTCGCGGCTGACCGCAATCGGCTTTGCGATCGTCGGCAACTTCGAGGACGCGGTCTACGCGTGGCGCAACCATGCGCGCAAGTGGCGCGACGAGACCAATGGCATCCTGCTGGCCAGCGGCGGCGGCGCCCTCGGCGTGCGCCTGGGCACGCCGCTGGCCGAGGACGACACCAGCGTGGTGCTGGCCAGCCCCGGCACCGGCGCCGCGTTCGACTATGCCCCCGGCATGGAGGACGACGGCGTGCCCGAGCCGGCCGCGCCCGAGCTCGGCGCCGACCCCGGCGTACGGGCACTGCAGTCGGCGGTCGGACTGGTCTGGCGCGCGGTGGTGCTGTGGATGCTGCTGCTGGCGATGCTGTCGCTGGCGAGCTGGGTCGGCTGAGGGTCGGCTGAGGGTCGGCCGGGCCAAGGCGACCAGCGCAGGGCCTGGCGGAGCGTCACGGCCGCGGGCTGCCGCACTGCCAGCAGGCGCCGAACTGCGCCTCGTGCCATTCCCCGCAGCGCGTGCAACGCCAGCGCGGCCCCGGCGCCGGATTGGCGGCCGCATCGAGCACGGCCCAAGCTTCCTCCTCGCGCGCGTCGTCGAGCAGCCACACCTGCGGCGCGCTCTCCTGAAACGGAATATCGCCGGTCGCGCCGGCCAGCCACGTATTGCGCAGTTGCGCACGGATGCCCGCGGCCAGCAGCAGATTGCGGCAGTGCGCCGCATGCACCAGCGAGGGCGTCGACAGCAGCAGTTTCATCGGCATCACCGGCAGTGGGGATGCTTCAGACCTTAGCACGGGCGCGGCGACATGGCGGAAGACGTGGGTGTTCTCCCCTCTCCCGCAAGCGGGAGAAAGAGTCTCTCATCGCTTCAACGAGCTCCGTTGCCGTCCGCCGAACGCGACACTGCTACCACGGCTTCTGCTGCCTCGACTCGTGCAATAGCTGCAGATACAGCTGATGCCGCCGCGGTGCGATACCGCCGGCGTCGACCGAGGCCAGCACCCCGCAGCCCGGCTCGTTGATATGGTGGCAGTTGTAGAAGCGGCATTCGGTCAGCCGCGGGCGGAACTCGGGGAAGGCGCGCTCGAGCATGCCTTCGGACAGATGGTGCAAGCCGAACTCCTGGAAGCCCGGCGAATCGATCAGACTGCCGCCCTGGCCCCAGTCGGCGGGCAGGTGGTACAGCCGCGTGAACGTCGTGGTGTGCTTGCCCGAATCGAGCTTGGCCGAGATCTCGCGGGTTTGCGCCTCCACCCCCGGAATCAGCAGATTCAGCAGCGACGACTTGCCCATGCCGGACTGGCCGATCAGGATGGTCGCGCGTCCGGCGGTGAGCGGGCGCAGCTGCGCCAGCGCATCGTCGGGATTGCCGTGTACCGACAGCTCGACGGTCGGATAGCCGAGCTGGCGGTACAGCGTCAGCCGGCGCCGCGCCTCCTCCAGCCGTTCGGTCAGATCGGTCTTGTTCAGCAGGATCAGCGGCGCGATCTCCAACGCCTCGGCGGAGACCAGCGCGCGGCCCAGCAGATCCTCCGAGAAGCTCGGCTCGGTCGCCAGCACGATCGCGACCTGGTCGATATTGGCGGCCAGCAGCTTCGATTTGAATTGATCGGAACGATGCAGCAGATTGCGGCGCGGCTCGACCTCGACGATCACACACTGGTCGGCCGCCGCGCGCTCGACGCGCACGCGGTCGCCGACCGCGCATTCGCTCTTCTTGCCGCGCGGAAACGCATGCATGCGCGTGCGCTCGCCGTCGTCGAGCTCGATCACATAGTGACGGCCGTGCGCGGCCACGATCAGCGCGGCTTCTCGCGTCGATTCGCGGGTCGATGCAGCAGGCACGCCGCGGCTGGCGGCGGCGCCGCCTCGTTGTCGGGCGGGGCGGCTCATGCGTGCGCCAGCAGCCGGTCGATACGCTGCGCCGCGGGCGGGTGCGAGTAATAGAACGCGCTGTAGAGAGGATCGGGCGTCAGCGTCGAGGCGTTGTCCTTGTACAGCTTGACCAGCGCCGACACCAGATGGCCGGCATCGGCATGCTCGGCGGCGAACGCATCGGCTTCGAATTCATGCCGGCGCGAGGTCACGCTCGACAGCGGTCCGAGCAGGAAGGTGAACACCGGCAGCGTCAGGAAGAACAGCACCAGCGCCAGCGCGTGGCTGTCCGACATCAGGTTCGGCAGCACGCCCAGGCCCGTGTAGAACCAGGCCTGCGTCGACAGCCAGCCCAGCAGCGCGAGGAAGGCCAGGCTCAGCGCGAACGTCACGACGATGCGCTTGACGATATGGCGCCGCTTGAAGTGGCCCAGCTCGTGCGCGAGCACGGCCTCGATCTCGTCGGCGTTCAGCCGCGACAGCAGCGTATCGAAGAAGACGATGCGCTTGGCCGCGCCGAAGCCGGTGAAATAGGCGTTGCCGTGCGCGCTGCGGCGCGAGCCGTCCATCACGAACAGGCCCTTGCTGGCGAAGCCGCAGCGCCGCATCAGCGCTTCGATGCGCTGCTTCAGCGTCTCGTCGGTCAGCGGCTCGAACTTGTTGAACAGCGGCGCGATCCAGGTCGGGAAGATCACCAGCAGCACCAGGTTGAAGGCCATCCACACGACCCACGTCCACAGCCACCACCACGGGCCGGTCCGGTCCATCAGCCACAGTACCGCCAGCAGCAACGGCAGGCCCAGCACCGCGGCGACCACCAGCATCTTGATCGTGTCCAGCAGCCACAGCCGCCACGTCATCCGGTTGAAGCCGAAGCGCTGTTCGATGCCGAACTGCGCGTACAGCGTGAAGGGCAGCTCGGCCAGCCCGCCGATCAGCGCGACGCTGGCGATCAGCGCGACGCCATAGGCATAACCGGGACCGAAGGTGCCGTACCAGAACTGGTTCAGCCAGTGCAGGCCGCCGAGCAGCGTGAAGCCGATCAGCACGGCGGCGCCGGCCAGCACTTCGAGCATCGACAGCCGCGTGCGGGCGATCGTGTAGTCGGCCGCCTTGCGGTGCGCGGCCAGCGAGATGGTATCGGCGAAGCGCGGCGGCACGGTGTCGCGATGCAGGCCGACGTGGCGAACCTGGCGTGCGGCCAGCCACAGTTTGGTGAGCACCATCACCACCAGGGCGACGAGAAAAAGCAGCGTGAACATCGGGTCCTTGCCTTGTGGGGCGGTCTAGTGCATCGATATGCGAGAATTATATGACTTCGCGCCGGGCACACCCGCAAGGGCCCACGATGCCGGCGCACGATATTCCAATCCCTCCCGCTATCCGATCCTCTCGCAGTCCGATGACAAGCTCCAGTTCCGCCGCCTCCGTACCCGCTCCCGCCTCCGCCACGCCCGCCAAGTCGGTCAAGAGCGAAAACAATCTGGTCTGGCTCGATATGGAGATGACCGGGCTGTCGCCCGAGAACGACCGCATCATCGAGGTCGCGGTGGTCGTCACCGATTCCGAACTGCATATCCTCGCCGAGGGCCCGGTGCTGGTGATCCACCAGGAAGACGCCGTCCTGGATGCTATGGACAACTGGAACAAGGGTACTCACGGCCGCTCCGGCCTGATCGACAAGGTCAAGGCATCGACGCTGACCGAGGCCCAGGCCGAAACCGAGCTGCTCGCCTTCCTCAAGCGCTGGGTGCCGGCCGGCAAGTCGCCGATGTGCGGCAATTCGATCTGCCAGGACCGCCGTTTCATGGCGCGCTACATGCCCAAGCTGGAAGCCTTTTTCCACTATCGCAACCTCGACGTGTCGACGCTGAAGGAACTGTGCAAGCGCTGGGAGCCGGCGATCCACAAGGGCTTCGTCAAGCGCCAGCTGCATACGGCGCTGGCCGACATCCTCGAATCGATCGAGGAATTGCGCTACTACCGCACGCATTTCATTCGCAGCAGCCAGGCTGAGCAGCAGGGCGCGGCAAGCCCGACCGGCGAGGCGTGAGCACCCGATTCCCTGACACATCGTCCCCGCGCAGGCGCGGACCCAGCGGCTTCGCCCGCCCACGCAAGGCACCGGGTTCCCGCTTGCGGGGGAACGGCAACCGATCCGCCACGTCCTTCTCGCACCATGCTTGAGCGCATCGTCTCGATCATCACGCCGGTCATCCTGATCATCCTGGTCGGCTGGCTGTACGGGCGCAAGGCCCATCCCGACATGGCGGGCATCAATCGCGCCACGCTGGACGTCATCGCGCCGCTGCTGGTGGTGTCGGCCTTCGTCAGCAAGGACTTCGTGCTGGCCGACCAGCTCGCGCTGCTGGCCTGCGCGGTCGGCGTGGTGCTCGGGTCCGGCCTGCTGGCGTTAGGCGCGGCGCGGCTGATGGGGGCGGACCCGCGTACTTTCGTGCCGCCGATGATGTTCAACAACTCGGGGAATATGGGGCTGCCGCTGTCGGTGTTTGCCTTCGGGCCGGCCGGGCTCGCCCCCGCGGTGGCGCTGTTCGCGGCGTCCAACCTGATGCACTTCACGCTGGGCCTGAAGATCGTCAACCGCCATGCCTCGCTGGCGCAGATCTCGCGCAATCCGATGGTGCTGGCGACGATCGCCGGCGTGGGCCTGTCGCTGGCGCGGCCGTGGTTCGCGCTGCCCGATCCGGTCTATCAGTCGATCAAGCTGCTGGGCGACGCCACGGTGCCGCTGATGCTGTTCGCGCTCGGCGTGCGGATGAAGGACGTCAATCTGCGCAACTGGGGCATGGGGCTGGCCGGCGCGGTGATCTGCCCGCTGACCGGCATCGTCTGCGCGCTGGCGCTGGCGGCGGTGGTGCCGCTGACCGAATTGCAGCGTGGCCTGCTGTTCGTGTTTGCCGCGCTGCCGCCGGCCGTGCTGAACTTCCTGGTGGCCGATCATTTCCGGCAGGAGCCGGACCAGGTCGCGTCGATCGTGCTGCTGGGCAATATTGCCGCGGTGGTGTTTGTGCCGGTCGGGCTCTACCTGGGTTTGCGGTAGGGCAATTCGTCCGGGGGCTGCCCTCTCCCTCAACCCCTCTCCCGCAAGCGGGGAGGGGAGCGAGTGCCACGCGAACGCGGCCGGTGCTTTCGGCGTTCCCCTCTCCCGCTTGCGGGAGAGGGGCAGGGGAGAGGGCAACCTCGGCGCCGCTCAGCCCTTCTGCCGGATCGCGTGCTTGGGCCGCCAGGCCTTGACCACGGCCTCGTCGGTCTCGATGTAGGGTCCGCCGATCAGATCGATGCAGTAGGGCACCGCAGCGAAGATGCCTTGCACCAGCGACTTGCCGTCGTCGCCGCGCAGCCCTTCGAGCGTCTCGCGGATCGCGCGCGGCTGGCCCGGCAGATTGATGATCAGCGCCGCATGGCTCGGCGTCTCGCGAATCACGGCCACCTGGCGCGACAGGATCGCCGTCGGCACGAAGTGCAGGCTGACCTGGCGCATCTGTTCGCCAAAGCCAGGCATCTCCTTGGTGGCGACCGCCAGCGTGGCTTCGGGCGTCACGTCGCGGCGCGCGGGGCCGGTGCCGCCCGTGGTCAGCACCAGATCGCAGCCGGCCACGTCGACCAGTTCGATCAGCGTGCGCGAGATCTGCGCCTGCTCGTCGGGGATCAGCCGTTCCACGCCCTGCCACGGCGAGGTCAGCGTGCGGCCGAACCAGTCGCGCAGCGCGGGAATGCCTTCGTCCTGATAGGTGCCGGCCGAGGCGCGGTCCGAGATCGACACGAAGCCGACGATCAGCTCGTCGGGATGGCGACGGGCGACAGGCTGCACAACAGGCTGGCTGGTGGTGTGGGGAAGGTCGCTCATGCGGGCTCCTGATCCTCTCCGGTTGACGGCGCGGCGGGCGCCGCGTCGGGCTGCTGGCGCGCCTCGAGCGCGCTCTTGATGGCCTGGAACAGCTCGCGGAAGTGGCGCGGCGGCTTGTTCAGCTGCTGCTCCTTGCGCGCGTTGCGGATCAGGCTGCGCAGGGCTTGCACGTCGACTGCGGGATGCTCGGCGAGGAAACGCGTCAGCGCCTCGTCGTCCTTGAGCAGCAGCTCGCGCCAGCGCTCGATCAGATGCAGCCGGGCGGTCTCGGCCTTGCTGGTGCCCTTGAAGCCGTCCAGCGCGCGCCGGATCGCGTCGATCTCGTCCTCGTTCAGGCCGCGCATCACCTTGCCGACATACTGCATCTGGCGCCGCTTGCCTTCGTGGCTGGTGATGCGCCGGGCCTCGCGGATGGCGTCCTCGAGCACCTCGGGCATCGGCACGCGCGCCAGCCGGTCCTTCGGCAGCGCTTCGAGCTCGGTGCCAAGGTCCTGCAGCGCATGCATGTCGCGCTTGCGCTGGGATTTGCTCTTGGGCGAGTCGTCGTCGGGCTCGGGGGCAAAGGCGCCGGGAAAGCCGGCGCCGGGGGAGTGGCGGGGATGTCGCGTCATGGGCGGCATTTTATCTTGCTATGATTCCCGTTTGGGTTTCAGTTTGCCTCCCCGGCTTCCGGCTCGATGCCGGCATCGCCTCTGCTGCGCGGGACTACGCCAGCCTACTACGCCAGACTTACTACGCCAGACTCACGCATGTCCGATCTCATGACCGACCAGAACGTCCACTTCACCTACACCCAGGCGCAACTGAGCGAGATGGCAGCCGATGTGCTGCGCGTCGCCCGCGAACTGGGCGCCACCGATGCCGCCACCGAGATCTCCGAGGGCAGCGGCCTGTCGGTCTCGGTGCGCAAGGGCGAGGTCGAGACGATCGAGCAGAACCGCGACAAGGTGGTCGGCGTGACCGTGATGATCGGCAAGCGGCGCGGCAATGCCAGCACCTCGGACTTTTCGCCGGCTGCGCTGCGCGCCACCGCCGAGGCCGCCTACAACATCGCGCGCTTCACCGCCGAGGACGACTGCGCGGGTCTGGCCGAAGAGGAATTGCTCGAACGCGATCCGCTCGATCTGGACCTGTACCACCCCTGGGCCATCGACGCCGAGCAGGCCATCGAGATCGCGCGCCGTGCCGAGGCAGCGGCCTTCGCGGTGTCGCCGCGCATCCGCAACAGCGATGGCGCCAGCGTGTCGGCGCAGCATTCGCAGTTCGTGCTGGCGACCTCGCGCGGCTTCGTCGGCGGTTACCCGTACTCGCGCCATTTCATCTCGTGCGCGCCAATCGCCGGCAGCGGCGGCGGCATGCAGCGCGACGACTGGTATTCGTCCAAGCGCGCGCCGGAAGCGCTGGCCGAGCCCGAAGCGATCGGCCGCTACGCCGCCGAACGGGCGCTGGCGCGGCTGCATGCGCGCAAGCTGTCGACGCGCCGCTGCCCGGTGCTGTTCGAAGCCCCGCTGGCGGCGGGTCTGCTGGGCGCCTTCGTGCAGGCCGTGTCCGGCGGCGCGCTGTATCGCAAGTCGACCTTCCTGTACGACACGCTGGGCAAGGCGGTGTTCGCCCCGCATATCGACATCCACGAGCGTCCCCACGTGCCGGGCGCGATGGGCAGCGCGCCGTTCGACGAGGAGGGCGTCAAGACCCGTGCGCGCGACGTGGTGCGCGACGGCGTGGTGCAGGGCTATTTCCTGTCGACCTATTCGGCCCGCAAGCTCGGCATGCAGACCACCGGCAATGCCGGCGGCTCGCACAACCTGGCGCTGACCAGCAAGTTGACGCAGCCTGGCGACGATTTCCCGGCGATGCTGCGCAAGCTGGGCACCGGCCTGCTGGTGACCGAACTGATGGGGCAGGGCGTCAACTACGTGACCGGCGATTATTCTCGCGGCGCGTCGGGCTACTGGGTCGAGAACGGCGTGATCCAGTATCCGGTCGAGGAAATCACGATCGCCGGCAATATGGCGGAGATGTTCCGCCAGATCGTTGCGATCGGCGCCGACACGCTGGTGCGCGGCACCAAGGAGACCGGCTCGATCCTGATCGAGCAGATGACGATTGCGGGGAATTGAGACGCGGGAAACTAAGGGTGCCTGCCATCGGCTTCCCTCTCCCCAACCCTCTCCCGCAAGCGGGAGAGGGAGTGCCGCCCGTGCAGTGCGCACGGCGACAGCCCTGGCAGATTCCTGTTGCGGACTACTCCGGCGCGCGTTCGTACGTCACGAACGCATAGTCGAAGCCATTCGCCTCGGAATGGTGCCGTTCGCGCTCGGTGGCAATCCAGCGCTGCGGGTCGATGTCGGGGAAGTGCGCATCGCCGTCGAAGTCGGCGTCGATCTCGGTGACGATCAGCCGGTCGGCACTGGGTAGCGCCTCCGCATAGAGCTGCGCACCGCCGATCAGGAACACCTGTTCGACGCCGACACACAGGCGCAGCGCATCCTCGAGCGAGGGCGCGATTTCCGCGCCTTCGAGCCGCAGTTCGGGATTGCGGCTGACCACGATATTGCGGCGGCCCGGCAGCGGCCGGCCGATCGACTCCCAGGTCTTGCGGCCCATGATCACCGGCGCGCCCATCGTGGTGCGCTTGAAGTGCGCGAGGTCCTCGGGCAGCCGCCAGGGCAGCGTATTGTCGCGGCCGATCACGCCGTTGCGCGCGCGCGCGACGATCAGCGTCAGCAGCGTCATACCGCCACCGGAGCCTTGATGGCCGGGTGCGATTCGTAGCCGACCAGCGCGAAGTCCTCGTAGCGATAGTCGAAGATCGAATCGGGCTTGCGCAGGATCTCCAGCTTCGGCAGCGCCATCGGCTCGCGCGCGAGCTGCGTGCGGACCTGTTCCTCGTGATTGCTGTAGATGTGGCAGTCGCCGCCGGTCCAGACGAAATCGCCGACTTCGAGGCCGGTCTGCTGCGCGATCATGTGCGTCAGCAGCGCATAGCTGGCGATATTGAACGGCACGCCGAGGAAGATGTCGGCGCTGCGCTGGTACAGCTGGCACGAGAGCCGGCCGTCGGCCACGTAGAACTGGAAGAAGGCGTGGCAGGGCGGCAGCTTCATGCGCGGGATGTCGCCGACGTTCCAGGCCGACACGATCAGACGGCGCGAATCCGGATTGCTGCGGATCTGCTCGATCAGCTGGGCAATCTGGTCGATATGCTCGCCGTTCGGCGCCGGCCACGAACGCCATTGATAGCCGTAGATCGGGCCGAGCTCGCCGTTCTCGTCGGCCCATTCGTCCCAGATCGTGACGCCGTTTTCCTGCAGCCAGCGGACATTGGTCGAGCCCTGCAGAAACCACAGCAGCTCGTAAATGATCGACTTCAGATGCAGCTTCTTGGTGGTGACCACCGGGAAGCCTTCGCGCAGGTCGAAGCGCATCTGATAGCCGAACACCGAGCGCGTGCCGGTGCCGGTGCGGTCCGCCTTGACGGTGCCATGCTCGTACACATGGCGCATGAAGTCGAGATACTGTTTCATCGGCGTCGGAAAGGGAAAAGGGCCGCAGCCGAGGGGCTGGCGGCGCAGGTCGCCATTCTAGCCGATGCGCTCCCGGGCCGGCGCCGGCATGAAAAAGGGGCGGCCCCGACGGAGCCGCCCCTTGATCTACCTTGTCATCCCCGCGAAGGCGGGGACGAGCGGATGCTGCTTAGTGGCTTTCGGCCGCCGGCGAACGGCGCTTCTGCACCATATAGCCGGCCCCCAGCACGCCGCCGATGATCACGATGTAGAGCAGCCATGCCAGCGCCTGGTTGGCGGCGAAGAACGGCTTGACCAGCGGTTCGCCCAGGATCATCTTGACCGCGGTGAACGCGAGCACGCCGGCGCCCAGGTAGATGATGACCGGGTAGCGGGCCATCAGCTTGAGCACCAGGCGCGAGCCCCAGACCACGATCGGGATCGAGATCAGCAGGCCCAGCACCACCAGCAGGAAGCTGCCGTGCGCGGCGCCGGCCACGGCCAGCACGTTGTCGACGCCCATCACGGCGTCGGCGATGATGATGGTCTTCATCGCGCCGGCCAGCGTGGTCGCCGGGGCGCCATGCTCGTCCTCGCCGTTGTCGTCGGACAGCAGCTTGTAGGCGATCCACACCAGCGCCAGGCCACCGACCAGCATCAGGCCCGGAATCTTCAGCAGCCAGACCACGCCGATGGTCATGGCCGAGCGCACCACCACGGCACCGATGGTGCCCCAGATAATGGCCTTCTTTTGCAGATGCGGCGGCAGGTTACGCGCCGCCAGCGCGATCACGATGGCATTGTCGCCAGCGAGCACCAGGTCGATGACGACGATCGACAGCAGTGCCGTCAGAAACTGCATCGTGAACAGATCGGTAAGCCACTCCATGAACTCTCCTATTGGAAACGTGAAATACAGGTTCGCCTGGAGTCATGCAGCCGCGGACGGGAGCCTCTGCAAACCATGAATCCAGGTTGCAAAGGTCTTGCTCGACCGAACTGCGATATCGGCGATGCCGCAGGTACGGTCAGCACAACCGGAGGCCGCAATGGGGACGCGGCGCTCGTAATGACGATTGTGCTAAGGGCGGGCTGCCCTGGAGCTACTCCCCTTTGAAGGGGCTTGGCCGTGGTCGGCCTTGCTTGGGCACGGATTATAAACGAGGTCGATGGCGATTGTCGCCTTTGCGGCAAATGGCGTTTACCCTCGCGCACGGCCATGGCACGGGGCTCCCCGGCGCCACGAACGGTGCCCGTAGGCGGCAAGGCGACAGGCAACCCGCGCCGATAGCGTCTATCCTTACCGGATCGGCAGTGGCCGATGCGCCGCCGGACAGCGATGGCGGCGTGTCCCCTGCCGGCACCGGGCGCCAGCCGCGCCGGTGCGACCGGGGGTTCGGGGTTGTGCAGTACGCAGACTTGCATCCAGCCACATCAACCGACCAGAAGGAAGAACCCTATGCCGGCTGACCCGTTCGGTATGCCATCGCGCCTTGTCCGGCAGGACGCCGGATTGCGCTCCTCGCCTTCATCGTCCACCACGTCCTCCGCTTCCTCCGCTTCCTCCGCTTCCTCGGCTTCACCTCCCAACGCAGCATCGCCCCCCGCCTCGGCCGCGGCCTCTTCGCTGGCCAGGGCGCAAGCCCGCATCGGCAACGCGCTCGCCTTCGTGCAGCAGTACCGCCACGACGACGAGGCCGAACGGGCCGATCTGATCGAGGGCCTGCTGGCGCCGCACGCCAGCGTCCAGCCCAAGCACTTCTACGACGTGCTGGGCTCGCGCCTGTTCGAGGCGATCACCGCCTTGCCCGAGTACTACCCGACCCGTACCGAGGCCGAAGTCTTCGCCGCGCATGCCGCCGCGATCGGCGCGCGCTGCGGCAGCGGCGGGGTGCTGATCGACCTCGGCGCCGGCAATTGCCAGAAGGCGGCCAGGCTGTTCGGCGTGCTGCGTCCCGCCCAATACGTCGCGCTCGATATCTCGGTCGACTTTCTGCGCGACACGCTGGCCGGCCTGCAACAGCAGCATCCGCAGATTCCGATGATGGGACTGGGCGCGGACCTGTGCGCGCCGCTCGCGCTGCCGGCGCCGATCCGGCAGGGCCGGCGGCTGTTCTTCTATCCGGGTTCGAGCATCGGCAATTTCGCGCCCGATGCTGCGCTGGCGCTGCTGCAGCGGCTGCGTGCGGCGGCGCGGCCAGGCGATGGCGTGCTGATCGGCGTCGATCTGCTCAAGGACGAGGCGCAGCTGGTTTCGGCCTACGACGATGCGCTGGGCGTGACCGCGGCGTTCAACCGCAACGTGCTGCGCAATATCAATCGCGCCATCGATGCGAATTTCGTGCTGGCCGACTGGCGCCATGTCGCCAGCTTCGATCGCCAGGGATCCCGTATCCAGATGCATCTGGAAGCGGTGCGCGATGTCGAGGTTCACTGGACCGGCGGCGGCCGCGCCTTCCATGCCGGCGAGCGCATCCATACCGAGGACTCGCACAAGTACCGCGTCGAAGGGTTTGCCGCGCTGCTCGAGGACGCGGGCTTTGTCGATCCGGTCTGCTGGACCGATGCGCGGCAATGGTTCGCGGTGTTCCACGCGCGGGTGCCGGCCTGAGCGGAAGCGGGGCGCAGGGCGGGCGGAAGGGCGGTAGAAGGGAGGGGAAAACCGCGGTGTCATAATGTCCGCTGACATGCCGCCGCACTGCGTGCGGTTTTTCCAGCGGCTTTTGACGAGGCGGGCAACCGATGAGCGGCTTCACCATGCTTCCCGATCTGTATTTCACCGGCGGCCGGCACGACTGGAGCGACGCGCGGCGCCTGCCGCGCGAGGGGCTGGCGCAGGCGCTGGTCGACAGCCGCAACCTCACGCTGGCCTGGCTTTCCGCCTTCGGCGCGGCCCGGCGCGGCTGGATCGTGCCGCGCCAGTACGACGCCGATCCGCCGCTGTGGACGCTCGGCCATCTTGCGTGGCACGCCGAATGGTGGTGCCTGCGCGAGGTGCAATGGCTGGACCGCGGCGGCGTATTGCTGCCGGTGCCGGCCGCCCCCGCGATGCTCGACGGCGCCGACGAGTGGTTCGATCCGGAGCGGATCGGTCCCGATGCGCGCTGGGAAATTGCCTTGCCCGACGTCGCCACGCTGAAGCACTACGCGGCCTCGGTGCTCGACGCGGTGCTGCGCCGGATCGCGCTGCTGCCCGACGATGGCGACGACACGCTGTACCCGTTCCGCCGGGCCCTGCAGCACGAGGACGCGCAGATCGAGCGCATCGCGGCGCTGCTGCAGGCGCTGGCGATGGCCCCCGACGATCCGACCTTGACCCGCTCGCCGGTGAGCGTGCCCGACGCCGGCACGCTGCAGTTTCCCGGCGGCCGTTTCACGCAGGGCTGGAGCGAGGCCGACGGCTTCGCGATGCCCGACGAACTGCCCGCGCAGCCCACCTATGTACCGGCCTTCGAGATCGACGCCGCGCCGGTCACCAACGCGCAGTATCTCGAATTCGTCGACGACGGCGGCTACGAGCGGCCCAACTGGTGGTCGCCTGCCGGCCGCCAGTGGCTGATGACGCAGGAGCGCTCCGCACCGCGCTACTGGGAGCGTCATGCGCAGACGCGCGCCTGGATGGCGCTGCGCTTCGACACGCTGCGCACGCTCAATCCCGACGAGGCGGTGCGGCACGTGACCCTGTACGAAGCGCAGGCCTGGTGCGCATGGGCCGGCCGTCGCCTGCCGGCGGAAGTCGAGTGGGAAATGGCCGCGGTGCAGAATCGCGGCGGCTTTCGCTGGGGCATGGTGCGCGAATGGACCGCGACTCCGTACGAGCCCTATGCGGGCTTCGGCGACGGGCCGTCGCGCCCCGGTCCCGGCGACAGCGCGATGCAGGCGCGGTTTGGCCTGTGCCAGGCCGTGCGCGGCGCCTGCTTTGTCGGCCCGTCACGGCTGCGCCATGCGCGCGCACGGCTGGCGCTGGCACCCGAGGAAGACGCGGCCTTCGTTGGCTTTCGTACCTGCGCGATCTGAGCGCACAACGGCCCGGCGACGGACTGACGACGCCCATCGTCGCGCCATGAAAAAGCCCCGCCGAAGCGGGGCTTTTTCGTTGCCGGACTGCCATCCCGCGCTTGCACGGGGAATGGCATCGTCATCAGTGAATCACCATCCGCGTGAACGGGTCCACATAAGCCTGCAGCGTGACGAACAGGCCCACCAGAATCGCCAGCACGACCGAGTGGAAGAACACGTAGCGCAGGATGTCGCCCTCGTGGCCGTACCACTTGGTCGCGGTCGAGGCCACCACGATCGACTGCGCGTCGATCATCTTGCCCATCACGCCGCCCGAGCTGTTGGCCGAAGCCATCAGCACCGGCGACAGGCCCAGCTGCTCGGCGGTGGTCTTCTGCAGTCCGCCGAACAGCACGTTCGAAGCGGTGTCGGAGCCGGTCAGCGCCACGCCCAGCCAGCCCAGCATGGTGCCGAACAGCGGGTAGAACACGCCGGTGTGGGCAAAGGCCAGGCCCAGCGTGGCGTCGAGTCCCGAATAGCGGGTCAGGTAGCCGACGCCGAACATTGCGCAGATGGTCAGCAGCGAGTAGCGCACCAGCTTGATGGTGTTCCAGTACTCGCGCAGCAGGCGCGGCACCGAATAGCCCATCAGCAGCCCGCCGACCACGGCGGCGACCAGGATGCCGGTGCCCGCCATCGACAGCACGTTGAAGTTGAACACCGCGGCCTCGGCGACCTGCTGCGGCACCACCGGCGGCACCTTCAGCACGGCCTTGTCCAGGCCCGGAATCGCGTACTTCCACGACCAGATCGCGTCAAACGCCTTCTTGATTTGCGGCACGCCCCAGATGAAGACGAACACGGTCAGGATCACCCACGGCATCCATGCCTTGGCGGTCGAGATGCCGGCGGCAGCAGCATTGGCGCGCGCCTCGGCGGCGACCGCCTCGGGATCGTCGACCTTCGATTCGTCGTGGCGGCCCAGGATCTTGGTGGTGGTCCAGATCTTCTTCGGCTTCCACACCTTCAGGAACAGCGCCAGCGAGCCCATCGACACCAGCGCGGCGATCACGTCCACCAGCCAGGGGCCGTGGTAGTTCGACACCAGGAACTGCGGAATCGCGAAGCTGACGCCGGCCACCAGGATGGCGGGCCAGACTTCCAGCATGCCGCGGAAGCCGGCAAAGGCCCAGATCAGCCAGAACGGCACCAGCACCGAGAACAGCGGCAGCTGGCGGCCGATCATCGCCGACAGGTCGAGCAGGTCAAGGCCGGTCACCGCCGACAGCGCGATGATCGGCGAGCCCAGCGCGCCGTAGGCCACCGGCGCGGTATTGGCGATCAGCGCGAGGCCCGAGGCGGCCAGCGGCGAGAAGCCCAGGCCGATCAGGATCGCACCGGTCACCGCCACCGGCGTGCCGAAGCCGGCTGCACCCTCGAAGAAGGCGCCGAAGCTGAACGCGACCAGCAGCAGCTGCAGGCGCCTGTCTTCCGTGATGCCGGCGATCGAGCCCTGCAGCACCTTGAACGAGCCGTTCAGCGTGGTCAGCCGGTGCAGGAAGATGATGTTCAGCACGATCCAGCCGATCGGGAACAGGCCGGAAGCGATGCCCAGGCCGGCGGCCTTGCCGGCCATGGCGGCCGGCATGCCGAAGATCGCCGAGGCGACCACGACGCCGACCACCAGCGCCAGACCGGCGGCCAGATGGGCTTGCAGATGAAAGAACGCCAGCGCACCCAACAGCACCGCGACCGGCACGCCCGCGGCGAGCGTGGACAGGGCCATGCTGCCGAGCGGGTCGTAGACTTGACTCCACACGATTGAATCCTCCTCAGTGATGGGCCGGCGAGCCATCCTTCTGCGGGCGATCCTCGCCGGTTTGCCTGCGCACGCCAGGGACGCGCAGGGGTGACCCAAGCTTCGCGCACGAGCAAGCGAACGATTGTAAGGACGGCTATACGTCACCCGCGATACATCGCGTCACGATGGGCGTGAACCGGATTCAGGAATCAGGGTTAGCCCGGGGCTCGCGCGTCCGGTGTGCAGCGTACTCCAATTGTTGCGGAACGGAAATGTCTGCTTGCCGGCACGGCGGCGTGAGGGAAGCCCCGAGGAGGGCCGAAGCGGGGGGCGCAAGGCGCGCTTGCGGCAGAGCGGCGCCCTGCCGAGGGAGCCCACGGTCGAGCCGGACCCGCAGGCGCAGGGCCTAAGCCAGGGGCAGCACCAGGATGCCCGACGCCGCCGGCCTCGCGCGCATCTTCGCCAGCCACCGCTCCAGTTCGGGACGCGGCTGGCGTTCGATCGGCATCCCCATCCAGCGATGGGCGGCGCAGGCCAGCGAGATGTCGGCCATGCTGAAGCGGTCGTCGCAGATGAACTCGCGCCCGGTCAGCGCCTTGTCGAGCAGCGCGGCCAGCGGCTCGGCGCGCGCGATCGAGCGGGCGATCGCGTCTGCGTCGCGGCGCTCCGCCGGCGTGCGCACGGTCTGCACGAAGGCGTCGACCATGGCCGGCGTGAACGCGGTGTTCTGCCAGTCCATCCAGCGGTCGGCGGACGCGCGGGTGCGCACGTCCTCGGGCCACAGCGTGCCTTCGCCGTACTGCGCGCACAGATAGCGCACGATCGCATTCGACTCCCACAGCACGAACGGCTCGCCGCCGATATCGGTGCCGCGGAAGTCCTCGATCACCGGAATCATCCGGTTCGGATTCAGGCGGACGTAGGCCTCGGTGTCGAGGTCGCCGCGCGTGACGCCGATATCGATCCGCTCATGATCGAGATGCAGTTCGCGCGCGCACCAGACGACCTTCTGGACGTTGATCGAAGAGAGCCGGCCCCAAATGCGCAACATGTTGGCCTTCCATTTTTCTGACGGTTGTCCTGGTTCAAGGCAAGCGGCCCGCCGAGTCCGGCGGGCCTCCGCCGGACTCAGGCCGCCTTGGCCTGCCCGGCCTGCGCCGCGATGGCCTCGGCGAACAGCTTGCCGAGGATCGCCACCCCGTGCTCGATGCGCTCGGGCGGCACCGTGACGAAGGCCAGTCGCAGCGTATTGTGCCGCGGATTGGTGGCGTAGAACGGGGCGCCGGGCACATAGGCGACATTGCGTTTGACCGCCTCCTGCAGGATCGCCATGCTGTCCAGCCCTTCGGGCAGCGACATCCAGATGAACATGCCGCCCTCGGGCTGGTTCCACTTGACGCCGGCCGGCATATGGCGCGCCAGCGCATCCAGCATGTAGCGGCACTGGTTGCCGTAGAGCTCGCGGATGGTCGGGATATGCGTATCGAGCAGGCCGTCACGGATCGTCTCGTAGGCGACGCGCTGCGTGAAGCTCGGCGTATGCAGGTCCGAGGCCTGCTTGGCTTGGCACAGCTTGAAATGCAGGTCGGGCGGGGCGATCACGTAGCCCAGCCGCAGGCCAGGCGCGAGCACCTTGGAGAACGAGCCCATGTAGATGACCCCGTCCGGATTCATCGACAGCAGCGTGGGCAGCTGGTTGCCGGTGTAGCTGAGCTCGCCGTAGGGATCGTCTTCGATCAGCAGCACGTTCAGTTCGCGCGCGCGCTGCACCAGCGCCTGGCGGCGCTCCAGCGGCATGCGGCGGCCGGTCGGGTTCTGGAAGTTCGGCAGCGCGTACAGGAAGCGCGCGCCGGCGGTCAGCTCGGCGGTCAGCGCCTCGGGCTGCAGGCCCTGGTCGTCGCTCGGCAGCGAGACGAACTCGGGCTCGAACAGCGAGAAGGCCTGCAGCGCGCCGAGGTAGCTCGGCGTCTCGACCAGCACCGGGCTGCCCGGATCGATCAGCACCTTGGCCAGCAGGTCCAGCGCCTGCTGCGAGCCGGTGGTGATCAGCACGCGCTCGACATCGACGCCATGGCGGCGCCCGATGAATTCGCGCAGCGGCAGATAGCCCTCGGTAGCGGTGTACTGCAGCGCCGCGTGCGGATTGTCGGCGAATACACGGGCCACCGCCTGTTCCATCGCGGCAACCGGGAAGGTAGCTGGCGACGGCAAGCCGCCGGCGAACGAAATGACTTCCGGACGCTCGGTGACCTTGAGGATTTCGCGGATGGCCGAGCTGGTCAGTTGTTGCGCCCGGCGGGAGATGGCCCAATGCATGTTGGTCTCTTGGTGTGGTTCTCGCGCGGCGGCGCCGCGCGATGTCGGTCAAATCGATGCGGCGATGCGCGCAGGGCGCACGCCTGAAAAGTTGGGACGGTCTTATTGGACCTCGGCGATCATCTCGATCTCGACGCAGGCGCCCAGCGGAATCTGCGCGACGCCGAACGCGCTGCGGGCATGCTTGCCCTTGTCGCCGAACACTTCGGCCAGCAGCTCGGAGCAGCCGTTGGTGACCAGGTGCTGCTCGGTGAAGTCCGGCGTCGAATTGACCAGGCTCATCACCTTGACGATGCGCGTGACGCGGTTCAGGTCGCCGACATGCGCGTGCAGCGTTGCCAGCAGGTCGATCGCGATCGCGCGCGCCGCTGCCTTGCCGTCTTCGGTGCCCAGCTGGTCGCCGAGCTTGCCGACCCACGGCTTGCCGTCCTTGCGGGCGATATGGCCCGACAGGAAGACCGTGTTGCCGGTCTGCGCGGCCATCACGTAGGCGGCGGCGGGGGTGCCGGCGGTCGGCAGTTCGATGCCCAGGCGGGCGAGGGTGTCGTAGACGGACATGCAGACTCCTGTTGTTCGAGAGTTCGTGGGGGTTCAGCGGGATCGTGCCGGCGGCGGGCCGGCGGACGCAGTGGACGCGGCGGGTGCGGCAGACCCGGGCGCGGCACGCACCGCGGTCCGGCGCCCCAGCGCCACCACCGCGATCACCGCGACGGCGAAACCGATGGTCGGCGCGTCGAGCGGCTCGGCCAGCAGCCAGGCGCCGCCGGCCAGCGTCATGAACGGCTGCAGCAATTGTATCTGGCCGACGCGGGCCACGCCCCCTTTCGCCAGTCCGGCGTACCAGAAGACGAAGCCGATGAACATCGAAAAGAGCGAAACGTAGGCCATGCCCAGCCATGCGCGCGTCGACGCGGCGGCAATCTGCGGCAGCGTCTGCAAGGCCATCCAGGCGACCGTCGGCAGCACCACCGGCAGCGACACCACCAGCGCCCAGCTGATGGTCTCGAGCCCGCCGAGTTCGCGCGACAGCTTGCCGCCCTCGGCATAGCCAAGCGCGCCCAGCACCATCGCGGCGAACAGCAGCCAGTCGGCGTGCTGCAGCGCGCCGGCGCCTTGCCACAGCGCGAAGCTCACTACCAGCGCGCTGCCCGCCACCGCCGCGGCCCAGAACGCCATCGACGGCCGTTCGCGGCCGAACCAGGCGGCGAACACCGCGGTGGCCAGCGGCAGCAGCCCGATCACGATGGCTCCGTGGCTGGCCGGCACTTCGCGCATCGCCAGCGACGAGAACAGCGGGAAGCCGATCACCACGCCCAGCGCCGTCACGGCCAGCCGGAACCATTGTCCGCCGCGCGGACGGCGCGCCGCGGACAGCGCGCCGCGCTGCCACAGCAGCGCCAGCGCGAGCAGCGTCGCCACCAGCGCGCGGGCCAGCGCGACGAACGTGGCGTCGAGCTCGGCCACTGCCATCCGCGTGAACGGCAGGGTCTGGCTGAAGATCGCCACGCCGATAAAGCCGAGCAGCATGCCGCCGCTCGGGGCGTCGGCGGGCATGGCAGCAGTCGGCGGATAGGGCGCGGCGGTGTCGCGTTGCGTCATGGCGGGTTCCTGGTGGTGTGCTTCGGCAAGGTGTGCGGACGTGTGATCGGCGCTTTCAAAAGCAGCTTCAGGAGACGGCCGGCCGCCCGGCGAAGGCGATCCACAGCGCGGTGGCGGCCAGTGCCAGCCCCATCGCGCGATTGAACCAGCGGATGCGCTGGCCGACCTGCAGCCACTGGCGCAGCGACGCGCCCATCGCGCCGTAGGCGCCGTTGCTGAGGAAGCCGAACACGCCGAACACCGCGCACACCAGCAGGCCGCGCTGCAGCGGCGACGCCGCGCCGGACATGTAGGACGCGGCGATCGCCAGCGCCAGCATCCAGGCCTTGATGTTGGCGTACTGCAGCGCCACCGATTGCCAGACCGACAGCGGCGCCAGCACCTGCCGGTCGCTGAGCGTGGCGCTGCGGCCGATCTTCGCGGCCAGCCACAGCAGGTATGCGACGCCCGCCAGATGGACGATCGTGGCCAGCACCGGGCTCGCCACGATCAGCGTGCCCACGCCGGCCGCGCACAGCGCGAGGATGCTGGCGAAGCCGAGCGCCACGCCGATGCAATGCGGCAGCGTCGCGCGCAGACCGAAGTTGGCGCCCGTGACCGCGGCGATGGTGGTGTTCGGTCCGGGCGTGAACAGGCCGACCGTCATCAGCGACAGCAGCGCGGCGAACTGCGCAACGCTCAGGCCGGCCAGCCAGACGGGCATGGCGGGATCCATCGGCATCGGACTCATGCGGCGGCGCGCGCCGGGACGGCCTCCGTCCCCATGGCGGCTTCGGCGAAGTTGACCACCACGCGGCGGTTGGTGCGGCTCTTCTTCTCGATCTTGCTGACCACCACCGGCCCGATCTCGGCGACCGCGGCAACATGGGTGCCGCCGCACGGCTGACGGTCGATTCCCGGGATCTCGATGATGCGGATCTGGCCGGCGCCCACCGGCGGCGCCGCGCCGATGGTGCGCACCAGGTCCGGCTCGGCCGCCAGTTGCTCCGCGGTGATGCGGTCGATGCGCACCGGCGTGTTGGCGGCGATCAACGCATTGAGCCGTTCGCTCAGATCGGCCTTGTCCAGCGTCGATTCGGGCAGGTCGAAGTCGATGCGGGCGGTGTCGGGATTGATGTTGCAGCCGGTTACCGGCACCGGGATCAGCGAGCCCAGCAGATGCAGGCAGGTATGCAGCCGCATCAGGCGGTGGCGGCGCGTCCAGTCGATCGCGACCGTGACGCGGTCGCCGGGCGCCAGCGCAGGCAACGCTTGATCGGGCGCGGGCACATGCAGGATCACGCTGCGGTCGGCGCCGTAGAGGGCTTCGCCCAGCGCGATCGTATTGCCGTCGGCCAGCGTCAAGGTCCCGGTATCGCCGGCCTGACCGCCGCTGCGTGCGTAGCAGACCGTTTCGTCGAGCACGATGCCTTCGGGCAGCACCGCGAGCACGGTGGCGCCGCAGCGGTCGAGATAGGCGTCCTCGTCGAAACGCTTGCGCGTCGGCGGCAACAGGGTGTCGGACATCGGGGGTCTCCTGGTTCTGCGGGGGATCGGTATGGGCGCCGGTATGGGCGCCGGTATGGGCGCCGGTATGGGTACCGTTGCGGGCCTGTATCGCAGCGGCGACCGGTGCCGGCCCGGCCAGGCCGCCGGACGGTTCGCACCGACGGCAGGTGACGCCCGGCGCCCTTTCATCGTCCGTCGATGTTAGACAAGGTTGTCGGTACAGTACCGATACAGTTATTCTGCTGATCCTCAGTACAGTTTTGGGGGCCGTCCATGGAAACAGGAAACCAAGCCGGGTCGCCGCACGGCGAGACGGAACAGACGCCGCCAGCCGGGCAGGGGATTGGCGACAGGACGGCCGACGCGGCTGGCAGGCCGGCCCGCGCCGCCAGCCGCCGTCCGCTGCGGCTGGTGTTGCCGTCCGCCCCCCCGGCAGCCGGCGAACTGTCGGCCGCCGACAGCCTGCCCGACCCGGTGCCTTCGGCCCAGATGACGCTGGTCGGGCAACTGACCGAATGGGCGCGGATGCGGATCGAGGAGCGGGTATTCCGCCCCGGCATGCGCATGCCGTCGATCCGCCAGCTGGCGCAGGACAAGGGCATCTCGCGCTTTACCGTGGTCGAGGCCTACGACCGGCTGGTGGCGCTGGGCTACCTCGAATCGCGGCGCGGCTCGGGCTTCTTCGTCAGGGATCGTGGACCTGCCTTCGGGGCCGGTATCGGGCCGGGTATGGCGGGCTCGCCGAGCGAGGCGGCCTCGCCGACGCCGCAAGTCTCGCGCAATATCGACGTGCCGTGGCTGCTGCGCAACATGTTCCACCGCGCCGAGCCCCGCAAGGCGCCGGGCCTGGGCTTCCTGCCCAACGACTGGCTCGACGGCGAACTGATCGGCAGCGCGCTGCGCGGCCTGGCGCGCCAGCCGGGCAGCCATTTCCTTGCCAGCGGCACGCCCGAGGGTTTCCTGCCGCTGCGCCAGCAGCTGCGCACGCGCCTGGCCGAACTGGAGATCGGCGCCGCGCCCGAGCAGATCGTGCTGACCTCGGGCATCACGCAGGCGCTGGACCTGATCGCGCGGCTCTATGTCCGTCCCGGCGATCCGGTGCTGGTCGGCGACCCCGCCTGGTTCGTGATGTTCGCGCGCTTCGCCGCGCAGGGCGCGCAGGTGATCGGCGTGCCGTACACCGCCGAGGGCCCCGACCTCGAAGCGCTGGAGCGGATCGTGCAGGCGCACCGGCCCAAGCTGCTGGTGCTGAATTCGGTGCTGCACAACCCCACCGGCACCTCGCTGTCTGCCGCCAAGGCCTTCCAGCTGCTGCGGCTGGCCGAGCAGTACGACTTCCTGGTGGTCGAGGACGACATCTACTGCGACCTGTGCCCGCCCGGCCATCCGGCCACGCGGCTGGCGAGCCTGGACCAGTTGCGGCGCGTGATCTACCTCGGCAGCTTCTCCAAGACGCTGGCCGCGAACCTGCGGGTCGGCTTCGTCGCGGCCCGGCCCGAACTGGCGCAAAGCCTGACCGATGCCAAGCTGCTGGCAGGGCTCGCCACGCCCGAGATCAACGAGCGCGTGCTGTACAAGGTGCTGACCGAGGGCCACTACCGCAAGCACGTCGAGCGCGTGCGCAACCGGCTCGAGCGGGCCCGCGACGAGACCCGGCACGCGCTGGAGAAGCTCGGCCTGACGCTGTTCCCGGGCCAGCACGCCGGCATGTACCTGTGGGCCGATACCGGCCGCGATACCAATGCGATCGCCACGGCCGGGCACGAGGAAGGCTATCTGTTCGCGCCCGGCAGCCTGTTCTCGCCGTCGCAGCTGCCGTCCGGCTGGATGCGCTTCAACGTAGCGTGCGGCCACGATCCGCAGATGCTGGACTTCCTGGCACGCCAGCTCGACCGGCTGTAGGCGCCCGGGCCCGCACTTGAAAAACAGCCGGGGCGACCCTATCTGGCCGCCACCGGCGCGGCCATGCCGGCCCGGCCCCGCGCCATGCCCTATTCACGAGGAGAACCATGAACGCCACGCACGAGACGATGAGCTTCCAGGCGGAAGTCAAGCAGCTGCTGCATCTGATGATCCACAGCCTGTACAGCAACAAGGAGATCTTCCTGCGCGAGCTGATCTCGAACGCCTCGGATGCCACCGACAAGCTGCGCTTCGAGGCGATCGCCAATCCCGCGCTGCTGGAGAAGGACGCCGATCTCGCCATCCGCATCGAGACCGACAGCAAGGCCCGCACCATCACGATCACCGACAACGGCATCGGCATGAGCCGCGACGAGGCGATCCGCAATCTGGGCACGATTGCGCGTTCGGGCACCAAGGAATTCTTCGAGCAGCTGTCGGGCGACCAGCAGAAGGACGCCGCGCTGATCGGCCAGTTCGGCGTCGGCTTCTACTCGGCCTTCATCGTCGCCGACCGCGTCACCGTCGAGACCCGCCGCGCCGGCCTGCCCGCCTCCGAGGGGGTGCGCTGGGAAAGCCGCGGCGACGGCGAGTTCACCGTCGATGCGATCGAGCGCGCCGAGCGTGGCACCGCCATCACGCTGCATCTGCGCGAGGGCGAGGACGACTTCCTGTCGGCGTGGAAGCTCAAGGACATCATCCGCAAGTACTCCGACCATATCTCGCTGCCGATCCGCATGCCGAAGGAGGTCTGGGACGCCGACACCAGCGCCTACAAGCGCACCGACGAGTGGGAGAGCGTCAACCAGGCCAGCGCGCTGTGGACGCGCGCCAAGAGCGACATCACCGACGAGCAGTACGTCGCCTTCTACCAGCACATTGCGCACGACCACGACAAGCCGCTGGCGTGGACGCACAACCGCGTCGAAGGCCGCAACGAATATACGCAGCTGCTGTACATCCCGGCGCGCGCGCCGTTCGACCTGTGGGACCGCAACCATCGCGGCGGCCTGAAGCTGTACGTCAAGCGCGTCTTCATCATGGACGACGCCGAGCAGCTGCTCCCGAACTACCTGCGCTTCGTCAAGGGCGTGATCGATTCGTCCGACCTGCCGCTGAACGTCTCGCGCGAACTGCTGCAGGAAAGCCGCGACGTCAAGGCGATCCGCGAAGGCAGCACCAAGCGCGTGCTGTCGATGCTCGAAGCGATGGCCGACAGCGAGGATCAGGCCGAGCGCGACAAGTACGCCAGCTTCTGGCAGCAGTTCGGCCAGGTGCTCAAGGAAGGACTGGGCGAGGACACGGCCAACCAGCAGCGGCTGGCGAAGCTGCTGCGCTTTGCCTCCACGCATCAGGACTCGGCCGAGCAGACCGTGTCGCTGACCGACTATGTCGGCCGCATGAAGGAAGGCCAGGACAAGATCTACTACGTGACCGCCGACACGTGGAATGCCGCCAAGGCCAGCCCGCATCTGGAGGTGTTCCGCAAGAAAGGCATCGAGGTGCTGCTGCTGACGGATCGCGTCGACGAATGGATGCTGTCCTTCCTGAACGAATTCGACGGCAAGGAACTGGTGTCGGTCGCACGCGGCGGCCTGGACCTGGGCGCGCTGGCCGACGAGGAGGAAAAGGCCGAGCAGCAGAAGGCCGAGGACGAATGGAAGGACGTGCTCAAGCGTGCCAAGGAGGTGCTGGCCGACAAGGCCAAGGACGTGCGCGTGACGCTGCGGCTGACCGACTCCGCGTCGTGCCTGGTGTCGGACGAGGGCGAGATCAGCGGCTATCTGCAGCGGCTGCTGAAGCAGGCCGGCCAGAAGGCCCCGCAGACCAAGCCGATTCTCGAACTGAATCCGTCGCACGCGCTGGTCGGCAAGCTGCGCCAGCTTGCCGGTGCGGAGGCAGGCTCCGATGCCGATGCCGATGCCTTCGCCGACCGCGTGCACGTGCTGTTCGACCAGGCGCTGCTGGCCGAGGGCGGCATGCTGGAAGATCCGGCCGCCTACGTGCAGCGGATCAACAAGCTGCTGGCCTGATGCCGGCCAGGCGAGGCGTGCCACGTACGGCGCCACCGGCGGCGCCGACGGAGACGCCGGCGGAGCTGCAGCAGGGGCTGCCGCCGGTGATCGACCGCCATACCCGCGTGCTGATCCTCGGCAGCTTTCCGGGCGCCGCCTCGCTGGCCGCGCGCCAGTACTACGCGCATCCGCGCAACCAGTTCTGGCCGCTGCTGGGGGCGCTGCTCGGCGAGCCGCTGCCCGAGCTGCCCTATGCCGAGCGGCTGACGCGCGTGCTGGCGCATCGCGTCGGCATCTGGGACGTGCTGGGCGCCTGCGTGCGGCCCGGCAGCCTCGATTCCAATATCCGCCACCCGCAGGCCAACGACTTCGAACGCCTGCGGCAGCTGGCGCCGTCGTTGCGCCGCGTCGGTTTCAACGGCGGCACCTCGGGCCGCTTCGCGCCGCAATTCGCCGCGGCCGGCTACGAGACCGTGGTGCTGCCCTCGTCGAGCCCTGCCCATGCCGCGCGCACCTTCGAGCAGAAGCTGGAGCTGTGGCGCGCGCTTCTGTCACAATCGCGGCCGTGATTTGACGCGGACCGCCCCTTGGACTGCCTGGACCGGTGCGGTCTTTCCGTAGCCTGCCGCATTGCTGACCGCAATGCCGACCGCATTGCCTGACTGATGACCCTGCTGAAAAGAAAATCGATCGAAGCCGTGGCTTCGCGCCGTCCCGCGCGCGGCGAACGCGAGCGCGCCGCGCGCCGCCACGACCGCGACACGGCCGCTGACCGTGGCCCGGGCGACGACGAGAAACGGATGACGCCGCGCTTTGCGCCGGTGACCTTCTCCGAATGGAATGGCGTGCGCTATCTGCATTTCGGTACCGAATGGGTGCAGGGCGCGATGCGGCTGCGCAAGCCCGATGCGATCGAGCTCGAATACGCGCAGCAGATGATGGCGTGGCTGCTGTTCCTGTCGCCGTCGCAGCGCGATTTCCATATCGCGCAGCTGGGCCTGGGCGCGGCCTCGCTGACCAAGTTCTGCCATCGGCATTTCGCCAGGGCACGTGTCACCGCGGTCGAACTGAACCCCGCCGTGATCGTCGCCGGCCGCAGCATGTTCGGCCTGCGCGAGAACGATGCGCGGCTGAGCGTGCGCGAGCAGGACGCCTGGGATTATGTGATGGATCCCGCCAGCACCGGCGCGCACGACGTGCTGCAGGTCGATCTGTACGACGCCACCGCGCGCGGTCCGGTGCTCGACACCACGGCGTTCTACAAGGCCTGCCGGCGCGTGCTGAAGGAACCCGGCGTGATGACGATCAATCTGTTCGGCGACCACGACAGCTTTCCGAAGAACATCGTGCGCATCTGCGAGGCCTTCGACGATCGCGTGCTGGTGTTCCCGGAAGTGCACGACGGCAACGTGATCGCGCTGGCGTTCAACGGTCCGCCGATCGACATCGACTGGGAGACCCTGGACCAGCGCGCACGCGTGGTGCAGGAAGCGACCGGCCTGCCGGCGCGGCAGTGGGTCAAGGGCCTGCGCCGCGCGAATGCGCGGCAGGAAGAGCGGCTGCGGATTTGACGCGGCAGCGCGGTGGATCCAGCCTGAATGTGTTCTCCCTCTCCCCCTCAAGGGGAGAGGGTCGGGGAGAGGGAGGTGGTTTTCGATTGCGGTGGTGTCTGGACCGCCGTTTCCCTCTCCCCCAGCCCCTCTCCCGCGCGCGGGAGAGGGGAGCCCGCTAGGGAGCCCGCTCGCCTGACTCGGGAGCCAACTGTGGCTATTCCTTGCGGAAGAACTGCGCCAGCGACCATTCGTCGGTGCGGGCTTCGTAGCGTACGCCCTTGCGCATCGCCCACATCGCCAGCTGGCTGTGCGATGGAATGATGGCGTGGTCGGCCAGCGCGAACTTCGCCGCGGTGCGGGCGTTCTCCTCGCGCGCCTTGTCGCTGCTGATCGTGGTCAGCGAGGTCTCGATCAGCTTGTCCAGCTGCGGGTTGCTGTAGCGCCCCCAGTTCCAGGTGCCGTAGCCGGTCTTGGGATCGGGCGTGCCGGTGATCGAGCGCAGCGCGACGTCGGCCGCGGCCGAGCCCCAACCGAGCATCTGGAACGAGAAATCGCCCTGGCGCGCGCGCGTGAAGTAGGCTGCCACCGGCATCGTCTCGACCTTGGTCTGGATGCCGATCCGCGTCAGCATGCTGGCGGTGGCCTGCGCCACCTGCGCGTCGTTCAGATAGCGGTTGTTGGTCGCATGCAGCGTCAGGCCGAAGCCGTCGGGGTAGCCGGCCTGCGCCAGCAGCTGCTTGGCGCGCTGCGGATCGTAGGCGTCCGGCTTGGTGCCGGGATGACCGAAGATCTGCGGCGAGACGATCGACGAGGCCGGCACCGCCAGGCCTTCCATGATGCGCGAGACGATCGCGTCGCGGTTCAGCGCATGGCTGATCGCCGCGCGCACGCGGGCGTCCTTGAACGGATTCTTGCCGAGCGGCTTGCCGGCGCGGTCGGTCACATAGGGCGAGTTGTCGCGCCACTGGTCCATCTGCCAGAAGATGGTCCGCCACGAAACCTGCTGCTCGATGCGAAAGCGCGCGTCCTTCTTCAGTTTGGCGACGTCGGCCGACGGCACGCTCTCGATCACGTCGACGTCGCCGGCGAGTAGCGCCGAGGTGCGCGCGCCGCTGTCCGTGATGATGCGGAAGACCGCGCGGTCCCACTCGGGCTTCGGGCCCCAGTAGTTCGGGTTGCGCTCCATCACGATCTCGCTGCCGCGCGCGAAGCGCACGAACTTGAACGGCCCGGTGCCGATCATCGCCTTGCCGCTGTCGAAATCGGTCTGGCTCAGCGTGGCCGCGATGCGCTTGGGCATGATCGGCACGCTGTTCAGGTCGTTGGCGAGGTTGGCGTAGTTGCGCACGTTCATCGTCAATCGCACCGTCAGCGGGTCGGGCGTGTCGATGCGCGCGATCGGCTTGGTGTAGCTGGTGAACGAGCCCGGCGCGTTGGTCAGCTTCTCGGGGCGCTGCAGCGACGCCTTGACGTCCTCGCTGGTGAACGGCGAGCCGTCGTGCCATTTGACGTTGGGACGCAGCTTGATTTCCCAGGTGGTGGCGTCGATCGGCTTCCACGACAGCGCCAGCCCGGGGATATAGCGGGCGTTCTTGTCCATGAACACCAGCGATTCGAAGATATGCAGCGCGATCGCGTTGTTGGGCCCGGCATTGTTCCAGTGCGGGTCCATCGAGGTGACGTCGGCCGCCAGGCCGATGCGCAGGTCCTCGGCCTGTGCGGTACCTGCGGGCAGCAGCGCGAAGGCCGTGCTCGCGCCGAGCGTGGCAAGCAGCGCGGCGCTGCTGCGCAGCCAACCGCGGCGCGACGGCAGGGAAGGGGTCGCGCGGCGCGGCGTGCGGAAGGGGCGTTGGGAGTGCGGCATCGTTCGTTGGCTCCTGGTACGGGCCTGCGCGGCGGCGGCTGCCATGCCGGGCAGGCGGGTTCGCGGATGGCTTTGTTGCGCATTGTGCCGATAAATCGCGGGCCGCGTGCGATGGGAGCGTCATATGCTTATGCCGCGGGGGCGACAAGTTCGCCGGTAGAATCGCGCCCATGTTCGCCAACTCCCGCCCGATCGCGTCGGCTCAGACCGACGCCCACCAGCAGCTCGCCACCCGCGTTGCCCGCCATCTCGCCGAGCCGTTCCGCAAGCCGATCGGCGAGGTCAGCCGGCGCGCGCTCGAGGCAGCGTTGGGGAGCTGGCAGGCGGCGGGAGCAGCGCCGCTGATCCTCGATGCCGGCTGCGGCATTGGCGAAAGCACGCTGCGTCTGGCGCAGGCCTTTCCCGATCATTTCGTCATCGGCGTGGATCAGTCGGAGAAGCGGCTGACGGCCGGCAAGGACTGGTGGCAGGGCGCGCTGCCCGACAACTTCGTCTGGGCGCGCGCCGACCTGGTCGATGTCTGGCGGCTGCTGCAGCAGGACCGCATCGCGGTGGCGCGCCACTACGTGCTGTATCCCAATCCGTGGCCCAAGATCGGGCACCTTGGGCGGCGCTGGCACGGCCATGCGGTGTTTCCCGCGCTCGCGGCCTGCGGCGCCTATCTGGAGTGCCGCAGCAACTGGCCGATCTATATCGACGAATTCGCCGCGGCGCTGGCGCTGGTGGGCCGCCCGGCCCGGGTCGAACCCTGGCATCCCGCGCAGCCGATGACGCCGTTCGAGCGCAAGTACCAGGCATCGGGCCATGCGCTGTGGCGCTGCGTCAGCGAGGCGCCGGCGCCCCAATGAAAACGGCCCGCATGGATGCGGGCCGTGGCTTCAAGCCGTCGCCGCTGCGCGCGGCTTTGTGAACGGACTCAGTGAAACAGCGGCTGCTGCGTCGGCGCGTCCTCGGGCAGCTCGGCGTGCACGATCTCGCCGGAGCGGTCCGCGTACAGCGGCGTGCCGCAGTCCTCGCAGTATTCGGGATCGAACAGCGACGCGTGACGGAAGATGTCGTCGACGCCGGCGTTGCGCAGTTCCTCGCAGATCTGTTCGAGCGGATTGCCTTGCCCGCTGTCGTCGATCTCGCCCGACTCGCGGCCGTAGACCGGCCAGACGATGCCGTAGATCACGTCCTTCTCGCCGCGCATGGTGAAGGCCACGCGGTATTCCTCGACCTCGTCCTCGCCGAAGGCCGCGGTGACCGCCGCCAGCTGGCCGGCAGTGATATCGAGCGTGCCGCACAGATAGTTGACCGCGGCGCGCACGGTCAGCGGACGGATGCTCTTGTCCGATTCGCGGCACGACAGGAAGAAGGCGTCCGGCAGCAGCAGTTCGAATTCGCAGCCGGGCAGCAGCAGCGCCAGCGAGGGCTGGACCTGGGTGCGCCACTGCTCCAGGCATACCGAGCGCTCGGCGTGGTGTTCCTTCGATTCCTCCTGCCAGCGGAACAGCGGCTGCTCGTGCTCGGCGACCACCACGGCCAGCAGATAGCGCGGGTCGGCCAGGATGGGCGCGGTCTCGGGCAGGTCGCGCAGGTCGACCTTGGGTGCGACGCCGCCCAGCGCGGCAGAGATCAGCTTGTGGGTCAGCGCGAAGGTGTCGCTATGCGTGCGCGGCAGCTGATCGATGCTGTACAGATAGGGCGACAGCGCCATGCGGGCATTCGAGGCCACCACATGGGCCTGCAGGTGCACGGCGAGCGTCTGCGCCTGCTCGGGCTTGAGCGCGCCCGACGGAATCGCGTAGCGGGTGTGGGCCAGGATCGGGGCCGCGATCAGCAGCGCGTCGTAGCGCACGCCGTCGATCTCGACCGTGGCCGACTCGGCCAGCGTCTCGGCCTGCTCGGCCAACACGTCCGACGCGTCGACGTTGTGCTTGAACAGATGCTCGAGCGCGGCGTCCAGCGCCGACTGGCTGCCATTTTTCAGCAGCCGGCCCAGGCGTTGCGATAGGCGCCGTTCCCAATACGCGTCCTCCATGCGGCTACCCGACGCATCGAGCGCAAGCGCGTCGGCGACCAGACGCTCGGCGTCCGGCGACAGTCGTTGAGAGGCCTTGGGGCGAAAACCTGCCATATGCTGAGTTCATCCGTTTTTCGGTAAAACGGTATTCTACTCGTTGCGTTGACACGGCCCAGCGATCGCATGGGCAAACCCTGATGGATTCGGCGTGCGATCCGGGGTTGGCGCGTCGCGTCATACGCCTGTCATGGAAACGGGCGCTGTCTGGAGAGCTGATCCGGGCGCTGCTTTGGGCGCTGATCGGGCGCCGTTTGGGCGCCGTTTCGCCGTGCAACGTCGTGGAGCGGTGTCCGCCTGGAGTGCCGGCCTGTCCCGTTCGGTCGGAGCCGTCCGGTCGGGGCCGCGGGGTCACTTCTGGGTCTTGGCCTCGCCCGAGGCAGGGGCGTGGGTTTCGGTGCCGTGCTGCTCGCCGCCCATCGAGACGTCGCCGCCTCCCTGCATCAGCAGCATCAGGGCGGCGCCGGCGATGACGATAAAGGCGATCAGGATCTTGGCCATGCTTGTCTCCGAGGTCTGTTGGCGGCCCCAGGGGGCGAAGCCGCGCTGTTCTATCGATGAGACCCAGTGTGGCAGCGCAGGCTTGCGTGGAACTTACAGGCGGCCATGGCGCCCCGTCGAACGGACCGGGGGCCATGGCTTCGCCTTTACGCCACCAGCAGCTGCCGCAGCACGAAGGGCAGGATGCCGCCGTGGTTGAAGTAGTCGACCTCGATCGGCGTGTCGATGCGCAGCAGCAGCGGCACACGCTGGGTCTGGCCGGCGTCGCGATGGATCACCAGCGTGACGTCCTGTTGCGGCCGCAGCTCGCCCTCGATGCCTTCGATATCGAAGGTCTCGGTGCCGGTCAGGCCCAGCGACTGCGCGCTGTCCTCGCCCTTGAACTGCAGCGGCAGCACGCCCATGCCGACCAGGTTCGAGCGGTGGATCCGCTCGAAGCTGCGCGCGATCACCGCCTTGACGCCCAGCAGCTGCGTACCCTTGGCGGCCCAGTCGCGCGAGGAGCCGGTGCCGTATTCCTCGCCGCCGAACACCACGGTCGGCGTGCCCTCGGCGATGTACTTCATCGCGGCGTCGTAGATCGACAGCTGTTCGCCGGACGGCTGGAACAGCGTGTAGCCGCCCTCGACGCGGGTGCCGTCTTCGCGCGGCGGGATCATCAGGTTCTTGATGCGCACGTTGGCGAAGGTGCCGCGCATCATCACTTCATGGTTGCCGCGGCGCGAGCCGTAGCTGTTGAAGTCGGCCTTCAGCACGCCGTTCTCGAGCAGGTACTTGCCGGCGGGCGAGGTGTCCTTGATCGAGCCCGCGGGGGAGATATGGTCGGTGGTCACCGAGTCGCCGAAGATGCCGAGCGCACGGGCGCCGCGGATGCTGCGCGCGCCGCTGTCGGGCTCCATCGTGAAGTTCTCGAAGAAGGGCGGCTGCGCGATATAGGTCGACTTCGGCCAATCGTAGACTTGGCCCGAGGTGCCCTTGATCTTGCCCCACAGCGTGCTCGGCTTCTTGACCTTCTCGTAGTTCTCCTTGAAGGTCTCCTCGTCCATCGCGAAGCGCATCAGCGCGTTGACCTCGTCCGAGGTCGGCCAGATGTCGCCGATATAGACGTCGCGGCCGTGCTTGCCCTTGCCCAGCGGCTCGGTCATCAGGTCGCACAGGATGTTGCCGGCGATCGCATACGCCACCACCAGCGGCGGCGAGGCCAGGAAGTTGGCGCGGATGTTCGGATGGATGCGCGCCTCGAAGTTGCGGTTGCCGGACAGCACCGCGGCGGCCACCAGGTCGTTCTGCACGATGGCCTCGTTCAGCGACGGCGCCAGGTCACCGGCATTGCCGATGCAGGTGGTGCAGCCGTAGGCGGTGACGCCGAAGCCGAGCTTCTCCAGATACGGCAGCAGGCCGGCAGCCTTCAGGTATTCGGTCACCACGCGGCTGCCGGGGGCGAGCGAGGTCTTGATGTGCGGCGCCACGTTCAGGCCCGCCTGCACCGCCTTCTTGGCCAGCAGGCCGGCGGCCAGCATCACGCTCGGGTTCGAGGTGTTGGTGCACGAGGTGATCGCCGCGATCAGCACGTCGCCGTTGCGCACCGAGATGCCGTCCGAGGTCTTGTAGACGCGCTCGAGGTCCTCCGGGTCCTTGCTGAAGCCGTTCTCGGCGACCGGCTTGCTGAACAGGTCGGCGAAGGTCTGCTTGACGTTGCCGATCTCGATCCGGTCCTGCGGACGCTTCGGGCCCGCCAGCGACGGCGCGACCGTGGACAGGTCCAGCGTCAGCACCTTGGTGTAGTCGATGTCGCCGGCGCGCGGGATGCCGAACAGCTCCTGCGCGCGGAAATACGCCTCGAACGCGGCGATCTCGTCCGGCGTGCGGCCGGTGCCGCGGAAATACTCGATGGTCTTTTCGTCGACCGGGAAGAAGCCCATGGTGGCGCCGTATTCCGGCGACATATTGCCGATGGTGGCGCGGTCCGGCACCGACAGGCTGGCGGTGCCTTCGCCGAAGAACTCGACGAACTTGCCGACCACCTTCTCCCGGCGCAGCATCTCGGTGATCGTCAGCACCAGGTCGGTCGCGGTGACGCCCTCGCGCAGCCGGCCCTGCAGTTCCACGCCGACCACATCCGGGGTCAGGAAGTAGACCGGCTGGCCCAGCATGCCGGCCTCGGCCTCGATGCCGCCGACGCCCCAGCCGACCACGCCGATGCCATTGATCATGGTGGTGTGCGAGTCGGTGCCGACCAGCGTGTCCGGGTAGTAGACGCCGTCCTTCTGGTGGACGCCGCGCGCCAGGTACTCGAGGTTGACCTGGTGCACGATGCCGAAGCCGGGCTGCACCACGCCGAAGGTGTCGAACGCCTGCATGCCCCACTTCATGAACTGGTAGCGCTCGTTGTTGCGCTGGAATTCGAGCTGCATGTTCAGGTCCAGCGCCTTCTTCTCGCGGAAGTGGTCGACCTGCACCGAATGGTCGACCACCAGGTCTACCGGCACCAGCGGCTCGATTTTCTTCGGGTTATGGCCCATCTTCTCGGCCACATTGCGCATCGCGGCCAGGTCGGCCAGCAGCGGCACGCCGGTGAAGTCCTGCAGTACCACGCGCGCGACCACGAACGGAATCTCGTCGACACGCGCGCCGGTCGGGTCCCAGTTGGCCAGCTGGCGCACGTGTTCCTCGGTCACTTTCTTGCCGTCGCAGTTGCGCAGCACCGATTCGAGCACCAGGCGGATCGACACCGGCAGGCGCTCGATGGCGACGCCCAGCGCCTTGCCCAACTGCGGCAGCGAGTAGAACTGGCCCCGGGCGGAGGGGCCGATCTGGAATTCTTTGAGCGTGTCGTTCAAGTTGTGGGGCATTGCCTGACTCCAATCGAAGAGGTGCTATTTGCGGAACTTCGTGCGGGACTTCCGGACTTCGTATGCGAATGCGCTTGCGCATCGATATGACGTGGCGGCGGCGGGTGGTGATTGCGGCGCCGGCGTGACGGCATCAGCATTACTTTATGCGTCACCTCCGGCACGGGCAACCGGCACGCCACTTCTGTCTTGCGCATCCTATATCAGTAAAAGAGCGGAACAAATCACATCTTAGGGTGGTGCCTTACGGCGCCGTTTCAATGCCATTCGATGCCGGTACGACGTTATACGAGGCTATATGACGTACAGATCGACGTATTCGTGCACCGGCATCGCCTCCAGCGCGGCCTGGTCCAGCGACACGTCGAGAATCGCCTGCTGCTGTTTGGGCGGAAAACGCCGCGCCAGATTGGTCCTGAACTTCTCGACCAGCAGCGGGATGCCGTCCTCGCGCCGGCGCCGGTGCCCGATCGGGTATTCGACGGCGACCTCCGGGAGCACGGTGCCGTCGGCCAGTTCCACCGTCAGCCCGTTGGCGATCGAGCGCTTGTCCGGATCGTGATAGTCGGCGGTGAAGCCGGCGTCCTCGACGCAGACGATCTTCTCGCGCAGTGCGTCGATGCGCGGGTCGACGGCGACGCTGTCCTCGTAATCCTCGGCGGTCAGCCGGCCGAACAGCAGCGGTACCGCCACCATGTACTGGATGCAGTGGTCGCGGTCGGCCGGGTTCGCCAGCGGCCCCTTCTTGTCGATGATGCGCAGGCACGCCTCGTGGGTGCGGATGGTCACGCGCCGGATATCGGCGGCGCTCCGCCCCATCGCGGCCAGCAGCCCGTGCAGCGTCATCGCCGCTTCGACCGCGGTCTGGGCATGGAATTCGGCGGGGAACGAAATCTTGAACAGCACGTTCTCCATCACGTAGCTGCCGTACGGGCGCTGGAAGCGGAAGGGCTTGCCGTCGAACAGCACGTCGTAGAAGCCCCAGGTCTTCGCCGTCAGCACCGACGGGTACCCCATTTCGCCGGTCCGGGCGATCAGCGCCAGCCGCACCGCGCGGCTGGTGGCGTCGCCCGCGGCCCAGCTCTTGCGGCTGCCGGTATTGGGCGCATGCCGATAGGTGCGCAGGCTCTGGCCGTCGACCCAGGCCAGCGACAACGCGTTGATGATCTCGTCGCGCGACAGGCCCAGCATCTGCGCGACCACCGCGGTCGAGGCGACCTTGACCAGCACCACGTGGTCCAGCCCCACCTTGTTGAACGAATTCTCCAGCGCGAGGCAGCCCTGGATCTCGTGGGCCTTGATCATCGCCGTCAGCACGTCCTTCATCGTCAGCGGCTTTTTGCCGCCCGGGACGCGCTGGCGCGACAGCCAGTCGGCGGTGGCCAGGATGCCGCCCAGATTGTCGGACGGATGGCCCCATTCGGCCGCGAGCCAGGTGTCGTTGAAGTCCAGCCAGCGGATCATGGTGCCGATGTTGAAGGCAGCCTGTATCGGGTCGAGCTGGAATTGGGTGCCGGGAACCCTGGCGCCGTGCGGCACCACCGTGCCGGGCACGACCGGGCCGAGCAGCTTGGTGCAGGCGGGATAGGAAAGTGCCTCGAGACCGCAGCCCAGCGTGTCGATCAGGCAGTTGCGGGCGGTGTCGTAGGCGAGGGCGCTCTTGACCTGGTAGCGGGTCACATAGTCGGCGATGTCGACCAGCACCTGGTCCGGCTCGGGACGGGCGTTCGGATGGAGATGCGGAATGGCTGCGGACACGACACTTCCCCTCGGTGTGGTGTTGCGTGGTGTTGCCAGGCATCGCCGGCGGTGCGATTGCCGTCGAAGCGGCGACCGCACCGATCGGAAGATGCGTTCTGCAGCCGGGGCTGCAGACGAATCCGGGAGCGTGGCGCCGGCCTTCGCGCGCAAGACGTGGATGTCAGGTGCTCGCTTGGGGTCGCGCCACGCGGTACTGCGCGGCCCCGCGGACATGCCCGCGGGGCCCGGCACGGCGCCTTACTGGCGCGGCGCCGCTTGCTGCTCGGTATTGCCCGCCGCCGGGGCCGCCGCTGCGGCAGGCGCTGCGGGCTCGGCACTCTGGGCCGGCTGGTCCGACGGCGCCACCAGCAGCGGCTTGGTGACCGGGGCGCGCAGCGCGCCGGACTGCGTCGGCGCCGCGGCGCCCGCCAGCATGGCGGTGGTCTGGCATTCGTCCGCCAGGCGCTGGCCGTGGTTGCGGTCGAACAGCATGGCCTTGCTCGGAATCACGACCAGATCGAGACCGGATTGCGGATCGAAATAGCGGTCGGCGCCCGTCACCGTGGCCTGGCGCGGCAGGCGGTGGTTACGGCCGTCCCAGTGCACGGTGATCACTTCGTCGCGCAGCATGTTGCCGGCGACATAGAGCGACTTGCCCAGTTCGCATTGCCACTTCTCGCCTTCCGGCACCACCGGGGCGGCGGCCGTGGCTGCCGCCTTGGTCGTGCGTTTCTTGCTGCTGGCCTTGGCCTTGGGTTTGGCGGCGCTCTTCTTGGCCGTGCTGGCCTTGGCGGTTTCCTGGGCGATGGCGACGCTTCCCGCCGACAGCGTGAAGACGCCGAGGCAGGCAGCGAGCAGGAGGTGTTTCATCGGATACTTCCTCGAGATGATGGGTGGATGCGGAAATTGCAGGTCTGAGTCTGCGGATTCTGCGCTGTCGCGCTTATTGGTGTTGGACTTGCGGGGTGCCGATCTGCCGGGTTCACGCCAGACGCGGCGCCGCTATTCTCTCCGATTTGCCGAACCCTCGGCGCACCGTCATTCGCGATGGCTGCCGGCGATGGCTGCGGGCGGTGGCTGCCGGCGATGGCTTGCGGCGGCAGCTGTCCGCGTTGGCTCCCCTCGGTGGCCAGCCAGTGGCTAGCCAAAAAACAGTTCCGCCACATTGGCCGGCAGCGTGGCGCCGGTCGAGTGCGCACGCTGCAGCAGCGCCCAGTAGTAGCGGTAGCTGGCGCGGTCGTGCAGTTCGCCCTGGTGCCGGATCGGCGCCCAGTTGTTCTCGTGCGCCGCCAGCAGGATCGCGCTGGCCAGGCCGATTTCCTCGTCGCCGGGCTGGAAGGCCTGCACGATCGGCCCGATCTGCGCCGGATGGATGCTCCATTTGCGCAGGAAGCCGAACTCCGCGCGGGCGCGCCGGGCGTCCTCGCCGGCCCGTTCGGGGTTCTGGATATCGGTGCTGACATTGTGCGACGGCACCTTGCCGTGGCGATGGCAGGCCGCCGCGATCTCCAGCATGGCGCGGCGCACCAGCGGATGCTCGAACTGCTGCGGCGAGCGCATCGCGTCGCCGGGAATCGCGCCATGATGGGCCGACACGAAATCCATCAGGCCGAAGCTCAGGCATTCGACCTGCACCAGCGAGGCGATGCGGAACACCTGCTCCAGCGCGGCATGGGTTTCGATCAGCACGTGGATCGGGATATGACGGGCGATGCCGGCCGCACGCGCGGCCTGGTTGACGCGGTCGGTCACGCGTGCGACCTCGACCACGTCGGTGACCTTGGGCACCGTCACATAGGCGAGCCGCGCGCCGGCGCCGGCGACCAGGATGTCGACATCGTCGCCCCAGCAAGGATGGCCGGGGTCGTGGATGCGCACGCCGACGCGGTTGAACAGGTTCAGCGGGCCGTTGATCAGCTGCGCGCACAGCTGCGCATGCTCGCGCTCGCTGCCGACCGCGGCGCCGTCCTCGCAATCGAGCGTCAGGTCGAACACCGGGCCGAGCTCCTGCTGCAGCGCCAGCGATTTGCGCATCAGCTTCTCGCTGCCGGCATAGTGGTCGCAGACCGGCAGCTGGACCGGTACGGCTTCGCCCTGGAACAAGACTTCGGATGGATGCACGTCGTCTTCGTCTCTAACGGTGGGAGCAGGGAAATCCGGAGAATCCCGGCAATCGGGGCAATCGGGGCAATCGGGGCAATCGGGGTAATCGGGGTAATCGGGGTAATCGGGGAAACAGGGGGATCGTGCCTGCCCATGACGGCGAGCGGCGAAACGTCCTGATATACAGTGAAGGCGGCGCGGCCGGTATCGGACATGCGCCTACGCGGCGACCAACAAAAAACCGGGGCCCGCTTCGATGGTTCGATGTGGCGCCCCGGTTTCGCATGCGGCGAAGGGAAGGGTATCAGCCCAGCAGATGCTGCACGCCGGCGCGTTCCTCTTCCAGTTCCTTCAGCGTGATGTTGATCTTTTCCTGGCTGTAGGCGTCGATCTCCAGGCCCTTGACAAGTTCGTACTTGCCGTTGGCGGTGGTCACCGGGAAGCCGAACATCACGTCCTCGGGAATGCCGTACGAGCCGTCGGACGGGATGCCCATCGTGACCCACTTGCCGTTCGAGCCCAGCACCCAGTCACGCACGTGGTCGATTGCCGCGTTGGCCGCCGAAGCTGCCGACGACAGGCCGCGCGCCTCGATGATGGCGGCGCCGCGCTTGCCGACGGTCGGCAGGAACACGTCGTTGTTCCAGGCGTGGTCGTTGATCAGGTCCTTGACGCTCTGGCCGTCGACGGTGGCGTAGCGGTAGTCGGCGTACATGGTCGGGCTGTGGTTGCCCCAGACGAACAGCTTCTCGATCGACGACACCGGCTTGCCGGTCTTCGCGGCGATCTGCGACAGCGCGCGGTTGTGGTCCAGGCGCAGCATCGCGGTGAAGTTTTCCTTCGGCAGGTTCGGTGCCGACTTCATCGCGATATAGGCGTTGGTGTTGGCCGGGTTGCCGACCACCAGCACCTTGACGTTGCGGCTGGCCACTTCGTCCAGCGCCTTGCCCTGCACGGTGAAGATCTGGGCGTTGGCTTCGAGCAGGTCCTTGCGCTCCATGCCCTTGCTGCGCGGACGCGCGCCCACCAGCAGCGCGACGTCGGCGTCCTTGAACGCGACCTTGGGATCGTCGGTGATCACCACGCCGGCCAGCAGCGGGAAGGCGCAGTCTTCGAGCTCCATCACGACGCCCTTGACGGCGTTCTGGGCCTGCGGCAGGTCCAGCAGCTGCAGGATGACCGGCTGGTCTTTGCCGAGCATGTCGCCGTTGGCGATGCGGAACAGCAGGGAGTAGCCGATCTGGCCAGCGGCGCCGGTCACTGCGACGCGCATGGGGGCTTTAGCCATCTGTAAGTCTCCAAACGAAGAAAGGGAAACCGGCCGGTGCGGCCGGGGCGGGGGCGCGCGATTGTCACGCCATTGCGCCGGGGTACACCGGGAGCGAGGTTGTCGCCACGGGCGGCGGCGCACCGTCCGGCGCCGCGCTCGGCAGGCGGGCGGAGGGGCCGCGGCGGGTCGCGGATGACCGCGGATGACGACAAGGCGTAAGTCTACTGCGAAGCCGGGGACCGCATCCAGCCGAATCCGCCGGCTCGGCGAGCGCAAGCGCACGCCGGTTCACGCGCGGGGCGCCGCCGGGACATCGGACAGGCGTACCGGACACAAAAAACACGGCGCGAGTGTAGGCGCCGTGGCATGGACTGTCAATTCATATGTCTTATATAAGACATAAGACATTTGATGCAGTGCTGGACGCGCTTTGCCGATCTGTGGTGAAATCCGCCTTATGTCCACGTTGCCCACGTCCCTCGCCGCCGCCGTTCCGGCCGCGCAAGATGGCGCCGCCACGCCCGGCGCCGGGACGTCGGCGTCCGCGCCCGCCAGCGCGCCGGCCCCTGCCGGTGCCGCCTCCGGGGCCGCGGCGGCAGTGTCCCCGACCTTCAGCCCGCTTTATCAGCAGATCAAGTCGCTGATCCTGCAGAGCCTGCAGTCCGGCGAATGGAAGCCGGGCGAGATGATCCCCAGCGAGATGGAGCTGGCGGCCCGCTACAAGGTCAGCCAGGGCACGGTGCGCAAGGCCATCGACGAGCTCGCCGCCGAGAATCTGGTTGCGCGCCGGCAGGGCAAGGGCACCTTCGTGACGACCCATCACGAGGACGTGGTCAAGTTCCGATTCCTGCGGCTGGTCCCCGACGAGGGCGAGCCGCATTACGGCGCCAGCCGGGTGCTCGAATGCAAGCGCCTGCGGGCGCCGGCCGAAATCGCGCGGCTGCTCGACATCCGCACCGGCGACAGCGTGGTGCAGATCCGCCGCGTGCTGTTCTTCTCCGGCGAGGCCACCGTGCTCGACGACATCTGGCTGCTGGGCGCCAACTTCAAGGGCCTGACGGCGGAGAAGCTGACAGAGTGGAAGGGGCCGATGTACGCGCTGTTCGAGGCCGAATTCGGTACGCGGATGGTGCGGGCCACCGAGAAGATCCGCGCGGTCAGCGCCGACGAAACCGCCGCCGCGCTGCTGTCGGTCGCACCCGGTTCGCCGCTGCTGTCGGTCGAGCGGGTCTCGTTCACCTATGGCGACCGTCCCGTCGAAGTGCGGCGCGGTCTGTATGTGACCACGCGGCACTATTACCAGAACGATCTGAGCTGAACGGCGTCGCCCCCACGCGCGAACAGCGCATGACGCGGGCGATTGTTGCGCCCCTTGTCGTCAACGGCGGCCGGCATTGCACAGGGCGATTGGAATGCGCGGCGAGGGCCGAAGGATGCGTGGCCGACGTGCGACGGATGCGCGCAATTCGGTGCCGCGCAATGGCGTTGCAGGCGATTGTCGCGGCCGCGATGTTGGTGTGCGATAGTCGAAAATTATTGGTGCGCCGCGCAACAAAGGCGCTAAAATCACGTGGATTTGCACATTGTGCACTCGGCTCTTTCGTTTTTTTATCGCTAATGGGGTCTCGCATGGCTGAAGCCGTCAAACAAGCCAGGCCGGAGTTCCGGAATATCGGTATCGGGCAACTCGCACGGTACCGGTTGCCCTGGGCCGGCAAGGTATCCATCCTGCATCGCGTCAGCGGTGCGCTGCTGTTCCTCCTCCTTCCTTTCATCCTCTACCTCTTCGAGCAGAGCGTCACTTCCGAACTGAGCTTCGCAAAGTTCTCGGCCCTTCTGTCCGGTGGCTTCGTCAAGCTGGTTCTGCTGGTTCTGATCTGGGGCTATCTGCATCATTTCTGCGCCGGTATCCGCTTCCTCCTGCTGGACATGCACGTCGGCGTGGACAAGCCGTCGTCGGCCAAGTCGGCCATCGCCGTGCTGATCGTCAGCCTGCTTCTGACCGTCGTGTTCGGTCTGAAGCTGTTCGGCGTGTTTTGAGGAGCATGCAAGGTGGCAAATAACAATATCGGTCCCAAGCGTCTGGTCGTCGGTGCCCACTACGGCATGAAGGAATGGCTGGTCCAGCGCGTGACCGCCGTGGTGATGGTGATCTACACCGTCGTGCTGGCGGTGGCATTCCTGTTGTCGAACGGTGCCTCGTATGAGGGCTGGGCGGGCCTGTTCGCCAATCAATGGATGAAGATCCTGACGTTCGTCACGATCCTGTCGCTGCTCTATCACGCCTGGATCGGCGTGCGCGACATCTGGATGGACTATGTGAAGCCGATGGCGGTTCGCCTCGTGCTGCAAGTTCTTACGATTCTGTGGCTCGTCGGTTGCGCGGGCTACGCTGCTCAGATTCTCTGGAGGGTGTAATTCATGGTCGCAGTCAAGACTGGATTGCCGCGTCGGCGCTTTGACGTGGTCATCGTCGGGGCGGGCGGCGCCGGGATGCGCGCATCCCTCCAGCTCGCGGAAGCCGGCCTGAACGTCGCCGTGCTCTCCAAGGTGTTCCCCACGCGCTCGCACACGGTGGCGGCGCAGGGCGGCATCGGTGCCTCGCTCGGCAACATGAGCGAGGACAACTGGCACTATCACTTCTACGACACGGTCAAGGGCTCGGACTGGCTGGGCGACCAGGACGCCATCGAGTTCATGTGCCGTGAAGCGCCGAAGGTGGTCTACGAGCTCGAACACTTCGGCATGCCGTTCGACCGCAACCCCGACGGCACGATCTACCAGCGCCCGTTCGGCGGCCACACCGCCAACTACGGCGAGAAGCCGGTGCAGCGCGCCTGCGCCGCGGCCGACCGTACCGGCCACGCGCTGCTGCACACGCTGTATCAGCGCAACGTCCGCGCCAAGACCCACTTCTTCGTCGAATGGATGGCGCTGGACCTGATCCGCGACCAGGACGGCGACGTGCTGGGCGTGACCGCGCTGGAAATGGAAACCGGCGAGGTCTACATCCTCGAAGCCAAGACCACGCTGTTCGCCACCGGCGGCGCGGGCCGTATCTACGCCGCGTCGACCAACGCCTTCATCAATACCGGTGACGGCCTGGGCATGGCGGCGCGCGCCGGCGTGCCGCTGGAAGACATGGAGTTCTGGCAGTTCCACCCGACCGGCGTGGCCGGCGCGGGCGTGCTGATCACCGAAGGCGTGCGCGGCGAAGGCGGCATCCTGCGCAACAAGGACGGCGAACGCTTCATGGAGCGCTACGCGCCGACGCTGAAGGACCTGGCGCCGCGCGACTTCGTCTCGCGCTCGATGGACCAGGAAATCAAGGAAGGCCGCGGCTGCGGTCCGAACGGCGATTACGTGCTGCTCGACCTGACCCACGTCGGCGCCGAGAAGATCATGAAGCGCCTGCCGTCGATCCGCGAGATCGGCCTGAAGTTCGCCAACGTCGACGCGATCAAGGAACCGATCCCGGTGGTGCCCACCATCCATTACCAGATGGGCGGCATTCCGACCAACTACTACGGCCAGGTGGTGGTGCCGAAGAACGGCAACCCCAACGAGGTCGTCAACGGCTTCTACGCGATCGGCGAATGCTCCTGCGTGTCGGTGCACGGCGCCAACCGCCTGGGCACCAACTCGCTGCTGGACCTGGTGGTGTTCGGCCGCGCCGCCGGCAACCACATCATCTCGACCGCGCTCAAGCAGAAGGAACACAAGCCGCTGCCGGCCGATGCCGCCGACCGCGCGCTGTCGCGCCTCGCGAAGCTGCAGTCGTCCTCGTCGGGCGAGTATGCGCAGGACGTCGCCAACGACATCCGCCGCAACATGCAGTCGCACGCCGGCGTGTTCCGCACGCAGAAGCTGATGGACGAAGGCGTGCAGCGCATCCTGGAAGTGGCCGAGCGCTCGGACAACATCCACCTGAAGGACAAGTCGAAGGTGTTCAACACCGCGCTGGTCGAGGCGCTTGAAGTGGCCAACCTGGTCGAAGTGGCCAAGGCCACGATGATCTCGGCGGCGGCCCGCAAGGAATCGCGCGGCGCCCACGCCCACAGCGACTTCCCGACCCGCGACGACGAGAACTGGCTCAAGCACTCGCTGTTCTACAGCGAAGGCAACCGTCTCGACTACAAGCCGGTCAAGATGCAGCCGCTGACGGTCGAAAGCGTTCCGCCCAAGGCCCGCACCTTCTAAGCACCGCGTAGGCGACTACAGACGACTACAGGACCCACAGAAATGAAGCGTATTTTCGAAGTCTACCGCTACGATCCGGACAAGGACGCGGCGCCCCGCATGCAGACCTACGAGGTCGAGCTCGACGGTCACGAGCGCATGCTGCTCGATGCCCTGGTCAAGCTCAAGAAGCTCGACGAGAGCATCTCGTTCCGCCGCTCCTGCCGCGAAGGCGTGTGCGGTTCGGACGCGATGAACATCAACGGCAAGAACGGCCTGGCCTGCCTGACCAATATGCGCGAGCTGCCGGACCGCATCGTGCTGCGTCCGCTGCCCGGTCTGCCCGTCGTGCGCGACCTGATCGTCGACATGACGCAGTTCTTCAAGCAGTACCACTCGATCAAGCCGTTCCTGATCAACGACGAGCCGCCGCCCGAGAAGGAGCGTCTGCAGTCGCCGGAAGAACGCGACGAGCTCGACGGCCTGTACGAGTGTATTCTGTGCGCGAGCTGCTCGACCTCGTGCCCGTCGTTCTGGTGGAACCCGGACAAGTTTGTCGGCCCGGCCGGCCTGCTGCAGGCCTACCGCTTCATCGCCGACAGCCGCGACCAGGCCACCAACCAGCGACTGGACGACCTGAACGACCCGTATCGCCTGTTCCGCTGCCACACCATCATGAACTGCGTGGATGTGTGCCCGAAGGGACTGAACCCGACCAAGGCGATCGGAAAGATTCGGGAATTGATGGTTCGCCGCGCGGTCTGAACCTGCTGGACCGGACGACGCTTCACGGCGTCGTCCGTGAAGGCCAAGCCATATGACGGATCACCCCACCACTTTCTCCCATCAGGCCGACCCGCACAGGCGGGCGCGACTGCGCTGGCGCGCGCGCCGCGGCCTGCTGGAGAACGACATCATCGTCGAACGTTTTTTCAACCGTTACGAGGAGAGCCTGTCCGACGAGGACGTGGCATCGCTGAGCGAGCTGCTCGAGCTCAGCGACAACGAGTTGATGGACCTGCTGCTTGCCCGCAAGGAGCTGGACGGTGAGCTCGACACGCCGCCGATGCGCAAGCTGCTAGCCCTGCTGCGCTCGGTGTGAGTTTGGTCAACACTATTATTCTTAGCATTTGAAGGAACCGACATGACGCCGTCCGATGTGAAAGCCACGCTATCGTTCTCCGATGGGTCCCCCAGCGTCGAGCTGCCGATCTACAAGGGTACCGTCGGCCCGGACGTGATCGACATCCGCAAGCTGTACGGCCAGACCGGCAAGTTCACCTACGACCCGGGTTTCATGTCGACGGCCTCCTGCAATTCCCGTATCACCTATATCGACGGTGACAAGGGCGAACTGCTGTACCGCGGCTATCCGATCGAGCAACTGGCCGAGAAGTGCGACTTCCTCGAAGTCTGCTACCTGCTGCTCAAGGGCGAACTGCCCAACGCCAAGCAGAAGGAAGAATTCGTCGGCCGCGTGATGAACCACACGATGGTTCACGAGCAGATGCAGTTCTTCATGCGCGGCTTCCGCCGCGACGCGCACCCGATGGCCGTGCTGACCGGCCTGGTGGGCGGCATGAGCGCGTTCTATCACGACGCGATGGACATCAACGATCCGCACCAGCGCGAAATCTCGGCGATCCGCCTGATCGCCAAGATGCCGACCCTGGTCGCGATGTCCTACAAGTACAACATCGGCCAGCCGTACATCTATCCGCAGAACGACCTGTCGTACACCGGCAACTTCATGCGCATGATGTTCGCCACGCCGTGCGCGCCGTTCCAGGTCAACCCGGTGCTCGAGCGCGCGCTGGACCGCATCTTCATCCTGCACGCCGACCACGAGCAGAACGCGTCGACCTCGACGGTGCGCCTGGCCGGTTCGTCGGGCACCAACCCGTTCGCGGCGATCGCCTCGGGCGTGGCCTGCCTGTGGGGCCCGGCTCACGGCGGCGCCAACGAGGCGGCGCTGAACATGCTGGAAGAGATCGGCAGCGTCGACAACATTGCCGAGTTCATCAAGCAGGTCAAGGACAAGAATTCGGGCGTGCGCCTGATGGGCTTCGGCCACCGCGTCTACAAGAACTACGACCCGCGCGCCAAGCTGATGCGCGAGACCTGCCACGAGGTGCTGAACGAGCTGGGTCTGCACAACGACCCGCTGTTCAAGCTGGCGATGGAGCTGGAAAAGATCGCGCTGGAAGACGAGTACTTCGTCAGCCGCAAGCTGTACCCGAATGTCGACTTCTACTCGGGCATCGTCCAGCGCGCGCTGGGCATCCCGACCTCGATGTTCACCTGCATCTTCGCGCTGGCCCGCACCGTGGGCTGGATCTCGCAGTGGGAAGAGATGATCACCGATCCGGAATACAAGATCGGCCGTCCGCGCCAGCTGTTCAACGGCGCCGCGACCCGCGACGTGCCGGACATGGGCAAGCGCTGATTTCCGCGCTTTCGCCTCGGCGTTCCGGAACGCCCCGTGCCCCAGGCATGGGGCGTTTTTCATTTCGCCAGGCATTTTGTCGCCGCTTCGTTTCCCTGCCGGCAGGGATTATCCCTACTCAAGCGCTTCTGCCGATGCGCCGTAATTCGATGCAGCAATCGGCTGCATCGGGCGGACGGTAAGAGAAGGGGTAATGACATGCTTGGGTCGCTGCGCGCGCGCATCGTGGGACTGTCCGTGGCGATCGTCGTCGTCGCGCTGGTCTGCAATGCCTTCGTCAACCATCTGGTCGCTTCGCGCTATAACGACGAGGCCATCCGCAACAATTTGCGCGCCGTGCAGGCAGGCCATGTCGAGGCCATCGCCGAATGGGTGTCCGCCCATACGGCCAGCATGGCGGCCATGCATGAAGCCGCGCTGCAGGACGATCCGGGGCCCGTGCTCAAGCTGATCGCGCAGGCCGGCGGGTTCCTGAACACCTTTGTCGGCTTTCCCGACAAGCGCCACCATTTCTCCAATCCCGAGAGCGTGAAGCCGGGCTTCGATCCGACCTCGCGGCCCTGGTTCAAGCTGGCTGCCGCGGCAGGCAAGCCGGTCGTCACGCCGCCCTATGTGTCGGCCAGTACCGGCAAGATGGTGGTGACGTTCGCCGTGCCGATCCTGCGCGACGGCAGCCTGCGGGCCGTGGTCGGCGGCAATGTGCCGATGGACGGCGTGGTCACCAATGTCCGTTCGATCCAGCCGACGCCGAGCAGCTTCGGCATCCTGGTGTCGCGCAATGGGCAGATCGTGGCGTACCGCGACGACAAGCTGATGCTCAAGCCCATCGGCGAACTGATTCCGGCGCTCGACGGCGACAAGCTTGCCGCGCAGCTGGGCGCCGACTCGCCGCTGGAAGTGACGGTCGGCGACGAGGTCAAGCTGCTGGGCGTGACGGCCATCCCCGGCACCGACTGGATGGCGGTGATAGCGCTGGACAAGGCGGAAGCCACCGCCGGCATGCGGTCCGTGCTGTTCGCCTCGGTGATCTCGCTGGTGGTGGTGGCGATCGCCGCCGCGCTGATCATGGCCGGTGTGACCGCAGTATCGTTCCGCCGCCTGTCGACCATTCGCGACGCGATGGTGGCCATCGGCAGCGGCGATGGCGACCTGACGCGCCGGCTGCCGGCGCAGGGCAACGACGAGGTGGCGCAGATCGCCGGCGCCTTCAATGCCTTCGCCGACAAGCTGGTGGGCGTGATGCGGCAGATCCGCGATGCCAGCGAATCGGTGCACGTGGCCGCCAATGAAATCGCCGCCGGCAATGCCGACCTGTCGCGCCGTACCGAATCGGCGGCCGCGAGCCTGGAGCAGACCGCCGCGTCGATGGAGCAGATCACCGCAACGGTCGGCCAGTCGGAGGCGTCGGCCCGCGCCGCCGAACGATCGTCGGTGCAGGCAAAACAGGTCGCCGACGAGGGCGGCGAAGCGATCAGCGCGGCCGTCCAGACCATGGGCGACGTGCAGCAGGCAGCGGTCAAGGTGTCCGACATCACCGGCGTGATCGACGGCATCGCGTTCCAGACCAATATCCTCGCGCTGAACGCGGCCGTGGAAGCGGCGCGTGCCGGCGAGCAGGGGCGGGGCTTCGCGGTGGTGGCCGGCGAGGTGCGGGCGCTGGCACAGCGCAGCTCGCAGGCGGCGCGGGAGATCAAGACCCTGATCGAGTCGACCGTCAGCAGCGTCAATGCCGGCTCCCAGCAGGTGGAGCGCAGCGGCGACACCATGCGCGAGATCGTCGGCAACGTGAACAGCGTGTCGCGGGTCATCTCGGAAATCCTGCATGCGGCGCAGGAGCAGACGCGCGGCATTCTCGAGGTCAATGTCGCGGTGGGGCAGCTGGACCAGATGGTGCAGCAGAACGCGGCGCTGGTGGAGCAGTCGACGGCCGCGGCGACGACGCTGCAGGACCAGGCCGGCAGGCTGGCCAGCGTGGTGCGGACGTTCCGGCTGGATTGAGGGTGGTGGATTGAGAGTGGATTGAGGGCAGGCACGGCAAGTCGGAGGGGGCTTCCCGAAGCCCCCGAAAACCCCGTTTTCGCCATCCGCGAAATCCCCCTTTCGCCAATCACATTACATCGCTTGCCGCCGCCAACCCTTGCGCCGCCGGGGTTTCCGGCATAATTCCCTCCGAAGTCAAGCAAACGCAGCCACGCAGCTCCGCGCTGCTCACGACGCTGCGAAGACCTCCTCCCCGCAACTTCTATCAGCGGTGCCGGCCCGCCCACGGCGAGGCTGTCGCCGCCCCCGCGACATGGCCAAGACGCTCTACGACAAACTCTGGGACGACCATACCGTGCACGTCGAGGAAGACGGCACCACGCTGCTCTATATCGATCGGCACCTGCTGCACGAGGTAACCAGTCCGCAGGCGTTCGAAGGGCTGAAGCTGGCCGAGCGGCCGGTGTGGCGCATCAGCGCGAACCTGGCGGTGTCGGACCACAACGTGCCGACCACCGACCGCAGCCACGGCATCGCCGACCCGATCTCGAAGCTGCAGGTCGACACGCTGGACGCCAACTGCGACGCCTACGGCATCACGCAGTTCAAGATGAACGATCACCGCCAGGGCATCGTGCACGTGATCGGACCGGAGCAGGGCGCGACGCTGCCCGGCATGACGGTGGTCTGCGGCGATTCGCACACCAGCACGCACGGCGCCTTCGGCGCGCTGGCGCACGGCATCGGCACCTCCGAGGTCGAGCACGTGCTGGCCACCCAGACGCTGCTGGGCAAGAAGGCGAAGAACATGCTGGTCAAGGTCGAGGGCAAGCTGCCGCGCGGCTGCACCGCCAAGGACATCGTGCTGGCCATCATCGGCAAGATCGGCACCGCGGGCGGCACCGGCTACACCATCGAGTTCGCCGGATCGGCGATCCGCGACCTCACCATGGAAGGGCGCATGACGGTCTGCAACATGGCGATCGAAGCGGGCGCGCGCGCCGGCCTGATCGCCGTCGACGACGTCACGCTCGAATACGTCAAGGGCCGTCCCTACGCGCCGCAGGGCGCCGAATGGGAGCAGGCGGTCGCCTACTGGCGCACGCTGCATTCGGACCCGGGCGCGCATTTCGACCGCGTGGTCGAGCTGCGTGCCGAGGAAGTGCGTCCGCAGGTCACCTGGGGCACCTCGCCCGAGATGGTGATCAGCATCGAGGACCGCATTCCCGATCCCGACAAGGAAAAGGACCCGACCCGCCGCAACGCGATCGAACGCGCGCTGCAGTACATGGGTCTGCAGCCGAACGTGCCGATCCAGGACGTGCGCATCGACAAGGTCTTCATCGGCTCGTGCACCAACAGCCGGATCGAGGACATGCGCGCCGCCGCCTGGGTGGTGCAGAAGCTGGGCCGCCGCATCGCCTCGAACGTCAAGCTGGCGATGGTGGTGCCGGGCTCGGGCCTGGTCAAGGAACAGGCCGAGCGCGAAGGGCTGGACAAGGTCTTCAAGGCCGCCGGCTTCGAATGGCGCGAGCCGGGCTGCTCGATGTGCCTGGCGATGAATGCCGACCGGCTCGAGCCGGGCGAGCGCTGCGCATCGACCTCGAACCGCAATTTCGAGGGCCGGCAGGGCGCCGGCGGCCGCACGCATCTGGTCAGCCCGGCGATGGCCGCCGCCGCCGCGATCGAAGGCCATTTTGTCGATATCCGCCAGCTCGGCTGACGCATCGCCGACCCCGGAACCAAGGACGAGACCATGGAAAAGTTCACTGTACACAAGGGCCTGGTGGCGCCGCTCGATCGCGCGAACGTCGATACCGACGCGATCATCCCGAAACAATTCCTCAAGTCGATTCAGCGCACCGGCTTCGGCCCGAACCTGTTCGACGAATGGCGCTATCTCGATGTCGGCCAGCCCGGCCAGGACAACAGCAAGCGCCCGCTGAACCCGGACTTCGTGCTGAACCAGCCGCGCTACCAGGGCGCGTCGATCCTGCTGGCGCGCGACAACTTCGGCTGCGGCAGCTCGCGCGAGCATGCGCCGTGGGCGCTGACGCAGTACGGCTTCCGCGCGGTGATCGCACCCAGCTTCGCCGACATCTTCTTCAACAACTGCTACAAGAACGGGCTGCTGCCGGTGGTGCTGACCGAGGCCCAGGTCGACCAGCTGTTCAACGAGACCAATGCGTTCAACGGCTACCAGCTGACCATCGACCTGGAGCGCCAGGCCGTGATCACGCCGTCGGGCACCGGCTTCGAGTTCGACATCGCGCCGTTCCGCAAGTACTGCATGCTGAACGGCTTCGACGATATCGGCCTGACGCTGCGCCACGCGGACAAGATCCGCGCCTTCGAGGCCGAGCGCGTGGCGAAGATGCCGTGGCTGAACAACCGGCTGGTCGGCTGACGCCGGCGTAGCACCCGCGCAGCGCGCGCCGAGCCGCGCGCGCATTGCACCGAACCGAAACGACAACAAGGCAAACACAGCATGAAGATCGCAGTCCTGCCGGGCGACGGCATCGGCCCCGAGATCGTCGAGCAGGCCGTCAAGGTCCTGAACGCGCTCGACGAGAAGTTCGAGATGGAAACCGCGCCGGTGGGCGGCGCCGGCTACGAGGCCAAGGGCCATCCGCTGCCCGAGGAGACGCTCAAGCTCGCCCAGCAGGCCGACGCGATCCTGTTCGGCGCGGTGGGCGACTGGAAGTACGACAGCCTGGAGCGCGCGCTGCGCCCCGAGCAGGCCATCCTGGGCTTGCGCAAGCATCTGCAGCTGTTCGCCAATTTCCGCCCGGCGATCTGCTATCCGGAGCTGACCGGCGCCTCGAGCCTGAAGCCCGAGCTGGTGGCGGGCCTGGACATCCTGATCGTGCGCGAGCTGAACGGCGACATTTACTTCGGCCAGCCGCGCGGCGTGCGCACGGCCACCGACGGGCTGTTCCCCGGGGCGCGCGAGGGTTTCGACACGATGCGCTACAGCGAGCCGGAAATCCGCCGCATCGCCCACGTGGCCTTCCAGGCCGCGGCCAAGCGCGGCAAGAAGCTGTGCAGCGTCGACAAGGCCAACGTGCTGGAGACCTTCCAGTTCTGGAAGGACATCGTGATCGAGGTCTCGAAGGAGTATCCGGACGTCGAGCTGTCGCACATGTACGTCGACAACGCCGCGATGCAGCTGATCAAGGCGCCCAAGAGCTTCGACGTGATCGTCACCGGCAACATGTTCGGCGACATCCTGTCGGACGAGGCGGCAATGCTGACGGGCTCGATCGGCATGCTGCCGTCGGCCTCGCTGGACGCCAACAACAAGGGCCTGTACGAGCCCTCGCACGGCTCGGCGCCGGACATCGCCGGCAAGGGCGTCGCCAACCCGCTGGCGACCATCCTGTCGGCCGCGATGATGCTGCGCTATTCGCTGAACAAGGCCGAGCAGGCCGATCGCATCGAGAACGCCGTCAAGACCGTGCTGGCCCAGGGCTACCGCACCGCGGACATCCTCACGCCGGGCTGCCGGCAGGTCGGCACCCGCGAGATGGGCGAGGCGGTGCTGGCGGCGCTGTAAGGGGGCTGGGCGCCCGTGCCCTCTCCCCCGGCCCTCTCCCCAGCCCTCTCCCGCAAGCGGGAGAGGGAGCATACCGGCGGCACCGGATCTTGCTGCGGGTTCTCTCCCCTCTCCCGCTCGCGGGAGAGGGGACGGGGGAGAGGGCAGCCCCCGACCCTGGCCACAGCCCCAGCCCAACCCCGCAAAATCGTGTAGACTGCGCCGATGCGCCCGAACCCCCGGTTCCTCCCGACTGACATCGCTTCGCCGACCGCCCTGCGCGCGACGGCCGGCGCGGGTGCGCGCGGCACCATCACCGCAACGACGATTAAAACCATTATTAAAACCACGATCTCCTAGATCGTTCGTCGTGCCTGCTCGTCTTCCCCGCGCAGCCACGCCGGGCGAGGAAAATGCGGGGAAGTTTTCAATCACATCCGAGGTTAGTCATGATTGTAGGTCTCGTCGGTTGGCGAGGAATGGTCGGCAGCGTGCTGATGCAACGCATGCAGGAAGAGCGCGACTTCGACCATATCGAGCCGGTTTTCTTCAGCACGTCCAACGCAGGCGGCAAGGCCCCGGCGATGGCGAAGAACGAAACCACGCTGCAGGACGCCAACGATATCGAGGCGCTCAAGCGCTGCGACGTCGTGCTGACCGCCCAGGGCGGCGACTACACCAACGAGGTCTTCCCCAGGCTGCGCGCCGCGGGTTGGAAGGGCTACTGGATCGACGCCGCCTCGTCGCTGCGGATGAAGGACGACGCGATCATCGTGCTCGATCCGGTCAACCAGGGTGTGATCAAGGACGCGCTGTCCAAGGGCGTCAAGAATTTCATCGGCGGCAACTGCACGGTCAGCTGCATGCTGATGGGCCTGGGCGGGCTGTTCCAGCACGACCTGGTCGAGTGGATGACCTCGATGACCTACCAGGCCGCCTCGGGTGGCGGCGCCCAGCACATGCGCGAGCTGCTGACCCAGTTCGGCACGCTGAACGCCGCGGTCAAGCCGCTGCTGGACGATCCGGCCTCGGCCATCCTCGAGATCGACCGCACCATCCTGTCGACCCAGCACGGCCTGTCCGCCGAGGAAACGAAGCAGTTCGGCGTGCCGCTGGCCGGCAACCTGATTCCGTGGATCGACAAGGATCTGGGCAACGGCGTGTCGCGCGAGGAATGGAAGGGCGGCGCCGAGACCAACAAGATTCTGGGCCGTGGCGACGGCTTCCTGGGTGCCACCGGCGCCGCGCCGATCGCGGTCGACGGCCTGTGCGTGCGCATCGGCGCGATGCGCTGCCACTCGCAGGCCCTGACCATCAAGCTGAGCCGCGACGTGCCGCTGGACGAGATCGAAGGCATGCTGGCCGCCCATAACCCGTGGGCCAAGGTCGTGCCGAACACCCGCGAAGCCAGCATGACCGACCTGACGCCGGCCGCCGTGACCGGCACGCTGACGATCCCGGTCGGCCGCCTGCGCAAGATGCAGATGGGCGGCGAGTATCTGTCGGCCTTCACGGTCGGCGATCAACTGCTGTGGGGCGCCGCCGAGCCGCTGCGCCGCATGCTGCGGATCCTGATCGAGAGCTGATCGCTTTCCGACCGGCCGACGTGGCGTTGCGGCGGGCCAACATGCAGGCCGCCGCCGCGCCACCCGCTGGCCCACGACGCCGCGCCGATGCGCGGCGTTGTCGTTTCCGGACATTGTCCTGTCGGGGTCTTGGGTCACAATACCGTGCTTTCGCGCGATCGCCCGTCGAACCCCCACCCCGCATGAGGTCCCTGTGAGCCACCATCGCCGCCTCCCTACGCCAGACCATCCGCACGGCGCGCACCGTGCGCGCCGCCCGCGCCGCCACGCGCTGGCGGCCGCCGCCCTCGGCGTGCTGCTGAGCCAGGCGCTGCTGCCGTCGGCGGCCCAGGCGGCGGCGCTCGGTTCGCTGCAGGTGCGCTCGGCGCAGGGTCAGCCGCTGCAGGCGGAGATCGAACTGCGCGATGTCGCGGCAGGAGAGGCCGAGCGCCTGACGCTGGCGTTGGCGTCGCCGCAGGCCTATGCCGCGGCGGGCCTGACCTACCCGGCGGGGGCCGAGGGGCTGCAGATCCAGCTGGCGCGCAATGCCGACGGCCGCCCGGTGGCGCGGCTGCGCTCGGCGCAGCCGGTGGGCGAGAACTTTATCGATCTGCTGCTCGAGCTGCGCGGGCCGGCCGGGACGGTGGGGACGGCCGGGACCGTCACGCGGGCCTACACCGTGCTGCTGGCCGCGCCGCCGGCCGATCCCGCCATCGCCGCGCAGCCCGACGCCGGCACGACGCCGCTGGTGCAGGCCGCCACACCGGAGCCAGCCGCGCCGGCGGCTGCTCCTGCCGTGCCGCCGCCGGCCGCCGCGGCCGCCGACTCGGTCGCGGACTCGGTCGCCAAGCCGGGCGCCAAGCCCGCCGCCAAGTCCGCAGCGAAGTCGCCCGGCATGGCTGGCGGCAGCTACACCGTGCGCCGCGGCGACCATCTGTACGGCATCGCGCGCGAGCTGGTACAGCAGCGCGACGCCATCTCGCTCGATCAAATGGTGGTGGCGCTGTACCGTGCCAATCGCGACGCCTTTATCGCCGGCAACATGAACCGGCTGAAGGCCGGCGCGGTGCTGTCGCTGCCGTCGGCGCAGCAGGCCGGCGCGATCGCCGGGCCGGAGGCGCGCCGCGAGGTCGTCGCGCATACCCGCGCCTTCGACGCCTATCGCAACCGCCTGGCCGATGCTGCGGCGGCGATGCAGGTGCAGCCGCAGAGCGGCCAGCAGCAGCGCGGCCAGATCACCGCGCGGGTGCGCGATGCCGCGGTGCCCGAGCAGGCGCGTGACGAGCTGAAACTGACCAAGCCCGAGGCCGGAACGATCGCGCCCAAGGGCACCACGACGGAGGCGGAAGTCGCCCGCGAACGGCAGTTGCGCGAGGCGGAGGAGCGTCTGTCGCAACTGCGCAAGAACGTCGGCGACATGCAGCGCCTGCTCGAGATGAAGAGCGCCGAGCTGGCAAGACTGGGGCCGGACGGGCAGCCGGGGCAGGGCGCCAGCGCCCCGGCCGTGGCGCCGGAGCCGGCCGCCGCGCCCGCGCCAGGCGCACAGCCGAACGCGGCGGCGCCAGCGCCGTCCGCAAGCGCATCGGCTGCCTCGGCTGCCGCCGCGACCCCGCTGCAGGCCTCGACGTCCTGGCTCGATACGCTGCTGCAGAGCCCGTGGACCTTGCCCGGCGGCGGGCTGGCGATCGCGCTGCTGGGCGGTTATGCGCTGTACCGCCGCCAGCGCCGGCCGCTGGCCGAAGAGCCGGGGGCGCAACCCGCCGGCGCCGACATCCTGGCCGGCGCACCGGTTGCATTGACCGGGCTGAGCCTGCCGCTCGACGCCTTCCCGGCGCCCCCTGGCGACCGGCCGATCGCCGCGCCGGCATCCGCCGCGCAGGCGTTCGCCGGGTCGGCGATCGAGGCCGACGCTGGCAATGACAGCGACGACGGTCACGACAGCCGCGGCGGCGACCCGGACACCGCCCGCGCCGCCGCCCCTGCGCCGCGTCCGCTGGCTTTCGACCTGGGCGGCATCTCGCTCGACCTCGATGCCGCTGATGCCGCTGATGCCGCTGATGCCGCCGATGCCGCCGAGAGGGGCGACCGGCCCCGCAAGAGCTCGCCTGATATCATGGCGCCCCCCGACAGTCGCCCCGACACGCCCCCGCGTCCATAAGCCGCATCCATGACCCGTCTTGCCCTCGGCCTCCACTACGACGGCACCGCCTTCTCCGGCTGGCAGTCCCAGCCGCATCGCAATACCGTGCAGGACGTGCTCGAGGACGCCATCGAACGATTCGCCGGTGAGCGGGTGCCGACCACCGTCGCGGGGCGCACCGATGCCGGCGTGCATGCGCTGGGGCAGGTGATCCACCTCGACACCTCTCTGTCGCGCGAGCCGTTCTCGTGGGTGCGCGGCGTCAATGCCTTCCTGCCGCCGACGATCGCTCTGCAATGGGCCAAGCCGGTCGACGACAGCTTTCACGCGCGTTTCGCCGCCTTCGAGCGGACCTACTACTACGCGCTCTATACCGGCCCGCACCGCGCGCCGCTGGTGCATGGCCGCGCCGGCTACCTGATGCTGCCGCCGGGCAAACGGCTGGACGTGGACGCGATGCGCGAGGCCGCCGCCTGCCTGATCGGCGAGCACGACTTTTCGGCGTTCCGCGCCGCCGAGTGCCAGGCGAAGTCGCCGGTCAAGACCATGTACGAGATCCGTCTGCATGCCGACCGCGACTGGGTCTTTCTGCGTTTTCGCGCCAGCGCCTTCCTGCACCATATGGTCCGCAACCTGATGGGCTGTCTGGTGGCGGTCGGGCGAGGGCGCTATCCCGCCTCGTGGGTGGCCGAGGTGCTGGCTTCGCGCCAGCGCAGCATGGCGGCGCCCACCTTCATGCCGGACGGCCTGTATCTGGCCGGGGTCAGGTATCCTGAGCCCTATGGCATCCCGGCCGCCGATCCGGCCGGCAGCCTGTTTCATGGAGTGTTTGCCGATGTCTTCGCCAACTAGTGCGCCGGGCGCCGCAGCCGCGCCAGCCGCTGCGCCGGCCGAGTCCGTGCCGGTCCGTCCGCGCACCCGCATCAAAATCTGCGGGCTGACGCGCGAGGACGATGTGCGCGCGGCGGTCGACGCCGGCGCCGATGCGATCGGGCTGGTGTTCTATCCCGGCAGTCCCCGCCATGTCGATGTGGCGCGCGCCGCCGCGCTGGCCGAGGCCGCCGGCCCGTTCGTCGCGGTGGTCGGCCTGTTCGTCAATGCCGACGCCGAGGAGGTCGCCCACGTGGCCGAGCGCGTGCCGCTGTCGCTGCTGCAGTTCCACGGCGACGAGAGCGCGCAGGACTGCGCGCGGGCGGCCCAGCGCTGCCGGCTGCCGTTCGTGCGTGCCGCGCGCGTGCGCCCCGGCCTCGATTTGGTAGAATTCGGCGATCAATACCGTGACGCCGCCGCGATCCTGCTCGATGCCTTCGTCGAAGGCTACGGCGGCGGCGGTCACGCCTTCGACTGGACCCTGATCCCTCCCGGATGGATTGCGCCTGGCCCCAACACATCAGCATGCAACGGCAATCGAACCGCAAGCGCCGCTCCTCGCATCGTTTTGAGTGGTGGGTTGAACGCGCAAAACGTGGCTGGCGCGATTGAGCGCGTGCGCCCCTACGCCGTCGATGTCAGCAGCGGCGTGGAGGCAGCCAAGGGCGTCAAGGACCCCGCCCGCATCGCGGCCTTCGTGCGCGCGGTGCGCGCCGCGGATGACGACCACGCCGCCTGAGCCTGGCGACCGACCGGCGCCGATGACAGACACCGCGCCGGTCCCGCAAGCCACCTTTTTCCCCTGCCGCGGCCGATCCACCGAGGACGGCCGCGCCACCCGGAAGCCCCACTCATGTACAACCTGCCCGATTCCCGCGGCCACTTCGGCCCCTATGGCGGAACCTTCGTTTCCGAGACCCTGACCCATGCGCTGGACGAGTTGCGCGAGGCCTATGCCAGCCTGCGCAACGATGCCGAGTTCGATGCCGAATTCCGCCGCGAGCTGAAGCACTTCGTCGGCCGTCCGTCGCCGATCTACCATGCGCAGCGCTGGAGCGAGACGCTGGGCGGCGCGCAGATCTACTTCAAGCGCGAGGATCTGAACCACACCGGCGCCCACAAGATCAACAACGTGATCGGCCAGGCCCTGCTCGCCAGGAAGATGGGCAAGCCGCGTGTGATCGCCGAGACCGGCGCCGGCCAGCACGGCGTGGCCACCGCCACCATCGCGGCGCGCTTCGGCATGGAGTGCGTGGTCTATATGGGCGCCGAGGACATCAAGCGCCAGGCCGCCAACGTCTACCGGATGAAGCTGCTGGGCGCCACCGTGGTGCCGGTCGAGAGCGGCTCGAGGACGCTGAAGGACGCGCTGAACGAGGCGATGCGCGACTGGGTCACCAACGTCGAGAACACCTTCTACATCATCGGCACCGTCGCCGGCCCGCACCCGTATCCCGCGATGGTGCGCGATTTCCAGTGCGTGATCGGCGAGGAGGCCAAGGTGCAGATGCCCGAGATGACCGGCCGCCAACCCGATGCGGTGATCGCCTGCATCGGCGGCGGCTCCAACGCGATGGGCATCTTCTATCCGTATATCGACCACCAGGACGTCAGGCTGATCGGCGTCGAGGCGGCCGGCGACGGCATCGAGACCGGCCGGCACGCAGCTTCGCTGAGCGCCGGTTCGCCCGGCGTGCTGCACGGCAACCGCACCTATCTGCTGCAGGATCCGAACGGCCAGATCATCGAGACGCATTCGGTGTCGGCGGGGCTGGACTATCCGGGCGTCGGCCCGGAGCACGCGTGGCTCAAGGACAGCGGCCGTGCCGAATACGTCTGCATCACCGACGACGAGGCGCTGCGCGCCTTCCACGATTGCTGCCGGATCGAGGGCATCATCCCGGCGCTCGAATCGAGCCATGCGATCGCCTACGCGTGCAAGCTGGCGCCGACGCTGCCCAAGGACAAGCTGCTGCTGGTCAATCTGTCCGGACGCGGCGACAAGGACATGCATACGGTCGCCGAACGCGCGGGACTGACCCTCTGATGCGCACGCTACTCGACGAGACCCCCGGCACCGCCGCCGCGGCCACCATCGCGGGCGACGCGATCGCGCTGACCGCCGCGCCGGCGCTGCCGGCCCTGCTGTACCAGGAGGACGTGCTGGACGGCGTGCGCCGGCTGGCCGACGGTTCGATCGATCTCGTGGTCGCCGACCCGCCGTATGGGCTCGGCAAGGACTACGGCAACGATTCGGACCGGCTGTCCGGCCAGGCCTATCTGGAGTGGTCCGAGCGCTGGATCGATGCGGTGGTGCCCAAGCTGTCGCCGCGCGGCTCGCTGTATCTGTTCTGCACCTGGCAGTATTCGCCCGAGCTGTTCGTGATGCTCAAGCGGCGGCTGACGATGGTCAACGAGATCATCTGGGACCGGCGCGTGCCCAGCATGGGCGGCACCACGCGCAAGTATTCGTCGGTGCACGACAACATCGGCTTCTTCGCCAAGGCCCGCGACTACTACTTCGATCTGGACTCGGTGCGCGTGCCGTACGACGCCGAGACCAAGAAGGCCCGCAGCCGGCCGCGATTCGAGGGCAAGAAGTGGCTGGAGGTCGGCTACAACCCGAAGGACCTGTGGAGCGTGCCGCGCATCCATCGGCAGGACCCGGAGCGCGCCGACCATCCGACCCAGAAGCCCTTGCAGATCGTCGAGCGGATGGTGCTGTCGAGTTGCCCGCCCGGCGGGCTGGTGCTCGATCCGTTCACCGGCAGCGGCACCACCGCGGTGGCCTGCGCCCGGCATGGGCGCCGCTTCGTCGGCTTCGAGATCAATCCCGACTATGTCGACGTCGCGCGCGCACGGGTCGCCTCGGTGATGCCGCTGGCCCGGCCCGATGCGGCGCAGGCCGCGGACGCTGCCGAGGCCGCCGCGCTCGCCGCCTCGGCCGCGCCTGCTCCGCCTACTCCGTCTACCCCGGCAGCCGCCAACGACGCCGGTCCGGCGGACGCGCTGCCTCACCTCGCATCCTGACCATGTCCCGCATCCAAACGACTTTCGCGGCGCTGTCCGCACAAGGCAGGAAGGGCCTGATCCCCTTCATCACCGCCGGCGATCCCGAGCCCGGCCTGACGGTCGCGCTGATGCATGCGCTGGTCGAGGGTGGCGCCGATGTGATCGAGCTCGGCGTGCCGTTTTCCGACCCGATGGCCGACGGCCCGGTGATCCAGCGCGCGTCCGAGCGGGCGCTGGCCAACGGCGTCAGCCTGACCCAGGTGCTGGGCTGGGTGCGCGAGTTCCGCCAGCGCGACGCCAACACGCCGGTGGTGCTGATGGGCTATGCCAACCCGATCGAGCGGATGGGCGAGCGCACCTTCGCGCAAGCCGCGCGCGAGGCCGGCGTCGACGGCGTGCTGGTCGTCGATTACCCTCCCGAGGAGTGCGAGTCGTTCGCCCAGCTGATGCGCGAGCACGGCATCGACCCGATCTTCCTGCTGGCCCCGACCACGACCGATGCCCGCATCGCGCAGGTCGCCAAGGTGGCCAGCGGTTACCTGTACTACGTGTCGCTCAAGGGCGTGACCGGTTCGGGCTCGCTCGACCTGGACAGCGTCGCCGCGCGCCTGCCGGTGATCAAGCGGCATGCCGACCTGCCGGTCGGCGTCGGCTTCGGCATTCGCGATGCGCAGACGGCGCGCGCGATCGCCAGCGTGGCCGACGCGGTCGTGATCGGCAGCCGGCTGGTGCAATTGCTGGAGGAAGCGCCGCGGGAACAGGCGGTACAATCGCTGCGTTCGTTTATCGCGGAGATTCGCACGGCGCTGGACGCCAAGGCGTGACGCATTAGCCTCATATCGGCGAGCTTCGGCGACAGTTCACTGCCGACGGCCGCCGATTCCTGCTTTCCGCAGCACAGAATCTCGGCCCCCGGGCGGCGCCCGTGGTACATTCGCCGCCTTGGCCGATGGCCGGGCCTGCCACCTGCGCGCCAGCGTGCGTTCGTACCGCGTTGGGATGCGCCAGGCCGCGGCCTTATCCGAAAGGAGCGTTTTGATGAGCTGGTTGGATAAACTCCTGCCCCCCAAGATTCAACAGACCGACCCCTCGTCCCGCAAGGGCATCCCCGAGGGTCTGTGGGTCAAATGCCCGTCGTGCGAGTCCGTGCTGTACCGGACCGACGTCGAGGCCAATCTGCATGTCTGCCCCAAGTGCGACCACCATATGCGCATCCGCGCGCGCGAGCGGCTCGATTCGCTGCTCGACGCCGAAGGCCGCTATGAGATCGGCCAGGAGATCGTGCCGGTCGACGCGCTCAAGTTCAAGGACTCGAAGAAATATCCGGACCGCATCAAGGCGGCGATGGACGAGACCGGCGAGACCGATGCGATGGTAGTGATGGGCGGCGCGATCCATACCATTCCGGTGGTGGTCAGCTGCTTCGAATTCGCCTTCATGGGCGGCTCGATGGGTTCGGTGGTCGGCGAGCGCTTCGCGCGCGGCGCGCAGGCTGCGCTCGAGCAGAAGGTGCCGTTCATCTGCATCACCGCCACCGGCGGCGCGCGCATGCAGGAAAGCCTGCTGTCGCTGATGCAGATGGCCAAGACCACCGCGATGCTCAACAAGCTGTCGGCCGCCAGGCTGCCGTTCATCAGCGTGCTGACCGACCCCACCATGGGCGGCGTGTCGGCCAGCTTTGCCTTCCTGGGCGACGTGGTGATCGCCGAGCCCAAGGCGCTGATCGGCTTTGCCGGCCCGCGCGTGATCGAGCAGACCGTGCGCGAGAAGCTGCCCGAAGGCTTCCAGCGTGCCGAGTTCCTGCTGCAGAAGGGCGCCATCGACATGATCATCGACCGGCGCAAGCTGCGTGCCGAACTCGCGCAACTGCTGGCGCTGCTGCAGAAGCAGCCGGCGGACGCGGTGGCCTGAGCGGACGCCGATCGCCGAAGGATGGTTTGACGACGCGGACCTGGTCCGCGTTTTTTCATTGCTGCCGGCCGCTTGTTGCCGGCCTATGCTTCCCGCTGACGTACTCCCTCTCCCGCTTGCGGGAGAGGGCCGGGGAGAGGGCAAAGGGCGCCGGCATGCCCGGCGCCGCGTACCCTCTCCCCCAAACCCCTCTCCCGCAGACGGGAGAGGGGAGAGAACCGAGTAGTCGAACGATCATGCCTATCTTCTCCTCCCTGCCCGAGTGGCTGGCCCACCTCGAAACCGCGCATCCGGTCGGCATCGACATGGGCCTGACCCGGATCAGCCGGGTCAAGGAAGCGCTCGGCCTGCGCATCGACGCGCTGGTCTTCACCGTGGGCGGTACCAACGGCAAGGGCTCGACCTGCGCGATGCTCGAGCGGATCCTGCTGGAAGCAGGGTACAAGGTCGGGTGCCACACCTCGCCGCATCTGCTGTCGTTCAACGAGCGCGCCCGCATCAACGGCGAGATGGCCACCGACGCCCAGCTGCTGCCGCACTTCGAGGCGGTCGAGCGCGCCCGCACCAGCTTCGCCGATCCGGTCAGTCTGACCTATTTCGAGTTCACCACGCTGGCGATCGTCCATGCCTTCGCCGCCGCGCAGCTCGACGCGATCATTCTGGAAGTGGGGCTGGGCGGCCGGCTCGACGCCGTCAATGTGTTCGATCCCGACTGCGCGATCGTCACCAGCGTCGATATCGACCATGCGCAGTACCTGGGCGATACGCGCGAGAAGATCGGCTTCGAGAAGGCGGGTATCTTCCGCCCGCACGTGCCGGCGATCTGCGGCGATCCGATGCCGCCGGCCTCGCTGGTCGAGCATGCCGAAACCATTGGCGCCGACCTGTGGCTGGTCGGGCGCGATTTCCAGCACCAGGCCGCCAAGGGCCAGGAGCGCCTGCAGTGGGACTGGAGCGGCCGCGGCCGCAAGCTCAACGGGCTGGGTTATCCGGCGCTGCGCGGTGCCAACCAGTTGCTGAACGCGTCGGCGGCGCTGGCCGCGCTGCAGGCGGTGCGCGACCGCTTGCCGGTCAGCGCGCAGGAAGTGCGCAACGGGCTGGCTTTCGTCGATCTGCCGGGCCGCTTCCAGGTGATGGCCGGGCGCCCGACCGTGATTCTGGACGTGGCGCACAATCCGCATGCCGCGGCGACGCTGGGCCAGAGCCTCGATAACATGGGGTTCTTCCGCTACACCTATGCGGTGTTCGGCGCGATGGCCGACAAGGACATCGCCGGCGTGCTGCGCCACCTGAGCGACAAGGTCGATCACTGGTGCCTGTGCGACCTGCCGACCCCGCGCGCGGCCCGCGCGCAGGACCTGCTGGAGCACCTGGAGCAGGGCGGCTTCCGGCCGGGCCCGGACGCCACCGCGGCGTGCTTCGCCAGCCCCGAGGCGGCCTACCGGGACGCCATCGAGCGTGCCACCGAGAATGATAGAATCCTGGTCTTCGGATCGTTCTACACCGTGGCCGGCGTGATGGCGTACCGCGCGACGCAGGCCAACTAGCCTGCCGGACCGTTTTCTCGGGCACTTCCCGGGCACTTCCGGGGCACGCGCCGCGGTCGAGCGACAAACTCAAGGGGCGGCCGCGCCTGCCGCCCGCACCGAACCAATCTATGGGCCTGCTTTCGCTGTTTTCCTTCCGCAAGGGCAAAGATGCGGCACCGGAGCGCGCGCGGCGCGCCCGCGGCGCCGATGCCGGGGCGGGGTCACGCGCCGGGACGCGCGCCGGCACGCACGATGCACGCCGGGGTGCTGATGACTACGCGGACGACATGCTGGACCCGGAATTTCCGCAGAAGCAGCGCGCGCGGCGCCGCCTGATCGGCGCGCTGGTGATGACGGTGGCCGCGGTCATCGTGCTGCCGATCGTATTCGAGACCGAGCCGCGTCCGTCCGCCGACCAGATCGCGGTGCGCCTGAGCGGCGGTCAGGGCGAGGCGCAGGCCAGGCCCGAACCGCGCAAGGCCGCGCCGCTGCCGCCGCAGCAGCAGGCGCGCCTGGATTCGCAGGCGCTCGATGCCGGCGAGGAGCTGGTCAGCGCACCGGTCAACCGGCCCGCCGACAAGGCGCCGGAAAAGCCGGCCGAAGCGAAGGCCGACAGCAAGCCGGAATCGAAGCCCGAATCGAAGCCGGAGTCGAAGGCCGAAGCCAGATCGTCGGGCAGCGGCAAATATGTGATCCTGGTCGGCGCCTTTTCCACCGAGGAGAAGGCGAAGCAATGGATGAGCAAGTTGAAGGCGAACAAGGTGCCCGCATATATCGAGCGCAAGGCCATGGCCGACGGCGAGCGCATCCTGTTGCGTGTCGGCCCGTTTACGGACCGCGATGCCGCCGACGCGGCGCAGAAGCGCGTGCGCGAGGTCGGCCTGACCGCCCGCATGGTCGAGCTCTGAGCCGCGGCGCATAGGTCGCATAGAGCGAACAAGGCGGCGGATAGGCCGATAGGGGCGGATGGCGGTGCTCGCGGGAATGCAGTTCACTTTTTTCGATTACGCGGTGGTATTCGTGCTGATCGCCTCGGGGCTGGTCGGCGCGCTGCGCGGCCTGATGCGCGAATTGCTGTCGCTGGTGGGCTGGATCGCAGCCTTCTTCGTGGCCTACAACTATGTCGGCGTCGCGGCGCAATGGATGCCCGAGTCGCTGCCGGGCGGCGCGCTCGCGCGCAGCGCCGCCGGATTCGCGGTATTGTTCTTCGGCACCGTGATCGCCGCGGCGCTGATCGGCGCGGTGATCGGCCAGTTGCTGGAGACCACCGGCCTGAAGCCGGCGGATCGCGGGCTCGGACTGGTGTTCGGGGTGGCGCGCGGCGCGCTGGTGGTGATGCTGCTGGTCACGTTGGCCGGCTTCACCAAATTGCCCGACGAACCCTTCTGGCGCGACGCGGTGTCGCGCCCCTACGTCATCGCCGCGATGGAGTCGCTGCGGCCCTGGTTGCCGCCGGAAATCGCCAAATACGTCAGAACGTGAGGCCGGGCGCGCGCCCGGCATGAACTTTTCGCGCCTGGTCTGCCATCGGCAGCGCGCAGGGCGCGCCGAATCGAAGCCTTTCCTGGGAGCTTGGCATGTGCGGTATCGTCGGTGTGGTGTCTGCCACGCCCGTCAATCAGTTGATTTACGACAGCCTGCTGCTGTTGCAGCATCGCGGTCAGGACGCCGCTGGCATCGCGACCGCCAACGGCAGCACCTTCCACATGCACAAGGCCAACGGCCTGGTGCGCGACGTGTTCCGCACGCGCAATATGCGCGGTCTGCCGGGCGCCGCCGGCATCGGCCAGGTTCGCTATCCGACCGCCGGCTCTGCCTCCAGCGAGGAAGAGGCCCAGCCGTTCTACGTCAATGCGCCGTACGGCATCATCCTGGCGCATAACGGCAACCTGACCAACTGGCAGCAGCTGCGCGAGGAGATGTTCCGGCGCGATCGCCGCCACATCAATACGCATTCGGATACCGAGGTACTGCTGAACGTGCTGGCCGACGAGCTGCAGCGCGCCAGCAACGGCACCTCGCTCGACCCCGAGATCATCTTCGCCGCGGTGGCGGGCATGCACCGCCGCGTGCGCGGCTCGTATGCCATCGCCGCGCAGATCGCCGGCTACGGCATGCTGGCCGTGCGCGATCCGTTCGGCATCCGCCCGCTGTGCCTGGGCAGCGTCGAGACGCCGAACGGCAAGGAATGGATGGTGGCGTCGGAATCGGTGGCGCTCGAAGGCATCGGCTACAAGCTCGAGCGCGACGTGGCGCCGGGCGAGGCCATCTTCATCGATCTCGACGGCAAGCTGTACACGAAGCAGTGCGCCGACAATCCGCTGCTGAACTCCTGCATCTTCGAATACGTCTATCTGGCGCGGCCGGATTCGTGCATCGACGGCGTGCCGGTCTACGATGCGCGCCTGCGCATGGGCGACTATCTGGCCGAGAAGATCCGCAGCGAAGTCAGCGCAGGCGATATCGACGTGGTGATGCCGATCCCCGATTCGAGCCGGCCGGCCGCAATGCAGGTCGCCAACAAGCTCGGCCTGAACTATCGCGAGGGCTTCTTCAAGAACCGCTATGTGGGCCGCACCTTCATCATGCCGGGCCAGGCGGTGCGCAAGAAGTCGGTGCGCCAGAAGCTCAACGCGATGGGCGTCGAGTTCAAGGGCAAGAACGTGCTGATCGTCGACGACTCGATCGTGCGCGGCACCACCTCGTTCGAGATCGTGCAGATGGCGCGCGACGCCGGCGCGAACAAGGTCATCTTCGCCTCGGCCGCGCCGCCGGTGAAGTTCCCCAACGTCTACGGCATCGACATGCCGACCCGCAGCGAGCTGGTCGCGCATGGCCGCAGCCATGACGAGATCTGCCGCATGATCGGCGCGGATCAGCTGGTCTATCAGGACGTCGAGGCGATGAAGCAGGCGGTGCGCGACATCAACCCGGCCCTGAAGGACTTCGAGGCCTCCTGCTTCGACGGCAAGTACATCACCGGCGATATCGACGAGGCCTACCTGGACCGCCTCGAGACCGCGCGCAGCCAGGCCGACCGCGAAGGCGGCGGTGATACCGAGCGTTCGCAGCTGCATCTGCAGCGCTCGGGCGGCAACGAGTAAGACTGCCGGCTTGCTCCGGTTTTCTCCCTCTCCCGCTTGCGGGAGAGGGCAGGGGAGAGGGCAGGGGCGCCTGCCATGGCCGGCGACGCAGGCATGCGCGGCGCCGTTACCCTCTCCCCCGGCCCCTCTCCCGCTAGCGGGAGAAGGGAGCACCTCATCACTACTGACGATTTCCCTTCGACCATGAACGAACCGCTCGACCTCGACTCCCTCGGCATTGATACGCTCGGCGTGCGCGCCGGCACGTTGCGCAGCGAGTTCATGGAGCATTCGGAGGCGATGTATCTGACCTCGAGCTTCTGTTTCGGCAGCGCCGCCGAGGCCGCCGAGCGCTTCGCCAACTCGGAAGAGGGCTATACCTACTCGCGCTTCACCAATCCCACCGTCAGCATGTTCCAGCAGCGGCTGGCAGCGCTCGAAGGGGCCGAGGCTTGCATGGCCACCGCCTCGGGCATGAGCGCGATCCTGTCGGTGGTGCTGTCGTCGATGCAGGCGGGGGACCATCTGGTCAGCTCGCGCGCAATCTTCGGCTCGACCATGACGCTGTTCTCGAACATCTTCTCGAAGTTCGGCGTCGAAACCACCTTCGTCGATGGCACCGACCTGGCCGCCTGGCGCGCGGCCGTCAAGCCGAACACCAAGCTGTTCTTCCTCGAGACGCCTTCGAATCCGCTCACCGAGGTTGCCGATATCGCCGCGGTCGCCGAGATCGCGCACGATGCCGGCGCGCTGCTGGTGGTCGACAACTGCTTCTGTTCGCCGGCGCTGCAGCAGCCGCTGCGCTTCGGCGCCGACATCGTCGTGCATTCGGCCACCAAGCATATCGACGGCCAGGGCCGCGTGCTGGGCGGCGCGGTGCTCGGCAAGCACGACTTCATCATGGGCAAGGTGTTCCCTTTCGTGCGGACTGCCGGCCCGACGCTGTCGGCGTTCAACGCCTGGGTGATGCTCAAGGGCATGGAGACGCTGGCGATCCGCATGGAGCGCCATTCGGCCAGCGCGCTGGCGCTGGCGCAGTTCCTCGAATCGCACCCGGCGGTGGCGCGCGTCTACCATCCGGCGCTGAAGTCCCATCCGCAGCACGCGGTCGCGATGCGTCAGCAGAGCGGCGGCGGCGCGATCGTGTCGTTCGAACTGAAGGGCGCCACGCCCGAGGCGCAGCGCGCCAACGCCTGGCGTGTGATCGACAGCACGCGGCTGTGCTCGATCACCGGCAACCTCGGCGATACGCGTACGACGATCACGCATCCGTACACCACCACGCACGCACGTGTCAGCCCCGAGGCCAAGGCCGCGGCCGGCATCGGCGAGGGCCTAATCCGCATGGCGGTGGGGCTCGAGTCGGTCGAGGATCTGAAGGCCGATCTGCTGCGCGGGTTGCGCGACTGACGTCACCGCCCAGGATGGAAAAAGCCGGCCCTGGGGCCGGCTTTGCCTTGTGGGCGTGGTTCCGCCTCACCGCAGCATCCGCCTGCGCAGCAGCACCATGGCGACGACCAGCGCCACCAGCGCATAGGCGGCCAGTACCGCCACATGCAGCCCCACCTGCTCGGCGGGACGGCCGAGCATCAGCGGCCGGATCAGCGCCACCGCGTGGGCCAGCGGCAGCACCTGCGTCGCGGCCTGCGCGCCGGGCGGCAGCTGTTCCAGCGGGAAGAACACGCCCGACAGCAGCAGCATTGGCGTCATCACCAGCGTCTGGTAGAACATGAAGAAGTCATAGCTGGGCGCCAGTGCGGTGACGATCATTGCCAGGCTGGCGAAGGCGATGCCGGCCAGCGCAATCACCGGAAGCGCCAGCAGCGCGTTCGGCATCTGCGCATAGCCGAGCGCGCTCGCGACCAGCATGATCGCCACGCCGGACAGCACCGCCTTGCTGGCCGCCCACACTACTTCGCCGAGCACCACGTCGCCCAGCGTCAGCGGCGCATGCATGATGGCCTCCCAGGTCCGCTGCACGTGCATGCGCGAGAACGCCGAATACATCGACTCGAAGCTGGCCGACATCATCACGCTGGAGGCGGTGGTGCCGGCCGCCAGGAAGGCGATGTACGAGACGCCGTCGACGCGGCCCACCAGCAGGCCCAGGCCGAAGCCCAGCCCGAACAGATAGATCATCGGATCGGCCAGATTGCCGAACATCGACGGGATCGCCAGCTTGCGCCAGACGCGATAGTTGCGATACCAGACCATGGTCCAGTTGCGCAGGTTCAGCGGCCACAGCGGCTGCGGATAGCGTTGCGTGGCGACGGTGGCGCCGCGGGCTGACGTTGCCGCGGTGGCCAGCTTGCCGTCGTTGCCCGGGTCCGGGTCTCGTTCGCTCATGGTTTCCTCGATGGTTCGGTGCGTGGCGGGCGGCGAGCCGTCCCGGCCTTCGGCCGATCAGTCCCGCATTTCGCGGCCGGTCAGCTTCAGGAACACATCCTCCAGATTGGCGGGGCGATGCAGATAGCGGATGCCGCCGTTGCCGTGCAGCGCCGCCAGCAGCGGTTCCGGTTCACGGACGTAGCAGAACAGCGTCTCCCCGCTCTTTTCGGTGCGCTCGGCCAGCGGCGCGAGCCGCTCGCGCAGCGCGTCCAGCTCCTCGCCATAGACCTCGACCACATCACAGCCGATCTGCCGGTCGATCAGCTCGTGCGGCTTGCCTTCGGCAATCTTGCGGCCGCCGTCGATCACGCACAGATAGTTGCACAGGCGCTCCGCCTCCTCCATGAAATGCGTGGTCAGCAGAATGGTCTTGCCGGAGGCGAGCAGCGATTTGAGCCGGTCCCAGATCAGATGGCGCGCCTGCGGGTCCAGGCCCGTGGTCGGCTCGTCCATCACCAGCAGGTCGGGATCGTTGATCAACGCGCGCGCCACCGTCAGGCGCCGGCGCATGCCGCCGGACAGGTCGCGCACGTGCGCGTCGGCGCGGTTTTCCAGGCGGGCGAATTCGAGCAGCATCGGCACGCGCCGTTCGATCTCGGCGGACGACAGGCCGAAGTAGCGGCCGAAGATGCGCAGGTTCTCGACCACGGTGAAGTCGGGATCGAGATTGTCGAACTGCGGCACCACGCCGACGCGCATGCGGGCCTGTGGGGCGCGGGCGGGGACGGGTTCGCCGCACAGCGTCAGCTCGCCCGACGCCGGCGTGGTCAGCCCCAGCAGCAGCCGCAGCGTGGTGGTCTTGCCGGCGCCGTTGGGGCCCAGCAGGCCGAAGCATTGGCCGCGCTGCACCTGCAGGCTCAGATCGTCGACGACGACGGTGTCGCCGTACTGTTTGCGCACATGGCGCAGTTCGAGAATGGCAGTCAACGCAGCGTTCCGGTGAAGCGCGCGTGGCGCGATCCCGCCATTATGCCGATCCCCTTGCGATCGGTCCCTGGCGCGCCGCAGACGCGCCCGTCAAAGCGTGTTGCCGCCAGCGCCGGTTAGACCGCCCGACGCGCGCGCAGGCGACGCATCAGCGAACGCACCAGCCCGTGCAGCAGCCACCCCAGCGCGAGTCCGAGCGCATCGGCCAGGACATCGATGGCGTCCGCGGAACGATAGGGCGTCATCGACTGCAGCCATTCGATCAGTCCGCCATAGACCAGCAATCCGATCGGCACGAGCCACGGCCGCGTCGGATAGGCGCGCCATCCGAGCACGCCCAGCGCGGCGAAGGCCAGCAGATGATTGCTCTTGTCCCAGCCGGTGGTCGGCATCGGCGTCGTGGGCGGCATCAGCGCCAGCGTCAGCACGGTGCACAGGCACAGCCAGAACGCCAGACGCCACTGCGGCGGGCCGATCGTCAGGCTGGGGAACGGGCGGGAAGACATGCGGAAACGGTTCCTGAGACGAAGCGACAGGAACGTAATGTAGCAGCCGGGGCAGGGGCCCGACATCGGCTGTGGGGATGGGTGGCGCAGCGAGGGTCGTCGGCCAGATGGCTGGACGAGAGGGCGCTCCCGGGGGAGTGCGGCGTTCTCTCCGGCGATGGAGAGAGCGGCAGGACAGGGCGACGGGGGTCACGCGGCGGGCGATGCGCCGCGCCCGCGAGACTCCCGGCAATCGAAGATGCTCAGTACATCTTCTTCGGCAGCATCTGCATGCGCAGACGCTTGCGCAGGCGCGATTCGGCGGCCTTCTTCTTGCGCTTGCGCTCGGTGGTCGGCTTCTCGTAGGCCGTACGGCTCTTCAGTTCGACGATCAGGCCATTTTGCAGAATGGCCCGGCGGAATCGCCGCATGGCGACGTCAACCGGTTCGCCCGGCTTCAAAACGATCTTGGTCAAAGCTTGTCCTTCGGGGTGCCGCTGCTGCGGCGGGGGTGGAACGGTGAGCCTCGGCAGCCTCGAGCCTGTGCTCGCTGCCGATACCCGCGGAGCTGGGTGTTGGCAAAACCCCGCAAGCGCGGCGGGGCAGTGGACCGGAAGGGTGGGCGTGCGAGTCACGACGAGGTCGGTCACGCAGGATGCCAGCGCACCAGTGAAAAGGCCCGCCATCTCGGATGGCGGGCCTTTTATTCTTTGGCTCCCCGACCTGGGCTCGAACCAGGGACCTGCGGATTAACAGTCCGTCGCTCTACCGACTGAGCTATCGGGGAACAGCTGAGAAAAGGATTATAGCCAGTTTCTCGTTACTTCGTCAACAACGTTTCGACATTTTGTTGTCGTTGCGTCATCCGCAAACGCTGTGCCGAAGTGTCCGGCCTGCCTGCGCATTCGTTGGGTCGGAAGCCCTGGGGCCGATCCGGTGCCGCGAATGTGCGTTGGCGAGGGGCGCATTATAGACGGCGGCCTAGGCGAATGCCAAGAAAAATTTGCGGGCCGCAACAAAAAACCGCCCGAAGGCGGCTTTTTGCTGGTCGTCGGAGTGCCGGATCGCAAATCGGAAATCGCGAATCGCTTCGGGCTCAGTCGAACACCGGCGATTCGACGCCGAGGATCTTGTGCAGCTTCGGCGAGGTCGTCGTGTACTGCATGTGGATCTTCTTCTCGGGGAAGATGTACGGCGCGGCGCCGAAGGCGGCCAGCGCGGCCTCGTGGAAGCCCGACAGGATCAGCTTCTTCTTGCCCGGATAGGTGTTGATGTCGCCGACCGCGAAGATGCCCGGGATATTGGTCTCGAACTTCTCGGTATCGACCTTGATCTGCTTGCGCTCCAGGTCCAGGCCCCATTCGGCGATCGGGCCGAGCTTGGGCGACAGGCCGAAGAACACCAGCAGGTCGTCCAGCGGCATGCGGCGCGTCACGCCGTCGCCGCCGGTGACCTTGATCTCGGTCAGCGCGCCGTCCTTTTCCTCGTAACCGGTGATCTGGCCGACCATGAACTGCATCTCCATCTGTTCGCACAGTTCCTTCATCTTGGCGACCGAGGCCGGCGCGGCGCGGAAGCCGTCGCGGCGGTGGATCAGCACCACCGACTCGGCCTTGCCGACCAGGTCCAGCGTCCAGTCCAGCGCCGAGTCGCCGCCGCCGACGATCACCAGATTGCGGCCGTGAAAGCGGCTCGGATCCTTGACGCGGTAGAACAGCTGCTTGCCGTCGAACTTGTCCAGGCCCTCGACCTTCAGCGTGCGCGGCTGGAACGAACCGACGCCGGCGGCGATGAAGATGGTCTTGGTCAGGAAGCGGGTGCCGAGCGAGGTCTCGACGAAGAAGCGGCCGTCCTCCTGGCGCTCGACCACCGAGACTTCCTGGCCGAGGTGGAAGGTCGGCTCGAACGGCTCGATCTGCTTGAGCAGGTTGTCCGTCAGCTCCTGGCCGGTGCAGATCGGCACCGCCGGGATGTCATAGATCGGCTTGTCCGGATACAGCTCCACGCACTGGCCGCCGACCACCTTCAGCGAGTCGATCACATGCGCCTTGATCTCGAGCAGGCCGAGTTCGAAGACCTGGAACAGGCCGACCGGACCGGCGCCGACGATCAGCGCGTCGATTTCGAGGGGCTGGCCACCGCCAGCGTTGCCGCCGACCTGATTGGTGGTGTCCGCGACGGGGTTGGGGATGCTCAAGTCCATATGCGTCCTGATACGTTTGGGGGCACGGCGTGCCCGGCATTGCGGGAAAGCGCGTGGGGACGGCTTTCTCTTTGTCGCTATCGGGTTGGTGTTCGCTGGCGGCGTCGGCTCAGCGCTCGAGGTATTGCAGCTTGCCGGTGGCGTCCTTCCATTCCTCGGCCTCGGGCAGCGGGGCCTTGGTCTTGGTGATCGAAGGCCAGTTGCGGGCCAGTTCGGCGTTCAGTTCGATGAACTGCTGCTGGTCGGCCGGCACGTCTTCCTCGGCATAGATCGCGTTGACCGGGCACTCCGCAACGCACACCGCGCAGTCGATGCACTCGTCCGGATCGATCGCGAGGAAGTTGGGGCCCTCGCGGAAACAATCAACCGGGCACACGTCAACGCAGTCGGTATAGCGGCAACGGATGCAGGATTCGGTGACAACGTGAGTCATTTCGGTTCCAGGAAAACGGATCGGCTTCGATGGGAGACTGTTTTTGGCCGCTTGTGCCGGTCGTTGTGCCGGTACAGCTGCCCGTACAACGCACGCACGCGCGGGACGAGCGTCGACCGCGGCCTTTCAAAGATCGGTATTGTAGCCGACCCGTTCGTCCCGCACAGCGGCCCTATATAGCCGAATCAGATAGTTTTCTTATTTCTTTATGCGGGCTTGTTTGGCCTCGGTGCGAGCGTTGGCACCGTAGCGGATTGTTCTTCATCGCGCATTGGCCCCATGCCCGACGAGGTTGCCCGATGGGGTAGCATGTGGGCCTGATTCGGCACACTTGTGCGGGTTACGCCATGATCATCCAATCTCTGCTCGACACCGACCTCTACAAATTCACGATGATGCAGGTGGTTCTGCATCATTTCCCGGCGGCGCAGGTCGAGTACCGCTTCAAATGCCGCAATGCCGGCGTGGACCTGACGCCGTATGCGGACGAGATCCGCGCGCAGATCGAGCTGCTGTGCCAGCTGCGCTTCACCGAAGACGAACTGGAATACCTGCGCGGCTTTCGCTTCATCAAGAGCGATTTCGTCGATTTCCTCGGCCTGTTCCAGCTCAATGCGAAGTACGTGTCGGTCGGCCCGTCGCCGACGCATCCGGGCGAGATCGACATCACGATCCGCGGCCCCTGGCTGCACACCATCCTGTTCGAGGTGCCGCTGCTGGCGATCGTCAACGAGGTCTACTTCCGCCACACGCAGCCGCAGCCCGACTGGGAGGAGGGCCGCCGCCGGCTGGTCGACAAGCTCGCGCTGCTGCGCATGCCGGGCCGCGACGATTGCGTGATCGCCGACTACGGCACGCGCCGCCGCTTCTCGCGCGACTGGCAGGAGGAGGTGCTGGCCTCGATGCAGCAGCTGCTGGGGCCGCAGCTGGCCGGCACCAGCAACGTGCACTTCGCCCGCAAGCACAACCTGACGCCGCTCGGCACGATGGCGCACGAATACCTGCAGGCCTGTCAGTCGCTCGGGCCGCGGCTGCGCGATTCGCAGGTATTTGCGCTGGAAACCTGGGCGCGCGAGTATCGCGGCGACCTCGGCATCGCGCTGTCCGACACGTACGGCTTCGATGCCTTCCTGAACGACTTCGATCTGTACTTCTGCAAGCTGTTCGACGGCGTGCGGCACGACTCGGGCGATCCGGTGGCCTGGGGGGAACGGATGCTCGAGCACTACAGCAGGAACCGTGTCGATCCGCGCAGCAAGACGCTGATCTTCAGCGACAACCTCAATATCCCGCGCGTGATCGAACTGTACGAACGCTTCGGCGGACGCTGCCGGCTGGCGTTCGGGGTCGGCACCAATCTGACCAACGACCTGGGTTACACGCCGCTGCAGATCGTCATCAAGATGGTCCGCTGCAATGGGCAGCCGGTCGCCAAGCTGTCGGACACGCCGGAAAAGACCATGTGCGACGACCCGGCCTATCTCGGTTATCTGCGCCAGGTGTTCGGCGTCGAGCCGGCCTGACCGGAGCGCAGTTTCGGCCAAGCGCACGGGCAGGGGGACTTATAATGCCCGCTGCTCCGGCCTCCCGATTCCGATCGTCCGAACCATGAACACCGATTCCGCTCGCGACCGCATCTTCGCCCGTATCCGTGCCGCCCAGGGGCGGCCGGCGCAACCGACCCGGGGCGAACGCGAGGCGGTGGCCGACTATCTGGCGCGCCATCCGCAAGGTCCGCGCCCCGGCGTGGCCGGCGATCTGGTGGAGGCGTTCAGTGTGCAGGCGCGCAAGATGGCCTCGACGGTCGAGCGGGTCGCGACCATGGCCGACGTGCCGGCGGCGGTGGCGCATTATCTGAGCGGGCTGGCATTGCCTCCGCGCGCGGTCGCCTGGCCTGCGCTGGGCGCGCTGGACTGGCAGGCGCGGGGCATCGCGGTCGAATCGCGGCCGCCGCTGCGCGACCCGCAGGCCGACCGCGAACATGGCGACCTGGTCGGCATCACCGGCTGCTTCTGCGCGATCGCGGAGACCGGTTCGCTGATCCTGCTGTCGGGGCCCGAGACCTTCGCCTCCGGAGCGCTGCTCCCCGAGACCCATATCGCCGTGGTGCCGGTCGGCCGCATCGTCGCCGACCTCGAGGAAGCCTTCGCGCTGGTACGCGCCGAGCGCGGCGAGCTGCCGCGCGCGACCAATATCATCAGCGGCCCGTCCCGCACCGGCGATATCGAACAGACCATCGTGCTCGGCGCGCACGGCCCCTACCGCGTGCACGTGGTGCTGGTCGAACAGGCCTGAGCGAGCCTGTCGTACCGGACGCGGCAACGCACGCCGTCCGGCACACGACACCCCGGCGTTTCCGACCCCGCGCAGCATCCCGTCGCGCCCGCCTTCGCACGGAGGCCGGCATCCCGATTCGAATAACAGGAAACAGGAAAACAGGAGACCGAACACGATGCAGTCTGCCCCCGCGCCCCGTGTATTCAAGCTGCCCCGGCTGGCGCTGCCGGCCATGCTGGCGATGTTCCCCGCGCTGGCCGGCGCCGCCGAACTGGACGGGGCCACGCTCGGGCCGCTGTGGGCCTTGCCCTTTGCCGGCATCCTGCTGTCGATCGCGCTGTTCCCGCTGCTGGCGCCGCGTTTCTGGCATCACCACTTCGGCAAGGTGGCGGCCGCGTGGGGGCTGCTGTTCCTGGTGCCGTTCGCGCTGACGTACGGCGCGCACGCCGCGACCGCCAACGTGGTGCACGCGCTGGTCGCCGAGTACATTCCGTTCATCGTGCTGATCGGCACGCTGTATATCGTCGCCGGTGGCATCTGCGTGCACGGCAATCTGCATGGCACGCCGAAGCTGAACACCGGCATCCTGGCGCTCGGCACTTGCCTGGCCAGCGTGATGGGCACCACCGGCGCGGCGATGCTGCTGATCCGGCCGCTGCTGCGCGCCAATGACAACCGGCGCCATGTGGCCCACGTGGTCGTCTTCTTCATCTTCCTGGTCGCCAATGCCGGCGGTTCGCTGACGCCGCTGGGCGATCCGCCGCTGTTCCTGGGCTTCCTGAAGGGCGTCGAATTCTTCTGGACCACGCGCCATATCTTCCCCGAGACGCTGTTCCTGTGCGTCGCGCTGCTGGTGATCTTCTACTTCATCGATCGGCACTACTTCCGCAATCGCGAAGAGCAACTGCCGCCGCCGCTCGATCCGACCCCCGATTCGCCAGGCATCCGCATCGACGGCAAGGCCAACTTCGTGCTGCTGCTGGCGGTGATGGCGCTGGTGCTGATGAGCGGCCTGTGGAAACCGGGCATCGAATTCGACGTGATGGGCACCGTGGTGCCGCTGCCGGCGCTGGTGCGCGACGTTGCGCTGGTGGCGGTGGCGCTGCTGTCGTTGCTGATCACGCCGCACAGCGCGCGCGCGGGCAACGAGTTCAACTGGGATCCGATTCTGGAGGTCGGCAAGCTGTTCGCCGGCATCTTTCTCACCATCATCCCGGTGATCGCGATGCTGAAGGCAGGCACCGACGGCACCTTCGCCGGCGTGATCCGCGCGGTCAGCGACAGCAACGGCCAGCCGATCGACAGCATGTATTTCTGGGCCACCGGCCTGCTGTCGTCCTTCCTCGACAATGCGCCGACCTACCTGGTGTTCTTCAATACCGCCGGCGGCGACGCGGCCACGCTGATGACGCGCGACGCCACCACGCTGGCGGCGATCTCGGCCGGCGCGGTGTTCATGGGCGCCAACACCTATATCGGCAATGCGCCGAACCTGATGGTCAAGGCGATCGCCGAAGACCGCGGCGTGCGCATGCCGAGCTTCTTCGGTTATATGCTGTGGTCCTGCGGCATTCTGGTGCCGCTGTTCCTGGTGATGACCCTGCTGTTCTTCCGCGTCTGAGGTTCACGATGGCTTCCCAACCGCACTCCCAACCGCAATCGTCTTCCTCGCGTCCGACCGTGCTGGTCACGCGGGCGATCTTCCCCGATGTGCTGGAGCGCCTGTCGCAGTATTTCGAGGTCGACCACAACCAGGCCGACGTGCCGCTGGACGCCGCCGCGCTCAAGGCGCGCCTGGCGGGCAAGGCAGGCGTGCTGGCCAATGCCGCGGACCGCATCGACGCGGAACTGATCGCGGCGCTGCCCGCGCTGCGCGCGGTCTGCAACATGGCGGTGGGCTACAACAATCTGGACCTGGCGGCGCTGACCGCGGCCGGCATCGTCGCCACCAACACGCCGGACGTGCTGACCGAGACTACCGCCGACTTCGGCTGGGCGCTGCTGATGGCGACGGCGCGGCGCGTCACCGAGTCGGAGCACTTCCTGCGCGCCGGCAAATGGGAGCGCTGGTCCTACGACATGTTCCTCGGCATGGACCTGCACGGCACCACGCTCGGCATTCTCGGCATGGGCCGGATCGGCCAGGCGCTGGCGCGGCGCGCCGCCGGTTTCGGCATGACGGTGCTGTATCACAACCGCAGCCAGCTGCCGGCCGAGATCGAGCAGGGGCTCGGCGCGCGCTATGTCAGCAAGGCCGAGCTGCTGCGCGAATCCGATCACCTGATGCTGGTGCTGCCGTACAGCGAGCAGAGCCACCATGCGATCGGGGCGCCCGAACTCGCGCAGATGAAACCGACGGCGACGCTGATCAACCTGGCGCGCGGCGGCATCGTCGACGACGCGGCGCTGGCGCAGGCGCTGCGCGACAAGCGCATCTTCGCCGCGGGGCTGGACGTGTTCGAAGGCGAGCCCAAGGTCCATCCGGCCCTGCTCGAAGTGCCCAACGTCGTGCTGACCCCGCATATCGCCAGCGCCTCCGAAAAGACCCGGCGCGCGATGGCCAATCTTGCGGCCGACAATCTGATCGCCGCGCTCGGCGCCGGTCCCGACGCCGGCCGGCCGCCGTGCGCGCTGAACCCCGAAGTGCTGGCGCGCTAGCGTGACGGCGCCCGCCGCGGTGGCCGCATCCGGCCTTGCCGCGGCGGCGCCCGGCTTCATTACCCGATCCCCGATGTCTTCCTCCTCGCTGATCCTCATCGCGCTGGCCGCGATCCTGCTGCTGGTCCTGCTGACGCTCGTCGTGCTGCTGATGCGCAGGCGCGATGGCGGCAGCGCCGAGCAGCTGCATGCCGAACTGCTGCAACGCCTGTCCGACTGGCGCGAACGCGGCGAGCGCGACAGCGAACGGCTCGAGCGCAGCCTGCGCAGCGAGGTGGCCGAGGCCGCGCGGCTGGGGCGCGACGAGACCAGCGAGCAGATGATGCGGTTCCAGCAGACGCTGTCCGCCCAGATGACGCATATCGCCACGCTGCAGAACAACCAGATCGACATGTTCGCGCAGCAGCTGGCCAAGCTGACCGAATCGAACGAGCGGCGGCTGGGCGAGGTGCGTGCCACGCTGGAGCAGAAGCTCAAGGACATCGAGGCCAACAACGCCGCCAAGCTCGACGAGATGCGCCGCACCGTCGACGAGAAGCTGCACGCGACGCTGGAGCAGCGGCTGGGCGAATCGTTCCGCATGGTGTCGGACCGGCTCGAGCAGGTGCATCGCGGCCTCGGAGAGATGCAGATGCTGGCGCAGGGCGTCGGCGACCTGAAGCGCGTGCTGACCAATGTGAAGACGCGCGGCACCTGGGGCGAAGTCCAGCTGGAGATGCTGCTGCAGCAGATCCTGACGCCGGAGCAATACGCGAGGAACGTCGAGACCGTACCGAACTCCGGCGCGCGGGTCGAATTCGCGATCCGCTTGCCGGGCAAGGAAGTGGGGGTCGGCAACGGCAGCAACGGCGCCGGCAACGGCACGGTGTGGCTGCCGATCGATGCCAAGTTCCCCAAGGAGCAGTACGAACGGCTGACCGATGCGCAGGAACGCGGCGATGTCGAGGGCGTGGCCGCCGCCGGGCGCGAACTCGAGGTGGCGGTCAAGCGCGAGGCCCAGACCATCGCCGAGAAGTACCTGTCGCCGCCGGCCACCACCGACTTCGCGATCCTGTTCCTGCCGACGGAGGGACTCTATGCCGAGGTGCTGCGCCGGCCCGGATTGACCGACCTGCTGCAGCGCAATCACCGTGTCACGGTGGCCGGCCCCACCACGCTGACCGCCGTGCTGAACAGCCTGCAGATGGGCTTTCGCACGCTGGCGCTGGAAAAGCGCTCGAGCGAGGTGTGGGAGGTGCTGGGTGCGGTCAAGACCGAATTCGGCAAGTTCGGCGACGTGCTGGCGCGCACGCGCGACACGCTCGAGCGCGCCGCGCGCAATATCGAGCAGGCCGAGGTGCGCAGCCGCCAGATGGCACGCAAGCTGCGCAAGGTCGAGGCGCTGCCGTCCGAGGCTGCCGAGCAGTTGCTGGGCCTGCCGGAGGAGGACGACGGCGAGGCCGGCCCGAAGGATTCCGGCCCGCCGGCCTGAGCGTTGCCAGCGGCAGCGTCGCGGCAAAAAGGCAATAAAAAAGCGCATCCGTCGGGATGCGCTTTTTTTGTCGGGCGAGGGCCGAACTGCCGGGGCTTATTGCCCCTCGTGCGGCAGATTGCGGATCGTCACCTCGATGCCGCCGAAACGGGCCGCCACCCAGTTGTACGCCTTGCAGGCCAGCCACAGCAGGCCGAAACCGACCAGCGCGTTCAGAATCAGCGCCGTGAACACCGTGATGCCGGGCAGATCGCCATAGCGGACAAAGGCCACGAACAACCCCATCGACACGATCGGCACCGAGAAGCACAGATAGACCAGAACGAGCGCGCGTGCGGTCTTGACGGGGTGGAGGTAAGCGATCTCCTGATTCATGACAGCGTGGCAGTGGGGAAGAGTTGGGGTGCGGCAAGTGTAGCGAATGGGTGGCGTGGCGCATAGCCTCGCCCTGCCGGGGCGGCCAAAAGCGGCCGCCGGCACGGTTTCGGTAAGCAAAAAAACGACAGTGGGGACAGGCAGCGCAGGCGCCGACAGGGGCCGGGAGCGCGGGCGTTACAGCAGGCCCTCGAACAGCATGACCTCGACCGGATCGCCGGCCGCCACGCCGCCCTGCTCGTGTCCCAGCACGATGAAGCAGTTGGCCTCGCTCATCGAGCGCAGCACGCCGGAGCCCTGCTGGCCGGTGATACGCACCTCCCACTGGCCGTCGGCCCCGCGCGCCAGGATGCCGCGCTGGTATTCGGTGCGGCCCGGCTTCTTGCGGATCGCCTGGGCGCTGCGCACGCGCATCAGCGGCGGCGGCGCGATGTCCGCGCCCATCATCCGGTGCAGCGCCGCGCGGACGAAGTGGTAGAAGGTCACCATCACCGCGACCGGATTGCCCGGCAGGCCGAACAGCAGCGCCTGCCGGCCGTTCGAGGCGATGCGCCCGAACGCCATCGGCCGGCCGGGGCGCATCGCGATCTTCCAGAAGGTCACGTCACCGAGCTCGGCCATGATCTGCTTGGTGTAGTCGGCCTCGCCGACCGACACGCCGCCCGAGGTGATCACGGCATCCGCGTTCTCGCAGGCGCTGCGCAGCGCAGCCTCGAGCGCGGCGGGGTCGTCGCGCACCACGCCCATGTCGATCAGCTCGACATGCAGGCGGCGGAGCATGCCGTGCAGCGTGTAGCGGTTCGAATCGTAGACGCAGCCCGCGTCGAGCGGCTCGCCGATCGAACGCAGCTCGTCGCCGGTCGAGAAGAACGCCACGCGCAGGCGCCGCCGTACCTTGACCTCGGCGATGCCGAGCGAGGCCAGCAGGCCGAGGTCGGCCGGCTGCAGCACTCGGCCCCGGTTGAGGGCGGGTTTGCCACGCGCCAGATCCTCGCCGCACAGGCGGCGGTTGTCGCCGGCGCGGACCGCATCGGCAGCAAAGCGCACGGCCTCGCCGGACGCGTCGGATGCCGGTTGCGTAAACTCCTGCGGAATCACGGTATCGCAGCCGGCCGGCATCACCGCGCCGGTCATGATGCGTACCGCTTCGCCGGCCCTCGGCGTCAGCCCGTGGGCCTCGCCGGCCAGCGCGGTGCCGATGACGCGCAGCGTCACCTCGCCGCCGTTTGCGGCCTGCAGCGCGGCGCTGGCAAACGCATAGCCGTCCATGGCGGAGTTGTCGTGCGCCGGCACGTCGATCGGCGACACCACGTCGTCGGCCAGCACGCGATCGAGCGCGGCGCGGATCGCGACCTGCTCGATGCCGCTGACCGGTTCGATCACCTCCGCGATGATCCGGTTTGCCTGCGCCACCGGCAGCGCGCTGGGATCGTAGTCGGACAGGCAGGAGATCACGGATTGCAGGGACGGCATGGCTTGTCGAGGTCGGGTTGGGGGTCGGTTCGGGATGCGGGTTCGGGTCGGACGGTTTGTCTGCCGGTATCGGCCAGCGCGGACGCGGCCGCGGCAGCACCGAAAAAATCAGCGCGCCTCGAAGGTGCGCAGTTCGTCCAGCGTATTGATGTTGGCGAACGGCGCGGCGTCGTCGAACGGCACTTCGGCCAGGCGATGCTGCGAGGCCCACGCCTCGATCTTGCGGCCGCCGCCGTTGAGGAAAGCGACCAGGCTGTCCAGCGCGGTATGCGGCATCAGCAGGAATACCGGCTGGGTCTGGCGCCGGCCCTGTTCGTCGACGGTGACCGGCATCGCCATTTCGGCGCCTTCGGATTCGAGCGCCTGCGCCAGCCGCGCCACCAGATCGGTCGGCAGGAACGGGGAATCGCACGGCGCGGTGACCATCCAGCGCGTCTGGCACTGTTCCAGGCCGGCCAGCATGCCGGCCAGCGGGCCGGCGAAGTCGGGCACCGAGTCGGTGACCACCGGCACGCCGAACGATTCGTAGGCGGCCAGATTGCGGTTGGCGTTGATCAGCAGCGCACCGGTCTGCGGCGCCAGCCGCATCATTGTGTGCATCGCCATCGGTGCGCCGCGCAGCGACTGCAGGCCCTTGTCGGTGCCGCCCATGCGGCTGCCGCGTCCGCCGGCCAGGATCAGGCCGGTAATGTCATCGCGTTCGATCATCGCGGGTGCAGGAGAAAAAGGGGTGAAGCGGTGAAGCGTTGAAGGGAATCGGAGGGGGAGGCGGCGCGCCTAGCCCCCGATATAGGACATCTCGATCTTGCGCGCCGCGCGGGCCGCGCGAACCTGCGCGTCGCCGCGCTGCTCCGAATAGTTGTCGGTGCGCTCGCGCCAGATGCCGGCGATCGCGTTGGCGATCTCGAGGTCGCTGTGCTGGCCGCGCAGCAGCGCGCGCAGATCGTAGCCTTCGGTGGCGAACAGGCACAGATAGAGCCGGCCCTCGGTCGACAGCCGGATGCGGCTGCAATCGCCGCAGAAGGCATGGGTGACGCTGGAAATCACGCCGATCTCGCCGGCGCCGTCGCGATAGCGCCAGCGCTGCGCGGTCTCGCCGCTGTAGTTGGCCGCGATCGGTTCGAGCGGGAATTCGGCATCGATGCGCGCCACCACTTCGTCCGACGGCAGCACCTCGTCCATGCGCCAGTGGTTGCTGGCGCCGACGTCCATGAATTCGATATAGCGGACGATGATGCCGCTGCCGCGGAAATGGCGCGCCATCGGCACGATCTCGGCGTCGTTGGTGCCGCGCTTGACCACCATATTGACCTTCAGCGGCGCCAGCCCGACCGCCTGCGCGGTCTCGATGCCCTTGAGCACGTCCGCCACGGCAAAGTCGACGTCGTTCATGCGGCGGAAGGTGGCGTCGTCGATCGCATCGAGGCTGACCGAGACTCGCGTCAGCCCGGCATCGCGCAGCGCGCGCGCCTTGCGGGCCAGCAGCGAGGCATTGGTGGTCAGTGTCAGGTCCAGCGGCTTGCCGGCCGGCGTTTCGATGCGCGCCAGCATCTCCACCAGCTTCTCGATGTTCTTGCGCAGCAGCGGCTCGCCGCCGGTCAGCCGGATCTTCTCGACGCCATGCGCGACGAACAGGCGCGCGACGCGCTCGATCTCCTCGAAGCTGAGCAGCTCCGAATGCGGCAGGAAGGTGTAGTCCTTGTCGAACACCTCCTTCGGCATGCAGTAGACGCAGCGGAAATTGCAGCGGTCGGTCACCGAGATGCGCAGATCATGCAGCGGCCGTCCGCGGCGGTCGGCCAGCAGGCCGGTCGGCGTTTCCAGTTGCGCGGGGATCGCGGGCTTCATCGAGTGATACCGATGCTCGCGCAGATCGAAGATGGGAATGACGGATTCGGTCATGTCGTGATAGGTCGCCGCCAGCCCGGCGCCGTTCTGCCGCCATTCTAGCCGAGCTTGCGTTGCGGGGCCGGCG
>NZ_JABTYE010000014.1 GCF_013314895.1 Cupriavidus gilardii | reverse complement strand
CCCACCGCCTCCGCCACCCCCTTCCCCTTGCGCAGCCGCGCGCGCAGGTCGCCGATCATCGGCCAGATCAGCACCAGGATGGCCAGCGTCATGATGGTGCCCACCAGCCCGTTGGACCAGAAGATATCGAGCGAGCCCGACGACACCAGCATGGTCTGGCGGAACGCATCCTCGGCGCGGTCGCCGAGCACCAGCGCCAGCACCAGCGGCGCCAGCGGATAGTCGAGCTTCTTCAGCACGTAGCCGATCACGCCGAAGCCGAGCATCAGCCAGACATCGAACAAAGCGTTATTGACCGTATAGGCGCCGATCGCGCAGACCACCAGGATCAGCGGCGCGATGATCGAGAACGGGATGCGCAGGATCGCCGCGAACAGCGGCACCGTCGACAGCACCACCAGCAGCCCGACGATATTGCCCAGGTACATGCTGGCGATCAGGCCCCAGACGAACGGCCCCTGCTCCTGGAACAGCAGAGGCCCCGGCTGCAGGCCCCAGATCATCAGCCCGCCCAGCAGCACCGCGGCGGTCGCCGAGCCCGGAATGCCGAGGGCCAGCATCGGCAGCAGCGCGCTGGTGCCGGCCGCGTGTGCCGCGGTCTCGGGCGCGACCACGCCCTCGATATTGCCCTTGCCGAACGAGTCCGGATCGCGAGCCATCCGTTTGGCGACGCCATAGCCCATGAACGAGGCCGCGGTCGCGCCGCCCGGCGTGATGCCGAGCCAGCAGCCGATCGCCGACGAGCGCAGGATCGTCATCCAGTAGCGCGGCAGCTCCGCCCACGTGCGCAGCACCACCTTCAGGTCGATGCGCGCCTGCTTGCCGCGAAAGGCCACGCCCTCCTCCATCGTCATCAGGATCTCGCTGATGCCGAACAGCCCGATCACCGCCACCAGGAAGTCGAAGCCGCGCAGCAGCTCCGTCGAGCCGAAGGTCATGCGCAGCGTGCCCGAGACCGTGTCCATGCCGACCGCGGCGAGCAGGAAGCCGACGCACATCGCGATCAGGATCTTGGGCTTCGCTTCCTTTCCCATGCCGACGAAGCTGCAGAAGGTCAGCAGATAGACCGCGAAATATTCGGGCGGCCCGAAGCGCAGCGCAAATTTGGCGACCAGCGGCGCCAGGCAGGTGATCAGGAGCACGCCGGCCATCGCGCCGAGGCACGAGCCGGTAAAGGCCGAGGTCAGCGCCCGGCCCGCTTCGCCGCGCTGCGCCAGCGGATAGCCGTCGAAAGTGGTGGCCACCGACCAGGCCTCGCCCGGGATATTGAACAGGATCGACGTGATGGCCCCGCCGAACAGCGCGCCCCAGTAGATGCACGACAGCATGATGATGGCCGAGGTCGGATCCATCGAGAACGTCAGCGGCAGCAGGATCGCGACGCCGTTGGGACCGCCCAGCCCGGGCAGCACGCCGACCACGATGCCGAGCAGGATGCCGACGAACATCAGGCCGACGTTCTGCCACGACAGCGCGACCGAAAAGCCGTGCATCAGCGCGTTGAATTCCTCCATGGTGCCCTCCTAGAAGCCGAGCGCCGCTTCGAGCGGCCCCTTCGGCAGCGGCACCCGGAACTGGATCTCGAAGATCCAGAACAGCACCAGATTGATCCCCGCGCCCAGCAGCACCGCGCGCCACCATTCGGCCTTGCCGACCGCCATCATGAAGCCGGCAATGAAGATCGCCGAAGCGACATAGATGCCGAGCCAGCCGATCAGTGCGACATAGACGGTCAGCGGCAGCAGAATCACGCAGACCTGGCGCAGCTGCTGCCAGCTGGCAAAGATCGCATCGGCCGGCGTGCGCCACGCCTGCCAGGCCACCGCCAGGCTGCACACCAGCACGATCGCGCCGACGCGCAGCGGAAAGTAGCCGGCCTCGGGGCCGTCGGCGGCCCAGCCCGCGCCGATGCGGTGGTTGCTCCAGATCACCACCGCGGCGCCCACCAGCAACAGCGCGGCCACCACCAGCTCGACTGCGCGCAGCGACACGCCGCGCTCGTCGCCATCACGGACAGCGTCGGCACCAGCGCCAGCACCGGCACCGGCACCGGCACCGGCTGCGGCCGCATGCTCTTCCTGTGTTTCCATCGAACCCTCTCCCAGTCGGTGCGCGCGGCCGTCCGCGTCGAGGCGGCCGCGCGTCGTTGGCGATGCCGGATCAGCGCGCGGCCATGAAGCCGGCTTCCTTCAGGATGTCGCGGTGCGCGTTCTCGTCCCTGGCGAGGAAGTCCTCGAGCGGCTTGCCGGCGAGGAATTCGCTCTTGAGCGCGTTGCGCTCGAGATATTCCTTCCACTCCGGCGTGGCGACGATCTTGCGCATCAGCTCGACGTAGTACTTCTGCTGGTCGGGCGTGATGCCGCCCGGCATCATGAACACGCGCAGCATCTGGTACTGGACGTCGAGCCCCTGCTCCTTGCAGGTCGGCACATCGCCCCAGCTTTGCGACTGGGTGACCTTGGTCGTGTAGCCCATGCGGGCGGGCGCGAACACGCACAGCGCGCGGTGCTCGCCGGCGCGCCATTGGCCGATCGACTCCGACGGGTTGTTGACGTTGGCGTCGATATGCTTGCCCGACAGCTGCGTGGCCGCTTCGCCGCCGCCCTTGTACGGTACGTAGATGAACTTTGCACCGGTCTTCTTCTGGATCAGCGTGGTGATGATCTGATCCTCGCGTTTGGAGCTGGTGCCGCCCATCTTGACCTTGCCGGCGTTGGCCTTGGCACCCTCGACGAATTCGGCGACGGTCTTGTACGGCGCCTCGGTATTGGTCCACAGCACGAACTCGTCCTGCGCCACCATCGCGATCGGCGTCAGGTCGCGCCAGCTGAACGGCAGGTGGCTGACCATCGGCACGGTGTACAGCGCCGACGAGGTCACCAGCAGCTTGTGCGGATTGCCCTGCGATGCCTTGGTGTCCATCAGGCCCTCGGCACCGCTGGCGCCGGCCTTGTTGACCACGATCACCGGCTGGCTCATCAGCTTGTGCTTGGCGATGATGCTCTGGATCGAGCGCGCCATCTGGTCGGACGCGCCGCCGGCGCTGAACGGCACGACGATCTCGACCGGCTTGGTCGGCTCCCATGCCCACGCCGCGGCCGGTGCGCCGCCGATCGCGAGCGCGAACGCGCCGAGCGCGCCGAACGCCGGCATCGAACGCTTGCCCTGCTTGCTGTGCTTGCTTTGCATTGCCTGTCTCCTCGTTGGAATGTCACATCGGTCCGCCGCGTGCCGGCCGTGGAGCGGCCTTCTGTGGTCTGCGCGGCGGACTGGTTGGTGGCCGACACGGCAACGGCGCCGGCCTGTCCTCCCTGCTTTATCGCTTCCCCCCTGCTACCCTCCTCGCCGACCGATTGCCGCCGCCCCTTCGCGGGGCGCCAGCGCCGCGGCAAGTACGCGCGCCACGTGCCACGCCTGCGCGTCGGCGCCGTCAAAGATCTGATGGCGGCAGCTGGTGCCGTCCGCAACCACGATCGCGTCGTCCGCGCGCGCCCGCACCGCCGGCAGCAGCGACTGCTCGGCCATCGCCACCGAGGCCGCGTAATGCTCCGCCTCGTAGCCGAAGCTGCCGGCCATGCCGCAGCACGACGACTCGACCGGCGAAACCTTCAGCTCGGGAATCCAGCCCAGCACCGTCTGTACCGGCGTGAAGGCGTCGAACGCCTTCTGATGGCAGTGGCCATGCACCAGCGCCTGGCGCTGCGGCAGCGGCTGCAACGCCAGCTGCTTCAGGCTCAGGCGCCCCGCCTGCCGCTCGCGCACCAGGAACTCCTCGAACAGGAAGGCGCTGGCCGCCAGGCGCGCCGCCTCGTCGCCATAGCCGTAGCCGAGGAACTCGTCCCGCAGCGACAGCAGGCACGACGGCTCGAGCCCGACGATCGGCACGCCGCGCGCGACGAACGGCTGCACCGTATCGAGCAGCCGCCGCGCCTCCTGGCGTGCCTGCTCGACCAGTCCTGCGGCGAGGAAGGTGCGGCCGCAGCAGAGCGGCCGCTCGCCGGACCGCATCAGCGGATGCACGGTATAGCCCGCGGCTTCGAGCACCGCCTGCGCGGCGCGCGCGTTCTCCGGCTCCATGTGGTTGTTAAAGGTGTCGACGAACAGCACCACCTCCCGATTTCCCCCGGCGGCCGGATCGACAGATGGATCGCCAAACGAAGCGGCCAGGGAAGCGGTATCCGTCGCAGCGCCGGCGCCGGCAGTGGCCGGGGTGGCATCGCCGCGGCCGGCACGCGCAATCGTCGACAAAAACGAACGCTGCCAGCGCGGCAGGCTGCGCTGCGGCGCGAAGCCCAGCGCGCGTTTGGCCCAGTCCGACAGCAGCGGAATCCGCTCGGCCAGCGCCATCAGCGCGGGCATGCGGCTGGCCAGCGGCGCATAGCGCGGCATGAACGCCACCAGCCGGTCGCGCAGCGTCAGGCCGTGGCGCTGCGCCCATGCGTGGCGCGCCTCGATCTTCATCCGCGCCATGTCCACGCCGGTCGGACAGTCGCGCTTGCAGCCCTTGCACGACACGCACAGATCCAGCACCGCCTTGACGTCCTCGCTGGCCAGCCCTTCCTCGCCGAGCTGACCGGACACGGCCAGCCGCAGCGTATTGGCGCGGCCGCGGGTGACATGCTGTTCGTCGCGCGTGACGCGGTAGCTCGGGCACATGGTGCCGGCGTCGAACTTGCGGCAGTGGCCGTTGTTGTTGCACATCTCGACCGCGGCGGCGAGCCCGCCGGTGCGATCGCCGCCGCTGCCCGGCGGCGTTTCCTCGCCGCTCAAAGGATCGCGGCTGACGTTCCAGGCCGACCAGTCCAGCGCCGGCTGCAGCGGCAGCCGCCGATAGCCGGGCGGGAAGCGGAACAGTTCGCGCGTGTCCATCTTCGGCGGGCGCACGATCTTGTCCGGATTGAAGCGATTGTCCGGATCGAACAGCGCCTTGATCTCGCCGAAGGCGGCGTGGATGCGCGGCCCGTATTGCCAGGCCACCCATTCGCCGCGGCACAGGCCGTCGCCGTGCTCGCCCGAATAGGCGCCCTTGTACTCGCGCACCAGCGCGGCGGCCTCCTCGGCGATCGCGCGCATCTTCTCCGCGCCGTCGCGGCGCATATCGAGGATCGGCCGCACGTGCAGCGTGCCGACACTGGCGTGCGCATACCAGGTGCCCTCGGTGCCGTGGCGGTGGAACACCTCGGTCAGCCGGCGGGTGTACTCGGCCAGATGCGGCAGCGGCACCGCGCAGTCCTCGATGAAGGAGACCGGCTTGCCGTCCCCCTTCATGCTCATCATGATGTTCAGGCCGGCCTTGCGCACTTCCCACAGCGCCTTCTGCGCGCCGGCGTCCGGCATCTTGACCACCGAGCCGGGCAGGCCCAGATCGCCCATCAGTTCGTCCAGCGCGTCGAGGTCGTTGCGCAGCGCCGTGGCATCCTCGCCGGCGAATTCGACCAGCAGGATTGCCTGCGGCTCGCCGCGCAGCGCCGACGCGATGACCGGGCGGAAGGCCGGGTTGGCCATCGACAGGTCGATCATCGTGCGGTCGACCAGTTCGACCGCGACCGGCGCCAGTCCGACGATATGCCGGGTCATTTCCATCGCCTGGTAGAAGGTCGGGAAATTGACCACGCCCAGCACCTTGTGCGCGGGCAACGGCGCGAGCTTCAGCGTGATCTGCCGGCTGTAGGCCAGCGTGCCTTCCGAGCCGACCAGCAGGTGCGACAGGTTGGCGTGGCCGTCGTCGGTATAGGCGCGCGGATTCTGGCAGTCGAACAGATCGATGTTGTAGCCGGCGACGCGGCGCAGCACCTTGGGCATGCGCTCGGCGATCTCGTCGCGCTCGCGCGTGGCGATCGCGCGCAGCTGCTGCAGCATGGCCTGCACGCGCGGATCGGTGGGCGCCTGCGCCAGCGAACCGAAATGGCACTGCGCGCCGTCGGCCAGCACCGCGTCGATGGCCAGCACGTTGTGCACCATGTTGCCGTAGGCGAGCGAGCGCGATCCGCAGGAGTTGTTGCCCGTCATGCCGCCGATCGTGCATTGCGCGCCGGTCGAGACATCGACCGGGAACCACAGCCCGTGCGGCTTGAGCCAGGCGTTCAGATGGTCGAGCACGATGCCCGGCTCCACCGTGACGGTGGCCGCGACCGGATCGAAGGCGATCACCTGGTTCAGCCACTTGCTGTTGTCGATCACCAGCGCTTCGCCAACCGTCTGGCCGCACTGGCTGGTGCCGGCGCCGCGCGCCAGCACCGGCGCATGCGCATCGCGCGCGATCTCCAGCGCCAGCAGCAGATCGCGCTGGTCGCGCGGCACCACCACGCCGACCGGCATGATCTGGTAGATCGACGCATCGGTCGCATAGCGGCCGCGGCTGGCGCGGTCGAACAGCACGTCGCCGCGCAACTCGCGCTTGAGCCGCGTCGCCAGCGGCGAGCCGGGCCCGCCCTCAGAGCGGACGAAGTGCAGCGGCTTGACGATCGGCGACGATGTCAAGGACGACGCCAACGATGGGGCCAATGATGGGGCCGACGTGGAGGCCAGGCGCGTGGACGGATCCGTCATCGCAGCTCCATCCGCTCAGGCGGCGGCCTTCAGCGCCGGCGTGTCGGCATGGGACGTCAGGTACTCCATCGCCGCCGCCACGCCGCTGCCCTGCAGCGGCACGCCCGCGAGCTTCAGCCCCATCTCGCAGCCGGACAGCGTCGCCATCAGCGTCAGCTCGTTGCAATCGCCAAGATGGCCGATCCGGAACATCTTGCCGCGCATCTTGCCCAGCGCCTGGCCCAGCGACATGTTGAAGCGTTCGTAGATCAGCTTGCGCACCGCGTCGGCGTCGACGCCCTCGGGCATCATCACGCCGGTCAGCACCGGGCTGTAGACCGCCGGATCGGCGCACTGGATCTCCAGGCCCCAGGCGCGCACCGCGCGGCGCGTGGCCTCGCCCAGGCGCTGATGGCGCGCGAAGACGTTGTCCAGCCCCTCCTCCAGGATCATGTCGATCGCCTCGGACAGGCCGTACAGCAGGTTGGTATTGGGCGTGTACGGCCAGTAGCCGTTCTTGTTGGCCTCGAGGATCTCGTCCCAGCGCCAGAAGCTGCGCGGCATGCGCGCCTCCTTGCTGGCGGCGATCGCCTTCGGCGACAGCGCGTTGAAGCTGATGCCCGGCGGCAGCATCAGGCCCTTCTGCGAGCCCGACACCGTCACGTCCACGCCCCACTCGTCATGCCGGTAGTCGGCCGAGGCCAGGCCCGAGATGGTATCGACCATCAGCAGCGCCGGATGGCCCGCCGCATCGATCGCGCGGCGCACCGCCGCGATGTCGGAGGTCACGCCGGTCGAGGTCTCGTTGTGGACCACGCAGACCGCGCGGATCCGATGGCCGCTGTCCTCGCGCAGGCGGGCCTCGATCATGTCGGGCTGCACGCCGCGGCGCCATCCCTCGATGCCGGGCAGGCCAAGAAATTCCGGCTGCAGGCCCAGGGACTGGGCCATCGACTTCCACAGCGTGGCGAAATGCCCGGTCTCGTACATCAGCACGGTGTCGCCGGGGCTCGTCACGTTCGACAGCGCGGCCTCCCAGGCACCGGTGCCCGAGGCCGGATAGATGATCACCGGGTGCTCGGTCTTGAAGATCTTGCGGATGTCCGCCAGCACCTTGCGCCCGAGCGCCCCGAATTCCGGCCCACGATGATCGATGGTCGGATAGCTGATCGCACGCAGGATGCGATCCGGTACCGGGCTCGGTCCCGGGATCTGCAGGAAGTGGCGGCCGGCGGGGTGGAAGTCGAGCGAGATCATGGACGGGTGTCTCCTTGTTGAATTTTGAATTCAAAATACTGTAGCAGCGGCTGTCGGCGATCCCAAGCGGAAATTGCCCGGCAACGGCGCTCGTTTACCCCGATTGCCCGGGCGGCGCGGGCTGCGGGACAGTTCCCGGCGACTGTGCGCTAGAATGGCCGCGACATCACGGACAAGGACTTTGAATGCAAAATTCCGCCGAAGGGGAACCGCTGCCCGACAGCGGCGCCACCCCGCTGCTGCCGCGGCTCGAGCGCCAGCGGCTGCACGACACCGTGGTCGAGCACCTGCGCAAGTTCATCACCGAGGGCGTGCTCAAGCCCGGCATGAAGCTCAACGAGCGCGAGCTGTGCGAGACGCTGGGAATCTCGCGCACGCCGCTGCGCGAGGCGTTCAAGGTGCTGGCCGCCGAGAACCTGATCGAGATCTCGCCTAACCGCGGCGCCAGCGTGTCGCGCATGACCGAGGCCGAGATCTGGGAGACCTTCGAACTGATGGCCGGCCTGGAAGCCTTCGCCGGCGAACTGGCCTGCGAACGCATCACGCCGGCCGAGCTGGCGCAGATCAAGGCGCTGCATTACGCGATGCTGGCCTGCCGCGCGCAGAACGACCTGTCCGGCTACTACAGCCGCAATCAGGAAATCCACGACCGCATCAATGCGGCCGCACGCAATGGCGTGCTGCGCCAGACCTATCTGTCGATCAATCGACGGCTCAAGGCGCTGCGCTTCCGCTCGAATCAGCAGACCGAGAAATGGGACCGCGCGGTGCACGACCACGAGGCGATGATCCAGGCGCTGGAAGCGCGCGACGGCAAGCGCCTCGCCGCGATCCTGCGTCAGCATCTGCTGGAGAAGCGCGAAGCGGTGATGCAGGGCGGGCGGGCTGTCGACCGGGCCGGCGAGAACAGCTCCGCTTCCGCGGCCTGACCGGGCTCCCGGCCGCCCTCCGGGCCCGCGTTCGCCGGGCCCGGCCTCGGGCTCGCGCGCCGGCACACCCTGCTCACCGTTCCCGCACCCGGCATGCGACTTGCAACCCTCCGCGATCCGTTGCGGGGCCTGCATCGACGGTCATGGCGGCCGTTCCGGATCCCGCGCACTTATATAATCCCGACCTGATAACAGGCATTACGCTTCCGTGATGATGCGGCGAGGCGCGCCGGCCATGCTGGCCCACGCCTTGCCGCTGTTCACTGCTGCTCGCTGCCGCCGCCCGTCGCACCGCTGCCCTGCGGTCTGCGCCGGTGCCGCGCAGTGCCGACGGACGAAGCTGCCACGACAACCAGAGCCGCCTCAGTGACATCCAATTTCCCCCCCAGGCTGGCGCTTGCCCATATCGTCAAGCGCTATCCCGGCGTGACCGCCAACGACGACGTCTCGCTGACCGTCGCTCCCGGCGAAATCCATGCCGTGCTCGGCGAGAACGGCGCCGGCAAGTCGACCCTGATGAAGATCATCTTCGGCGCGGTCAAACCCGACGCCGGCCAGATGCACTTCAACGGCGCGCCGGTCGTCATCGACAGTCCGCACGATGCCCGCGACCTGGGCATCGCGATGGTGTTCCAGCATTTCTCGCTGTTCGACACGCTGACCGTGACCGAGAACATCGCGCTCGGCCTGCCGGCGGCGCAGCGCGGCGGCACCTCGATAAAGGCGCTGGCCGAACGGATCCGCGAAACCGCCGCGCGCTACGGCCTGCCGCTCGAGCCCGAGCGCCATGTGCATACGCTGTCGGTCGGCGAGCGCCAGCGCGTCGAGATCGTGCGCGCGCTGCTGGCGCGGCCGCAATTGCTGATCCTCGACGAACCCACTTCCGTGCTGACGCCGCAGGCGGTGCAGACGTTGTTCGTCACGCTGCGCCAGCTGGCCGACGAAGGCACCAGCATCCTGTACATCAGCCACAAGCTCGACGAGATCCGCGCGCTGTGCCACCGCGCCACCGTGATGCGGATGGGCCGGGTCACGGGCCTGTGCGATCCGCGCCAGGAGAGCGCGGCCTCGCTGTCGCGCATGATGATCGGCGGCGAACCGCCGCGCGAGGCGCGCGTGGCCACGCCGCGGGGGCCGCTTCGTCTGGCCGTGCGCGAGCTGTCGCTGCCGCGCGCGCATGCCTTCGCCACCGCGCTCGAAGGGATTTCGCTGGATCTGCATGCCGGCGAGATCGTCGGCATCGCCGGCGTCTCGGGCAACGGCCAGCAGGAATTGCTGGCAGCGCTGTCCGGCGAGGACACCCGCGCCGCGCGCGATGCGATCGCGCTGGACGGCAAGCCGGTCGGCCGCCTCGATGCGCGCGCCCGCCGGCGCGCGGGCCTGGCCTTCGTGCCCGAGGAGCGGCTGGGCCGCGGCGCGGTGCCCGGCATGAGCCTGGCCGACAATACGCTGCTGTCGCATCAGGACCCGCCCTATGTACGGCGCGGCCTGGTGTCGCCGAAGGCAGCGGCGGGACTCGCGGCGGCGATCATCCAGCGCTTTCGCGTCAAGGCCGGCGGCCCGGACGCGATGGCGCGCAGCCTGTCCGGCGGCAATCTGCAGAAGTTCATCGTCGGCCGCGAGATCGAGAGCGGCCCCGGCGTGCTGATCGTCGCGCAGCCGACCTGGGGCGTCGACGTCGGCGCCGCCGCGCAGATCCACAACGAGCTGCTGGCGCTGAAGGCGACCGGCTGCGCGATCCTGGTCGTCTCCGAGGAGCTCGACGAGCTGTTCGCGATCTGCGACCGGCTGCACGTGATCGCCAAGGGGCGGCTGTCGCCATCGATGCCGGTGGAGGACGCCACACGGGAACAGGTCGGCCTATGGATGAGCGGGCTGTGGCCGGGCGGACCGGGCGGCCAGGACGAGGGCCGGCATGACGTCGCGGAGGCGCGCGTCCATGGCTAAATCGCTCGGCTTCGCCTTCCCCCTGTCGCTGTCGCCGCGCGGCCTGCCCTCGCGTCCGATGGCCTATGCCTCGCCCTTCATCGCACTGGCGCTGACGCTCGCCTTCGGCGCGCTGCTGTTCGTGCTGCTGGGCAAGGACCCGATGGCCGCGCTGAAGGTCTTTCTGGTCGATCCGGTCAAGGACAAGCGCGCGCTCGGCGAGGTGCTGCTCAAGACCGTGCCGCTGGTGCTGTGCGCGCTCGGGCTGTCGGTCTGCTACCGGGCCAACGTCTGGAACATCGGCGCCGAAGGGCAGCTGATCCTCGGCGGCATCTTCGCCGCGGCGACCGTATTGTGGTTCGATGTGCCCGGTCACAACGCCAACGGCGTGGCGGTGCTCGTGCTGGCCTCGCTCGCCGGCATCGCCGGCGGCATGCTGTGGGCCGGCATCACCGCGCTGCTGCGCGACCGCTTCAACGCCAACGAGATCCTGGTCTCGCTGATGCTGACCTATATCGCGCAGCAGCTGATTCTTTACGTGGTCAACGGCCCACTGAAGGATCCGCAGGGCATGAACTTCCCGCAGTCCAAGGTGTTCTCGTCGGAGTTCCTGCTGCCCAACCTGATGTCGGGCTCGCGGCTGCATGCGGGCTTCGTGGTGATGCTGGTGCTGGTGGCGGTGATGACGGTGTTCCTGTTCCGCAGCTTCGCCGGCTACCGGCTGCAGGTCGGCGGCACCGCCCCGTCCGCCGCGCGCTACGCGGGCTTCTCGGCGCGCGCCTCGCTGTGGATGGCGCTGCTGATCTCCGGCGGCTTCGCCGGGCTGGCCGGCGCCTTCGAAGTGGTGGGACCGATCGGCCAGCTGCTGCCGTCGATCTCGCCGGGCTACGGCTTTACCGCGATCATCGTCGCCTTCGTCGGCCGGCTGCATCCGGTGGGCGCGGTGTTCGGCGGCATCGTGATGTCGCTGTTCTATATCGGCGGCGAGATGGCGCAATCGCGCCTGGGCCTGCCGTCGGCCATCGGCTGGGTGTTCCAGGGGATGCTGCTGTTCTTCCTGCTCGCCTGCGACAGCCTGATCGACAACCGTCTGCGCTGGCGCGCGGCGGCGGCCCGATAGCCAACCGATATCCGCTCATGGAACAATTCGCTCCCCTTGTCGCCACCGCCATCAATGCCGGCACGCCGCTGCTGCTGGCGGCCCTCGGCCTCTTGATCAACGAACGCGCCGGCGTGCTGAACCTCGGTGCCGAAGGCATGATGCTGGTCGCAGCGGTGTTCGGCTTCATGGTCGGCTACCAGACCCAGTCGCCGCTGCTCGGCTTCGTCGCCGGCGCGCTGGCCGGCATGGCGATGGCCACGCTGTTCGCCTGGCTGGCGCTGGTGCTGGCCACAAACCAGGTCGCCACGGGCCTGGCGCTGTCGATCTTCGGCACCGGCCTGTCGGCCTTCATGGGCCAGCGCTTCGTCGGCTACGCGATGCCCGCGCAGGGCAGCAAGGTGCCGGGCCTGGCCGACCTGCCCTTCGTCGGCCCGGCCTTCTTCCAGCATCACTGGATGGTCTATGTCAGCGTGCTGCTGTGCGTGGCCATCATGTGGTTCCTGTTCCGCACGCGCGCCGGACTGACGCTGCGCGCGATCGGCGAATCGCCGGAGTCGGCGCACGCGCTCGGCTACCCGGTGCGCTGGATCCGCTTCGCCGCGCTGCTGTTCGGCGGCGGCTGCTGCGGGCTGGCCGGCGCCTATCTATCGCTGGTCTATACGCCGATGTGGGTCGAGAATCTGGTTGCCGGGCGCGGCTGGATCGCGCTGGCGCTGACCACCTTCGCCACCTGGCGGCCCGGCCGCGTCCTGGTGGGCGCCTGGCTGTTCGGCGGCGTGACGATCCTGCAGTTCTATCTGCAGGGCATCGGCGTCTCCGCGCCGTCGCAGATCCTGTCGATGCTGCCGTATGCGGCCACCATCGTGGTGCTGGCGCTGATCTCGCGCAATCCGGCGTGGATCCGCCTCAATATGCCGGCGTCGCTGGGGCGGCCGTTCCGCCCTGGCAACGCCTGACCCTTTTCCAGCAAGAGCCAACGCGCGTGTCAATGCGCGCATTCAACACAAGGAGAAATCGATGATCGTCACGCGCAGGAAGTCCCTCGCGACGCTGGCCGCCACCACGCTGCTGGCGGTGGCCACGCTGGCCGGCTGCGGCAAGAAGGAAGCCGAGCAGCCCGCGCCGGGCGCCGCCTCGGCTCCGGCCGCCGGCCAGGCGGGCGAGCCGCTGAAGGTCGCCTTCGTCTATATCGGACCGGTCGGCGACGCCGGCTGGACCTATGCGCACGACCGCGGCCGCAAGGCGGTCGAGGAGAAATTCGGCGACAAGGTCAAGACCACCTATGTCGAGAACATCCCCGAATCCGCCGCCGATGCCGAGCGCGTGTTCCGCGATCTGGCCAGCCAGGGCAACAAGCTGATCTTCGGCACCACCTTCGGCTACATGGAATCGATGCTGAAGGTCGCCAAGGAGTTTCCGGACGTCAGGTTCGAGCATGCGACCGGCTTCAAGACCGCCGACAACCTGGCGCAGTACGACGTGCGCACCTACGAGGGCGCGTATCTGGCCGGCGTGGTGGCCGGCAAGATGAGCAAGACCGGCAAGATGGGCGTGGTCGCCTCGGTGCCGATCCCCGAGGTGATCCGCAACATCGACTCGTTCGCACTGGGCGCGCGCAGCGTCAATCCGAGCGCGACGGTCAAGGTGGTCTGGGTCAACAAGTGGTTCGACCCGGGCAAGGAGCGCGAGGCCGCCACCACGCTGATCGGCCAGGGCGTCGACATGCTGATGCAGAACACCGATTCGGCCGCCGTGGTGCAAACGGCGCAGGAAAAGGGCGTGCATGCGTTCGGCTGGGATAGCGACATGAGCAAGTTCGGTCCCAAGGCCCACCTGGCCGCGTCGGTGATCTCGTGGGGCGTCTACTACAACAAGGTGGTCGGCGACGTGCTCAGCGGTACCTGGACCAACGGCACCACCTGGTGGGGTCTGAAGGAAAACATGATCGACCTGACCAGCTTCAACGCCGACGTGCCCGAGGACGTCAAGGCGCTGGTCGCCGAGCGCCGCCGCGGCATCATCGACGGCAGCGCGCCGATCTGGAAGGGCCCGCTCAAGGACAACACCGGCAAGGAGCAACTGGCGGCAGGCCAGGTGGCCGACGACAAGTTCCTGCACGGCATCAAGTTCTACGTCGAGGGTGTGGAGGGGCAGATCCCGGGTTGAACCCTTCGCCGGGAACTTGAACCGCGGCGCATCGGCCCAAGCTATCCTGTTGTCGTGCCGCGCATTTCAGTCGCGGGTGCACAGTGTGATGGAGGCCTCTCATGTGGAAACGATTCTCGGCGCTTTGGACGCTCGTGCGGCGGGACGGGCGCCTGCTCTGGTATGCGCTGCGGCACCCGGACGCGCCGGGCTGGCTCAAGCCGGCGGTGGTCGGCGTGGCGCTGTACGCGCTGTCGCCGATCGACCTGATCCCCGACGTGGTGGCCGGACTGGGCATCGTCGACGATCTGGTGCTGATCCCGCTGGCGGTCCATCTGATCCTGAAGCGACTGCCACCGCATATCCTGCGGCAAGCGCAAATGCGAACGCAATCGACGACGGTCAGGCCGCATTGACCGATGCCACATTGACCGCGCGGTAGCGGCAACGAAAAAGGGCGCCAGTTCGACTGGCGCCCTTTTCTTTTCTGCTCCGCCTGCAGTCTTACGGGATCAGCACCGTCGAGCCGGTGGTCTTGCGCGCTTCCAGCTCGCGATGGGCCTGCGCGACCTCGGCCAGCGGATAGCGCTGCCGCACCTCGATCCTGACCTTGCCGCTGCGCACGATGTCGAACAGCTCGGCCGCCATCGGCTCGAGCAGCTCGCGCTGCGTCACATACGTCATGATCGTCGGACGCGTCAGCTTCAGCGAGCCCTTGGCGCCCAGCACCGAGATATCGACCGGCGGCACCGGGCCCGAGGCGTTGCCAAAGCTGACCATGGTGCCGCGCGGCGCCAGGCAGTCCAGCGAATCGTTGAAGGTGTCCTTGCCGATCGAGTCGTAGACCACCGCCACGCCCTTGCCGCCGGTGATTTCCTTGACGCGGTCCAGGAACGATTCGCGCGTGTAGACGATGGTGTGGTCGCAGCCATGCGCGCGCGCCAGCGCGGCCTTGTCGTCGTTGCCGACGGTGCCGATCACGGTGGCGCCCAGCGCCTTCAGCCATTGCGACGCGATCAGGCCGATGCCGCCGGCCGCGGCGTGCAGCAGCACGGTGTCGCCGGGCTGCACCCGGTAGGTGTCGCGCACCAGGTACTGCACCGTCATGCCTTGCAGCATCATCGCGGCGGCCTGCTCGAACGAGATATCGTCCGGCAGCCTGACCACGATATCGGCCGGCATCACGCGCACCTGCGCATAGGCGCCGGTGGGTCGGCCGGCATAGGCGACGCGGTCGCCTTCGCGCAGATGCGTGACGCCCGGCCCGACCGCCTCGACCACACCGGCGCCTTCCATGCCGATCCCGCCCGGCAGCGGCTGCTTGTAGAGCCCGGTACGGAAGTAGACGTCGATATAGTTCAGGCCGACCGCCTCCTGCCGGATGCGGATCTCGCCGGGGCCGGGTTCGCCGACCTCGACGTCGACCCACTGCATCACTTCAGGACCGCCGTTCTCGAAGATGCGGATGGCTTTGCTCATGGTTCGGTTCTCCTTGGGATGATCGGATCGGGACTGCCGTTCAGGCCGCCGGCGCCGCGGTACGCCGCCGCATTTCGGCGATCAGCATGTCGGCGGTCGCCACATTGGTCGCGCACGGCACGTCGTGCACGTCGCAGGCGCGCACCAGCGCGTTGATATCGGGCTCGTGCGGCTGCGGCGTCATCGGGTCGCGCAGGAAGATCACCGCGGCGACGCGGCCCTCGGCCAGTTGCGCGCCGATCTGCAGGTCGCCGCCCCACGGGCCGGACAGCATGCGCGTGACCGTCAGTCTCACCTCGTCGATCAGCCGGCCGCCGGTGGTGCCGGTGGCCAGCAGTTCGCAGTGCACAAGGAAATCGCGATGGCGGCGGGCAAAGGCGACGATGTCGTCCTTCTTGCGGTCGTGCGCGATCAGCGCGATGCGGGGCGGAACCGCGGCGACGGGGATGGTGCTCATGCGCGCGCTCAGAAGGTGCCCGGGTAGGCGCCGCCGTCCAGCAGGATGTTCTGCGCGGTGATGTAGGCCGCCTGCTTGCTGCACAGGAACGCGCAAGTGGCGCCGAACTCGGCCGGGTCGCCGAAGCGGCGCGACGGGTTCTGCGCGGCGCGGCGTTGCGCGACCTCGTCGACGGTCAGGTTGGCCTTCTTCGCGGCCCCTTCCATGGTCTTGTACAGACGGTCGGTATTGAACGGCCCCGGCAGCAGGTTGTTGATGGTCACGCCATGCTGCGCGACCTCGCGGGCCACGCCGGCGACGAAGCCCGTCAGGCCGGAGCGTGCGCCGTTGGACAGCCCGAGCACATCGATCGGCGCCTTGACCGCGCCGCTGGTGATGTTGATGATGCGGCCCCACTTGCGCGCGATCATGCCGTCGACGGTGGCCTTGATCAGCTCGATCGGCGTCAGCATGTTGGCGTCGAGCGCGGCGATCCAGTCCTCGCGGTTCCAGTCGCGGAAATTGCCCGGCGGCGGGCCGCCCGCGTTGTTGACCAGGATGTCGAGATCGCCGAGCCTGGCCACGGCGTCGAGCGCCTGCTGGCGGCCTTCCGGCGTGGTGATGTCGGTGGCCACCGCGACCACGCGGCGGCCATGGCGCGCGCGCAGGTCGGCGGCGGCCTTCTCCAGCGCCTCGGCGCCGCGCGCGACGATCACCACGTCGACGCCCTCGGCCGCCAGCGCATCGGCGCAGGCAAAACCCAGGCCCTTGCTGGCGCCGCACACCAGCGCATGCTTGCCTCGCAATCCGAAATCCATGCTCCCTTCTCCTTGATTCGCCAGTTGTTCAAATCGATCGAGCCCGCGTTGCCGCCCGCTCAGGTCCGCGCAGCCTTGCTGCGCGACAGCAGATAGATGCCGCCCATCACCAGCGCGCTGCCTGCCAGCTGCACCAGCGTGATCGGCTCGCCCAGCAGCCAGAAGCCGAGGAACAGCGTCGACACCGGGCCGATCATGCCGGCCTGCGAGGCCATCGGCGCGCCGATGCGCGCCACCGCCATCATCGTCAGCGACACCGGCAGCACGGTGCAGAACACCGCGTTGATCGCGGACAGCCACATCACCGGCGCCGGCTGCAGCAGTTCGCCCCAGGGGCGTCCCAGCACCAGATATTGCACCACGCAGCAGGCGGTCGACACGCACATCGCATAGGCGACCAGCCGCAGCGACCCGATGCGCGCGACCAGCTCGCCGCTGGCGATCAGATAGACGGCATAGCTGACCGCGCTGCCGAGCACCAGCGCGGCGCCGAGCCAGACCTTGCTGCCGCTGACGTCCAGATCGTGGGCCAGCACCAGCAGGATGCCGGCGTAGGCCAGCAGCAGCGAGATCCACTGCTGGCGGCTGATATGGCGCTTGAAACCGAAGGCGGTGGCCAGCACCACGAAGGACGGCGTCAGGAACAGGATCAGCCGCTCCAGCCCCGCGGTGATGTATTGCAGGCCGAGGAAGTCGAGAAAGCTCGACAGGTAGTAGCCGATGAAGCCGAGCATCAGCACGCGGCCGCGATCGGCCCACGAAAGCGGTGGCAGCCGCATCGACTGCCACCAGCCGATCGCCATGAACAGCGGCACTGCGAACAGCATGCGCAACGTGATCACCATCACGGCGTCGACGTTGTAGCGGTACATCAGCTTGGCGACGATGGCCTTGCCGGAGAACAGCACGGCGCCGATGGCGGCGACGGCAAGCCCGGTGCGCTGCCGCGCGCCGGCGGAAGCGCTGGCGGGGCTGGCGAGGGATTTCTGGGAAGCGGGCACGGGTATGGTGCAAACGGCCTGTGCGCGCACGGTCGCCGACAGGCGGGCGCGACAAGGCACTACGTCGGAAAAAGGTCGGATTTGCCGCCGCGTCGGCAACGTTCGGGATTGCCGCCGGACAGACGCGAGGATTGTATGTCAAAAGGCGCAAAGACATCGGACGCCGGCCCGGCGCCGTCGCGCCCGCGCGGACGGCCGGGCGTCGATCCATGACGCCATCCATTACAATCCGGCACCACCGGGGCGATCCCCCGGATTCCGCCCTGCCCTCACCGCCAGCCGCTACCCGCCATGAAGCAAGATCCGCGTTTCCCCAATCTGTTCATCCTCGACCACCCGCTGATCCAGCACAAGCTGTCGCACATGCGCGACCGCGACACGTCGACGCGGACCTTTCGCGAGCTGCTGCGCGAAATCACGCTGCTGATGGGTTACGAGATCACCCGCAGCCTGCCGCTGACCACGCGCCATATCGAGACGCCGCTGGTCAGCATGGACGCACCGGTGATCGCCGGCAAGAAGCTGACCGTCGTGCCGGTGCTGCGCGCCGGCGTCGGCATGAGCGACGGCCTGGTCGAACTGATCCCGTCGGCGCGGATCGGCCATATCGGCGTCTATCGCGACGAGCATCATCGCCCGGTCGAATATCTGGTGCGGCTGCCCGCTCTGGAGGATCGCAGCTTCATCCTGTGCGACCCGATGGTCGCCACCGGCTATTCGGCGGCGCATGCGGTCGATGTGCTCAAGCGCCGCGGCGTCAAGGACGAGGCGATCACGTTCGTCGCCCTGGTGGCGGCGCCCGAAGGCGTCGAGGTCTTCCAGAAGGCCCATCCGAACGTGAAGCTGTACGTAGCCTCGCTCGACAGCCATCTGGACGAGCACGCCTACATCGTGCCGGGCCTGGGCGACGCCGGCGACCGCTTGTTCGGTACCAAGAACTGAGTCGGGGCGGGGCTTTCCCTCTCCCCCAACCCCTCTCCCGCAAGCGGGAGAGGGGAGCCTGCCTGCAGCCATTGAAACGCCGACGGACTTTCTCGACAACTTGACCCTGGCTGTCGGCGTTGATTCGCCGCCCGGGTTTCTCCCCTCGCCCGCTTGCGGGAGAGGGGCCGGGGGAGAGGGCGCCGTCCCTCGCTACCGGCGCTTGCGCCCCGACCCCAGCAGGCTGCCCAGCACGCCGCGGATCAGCTCGCGGCCGACCTGCGAGCCCACCGTGCGGGCCGCCGACTTGGCCATCGACTCCAGAATCGAATCGCCGCGGCCGGTCTTGCCGGTGCCGCGCGTCAGGCCGCCGAACAGATCGCCGGCCTCGTCGAGCCAGCCGCGTTCGCCGGCCGGCTGGCCCGCTGCCTGTCCTCCGTTCTGCCCGCCGCCGTTCTGCACGGCCGGCGCCTCGCCGCTCTGCGCGGCCCTGCCCTTCAGCCTTTCATAGGCCGATTCCCGATCGACCGCCTTTTCGTAGATGCCCGCCACCAGCGACGAGGCCAGCAGCTGCTTGCGCTCGGCCTCGTCGATCGGGCCGATGCGGCTGCCCGGCGCCAGCACCCACGCGCGCTGCGTGATGCCGGGCGTGCCCTTGGCGTCGAGCAGCGAGATCAGCGCCTCGCCCACCGCCAGCTCGCCGATCGCCTTCTCCACGTCCAGCTCCGGATTGGCGCGCATCGTGGTCGCCGCCACCTTGACCGCCTTCTGGTCGCGCGGCGTGAACGCGCGCAGCGCATGCTGGACGCGGTTGCCGAGCTGCCCCAGCACGGTGTCGGGAATATCGATCGGGTTCTGCGTGACGAAGTACACGCCGACGCCCTTCGAACGGATCAGCCGCACCACCTGCTCGATCTTCTCCAGCAGCGCCTTGGGCGCGTCGTTGAACAGCAGATGCGCCTCGTCGAAGAAGAACACGAGCTTGGGCTTGTCGAGGTCGCCGGCCTCGGGCAGCTTCTCGAACAGCTCGGACAGCAGCCACAGCAGGAAGGTCGCGTACAGCCGCGGCGCGTGCAACAGCTTGTCCGCGGCCAGGATATTGACCATGCCCAGACCCTTGTCGGTCTGCATGAAGTCGTCCAGGTTCAGCATCGGCTCGCCGAAGAACACATCGGCGCCCTGCGATTCGAGCGCGACCAGGCCGCGCTGGATCGCGCCGATCGACGCGGCCGAGATATTGCCGTACTCGGTGGTGAACTGGCCGGCGTTGTCGCCGACGTACTGCAGCATCGCGCGCAGGTCCTTCGCATCGAGCAGCAGCAGGCCGTTGGCGTCGGCGATGCGGAACACCAGGTTCAGCACGCCCTGCTGGGTGTCGTTGAGTTCCAGCATGCGCGACAGCAGCAGCGGGCCCATGTCCGACACGGTGGCGCGCACCGGATGCCCCTTCTCGCCGAACACGTCCCACAGCGTGGTCGGGCAGGCGCCCCAGACCGGCTCGGGCAGGCCCAGGTCGGCCAGCCGCTTGCCGAGCTTGTCGGACAGCTGGCCGGGCTGCGAGATTCCGGTCAGGTCGCCCTTGACGTCGGCCATGAAGACCGGCACGCCGAGCCGCGAGAAGCCCTGCGCCAGCGTCTGCAGCGTCACGGTCTTGCCGGTGCCGGTGGCACCGGTGATCAACCCGTGGCGGTTGCCCATCTGCGGCAGCAGGGCCAGTTCATGCTGGGCGTTCTTGGCGATAACGATGGGGTCGGCCATGCTGGGGGCTCCGGTGGATGATGAGGCGATGTGTCGATTCGCCGATGAGGCGAGGGTACGGGCGATGGTGCGGCGATAGGTTCGGCGCCAACAAGCCCGCCTCGCCCGGCGCGGCAAAGGCCGGGCCGGCGGTCTGGCGCACAGGGGCGCGTGATAAAATCCCGGGCTGATTATATCCAGCAGTGATTGCCAGCAGTCATGGCCTGCCGCTGATGATTCCATCACCCGGCGCGTGCATCGCAACCAGCCGCCTGGGCGTCGTCAAACGCCCGCCGGCCCGGCCGCCAGCCTTCGGCCATGCTGCCCTCGCCGCGCTGCACGCGCCTCGCGTACCTGTTCCGCCTCGGAGAGAAACATGGCCGGTCATTCCAAATGGGCCAATATCAAGCATAAGAAAGCCGCCGCCGACGCCAAGCGCGGCAAGATCTGGACCCGCCTGATCAAGGAAATCACCGTCGCCGCCAAGCTCGGCGGCGGCGATCCCGACTCCAATCCCCGCCTGCGGCTGGCCATGGACAAGGCCATGGACGCCAACATGCCGAAGGACAACATCCAGCGCGCGATCCAGCGCGGCGTGGGCGGTCTGGAAGGCGCCAGCTACGAGGAAATCCGCTACGAGGGCTACGGCCTGTCGGGCGCCGCGATCATCGTCGATTGCCTGACGGACAACCGCACCCGGACCGTCGCCGAAGTGCGCCACGCCTTCTCCAAGCATGGCGGCAACATGGGCACCGAAGGCTCGGTGGCCTTCATGTTCACGCACTGCGGCCAGTTCCTGTTCGCCCCGGGCACGCCCGAGGACAAGCTGATGGAAGCTGCGCTCGAGGCCGGCGCCGACGATGTCGTGACCCACGAGGACGGCGCGATCGAGGTCACCTGCCCGCCCAACGATTTCGGCACCGTCAAGACGGCACTCGAAGCGGCCGGCTTCAAGGCCGAGGTCGCCGACGTCGTGATGAAGCCGCAGAACGAAGTCAGCTTCTCGGGCGACGATGCCGTCAAGATGCAGAAGCTGCTCGACGCGCTGGAAAACCTCGACGACGTGCAGGAAGTCTTCACCAACGCGGTGATCGAGGACTGAGCCGGCGCATCCGCCCCTCCCCTCTCCCCGGCGGCCGTAGCCAATTCGATGCAGCGGCCGCCGTCCCCAAAGCTTTATCTTCTGGCAGTGGATCATGAAAGTATTGGTTGTCGGCTCGGGCGGACGTGAACACGCGCTGGCCTGGAAACTGGCCCAGTCGCCCAAGGTGCAGGTCGTCTACGTGGCGCCGGGCAACGGCGGCACTGCGCTGGACAAGCGGCTGCAGAACGTCCCCGTGACCGATCCGGCGGCGCTGGCCGAGTTCGCGCAAAGCGAGGGCGTGCATTTCACCGTGGTCGGTCCCGAGGCGCCGCTGGCGGCCGGCATCGTCGACGTGTTCCGCGCGCGCGGTCTGCGCATCTTCGGCCCAAGCCGCGCGGCCGCGCAGCTGGAGTCGTCGAAGGACTTCGCCAAGGCCTTCATGCACCGGCACCAGATTCCGACCGCCGCCTACCAGACCTTCAGCGACGCGGCGCAGGCACACGCCTATCTCGACGCACAGGGCGCGCCGATCGTGATCAAGGCCGATGGCCTCGCCGCCGGCAAGGGCGTGGTGGTCGCCACCACGCTGGAAGAAGCGCACGCCGCGGTCGACATGATGCTGGCCGACAACAAGCTCGGCGATGCCGGCGCGCGCGTCGTCATCGAGGAATTCCTCGAGGGCGAGGAAGCAAGCTTCATCGTGATGGTCGACGGCGCCAATGTGCTGGCGCTGGCCACCAGCCAGGACCACAAGCGCCTGCTCGACGGCGACGCCGGCCCCAATACCGGCGGCATGGGCGCCTATTCGCCGGCACCGGTGGTCACGCCCGCGCTGCATGCACGCGTGCTGCGCGAGATCATCATGCCGACCGTGCGCGGCATGGAGAAGGACGGCATCCCGTACACCGGCTTCCTGTACGCCGGCCTGATGATCGACCGCGACGGCAATCCGAAGACGCTCGAATTCAACTGCCGCATGGGCGATCCCGAGACGCAGCCGATCATGGCGCGGCTCAAGACGGATCTGTTCGACGTGATGGAGCATGCCGTCAACGGCCGGCTCGACGCGGTCGAGCTCGACTGGGACCGCCGCACGGCGCTGGGCGTGGTGATGGCCGCCCACGGCTACCCCGACTCGCCGCGCAAGGGCGACCTGATTACCGGCATCCCGGCCGAGACCGAGGACAGCGTGACCTTCCACGCCGGCACCACGCTGGCCGACGGCAAGCTGCTGACCAACGGCGGCCGCGTACTGTGCGTGGTGGGCCTGGCCGATACCGTCAAGGCGGCGCAGCGCGCGGCCTATGCGGCGGCCCAGCAGATCCACTTCGACGGCATGCAGTACCGCTCGGACATCGGCTATCGGGCGATCAAGCGCTGAGGTCTTCTGCCTTCTCCCGCTTGCGGGAGAGGGCCGGCGGAGAGGGCAAAGGCTTGCGCCATACCGACCGCGCCTCGAAACCACCCCTCTCCCCAGCCCTCTCCTTGGGGGGAGAGCGAGAACACCGCCGGAGCACGAACATCCCCGCGTGCCTACCCCGCCGCACCATGACGGGGCAGCGGCTACAATCCTGACCATGCTGATGATCGATTCCCAGGCAGTCCGCGCCTATCTGTTGGGTCTGCAAGACCGCATCACGGATGCCGTCGCCGCCATCGACGGGCAGCCGTTCGCCACCGATGCCTGGGAAAAGCCGCCCACCGAGCGACTGCGCGGCAGCGGCCGCACCCGCATCCTCGAAGGCGGTGCGGTGATGGAGCGCGCCGGCGTCGGCTTCTCGCACGTGCGCGGCGACGCGCTGCCGCCGTCGGCCAGCGCCAACCGGCCCGAACTGGCCGGGCGCGGCTTCGAGGCGATGGGCGTGTCGCTGGTGTTCCATCCGCGCAACCCCTACGTGCCCACGGTCCATATGAACGTGCGCTGCTTCCTGGCCGTCAAGGAAGGCGCCGAGCCGGTCTGGTGGTTCGGCGGCGGCATGGACCTGACGCCGTACTACGGCAATGCCGACGACTGCCGGCATTTCCACGCGACCTGCAAGACCGCGCTCGATCCCTTCGGCGCCGGGCTCTATCCGCGCTTCAAGCGCTGGTGCGACGAGTACTTCTTTCTGAAGCATCGGGGCGAGGCACGGGGCGTCGGCGGCGTGTTCTTCGACGACTTCTCCGAGCTCGGCTTCGACGGCAGCTTCGCGATGATGCGCGCGGTCGGCGACGGCTTTCTCGATGCCTACCTGCCGATCCTGCAGGCGCGCAAGGACACGCCCTACGGCGCGCGCGAACGGGACTTCCAGGCCTATCGCCGCGGCCGCTATGTCGAATTCAACCTGGTGTTCGACCGCGGCACGCTGTTCGGCCTGCAATCGGGCGGCCGCACCGAATCGATCCTGATGTCGATGCCGCCGCAGGCCGCCTGGCGCTACGACTGGCAGCCCGAGCCGGGTAGCGCCGAAGCCGCGCTGTACACCGACTTCCTGCCGGCGCGCGAGTGGGTCTGAACCGGGCCCGGACCTTGTCGATGAACTCCAACCGCCCCTACCGCCTCGGCATCCTCGGCGGCACCTTCGACCCGCCCCATGTCGGCCACCTGGCGCTGGCGCGGCTATGCATCGACCATCTGCAGCTCGACGAGCTGCTGTGGATTCCGACCGGCCAGTCATGGCAGAAAGGCAACGACGTGACCCCGGCCGCGGACCGGCTGGCGATGACGGAACTGGCCGCCTCGGCGCTGGCCGACGCGCCGGCGCGGGTTCACGCCAGCCGCATGGAGGTCGATCGCGCCGGCCCGAGCTACACCATCGACACGGTGCGCCACTTGCGCGAGCAGTACGGCCCCGAGGCCTCGCTGGCATGGCTGATGGGCGCTGACCAATTGCTGCGCCTGCACACCTGGCACGGCTGGGAGGACCTGCTCGACTACGTCCACCTGTGCGTCGCGACCCGGCCCGGCTTCGCGCTGGACCAGCTCGACGGCCCGGTGCGCGACGCGCTGGCCCAGCGCCGTGCCGACGCGCACCTGATACAATCCACGCCCTCCGGCCGGATGTGGATCGACCAGACGCTCGCCGTCGACCTCTCCTCCACCGCCCTGCGCCAGCGCCTTGCCGCCGGCCAGCGCGCGGATGACCAACTCCCCCCGGGCGTGGCACACTACATCGCCACCCACGGACTCTATCGCCAGGACTGAGCAGGACCGTGGAACCGGGCCGGCCCGTAGCACTGGCCCGGGACGCGGCTACGGCCACCGATCCCTCGCTGACAAAATACAAGGGCACCACCAAGGCACCATGGATATTCGCAAACTGCAACGCGCCATCGTCGATGGCCTCGAGGACGTCAAGGCACAGGACATCAAGGTGTTCGACACCTCGCACCTGACCGAACTGTTCGACCGCGTGGTGATCGCCAGCGGCACCTCGAACCGGCAGACCAAGGCGCTGGCCGCCTCGGTACGCGACACCGTCAAGGAAGCCGGCGGCCACATCATCGCGGTGGAAGGCATGGAGACCGGCGAATGGGTGCTGGTCGACTGCGGCGACGCGGTGGTGCATATCCTGCAGCCGCAGCTGCGCCAGTACTACAACCTCGAAGAGATCTGGGGCGACAAGCCGGTGCGGATCAAGCTCGGCGCGGGCGCCAAGGGCCTGGCCAAGGCCAGCGAGCCGGTGGACGAGGACGACGACGCCGAGGAAAAGGCGCCGCGCGCCCGCACGCGCCGCGCCGTCGGCGAACGCCCGGCCCTGGCCCGCCTGCCCGAAGGCATGAAGGAGCCGTCGCCGCCGATGGGCCACGAGGACACCGATCCGGACGCGATCGCGACGCAGCGCAAGCCGGTCGCTCGCACCCGCACCACCAGCGTCAGCGGCGCCGCGCCGGCGCGCAAGGCTCCAGCCCGCACGGGCACCGGCAGCGGTACCGGTGCCGCCCGCAAGACGGCCACCAAGACGGCCACCAAGACGACAAGGACGGCTGCCAAGACGGGAACCGGTACCGGCACCCGTACCGCGGCCAAGACCACCGCCACGCGCAGCGCCGCCGCCAAGACCGCGGCACCGCGCAAGCGCGCCACCCGCTCGGCCTGAGCCGGGCCCCATCCCGCAGCAGCGCGTCGCCGTGCAGTTGCTGATCGTCGCGGTCGGGCACAAGATGCCCGCCTGGATCGAGGCGGGCTTCGCCGAGTATGCCAAGCGCATGCCGCCGGAGCTGCGCATCGTGCTGCGCGAGATCAAGCCCGAGGCCCGCACCGCCAGCAACAACGCGGCGACCGTGATGCAGCGCGAGGCCGCGCGCATCGAGGCCGCGCTGCCGCGCCAGTGCCGCATCGTCGCGCTGGACGAACGCGGCCGCGACCTGACCACGATGCAGCTGGCCGAGCAGTTGACCGGCTGGCAGCGCGAGGGCGGCGATGTCGCCTTTCTGATCGGCGGTGCGGACGGCCTCGACCCTGCGCTGAAGGCCCGCGCGCAGACGCTGCTGCGGCTCTCCAGCCTGACGCTGCCGCACGGCATGGTGCGCGTGCTGCTGGCCGAGCAGCTGTACCGGGCCTGGACCGTCACGCAGAACCACCCTTACCATCGGGTCTGACCTGCCATCGCCCGCTGCCGGTCGGCGGCCCCGGTTCCTGCGTTCGTCCGAACCTCGTCCCTCCCTAGTACCACCGCGCTCCTCCGCGCCCGTGCCACCGTGCTCCACGACGTCCTCTACCTCGCCTCCCAAAGCCCTCGCCGCCGCGAGCTGCTTACCCAGCTCGGCGTGTCCTACCAGCTGCTGCTGCCCGACGACGACGAAGACGCCGAGGCGCTCGAAGCGGTGCTGCCCGGCGAAACGCCGGATGACTACGTGCAGCGCGTCTGCGCGCTGAAGGCGGAGGCCGCGCTGCGCCGCCGCGAACGCCGGGCGCTGCCCGACGCGCCGATCCTGACCTCGGACACCACGGTCTGTCTGGGCGGCCGCATCCTCGGCAAGCCCGAGCATGCCGACGACGCCGTCGCGATGCTGACGGCGTTGTCCGGCACCACGCATCGGGTGCTGACCGCGGTGACCGTGGTTTCGACGCTCGGCGCGCACCATGCGCTGTCGATCTCCGAGGTCAGCTTCCGCGCGATGCGCGAGGACGAGATCGCGCGCTACGTGGCCAGCGGCGAGCCGCTCGGCAAGGCCGGCGCCTACGGCATCCAGGGCCGCGCCGCCGAGTTCGTGCAGCGGATCGCGGGGAGCTATTCGGGTATCATGGGCCTGCCCCTGTTCGAGACGGCAGCGCTGTTGCGACAGGCCGGTCTGCGCTTCTGAAGCGCACCGCCACGCAACGCCGAGCAAGGCGCCGGTTCGCCCGCCGACCGCGCCGCACGGCATCCAGGGGACCAACCTGCTCCGCCGCGACGGACAACCGTCGGCGGAGCCAGCCAGCCGGCGACGGATCGCACACAACATGACCGAAGACATCCTCGTCAATATCACCCCGCAGGAAACGCGCGTGGCCATCGTGCAGCAGGCCGCGGTGCAGGAGCTTCATGTCGAGCGCACGCTGACGCGCGGACTGGTCGGCAATATCTATCTGGGCAAGGTGGTGCGCGTGCTGCCCGGCATGCAATCGGCCTTCATCGACATCGGTCTCGAGCGCGCGGCCTTCCTGCACGTCGCCGATATCTGGCACCGGCGCGAACCGGACCGCAACGGCAGTACGCAGCTGGCGATCGAGAAGACGCTGTTCGAGGGCCAGGCGCTGATGGTGCAGGTGATCAAGGACCCGATCGGCACCAAGGGGGCGCGGCTGTCGACTCAGGTCAGCATCGCCGGCCGCACGCTGGTCTATCTGCCGCAGGACCCCCATATCGGCATCTCGCAACGGATCGAAGGCGAGATCGATCGCGAAGCGCTGCGCGCCCGCGTGCAGGGGCTGGTGCCCGAGGACGAGCGCGGCGGCTTCATCGTGCGCACCATCGCCGAGGAGGCGACCGACGAGGAGCTGGGCAACGACATCGCCTACCTGCGCAAGATCTGGGGCGCGATCCGGCTCAACGCCACCACGCTGCCCGCGCCCAGCCTGCTCTATCAGGACCTGAGCCTGGCCCAGCGCGTGCTGCGCGATTTCGTCAACGACGCCACCGGCGTGATCCAGGTCGATTCGCGCGAGAACTACCAGAAGCTGGTCGAGTTCGCGCAGGAATACACGCCCGCGGTGCTGCCGCGGCTGTCGCACTACACCGGCGAGCGGCCGATCTTCGACCTGTTCAATATCGACGCGGAAATCGAGCGCGCGCTGTCGCGGCGCGTCGACCTGAAGTCGGGCGGGTATCTGATGATCGACCAGACCGAGGCGATGACGACGATCGACGTCAACACCGGCGGCTATGTCGGCGCCCGCAATTTCGACGACACCATCTTCAAGACCAATCTTGAAGCGGCACACACGATCGCGCGCCAGCTGCGGCTGCGCAATCTCGGCGGCATCATCATCATCGACTTCATCGACATGGAGAATGTCGAGCACCGCGATGCGGTGCTGTCGGAACTGAAGCGCGCGCTGTCGCGCGACCGCACCCGCATCACCGTCAACGGCTTTTCGCAGCTCGGGCTGGTCGAGATGACGCGCAAGCGCACGCGCGAATCGCTGGCGCACGTGCTGTGCGAGCAGTGCCCGGTCTGCCAGGGCAAGGGCCAGGTCAAGACGCCGCGCACCGTGTGCTACGAGATCCTGCGCGAGATCATGCGCGAATCGCGCCAGTTCAATCCGCGCGAGTTCCGCATCCTGGCCTCGCAGGAAGTGATCGACCTCTTCCTCGAAGAGGAAAGCCAGCATATGGCGATGCTTGGCGACTTCATCGGCAAGCCGATTTCGCTGCAGGTCGAATCGACCTTTCACCAGGAGCAGTACGACATCATCCTGATGTAGCCGGCGCGATGCGGATCGCCACTAGGGTCTGACCGCATGTCATTGCCGCCGCCATCCCCTATAACGAATGCAGGAATGGCACGGCAGGAGCGGACCATGACGGGGCGGCAAGCGAAGACGGCCGAACGGCCGTGGACAAGGCCAGGCGCGCCGTGGCTCGGCGCGATGCTGATCGCGATGGTGGGCCTGCACGGCTGCGCGCCCGTGCAGGAACTGGCGAAACGCGCGCCATCGTTGCCCCCGGCTGCGCCCGAGCGTCAGGTCACCCCCGCCCCTCCGCCACCGATTGCGGCCCGCGTGATCGAGCTGGCCGGCTATTGCAGCCGCACCGAGGACGACGGCTTTCGCGAGGAGGCGCGCGTGCGCGTGACCGCCAACGAGGTGCAGGCGCTGAACTGGAAGCTGTGGGTGCCGCGGCGCCGCGGCTCGTGCGCCTTCGATCTGAGCGAGTTCCGGCAGGTCCAGAAGGCCCCGCATATCGAACTGGTCGCGCGCGACGACAGCGGTTGCAAGCTGATGGTGTGGCAGGACCCGCGGCGCGTCACGCTGGCACATGCCAATTGCCAGAAGCGTTGCACGCCCGGGATCTACGAAGAAGCGTGGCCGGTGATGTTCGACCCGGCCAGCGGCATGTGCGCGCAGGTCAAGTAGGCCTGCCGCGCCATGTAGGAAACCGGCGCGGGCAGCCGCGCCGGCGCCCGGCGTTCAGCCGCGCTTGACCCAGACCACCAGACCGCCCGCGATGCCGAGCGTGCGGCGGTCCGGACGGTAATCCATGGTGCCGGGAAACTGCTGCGCGTCGCGCTGGCCAATGCGCCAGGCGCAGCCGTCCAGCAGCGCGATCGCCTCGGCCTCCGGCTTGCCGACCAGCGCGTCGTCGGCCATCTTGTCGGCGGCGCAGCCTTGCGGCGTGCCGGCACCGCCCATCGGCGGCGGCGGCGGTCCGGGCGGCGGTTCGCTGGCGCAGGCAGCCAGCAGGGTCACGCCGGTTGCCGCGCAGGCCAGCCGTCCCATGCCGTTCAGTCGGGGACGAAGCAGGGGAACCAGCCCGGAACGCAGCGCGGCAAGAAACGGGGAAAGAAGCGAGGAAAGAAGCGAGGAAAGAAGCGAGGAAAGAAACGATCGGTCGACGATCCGTGGCATGCAATCTCCTTGCAGGTCGGGGGCGGACGGCATCTGCCGCCCGCGGGCGAGACGGCCGGTCTCGCAACCGGACTACGGCTTGGCCTTCGGCACACGCCCCATCAGGAAGAACTCATCGTTGGGACGCATGCCGATGGTGTTGGCCATGCGGTTGGACAGGCCGAAAAAGGCGGTGATCGCGGCGATGTCCCAGGCGTCCTCGTCGGAGAAGCCGTGCGGGCGCAGCGCATCGAAATCGGCCTCGTCGATCTCGTGCGAGGCCTGGCAAACCTTCATCGCGAAATCGAGCATCGCCCGCTGGCGCGGCGGCAGGTCGGCCTTGCGATAGTTGACCGCGATCTGGTCGGCCAGCAGCGGCTTCTTCTCGTAGATGCGCAGGATCGCGCCGTGGGCGACCACGCAATAGAGGCACTGGTTGACGCCCGAGGTGGCGACCACGATCATTTCGCGCTCGCCCTTGGTCAGCCCGCCCTCCTTGTCCATCAGCGCGTCGTGATAGGCGAAGAAGGCGCGGAATTCGGCCGGCCGGTGCGCGAGCGCGAGAAATACATTGGGGACGAAGCCGGCCTTTTCCTGCACCGCCAGAATCCGCTCGCGGATATCGTCGGGCACCTGCTCGAGCGTCGGCACGGGGTAGCGGCTGATCGGCCTGTCGGCCGATGCAGTCGAGGACGGACTGGCTTGCTGCGATTCGCTCATCGATGTCTCCTCGGTAAGTTCCGGTCTATCCGGCTGCGGCATGGCCCCGCGCTGTGCGCGAGGCCTGCCACAGTATCGGCCAGCCACGGCGGCACGCCAAGCCTTGCCGGCCCGCGCCGCACCCGGGCGGCCGGCTTACTGCGTGGCGAACTGGATGCGGTGCAGCCCGGCGTACAGCCCGTTCGCGGCCAGCAGCTCGGCATGGGTGCCGTGCTCGGCGATGCGTCCCTGATCCAGCACCGCGATGCGGTCGGCGTTCTCGATGGTCGAGAGCCGGTGCGCGATCACCAGCGTGGTGCGGCCGACCATCAGCGATTCCAGCGCGGCCTGGACCTGGCGCTCGGACTCCGAATCCAGCGCCGAGGTGGCCTCGTCCAGAATCAGGATCGGCGCGTCCTTGTACAGCGCGCGGGCGATCGCCAGGCGCTGGCGCTGGCCGCCCGACAGCTTCATGCCGTTGTCGCCGATATTGGTCTGCAGGCCCTCCGGCAGCCCCTTGACCACGTCGGTCAGATAGGCGGCCTCCAGCGCGCGCTCGACCCGCGCCATGTCGATCTGGTCGGCCGAGTGCACCCCATAAGCCACGTTGGCGGCGACGGTGTCGTTGAACAGCACCACGTCCTGGCTGACGAAGGCGATCTGGCGGCGCAGATCCTTCAGCACCAGCGCGTCGAGCGGCTGGCCGTCGAGCAGGATGCGCCCTTCGGTCGGATCGAAGAAGCGCGGCACCAGATTGACCAGCGTGGTCTTGCCGCTGCCGGACGGACCGACCAGCGCCAGCACCTCGCCCGGGCTGACCCGCAGCGACACGTCCTGCAGCGCGGGGCGCCCGGCGTCGCCGTACCGGAAGCCGACGCGCTCGAACACCAGCTCGCCGCGCGCGCGGTCCAGCGGCAGTCCGCCCTGCTGCGGCTCCACCGGCTCGTCGATCAGGCGGAAGATCATTTCGGCGGCCGTCATGCCGCGCGTCAGCGGCTGGTTGATGTCGGTCAGATGCTTCAGCGGCGAGATCAGCAGCAGCATCGCCATCACGAAGCCCGTGAAGCCGCCGATCGTGGTCTGGTTGCCCTGCGCCTGCACCATCGCGATGGTGATGATCACCGACAGCGCCAGCGCCGCCAGGAACGCGGTGACCGGCTGGTTCAGCCCGCCCGCCACCGCCATCCGCATCGAATAGTTCTTCAGCCGTTCGGCCATCGCGCGAAAGCGCGCCAGCTCGTAGGTCTCGCCGCCGTGCAGCTTGACCACCTTGAAGCCGCCGGCCGCTTCCTCGACCACGTAGGCGGCGCTGTTGGTCAGCGTCTGGTGCTCGCGGTTGAGCTTGCGCAGCCGCCGGTTGATCTTCGACATCAGGTAGCCGATGACCGGCAGGATCACCGCGACGATCAGCGTCAGCCGCCAGTTCGTGTAGAACAGGTAGATCAACAGCGCGACCACCGTCAGCGAGTCGCGCACCAGCGTGATGAACACGCTGGTCAGGATCTGCAGCACCTGATTGACCTCGAAGATCACCGCGTTGATCAGCGATGCCGCGGTATTGCGATGGAAGAACATCGCCGGCACATGCAGCATCCGCTCGAACATCTGCAGCCGCATCTTGAGCAGCACGCGGTTGGAGATCAGGCTCAGCAGATAGCCCGAGGCGAACTGGGCCAGGCCCCGGATCAGCGCGACACCGGTCAGGATCGCCGGCACATGCCACAGCTTGCCGGCGTAATCGCCGCCGAAGCCCTTGTCCAGCAGATCGTTGACGACCTTGGGGATCACCCCTTCGCTGGCGGCCACGACGGCCATCGCAACGATGGCGGCGATGAAGATGCGCAACTCCGGGCGCAGGTAGGACCAGAGTCGGGCGGGCATGGTTTGCACACCTGGCGTCGATGGGCGGGACAAGAACACTCCTTCGGAATAATCAGAGGCGCCGGCGAGCCCGCACCCGAAATCGGAAACGGGCACCGGCAGGGCCGGCCTGGCATGAGCCGACCAGGGGCCCAGGCGCCAACAAGGGGGCCAACGAAGGGCCAACAAAATGGCCGGGGTACAATGGCGCCGCGCTCGACCGGGGCGATACCGTGCCGAATGCGGTCGGATCGCGGCTGGATCGCGTCATACAGCAGGCCATACGACCACGTCAATGAAACTCTCCGTCGTCATCATCACCCGCAACGAAGCCCACAATATCCAGGCCTGTCTGGAGAGCGTGAAGTGGTGTGACGAGGCGATTATAGTGGATTGCATGAGCGCGGACGCCACCCCGGCGATTGCCCGGGAGATGGGCGCGCGCGTGATCCAGACAGAAGACTGGCCGGGCTTCGGTCCGCAGAAGAACCGCGCGGTCGACGCCGCCACCGGCGACTGGATCCTCAGCATCGACGCCGACGAGCGCGTGAGCCCCGCGCTGCGCGACGAGATTCTCGCCGCGATCGCCAGCGACAGCGCCGACGGCTATGAAATGCCGCGGCTGTCGCAGTTCTGCGGCCGCTTCATCCGCCATGGCGGCTGGTATCCCGACTACGTGACGCGGCTGTTCCGCCGCGGCCGCGGCCGCTTCAGCGAGGCGCTGGTGCACGAGAGCCTGATCGTGCAGGGCCGGCTCGGCCGGCTGCGCGAGCCCCTGACGCACTACAGCTATCGCGATTACTCGGACGTGCTGCGCAAGATCGACAGCTATTCGTCGGCGGGCGCGCGCCAGGCCTTCAGCCGCGGCAAGCGCTCGACGCCGCTGGCCGCAGCGGGCCACGGGCTGTGGGCCTTCCTGCGGACCTGGCTGCTCCGCCGCAGCATTCTCGACGGCGCCGAAGGCTTCGGCGTCGCGCTGATGAACGCGCAGGCGAGCTATTACAAATATCTGAAGCTGTGGTACCTGGGCCGGCAGCAGCCCGGCGGCCAATGACCGCGGGGCGGCCCATGACTTCGGCTTTTGTCGCTTTGCTCCCGTTCCGATATCCGTGTCCATGAAGATCGGCATCTCCTGCAACCGCTTCGGCAAGGGCGGCGGCTTCGAACGCTATGCGCTCGATCTGGCCCGCGGCCTGATCGCGCGCGGCGAGCGCCCCGCGGTATTCGCGCGCCGCTTCGACGGCGACATCCCCGAGTACGGGCAGGTCGACCGGCATCTGGTGCGCGTGCGCTGGCTGCCGGGCAAGATGCGCGACACGGCGTTCTCCTGGGGCATGCGCGACGCGCATCGCCACTGCGATCTGCTGATCGGCTGCAACCGCGTGGTCGGCGCCGACCTGGCGATCTGCGGCGGCACCCATCGCGGCTACCTGCGCGCGTCCGGCCGCGCGCCGACCTTCTGGGACCGGCGCCAGATCGAGCTGGAATCGCGGCACTACGCCGCCGCGCGGCACGTGGTCGCGCATTCGCAATTGATGGCCGACGAGCTGGCCGAGCTGTATGGCGTGCCGGCCGAAAGGCTCGCCCTGCTCTACCCGCCGGTCGACACCGCGCGCTTCCGGCCGGTCGACGATGCCGCGCGCACGGCGCTGCGCCAGCGCTTCGGCTTCGGCGACACACCGGTCTTCCTGTTTCCGTCGTCGGACCATGCCCGCAAGGGGCTCGACGTGCTGGCCCGCGCGCTGGCCGACAGCGGCCTCGATGCGACGCTGGCCGTCGCCGGCCGGCCGGTCGGCAAGACGCTGCCGGGCGTGCGCGAACTGGGCTACTGCGCCAATATGGCCGAGCTCTATGCGGCGGCCGATTTCACCGTGCTGGCGTCCAGTTACGAGCCGTTCGGGCTGGTGGGGATCGAATCGGTGCTGTGCGGCACGCCGGTGCTGCTGGCCGACAATATCGCCTGCCTCGAGGTGATGGACGATGCAGTGGCGCGCCGCTTCCCGCGCAGCGACGTGGCCGCCATTGCCGCCGTCATGCGCGAGGCGGCGGCGTGGTCCAAGGACGGCGGCGCGCGCATTGCCGAGCCGCGCCGGCATTTGCGCTACAACCCCGAACCGGCCGCGCATCTCGATGCGCTGCTGCGGCTCGGCGGAGCGTGACCGCGCCGATACGTCCGCTCAGCGCGGCCGCGCTGCGGCAGCGGCAGCGGTAGAGGCAGCGGCAGCCGCTTCCAGCTGCCGCGTGCGGTTGGCGATGATGCCCAGCAGCGTCGCCGAGGTCAGCCCGAAGAAGGCGGTGTTCATCACCAGCGTGAAGACATCGATGGTCAGCCCGAACACCACGGTGCCCAGCGTCAGCACCAGGCCCATCGCGGCCGCGGTGGCGATGTCGGGATCGGGCGAATGGCGATGGCGCCAGAAATAGACGGTCGAACCGTAGTACAGCAGCAGCAGCACCGCCAGGCCCAGCAGCCCCATCTCGGCCAGTGTCGAGAACAGTTCGTTGTGCGCATGCGGATGGATGATTGCCGGCGAGGCCTCGCCGCGTTCGGCCAGTACCTGCAGGCTTTCCTTCAGCGTGCCCTTGCCGACGCCCAGCGCCGGTTCCCGTTCGAACAGCGTCCAGGCCGCCTGCCACAGCTGCAGCCGCAGGCCGATCGAGGTATCGGCATCGCCGTGCGCCAGCCGCTCGAAGTCCGAGGTGGCCGCCGCGATGCGGCTCTGCACCACCGGCGTGTTCAGCGCCGCCATCGCCCCCAGCGTCAGCGACGCCGCAAATACCAGCATCAGCCGGCGCGGGCGCATGCGCGCCAGGTCGAAGCGGCACAGCAGGACCCACAGCATCACCGGGATGGCGATCCAGCCGCCGCGGCTCTCCGACGCATAGGACGCGTAGCAGCCGGCGGCCAGACCGAGCAGGCGGAAGATCTGTTCCCAGCGCGGGCGGCCGCGTTCGGCCAGCGGAATCGCGCCCATGAAGCCCAGCACCAGCGCGGTGTCGCCGAACGGAATCGGATTGGTGAAGGGATTGCCGGCCCGCCCGGACATCACCCACTCCGCGGGCGAGAACAGGATCAGCACGGACCAGAAGCAGGCGCCCAGCGCGCCGATCACACAGCCCCATTGAAAGGGTCGCAGCCGCTCGGCCGGCACCGCGGCCAGCAGCAGGAAGATCGGCACGGACAGCAGCAGGCGCGACGGCGAATCGAAGGCACGCGACGGCACCTCGCCGGTCACCAGCGCCTGCAGGCCGATCGCCAGCGGATAGGCCGTCATCGCGACGACGTACCACTTGTAGCGCAGCAGCAGCTCGCGGCTGTGGCGGCGGTTCTCCGCCTGACTCAGCCACAGCAGGCTGAAGGCCAGCACGACGAAGAAGCAGTAGCCGGTGCCGCCCTGCAGGGTCAGCATCAGCACAGGGGACAGCGCCGCGGCACCCGCGGCGACACCGGTGGACAGACGATCAATGCTCATGGATGAAATACGAATCGGCGCCGGAACGGCGTTGGCGGGCACATTGGCCATGAGCCGGAAACAAGGGCAACGCTGGCTGCGGTGATCGCTCCGGGGCGCGCCAGCGGCGCATTATACCGTCGCCCCTTGCGAGCCCCTCCCGGCGAGGGGGGCCGGGGCGCCATGGTATCGTTCGGCCTTGCCCGAGGGGCGAAACGGCGAGCGGCAACGAGGGAGGAACCAGGATGAGCGGTACGGCGAATGGCAGCGATGTGCGGGAGGCGGCAGACACGGCCAATGCGCAGGACCGCGCGTGGCCGTCCGCAACCCTGCTGCTGATCACCTACAACCAGCAGCGCTTCATCGCCGACGCGATCGCCGGGGCGCTCGCTCAGGACTATCCGAGCCTGGAGATCATCGTGTCGGACGACGCCTCCACCGACGACACCTTCGCCGCCGCGCAGCGCGCCCTGCACGGCTATGCGGGCCCCCATCGCGTGATGCTGCGGCGCAATCCGGTCAACCTGGGCATCAGCGGGCATCTGAGCCAGCTGGTCGAGCTGTCGCATGGCGAGCTGATCTTCGTCGCCGCCGGCGACGATATCTCGCTGCCGACGCGCTGCCGCGAGGTCGCGCAGGCCTGGCTCGCGCACGGCAGCAAGCCGGACCTGATCGCCACCGATCTGATCGACATGGATGACCAGGGCGCCGACCACGGCACCATCGCGCACAGCGAGCTTGGCATCTATGACAGCCTGGAGCGCTGGATGGCCGAACCGCCGGTCGTGATCGGCGCCTCGCATACCTGGACCCGCCGTCAGTTCGAACGCTTCGGCCCGATCGCGCCGGGCATGATCTCGGAAGACCAGATCACCACGCTGCGCGCGGTGCTCGGCGGCGGCGCCATCACGCTGCGCCGGCCGCTGGTGCGCTATCGCCGCGGCGGCGTCTCCGGCAAGCGCAAATGGCGCACGCCGGCGGACTTCGTCAAGCGCATCCAGCTGACCAATCGCAGCGCGCTGGCCGAGACGCTGCAGTTCATCCAGGACGCCGAACTGGCCGGCGCCGGCGACGCGATGCGTCGTCACAAGGCCGCCAAGCTGGCGCGCGAGACGTTCACGCGCGATATCTTCGCCGCCACCAGCACCGGCGAACGGCTGCGGCTGCTGCTCGGTGCCCGCGGCGTGCGGCTGGGCCACCGGCTACGGATGTTCCTCTATGCGGCCTGCCCGGGCGTGTATGCACCGTTCTTTGCGCTGGGGAACATGGTGAAAGGGATGAAAGGCTGAGGGCTTCGGTACCCCCTCTCTCGCTTGCGGGAGTGGGAACCGATAGCGGGCGTTTTCTCGGACGCGGTCACCAGCAGCCAGCAACCCCCCGTCTTACTCGTACAACGTACTGACGCACTCCGGCGACAGCGCGGCCCGCAGCGCGGCCAGCGTGTCGTCCGACGGCACCACCTGCCACGCCTGGCCCAGCACCGCCTCGCAGACCGCGGCGGCGCTCGCGTACTGGATGCAGACCGGCAGGCCGGCGCTGCCCGCGGATTGGGCCAGATGCGGCGTCAGCAGCTCGCGCAGCATCGCGGTCGACGAATTGCCGTTCAGCGAGAGCTTCAGCGCGCGCGCATGGCGGATGCGCGCGGTCGTCAGGTCCATCACCGTTTCCGCGGTGAAGCGCACGCCGCCGGTGAAGGTGTCGTGGCGCGCATTGCCCTGCGCGATCAGCAGCTCGTCCTCACGGAACATGTGCCGATTGGCGTCGAACAGCTCGTTGAACACCGTCATTTCGATCTGCCCGGTGCCGTCGTCCAGCAGCACGATCAGCATCTTGCCGCGCTGCGTCATCTGGGTGCGGATGCCGGTGATCACGCCGGCGACCATCTTGCCGCGCACGTCGCGGCCATAGCCGCCGCCATTGCCCTGCACTTCCTTCTCCAGCGCCGCCAGCGTGCCCTTGACGAAGCGCCGCACCTCATCGCGATAGGCGTCGAACAGATGGCCGGAGAAGTAGTAGCCGAGCGCCTGCTTCTCTTCCTGCAGCATGCGCTTGGGGGTCCAGGCCGGCTCGTCGATCAGCTCCGGACGGTGCGCGTCGCCATCGTCGGCCATCAGGTCGAACAGCGACACCTGGTTGGCCGACTCGGCCTTCTGCTCGGCCGCCTCCATCGCGCGCGGCACCGAGGCCAGCAGCTGGGCGCGGTTCGGATGCAGTGTGTCGAACGCACCGGCGCGGATCAGCGCCTCGATGGTGCGGCGGTTGACCTGACGGCGGTCGACGCGTTCGCAGAAGTCGAACAGGTCCGTAAACGGCCGCTCCTCGCGCGCGCGCAGGATGTCCTCGATCGCGCCCTGGCCCGAGCCCTTGATGCCGCCCAGGCCGTAGCGGATCGTCTTCGCATCGGTGGGCGCGAAACGGTATTCGCTGGCGTTGACGTCCGGCGGCAGCACGCGCAGCCCGTTGGCGCGGCAATCCTCGTAGAGGATCTTGACCTTGTCGGTGTCGTCCATCGCCAGCGACATGTTGGCCGCCATGAATTCGGCCGGATGATGCGCCTTCAGCCAGGCCGTGTAGTACGCCAGCAAGGCATAGGCAGCTGCGTGCGACTTGTTGAAGCCGTAGCCGGCGAACTTCTCCATCAGATCGAAGATCTCGTCGGCCTTGTCGGCCGACAGCCCGTTCTTCGCGGCACCCTCGCGGAACAGCTCGCGATGCTTGGCCATTTCCTCGGGCTTCTTCTTGCCCATCGCGCGGCGCAGCAGGTCGGCGCCACCGAGCGAGTAGCCGCCGATGATCTGCGCCATCTGCATCACCTGCTCCTGATAGACCATGATGCCGTAGGTCTCTTTCAGGACGGGTTCGACGCGCGGGTCCGGATATTCCACCTTCTCGCGGCCGTGCTTGCGCGCGCAGAAGCTGGGGATCAGGTCCATCGGGCCCGGCCGGTACAGCGACACCAGCGCGATGATGTCCTCGAAGCGGTCGGGCTTGGCGTCCTTGAGCATGCCCTGCATGCCGCGGCTTTCCAGCTGGAACACCGCCACCGTGTTGGCGGACTTCAGGATGTCGAAGGCGGCCGGATCGTCGAGCGGGATCTGGCTGCAATTCCAGTCGGCCTTGCCCGGATCGAGCCGGCGGATATAGCGCTCGGCCCAGTCGAGGATCGTCAGCGTGGTCAGGCCCAGAAAGTCGAACTTGACCAGGCCGGCGGCCTCGACGTCGTCCTTGTCGTACTGGCTGACCACGCCGCTCATGCCGTCGTTCTGGCCGCCCTGCGTGTACAGCGGACAGAAGTCGGTCAGCTTGCCCGGTGCGATCAGCACGCCGCCGGCGTGCATGCCGACGTTGCGGGTCATGCCTTCGACGCGCTGCGCCAGTTCGAGCAGCTGGCGCACTTCCTCCTCGTTGTTCTCGCGCTCGGTCAGCAGCGGCTCTTCCTTCTTGGCCTCCTCGATCGTCACCAGCTTGCCCGGCTTGAACGGGATCAGCTTGGCCACGCCGTCGACGAAGTTGTAGCCCAGATCGAGCACGCGGCCGACGTCGCGCACTGCGGCCTTGGCCGCCATGGTGCCGAAGGTGGCGATCTGCGACACCGCGTCCTTGCCGTACTTCTCCTTGACGTACTGGATCACGCGATCGCGGCCGTGCTGGCAGAAGTCGATATCGAAGTCGGGCATCGACACCCGCTCCGGATTCAGGAAACGCTCGAACAGCAGCGCGTACTTCAGCGGATCGAGGTCGGTGATGCCGAGCGCGTAGGCGACCAGCGAGCCGGCGCCCGAACCGCGGCCCGGACCGACCGGCACGCCGTTGTTCTTGGCCCAGTTGATGAAGTCGGCCACGATCAGGAAGTAGCCGGGGAACCCCATCTTGATGATGATGCCGGTCTCGAACTCCAGCCGTGCGTAGTATTCGGGCCGCTTCGCCTCGCGCTCCGCCTCGTCGGGGAACAGCACCGCCAGACGGCGCTCGAGCCCCTCCTTCGACATGTGCACCAGATAGTCGTCCAGCGACATGCCATCCGGCGTCGGAAACAGCGGCAGGCGCGGCTTGCCGAGCTCGAGCGTCAGGTTGCAGCGGCGCGCGATCTGCACCGCGTTCTCGAGCGCCGACGGAATGTCGGCGAACAGCGCGCACATCTCGTCCTGCGTCTTGAAATACTGGTCGGTGGTAAAGCGGCGCGCGCGGCGCGGGTTGGCCAGCAGCTCGCCCTCGGCGATACAGACGCGCGCCTCGTGCGCGGTATGGTCGTCGGGGGTCATGAACTGGACCGGATGCGTCGCCACCACCGGCAGCTGCAGCGCGGCGGCCAGCTGCACCGCGCGTTGCACATAGGCCTCGGTGCCGGGATGGCCCGCGCGCTGCAGCTCGATGTAGTAGCGCTGCGGAAACACCGCGGCCCAATGCCGCGCGGCGCGCTGCGCGGCCGCATCGTTGCCGTTGGCCAGCGCCTGCCCGACGTCGCCGCCCATCGCGCCGGACAGCGCGATCAGGCCCGTCGACAGCGGCAGGCCATCTTCGCCGGCTTCCTCGAACCAGCCCGGCTCGAGTTCGGCGCGGCCGCGGTACTGGTTCGACAGCCAGGCGCGCGACAGCAGCACGCACAGGTTCAGATAGCCGCGCCGGTCCTGCACCAGCAACAGCATGCGCGCCGGCTTGTCGCGATCGTCGGCATTGGTCAGCCAGACGTCGGCGCCGACGATCGGCTTGACGCCACCGCCGCGCGCCTCCTTGTAGAAGCGGATCAGGCCGAAGGCGTTGGCGAGGTCGGTCAGCGCAAGCGCGCCCATGCCGTCGGCGGCGGCGGCCTTGACCGCATCCTCGAGGCGGACGATGCCGTCGACGATCGAGTATTCGGAATGGAGGCGGAGATGTACGAAGCGGGGCGAAGACATGGGCGCCATTGTACCGGCGCGAGGTGGTCGGCGGGCCGCCGGCGCGCGACGAATTCCGCAGGCGGATGCGCTTGTGCGGCTGCGCCGTGGTGGGGCGCGGTGCCGTCCGCCTGCCCGAACCGCTATAATTTCGCGTTTCCAATCAGGCAGTTAATGGCGGCAGCGCGACACGGTTCACGGACCGGTCCCGGCACTTGCCCTGGCACCGCACGGCACGACCGGCACGCCGCCACGCCATCCCTCCGCAGTCCATGCAGATCGTCAATATTTCCGCCTACAAGTTCGTCACCTTGAACGACATCGAGACGTTGCGCGCGGCCCTGCGCGAGCGCTGCGAGGCGGCCGGGCTCAAGGGCACCATCCTGCTCGCCCCCGAAGGGATCAACCTGTTCCTGGCGGGCAGCCGGGAAGGCATCGATGACGTGGTGGGCTGGCTGCGCGCCGATCCGCGCTTCGCCGATCTGGAGCCGAAGGAAAGCCTGTCGGAGACGCAGCCGTTCAAACGGATGCTGGTGCGGGTCAAGCGCGAGATCATCACGATGAAGATGCCGCTGATCCGTCCCGAGGAAGGCCGTGCGCCGTCGGTACGCCCCGCCGACCTGAAGCGCTGGCTCGACCAGGGCCATGACGACGAAGGCCGCCCGGTGGTGATGCTCGACACCCGCAATGCGTTCGAGGTCGCGGTCGGCACCTTCGAACAGGCGGTCGACTACGGGCTGCAGAAGTTCAGCGATTTCCCGGCGGTGGTGGCCCAGCACAAGGACGAGTTCGCCGGCAAGACGGTGGTGTCGTTCTGCACCGGCGGCATCCGCTGCGAGAAGGGCGCGATCCATATGCAGCAGGCCGGCATCGAGCGCGTCTATCAGCTCGAGGGCGGCATCCTGAAGTACTTCGAGGAGGTCGGCGGCAGCCACTATCGCGGCGACTGCTTCGTCTTCGACTACCGCACCGCACTCAATCCCGATCTGCAGCCGGCCGGGCCCAGGCAGTGCTTCGCCTGCCGCGCCGTCGTCACGCCGGAGGAGCAGCAAAGCCCGCACTATGTGGTCGGGGTCAGCTGCCCGCACTGCCACTCGGAGCGTGCCGCGAAGGGCGAGTCGATCGATGAAGGGAAAGCGGCACGGGCCTGATCGCCGCCGCACCCGCTAAGGACGGCAAGCGCGGCCGCGCTAGGCCGCCAGCAGGTGGTACAGGTTGCGCAGCATGCCGGCCGTCGCGCCCCAGATGAAGCGATGGCCGCCGCCTTCGCGCGGATACGGCATCGCATAGAACATCCGCTCGCCGTCGACCCAGCGGAAGAGCCGCCGCTGATGGTGCGACGGGTCCATCAGGAAGGCCAGCGGCACCTCGAACACGTCGGCCACCTCGCGCGCATCGGGGCGCAGCGCGAAGCCGTCGCGCACCAGCCCCACCACCGGGCTGACATGAAAGCCCGTGCCGGTGATGTAGTCCGGCAGCGCCCCCAGCACCTCGACGTAATCCCGGTCCAGCCCGATCTCTTCCTCCGTTTCGCGCAGCGCGGTGGCGACCCGATTGATGTCCTCTGGCTCCCAGCGGCCGCCCGGAAAGCTGATCTGGCCGGCGTGGGCGCTCAGGTTCGCGTTGCGCTGCGTCAGCAGCACGGTCAGGCCGTCGGCGCGCTGCACCAGCGGGATCAGCACCGCGGCGTCGCGCAGGCTCTGCTTGGGGTCATAGGCGCGCGACTCGTCGGTCAGCTCGGGCTGCCAGGCCGGCGGCGTCAGGAAGCGATGGCGGATGAAGTCGGGCCGCAGGCGCGGCTCGGACAGCGGGGAGTGCTGACTGTCGACCGAGACGATCGGCAGCGATTCGGGATCGAAGGCGGGGCGCATAGCGGCACAAGTATGACAGACCTCGCCGGGGCGCATCGGCGGCGCGGCCCGGCCGCGGCATCGGGACCATGCGGGACGCCATGCGGCCGCCATCAACGTCACCATCAGGGCCACCATGCAAAAAGGGCACCCGAAGGTGCCCTCGAAGACGGGGCGCGAACCCCGTCGATCGCTCCGGCCGGCGTGCCGACCGGGCGCTGCGTCTTACTCGGCAGCGACTGCGGCCTTGGAGGCCTTCGTGACGAGCTTTTCCTTGATGCGAGCGGACTTGCCCGAACGCTGGCGCAGATAGTACAGCTTGGCGCGGCGCACATCGCCGCGGCGCTTGACTTCGATGCCGGCGATCAGCGGCGAGTACAGCTGGAACGTACGCTCCACGCCCTCACCCGACGAGATCTTGCGCACGATGAAGGACGAATTCAGGCCACGGTTGCGCTTGGCGATCACCACGCCTTCGTAGGCCTGCACGCGCTTGCGGTTGCCTTCGACCACGTTCACGTTGACGACGACGGTGTCGCCCGGCGCGAATGCGGGGATGGTCTTGTTCGCGGTCAGACGCGCGATCTCTTCCTTCTCGATCTGCTCGATGATGTTCATCGTTTCTTCTCCTGTGCCATCGTGCCGGCGTTGCATGCCTCGCCTCATGGCGCGGCCCCGACAGAGGATGGGGTTTCAACTGGCGGAGGCTGGCCCCCGCCCTTCCTTCGCCGCCCACTCCGACAAGAAGTTCTCGTCGGCCTTGGTCAGCAAACCTTGACGGCGCGCGGACTCGATCAGGTCGGGCCGCTTGCGCGCCGTGTTGGCCAGCGCCTGACGGCGCCGCCATTTTTCGATCTCGGCATGATGGCCGCCGAGCAGTATCTCGGGGACCCGCATGCCTTCGTATTCCTCGGGCCGCGTGTAGTGCGGACAATCGAGCAGCCCGTTGACGAAGCTGTCCTGCACTGCCGACTGCGCGTCGCCCAGCACGCCGGGCAGCAGACGCACCACCGCGTCGATCAGCGCCATCGCCGGCAGTTCGCCGCCCGACAGCACGAAATCGCCGAGGCTGATTTCCTCGTCGACGCGGCGGTCGATCAGCCGCTGGTCGATCGCCTCGTAGCGGCCGCAGATCAGCACCAGACCGGGCCGCTGCGCCAGCTCGACCACCTTGGCGTGCGTCAGCGGCGCACCCTGCGGCGACATCAGCACCACGTGGGCGGCACCGGCACTGGCACCGGCGCCGGCCTGCGCCGCGACGGCGGCGTCGATGGCGTCCTCCAGCGGCTTGGCCAGCATCACCATGCCGGGCCCGCCCCCGTAGGGACGGTCGTCGATGGTGCGGTAGTTGTCCGTGGTGAAGTCCCGCGGATTCCAGCTGCGCAGCGTATAGCGCTGCTGCTTGGCGGCCCGGCTGGTAATGCCCCAGTCGGTCAGCGCGCGGAACATCTCCGGGAACAGCGTGATCACGTCGAACTGCATCCGTCTCACTCCTGTTCCGTTGCTCACCGTTGCCTGCCCTGCCTTGCTGCTGGCTGACAGCCCCTGCTGCTTTCGCAGCCGCTGCTAGTAGTCCAGCCCCCAGTCGACCACGATGCGCCTGGCGTCGATATCGACGTGGCGCAGATAGGCGTCGACGAAGGGAATCAGACGCTCGCCGGGCTTGCCGTCCGGCAGCGCATAGGCGACCTGCAGGATCTGGTGCGCGCCGTTGTCGATCAGTCCGGCGACTTCGCCCAGGGCTTCGCCCTGTTCGTTGATCACCGTGCAGCCGATCAGATCGACCCAGTAAAACTCGTTTTCCTCCGGCGGGGGGAAATCCTCGCGCCGGATCCAGACGCGGCGCCCCTTGAGCGCCTCCGCCAGATTGCGGTCCGCCACACCGGACGCCTGCGCCACCACCGTGCCGCTATGCTCGCGCGACTGGGCGATCTTCAGGCACAGCGGCCTCGACTCGCGGGCCGCGGACTGGGGCACCGGCCGCGAAGCGGGCGCCTCTGGCGGCAGCAGCCACCACCGCCGCGCGTGCAGCAAGCCGCCGGCGTCCTGCGCATGGGGCTGGACCTTGATCCAGCCTCGCACGCCGTAGGCCGAAGCCACATAGCCGACCTCGATCAGGTCTTCCGGCAGGGCTTGCGCGTACACCAGCGCGGCCGGGATCCGCACGTCGTGCGGCGTGCCGGTTCCTGTTCCGGCCCCCGTTCTCGACCCGGCAGCGCCAGGCGGAACGTTCAACGGCCGCCGTTGCGCGCCGCGCGCGGACGTGGTCACGGCAGACGACTGCTGGCGAAAATCAGGCAGCGGTCTTGGCGGCGCCCTTGACCAGACGGGCAACGGTCGGCGACAGTTGGGCGCCAACGCCTTGCCAGTAGGTCAGGCGGTCTTGCGCCAGGCGCAGACCCTCTTCGCCTTGCGAAGCCAGCGGGTTGTAGAAGCCGATACGCTCGATGAAACGACCGTCGCGACGGTTGCGCGAATCGGCTGCAACGATATTGAAGAACGGGCGCTTCTTGCTGCCGCCACGGGCCAGACGGATTACGACCATGAGTGAATTCCTCGAAAAACGGGGTGTTCGAACACGAAACGCAAGAGTATAGCCCAAATACTGAGGCCAAACAAACACTTAGGACGGCCGACGGCGGCGTGGGCCGATTGACGGCCGCGTCACGCCTCGGCATCGTGGCAAAAATACCAATCGCAGGAGGGGTCATGCGCTACGTCAGTCACTTTTCCACCGTCCTGGCGGGGCTTGCCGCCCTGCTGTCCCAAGCCGTCGCACCGAGCGCGCACGCGCAGTCGCTGGAGCAGATCCAGCTGCCGCCGGGCTTTCGCATCGAGCGGCTGACCGACGCCGTGCCGGAGGCGCGCGGCATGACCTTTTCTCCGGGGGGCACACTGTACGTCGGCAGCCGCGGCGCCGGCAAGGTCTACGCGGTGCAGGCGCCGTTGAGCGGCAAGCCGGTGGTCCACACCGTCGCCAGCGGGCTGACGCTGCCGATCGGCGTGGCTTGGCGCGACGGCGCGCTCTATACCTCGTCGGTGTCGCGCATTCTGCGGCTCGATGGCATCGAACAGCGCCTGTCCAATCCGCCCAAGCCGGTCGTCATCAACAACCAGCTTCCCAGCGAGACGCACCACGGCGGACGCTTCATCGCCTTCGGGCCCGACGGCTACCTGTACGTGCCGATCGGCGCGCCGTGCAATGTGTGCACGCGCGACGAGGGCCGCTACGCCAACGTGATGAAGATGAAGCCGGACGGCACGGACCTGCAGGTCGTGGCCAAGGGCGTGCGCAATACCGTCGGCTTCGACTGGCATCCGACCACGCGCGAACTGTGGTTCACCGACAACGGCCGCGACTGGCTCGGCGACGACCAGCCGCCCGACGAATTGAACCGCGCACCGCGCGCCGGCATGCATTTCGGCTTCCCGTACTGCCATGCCGGCAACCTCAGCGATCCCGAGTTCGGCAAGCAGCGTCCGTGCTCGTCGTTCGAGCCGCCGGTGGCACGGCTGGGCCCGCACGTGGCCGCGCTCGGCATGCGCTTCTACACCGGCACGCAGTTCCCCGCCGAATATCGCAACAACATCTTCATCGCCGAACACGGCAGCTGGAACCGCAGCGAGCGCATCGGATATCGCATCACGCGAGTGGTGCTCGACGACAGCGGCAAGGCGGTCAAACAGGAGGTGTTCGCGCAAGGCTGGCTGCAGGACGGCCAGCCCTGGGGCAGACCCGCCGATGTCGAGGTCGCGCCCGACGGTTCGTTGCTGGTCAGCGACGATATGGCCGGCGCGATCTACCGCATCCGCTATGCGCCATAGCGACCGGTCGCGGCCATCGACCTTCGTCCCGGCCGGTGCCCGCGCGGGCGCCGGCGAAGATGAGAACAGACCGCATTCGCAGGCGAAACAATCCGTTACACCGGTAACGGGATTGGCATAGGCGCCTGCTGGCAGCGCTGCGTACCATGATCCCAATCTTCTCGATAACGACAGCAAGCGAAGGCTCTGGGATTCCGCATGCTTTTCCGCTCTCTCCTGCGCGACGCCGCCGCAGCCACCCTGGTGGTGGGGTCGGTGCTCGGCCTTGCAGCCCTGAGCCATGCTCAGGGTGGCTGGGCGGGGCAACGCGCCGATATGCGGGACGGATTCGGCGCGCGCCTGCTGCCGGCCGGCATGGAGCGCATCGTGATGCGCGCGGAGAGCCCCGACCATGTGCGTGCGCAGATCGAGCGGATGGAAGCGCGAGCCCGCGCGGACAGCCGGCTCAACGGCCGTCCCAATCCACCTACTGACCGCGGCGCGCCGGAACGGACGCAGACCTCCGACCGCAGCGTACAGAACGTCGGCGGCGTGCCCGGCGACAACCGGCCGGCCAATGTCGGACCCGGCTGGCAAGGCTCCGGCCGCGAGACCACTCGTTAGTCCCGATATTTCCCACGCTTTATCCCGAGAGGGCGACCGCCGTGCAGGCGCTCGCCGGTGCCGCCGCGCGCGCCCGACGGCCTTCGCCGATGGCGATGGCCCGGTCGGGGCACGGTGGAACTTCGCCACCCTCGCAGAGGTCCAACAGCTTGTGGCGGCCGAAGCTGCGCCGTCACCTGGCTGCCGCCCGGCGCTGACCGGTGTTCAGCAGCGTGCCGTCGATCGCAGGCGGCAAACGCACACTGACATGCCCTCTCCTCCGTATCGTGTCGCGATGGGCGCGGCCTTCGTCCAACCAACCGACGAGGTTCGTATGCTATCCATGCTGACCGACCTGGCTCGACACGCGGGCCAGCTCACTCTGACCGTGTTATTCATGGGAATTCTTGCTGCCGTGCTGTACGGCGAAACCAATCTCGGCGTCCTGCTGGGCGTCGTGTCCAACGCGCCGCGCTGACGGCAATCGGACGCTGCTGCAAGACAGGACATCGCAGGTTTTGCACCAGCGCCCCGGGCCGGCGATCCAGTCGACGGATCGACCGGCCTTCAACCGGGTCATCGAAGCGGGCGGTGCGGCGTACAATGTGCGCTGCACTGCCCGCTTCAATCGTATGGCGGCCCGATGGCGCCGTCGTACCATGGATGCTGACCGCAGCGCCTCTGCGCAGATTGGCCTCCGCAGGCGTTCCCGTCTCCGTCTCCGTCTCCGTGTCAATGTCCACGCCCATGTCCACCGTTCCGTCCCCCGCCTCGCCCGCCTCCCCCGCTGCCGCCGGCATGGGCCGCGCACCGATGCGCAAGTCGAAGCTGCTGACCGTGGCGCTGGCCTTTCTGCTCGGCAGCCTCGGTGCACACCGCTTCTACCTCGGCGGCGCGCGCGATCGCTATGGCTGGCTGCACCTGCTGGCGACGCTGGCCGGCGCGCTGGGCATCGCTTCGATGGTGCTGCATGTCGGCGCGCCGGCGTTGAACTGGACCTTCGCGGTGGCCGGCGGCGCCTCGGTGATCAGCGCCTTTCTGGCGGCGATCGTCTACGGGCTGCGGCCCGACGAGCGTTGGGACGCGCGCTTCAATCCGGACGGCACACCGACGCGCTCCGGCTGGCCGGTCGTGATCCTGGTGATCCTGTCGCTGCTGATCGGCACCGGTCTGCTGATGGCCGGGCTTGCCATCAGCTTTCAGACGTTCTTCGAGTCCCAGGTGGAAGCGGCGCGCGAGCTGTCGCAATAAGGACGCCGGGCCGACGCGGGCACGCCCCCTCGGCCTTCCTGATCCACGTCAACCCCATTGCGGCGTTCGTCAACCATACTGAACCGGTTGTTATCGTGAGTCGCGCTGCAGCGCTTCGCGCAGCGTTCGCGACCGGCCAGTCGAATACCAGGAGTTGACATGAACGTTCCCAGCTATGAAGTGGGCCGGGTGGCCGCGTTGACCGTCAGACTGATGCGCGCGTCGGGCCTGTCGCACGACGACGCCGTGGCCGCGCTGGACCTGGCCGGCAGAATGATGGACGAGGACATGGCGCCGCGGTCCGCCGGTCCTGCTCCCATGCGGGCAGGCGGTGTGCGGCCGCCTGACACGGCAAACCCGGTCCGACCGGGGGGGCAATAAGCTAGGCCGCCGCGCCCAGCCAGTTGCGCACCGCGGGATGCACGGTCTCGCGCCAGCGCGCGCCGCTGAACAATCCATAGTGATCGCAGCGCTCGATCGTCAGCCGCTCGCGGCATCGCGTCGGCAGGCCGCTGCACAGCCCCTGCGCCGCATGCGTCTGTCCGGGTCCGGAAATATCGTCGCGGTCTCCCTCGATCGTCAGCAACCGGGTTCGCCGCAGACAGTCGGGACGCACCATCTCGCCGCCCACGCGCCACGCGCCCTTGGGCAGCAGCATCTGCTGGAACACCACGCGCAGCGTGTCGAAAAAGAACTCCGCGGTCATGTCGAGCACGGCGCCGTATTGGGCGACCGCGCGCTCGATTTCGCGCGCGGTATCGGCATCGGCCGCCTGGCGCCGGCATAGCCAGTCGTACATCAGCGTCGCGTGCCGGTCCGGCTGGGCGGCGACCAGCGCCGGATATTGCAGGAAGCCCGGATAGATGCGCCGCCCCGCGCCGGCGTAACCGCTCGGGACCACATCGATCGCGGTGGCCTCGAGCCACGGCAGCGACAGCGTGGCGGCGACGCGATCGAGCGTGGTCGGCCCGAGCCGCGCATCGATGGGCCCGCCGATCAGCGTCAGCGTCGCCGGTTCGGCGCCATCGGCTTGCGCAACGCGCGAGACCGCGGCCAGCGCCGGCACCGTCGCCTGACAGACCGCCAGCACATGCAGCCCGGCTGGATCGAGCAGCCGGATGAAGCGCTCCACCAGCAGCACATAGTCGTCGAGGCCAAAGGCGCCGGCTTCGCGCGGCACGTCGCGCGCATCGGCCCAGTCGGTGACGTACACGTCCGCATGCGGCAGCAGCGCCGCCACGGTGTCGCGCATCAGCACCGCGCGATGTCCCGCCAGCGGCGCGCACAGCAGCACGCGCGGCCGCGGCTTGCGGCGGGATCGCGGAGCGCAGTGGAATGCGCGCAAGGTGCAGAACGGCGTCGCCGACACGGTGCGTTCGCTCACCGGCGTGCGCACGCCGTCGACATCGATGTCATCGAATTCGAAACGGGCCGTGCCAAATGGCGCCAGCCAGGTCTGGAACCAGCGGTAGTAGTGCTCGAAACGGCGACGATGCGAGGCCGCGGCCAGCGGGTACGGTCCGGCGGCAAGCGCCTGCTGCGTCAGCTCGCCCCACATCACGACCGGATAGAAGGCTGCGCGGCCGCCCTGCTGCATCAGATGGATCATGGCTTCCCCAAGGCGACGCCGAGACGGGCGTGCGCGGCGGATCGAACAGCCATTATGGACAGCACGCCGGACTTGTACAAACCCGCCGATTCAGAACAGCGAACCTTGCGCATCGTCTTCCGGCTTGCGGCCACCGCGCGCGCGGCGCACCCCGGCCGGCGGGGCGGGCGGCACGAACTGCGAGGTGTCCAGATCGAAGCGGTGATAGCGGAAGCCCAGGCGATCGGCCGCCTTGTGGAAGCGCTGGCGCATCAGGTCCGCCCAGACGCCGGTGCCGCGCATCCGCGTGGAGAAATCGGAATCGTAGTCCTTGCCGCCGCGCATCTCGCGCACGCGATTCATCACGCGCTCGGCCCGATCGGGGAAATGCGCCTGCAGCCATTGCTGGAACAGCGGCGCGACCTCCCACGGCAGCCGCAGCACGATGTAGTTCGCATAGACCGCGCCGGCCTCGCGCGCGGCCTCGAGTACGCGCTCCAGATCCGGCTCGGTGATGAAGGGAATCACCGGCGCCACGCTGACCGCCACCGGAATGCCCGCCTCGGACAGCGTGCGGATGGTGCGCAGCCGCCGCGCTGGCGTGGCGGCACGCGGCTCGAGCGTGCGCGCGATCTCGGCATCGAGCGTGGTGATCGTGATCGCCGCCACCGCCAGGCGCCGGGCGGCCATCGGCGCCAGCAGATCGATGTCACGCTCGATCAGCGACGACTTGGTGATCAACGCCACCGGATGGTGGCATTCGTGCAGCACCTCCAGCACGCCGCGCGTGATGCGTTGAGTCCGCTCGATCGGCTGATAGGCGTCGGTGTTGACGCCCAGCGCGATCATCTCGCACTGATAGGACGGCCGCGACAGCGCCTCGCGCAGCCGCTCGGCGGCATTGGCCTTGGCGAACAGCTGCGTCTCGAAATCCAGGCCCGGCGACAGGTCCAGATAGGCGTGCGTCGGCCGCGCGAAGCAATAGATGCAGCCGTGCTCGCAGCCGCGATAGGGATTGAGCGAAACGCCGAACGGGATGTCGGGCGACGAATTCCGGCTCAGGATCGAGCGCGCCTGCTCCTGGGTAACGCGGGTGATCAGCCTGGGCGGCGCCGCTTGCGCGGCCGTGTCGTCGTTCCGCTCGCGCCGCGGGGCCTCGGCCGGCGCCAGGGCTTCGAGCTCGCCCCAGCCGTCGTAGAACGGCTCGCGGGCATCGCGCTCGAAGCGGCCCTGCAAATTGCTGACCGCGCCCCGCCCCTTCAGCGGGCGCGGCGGCGGCTGCAGTGGCGTGGAATCGTCCGGGAAGTCCTCCGCGGGCGACCGGTCGGATTCGCGCGGGCCGATGTGGCGTCCCTTGCGCTCGGTGTCCTTCATCTCATGCAGGCTGGCTCTTCTCGTCGACCGGGATGGCCAGCGTCTCCTTGATCTCTTCCATCACGACATAACTCTTGGACTGCGCCGCCCCGGGGAGTTGCAGCAGGATGTCGCCGAGCAGGCGGCGATATTCGCCGATTTCGCGGATGCGCGCCTTGATCAGGTAGTCGAAATCGCCGGACACCAGATGGCATTCCATCACCTCGGGGATGCGCAGCACCTCGCGCCGGAACTGCTCGAACATGTTGCCGGCCTTGTTGTTCAGCGTGATCTCGACGAAAACGAGCAGCGCGCTGCCCAGCAGGGCGGGATTCAGGCGGGCGTAGTAGCCCATGATGACACCGTCGCGCTCCATTCGCTTGACCCGCTCGATACACGGCGTGATGGTCAGCCCGACCGCCTCGGCGAGATCCTTCATCGAGATGCGGCCATCGGCCTGCAGCAGCGCCAGGATGCGGCGATCGAGGCGGTCCAGGCCGCGTACCGGCTGGCGGGTCGTTCTCATGATTTTTTCCTTTTTCCGGGAAATTTTCGGTAATTATGACTGGATTGATTCCAATACCATAGCGGATATACCTTCACACAAACGACATCCTGGTTGGGGTCCCATCGCAATGCGTGTTCTCGTTCTTGGCAGTGGCGTGATCGGCGTCACCAGCGCCTGGTATCTGGCCAGGGCCGGTCACGAGGTCACCGTGATCGACCGCGAAGCGGCGCCGGCGCTCGGCACCAGCTTTGCCAATGCCGGCCAGATCTCGCCCGGCTATGCGTCGCCGTGGGCGGCGCCCGGCGTGCCGCTGAAGGCCATCAAATGGATGTTCCAGCAGCATGCGCCGCTGTCGATCCGGCCCGACGGCACGCTGTACCAGCTGCAGTGGATGTGGCAGATGCTGATGAACTGCAGCGCCGACCGCTACGCCGTCAACAAGGAGCGGATGGTGCGGCTGGCCGAATACAGCCGCGACTGCATCCGCGCGCTGCGTGCCGAAACCGGCATCGCCTACGAGGGCCGGCAGCAGGGCACGCTGCAGGTCTTCCGCACCGACGAGCAGCTCGACGGCGCGGCCAAGGACATCGCCGTGCTGGAGGAAGCCGGCGTGCCCTATCAATTGCTGTCGCGCGAGGATCTCGCCGCGAGCGAACCGGCGCTGGCCGCGGTCAGCCACAAGCTGACCGGCGGGCTGCGCCTGCCCAACGACGAAACCGGCGACTGCCAGCTGTTTACCCAACGGCTGGCGGCGATGGCCGACGGTCTGGGCGTGCAGTTCCTGTACAACCGCTCCATCGACAGCCTGATGACGCAGGGCAGCGCCGTGACGGGCGCGATCGTCGGCGGCGAGCCGATCTTCGCCGATGCGGTGGTGGTGGCGCTGGGCAGCTGGTCGACCCCGTTCGTCAAGGAGTTCGTCAGGATTCCGGTCTATCCGCTGAAGGGGTTCTCGATCACCGTGCCGATGACCGACGCGGCGCGCAGCCCGGTGTCGACGGTGCTGGACGAGACCTACAAGGTGGCGATCACCCGCTTCGACGATCGCATCCGCGTCGGCGGCATGGCGCAGATCGTCGGCTACGACCGCTCGCTCGATCCGGCCAAGCGGCGCACGCTGGAACACGTGGTGACGGACCTGTTCCCCGGCGCCGGCGACGTGGCCCGTGCCTCGTTCTGGACCGGCCTGCGCCCGATGACGCCGGACGGCACCCCGATTGTCGGCCCGACCCCGGTCAAGGGCCTGTGGCTCAATACCGGCCACGGCACGCTGGGCTGGACCATGGCGTGCGGCTCCGGCAAGCTGCTCGCGGATCTGGTGTCCGGGGCTTCGCCGGCGATCCGTGCCGACGATCTGTCGGTGGCGCGCTATCTGCGCCAGACGCAGCGGCATCCGGCGCCGCGCCCCGCCACGGCGTAAGGCGCGCGCGGAGCGTCGCGCCAATAAAAAAGACGGCCAACCGGCCGTCTTTTTTTATTGCGCGTGCGGCAGTCAGAACTGTGCCTCGCTCAGCGCCATCGCCGCCGGCGCGCCCGCCACGATCGCATCGCGAATGCCGCCCGCCTGCGACAGCACATGCTCGGCGAAGAACTGCCCGGTGGCGATCTTGGCGTCGTAAAAGGCCGGATCCTCGGCACGCTTCGCGCCGGCGGCCAGCATCGCGCGGGCCAGCTGCCAGCCCGACAACACGATGCCGCACAGCTTCAGATAAGGCACGCTGCCGGCAAAGGCCGCATTGGGATCGCTCTTGCCATTGGCCACGATGAAGTCGATCGCCTGCTCCAGCGCGGCGCGGCCCTTGGCCAGTTGCGCCTGCATCGCGGCAAACGGTGCGCCGCCATGCGCGGCCAGCGCGGCCTCGGTCTGCGCAATCCGGGCGCAGATGCCGCGCGCTACCGCACCGCCATCGCGCACCGTCTTGCGGCCGACCAGATCGTTGGCCTGGATCGCCGTGGTGCCCTCGTAGATCGGCAGGATGCGCGCATCGCGATAGTGCTGCGCGGCGCCGGTCTCCTCGATGAAGCCCATGCCGCCGTGGACCTGCACGCCAAGGCTGGTCACGTCGATCGACAGCTCGGTGCTCCAGCCCTTGATGACCGGGACCAGGAACTCATAGAAGGCCTGGTTCTGGCCCCGTACCGCTTCGTCCGGATGCTGGTGGGCGGTGTCGCACGCCGCGGCGCCGACATAGGCCAGCGCACGCGCTCCTTCCGTCAGCGCCCGCATCGTCATCAACATGCGGCGCACATCCGGGTGATGGATGATGGTGACCGCCTGCCGCGCCGAGCCATCGACCGGCCGGCTCTGCACGCGCTCGCGCGCATAGGCGACGGCCTGCTGATAGGCGCGCTCGGACACCGCGATGCCCTGCATGCCGACCGAAAAGCGGGCCGCATTCATCATGATGAACATGTACTCGAGGCCGCGGTTCTCCTCGCCGACCAGCGTGCCGATGGCACCGCCGTGGTCGCCGAACTGCAGCACCGCGGTGGGGCTGGCCTTGATGCCCAGCTTGTGTTCGATCGACACGCAATGCACGTCGTTGCGCGCGCCCAGCGAGCCGTCGGCGTTGACCAGGAACTTCGGCACGATAAACAGCGAGATGCCCTTGACCCCTTCCGGCGCATTCGGCGTTCTGGCCAGCACCAGATGCACGATGTTCTCCGCCATGTCGTGCTCGCCGTAGGTGATGAAGATCTTGGTGCCGAACAGCTTGTAGGTACCGTCGCCCTGCGGTTCGGCGCGCGTGCGTACCGCGGCCAGATCCGATCCGGCCTGCGGCTCGGTCAGGTTCATCGTGCCGGTCCACTGGCCCGAGATCAGCTTCGGCAGAAAGGCCTGCCGTTGCGCGTCGCTGCCGGCGGTCAGCAGCGCCTCGATGGCGCCGTCGGTCAGCAGCGGGCACAGCGCGAACGACAGGTTGGCCGAGTTCAGCATCTCGTTGCAGGCAGTGGCGATCAGCTTGGGCAAACCCTGGCCGCCGAATTCCTGCGGATGCAGCACGCCCTGCCAGCCCCCTTCGCCGAACTGGCGGAAGGCCTCTTTGAAACCCGGCGTGGTGGTCACCGTGCCGTCCTTCCAGCTGCTCGGCTCGGTATCGCCAATGCGGTTCAGCGGCGCGATCACCTGTTCGGTGAATCTGGCCGCTTCCTCGAGCACCGCTTGCGCGGTATCGGGCGTGGCTTCCTCGAAGCCCGGCAATTGGCTGACGGCTTCAAGGCCGGCCAGTTCGTTGATCACGAACAGCATGTCCTTGAGCGGGGCGCGGTAGGTCATCGCAGTCTCCGTTATCGCAATGGGTCGCTACGTGTGATGGCGACCGTTCGATGCAGCGTATAAAAAAGCCGCTCGCGGGCGTGCCCGGAACGGCTTGTCTTGGCTTTTCTTTCTTGTTGTGATGGCCTGCTTCGGCCGGCCCTGGCACCGGGCGGTGCCGGGGCCGGCGTGCGATCAGCCCAGGGCCGCCACCAGCTCCGGCACCACGGTGTTCAGATCGCCCACCAGGCCGTAGTCGGCCACGGAGAAGATCGGTGCCTCGGCGTCCTTGTTGATCGCGACGATCACCTTGGAGTCCTTCATGCCGGCCAGATGCTGGATCGCGCCCGAGATACCGACGGCGATATACAGCTGCGGCGCGACGATCTTGCCGGTCTGGCCGACCTGGTAGTCGTTGGGCACGAAGCCGGCGTCGACGGCGGCGCGCGAGGCGCCCAGCGCGGCGCCCAGCTTGTCCGCCAGCGGCGTCAGCACCTTGGTGTAGTTCTCGCCCGAGCCCACGCCACGGCCGCCGGACACGATGATCTTGGCGGCGGTCAGTTCGGGACGGTCGCTCTTGGTGACTTCGCGCGACACGAATTGCGAGATGCCGGCATCGGCCGCGGCGGGCACGGTGTGGACCGAGGCCGAGCCGCCTTCCGCGGCGGCCGGATCGAACGCGGTGCCGCGCACGGTGATCACCTTGATCTTGTCCGAGGACTTGACCGTGGCGATCGCATTGCCGGCATAGATCGGACGCTCGAAGGTGTCCGGGCCGTCGACCTTGGTGATGTCCGACAGCTGCGCCACGTCGAGCTTGGCGGCGACGCGCGGCAGGATGTTCTTGCCGTACGCGGTGGCCGGGGCCAGGATGTGGCTGTAGTCGCTGGCGATCGCCAGCACCTGCTCGGCGACGTTCTCGGCCAGGCCTTCGCCGAAGTACGGCGCATCGGCCAGCAGCACCTTGGTGACGCCGGCGATTTTCGCGGCGGCCTCGGCGGCGGCCTGAGCGTTGGAGCCGGCCACCAGCACGTGGACGTCGCCGCCGCACTGGGCCGCGGCGGCCACGGTATTCAGGGTCGCGCCCTTGATCGATTGATTGTCGTGTTCAGCAATGACGAGTGCAGTCATGTTCGTATCTCCTGGAGCGCTTAGATGACCTTGGCTTCGTTCTTGAGCTTCTGCACCAGCGTCGCAACGTCCGGCACCATCACACCTGCGCTGCGCTTGGGCGGCTCGACGACCTTCAGCGTCTGCAGACGCGGCGCCACGTCGACGCCGAGGTCTTCCGGCTTCACGGTTTCCAGCGGCTTCTTCTTGGCCTTCATGATGTTCGGCAGCGTGACGTAGCGCGGCTCGTTCAGGCGCAGGTCGGTGGTCACCACCGCCGGCAGCTTGACCGACAGGGTTTCCAGGCCGCCGTCGACCTCACGCGTCACCGACGCCTTGCCATCCGCGATCACGACCTTCGAGGCGAAGGTGGCTTGCGGCAGGCCGGCCAGCGCGGCCACCATCTGGCCGGTCTGGTTGGAGTCGTCGTCGATCGCCTGCTTGCCCAGGATCACCAGTTGCGGCTGCTCCTTGTCGATCAGCGCCTTCAGCAGCTTGGCCACGGCCAGCGGCTGCAGCTCTTCGTTGCTTTCGACCAGGATGCCGCGGTCAGCGCCGATCGCCATCGCGGTGCGCAGCGTTTCCTGGCATTGCGCCACGCCGCAGGAGACCGCCACCACCTCGGTTGCCACGCCCGCTTCCTTCAGGCGGACCGCCTCTTCCACGGCGATCTCGTCGAACGGGTTCATGCTCATCTTCACGTTGGCCAGGTCGACGCCCGAGCCATCGGACTTCACACGGACCTTGACGTTGTAGTCAACCACGCGCTTGACTGCGACGAGTACTTTCATGCGCTCACTCCACTGATTGTCAGAAATTTGGTTCGCTCGCCATTATAACCATCGGGTCGGCGGCCCCCGGAATTTTCGAACGACCGTACTATTTTATCGGCAAAGAATTGCCGGGCATAGCCCGGCAACCGATTTGGTGCACCGTATTGTGCCGCAGAAACCCCATCGCGGCACAGAGGTGACGGCGGGTTTCGAGGTTTTGTTCGATACCCGGCCGCGACGTCGTTTTCCGGCGGCTTACCAGGCCGTGATCACCGATTCCTTGAACGTCTTGGTGACGTACTGCTTGATCTCCGGCGAGTGGTAGGCCTTGATCAGCTTGGCGACCCACGGCTTGTTCTTGTCGGCCTCGCGCACGGCGATCAGGTTGGCGTACGGACCCTTCGGGCCTTCCATCGCGATGGCGTCCTTGGTCGGCGACAGGCCGGCCGATTCCGCGTAGTTGCCGTTGATGGCGGCGGCGTCCAGATCGTCCAGCGAGCGCGGCAGCTGCGCGGCGTCCAGTTCGACGATGCGCAGTTTCTTCGGATTCGCGACGATGTCCAGCGGCGTGGCCTTCAGGCCGGCATCCGCACGCAGCTTGATCACGCCCTTGCTCTGCAGCAGCAGCAGGCCGCGACCGCCATTGGTCGGGTCGTTCGGCACGCCGACGCGGGCGCCCTGCTTGAGCTGGTCCAGCGATTTGATCTTCTTCGAGTAGACGCCCATCGGGAACGTGACGGTGTAGCCGACATTGGCGAACTTGTAGCCGCGGTCCTTCATCTGCGCCTCGAGATACGGCAGATGCTGATAGCTGTTGGCGTCGAGGTCGCCGGCGGCCAGCGCGGCGTTGGGCTGAATGTAGTCGCTGAATTCGACCACCTGGATATTGAGGCCATCCTTGGCGGCGACCTTCTTGACCTGTTCCATGATCTGGGCGTGCGGACCACCGGTGACGCCGATCTTGATCGGCTTGTCCTGCGCCACCGCGGCGGTGGCGAGGCTGGCACCGAGCGCGGCGCCGATGATCCATTGCAGCAGGCTACGACGTTGCATGTCTGACTTCCTTTGCGATGCGTTCTGGGTTGAATTCGGGATAAGGCAAAAACGATACGAAAACGTGGGCCGGCATGGCGCTCAGCGGTGGCTGATCCGGCGGACCAGCCAGTCGCCGAAACTCTGCACCGCCTGCACCAGCACGATCAGGATCAGCACCACCGCCACCATCACCTCGGTGATGTAGCGCTGATAGCCATAGCGGATGCCGAGGTCCCCCAGCCCGCCGCCGCCGATCGCGCCGGCCATGGCCGAATAACCGACCAGGCTGACGAAGGTGATGGTCAGGCCGGCGACGATGCCGGGCATGGCCTCGGGCAGCAGCACCTTCCAGACGATCTGCCCGGTGCTCGCGCCCATTGATTGCGCGGCCTCGACCAGGCCCTTGTCGACCTCGCGCAGCGCGCTTTCGACCAGTCGCGCGATGAACGGGATCGCCGCGATCGTCAGCGGCACCACGGCCGCCGCGGTGCCGATCGACGAGCCGGCCAGGAAGCGCGTGAACGGAATCACCACCACCAGCAGGATGATGAACGGAATCGAGCGCACCGCATTGACGACCACGCCGATCAAGCGGTTGAACAAGGGGTGCGCCAGCGGACCGCCACGGTCGGTCAGATGCAGCACCACGCCGAGCGGCACGCCAAGCAGCGCGCCGATGACGCCCGAAATGCCGACCATCACCAGGGTCTCGCCCAGCGAGGTCACAAACAGGTCGAACAGCTCAGACCACATGCTCGTACTCCTCCACCACCACGCCCTGCTCCTGCAGGAATGCCATTGCCGCCTTGACGTTGTCGGTCTCGCCGGTCGCCATGATGGCCAGCGAGCCGAAGGCCTGTCCCTGGATCTCGTCGATATGCCCGTGCAGGATGTTGAAGTCCAGCCCGTAGCGGCGGATCGCCTGCGCCAGCACCGGCTGGTCGACACCCTCGCCGGTAAAGGCGAGACGATAAACGTGATCGCGCCCGTTGCCGAGCCGGCTCTCGACGCGCTTGAGCACGCTGGCCGGCAGCTCCTGCGAGATCACGTCGCCGATCATCGCGCGCGTGACCGCGTGCTGCGGACGCAGGAACACGTCGATGACCTGGCCCTGCTCGACCACGCAGCCGGCGTCGAGCACCGCGACGCGGTCGCACACCTGTTTGATGACCTCCATCTGGTGCGTGATCATCACGATGGTCAGCCCCAGATCGCGGTTGATTCTCTTGAGCAGATCGAGGATGGAGCGCGTGGTTTCCGGGTCGAGCGCGGAGGTGGCCTCGTCCGACAGCAGCACCTTGGGCTTGCTGGCCAACGCCCGCGCAATGCCGACGCGCTGCTTCTGCCCGCCGCTGATCTGCGCCGGATAGCGGTCCTTCAGCGCCGACAGCCCGACCAGATCCAGCAGCGGCAGCACCGTCGCTGCGATCTCGTCGCGGCCCTTGCCGGCCAGTTCCAGCGGCAGCGCCACGTTGTCATAGACCGTGCGCGAGGACAGCAGGTTGAAATGCTGGAAGATCATGCCGATCTCGCGGCGCGCCCGCCGCAGCGCCGAGGCGTCCAGCGCGGTCAGATCCTGACCGGCGACGATCACGCGGCCCGCGGTCGGACGATTCAGCAGATTGATGGCGCGCACCAGCGTACTCTTGCCGGCGCCGCTGCGGCCGATGATGCCGAAGACTTCGCCTGGCGCGATGGACAGGCTGACATCCCGCAATGCGTGCACATCCCCGGTCGCACCGGGGAATCGCTGCGAGAGACCTTGCAGTTCGATCATGAGACAGAGCGAAAAGAAAACGGCAACAGCCGGGACGGGGTCTCCAGCGCTGCTGCCGCATTTATCGTTTTTTGGATGTAACGGGGTATTTTAAGCGATCCGCTTCTTACCAGAAACGACTTTTTGCCGATGTCTTTAGACGAAAAGGGAATAAGGCACCCGTCCCGAGTGCCGGTATGTCAACTCGAGCGCCAGGCCGGCGGCCGCTTGTCGATGAACGCCTGCACGCCCTCCAGCGCCGACTCGTCCATCATGTTGCAGGCCATGGTCTGCCCGGCCAGCTGATACGCGGCCTCCACGCCCATCTCCAGCTGGCGGTAGAACAGCCCCTTGCCGGCCGCGATCGCCGCCGCCGGCTTGGCGCAGATGCTGGCAGCCAGCTTCGCCACTTCGTCGTCCAGGTCGGCGGCCGGCACCACCCGGTTGACCAGGCCGCGCGCCTGCGCCTCCCGCGCGCCGATCATCTCGCCGGTCAGCAGCATTTCCATCGCGTGCTTGCGATGCAGATTGCGCGACAGCGCCACACCCGGCGTCGAGCAGAACAAGCCGAGGTTGACGCCCGACACGGCAAAGCGCGCGTCCTCGGCGGCGACGGCGAGATCGCACATCGCCACCAGCTGGCAGCCGGCCGCGGTGGCGATGCCGTGCACGCGCGCGATGACCGGCTGCGGCATGCGCTGGATCGCCAGCATCATGCGCGTGCAGCGGTCGAACAGGCGACGGTAGTAATCGTGCGATGGCTGGGCGCGCATCTCGCGCAGATCGTGGCCGGCGCAGAACGCCCGGCCGGCGCCGGCCAGCACTACCACGCGCACGGCGGGATCGGCGGCGATGCGGGTCAGCGCCTCGGTCACGGCGTCGATCAGCGCCTCGGACAGCGCGTTGAAGGCATCGGGACGCTGCAGGGTCAGGCGCAGCACGCCGGGGGCATCCTCGCTTTGCACCAGCAACGCCCCGGCGGCTTGCGCGTGTTCCGATTCGGCCATGATGGTCTCCTGTTGTCGTCCAGTCGTGCTGTCGTGCTGTCGTGCTGTCGTGCTGTCGTGCTGTCGCGGAACGGGTGCGCTAGCCCTACCGCTCCAGCAGCACCTTCAGATGCGCCAGCACGCTGCGCCCCAGCGCGCTGAGGTTGTAGCCGCCTTCCAGGCAGCTGACGATGCGCCCCTGCGCATGCTGCCGCGCCAGCGTCATCAGCTCCGCCGTGATCCACGCATAGTCCTGTTCCACCAGCCCCATCTGCCCGAGGTCGTCTTCGCGATGCGCATCGAAGCCGGCCGAGATGAACAGCATCTGCGGGCGGAACGCCTGCAGCCGCGGCATCCAGATCGTCTCGACCACCTCGCGCACCGCCATGCCGTTCGTATAGGCCGGCAGCGGAATATTCGCCATGTTGTTGGCCACGTGTTCGGTGCCGCTGTACGGGTAGAACGGATGCTGGAAAAAGCTGCACATCAGCACGCGCTCGTCACCGCGGAAGGCTGCCTCGGTGCCGTTGCCGTGATGCACGTCGAAGTCGATGATCGCCACGCGTTCGAGCCCGTGCGCGTCGAGCGCATGACGGGCAGCGATCGCGACATTGTTGTAGAAGCAGAAGCCCATCGCACGATCGGGCTCGGCGTGATGGCCCGGCGGCCGCACGCAGCAGAACGCGTTTTCGAGCTCGCCCGCGATCACCGCATCGGTGGCGGCCACGGCGGCGCCGGCTGCGTGCGTGGCCGCGACCAGCGTATGCGCGTTCATCGCGGTATCGGGATCGATCGCATGGTAGCCGCTGGCCGGACTGGCTTCGTGCAGTCCGTCGACATAGCCGGGCAGATGCACACGTTCGATCTGTTCGCGGCTGGCGGCGGGCGCCTCGCGGCGATCCAGCAAGCCGTCGATGCCGTGCGAGATCAGATGGTCTTCGATGGCGGTCAGGCGTTCCGGGCACTCGGGATGGAACTGCCCCATCTCGTGCAGCAGGAATTCGGGATGCGTGTAGTAGCCGGTCGGCATGGGATTTCAGCGCGTTTATCGAGGCGTTGTTGGGCGCGTGGCGGGCACCTGTCCCGGTGCGCCGCTGTCTCCATCCCCGTACGTTAGCACAGCGGATGCCGGGGCAACGCGGCGGCCGCCTTCGTCGCCGGCTCGTATCGCGCCGTGATGTTTCGTGCCAGACGCCTCCGCTATACTCGGTCCGACTTGCAAAGGACACCATGACCGAACACACGCGTACCCTGCGCCGCCCTCTGCTGGGCGCCGCGCTCTGCTCCGTGGCGCTTGGCCTGTGCGGCGCCACCCCCTCGCTGCTGGCGGCCGGCAAGCGCCGTGTCAGCTTCCAGGAAGAAGAAATCGATCCCGGCCGCTATCGCAACGGCAACAACCCGCAGGCGGCGGCCTTTATCGACGAGATGGTCGCGAAGCACGGCTTCTCGCGCGCGACCCTGAACGACTGGTTCGGCCAGGCCGTCTATTCGGCCACGGTGGCGCGCCTGATCATGCCGCCGACCACGCCGGGCCGCAAAAGCTGGCGGGCCTACCGCTCGCGCTTCATCGAGCCGATCCGCATCAACGCGGGCGTGCGCTTCTGGCAGCAGCACCGCGACACGCTGCGCCGTGCGGAAAGCGAGTTCGGCGTGCCGGCCTCGGTGATCGTCGGCATCATCGGCGTCGAGACGATCTACGGCCGCGACATGGGCAACTTCCGCGTGCTGGACTCGCTGTCGACGCTGGCCTTCGACTATCCCGATACGGCCAATCGCGCCAGCCGCTCGGCAATGTTCCGCGCGCAGCTGCAGGACTATCTGCTGTGGTGCCGCGATACCCGCACCGATGTGTTCTCGGTGCTGGGCTCTTACGCCGGCGCGATCGGCATTCCGCAGTTCATGCCGACCAGCCTGCGCGAATACGCGACCGACTTCGATCGGGACGGCCATATCGACCTGCGCAACAGCCCGGTCGACGCGATCGGCAGCGTCGGCCGCTTTCTGCAGCTGCATGGATGGGAGCCGGGCCGGCCGGTGGTATGGCGGATGGCGCAGGACGAAGGCAGCCGCGGCATCGCGGCGGCCGCGGCCGATGGCGAACCGTGGCCGACGCGGACACTGAATCAGCTGACGCGCGCGGGCCTGCGGCTCGACGAGCCGATCGACCTGGCGCGCGAAGGCGAAACCGGCGTGCTGGTGGTGGACCTGCCGACCCCCGATGCGCCGACCGACTACATGATCGGGCTGCGCAACTTCTATGTGCTGACGCGCTACAACCGCAGCTTCTTCTACGCGCTGGCGGTCTATCAGCTGGGCGAGGCGGTCAAGGCGGCGATGGTGTAAGCGATCGATCGGGTCAATCGGTCCGGCCGGCGCCGCCCGCGTTCGAGCAGGCGGTGCCGGTGTTCATCGACGGGGTTTTTTCACGCCGCCGCGGGTTCAGGCCGGGAATACGCCGGTCGACAGATAGCGGTCGCCGCGGTCGCAGACGACGAACACGATGGTCGCGTCGCGCACCTCTTCGGCGATCCGCAGCGCCACGCACAGCGCGCCGGCGGCCGAGATGCCGCAGAAGATGCCTTCTTCACGCGCCATGCGGCGAGCCATATGTTCGGCATCGGCCTGGCTGACCGGCTCGGTGCGGTCGATATAGCGTGCATCGTAGATCTTCGGCATATAGGCTTCCGGCCATTTGCGGATGCCCGGAATGCGCGAGCCTTCGGCCGGTTGCGCGCCGACGATCTGGATCGTCGGATTCTGTTCCTTCAGATAGCGCGACACGCCGGTGATAGTGCCGGTGGTGCCCATCGCCGAGACGAAATGCGTGACGCGGCCTTCGGTGTCGCGCCAGATTTCCGGACCGGTGGTCTCGTAGTGGGACTGCGGATTATCGGGATTGGCGAACTGATCGAGGATGATGCCTTTGCCGTCGCGCTCCATCGAATCGGCCAGATCGCGTGCGTATTCCATGCCGCCCTTGACCGGGGTCAGGATGATCTCGGCGCCGTAGGCCGCCATGCTCTGGCGGCGCTCCATGCTCAGATCCTCCGGCATGATCAGCACCATCTTGTAGCCCCGGATCGCGGCGGCCATCGCCAGCGCGATGCCGGTATTGCCGGAGGTCGCCTCGATCAGCGTGTCGCCGGGCTTGATGCGGCCGCGCGCTTCGGCGCGCGCGATCATCGACAGCGCCGGCCGGTCCTTGACCGAGCCGGCGGGATTGTTGCCTTCGAGCTTGCCCAGAATCACATTGCCGCGCTCGGCGTTGGCGGCTCCGGGAATACGCTGCAATTGCACCAGCGGCGTGTTGCCGATGGTGTCTTCGATCGTCTTGTAGGCCATGATGGGGCGAGTCCAAATGTCGGCGCCCATTGTAATGCAGTCGTCATGACCCTGCCGCCTGCGCGGCGGCAAGCGCTGCGCGGACGCGCGGAGCAGCACGGGGAGCGCAGGGCAGCCATCGCGCTGCCCCGCCGCCCACTTCATCAGACCCGCGTGCGGCCCTTGCCGAGCAGGTGGTACAGCAGGATCGCGCCGAAGGTGGCCGTGCCGATCCCGCCCAGCGTCATGCCGCCGAAGCGCAGCGTCAGGTCCCCGGCCGCCACCGTCAGCGTGGCGCCGACCGTGATCAGGTTGCGCGAATCGGAGAAGTCCACGCGGTTCTCGACCCAGATCCGGCCCGCGGTGGCGGCGATCAGGCCGAACACCACGATGGTCAGGCCGCCGATCACCGGGCCCGGAATGGTCAGGATCAGCGCACCGAACTTGGGCGAGAAGCCGAGCAGGATCGCGACCAGCGCCGCCACCACGAAGATCAGCGTCGAATAGATCCGCGTCACTGCCATCACGCCCATGTTCTCGGCGTAGGTGGTCACGCCGGTACCGCCGCCGGCGGCCGACAGCATCGTCGCCACGCCGTCGCCGATGAAGGCGCGGCCGATGTACGGGTCCAGATTGCGGCCCGTCATCACGCCGATCGCCTTGATATGGCCCAGGTTCTCGGCCACCAGCACGATCGCTACCGGCGCGATCAGCAGCATCGCATTCAATTCGAAGACCGGCGTGGTGAAGGCCGGCAGGCCGAACCAGCTGGCGCTGGCGACGCCGGAGAAGTCGATCGGCTTGCCCAGGCCGAACGCATTGGCGCACACCCAGTAGGCCAGATAGCCGATCAGGCCACCGATCAGCACCGGCAGCCGGCCGATCATGCCGGGCGCGCGCACCGCGACCAGCCCGACCGCGACCACGGTCAGCAGACCGATCCAGGTATCGAGCGCCGCGGCGCTGACCGCCTTGACCGCGACCGGCGCGAGATTGAGCCCGATCGCGGCGACGATCGCGCCGGTCACCACCGGCGGCATCAGCCGTTCGACCCAGCCATAGCCGGCGGCCTGCACCACCAGACCGATTACCGTATAAAGCAGACCGGCGGCGATGATGCCGCCCAACGCCAGCGGAATGTTCGGATTGGGGCCGCTGCCGGCATAGCCGGTGGCCGCGATCACGACGGCGATGAAGGCGAAGCTCGAACCGAGGTAGCTGGGCACGCGGCCGCGTACGCAGAGGAAGAAGATCAGCGTGCCGATGCCCGAGAACAGGATCGCGATATTGGGATTGAAGCCCATCAGGATCGGCGCGATTGCGGTCGAGCCGAACATCGCCACCACGTGCTGGATGCCGGCCAGCACGGTCTGCCCGGCGGGCAGCCGCTCATCCGGCGCGATCACGCCCTCGGTCTTCAGTGTCCAGCGCGGCAGGAATCCCGCCTCGTCGCCATTCGCCATCGTTCAGCTCCCGTTCTGAGGTGGCCGCTGGCGCGCCGCGCCCGGCCGTTATTGGTCATGTGTTGGTCCGCAGGGCCCGGCATGCGTGACCGGTGGCTCCCGGGTCGCGCATCGCGCCGCCGGCTCGCTTCGCTCTCCACGCTTCCCTCTTCATCGAGAGACGAACGAGGCGCCCTGCCGCAGCGCCCGCATCATACTCCCTGGCCCAGGCCCTGCGAAGCGCGGCGGGATCCGATTGGCGGCGCCGCGACATTGCCGGGCCGCTCAGGCGTTAGCACGAGCCATACCAGCACGGGCCGCCACCATAGAGCGACGGCGAGCGCCGGGCCGCTCAGTGCGCGGCCTTGTTGATCTTGCCGGAACCCTTGGCGGCCGGCGCGACTGCCGCCGCGGTCGGCGCGGCAGCGGCCTGCTTGCCGCCCTTTGCTGCGGGGAGCGCCGCACCCTTGCCGATGTTCAGCCCCTCGCCCTGCAGACGCACGACCGACTTCGGACCCAGCCCCTTGACCCGCTCGGCCAGATCGTTGGCATCCTTGAACGCGCCCTGCTTGCCGCGCTCCTCGACGATCCGGCGGGCCATCGCCGGTCCAATTCCCTTGACCGTGGTCAGCGCCGCCTCGTCCGCACTGTTGACATCGACAGCGGCCAGCGCGCCGCCAGCGAGCGCCATCGACAGGCCCAGGCAACATGCCAGCGCCAGCAAGATTTGCTTGATCATGAACAGGCTCCTTCTCCGGTGACCGGAGTTCGGCTTGGTTGGCGATGCCCGGACGGGCATGCCGCCCCGTCGCCGCGACGGGGTAGGCCGAGAATACGAGCCAGACAGGACGGCGGGGCGCCGTGCAACAAATGTTGACGCGCGTGGACGCGATTTGACGGGGAAGCGTGGCGCCGGTTTGCGGGGAAACGACAGTGGAGAAGCGGCCGCGGGTCAGGACCAGGCGGTCGCCCGGGCCTCAGCCTCCGCGCTGGAGCAGCCAGCGGCAATAACGCGCCACGCCTTCCTCCACCGTATAGAACGGCGCGGTATAGCCCGCACCGCGCAGCCGCGACACATCGGACTGCGTGAAGCACTGGTATTTGCCGCGCAGCGCATCGGGGAACTTGATGTATTCGATCAAGCCTTCCTGCTCCATCTCCTCGAGCGTCAGCGGCGGCTTGCCCTCCGCGCCGCGCAACGTGTTGACCACGGTGGTGGCGATGTCGTTGAACGGCTGGGCGCGCCCGGTGCCGAGATTGAAGATGCCGGACTTCTCGGGATGGTCGAGGAAGAACAGGTTGACCTTGACCACGTCCTCGACGGAGACGAAGTCGCGGCTGTGGCCGCCCGGGCCATAGCCGCCGTATTCGCCGAACAGCTTGACGGTGCCGTCGGCGCGGAACTGGTTGAAGTTATGGAAGGCCACCGACGCCATGCGTCCCTTGTGGCCCTCGCGCGGACCGTAGACGTTGAAGTAGCGAAAGCCCACGATCTGCGAGTGCGCGTTCGGCAGCGTGCGCCGCACCAGCTGGTCGAACAGGAATTTCGAGTAGCCGTAGACGTTCAGCGGCTTCTCGTATTCGCGGTCTTCCTTGAAGGTCTGCGAGGCGCCGTAGGTGGCGGCCGACGAGGCATAGAGAAACTGCACCCCCTGCTCCAGGCACGCCTGCATCAGCGCCTTGGTGTAGCGGTAGTTGTTCTCCATCATGTAGCGGCCGTCGGTCTCCATCGTGTCCGAACAGGCGCCCTCATGAAAGATCGCGCGGACCTTGCCGAATTCGCCGCGCGCGAAGCGGTCCAGGAAGTCGGTCTTGTCCAGATAGTCGGCGATCTCGCAATCGACCAGGTTATGGAACTTGTCGGCGCGGGTCAGGTTGTCGACCGCGATGACGTTGTTCTCGCCGCGCTCGTTCAGCCCCTTGACGAGGTTGCTGCCGATGAAACCGGCGGCGCCGGTGACGATGATGGTCATGGTGAATCCAGCCAGTGATAAGGGTGCGCGCGTCAGCCTTGCGCCGCGCCGAACAGTTCGGGATAGCTGACCACGGCCGTGCCCAGCTTGCCGACCACGATGCCGCCGGCACGATTGGCGTGCTGCACCGCTTCCTTCAGCGGAATGCCGGCGCCGAGCATGGTCGCCAGCGTTGCGATGACGGTATCGCCAGCGCCCGACACGTCGTAGACCTCGCGCGCCTGCGCGGAGACGTGCAGCACTTCGGCCTCGGTGTACAGCGTCATGCCTTCCTCGGAACGGGTCAGCAGCAGCGCTTCCAGCTGCAGCGCGCGGCGCAGGTTCTGCGCGCGGATGGTCAGGTCGGCCTCGGTCTTCCAGGCACCGACCACGTGGCGCATCTCCGCGCGGTTCGGCGTGATCAGCGTGGCGCCGCGGTAGCGCGAATAGTCGTCGCCCTTCGGGTCGACCAGCACCATCTTGCCGGCGGCGCGGCCGCCTTCGACCATGCGCGAGACGTGCGTCAGCCCGCCCTTGCCGTAGTCGGACAGCACCAGCACCTGGTAGTCGCCGATCAGCGCCTGAAAACGGTCCTGCACCGACAGCAGCACTTCGTGCGCCGGCGGGTTCTCGAAGTCGACGCGCAGCAGCTGCTGCTGGTGCGCCACCACGCGCAGCTTGATGGTCGTATTGACGCTGCGGTCGCGGTAGAGATACGGCTGGACGTGTTCCGCGGCCAGCAGGTTCTCCAGCATGGTGCCGGGTTCGTCGTCGCCGACCACCCCCAGCATGCCGACCGACGCGCCCAGCGCGGCGGCGTTGCGCGCCACGTTGGCAGCGCCGCCAAGCCGTTCCTCGCTGCGTTTGACCTGCACCACCGGCACCGGGGCCTCCGGCGAAATCCGTTCGACATCGCCGAACCAGTAGCGGTCCAGCATCATGTCGCCCACCACCAGGATGCGCGACTGCTGAATCTGTTCGCGAGAGATCGGGTTCCTGTTCATGAGCTTCCTTTTTGGCCGGCGCGCCGCCAGGCGGCCGCACAGGCATGTTGCGTCAGGCCGCCGCCGCGGGCCGGCCGATCGCGTGATATTCGATGCCGGCCTCCTGCATCGCGGCCGGCTCATACAGATTGCGCCCGTCGAACACGACCGGCGTCTTCAGGCGCCGCCGGATCTGCGCGAAGTCCGGGCTGCGGAACACCTTCCATTCGGTGACGATCGCCAGCGCGTCGGCGCCGTCGAGCGTCTCCATCTGCGCCTCGCAGAACGTCACGCGCTCGAAGCCGCCTTCGATCTCGGCCAGATCCTGCGCCAGCGCGCGCCGCGCCTCGTGCATCGCGACCGGATCGTGGACCCGCAGCGACGCGCCGCGCGACACCAGATCGCGCGCCAGCACCCGCGACGGCGCCTCGCGCATGTCGTCGGTATTCGGCTTGAACGCCAGGCCCCAGATCGCGAAGGTGCGCCCGCTCAGGTCCTCGCCGAAGCGCCGCACGACCTTGTCGCCGAGCACGCGCTTTTGCGCCTCGTTGACCGCTTCCACCGCTTCCAGCACGCGCATCGGCTTGCCGCTCGACGCGGCCGTGCGCATCAGCGCCTGCACGTCCTTCGGGAAGCACGAGCCGCCGTAGCCGGCGCCGGCATAGAGGAAACTGTAGCCGATCCGCGGATCGGAGCCGATTCCCAGGCGCACCAGCTCGATATCGGCGCCGACCTCGTCGGCCAGGTTGGCCAGTTCGTTCATGAACGAGATCCGCGTCGCCAGCATGGAGTTGGCGGCGTACTTGGTGAATTCCGCCGAGCGCACATCCATGTAGAAGGTGCGCTCGTGATTGCGGTTGAACGGCGCGTACAGCTGCCGCATGATCGCCTTCGCATGACGGCCGGCGGCATCGTTGTTGCAGCCAAGCACGATGCGGTCGGGCCGCATGAAGTCTTCCACTGCGGCGCCTTCCTTCAGGAATTCGGGATTGGAGACCACCGAGAACTGCAGGTCCTCGAGCCCGCGCGCGGCGAGTTCCTCGCGAATCGCCGCGGCGACGCGATCGCCGGTGCCGACCGGCACGGTCGACTTGTCGACCACGATCTTGAAACCGGTCATATGCCGGCCGATATTGCGCGCGGCAGCCAGCACATATTGCAGATCGGCCGAGCCGTCCTCGTCCGCCGGCGTGCCGACCGCGATGAACTGCACATCGGCATGGTCGACCGCGGCGGCGACGTCGGTGGAGAACACCAGCCGTCCGGCGTCGCGGTTGCGCTGGATCAGGTCCTTCAGCCCGGGCTCGTAGATCGGCACGCCGCCGTCGTTGAGCAGCGCGATCTTCTCTTCATCGACGTCGAGGCAGAACACATCGTTGCCGAGCTCGGCGAGACAGGCGCCGGTGACCAGGCCGACATAACCGCTGCCGATGATGGTGACTTTCATGAGGACGACTCCGTGAGACGGGGCGGATCAGGCTGGAAGAGGCTCAGCCGAGCGCTTCGGTGCGCCGCGGCGCGTAGGATTCCCAGCGGTTGCAGCCGGGACATTGCCAATAGAACAGGCGCGCGCGGAAGCCGCACTCGCGGCAGGTGTAGCGCGCGAGATTGCGGGTGCGCAGCTGCAGCAGGTCGCGGATCGCGGCGTCCTCCTGCGCGGTCGCGTTGGCGGCGGCAGTCGCCGCGTCGCCGGCAGCCGCTTCTGCGGCGGGCGCGCCGTTGCCTTCGCCGACGTCCGCCGTCGCAGGCTCGAGCGCGGCCAGGGCGGCGCGCGCATCGAAGTAGCGCGTCAGCGCCTGCAGCGACGGCTGGCGGCGCAGCTGTTCGCGCATCAGCGTCGCGGCAGCGGCCGGGCCGGCAAGTTCCAGTTCGGTGCGATAGGCGGTATCGAGCAGTTCGGCGGCGAGGCCGGTCTTGAGCAGGCCGCGCAGCCATTCCAGCGCCTTGCCCTGTTCGCCCAGGTCGCGATACGCCTTGACCACACGATCGGCGACCAGCGGCAGATAGCTGGCGTCCTGGCGTTCGATGCCGAGCCAGTGGCCCAGCGCCGCGCCGAGATCGCCGGACGTCATGGCGACGTCGCCCAGCAGGATCGGCGCGCGCACGTTCTTCGGATTCTCGCGCAGCGCCTGCTCGAGCCAGCCAATCGCCTCGTCGGGCTGCTTGCGCTGCAGCGCGTCCTGCGCCAGCTCGCAGCAGAACTGCGCGATCTGCGCGCTGTAGTCCTGCTGGGTCGCGCTCTGCAATTCGCGCGCGGCGTCGATGGCCTTGCGCCACTCCTTCTCGACCTCGTACAGCTCCAGCAGCACACGCTTGGCCGAGGCCGCATAGGGACCCGACATCAGCGCACGCAGCGCGTCCTCGGCGCGGTCCAGCAGGCCGGCGCGCAGATAATCCTGACCCAGTTCATACAGCGCGTGCTCGCGCTCGGTGTCGGGCAGATCGGGACGCGTGGCGAGGTTCTGATGCACGCGAATCGCACGTTCGGTCTCGCCGCGGCGGCGGAACAGCGCGCCCAGCGCGAAATGCAGTTCGGTCGTTTCCGGATCGAGCCGCGCGACTTCGATAAAGGCGTCGATGGCCTTGTCCGGCTGCTCGTTCAGCAGGAAATTCAGGCCCTTGAAATACGAGCGCGGCAACGCGCCCTGCTCGCTGATCGCCTGCCGCAAGTCGAGGCGGGCCGCCATCCAGCCGAGCCCGAACACGAGCGGAAGGGCGAGCAGCCACCAGGTTTCAAAATTCATTGCTTAGACTTTCGGGCCGATTACGTTGTAAGGCGCCACGGCGTTGGGAGATGACGCGCCGGCGCCGTCGTCGGCCGGCGTGCGTGCATTGCCGACCGCACGGCGCAGCCGGGCGATCTCCAGCCGCTGGCGCATCAGGCTCGGCGCCACCGAGATCAGCGCGGCCAGCGCGCCGAGCACGAAGAAGGCGAGCAGGATCAGGATCAGCGGCGCGCGCCAGACCGCATCGAAGAACAGCTGCAGCGACACATCGGCGGTATTGCGCAGGGCGAGCACGAACAGCAGCGCGAACAGGACGATACGGATAATCCAGGCGACAAGTTTCATGCGATTGACGAGGTGTCTGCGGCGGCGTGGCGGCGAAATGGCGAAGGTGCATCCGTGCGGTCGCCGGCTGTTGCCATGTCGAAACGTCGAAGCGTGGAAGCGTCGAAGCGGCAGGCCGGCCGCCGGCGGCGGCTCCCCGGCATTGTAGCGGAATCGATTGGCGCACACGGCGCGATCGGGGCCGCCGATGCGGGCGAATCGCCCGCTCCCTCGGGATACGGACAGGTCACTCAGACTCGCCCATCGGCACCGCGGTTCCGCGTTGTCCAACGCGGCGCGCATAAAAAAAGCGCTCCTTGCGGAGCGCTTTTCGATTTCCGTGGCCGGCTTCGTTGCCGAAGCCCGCTGGAATTCAGGACTGCGCCAGATTCAGGCCCGAGCCTTCCTGCTGGACGCCAGGCATCGCGGTGCCATGCGTCAACGGACCGCGTTCGCCGCCCAGCGGGACATGCCCGTTGGCGGCGGCGCTGCCGTTGCCGTTCAGGTTCAGCGCGGTGCCATCGACACCGTTGCCGCCGTTGCCGTTGCCATTGCCATTGACACCGTGCTCGCCGTTACCGCTGCCGTTGCCGGTCACCGGATTGCGGTCGACCCGCTCGCGCAACTCCTTGCCCGCCTTGAAGTGCGGCACCCGTTTCTCGGGCACCAGCACCCGCTCACCGGACTTGGGATTGCGCCCCACACGCGGTGGCCTGCGATTCAGGCCGAAGCTGCCGAACCCGCGGATCTCGATGCGATGGCCATCGGCCAGCGCATCGGACATCGCGTCGAGGATGGTTTTGACCGAGATGTCCGCATCCCGCAGCAGCAACTGCGGAAAGCGGGCAGCCAGCTTTTCGACGAGCTCGGACTTGGTCATGGCATCCGCGCGTGAGTTGGACGGTCGCGATCGACGCGATTACTGGTTGTCCTGGCCCAGCTTGGCCTTTAGCAGCGCGCCCAGGTTGGTCGTGCCAGCCGTGCCGGTGTCGGCCTGGAACTTCTGCATGGCTTCCTGCTGCTCAGCCGAGTCCTTGGCCTTGATCGACACGTTGATGTTGCGCGACTTGCGATCGATGTTGACGATCACCGCGGTCACCTGCTCGCCTTCCTTCAGCACGTTGCGGGCGTCCTCGACACGGTCGGCCGAGATTTCCGAGGCGCGCAGATAGCCTTCGACGTCGTCGGCCAGCTGGACCACGGCACCCTTCGGATCGACGGTCTTGATCGTCGCGGTGACGATCGAGCCCTTGTCGTTGGCCGAGATGAAGTTGTTGAACGGATCGCCCGACAGCTGCTTGATACCCAGCGAGATGCGTTCCTTGTCCACATCGATGCCCAGCACCACGGCCTCGACTTCGTCGCCCTTCTTGTACTTGCGCACGGCCTCTTCGCCGGACTCTTGCCACGACAGGTCGGACAGGTGCACCAGGCCGTCGATGCCGCCCGGCAGACCGATGAACACGCCGAAGTCGGTGATCGACTTGATCTGGCCGGTCAGCTTGTCGCCCTTCTTGTGGTTGCGGCTGAAGTCGTCCCACGGATTGGCCTTGCACTGCTTCATGCCCAGGCTGATACGACGCTTGTCTTCGTCGATATCCAGCACCATGACTTCGACTTCGTCGCCCAGCTGGACGACCTTGGACGGGGCCACGTTCTTGTTGGTCCAGTCCATTTCCGACACGTGCACCAGGCCTTCGATGCCGGCTTCGATCTCGACGAACGCGCCGTAGTCGGTCAAGTTGGTGACCTTGCCGAACAGGCGGGTGCCTTGCGGGTAGCGGCGCGAGATGCCGACCCACGGATCTTCGCCCAGCTGCTTGACGCCCAGCGAGACGCGGTTCTTTTCCTGGTCGAACTTGAGGATCTTGGCGGTGATTTCCTGGCCGACCGACAGCACTTCGCTCGGATGGCGAACGCGACGCCATGCCAGATCGGTGATGTGCAGCAGACCGTCGATGCCGCCCAGGTCGACGAACGCACCGTAGTCGGTGATGTTCTTGACGATGCCGTTGACGATGGCGCCTTCCTTCAGGGTTTCCATCAGCTTCTGGCGCTCTTCGCCCAGGGTCGCCTCGACAACGGCGCGGCGCGACAGCACCACGTTGTTGCGCTTGCGATCCAGCTTGATGACCTTGAATTCCAGGGTCTTGCCTTCGTACGGCGTGGTGTCCTTGATCGGACGGACATCGACCAGCGAACCCGGCAGGAACGCGCGGATGCCGTTGACCATCACGGTCAGGCCGCCCTTGACCTTGCCGGTCACGGTACCCGAGATGATTTCGCCGTCTTCCAGCGCCTTCTCGAGGTTCAGCCACGATGCCAGGCGCTTGGCCTTGTCGCGGGACAGAATGGTGTCGCCATAGCCGTTCTCGAGCGCGTCGATGGCCACGGAAACGTAGTCGCCGGCCTGCACTTCGAGTTCGCCCTGGTCGTTCAGGAACTCCTCCACCGGCACGAAGGCTTCAGACTTCAGGCCGGCGTTGACGACCACGAAATTGTGGTCGATCCGCACCACTTCGGCGGAAATCACTTCGCCAGCCTTCATATTGGAGCGGGCGACGGATTCCTCGAACAGTGCGGCAAAGGATTCGTTGTTTTGCAGGTCGGACATAAACGTAAGTTAGCAATCCGCAATACCTTGGCCGGCGCGACGATCACGCTCAGTCTGCCAGGGTAGCGGGGTCAGGTTGAACCATGCCGGCGGCCCGTTCCGCCTGCAAGCGCGTCAGTTGTCGCGTTCGCTGCGGCCGGCTGCCGGCGCCCCATGGCGCGGCGCGGTCACCCTTGGGTCAGCGGACCCAGTTCGGCGTGCCACGCCAGCACCTGCGCCACCGCCTGATCCACCGTCATGTCGGAGGTATCGAGCAGTCGCGCATCTTCCGCGGGACGAAGCGGTGCGGCGGCACGGGAACGGTCCCGCGCGTCGCGTGCTTCCAAATCACGCAAAAGGTTTTCGATACTAGCAGAAATTCCCTTATCAATCAATTGTTTATAGCGCCTGCGCGCGCGTGCCTCGACGCTTGCGGTCAGGAACACCTTCAGGCGCGCGTCCGGGAAGATCACGGTGCCCATGTCGCGGCCGTCGGCCACCAGCCCCGGCAGCTTGCGAAAGCCGCGCTGCAGTGCCGTCAACGCATCACGAACGGGCTGATGGACCGCCAGGGCCGACGCCCGGTTGCCGATCGCCTCCGCGCGGATGGCCAGACTGACCTCCTCGCCGGACAGCCAGACCCGGTCCGGGCCGAACTTCACATCGAGGCGGGCCGCCAGGTTTGCAAGGGCCGGCACGTCCGCCTCGTCGATACCGGCGCGTTCGCTGGCCAGCGCCACCAGACGGTACAGCGCCCCGCTGTCGAGTAGATGGAAGCCCAGCGCATCGGCGACCTTGTGCGCCACGGTTCCCTTGCCGGAGGCCGTTGGCCCGTCGATGGTGACGACTTCAGCGATAGTCATTTCTTATCAAAACGAAAGCAACGATCAATTTCTCGATCTAATTGAGAACCATTATCATTCTTCCATCGGTAGGGAGCGTCGATGCGCGGCTCCCGCAGACCAACGAGGCAATCTACCATGGCAAAAACCCTGTCGTTCGGCATCATGCACCTTGGCATCGCGTTCAGCGTGACCTATGCGCTGACGGGCAGCCTTGCCATCAGCGGTGCCGTCACCTTCATCGAACCGGCCGTCAACACGGTCGCCCACTACTTCTTCGACCGGTACTGGGAAAAGCGGGAGCGGCGCAAGGCAGCACAAGCCGAAACGCCCGCTCACGCCCAGCAGGACGCCGGAATGCCGATGGCGCCGGCACATTAGGCCGACAGCAGCGCTGGCCAAGGCTCAGCGCACCACCTGCCCGAACACCTCGAAATAGTCGGGAAACGTCTTCGCCACACAGCGCGGATCGTTGATGCGGATCGGCAACGGGCCGAAGGTCGCCAGCGAGAAGCACATCGCCATCCGGTGGTCATCATAGGTATCGATGCCGTCAGCAGGCGTGCGCCACTGTACCGGCGGTGCGATTCGCAGATAGTCGTGCCCTGCCTCGACGTCGGCACCGAGCTTGCGCAGCTCGGCCGCCATCGCATCGATGCGATCGGTCTCCTTGACGCGCCAGCTGCCGATATTTGTCAACGTGGTCGGACCGTCGGCGAACAGCGCGGCCACGGCCAGCGTCATTGCGGCGTCGGGAATATGGTTGCAGTCGAGCGTGATGCCGTGCAGCCGGCCGTCGTCGCGGTCGACGCCGCGCACCTCGATCCAGTTGGCACCCGCCATCACGTTGGCGCCCATCCGGTTCAGCGCATCGGCGAACTGCACGTCGCCCTGGATGCTGGCCAGTCCCACCCCTTCGACGCGCACCGGACCGCCTCCGATGGCGCCGGCGGCCAGGAAGTACGACGCCGACGAGGCATCGCCCTCGACGAAGATCTCGCCGGGCGAGCGATAGCGCGCCCGTGCCGGCAGCACGAAGCGCGACCAGCCGTCGCGGTGCACCTCGATGCCGAAGCGTGCCAGCAGATTCAGCGTGATCTCGATATAGGGCTTCGAAATCAGCTCGCCCACCACCTCGATCTCGATGCGCCCGCCCGGCGCGTCGGCCAGCGGCAGCGCCATCAGCAAGGCGGTCAGGAACTGGCTCGACACATCGCCGCGGACCTGGATCGGACCGTCGATGCGAATCTCGGACGGCTGCAGATGTAGCGGCGGATAGCCCTCGTTGCCGAGATAGTCGATGCGCGCGCCGACCTGGCGCAGGCCATCGACCAGATCGCCGATCGGCCGCTCATGCATGCGAGGCACGCCGGACAGCCGATAGTCGCCGCCCTGCAGCGCGAGCGCGGCGGTCAGGGGACGAATCGCCGTGCCGGCATTGCCCATGAACAGCTCGGCCGCCTTGACCGGAAACTTTCCGCCGACGCCGCTCACCAGATGGTCGCCGCCGTCCTTGCGCCATGCGACGCCGAGGGTCTTCAGCGCGTCGAGCATCACGCGCGTGTCATCGGAATCGAGCAGATCGCGCACCCGGGTCTCGCCCTCGCTCAGCGCGGCCAGCAGCAGCACGCGGTTGGAGATGCTCTTCGAGCCGGGAAGACGGACCGTGCCAGCGGCACGGGTGAAGGGGCCAAGCGTCAGATGTTCCATGGTCGGGCTACTCGGGCTACTCGGGCTACTCGGGCTACTCGGGCTACTCGGGCTACTCGGGCTACTCGGGCTACGGTCGGTACGGCATGCGCGGGGCGGCGGGGGCGGCGAACCAGCACCGGTTAGGCAAGGAATCACGACTCGACGTCGGCCGCCGCGGCACGCTCGGCGCCCCACTGCAGCCGCGCCTGGCTGGCACGCGCGAATACGCGTTCGAGCGCCTCGCCGTTGCCGGCCTCGATCTGCGCCCTCAGATGCGCCAGCACCGATTGATAGGTATTGAGTTCGCGCAGCAGCGCCTCGCGATTGGCCAGGCAGATGTCGCGCCACATCTCCGGCGACGACGCGGCGATCCGCGTGAAGTCGCGAAAACCGCCGCCGGCGCAAGCCAGCTTGAGCGCCGCGTCCTCGGCATTGGCCACCTGCGCGACCAGCGCATAGGACAGCAGATGCGGCAGATGGCTGACCGCGGCGAACACCGCGTCGTGCTGCACCGCGGACATGATTTCGCAGACGCCGCCAGCGGTCTCCCACATCGCGCGCACGGCGGCGACATCGGCCCGGCTGTTCTCCTGCAACGGGCACAGCACGACCTTCTTGCCGTCGTAGAGATCGTCGAGCGCAGCTTCCACGCCGTTCAGTTCGCGCCCCGCGATCGGATGGGCCGGCACGAACTGCGCGACCTTGTCGCCCAGCGCGGTCTTGGCCGCCATGATCACGTCGGACTTGGTGCTGCCCGCATCGGTGACGATGGTGCCGGGCTGCAGATGCGGCTCGAGCGCATGCAACAGCGCGAAGGTCTGCGCCACCGGCGCGCACAGCACGATCATGCTGGCACCCTGCGCGGCTTGCTCGAGCGACGCGGCGCGGTCGATCACGCCGAGCGCCAGTGCGCGTTCGAGCGAGGCTGGCGAACGGCCGACACCGACCACTTCGCCGACGACGCCGGCACGCTTCAAGGCTCGGGCCAGGGAACCGCCGATCAGGCCGACGCCGACGATCACGACACGGGAAAAATGCAGGGCACTCACGACAGTACGCCGAGATCGGCGGCGGAAAGGAGGAAAACCGGCATTGTAGCCGCTCGCCGCGCCGCGGCGGGCGCCAGCGGACTCGATATGGCAAAACAGGGCGCCGCGGCGCCCTGTCGGAAGGTGGACGGCGGCGGCGCTGCTGCGCCCCGCGGAAGCCTTACTGCAGCGCGCGCTCGAGCGCCGCGATAAAGGCCGCGTTCTCCTGCGGCAGGCCGATTGTCACGCGCAGCCACTGCGGCAGCCCGTAGTTGCCGACCGGACGCACGATCACGCCTTGCTTGAGCAATGCCAGATTGACGCGCGCGCCCGCCTCGTTGTCGTCGCCGACGCGGACCAGCACGAAGTTGCCGTACGAAGGCACATACTGCAGGCCGAGCCGGTCGAAGGCCGCCACCAGCTGCGCCTTGCCTTCGCGATTGAGCGTCGCGCTCTTGCGCAGGAAGGCGTCGTCGCCGAGCGCGGCCACCGCCGCCGCCTGAGCCAGGCTGTTGACGTTGAAGGGCTGGCGGATCCGATTGAGCAGATCGGTCAGCGCCGGCTGCGCGACCGCGTAGCCGACCCGCAGCCCGGCCAGGCCATAGGCCTTCGAGAAGGTCCGCGAGACCATCAGGTTCGGATACTTGCGCACCCACTGCACCGACTCGTACTGGTCCTCGGGGTCCAGATACTCGTTGTAGGCTTCGTCGAGCACCACCACCACATCGGCGGGCACGCGGGCGAGGAATGCCTCGATCTGCGCGGTAGGCAGGAAGGTGCCGGTCGGATTGTTCGGGTTGGCGATAAAGATCAGACGGGTATCGGGCGCGATCGCCGCGGCCATCGCCTCGAGATCGTGGCCATAGTCGCGCGCCGGCACCTCGATCGCACGCGCGCCGATTTCCTGCGTTGCCAGCGCGTAGACCGCGAACGAGTACTGCGCGTAGACGATCGACTCGCCCGGCTTGACCAGCGCATGCGCGGCCAGTTCGAGGATGTCGTTGCTGCCGTTGCCCAGCGTCAGCCAGTCGGCCGGCACGTCGTAGCGCGCCGACAGCGCGGCCTTCAGCTCGAAGCCATTGGAATCGGGATAGCGGCCGAGCTCGGCCACCGCGGCGGCCATCGCGGTCCTGGCCGACTCCGGCATGCCGAGCGGATTCTCGTTGGAGGCCAGCTTGACGATGCTGGCCTCGTCGAGGCCGAATTCGCGCGCGACCTCCGAGATCGGCCTGCCGGCCACGTAAGGGGAAATCGCCCGCACATATTCCGGACCGAACTGCCTGCCCTGCTCTGCCATATCGACTCCTGATTGCCTTGCCTGCGGCCCGCCGCGGGCCCCTGGTATTCCAGCTTCCCTGCCTGTGCGCCTACTTGCTCGACGGATACGAGCCCAGCACCTTGAAGTACGCCGCGTTGGCGCGCAGCTGCTGCAGCGCGCGCTCGACCGCGGCATCGCGCTGGTGGCCCTCGATATCGACGTAGAAGTAATACTCCCAGGCCCCGCTGCGCGCCGGCCGCGATTCGAAGCGGCACATCGACACGCCGTTGTCGGCCAGCGGCGCCAGCAGCTGGTAGACCGCCCCGGCCTTGTTCGGCACCGACAGGATCAGCGAGGTCTGGTCGCTGCCCGACGGCTCGGTCTCATAGCGGCCGATCACGGCGAAACGCGTGCGATTGTGCGGATCGTCCTGGATATGCGAGCGGATGATGTGCAGGTGATAGCGATTGGCCGCGGTCTCGGCGGCGATCGCCGCCACGGTCGGATCTTCGCTGGCCATCCGCGCCGCCTCGCCGTTGCTCGACACCGCCTGGCGCTCCAGGTGCGGATAGTTGGCGGTCAACCAGTGCTGGCACTGGGCCAGGGCCTGCGGATGGGCGCGCACCACGGTCACGCCCTTCATGTCCGGCGATGACGCCATCAGGTTGTGATGGACCTTCAGCGCGATCTCGCCGCTGATCTTCAGCGAGGTCTGCAGGAACAGGTCCAGCGTGCGCGACACCGCGCCCTCGGTGGAATTCTCGACCGGCACCACGCCGTACTCGACGGTGCCGGCCTCGACCGCGCGGAACACCTCGTCGATGCTCGGGCACGGCACGCCGGCGACCTCGTGGCCGAAGTGCGCGTACAGCGCCTGCTCCGAGAAGGTGCCGGCCGGGCCGAGGAAGGCCACTTCCAGCGGTTTTTCCAGGCCGCGGCAGGCAGACATCACCTCGCGCCAGATCGCCGCCACGCTGTCGCCGCGCAGCGGCCCGGGGTTGTTGCCCTGGACCTTGCGGATGACCTGCAGCTCGCGCTCCGGCCGGAACACCGGCGCGCCGAATTTCTTCTTGACCTCGCCAACGTCCAGCGCCAGCTGCGCGCGGCGGTTCAGCATCGCCAGCAGCTCGCGATCGACGGCGTCGATCTGCTCGCGCAGCGGCGCCAGCTCCACGGACAGCGCGCGCTCCTGCTCCTCGGTTGGCATGGTCGGCTGCTGGCCCTGGGCGGGGGCCGCAGCGCTTTTATCTTGGTTCGTCATGATGGAAATCCCGATTCGTCACCGCACGGCGCGCCAGTCCACACAGGACGGCGTTCCCGTCGATGGCGCCATTGCCGCCGCTCAGGCGGCGCTGCGCTCGAACTCGCGCATATAGTCGACCAGCGCGGTAACGCCCTCCAGCGGCATCGCGTTATACAGGCTGGCGCGCATGCCGCCCACCGACTTGTGGCCCTTGAGCTGGAGCAGCCCGTTGGCCCGCGCCCCGGCCAGAAAGGCCTCGTTGCGCGACTCGTCCGCCAGGAAGAACGGCACGTTCATACGCGAGCGGCAGCTCGGATCGATCTCGTTGCGATAGAAGTCGCTCTGATCGAGGAAGTCGTAGAGCGCGCGCGCCTTGGCGATATTGCGCTGCTCGATGCCATCCACGCCACCCTGCCGCTTCAGCCATTTGAACACCAGCCCGGCGATATAGATCGCGTAGGTCGGCGGCGTGTTGTACATCGAATTGTTGTCGTTGACGATGCGCCAGTTGAATGCCGACGGGCACAGCGGATGCGCGTGGCCAAGCAGGTCTTCGCGCACGATCACGATCGTCACGCCGGCCGGGCCGATGTTCTTTTGCGCGCCGCCATAAACGACCTGCACGCGCGACCAGTCGATCGGCCGCGACAGGATATGGCTGGAGGCATCGGCGACCACCACGCGGCCGTGGTTCTGGCCGATATCCGGAATCTGCTGGAATTCGACACCGACCACCGTTTCGTTGGTGCACAGGTGCACGTAGGCGGCATCGTCGGACAGCTGCCAGGTCGCCGGATCGGGAATGCGCGCGAAGCGCTGTTCCACGCTGCTGGCGGCAATATGGGTAGCGCCATAGCGGCGCGTTTCCTGCTCCGTCTTGACCGACCAGGTACCCGTCACGACGAAATCGGCCTTGGGCCGCTCGGGGTTCAGGCGCTGGATCAGGTTCAGCGGGACGATCGCGTTCTCGCCGATGGCGCCGCCCTGCAGGAACAGGATGCGGAATTCCTTCGGGATCTTCAGCAGTTCGCGCAGATCGGCCAATGCCTCGTTGTGGATCCCCTCGAACTCCTTGCTGCGGTGGCTCATCTCCATGACCGAGACACCGGTGCCGTGCCACGACAGCATTTCTTCGGCTGCCTGTTGCAGCACCTCGGCCGGCAGGGTCGCCGGTCCCGGGGAGAAGTTGTAGACACGTTCGGCCATGGCGCGCTGCATCATGGCGGCAAGGGCGGGATTCTGGGGATCGTTCATGAACGGAAAGAAAAATGGCTGCTTGGGAAGCCCAAGCAGCCATTATTACCTAAAGACGCATTTCGTTGGCATCCGGGCGTCGCGGGCGTGGCCCGTCGCGCCACGCGCGGATGCCGGCCGGTGGGCCGCGCCCCGGCTTACTTCGATGCCGCGGTGACTTCCTTCTCGGCCGCGTCGCGCATCGACTTGCCGACCTGCGGGCCATACTTCTGCATCATCGAACCCCAGATCTCCTGGGTCGCCTTGCCTTGATTGGCCATGAACTTCTGGCCGGTCGGCGACTTCAGGAAGGTGGTCAGGTCGCGGATTTCCTGCGCGGTGTAGTACTTGCCAAAGGCGTCATAGTGGGCCTTGATGGCGTCGTTCTTGAACGCGTCCGTGCCGAACTGCTTGCCGGCGCCGTCGACCATGCGCTGCACGGCGCCGTTCTTCTTCAGCTTCTCGACCGCGGCCTGCTTCTGCGCGTCGCTCAGCGTCTTGTTCTCGACCAGCACCTGTTCGAGCACCAGCGGCGCTTCCTGCTTGGCGCCAGCCTGCCAGTTCTCGGCCTGTCCCTTGACGGCCTGGTCGGCCTGCATCACGGACAGCAGTTCCTTGATCGCGGCGGTCTTGTCCGCGTCCTGCGCGCGCGCATGCTGCGCGACCATCAAGGCCGGAACAAAAGCAGCCAGCACAGCAATACGTCGAGTGGTTTTGAGCATTATGACTCCCTGATGAATTCGTCCGGTTTAGTCCGGTAGCGACTGGCCTAGTTCCAGCGGCCGCGCCATTGTTGCATCTGATTACGATTGAGCGCCATTGTCACCATTTGCGACATCATCGGCGCCATTGCCGGCACCATTGTCGTCGCCATTGGTGTCGGCATCGTTGCCGTCGCCGTTTTCGGCGCCATGATCGCCGCCGTTTTCACCGTTCTCGCCATTATCGGCATCGCTCTCCACGATGCGCTGCAGACCAGACAGCTTGGTGCCCTCGTCGACGTTGATCAGCGTGACGCCCTGGGTGGCACGGCCCATCTCGCGGATTTCGGCCACCCGGGTGCGGATCAGCACGCCCCCTGTCGTGATCAGCATGATCTCGTGCTCGGGCGCAACCAGCGCGGCGGCGACCACGCGGCCGTTGCGCTCGCTGGTCTGGATCGCGATCATGCCCTTGGTGCCGCGGCCGTGCCGGGTGTATTCCGTGATCGGCGTGCGCTTGCCGTAGCCATTCTCCGTCGCGGTCAGCACGCTGCCGACCGAGCCGGCGTCCTCGGCGTTCTCGGCCGGCGCGACCAGCATCGCAATGACGGTCTGGCCGTCGTCCAGGTTCATGCCGCGCACGCCGCGGGCCTGCCGGCCCATCGGGCGCACATCGTTCTCGTCGAAGCGCACCGCCTTGCCGGCGTCCGAGAACAGCATCACGTCGTGCTGGCCGTCGGTGATCGCGGCGCCGATCAGATAGTCGCCCTCGTCGAGGTCGACCGCGATGATGCCGGCCTTGCGAGGATTCGAGAATTCGGTCAGCGCGGTCTTCTTGACGGTACCGCGGGCGGTCGCCATGAAGATGAAATGCTCGGCGTCGAACTGGCGCACCGGCAGGATCACCGTGATCTTCTCGCCTTCCTGCAACGGGAACATATTGACGATCGGCCGACCGCGCGAGGTGCGCGAGCCTTGCGGCACTTCATAGACCTTCAGCCAGTACAGCCGGCCGCGGTTCGAGAAGCACAGGATGTAGTCGTGCGTGTTGGCAACGAACAGCGTATCGATCCAGTCGTCTTCCTTGGTCGCCATCGCCTGCTTGCCCCGGCCGCCGCGCTTCTGCGCGCGGTATTCGGAGATCGGCTGGCTCTTCATATAGCCGCTGTGCGACAGCGTGACCACCATGTCCTGCGGAGTGATCAGATCCTCGGTATCGAGCTCGGTGGCGTTCAGCTCGATGTGCGAACGGCGGTCGTCACCGAATTCGGCGCGGATCGCGGTCAGTTCGTCGGTGATGATGGTGGTAATGCGCTCGGGGCGGGCCAGGATGTCGAGCAGGTCCGTGATCGCGTCCATCACGTCGCGGTACTCCTGCACGATCTTGTCCTGCTCCAGCCCGGTCAGGCGCTGCAGACGCATCTGCAGGATTTCCTGAGCCTGCGAGTCGGACAGTCGGTACAGGCCGTCGTCCTGCATGCCGAACACCGGCGGCAGACCGTCCGGCCGGTAGGCCGCGCGGCCGCCCGGGGTATCGGTCTCGGCGCGCGCCAGCATCTCGCGCACCAGTTGCGAGTCCCACGACTTGGCCATCAGTTCCTGCTTGGCGATCGGCGGGGTCGGCGCGGCCTTGATGATCGCGATGAACTCGTCGATATTGGCCAGCGCGACCGCCAGGCCTTCCAGCACATGGCCGCGCTCGCGCGCCTTGCGCAGTTCGAACACGGTGCGGCGGGTGACCACCTCGCGCCGGTGCGACAGGAAGCACTCCAGCATCTGGCGCAGGTTCAGCAGGCGCGGCTGGCCGTCGACCAGCGCCACCATGTTCATGCCGAAGGTGTCCTGCAGCTGGGTGTTCTTATATAGGTTGTTCAGGACGACCTCAGGCACCTCGTTGCGCTTGAGTTCGATCACCACGCGCATGCCGGACTTGTCCGATTCGTCGCGGATGTCGGAGATGCCCTCGATCTTCTTCTCCGTGACCAGCTCGGCGATGCGCTCCAGCAGGGTGCGCTTGTTCACCTGGTAGGGCAGCTCGTCGATGATGATTGCCTGGCGCTGGCCGCGGTCGATATCCTCGAAGTGGGTACGTGCTCGCATCACCACCCGGCCACGGCCGGTACGGTAGCCTTCGCGCACGCCCTGGATGCCGTAGATGATGCCGGCGGTCGGAAAGTCGGGCGCCGGAATCAGCTCGATCAGCTCGTCGACCGTCGCCTGCGGGTTGCGCAGAAGGTGCAGACAGCCGTCGACCACTTCGTTCAGATTGTGCGGCGGGATATTGGTGGCCATGCCGACCGCAATACCCGACGAACCGTTGATCAGCAGATTCGGAATACGGGCCGGCAGGATTTGCGGCTCGTTTTCGGAGCCGTCGTAGTTCGGGACGAAATCGACGGTTTCCTTGTCGATGTCCAGCAGCATTTCATGCGCTATCTTCGACAGCCGGATTTCCGTATAACGCATGGCCGCGGCATTGTCGCCGTCGACCGAACCGAAATTGCCTTGGCCGTCGACCAGCATATAACGCAGCGAAAAATCCTGCGCCATGCGGACGATGGTGTCGTAGACCGCGGTATCGCCGTGCGGGTGATATTTACCAATCACATCGCCGACAATACGTGCCGATTTCTTGTAAGGGCGGTTCCAGTCGTTGTTCAGCTCGTGCATCGCAAACAGCACTCGCCGATGGACGGGCTTCAGGCCGTCCCGTACATCGGGAAGCGCGCGCCCGACGATAACGCTCATGGCGTAATCCAGGTACGAGCGACGCATTTCCTCTTCGAGGGAGACCGGAAGGGTTTCTTTGGCGAATTGATCCATTGCGGCGTGGCTTATGCGGTTGAAACGCCCGCAAGCGGCGGTCGGCACCGGATGATCCGGCGCTGCCAGCGCGGCGGGTAACATGGCATTCTAACATGCGCCGCACCGCCTCCCCTCGCCCCCGGGACCACCCTCCATGCAGGCCCTGACGATCTGCCTCGATGTCTCGAAACCCAAGCCGGACAAGGGTTTGCGGGCATCGCAAGAGGCCATGTTGCACAAACACCACAGGCCCCGAAGCCATGGATTGAATCGCATATATTTACTTCTTAGGAAACGAGCCTTGTGGCACAATTCCCCAGCGAAGAGCCAGACATTGTTCGAAGTGGAGCATTCGTCACCTCGAGCGAGAAGGTTATACTCCGAAGAATGTATGACTTGTTTTCGTCCATTTGCTCGCAGTAACCCTGCGGTGATCTCATCCTGAGAGGAGAAATATGAAAAAATTTGCCAAGCTCGCGCTCGTTGCAGCTACCGCAGTAATGGCCGCATCCGCTCAAGCCCAGACCGCGTCGGTCCCCTACGAAAAGAAGGCGGTGAACGACAACTGGGGTAACGGTACGAGCGAGTACGTGTGGAAGAATGGCACGAACGAGCTCTGCTGGCGCGATAGCTCCTGGACCCCGGCCACGGCCAATGCTCAGTGCGACGGCGCGCTGGCTCCGGCTGCTGCCCCGGCTCCGGCTCCGGCTCCGGTCGCTCCCCCGGTTGTCTCGAGCGAGAAGGTCACCTTCGCCGCTGACACGCTGTTCGACTTCGACAAGGCTGTGCTGAAGCCGGAAGGCCGCGCCAAGCTGGACGACCTGGTGTCGAAGCTGTCGGGCATCACCCTGGAAGTGATCATCGCCGTCGGCCACACCGACTCGTTCGGCACCGATCGTTACAACGATCGCCTGTCGATCCGCCGCGCCGAAGCCGTCAAGGCCTATCTGGTGAGCAAGGGCGTGGAAGCCAACCGCGTCTACACCGAAGGCAAGGGCGAGCGTCAGCTGAAGGTCGATCCGAAGTCGTGCAAGGGCAACCGCACCGCTCAGATCGCCTGCCAGCAGCCGAACCGCCGCGTGGAAGTCGAAGTGGTCGGTACCCGCAGCGCTCGCTGATCGGTCCCGCTCCACGGCGAAAAAGCCCAGCGCAAGCTGGGCTTTTTTTCGTCCTGCGTTTGGGATCAACGCCCCTGCTCCGCTCTCCTGTCCATTGGACACACCGCCGTCGGCTCGCCTCGCGGGGCGCATTTTGTTAGAGTTGCCCCAATTCCTAATGTCCCGCGCTCCGACGCGCGCGCCAGATTCATGACGCCGACTTCCCCCGTGATTCACCCCACCGTCGAGACCCACCAGATTGCGCGCAACGCCGATCTGAAGGAGATCGACAAGTTCAGCGAAATGGCCCACCGCTGGTGGGATCCGAACAGCGAATTCAAGCCGCTGCACGAGATCAACCCGCTGCGGCTGGGCTGGATCGACAGCATCGCCGATCTGCGCGGCAAGCAGGTGGTCGATATCGGCTGCGGCGGCGGCATCCTCTCCGAAAGCATGGCGCGCGCCGGTGCGACCGTGCGGGGCATCGACCTGTCGACCAAGGCACTGAAGGTCGCCGACCTGCACAGCCTGGAGTCGGGTGTTGCGGTGACCTACGAGGAGATCGCCGCGGAAGCGCTCGCAGCGCGCATGCCGGCCAGCTTCGATGTGGTCACCTGCATGGAGATGCTGGAGCACGTGCCCGACCCGGCGTCGATCGTGCGAGCCTGCGCCACCCTGGTCCGCCCCGGCGGCCACGTCTTCTTCTCGACCATCAACCGAAACCTGAAAGCCTATCTGCTGGCGGTGATCGGCGCCGAATACGTAATGAATATGTTGCCGCGCGGCACGCACGACTACGACAAGTTCATCAAACCCGCCGAACTGGCCCGCTACGCGCGACAGGCCGGTCTGGATCTGGTCGAGATGCGCGGCATGGTCTACCGGCCGCTGTCGCAGGTCTACGAGCTGAGCGCCGATACCGACGTCAACTACTTGATGGCCCTGCGCCGCGCCGCCTGAGCATGCCGACCTTCGACGCTGTTTTCTTCGATCTGGACGGCACGCTGGCCGATACCGCGCCCGATCTGGCCGCCGCCGCGAATCGACTGGTGGTCGAGCATGGCCGCCCACCGGTCGACTACGCGCTGCTGCGCCCGGTGGCTTCCCATGGCGCACGCGGGCTGATCGGCGCCGCCTTCGGCAAGACGCCCGACGACCCCGACTTCCCCGCACTGCGCGATGCCTTCCTGAACTACTACGAAGCCGACATCGCCGTGCAAACCCGCCTGTTCGACGGGATCGAAGAGGTTCTTGCGGCACTCGAATCCGCGGGCATCCCGTGGGGCATCGTCACCAACAAGATCGCCCGCTTCACCACGCCGCTGGTCGATGCCATCGGCCTGGCGCCGCGCGCGGCCGCAGTGGTCAGCGGCGACACGACGCCGTATCCGAAACCTCACCCCGCCCCGCTGCTGCACGCCGCGCAGATCAGCGGCGTCGATCCGCTGCGATGCGCCTACGTGGGCGACGACCTGCGCGACATCCAGGCCGGCAAGGCGGCCGGCATGGCCACGATCACGGCGGCCTACGGGTACTGTGGCGAGGGTGAGCCGCCCGAGCGTTGGGGCGGCGACCACCTGGTGCGGCATCCAAGCGAGTTGATTCCGCTGCTCACCGCTGGCGTTGCCGCACCCTAGGGAACCGGTGCGCACGCCCGGCGTCGAAAGCGAGTACAATCCGTTTTCCTTACTGGGGCCGACCTGGTTTCGACGTGGGTTGCAAAGCAGTAGAGGGCATACCGAGGACCCGTCACCTCGTAAATCAATGGGAACGCAATAACTGCTAACGACGAACGTTACGCACTGGCAGCCTAAGGGCCGCCGTCCTCGCACTGGCTCGCTGACGGGCTAGGGTCGCAAGACCACGCGAGGTCATTTACGTCAGATAAGCCCTGCGGGTGTCACGACCTCAGGGACGAAAACCAAGTGACTCGCCGTCGTAGAGCGTGTTCGTCCGCGATGCGACGGTTAAATCAAATGACAGAACTAAGTATGTAGAACTCTCTGTGGAGGATCTGCGGACGCGGGTTCGATTCCCGCCGGCTCCACCAGTATTCCACCCGACGACATCCGGCAGATGTCCTCAAACCCGCGACAGCGTCAGCTGCGCGGGTTTTTGTTTTCCAGTGTTGCGGACAGCAACCCTCCTGCCAGACCGGTGGCATCATCGCGGCAATCATCCTTTACTTTCCATCCAAGCCGAGCCAGCCGATGACCGCCTTCCAACCCGTCCCCCTCCAATACGCCAGCCGCCTGATCAACCACGGCCCGACGGTGCTGATCACCAGCAGCGACGGCTCCCGCCGCAACGTGATGGCCGCGGCGTGGTCGATGCCGGTCGAGTTCACGCCGCCGCGCATTGCGATCGTGATCGACAAGCGCACCTTCACGCGCGAGCTGGTCGCGGCCAGCGGCAGCTTTGGCATCTGCATCCCGGGCGCGGCCGCGATCGATATGACTTACGCGGTGGGCAGCGCCACCGGCCGCGACGTCGACAAGTTCGCGCAGTTCGGCATCGCCGCCATCACCGGCCCCGAGCTTGGACTGCCGCTGATCGAAGCGGGCTGCAGCGCGTGGATGGAGTGCCGGCTGATTCCGGAGGCGCATACCGAAGATGCCTACGACACCTGCTTCGGCGAGGTCGTGGCGGCGGCCGCGGATCCGCGCGTGTTCGCCAATGGCCGGTGGAAGTTCGATGCGGGCAACGAGGACCTGCACACGATCCATCATCTGGGCGGCGGCAACTTTGTACGCTCGTCCTCGACGATCGCTGCCAAGCCGATCGGCTGACTCAACCCCTGAGCCCAATGCGCACTGTGTCGTGATCGCCGCCAAGCCGATCGCCTGATCCAAACTCCGAGCCGAACGCGAGCGCGATCGTTCAGCGCTTCTTCCCTGCCCGCGACGGCCGCCGCGGCCCCGGCGCCCCCAACGGCAGCAACGACTTCGACGCCGCCTGCCGCACGGCGACCGTGATGGCATCCAGCGCCGGCGAGCGCAGCCGCCACCGGTGCCAGTACAAGGGCACGTCCAGATGGCGGCCTGGCGCGAATTCGGCCAGCGTCCCATGCGCCAGCGGCTCGCGCACGAAGGGCTCGGGCATCATTCCCCAGCCAAGCCCGCGCTGCGCAAAGGCGACGAAGCCGGCGGTCGACGGCACGTAGTGCGTCGGCGGTAGCGGCTGCTGGAAATCGAAGCCGATCAGCAGCGCGATAAAACGCGCCTGCAACGCGTCCTTGCGATTGAAGGCCAGCATCGGCGTGCGCGCCAGGCTGGCGGCGTCGACGCCGCCGGCAAACGCCTCGGCGATCAACGCCGGCGACGCCACGCCCAGATAGCGCATGATGCCGAGCGGTTCGACGGTGCAGCCCTGCACCGGCTCGGCGCTGGCGCTGACCGCGGCCATCACCACCCCCTCGCGCAGCAGCGTCGCCGAATGGTCCTGGTCCTCGACGCGCAGATCGAAGACCATCGCGGGCTCGGCCGGCAATGCATCGAAGCTCGCGGGAAACCAGCTGTCGAGCGAATCGGCATTGACGGCGAGCGGCACGCGCAGCGGCATCCCGTCCTTGCCCCGCAAGCCATTGCCATCGCCGAGCTCGGCCAGCGTCTCCGCTTCGAGCAGCGCCAGTTGCTCGGTATAGCGCGCCAGCGTGCGGCCGGCCGCGGTCGGCTGGCAGGGACTGCCCCGTTGCAGCAACACCTGGCCGAGCCGCTCTTCGAGCTGGCGCATGCGCTGGCTGATCGCCGATGGCGTGACATGCAGACGCCGGGCCGCGGCCTCGAAGCTTCCCTCCTGCAGCACGGCGGCGAAGGCGGCCAGTTGGCCGTTGTCGATCTTCATCATTAGCGTTTCTAATCCAGGAAAAGGAAGTTTAGTTTTTCTTTTGCTGACAGCAAAGCTATGGTGAGGGCCTTTCCCGCCCGACTCCAGTCCACCCCCGATGAAGATCGACATGCCCCTGATGGCCGGCTTCCTTTCCAGCCTGGCGCTGATCATCCCGATCGGCGCGCAGAACGCCTTCGTGCTGCGGCTTGGCATCCGGCGCCAGCATCGCCTGCCGGTCGCCCTGCTGTGCGCCACGTCCGATGCGCTGCTGATCGGCGTCGGCATTGCCGGCCTCGGCGCGCTGCTGCACGCGCATCCCGGCTGGCTGACGCTGACGCGCTATGGCGGCGCGGCCTTCCTCGCGATCTATGGTCTGATGGCCGCGCGGCGCGCGTTCGATGCAGGCAAGGTCGAACTGCAGGCCTCGGCGCCGCTGCCGCTGGCAACCGCGCTGATCACCTGCCTGGCCTTCACCTTCCTGAATCCGCACGTCTACCTCGATACCGTGGTGCTGCTCGGCGCGCTGGCCAGTCAGCATGGCAGCGATGGCCGCTGGACCTTCGGCGTCGGCGCGGCGCTGGCCAGCCTGTCGTGGTTCCTGGCGCTCGCTTATGGCGCCGGACTGCTGGCGCCGCTGTTCCGGCGCCCGGTGGCATGGCGCTGTCTGGACGGCGCCATCGCCGCGGTGATGCTCGGCCTCGCGTTGACGTTGGTGCTGGGCTAGCAAAAGCGGCCAGGTACGGCAACGGCGCCCCCCCGGCTTCAATGCGGCCGAATTCTGCATTGCACAAATTTGTGCGATGTAACACGGAACTGACTTTCGCTGCGGCCGGACGAAGAGTTGTTCCGCCGTACGGCACCGCGACCACGATGCACTGATGCAGTGCACTAACGTATCAACGCACGTGGCACCTGCGTGGCCGTCGTCTCCAACCGTCCGCATAGCAGGGAGCCACCATGGAAGTCGCCAAACGCCTGATGCTCGAGAACCGCGCCTGGGCCACCGAAGTGTTGTCACGCGATCCCGACCGCTTCAAGCGCCTGTCCGTGCGACAGTCGCCCGACGTGCTGTGGATCGGCTGCTCGGACAGCCGCGTGCCGGCGGAGCTGATCACCAATGCCGAGCCGGGCGATCTGTTCGTGCACCGGAACATCGCCAATCTGGTGTGCGAAGACGATCCCAATCTGATGAGCGTGCTGCAGTACGCGCTCGAGGTGCTGCGCGTGGGCAACGTCATCGTCTGCGGGCATCAGGGCTGCGGCGGCGTGCGTGCGTCGCTGGCGCGCGTGCCCGAGCTGCCCCACGTCGATGCGCGGCTTGACGAGATCCGGCAGGTCTATCGCGCGCATTGCCGCGAGCTCGATCGCCTCGATGGCGACGACGCCCGCACCGCGCGGCTGGTCGAACTGAACGCGATCGCGCAGGTGCGCAAGCTGGCCGAGATGCCGCTGGTACGCAAGGTGTGGGACAGCGGCCGAACGCTGCGCCTGCATGCGTGGATCTACTCGCTGGAAACCGGCCTGCTGGAGGAGCGGCTGTGCCTTGACGGCACGGAGGCGGTGGCTGGCCTCGAACCGCTGGCCGCCTGAACCGACCCCGCGTGATCTCACCGCGTGATCTCACCGCGTGATCTCACCGCGTGATCTCACCGCGTGAACCCACCTATAGCATCGAGCCCATGACCTCCGCGCCCCCTACCCCGACCGTCTCCAACGCGTCCTTGCGCGACGCCTATCTCCGCCACCTCGGCCGCGACATTCCGGCCGGCGTGGTGGTCTTCCTCGTTGCCCTGCCGCTGTGCCTGGGCATCGCGCTGGCCTCCGGCGCACCGTTGTTGTCTGGCCTGCTGGCCGGCGTGATCGGCGGCGTGGTGGTCGCCATGCTGAGCGGCTCACAGTTGAGCGTCAGCGGCCCGGCGGCCGGCCTGGTCGTGATCGTCGTTGGCGCGATCTCGACGCTCGGCAGCTTCTCCGCCTTCCTGGTCGCGGTGATGCTGGCCGGCGCGCTGCAGGTCGTGTTCGCGTGGCTGCGCGCCGGCGATATCGCCGCGCTGGTGCCGTCGGCCGTGATCAAGGGCATGCTCGCCGCGATCGGGCTGCTGCTGATCCTCAAGCAACTGCCGGTCGCGCTGGGCCTGCCCTCGTCCGCGCCGCTGGACAGCCGGCTCGTCGACGAGGCGGGCCTGGCCGAGGCCGCACAGCAGGCGCTCGGCATGGTGTCCGGCACCAATCTGACGGTGGCGGCGGTGGCGCTGGCAATCCTGGTGCTATGGGATACCGATTTCGTGCGCCAGCGCCGCGCGCTGCGCGCCCTGCCCGCGCCGCTGCTGGCGGTGCTGTGGGGCGTGCTGTACCAGCGCTTTGCGGCGCATGCGAGCCCGGATGCCGCGCTGGCGCCCGATCATCTGGTGCAGCTGCCAGCCATCGATGGTCCGGCCTCGCTGCTGGCCGAACTGGTGCGGCCGGATTTTTCGGCGCTGGCCAATCCCGATCTGTACGTGGTCGCGCTGACGTTGGCGATCGTTGCCAGCCTGGAGACGCTGTTGAGTCTGGAGGCGGTAGACAAGCTCGACCCGATGCGCCGCGTGGCGCCGCCCAATCGCGAGCTCTACGCGCAGGGCGTCGGCAACATGATGGCCGGCCTGCTCGGCGCGCTGCCATTGACGGCGGTGATCGTGCGCAGCTCGGCCAATATCAGCGCAGGCGGCCGCACCAAGGTGTCGGCGGTCGTGCATGGCGTGCTGCTGCTGGCCAGCGTGCTGTTCCTGTCCGATCTGCTGCGCTGGATTCCGCTCGCGGCCCTGTCCGCCATCCTGCTGCACGTGGGATACAAGCTGGCCAAGCCCGCGCTGTTCGTCGAGGCCTGGCGCAAGGGCCCGGCACAGGCCCTGCCGTTCGTCGTCACGATCGCGGCCATCCTGGCCACCGACCTGCTGTTCGGCATCGCCATCGGCATGGCGGTGGGGATCGCGTTCACGCTGCGCCATCACGCGCAGAGCGCGATCTCGCTGACGCGCTACGAGGATTGCTATCTGCTGCGGCTGCACAAGGACGTGTCCTTCTTCCACAAGGCGCAGCTGCGGCGCCATCTGGCGAAAGTCGAACCGGGCGGCAAGCTGATCATCGATGCGACCCGTTGCGAGCGCATCGACCACGATATCGAGGAAACGTTGACCGACTTCCAGCGGGCGGCGCGCGTCGCGGACATCGACGTCACGCTGCGCACGCCGGGGCCGGCGTCGCGCTTGCCGGCGGCATTGGCCGCCGCCGGCTCGTAGCGGCCGCCCGCCCAGCGAACGGGCGAGCAACCGGCGATCAGACAGCCTTGATCGGCTCGATCGCCATCTCCTTGAGCTTGAGCTCGACCGCCTTGCCCTTGCGCGCGCGCTTGCCGACATAGGGCAGCAGATTGGCGCCGGCCAGCTTCTGCGACGACGCCTTGCCGCCGCGGCCCTGCCCGGACACCATCAGTCCGGGCGCGCCCACCGCGGCGACCTGCTGCAGCGTCTCCTTCGGCTCGAGCTCCATCAGGATCACGCCGCGTCCGCCGCCGGACAGCACCTTGATCTCGTCGAGCGCGATCAGCAGCAGGCGGCCGTTGCCGGACAGGCAGGCCGCGTGCGTCGCCTCGTCGCCGATCGGCGCGGGCGCCAGCGGTGCATCGCCATCGTCGAGCGTCAGGAACGACTTGCCGCCCTTCTGCCGGCTGATCATGTCGCCGATCTTGCTCTGGAAGCCGTTGCCGTTGCGCGTGGCAATCAGCATGCGCTGATCGGCCGTGCCGGCGAAGGTATGCGCGATCTGCGTGCCGGCCTGCAGCTCGACCAGCGTGGTCAGCGGCACGCCGTCGCCGCGGCCGCCCGGCAGCCCTGCCACCGGCACCGAATAGACGCGGCCATTGGTGCCGAAGGCCAGCAGCACGTCGATGGTGCGGCATTCGAAGGTGCCGTACAGCGCGTCGCCGGCCTTGAACGTGAACTGCTGCGGTTCGTGGCCATGGCCCTGGCGCGTGCGCACCCAGCCCTTCTGCGATACCACCACGGTGACCGGTTCGTCGATCACGCGCACCTCGGCGGCGGCACGGCGCTCTTCCTGGATCAGCGTGCGGCGCGGGTCCTTGTCGGCGGGGCTGTACTGCCTGGCGTCGGCCTCGATCTCCTTGATGATGCGACGGCGCATCATCGTCTCGGACTTGAGCAGCACGTCCAGCTCGGCCTGCTCTTCGCGCAGGTCCTTCAGCTCCTGCTCGATGCGGATCGATTCGAGCCGCGCGAGCTGGCGCAGCCGGATTTCGAGGATGTCCTCGGCCTGCCGCTCGGACAGGCCGAAGGCCTGCATCAGCGCCGGCTTGGGCTCGTCGCCTTCGCGGATGATGCGGATCACCTCGTCGATATTGAGCAGCACCAGCATCCGGCCTTCGAGGATATGGATGCGGTCCTCGACCTTGGCCAGCCGATGCCGGCTGCGGCGGGTCACCGTCTCGAAGCGGAAGGCGATCCATTCGCGCAGGATCTCGATCAGGCCCTTCTGCCGCGGACGGCCGTCGGTGCCGATCATCACCAGGTTGATCGGCGCGCCCGATTCCAGGCTGGTATGCGCGAGCAGCGTCTGCGCAAATTCCTGTTGGTCGATGTTCTTGCTCTTGGGCTCGAACACCAGACGCACCGGCGCATCCTTGCCGGACTCGTCGCGCACCGCGTCGAGCACGCCCAGCATGGTCTGCTTGAGCTGCAGCTGCTCGGGCGTCAGCGACTTCTTGCCGGCGCGCACCTTCGGATTGGTCAGCTCCTCGATTTCCTCGAGCACCTTCTGCGCCGAGGTGCCGGGCGGCAGCTCGTTGACCACCAGTTGCCACTGGCCGCGCGCCATGTCCTCGATCACCCAGCGCGCGCGCACCTTCAGGCTGCCGCGGCCGTTCTCGTAGATCTGCGCGATCTCCGCCGCCGATGAGATGATCTGGCCGCCGCCGGGATAGTCCGGACCCGGCATCAGCGCCAGCAGCTCGGCCAGCGTGATGTTCGGATTGCGGATCATCGCCACCGTGGCGGCGGCGACCTCGCGCAGATTGTGCGGCGGGATTTCGGTGGCCATGCCGACCGCGATGCCCGACGCGCCATTGAGCAGCACGAACGGCAGCCGCGCCGGCAACAGCTTCGGCTCTTCCATCGAGCCGTCGTAGTTCGGCGTGAAGTCGACCGTGCCCTGGTCGATCTCGTCGAGCAGCAGCCGCGCGATCGGCGTCAGGCGCGCTTCGGTGTAGCGCATCGCCGCAGCGCCATCGCCGTCGCGCGAGCCGAAGTTGCCCTGGCCGTCGATCAGCGGATAGCGCAGCGAGAAGTCCTGCGCCAGCCGCACCAGCGCGTCGTAGGCCGACTGGTCGCCGTGCGGGTGGAATTTGCCCAGCACGTCGCCGACCACGCGCGCCGACTTGACCGGCTTGGCGTCGGCGCGCAGGCCCATCTCGTGCATCGCGAACAGGATGCGACGCTGCACCGGCTTCTGGCCGTCGGCCACTTCCGGCAGCGCGCGGCCCTTGACCACGCTGATCGCATAGTCGAGATAGGCCCGTTCGGCGTAATGGGCCAGCGTCAGCGAATCGGCCGGCTCGTCGGGTTGAAACGTAATGTCTTGTTGTTCCATGGATACTCAATACCTGCCGCCAGGGCCCTGAAGGGCCATCAGATGTCGGCCACGACTTCGTTGCCGCGTTCCTCGAGCCAATTGCGCCGCTGCGCGGCCTCGCCCTTGCCCATCAGCATGTTCATCACACCGACCGTCTTCGGCAGGTCGTATTCGCCCAGCGCCACCGGCAGCAGCCGGCGCGTGTCGGGGTTCATCGTGGTCTCCCACAGCTGCTCGGCGCTCATCTCGCCCAGGCCCTTGAAGCGCGAAATCTGCCACGCGCCTTCCTTGACGCCGTCCTTGATCAGCTTGTCCTGGATGGCCAGCAGTTCGCCGTCGTCGAGCGCGTACAGCTTCTGCGCCGGCTTCTTGCCGCGCGCGGGCGCGTCGACGCGATACAGCGGCGGGCGGGCGACATAGACGTTGCCCTGCTCGATCAGCTTGGGGAAATGGCGGAAGAACAGCGTCAGCAGCAGCACCTGGATATGCGCGCCGTCGACGTCGGCATCGGACAGGATGCAGATCTTGCCGTAGCGCAGGTTCGACAGATCGGGCTCGTCGTCCGGGCCGTGCGGGTCCACGCCGATCGCCACCGCGATATCGTGCACCTCGTTGTTGGCGAACAGGCGGTCGCGCTCGGTCTCCCAGGTGTTCAGCACCTTGCCGCGCAGCGGCAGGATGGCCTGGAATTCCTTGTCGCGGCCCATCTTGGCCGAGCCGCCGGCCGAGTCGCCCTCGACCAGGAACAGCTCGTTGCGCGACACGTCGGTCGATTCGCAATCGGTCAGCTTGCCGGGCAGCACGGCCACGCCGGAGCCCTTCTTCTTCTCGACCTTCTGCGCAGCGCGCGTGCGCGCCTGGGCCTGGCGAATCACCAGCTCGGCGAGCTTCTTGCCATAGTCGACATGGTGGTTCAGCCACAGCTCCAGCGCCGGGCGGCTGAAGGTGGAGACCAGCCGCACCGCGTCGCGGCTGTTCAGCCGTTCCTTGATCTGGCCCTGGAACTGCGGGTCCAGCACCTTGGCCGACAGCACGAACGAGGCGCGCGCGAACACGTCCTCGGACATCAGCTTGACGCCCTTGGGCAGCAGCGCGTGCATCTCGATAAAGCTCTTGACCGCCTGGAACAGCCCCTCGCGCAGGCCCGACTCGTGCGTGCCGCCGGCCGGCGTGGGGATCAGGTTCACATAGGACTCGCGCACCGGCGCGCCTTCCTCGGTCCAGGCCACCACCCACGACGCGCCCTCGCCCTCGGCGAAGCCTTCCTCGCCGGCATTGGCATCGGGATCGGCGAAATGCTCGCCCTCGAACATCGGGATCACCAGCTCGGCGCCGCTGCCTTGCGCCAGCGCCTCGACCAGATAGCCCTTCAGGCCCTGGTCGTACTGCCAGGTCTGCACGGTCGGCTCCTGGCCGCCGCTCTTTTCGATGATCAGCGTGACCTTGACACCGGGCAGCAGCACGGCCTTGCTGCGCAGCAGGCGCTGCAGCTCGGCCAGCGGAATCGTCGCCGAATCGAAGTACTTCGGGTCCGGCCAGACCTGCACGCGGGTGCCGTTCTTCTTCTCGCCGCGCTCGATCTTGCGCGTGGTCAGCGGGGAGGTCACGTCGCCGCCGGAGAACGTCAGCGTGGAGAAATTGCCGTCGCGCCAGACCGACACGTCCAGCCGGGTAGACAGCGCATTGGTCACCGACACGCCGACGCCGTGCAGGCCGCCGGAGAACGCATAGGCGCCGCCCTTGCCCTTGTCGAACTTGCCGCCCGCGTGCAGCCGGGTGAAGACGATCTCGACGACCGGCACCTTTTCCTCGGGATGGATGCCGACCGGAATGCCGCGGCCGTCGTCCTCGACGCTGACGCTGCCGTCGCGGTGCAGGGTGACGACGATCTCGCTGCCGAAGCCGCCCAGGGCCTCGTCGGAGGCGTTGTCGATGACCTCCTGCACGATGTGCAGCGGGTTATCGGTGCGGGTGTACATGCCGGGTCGTTGTTTGACCGGCTCCAGTCCTTTCAGGACGCGGATGGAAGATTCGCTGTACTGACTGGGTTTGCTCGCCATGGAGTCGTTACGAAAGTGGGAATCGCGGCCGCCGGACATCCGCTTCGGAGGGCCGGCCAGGCCGGGCAGCCTGCATTGTAATGGAACGCCGGGGCCGCCAATCCCGTATCAAGCGCGGAATTCTGCCCGTTCCGGCGCGGCCGGCGTGCCTGGTTACGGCCGCGCCGCAGGCTCGCCGGCGCGGCCCCCGGGCCACCCCGCCGGCATAAAACCCTGGCCGCGCGGGTGAATTCGGCGGCGGCCGACGCGCCTTTTCGATGCGGAGTACACTCGCCAGCACGATTGCCCGGCAGGGCAACGCGACGGCAACGAACAAGACAACAACGACAACGGCAACACCCTCCGAACCGAGCCACACATGCCAAGAAAAGAACTCTCCCTGACCACCGTGCTGATCTGCGGCGGCCTGCTCGTCACGCTGTCGATGGGCATCCGCCACGGCTTCGGCCTGTTCAACCTGCCGATCACGCAGGCGCACGGCTGGAGCCGCGAGACCTTCGCCTTCGCGCTGGCGCTGCAGAACCTGATGTGGGGCGTGGCGCAGCCCTTTGCCGGCGCGCTGGCCGACAAGTTCGGCTCGGTCAGGGTGATGCTGGTCGGCGTGGCGCTCTATGTCGCCGGCCTGGTGGTGATGGCGCTGGCCTCTAGCGGCACCGCGTTCGCCTCGGGCGCCGGCATCATGATCGGCATCGCGCAGGCCGGCACCACCTACAGCGTGGTCTACGGCGTGATCGGCCGCGTCGCCAGCCCCGAGAAGCGGGTCTGGGCGATGGGCATCGCCGCCGCGGCCGGCTCGTTCGGCCAGTTCCTGATGATCCCCGTCGAGCAGGGCCTGATCTCGGCGATCGGCTGGCAGAACGCGCTGTTCGTGCTGGCGGTGATGGCCTGCATGATGCTGCCGCTGGTCGTCGCGCTGCGCGAGCCGAAACAGGGCAGCGCCGCGCCGGGCTTCCAGCAGACCATCGGCCAGGCGGTCAAGGAAGCGTTCGGCAACCGCAATTTCCAGCTGCTGACGCTGGGCTACTTCGTCTGCGGCTTCCAGGTCGTCTTTATCGGCGTGCACCTGGCGCCGTACCTGAAGGACCGCGGCTTCACCGATCCCAAGGTCGCCACGGTGGCGCTGGCGCTGATCGGTCTGTTCAATGTGTTCGGCACCTATACCGCCGGCGCGCTGGGGCAGCGCATGCCCAAGCGCTATCTGCTGTCGTTCATCTACCTGAGCCGCTCGATCGTGATCGCCGCCTATCTGCTGCTGCCGCTGTCGGCGTTCAGCACCTGGGTGTTCGCCGCGATCATGGGCGCGCTGTGGCTGTCGACGGTGCCGCTGACCAACGGCATCATCGCGCAGGTGTTCGGGGTGCAGTATCTGTCGATGCTGTCGGGCGTGGTGTTCTTCTCGCACCAGATCGGCAGCTTCCTCGGCGCGTGGCTGGGCGGCTATCTGTACGACCGCACCGGCGCCTACGACATCGTCTGGGGCATCGCCATCGCGCTCGGCGTGGTGGCGGCGCTGGTCAATCTGCCGATCCGCGAGCAGGCGCTGGTGCGCCCGCAGGCGGCGGCCGCCTGATCATGACGACCCGCGCGCTGCGGATCATGGGCGCCGCCACGCTGGCGGCGGCGCTGGTGCTCGGCTTTATCGGCTATCTGCAGCCGGGGTTCATGGTCGATCTGACCAATATGGTGCTGGCCTGGTGTGGGTGAGGGCATTGGGCGCCCAATGCCCTCACCCCCCTCTCCCGCGCGCGGGAGAGGGGAGAAAACCGGCGGGACTCGGTCCGACAGCAGCCGATGAACCGACGCGCCCCTCTCCCGCTCGCGGGAGAGCGGCCGGGGGAGAGGGCAGCGTACCGACGCCGCCCTAGCCTTCCCCGCGGCTCTTCGCCTCCAGCACTTCCCAGCGCTCCAGCGCTTCCAGCAGTTCCATCTCGATCTCGTCGAAGCGCGCCGCCAGCTGTGCGGCGCGCGGCGGATCGCTGACGTACAGCGAGCCGTCCTCGAGCTGGCCGCCGATCGTCTTCTGCTCGGCCTCCAGCGCGGCGATGCGCTCCGGCAGCGCTTCCAGTTCGCGCTGCTCCTTGTACGACAGCTTGACAGTGCGATTGGCGCCGCGCGCGTCGCGGCCGGCCGTCCTGGCGACCTCGTCCGTGCCGGCGGGCTTGCCGGCATCGGCGCCCTTGCGTTCGGCGCCCTTCTGACCGGCCTGGCCCTGCTGACCCTGCGCAGCCGTGCTGCGCGCCGATTGCTGGACCCAGTCCGAATAGCCGCCGACATACTCGCGCCAGCGCGCCTCGCCTTCCCAGGCGATGGTCGAGGTCACCACGTTGTCGAGGAAGGCGCGGTCGTGCGACACCAGGAACACGGTACCGCCGTAGTCCTGCAGCAGCTCTTCCAGCAGTTCCAGCGTTTCGATATCGAGGTCGTTGGTCGGCTCGTCGAGCACCAGCACATTGGCCGGCCGCGCGAACAGCCGAGCGAGCAGCAGGCGGTTGCGCTCGCCGCCTGACAGCGACTTGACCGGCGAACGCGCGCGCTCGGGCGCGAACAGGAAATCGCCCAGATAGCTCATCACGTGCTTGCGCTGGCCGTTGACCTCGACCCAGTCGCTGCCCGGGCTGATGGTGTCGGCCAGCGACGTCTCCAGATCCAGCTGCGTGCGCATCTGGTCGAAGTACGCAACCTGCAGGTTGCTGCCGTTCTTGACCGTGCCGGCGTCGGGCGCCAGGTCGCCGAGGATCAGCCGCAGCAGCGTGGTCTTGCCCGCGCCGTTCGGGCCGATCACGCCGACCTTGTCGCCGCGCATGATGGTCGCGGTGAAGTCTCGCACCACGGTGCGGTCGCCGAAGGACTTGGTCACGTCGATCAGCTCGGCCACGATCTTGCCCGAGCGGTCGGCCTGCGAGACTTCGAGTTTGACGTTGCCCTGCACCTCGCGTCGGGCGGCGCGCTCGTTACGCATCGCCACCAGCCGCTGGATGCGCGCGACGCTGCGCGTGCGGCGCGCCTCGACGCCCTTGCGGATCCAGACCTCTTCCTGCGCCAGCAGCTTGTCGAACTTGGCCTGTTCGACCTGTTCGGCGGCCAGCATCTCGGCCTTGCGCGTCTGGTAGGCCGCGAAGTTGCCCGGGAAGGACACCAGCTTGCCCCGATCGAGCTCGACGATGCGCGTGGCGACGCGATCGAGGAAGGCGCGATCGTGGGTGATCAGCAGCACGCTGCCGCGAAAACCCAGCAGCAGATCCTCCAGCCAGCGGATCGCTTCGACGTCGAGGTGGTTGGTCGGCTCGTCCAGCAGCAGGATGTCCGGCTCGGCCACCAGCGCCTGCGCCAGCGCCACGCGCTTGCGCGTGCCGCCGGACAGCGCTTCGACCCGTGCGACCGGATCGAGCCCCAGGCGTGCCAGCGTCGTCTCGACGCGCGTGCGCAGCTGCCAGGCGTCGGCCGCGTCGAGCTCCGACTGCAGCCGATGCAGTTCGGCCAGCGTAGCCTCGTCGTGATGTTCGGCGAGCCGGTTGGCGGCATGCTCGTACGCGACCAGCAGATCGTGCGCGGCACCCATGCCCTGCGCGACCGCATCGAACACGGTCAGCTCGGGCGCGAATTCCGGTTCCTGCGGCACATAGGCGGTCGTGATGCCCTGCTGCCGTGCGATCAGCCCGTCATCGGGCGCAGCGAGTCCGGCCACGATCTTCAGCAGCGAGGACTTGCCCGAGCCGTTGCGGCCGATCAGGCCGACCCGTTCGCCGGCCTCCAGCGAAAAGTCGGCATGGTCGAGCAGTGCCACATGGCCAAAGGCCAGCTGGGCGTCGGAAATGGAGAACAGGGCCATGACAGCGAGGGAAGGAGGCGCAGGATGAAGGGTCGCGAGCGCCGAGGCGGACCAGACGGACGCGGCGTGATGGTGGCATGAGCGTCGCACGGCGCGCGCACGGCCGGATCGGCGGCGAGCCGGCATTGTAGAGCATGGCGCCGCGGCGGCGCACCGGGCGCCGACGAACGGCTAGCGCGGCATTGCCGGCAGGCGCAAGCTAGCCTGCGCACCGCCCTCCGGCCGGTTGCCCAGCGTCAGCTCCCCGCGATGCAGCAGCGCCACCTCGCGCGCGAAGCATAGACCCAGGCCGGTGCCTTTGTCGCGGCCGCCCGGCCGCGGCAGGGAATAGAAGCGTTCGAACACCCGCGGCAGCGCGTAGTCCGGGATGCCGGGGCCCGCGTCGGCGACCGTCACGGCGAGCGCCTCCCCGTGGTCGCCGCGCTCGCGCCGCAAACCCAGCGCGACGGTGGTGCCGGCCGGCGCGAAGTCGATCGCGTTCTCGACCAGGTTGGCTAGCGCCTGCCGCAGCAGGAACGGGTCGCCCAGCACCTCGGCATGGCCGGCATCGATCTCCACGCGCGGCGACAGCACGACGCCACGCTGCCGCGCCCGCGGCTCGAGCTCGGTCGCCAGTTCCGCCAGCAGCGGTGCCAGCGCGACAGGCCGCGGTGCCTCCAGCCGCTGGCGCTGCTCGACCTCGGCCAGCGCCAGCAGCTTGGCGACCATCTCGGCCAGCCGCCGCGCCTGGCTGTCGATATTGCCGACGAAGCGGGCGCGGTCGGCGGCCGGCATGTCCTCGCGCAGCAATTCCGCCGCGCCCCGGATCGCCGCCAGCGGGCTCTTCATCTCGTGGGTCAGCGTGTGGATGTAGTGCTCGACGTACTGCTTGTCCTCGAGCCGCAGGCGCATGGTCTCCATCGCCCGGCCCAGCTCGGCCAGTTCGCCGCGGCCCGAGAGCGGCATCGCGGCGCGCTCGCCGGCCGCCACCGCACGCGCATAACGCCGCAGCCGGCGCAGTCCGTTGGCCAGCCACAGCGTGCAGGCCAGGCCGATCGCCGCGGCCACGCCCATCAGCAGCAGCCCGTGCAGCAGGATGCGGTGCTGGCTGCGCGCAATCACCGGCGCCATCACCGCGTTGGGCTTGGCCACCGTCAGCACGCCGAGCAAGCGCTCGCCGTCGCGGATCGGCGCGGCGACATACATCACGGTGCTGCCCTCGTCGTTCGGATCGCTGCGCGTGCTGCGCGCCCCGTACTTGCCGCGCAGCGTCAGGTAGACGTCGTTCCAGCGCGAATAGTCCTGGCCTACCGCGGTGCCGGCCGTATCGAAACGCACGATGCCGGCCGTGTCGGTGACATAGACGCGATAACCGATTTCGCGCTTGCGCAGGCCCCACAGTTCGGCGTCCAGCGGCGCGTCGCGCAGACCGGTCAGCTGGCGCGCGAACGCGCCGTCGGCGATGCGGCCCTCGCGCATGTCGTCGGCCGCCAGCGCGGCGAGCGCGTGCGCGGTGTCGATCAGCGTGTCCTCCATCGCCTGACGCACGCCCGGCTTGACCTCCTGTACGAACACGCGCAGCGTCAGCCAGGCCGCAGCCCGACGATCAGGAAGAAACCCAGGAAAATGCGCAGACCGATCCGCATGCGTACCGGTCCCGCTCAGATCGCGAGCGAATAACCCATGCCGCGATGGGTGCGGATCGGGTCGTCGTCGCCGGCCGCGCGCAGCTTGGCGCGCAGCGTCTTGACGTGGGTGTCCACGGTGCGGTCGCTGGTGTCGAGCGCGTCGTCCCAGACCAGGTCCATCAATTGCGCGCGCGAATAGATGCGGCCGGGATGGTCGGCCAGCAGCGCGAGCAGGCGGTATTCGTAGCGGGTCAGGTCGAGCCACTGGCCGCGGTAGGCCAGCCGGGCGCCGTCGCGATCGTGCAGGAACGGCGGCGCGGCCTCCTGCGCGGCCTTTTGCGCGGGGACTGGCGCCGCGCCCTCGCCCCGGCCGCGCATGCGACGCAGGATCACGCGCACGCGCGCGGCCAGTTCGCGGGGCGAGAACGGCTTGACCACATAGTCGTCCGCGCCGATCTCCAGCCCCACGACACGATCGATCTCCTCGTGGCGCGCGGTCAGGAAGATCACCGGCACATCGGAGAAGGTGCGCAGCGTGCGGCAGACCTCGAAGCCGTTCAGGTCAGGCAAGCCCACGTCGAGGATGACGAGGTCGACCGGCCGCGCGCGCAGACGTGCGATGGCATCGCCGCCCAGCGCACAGTGCTCGACCTGCATGCCTTCGGTGCGCAACGCATAGAGGATCGTATCGGCAATGGCGGACTCGTCGTCGACCACCAGGATCGACGGGACATGCGTGGCGTTGGCTTGCATGGAAGGGCTTGCAGGCGGCTGCGGCGGAAAATGGGAGGCAGGAAGCGGGTCCGTCATTCTAGTCGAGCGCGCCGAGGGCGGCCCCGCCCTGCCGCTGGCGCCGTCGATGGAAGTAGAGCCGCTGCGCGGCCCAGCGCAGCGGCGGGGAATACAGCATCCACTCGAACAGGCGATCGGACTGGCAGCGGTCGAACAGCCAGCGCAGCACGCGCTTGGCGCGAAAGCGCGGCGTGGCGCGCGGCACGGCACGCTCGGGTGCCGGCCCGCCCTCGCGCAGATGCGCGGCGATCGCGGTGCCGATCGTCTCGCCGTGCTCCCACGCCGAATGGATGCCGCCCGCGGTGACCGGGGACACCACGCCGGCCGCATCGCCCGCCAGCAGCACGCCGTCGCGGCCCAGCGGCAGCACCGGTCCGCCGCAGGGAATCAGCCCGGCGCGCGTCGATGCCGGCACCGCATCGTCGGGCACGCCGAGCAGATGCCGCACGCGGGCGAGAAAGCCGTCGATATCGGGCGTGCGCGGGCCGCGGCGGCGGCGCCGCAGCGCCAGGCCCATCTGCACGCCGGTGGGCGTTTGCGCGGCCCAGCCGAGATAGCCGGGCGCAAAACGCTTGCCGACGAAGCAGTGCAAGGCCCCCGGCTCGGGCAGGGTCAGGCCGTCGAACTCGTACTCGATGCCGTAGAGGAAGTCGCGTGGGCCAGGAAGGCCCAGCCACGCCGCCACGCGCGACTTGGCGCCGTCGGCGCCGACCAGGTAGCGGGTGCGGCCGATGCCCGGAATGCGCCAGCGATCGCCATCGCGCATTGCCTGCACGAAAGGGGTGCCCAGGTGCACCACCACGCCATGCCGCGCCAGCTCGTCGACCAGCCAGCGCATCAACGCCGGCGTATCGGTGGTCAGGAAGTAGTAGCCGGGCGCGTCAAGCCGCAGGCTGCGCAGCGCCGGCGAATAGAGCCGGACCTGCTCGACGCGGCGGAAGCAGTGCGCCGGCGCACGGCCCAGCCACGTGCGCTCGGCCGCCTCCTTGACGACGATGCCGGTGGTATGGAGCTTCGCGCCCGGATCGCGCTTGCGCTCGAGCACCGCTACGCGCAAGCCGGCACGGGCTGCCGCCAGCGCGCAGGCGGCGCCGGCAAAGCTGGCGCCGACGACGATCACGTCGTAGTCGGCCGTGGCGGCGGACTGCGGAAAGACGGTCGTTGCGGAATCGAAAGCGGAATCGGAAGCAGAAGCGGATTCGGAAGCGGGAGCGGAGTTCGGGACGGACACTGCGGGACGGAATGGCATCATGCCGGGCTCCTGTTGCGTCGGTGACAGGCAGCGCAGTGTCGCGGTCGATTGTGAAGACGGCGTGGAGTCCATGTGTGGCGGGGTGCCACCCTACGCACCATCGATGCCGATCAACGGTCCACAAAAAAGAACAGCCCGCGACATAGGCGGGCTGAAGAGTCTCTCCTCGGTGCCCTGCTCCCAAGGCACGGCCTCACTGTATCGGGACGGCGGCGGGCGCTCCAGTCGGACAAATCCGTAAGGGAAAACGCCTGTAGGCCGCCGGCGGTCTCCCGGCCGCGTCGACGATGCCGCTCGCTCGTGCGAAGATGTCGCCCTCAACGCACTGCAGCTCCCGCTCGCCAGCGCATTCGCGCGTTCCGACTGCCGTTGCCGATCGCCGCCGTGTCGATCGCCGCAACGCCGGCTCGTCAACCGCGATATGCGATCGACCGCACCGACCGAACCCAATCGCCATGCCCTCCGCCACGCTCAAAGTCTCCGATCTTTCCGTTTCGGCCGTCGTCGCCGGACTGGTCGCCATGCTGACCGGCTACACCAGTTCGCTGGTGTTGATGATCCAGGCCGGACAGGCCGCGCATCTGAGCGATGCCCAGATCGCCTCGTGGATCTGGGCGCTGTCGATCGGCATGGGGGTGACCACCATCGGGCTGTCGCTGCTCACACGCGTGCCCATCGTGATCGCGTGGTCCACGCCGGGCGCGGCTCTGCTGATTGCAAGCCTGCCGGGCGTGCCGTACGCCGAAGCGATCGGCGCCTTCCTGCTGGCGGCGCTGCTGATGACCGCCGCCGGCCTGACCGGCTGGTTCGACCGGCTGATGCGCGCGTTGCCGGCCAGCATCGCCGCCGCGCTGCTCGCCGGCATCCTGTTCCGCATCAGCATCGACGTCTTCGTGCAGGCGCAACACCAGACGCTGCTGCTGTTGCCCATGTTCGCGGCGTACTTGCTCGGCAAGCGCTGGTGGCCACGCTATGCGGTGCCGGGCGTGCTGGTGATCGGCGTGGCGCTGGCCGGCGTACTGGGGCAGCTGCATTTCGAGCAGTTCCATTTCGCGGTGGCCGCGCCTGTGTGGACCACGCCGTCCTTCTCGCTGCAAGCCTTCGTCAGCATCGCGATTCCGCTGTTCATCGTCGCGCTGGCATCGCAGAACATCCCTGGCCTGGCCGTGCTGCGTGCCGACGGCTACCACGTCAAGGCTTCGCCGCTGATCACGGTGGCCGGCATCGCGTCTGCGGTGCTGGCGCCGTTCGGCTCGCACGGCATCAATCTGGCCGCGATCACGGCAGCCATCTGCACCGGTGCCGAGGCGCATCCGGACCCGGCGCGGCGCTATACCGCGGCGGTGGTCTGCGGCATCGGCTACCTGGTCGCCGGCACGCTGGCCGCCAGCATCGCGGCGCTGTTCGCCGCCTTCCCGCAGGCGCTGGTGATCGCCGTGGCGGCGTTCGCGCTGCTCGGCTCCATCGCCAGCGGCCTGACCACGGCGATGCAGAACCCCGGCGAGCGCGAGGCCGCGCTGCTGACCTTCATGATCACCGCCTCGGGCATGACGCTGGCCGGCATCGGCTCGGCGTTCTGGGGCGTGGTGGGCGGGATCGTCGCGCTGTGGGTGCTGCGGCCGCGGGAAGGGCGTTGAACGTCAAGCGCGACGGGGCACCTCAGCGCTGACAGGAGGCGTGAGACAACGACGCATGCGATCCCACTACGCCCTGTTCTTGATGCTTTCGTCGACTCGGTACAAGCGCAGCATCCCCAGGCGATTTAGCGTAGTAGCAAAATACGGCAAGACGCGCTACATCGCCTACGCCCCGATCGGCACTCGCCTGCACTGCCTGGTCTTCACCCTACGAGGCGACACGCTGCGGGCCATCAGTCTACGCAAGGCCAATTTCCGAGAGGTGCGAGACTATGAACAGGAAATCTAAGCTGACCCTGCCGAGCGCCGACGAGGACGCGGCGATCGCGCGGGGCATCGCGAAGTCTCACCGAATGCTGCCGCAAGGCTGCTGAGCCCCGGATGACACTACGAGACGAATATCTGCAATCGGTACTGGAGTGGGCAAGCGCCGCGGACGCGGTGCTGGCGCTGATCCAGACCGGTTCGCTGGCACGCCGGGACACTTCCGCTGACGAGTATTCCGACCTCGATATCGAGATCATCTCGTCCGATTCCGATGCCTTGGCCAGGGACGATGATTGGCTGCACCGGATTGGCTCTCTGATCACGGTGTTGCGTCTCGAAGCCGGCAGCGATCAGCCATGGCCGACGCGGCTCGCGATATACCGGGGCGGCGTCAAGGTCGACTTCACCGTCGCCGGTATCGAACGCCTGCGTCGAATGGCCGCGCCAGAAGGTCTGGACAACCTCTATGCGCGCGGCTATCGCGTCCTGCTGGACAAGGCGGGAGTTGCCGCATCGCTGCCGCCTCCGCCGTACCGCTTCCCCGTTGAACCACTGCCTTCACAGCAGGAATTCCAGACGAGTGTCGAAGAGTTCTGGTTCGAAGCCTTTCATGTCCCCCGGTATCTGGCACGCGGCGAGCTGTGGCTGGTCAAGCAGCGCGACTGGACGATGAAGACGCTGCTGCTGCGCATGGCGCAATGGCACGCGCTGGCGCTGCACGGCGGCAATGTCGATATCTGGCACAACGGTCTGCGCATGGAACAGTGGGCCGAGCGGGATTCCTGGCATGCAATGCAGCAGGTATTCGGACGCTTCGACACCGCCGATGCACGACACGCTTTCGAGGCCACGGTCCGGCTCTATGGGCGCCTGGGACGAGAGGTGGCAGAGCGCGCGGGACTGGAATATCCGCAAGCCTGCGAAGATCAGATCCAGGACCTGAATCGGGCGGTGCTGTCGCGCCTTGGCGGCTGAACGACGAACGGCCATGCACGGCCATCCGCACGGCCACCTGCCGGCGGCCTAATCGAACTCCATGCCCCCGTCGCGATGCAGCTGTCCCAGCCGCCGAAGCTGCTCGGGCAGGATGCGGGCCACCGACAACGGCGGCAGCGCATCGAGATCGAAGAAGCCGACCTGATCGGTCTCGCCATCGGTAGGCGCACCCGCCGCGACGATCTCGCCCTCGAACACCAGCTTCCAGATATGGAACGGCGAGGCGGGATGCCGGTGCTTGCGCATGTCCCACAGCGCCAGCAGGCGGCCGATGCGGACCGTATAGCCGCTCTCCTCCCTGACCTCGCGCGCCGCGTTCTCCGCCGGCGTCGCGCCGACATCGGCCCAGCCGCCTGGCAGCGACCACAGGCCCTCGGCCGCTTCGCGCACCAGCAGCACGCGGCCGGCCTCGTCGAACACGGCGCAGCGTACGTCGAGCTTCGGATTGGCGTAGCCCACTTCAGGCATGAACAGCCGCGCGACGTCCTGCGCATCGCCCTCGGCCAGCGCGGCAATCTGAGCGTGCGCGATGGCCGCGATCTCGCGGTAGCGCTCGGCATCGAAGGGATCGCGGCTGAAGTGCAGGCCCGTCTGCGCGAGGGCCAGCAGGCGGCGGGCTTGATCGAGTCGGTTCGGCATGTGTGCCTGGGGCCGTGAACTAGCGCTTCGTCACGTCGCCGGCGAACGACTGGATCTTGCGCGTCGGGCCCGACACGATCAGCAGATCGCCCGGCAGCACGCGCGTGCTCGGTGTGGCGTGCTGGAAGTCCTCGTTGGCGCGCTTGACGCCGACCACCGTGACGCCGGACTTCTCCCGCACGCCCGATTGCGCCAGCGTCTGGTTGTGGGTCGACGTCGGCGCATGGACCTTGGCGATCGCGAATCCATCGTCGAACTCGATGAAATCCATCATGCGACCGGTGATCAGATGCGCGACGCGCTCGCCCATATCCGCTTCCGGATAGACGACGTGATGCGCGCCGATGCGCTGCGCGATCTGCCCGTGCTCGGCCGACATCGCCTTGACCCAGATGTCCTTGATGTCCAGTTCGGTGAGCGTCATGATCGTCATCAGGCTGGCCGCAAGGTCCGAGCCGATGCCGACGATGGCATGGGCGAAGTCGGCCACGCCCAGCTGGCGCATCACGTTGACGTTGGTCGAATCGGCCTGCACCGCATGCGTCAGGTAATTGCCCCAGACCTGCACGGGCTCCGCTTCCTTGTCCAGGCCCATCACGTCGTGGCCCAGGCGCATCAGCGATTGCGCGACCGAGCTGCCGAAGCGGCCCAGCCCGATCACGACGACGCTGTCGCCCTTCGAGAAGGAAAACTGCTCGGTAAATAATCTAGCCAACAATTGGGTGCTCCTCTGGATAGCGGAACGGCATGCGGCGCTCGCCCAATACCAGCGATGCCGCCAGCGTGATGGTGCCCACCCGGCCGGCATACATCAGCAGGATCAGCGTCAATTGGGCCGGCACCGGCAGATCGCCGGTGATCCCCGTCGACAGCCCCGTCGTTCCGAAGGCGGCGATGACCTCGAAGATGATCTGATCGGTCGGCACGTCGGTCGTGCGCAGCAACACCAGTGTACCGAGGGTGACCATCGCGCTGCCAAGCACCAGCACCGTGATGGCCTGGCGCTGCGCCGACGCGCCGAGCCGGCGGCCGTATGCCTCGCAGTCGCTTTGCCCGCGAATCTCGGCGATCACCAGCAGGACCAGGATGGCGATCGTGCCCACCTTGACGCCGCCGGCGGTACTCGCGCTGCCGCCGCCGACGAACATCAGGAAGTAGTGCAGCGCCCACGTTTCGGGCGTGAGCAAGCCGATGTCCAGGGTATTGAAGCCCGCTGTCCGTGCCGCTACCGATGCGAACGCCGCGGACAGCAACTTGTCGGCGGCGGACATTGGGCCCAGCGTATTCGGATTGGTCCATTCGAACAGCAGCACCCCAATGAAGCCCATCGCCAGCAGTACCGCCGTGCCGGCGAGGGTCAGCTTGGTATGCAGCGACCAATGATGGGGGCTGCGCGCCTTGCGCCGGACATCGTGCAGCACGGGGAAACCGATACCGCCGACCACGGTCGCCAGCATCACCGGAATCAGGATCAGCGCATCGGCGGCATAGCGCGTCAGGCTGTCCGCATGGATCGAAATGCCGGCATTGTTGAAGGCGGACACCGCATGGAACAGTCCGCTCCACACGGCCTCGCCCCATGGCAGGTCATGGGCATAGCGAAGCCGCAGCGTCAGAAACATCGCGACGAGGGCCTCGGACGCCAGCGTCACCGCCAGCACCAGCCGCGCCACGCTGGTCACGTCCCCCATGCCCAGCGAGCGCGTCTCGACCTGCGTGATCAGCTTGGTGCGCAGCCGCAGCGAGCGGTTGACCATCAGGCCCAGCAGGGTCGCCGCGGTCATCATGCCGAAGCCGCCGATCTGGAACAGCACGAGAATCACGGCCTGGCCAAAGCCGGACCAGTAGGTGCCGGTGTCGACGACCACGAGCCCCGTCACACAGACCGCGGATACCGCGGTGAACACGGCCGTCAGCCAGGGCACGGGCTGCCCGTCCGCCTGGGAGATCGGCAGGACCAATAGCAGCGTGCCGAGCGCGATCGCCAGCAGGAAGGCCAGCGCGACAACGCGTGGCGGATGCGCGATGGATTTCATCGGTCGGCCATTGGCGAATCGACGTTGCGGGTCTCGTGCATGCAGGAGATCGCTGGTTGTTGTCCTTCCATCTTGTCGACTCCGTGAAGGCCCTTCACCACGGCGCCGGAGCCTGTCCCGGCGCTACGGCAGGAGGCCGCCGATTCTACACTGGCCCTTTCGCATCGAACCTCCATGGTCGTGCTGCCGCGCCATGCGCGCAAGCACCTCGCTCGCCATTGCCACCGTTGCTGCGGTCGTCACGGTGATCATGGTTGCCACCGTTGCCACCGTTGCGCGCGTGGTTGTAAGCCGCATTGGCGCCGATGACAAGGCTCGTTAATCACCGTTGCAAAATCGAACAGAATGTCAGACGCCTCGCCGCTACAGTGAGCCTTCCCTTGCCTGTAGGCGTTTTACGGAGGTACACGAATGAAGCAACATCTGGCGAAATCCCTGTTGATGGCTGGCGCGATGATCGCGTCGTACCCGGTGCTCGCGCAGCAGTCCCAGCCCATCCAGTCGATGCAGCCAATGCCGGCCGCTCAATCGACGCAGCCGACGCAGCCGATGCAGCCGATGCAATCCACCACATCCGCCCAGTCCACGCCATCGATCCAGTCCGCGCCCTCCGCACAGGCGATGCCGCCCGGTCAGCCGATGCAGACCATGCCCGCGGCAACGACCTCGGCGCAAGCAGGCGCACCGGTCGCCGGCGATCCGTACGCGCAGGCTGCGGCCCCGGTCGCGCAGCCGGGCATGGCGCCCGCCATCGATCCGGCCAGCATGAGCCTGCCGCCCGATGCGCTCGGCACGCGCCTGGGCCAGCGCAGTCCTTTCCTCGACGGCGCCTGATCGTCGACGGTAATTTCAATCCTGCCGGATGCCGACGCTCGGCCATTGAGAGCACGAGCGGCGTCCGGCGTCGCGGACCGCGAACTGCAGAGAATGCGGATTCGATTGTGGGGAGTGGTCCCGCCGACAGGAATCTCCTGTCCTTTCAAATCAATGGGTTATATCGACTTGGCGTGATGATGGCGTGAAGACTGAGAGGGTCAATCGACACCCGGCTCCCGGCTGAAGTGCTCGCACCCCAGCTTCATCGGGCACAACTCATTGATCGGACAGTCGTATTTCAGGTACCAGACTCGGTAGGCGTACTCGGTATAGATGCGCGGCTTCGAGCACCGATAGCACGGGTTCTTCCCAATCTTGTAAATCGGCTGCTCAGGGAACTGGAAGTCATGGTCGTACGGCATACAGATACTGTACAAAATAACAGTGCCCGTGGCTTCTACCTATTGGTGGCGGCGCTCACCTTGGCCAGGCCTCCACGGTCTTGCGATGTCGCGCGGCGCAGTCGCCAAGCGAAGCCAGCACCACGGTTATCCACTCCTGCCACACGTCATAGCTCGCCACCGTCGGCGCGTCCGGCACCACGCAGTCTGCGGCGAGTGCGCTATCGAGCGGCAGCGGCTCGCTTGGCAGCGTCGACGGCGTCGGACAGCTTGCGCACCCGGAAATCGTCAGGGCGGCAATCAGCAGGCAAAGGCTTCGCATTCTTCAGTTCCTTCCGGATGGCGCTGGCCGCGGCGCCCAGCTCGGTGGTGATGCCGCGGTACTCGTCGGCCCGGGCACGGATGTCAGCGCCGGCGGCCCTCAGATCGCCGAGCGCCTGATTCGCCGTCGCTAGGTCGGCCTGCGCGCGAGCCGCAGTCAGCTCGGCCAGCTCCGCATCCTTGCGCCAGCCGTTCACCGTCCAGCCGGCTAGGAATGCGATCGCAAGCGCGCCGGCCCCAATTGCGATCCTCACCCAAGGCATAGCGCCCTCTCCTGCTCCCGACGGTTCACCAGCCCCGGCAGCTTCACGCCCTTCGCATAGACCCAACGCGGCAATTCATTGCACGCGCCCACGTAGTCGCCGGCATTGAGCTTGCGCACCAGCGTAGAGCCACAGAAGTTGCCGCGACCGACGTTGTAGGTGAACGACACAAGCGCGGTGCGCTGGCCATCCGTCAGCGGCACGCGCACGCATGCATCGACATCAACGTTCGCCGTCAGCAGATCGCGCGCGAGAAGGTTGTCGCATTGCTCGCTTGTGTAGACCTGGCCGAGGCGAACGCCCTTCGTGGTCCCAAAGCAGGCGGTCGGGATGCCCACCGGATCGAGGTAGGCGCGCTGGCGCAGACCCTCGAATGCAGCTACCAGTGGAACCGCCGCCGCGATGCCGGCAGCAATCAGGCGTGTACGCAGGTCAGAGTTCATGGCTGCCCCCAAGCGCCCGCATGCGTGCCGCGTGCTCCTCCACTTCTCTCCTGTCCTTGCGCCGGATGTACCAGGCGTTAAAGCCAAAGGTGAGAAGCGCCGTAATGATGCCGACGATGATTCCGATGTCGGTCAGCGTCAGAGATGCGCCGATCGAAACGACCGATCCGGCGTAGCCGGTTGCTTCAACGGGAGTAGGCAGCCGCATGTAGACCCCGAAAAGAAAAAGCCCGCTCTTTGGCGGGCGTTGAATGAATCGTATTGACACATAGGGCCAATGGCCCTAGCATGGAGTCATAGGGAAGCGCATTTCGCGCGGCCCGCACCTCCGAAAGGAATGAACCATGCTCCGCTATGCCTATCTCCTATTCCCCTCCCTCACCGGCGCAACTGGCAGCTCTCAAGCAGGAACTCGGCATGTCCAGCGCCCAGATGGCCGATCTATTCGGCGTGTCGGACGGGCGGCAATGGCGAAAGTATTCTGGTGGCGAGCGGGAGATCAGTATGCAGATGCTGTTTTTCGGCATAGCCAGGCTCGAGCTGGACGAACAAACGATCGCGCGACTCTTCAATCGGATGCGGGCTCTCGGCGCATCGCTGTCCGAGGAAACCAAGTCGTGAAGGGTGCAATTGCGAGCCTTGCTGGTGCGTTCGTTGTCGCGTGTAGCGGATGCGGAGGTGGCGGCGGTGATGAGGCGCCAGCGCAGCCTGTGGCGACCGCGCCTGTAGAAGCCCCTCTCTCGGTCTACTTGCTGCTCGGCCAGAGCAACATGGTCGGTATGCGGTCAAAGGTGGAGGAATTGCCCGCGCACTTGACAGTCCCTCAGACCGATGCGCTCTATTTCAAGGGGGGCGCATGGGTAACGCTGCAGCCTGGCGTCGCCGAGCCACCGGGCATCGGGCCGGAACTGTCCTTCGCCAATCGCATGACGAGCCACGGCAAGATTGGCATCATCAAGGTCGCGGAAGGCAACACGACGCTCTATACGCAGTGGAATCCAGCGATACCTGGCGCCCTGTATTCCAAGACCATTGCCGCCGTTGCTGACGCGGCAAAGACCAGGCCTATCAAGGTCGCAGGCGTCCTCTGGATGCAGGGAGAGAGCGACGGAGCAACGCAGGTGATGGCCGACTCTTACGCCGCAAACTTCGTCGCGCTCGTCGCAGCACTGCGTCGCGACCTGAATACGCCTGATCTGCCCGTCACGGCATGCCGTGAAACGGCCCCGGCTGACCAGTTCCCATACACCGATGTTGTCCGTGCCGCCCAGGCATCTGCGCCGATCGTCAAGTACCGATGGTTCGACTGTGATGGCCTGAGCAAGGGCGCGGACAATCTGCACTACGATACGGCCGGGCAGGTAAAGCTGGGGGAACTGTTCGCCGACGCCATAACGTCGCTCACCGCGGCGCCTTAGACCGTATCCTCGGTGGGCCCCTCGGGCGGCACGAATTGACCGTCTACGTAGAGATAGCCGATATCGAAAAACGTACCGTCCTCCACGTGGACAATCGTTGTACCGTCCGGGGGCGTCCAAGCGTTCGGGTCGTCGATCACGACGATATTCTCAACGACCCCATCTCTTATCACCGCGTAGTTGGCCATTATGCGTACTCCCAGACGATCGCGATGCCGGCCGTGCCGGCACCGCCGGCTGAACCAGCACCCGAGTTGACGGTGTAACCGCCGGAGCCACCCGTTCCAAATCCGGACCCCGCAGTGCCGGACCCTTGCCCGAATACGCCGACGCCACCGGACCCAAAGGGCGATGCGGCGCCATATCCGGAGAGGCCATTCGTCCCCGTTCCGAACAGGACACCGCTTGTCCCCGGTTGGCCGGCATATCCGGCGATCAGGGTACCCGTCGGAGGATTGCTGCCCGCAGTGGAACTCTGCGCAATTGCTGGCGGCGTTACGGCTGCGCCGCTCTTTCCACCGTTTCCGCCCGGGGCGGTGGCCAGCGCACCGAAACTCGTTGTGCCCCCGTTTCCGCCGGAATTTGCCGCCGTACCCGCTGCGCCGGCAGCGCCGATGGTGACTGACGCACCGGCAAAGCCGCTGGTCAATCTTGCCTTTGCATATGCGCCCGCACCGCCGCCCTGTCCAGCACTTGCTTGCGTCGCGCTACACGTCGACGACCCACCACCACCTCCCCCCCCCCCAACCAACTCTACGACTATCGATGTCGTGCCAGGTGTGGGCGTGTACGTGCCACTCGAGGTGAAACGCTGAACGTTGAGAAGGCGACCGGCGGTAGCTTCCTTAAGATTCGCCAGAAGCGTGTCAGTGGTGCCGTCATCGATAGCATCCTGCCCGGACTGGTCGACGATAAACTGCGCAAGCACTGCGGCCATGATGCTCGACTGACGCCAAGCTTTGTTCAGTTGGGCTGACTGCGCGACGCCAGACTGGAATCCGGACAAGCGCTGCGCCAGCGCAGCCCAATCCGCCTGTGACATGACGTTCGCGGCAGCGCCGGTTGCGAAAGGAAGAAAGTCGCTCGTTGCCATTGATGGTTCCTACAGTGGTTTTCCCCAGACTCCGGTATCGAAGCCTGAAATCAGATCGTTCTGGACGTCGAAGCCGAACAGCGGCCCGTCGGTGGTTGACACGATTACGAGGTCGACGCGCACGCCCTCTGGCTTGAGCGGGATGTAGCCACCGGCGAGCAGCGCCAGAAAAACTGCAGACGGCGGCCGGCCAGACACACCGATCGTCATCGTCATGTTCTGGTTGTCTTGGATGAAGACGTGCGTGTCACCGTTGAAGATGGTGTTCAGGATGGCAACAGTCGACTCCATCGTCCCGTCCCAATGGTTCGCGCCGATCTTGGCGCGGATCACGAGCCGGTACGTGTCGTCGTCGAGGTCCGTCAGGCCGTTGTCCGGATCAAATGGCCCTTTCCACGCGCCCTGGTCGAAGCCGAGCCCGTCGATGTCGAAAGAGAAGTAGACGTCGGTCAGCGGCACGCTGACGTGCCGCGAGATGCCAACCCATAGCCCGATCGCATCGAGCTGCACGCCAACCGCTTGGTCAAGATCGAACTTGTTCGGCATGCTCCCGAGCACGTTCATCAGGTCGACCATCGGTTGCGCTAGAGCCGTGACCACCGCCATGAACTTCGGCCGATGGTTGTGCTCCGACGTGATGAGCCCCGTGTAGTCAGTCAGCTGCGCCATGTCAGGTCACGTTCAGAGTCACGCTGGCCGGCGTGCAGGACGCCGCCTCGTTGAACAGAAGCGCCACATCGGGGTTGCCGTCGCCACGCGGGCCGGTCATCGTCAGTCCGGTCAGCTTGAAGGTCATGCCTCCACCAACACCGTTTGCCGCGGTGATGGCGTCGCCCCACTCCACACTGCCCGACGTGCCGCCTCCGATCCGCACTGAGTTGATGTAGTCGGACACCGCCTTCTGGATTGCCGCGCCGGTCTGGCTGGAATACCCGGGCAACGCCTTCAGGCTCACCGTGACCGTGATCGGCGCATCAGTCGGCCGGAAGAACTTGATTGTGATCGGACGCCCGTAGACATCCGTGACCGGGATCGCCGTCGTGCCGTAGGTGCCTGAGCCTGGCGTCTTCTTGACCGCGATGGCATTGGCGATCGCCGTGGCGTCGCCTCCCTCAACCACCAGCGAGATCGAATGCGACGGGATGCCGTTGGTGTCCGTGGCGCTGGTGTCGTTCTCGTAGGCGACCAGGCGGGTAACCGCCGGAATGTTGGCCACCGCGCCGATGATTCCGTCCAGCACAGTCCGAGACGGCAGCGCCGTCGAAACGGTTTGCCGCTGGCGCAGCGCTGCATCCGACTCGACGGGAGCCCCCTCGGCAGCCGGCGCTGGGTTCGTCACCGTCTGCCAGCCGCGCGTCGGCGTGCCGATCTGGTTGATCGCCCCGGCGGCCGCCGACACTGCGCCAATGGTGGTGCAGGTCGCCGTAACCGTGATCTCGCCAGATGGAGGGATGACGACGCTTGCAGGCAATGCCCACTGGTTGCCGTCCGCATCCTTGGCGATGCCGTTGGTGATCGTCGTGCCTGCCTGTCCCACGATCAGCAGATCGGCAGTCGAGAACGACGGCGCTTTACGGGCGATCCCGTTGATCTTGACGTTGTTCGACAGGGCAGCACCCTGCGCCGTCGCCGGGCTGAACGAGTTGTAGATGGCAATCGCCACCGAGTTGGCGTCGCTGATCGCCTTGGCGAATACCCCCAACAGCTGGCCATCCTGGCTATCGGCCTCCAGGTACACGTCGGGCCCATAGATGGCCCGGTACTGATCCTTCAGGTATTCCAGCACTTCGGCATAGGTCGGCGCCGTGATGCCGTTCGCGTCGATGGTCGGTGCGGTCGTCGTGATTGCCATTACAGCGTCGCCTGCACCGTGGTGGTGCCGTAGATGGTGTTGATCGTTGCTGACACGCTCAGGTGCCGTGTCTCGGCGTCAAACGAGCTTGAGTAGTCGGCCAACTCCCGCACCCCTTGCGTCCCGAGGATCCGTTGCCGAATCGCGGCGTCATAGGAAGCGGCGGTGTATTTGCCGAGCACCTCAGTTGCCCACGGCGTGCCCTCGGTCGTGTCGAGAAACCACTCGCCACGAAGCAGCCGCAGTCGCGTCATCACCGCTTGGCCTACGGCGTCCGGGCTGTCCTTGTAGAAGTCGGCCTGCCCCCCGTCGAAGACGTAATCGCCGTCGGCGTCCAATTTGCGATACCGCATGTCATCCGCCCTTTACCGTGCTCGTCAGGTGAGTGTCCCCCATCTGCTGATTCGGGGCTCCGGTCACGCTGCCGGTTTCGTTGTGCGTGTGCTGGTTGAACAGGGATTGAAATGCGGAAGTCACGAAGGACAACAGAGATTGCCCCGACGCGCCGAGACTGATGCTCGGAGCGGTCACGCGCGCCGAAGCGCTGGAGGTGACGTTCACCGGCGCCGTCGTCTTGATGTTGATCGCATGGGTGGCGCCATTCACTTCGACAAAAGCACTGCCATCGTCGGTTCGCAGTTGAGCCGCTGTAGTGCTCACGCCTTGCAGCGCCCGCGGCTTCGACCGGAAGCCCAGGAACACGAAACCGTCCGATAGGTCGTGCATCCGAATCTCGGCCTGCTCCTGGACGCCGCCCGATTGCCACCATGCGTCGATACAACGGCTGGCGAACACAACCAGGCATTCGTCGCCCGGCTTGACCGGGAAAGTCAACGTACAATTCCCGCCAGACGGAAACTGCACCGGGCAATCGACCAGCAGAGGCAGCGCTACGCTTTCGATCGTGCCGTCGAGCTTGCGCACCGGGATCTTGATCGTCGGCTGGACCTCGCACGTCAGAGCGACGGCATCGAACGACTGGATAATCCCCGGCAGCGCCGTCCAAATGCCCGCGCGCAGTCCGTCGAACGCCTCCCGAAGCGCAACCTCGGGATCGTCAACCCGCTCTCGTCTATCCATGGTGTTCGCTATGAAGAAGCTGGTACTAATCGCAGCCCTGGCAGCCACCTCCGCCGCGTACGCGGAGGACGCTCTGGTCTATCCCTTCAACGGGATGAAAGTTGGCGAGACGGTCGACAACCCGTTCCCGACGGTCCTGTACCTGAAGAAGAAGTGCGACCTGCCCTTGGTCAATGCCAAGGACATGCGCGCGTACGCTTCCTACCGCGGCGTATGGGACGTTGGATGCTGGGGACAAACCATTGACGGTCAGGCGCTCATCATCGTGCCCAACCTCCCGCCAAACTCCATGCCGCTGTCCGTTCTTGCAAAGGCCGACGTCCAGAGGGACGGCAGGACCATGACCATCAAGGCCCTCCCGACGTACGGGCGCTAGCCGTACTTCTTGATGACGGCGACATTCTCCGGCGGCACCGTCGCACGGTCCTTGAAGCTGTCCGGCAAGACGGTCACATCCGCCGCCAGGCAGATCACCTCCGTGTAGAAGTCGTTCCCTCGAGTGTCGCCGTAGTGCTCCGCGATCATGACGTAGTAGTACCCGTCGTCCTGTAGCTTCGCCTGTTCTTCGATCCGCTGGTTCTGCGCCTGCTGGCTGACGGACAGGCTGTACTCGTATCGCTGGACGCTGGCATTGTCGATCTGGATCAGACGCCCGATCTTGACGCTGGGGTTCAGCAGCATCTTGATCGTGATGCCGTTCTGGGTCTGCTCGGGCAGGCCGACCATCCCGGTCTCCGACGTGATCACCGGGATTTCCCCTGGCATGTAGGCCGTCTCTGGGACCAGGATGACCTTGCCATCCTGGATGCTCCACACAGTCTGCGTCGTCTTCGCCGTCCACCGCATGAAGTCCCGCGCCATGCCGAACATGACCTTCCCGCGCGGCAGCGGGTTCTTCGGGAGCTCCGGCAGATAGCCCTGTGTCACCCCGTACGGGTTCATGGCGGTGCAGGCCGCAGCAACATGATCCGCTGGCGTCGAACCAGCAGCCAGCGTCGTGTTGACCACGGCGAAGTTGTAGGCCGAGTCGCCATCCGCCGCAGTGATATCCAGATAGGTGTCGGTCTGGCTTTCCCGGCCTCGCCGCACCTGCTTGACGGTGCCATCGAAGATGATCCCGTAGTTACCCTGATAGCCAGCCTGCAGCACTACTCGGGAAAACTCCCGCTCGACTCGCTGGGCTGTCTGCTGCGATACGTTGTAGACGCGGATGCGAGCCGAGTTCGGCGTCTGCAGGTCGCCGCGGCGGACGTCGAAGCGAAAGCGCAGCTCCGACAGGTCGAGCGCGGCGCCGCTGTCCTGTCCGATGATCAGCGAGACCTTGCGGCCGAATTGCGGCGTGCTCATTCGTCCGTCACCCAGAAGAGATGCGACCCGATCCCAAGATCCTCATACGTCGGCACGTTGTCCGGGTCGTCAGCGCCCTGAACCCATAGCCGGCCGGCGAACCCAAGGTGCCGGTACTGACCAAGCAGGTCAATGCCGGTCACCAGTGGGATGCCGGTGACCAGCGGAGCGTTGTTGGCATCCGCGATGTCGAGAATCCAACCCGCGCCGCCCGCCTTGCGATACTGCACCGTCAGCCGGTAATCCACGCCACTGAGCGTGATCGTGAACCGCTGCGGCTCCGGCGAAAGCGGGATCTCAAAGTAGTTCATGGATTGCCCCACTGCACCGGCGGTACAGACCCGCCCGGCGCAGGTGTTGCCGGCGCAGCCGCCTTGACGCCGGTGTTCTGCGTCTCAGCGGTGGCGGCCGGGTCTGCCTGGTTATCCCGAGGCGGCAACGTGGTCGCCTGCGTATTGACGATGCGTAGCTGCTTCAGTGTCGCCGTGACCGATAGCGCCGCTCCGGTCTTCTGGTCCTTCAGCACCGACAGCGACTTGAACAGCATGCTGTCGTACTTGCGCAGCGACGTCACGACGTCGAACGGCTCCCGAAGCTCTTGCAGGGCAAGAAGCTGGGAGTAGACCGTGCTGATGTAGTCAGCAGTCGGCAGGCTGCCACCGAGGAAAATCGCCTCCAGCGTGCCAGCCAGCGCCATCAGGTCCGAATTGCTCCAGCCGCACTTGATCACGACCTCAGGCTGCCGTTTGAAGGCGTGATCCGTGATCTCCGCCCCCTTCTCCACCGGGTGCTCGGTGATCTGGAGGTCGTCTTGGTAGGCTTCCTCGATCGTGACCGGCACCCGGATGTCGCCGATCATCTTTGGCGACAGGAAGGAGATGATGTCCAGCATTACGAGACTGCTCCTTGCAGATTGCGCACCAGGTCGCCGTTAAGCCGGCCCTGTTCGCGCGAAACTTCTCGACCTGCCGCAGCAGCATCGTTGACGCCGTACACGTTGATCTCGGTTCGCTGCTCGAGCTGCACGCTGTTGCCGCCTGGCGCGCGTTGCGCGTACACCGTCGGCGTCGCCGTCATAGCTGCCCGGGTATTGCGCAGCGCCTGCTCCAGTTGCTCAACCGAGATAGACGCGCGGTTGTTGCCGACGCCATCGTAGAAGCTCTTGCCGGTCGTCGGATCGGCCACGCTCGCCCATTCCCGGGCAGCGGCCTGCATGGCCGCCACGATGTTGTCGCTGGCGCCGGTCAGGTAGTCTTTGATGGCCGATCGCTTCGTGCCGACCAGGTACTCACTGAAGATTCGGTCTTGCAGGCCTCGATCGAACTTCTCGGTACCGGTGAGACCCAGCTTCTTGACCGCATCGGCCAGGGTCGTCTTGATGATCTGGTAGCGGCCCGCAGCGTTGAACTGGCCTTCCTGCTGGGCCCGCATGACCTCGGAGACAGTCATGCCCTCGAGGTTTTCGGTCCCTGCCTTGTAGCCACCCTTCGCGCCGCGATTGACGCTGTTGTAATCGCCCTCGCCCCTCGCAATCAGCTTGCCGAATGGGGTATCGGCGAGGGTGCCCGGGCGACGAGAGGGATCGCTGCTGCCGCCTTCTTGGCCAGCCGCCGCTCGGCGCCGGGCAAGTTCTTCTTCCTCGCCCTTGTTCAGGCCGCCGCTGTAGAACAGCAGCGCTGCAGCGCGACCGGCCTTGGCCAGCCACGGCAGGAACCGCGACAGAATGCCGGCCGTCGCACCAGCGCCCGCGGCGCCCCCCGCTCCAGCGGCAGCTCCACCAGCGGCCGCAGCGGCGCCCCCCGCTCCAGCGGCAGCTCCACCAGCGGCCGCAGCGGCGGCCGCTGCGTTCGCAGCACCGAGCGCTCGCACGGCCGCGACCATCTTCCAGATGCCGGAGATGATCTGGAAGCCGCCCAGCACCTTAAACGCGCCGATCAGCAGCAGGATCTGCGTCGACCAGCCGTTGGTTGCCTTGTCGAGCTCGATAAACTTGTCGATCACCCAAGCCAGCGGCGGCCCCATGGCCTCGGCCGCGCGCAGCACGGCGCTTGCGATAGTGGCCACCCGGTCTGCGATCAAGGGCGAGTTCTGGTCGAACCACCGCTTGAACCGCTCCAGTTGTGGCCCGACCTTGCCCAGCAGCGACGCCTGGACCTTGATGGCGAAGTTCTCGAACGTCGTGCCGAGATCGCGCAGAGCGATCATGAAGGCATGCGAGTCCTTCGTGGCCTTGTCAAGGCCGTTGTTCCGGGACATGTCCCGGTACTGCTGCATGAACTTGGCGAACTCGCCATCGCGCATCGCCAACAGCAGGTTCTCGTCGATGCCGAGGATGCTGCCGTACTGGTTGGCGAGCCAGAAGTCCTTCTTCCCCAACTCCTTGCCGAGGTCGGCCAGGATGTCAACGGTATCGCGCAGCTCGCCGTTGGCGTTGCGCGTCTGGACGCCGATCGTGCCCAGATACCCCTCGCCGGCGGGGTTGTTGCGCAAGAACTTCGCCAGGTTCTCGACGGTTCCAAAGGCCGCTTCGGACGAGACGCCGAGGTTCCGCGCGGCGTACTCGAACGCCTTGAGGCTCGTCGCCGCGGCGCCGGTCCGCTTGGAGACGAAGTACAGGCCCTCCAGCTTCGACGCGAAGGCCGAGACGCCTGCGCCGATCGACAGAGCAGCGCCCTGGATGGTGCTAACCAAGCGGACGACGCCCTTCGTGGCCTGCTCGACGCCGGCATTGAAGTTCTTCAGCCCCTTCTCGTCGACCTTGAACCCGAGAGCCACCAAAAATTCTCGGATGACAGCGCTATCGGCCATTGTTCTGTTCCAGCATGCGGCGCGCAGCCGCGAGGTTGTCGCCCCGAACCGCGATGGCGTCGTTCATCAGGGCGACGTCCTCCAGGCCCAGCGTGCCGTCGATCAGCGATTCGTACTTGCACCAGCCCTCGGCAACCGGCGCCAGAAGCCAATCCTCGCCGCCCGGGAGAGTCCTCAGCCAGCTTGTGTCGCCTCCGGCCCGCTCTGCTGGCTGGTAAGCAGGCCTTGAATAAAAGGCCCGAGGTTGGCCGTGATGACCTGCACCGCCAAGGGAAGGATGGTCGCCAGGTCCATGTCATCGAACATGAGCGCGCCATTCCAGACCCGAGCCCAGCCGGTCGGCTGCCTGCGCTGCACGACCGACAGGCACGCTCCGATGACGTACTCGGCGTCCTCGTCCTTGAGGGCGGCCAGGCCGTCGGCCAGCGGCTGCAGCGCCACGGCCATCCCTTCCAGATCCTCGGTCGGTGCCTTCCCGCTTTCGCGGAACCGCACGAACACCGGGATCAGGGCCGGAATGATCGGCGCGATGCGGCGCGATACGTGGAACTGCTGCATCGCGCTCATCCGGCCGAGCGAGTACCGATTCCCGCCGAGTTCGATTTCGGTCGACATGGTCAGTAGGTCCCGAGCATTTCTTCGATACGGCCGGCGTCGAACACCCATTCGACGATGCCGCCTTCGGTGGCGTAGTTCAGGTCCGGCACCTTCTTGAAGGCGCATTGGATGCCGGTGGCGATGTCGCCTGCGACCGACTGCGTGACCGTGATGACGTTCTTGCCCCACAGTCGGCTGTCGATCTTCTGGGCGTTGTACAGCGCCATCAGCGTCCGGTTGACCGGGGAGGTCTTCAGATACCGAAGCGTGATCTGGCCCGAGTTATCAGCGCGCAGGCTATGCATCACGCTGCCGTCCGATCCCACCGTCATGGTGTTCTTGTCGTTCGCGGTAGCGATGGTGATGCCTTCCTCGGCAGTGGCCTCGCCATAGCCGAGCTGGAAGGCCCCGCCCGGGCCAACGAGCGACGCCTGTACGTCGATGAACGAATACGTTCCGGACATGATTTCCCCTATCAGCGGTTCACGTTGACCAGGATGTCAACGGTGTGAATGGCGCCGGCCTCCTTGGCCGCGACCTGGAACGACACCGACTTGCGCGCCTCGCGGTCGGCCTGCGACTGCAGCGCGATCGGCGGCGCGTAGACGTAGTAGCCCTTGGCCAGCGTGTCGCCTTGGCGCAGCGCACCGAAGCCGCCGGAGTTCCAGACGCCCGGAGCCAGATAGCCGTTGTTCACCGCCGCATCGCATGCCGCCTCGATCGTTGCCGCGATCAGGGCATTACCCGCGTCCGTCTGCGGGATCTTGGTCGGCGACTGGTACAGCAGGTTGTACACATCGGTCTGAATTCGGTTCTGGAACCAGATCGAGTTGTAGACCGAGTCGATGAAGATGCCGCTCGGCGTGACGCCGTACTGGATGATCGCCGTGTCGTTGCTGTACTCGACGAATACGTTGCCGTTCTTCGCCTGGATGGCGTCGGCCTGGCTGCTGGTCAGGGTCTCCGGAACGATGCCGGGCTCCTGCTTGTACATCAGCGTGATCGTCGAGTTGTTCGCGTTGAAGTCCGTCGTCAGCAGCCGGCCGAGCATCGACGCCGCGGCATACGGATTGCTGCTCGAGTACTGCGAGAACGAGTACTTGTAGCCCTTGGCCTTGAAGCGGGACAGCAGATCAGTGGTGCTGGTCGGATCAAGCGCCAGCGGCTCCTGGCTCGTCGCACCGTACAGATGGCGCTGATCGGCCTCGACGAGGTCTGCCACCGCCTCGTGCTGGTCGTTCGTCAGACCCGTATCCGCGAACATCAGGCCAAGGAACTTGTTGGAGAAGCGGTTCAGGAACAGCGCCACCGCGGCGTCCGGCGTCTCCGGACCGATGCCAGCGACCGGGACCGAAGCCACGCCGCTCGTCAGGCCAAGCATGGCCGAGATGTCGGTGCCGGTGCCCGGAGCCGTCGCGTAGCTCAGCGTCGAGGTAGTGCCAGTCGTGTCGGAGGTGACGACGAACTGCTGGCCAGTCCATACGATCGTGGCGCCGGTCAGAGCGGCCTGAATGGCGCTTGCGACGCCGTTCAGGTTGGTTTCGGCGGAGAAGTCCAGCGCGGTGAGCGACTTCTCGACGCCGTCCACACTGATCTTGAAGCCGCCATTGGTCACGGCATTCCAGGCCGCCATGTCCTGTTGCGCGGCGGACAGAACGCCACCACGGATCGAGCCCGAGGTTGCGCTCTTGGCCCAGCGGCCGAGATACAGCTGCGAAGGCTGCGGCGTCTGCTGGAAGTAGAGCACGGCCGCCTTGTACTCAGGCGCCGACGTGCCGAAATCCGAGGCAACCGCGTCGATCGTGCCGTAGGAGCGCATGCGCTCGTTGGTGTCGATCACGGCCGAGGCGCCCAGGAACAGCGCCGTGTTCAGGTTCGCACCCTGCGCCGCCAGCGGCGACATGTTGATGGTGACGTCGATCAGCCGCGACACCGGCAATCCGTTGGGCATGGTCATCCTCTACTGGTCGATATTGATGGTGCCGCTCATCGGCGGTACCGAGTCGGTCTCGGTCTTCACCTGGGCGGACATGAGGTTGAGGACCGGATAGGTCCGGGTGATCTTGCGGCGCAAAGCGACGGTGACGTCGTAGCGGCGGATCCACTGCTGATTGACAAAGTCGGGCGCTGCGCGAATTGTCCCGACCGACACAAACTTCATGTCGTTCAGGCCAAGCTGTTCGCTGTTCTGTGGGATGGCGAGGCCATCCACCAGGCGTTGGGCATATCCCTTCGCGCCGGGCCCGTAGAACGTGCAGAGCAATTCGATTTCCTGGTGGCGCTGGTAGACGTCGCTACCGTCTCCCGTCGGGTCGTGCTGGATCGCGGGGCCCGCGTCGTTTTCCTGCGCTGTGATACCCAGCGCGCACCAGTTCACCGACGGCTCGGGCTGTTTTGGCACAGTTGGCTGCCACCGCGGGCGCACCATCGTGGGTGGCAAGCCGGTGATGCCGGCCACCATTTCCTGCAGCAGGTCGTCGAGTGCATCGTCCTCGAGCGGCGGCGATGCGGCGACTGGCGCCAGGTAGCCACCGGTCGAGCTGTCGTTCATGGCTTACCCCGAGAGAGGCTTGATGTCACAGGTGGCGCAGACAAAGCCGCGCCCGAAGTGGCTGTAGTCGTTGACCTTCGCCACCGTGTACGTCCGGCCGCGCCAGACGATCTCGTCGGCGTCAGCGCCATCGCCGCCATCGCGCAGGCGAAACGGGGTATGGACGAGGATCGAGCCGACGATGCGACTTCCCTCGGCGATCCGCTCCAGGATGTCGCCCTGGTCGCTGGTCACCACGGCTGCGAACGGCGTGGCCGTGACGGTGTTGACGGCGCGCCCATGGCTGTCCACCGTCTGCGTCATCCGGTTGCACACCAGGCCGGTGTCCATGAAATCCGGGTCGAGCAGCACGTCGACGACGTCTAGTAGCGCCATGGTCTATTTCTTCCGTCTGATCACATAGGTGATCGAGTTCCTCAACTGACCTGTGTCGACCAGCGGCACCGTGCCAGTCCTTCCGCGGCGGAGACGATCAGCGATCGTGCTCGGCTTCAGGTCAGGCTTGATGCCGCTGTTGATCTTTGCCCGGACGCTGTTCTGTGCCTCCAGGCCAGCAGACGACAAGCGCCGCTCAACCGCTGCCGGGTCGCCTTCCAGCGCCGCCGTGGCCGCCTTCTCGAGTTGAGCGGTGGCCTTTGGAAGGGAATCAGATACACCGGGTACCAGAAACGGCCGGGCCGGCAGGTTGTTTGCCGGAGAGCCTGTCTCTTGGATGTAGCCGATAGCAGCGTTGCCGATCGGCGCGTCGTCCTTCCGCTCTGGCGCGCTGTCGGGGATGCCGACTAGCACCTGCTTTTGGACTAGTCCGTTGATCGACTGCAGGACATCCTTCAGCCGATCCACCTTGATGACGCCCATGGGGTTACCCCTTCTTGGCCGCCCTCAAAGCCATTTGCTTCGCCCGCTCTTCGGCTGACCACTTGCGTCCAGCGCGACGCTTGTTCGACTCGATTAGCGCTAAGCGCGTGCCTTCCGGGCACGGCCTGCCTTTGAGTGCCTCACTTATGGCGGCTCGATTCTCGGCAGAGAGGCTCCTTCCTCGGAGCGATGCTGCGTGAGCAGCGACATGCTCCGCGCTCTTTTTCCTGCCCTTCAGTGCCGCCGAGATGGCTGCCTTCGTTGCCTCGGAGCGCTTCCTGCCCGTGTGCAAGGCAATCAGCCGCTCGCGTTCACTGACACTTCGTGGGCCGCTTACACCTTCACCGCCTGGCGTCTTGTTAACCAGTGGGCCAATGGGATACCTACCCATCCAAGCTATCCACGCCATTTCCTCGGCAAATGCCTCTGCCTCAGTCAGATCCGTCTCGATCTTGATGCCGACGACCCGGCCGCCTTCGGCCTTGATCTTCCTGATTATGTTGGCCTTGTGGCTATTCCCGCGCTCATCATGCATATGGCTATGCATGCGGCGTCCACGGCCTTTGCCAACATAGAACGGCACGCTGGTTCCGGGGCGCAAGAGCATGTAGACATAGAAGTCCCGGCGCTCGTCGCGCATCGCAGATTCCGATGTCAAAGCTGAATACCTCCAGCACCAAATAGGCGCGCCAGCGTGAGATAACGGATCCCATAACTGGAGAGAGCCCAGAACCCAGCATCATCCAAGGTCGCCGCGCCCGTGTCGTAACTGGCGCTGACCTTGTCGACGGCTTTTGAAGAGAGCGGGCCGGTCATCTGGCCCGGAATGCCGCCTACCGCGGCGGCCTGCTCATCCCGAGCAGCCAAGACGAGGTGGTGAGCCGTACAGAGCTCGATGCCCTGATCGGTCAGGACGCCCCAGCGGCACGGATTGACGAGCGAGGCCGAGACCGTGAGCCAGAACTGGACGACGGAATCGGGGTACTTCGTTGTATCCGAGAACTCGGGGAAGTCCTCTCTGAACTGGGCAACGTCAACCACGGCTCACCTTACTTGGAGGTCTTCGCGGCCGGCTTGGCCTCGGCTTCCGCCTTGGCTTTCGCTTCCGCCTCTTCCTTGGCTTTCGCCTCGATAGCCTGCTCGCGCTCGGCGACGGCCTTCTCACGCTCTGCCACCTTGGCTTCGCGCTCGTCGATGGCCTTGGCTTTCGCCTCGAGTTCCGCCAGCAGCTCGTCGGCCGCCGCTTCGGTGTCGGCGCTTTGAGCGGACTCGCCGTCCAAATGCGCCTTCACGAACCAGTGCTCGGCGACGTCCTGGTCGACGGTGTGGTTGCCGACCGGGAAATCGTGCTGCTTGCCGTCCTTGCCCAGGAGCTTGAACGCCTTGGCCACGTGGATTTTAACCTTTGCCATGGCGTTCCCCTTAGATGCCGTCACGATAGCCGATCGTCTCGGGGTAGACCACTTCGACGACGCCCAGGCGACCGAAGTACGTGGTCAGCTGGCGGATGTCGCGATACTCGAGCGGCGTGCGCTGCAGCGGCACCAGCGGGAAGCGGACCTTGTCCTGCTCCTTGGTGTACGCGACCATGCGGTCGGCATTCGCTGCACCGCGCTGATACAGCCACTTCAGCGGCTGGATGTTCAGCGGGCGGCCGTTGATCGAGTTCGAGATGGTGTTCTGCTTCAGGTATTCCAGCACGCTGATGTTGCCGGCGTCGCTGACCTTCTTGCTCACCAGGATGCCGAACTTGGCCGGCGGCACTCGCAGCTCGCTCGGGCAGATGGCGAACGCCGACTCCTGCCAGACGCTCGTCAGCAGCTCGTTGACGTCTTCCAGGATCTGGTCCGGCGTGGCCGTCGCCCAGTTGCCGACCTTGGCATTGGCGAGGTTGCCGACTGCGGCATTGTTGACCAGGCCGGTCACGCCGAGAACCGGGTCGCCGATGTAGACCTGCTCGTCGACGTCCATGTTGTGCTTGAGCACCATGCCCTGGTACTTCTGCTGGTCGACCGGGCGGCCGAGCTTCTGGGCCGATTCCAGCTCGGGGATGGTCCAGCCGATCTGCATGCCCCACAGGGTCAGCGGGCTGGCCGTCTTGCCGATGTCGAGCGCGATACCGGCGATGGCCGAAGCGTCCTTGCCGATCCACGACTTGCCGTTGGGCGACGCGCCACCCGCGGCGGCGAAGCTGGAATTGGTGAACGACGAGGTTTCGTCAGCGATCGAGACGTCTTCGCGCAGGTCGATGTCACGCGACCAGGTGACCGACGCCAGCGGCATGTGCAGCGTCTGGTCCAGACGCTCGAGCTCGCCGATCAGGAACGCGCCGGTGCTGTCGATGGTCCGGCTGTCGAACGTCAGCATGCTGTCGCGGGTACGGGCGCGGATGATCGCCGGGGCATTGACCATGGCGATCGCGGCGGCCGCGGTCATGCGCGGAACGATGATTTTGCTCATTCTGGGTAGCCCCTTAGATGTTGAAGGAGATTTCGACGTTGCCGTTGGCATCGCCGCCGTCCATGAAGATGGCGCCGGTCACCGCGACGGTGTTGGTGCCATCGGCAGCGGCCTCGATGCCACCGATCGGCTTGCCATCCGCAGCGGCAGCGACGCGCACGTACACGGTGCCGCCCAGCGCCGGGGTGCCGGCGTTGTTCTTGACGGTCATGTAGCCACGGCGCAGCACGTCGCACACTCCCTTGGTCGGCGGCGTTGCGGTGCCCAGCGGCTCCGAGCCAGCGCCACCCGTGGTCGGGTACGGACGGACCAGCAGGCCATAGATGACGGCAGCGGTGTCACCGCTGGCGACGGGCACGAACTTGCCCGCAGCCAGCTTGCCGAACAGGCCGTAGCCGGGGAACGGCAGCGCCGGGTCGAAAATCTGCGGTTCGACGGTGGCTTGCGACTGGCGCGAGATGTCGCCCGGAATGCCCGAAGGCATGCGATACAGGATTGCGTTGCCCATGTGGGACTCCTCAGTTGGCGGACCGATCGGCCCAGAATTTGCGGTTGGCGGCGTTGATGTCCGCCACGGTCTTGGCCTTGCCGAAGTCGCGCGTCGGCGCTGCGCTGCGGGTCGTGCCGGCGTTGTTCTGCGCCTTCACCAGTTCGCTCGCGCCCATGAAGGCGGCGTGCACCAGTGCGGGCGGCAGCTTCTCGAAGTCGGCCGTCTTGTTGCCCAGGAACGGGGCGATCGCCTTCTTGCCGGCCTCGGTCTGGTACGCCAGGTCGAGCGCCTTGCGCTGGCACTTGCACAGGGCCGCGGCGCGGTCCTTGGTGTTCATCTTGGCGTCGAGGGTCGGCAGCTTGATGCCGGGCGCCAGAATTTCGGCGCGCGACGGGATGCTGGCCGCGGCGTCGCCGGTGTAGAGGTCGACGTCGGACTCGTCCAGCTTGGCGGCCGTCTCGGGGTCGGTGAGGTCGCCTTCGTCGCCGGTCTTGGCCTTCTCGTCGTCGTCCTCGTCCTCGTCGTCGGTTTCTTCGCGCTCCGAGTCCCGGGATTCGAGCTTGGACATGCGCGAGTCCAGCGCCTTCACCGTCTTCAGGATCTGGCTCAGGGTGTCGCCGGTCTTGGCTTCGCGCTCCTGGGCTTCGCGGGCCTCGCGCTCTTCCTCGGATTCCTCGTCGAGGGCCGTCTGGCCTTCTTCGATGGCCTCCTCGATGGCCGCTTCGTCCTTGGCCTTCATCGCCGTCATGAGGCGATCCAGCCAGGTTCGCTTGCCCTTCGGCTTGCTGTCTTTGGTCTTCATGTCTTCGGGTTCCTTATCGCCGATCGCGCAGCGCGGACCGCACCGGCCGCGCTCGACGAGGGCTACGTGGTTTCCAATGATTTCGCGCTGCACCCCGCGCCCAGGTCCTACCTGCTCATACCCTGCGTCGTATCCGCAGGACACCTCTCGAAGCCCAGCTCGCACCTCGTCGATGGCCCCTTGATTGGTGATCATCAGATCGGCAAGAAGAAGGTCGTCTTCAATGCCGGTTCCTCGCCGGACGTTCATCACAGTTCCGACGGCGAGGTCGTTCCAGTTTGATGGCCCAACAAAGTCGTCCGGGTGGTCCATCGTGACGGCCGCACCTTCAAAGCTGGCAATCGTTTCCGGCCGGAATACTTCGTCGGGCGTTCGGCTGATGCGCACGATCCCGTCGGGCCCAGGCTCCACCGGAACTTCGCCGGCCCCATAGAGCATTTCCCCGGTTCTGGCAATCGGCACGTCGTGGCAAACGAGGAATCCGGACGGCGTCAACGATTGCTTTGGCCCAAGGATTTCGGGTGTGAAAAATCGCATGGCGTATGGACGAAAAAAAGGCCGCTCTTGGCGGCCTGTCGTGTTCCAATGCTTTCCGCTACAGCAGCAGTCCGTTCTCGGCTGCCCACGCCAGCGGGTCTTTCGCTGCTTTGCGCTTGTTGCACTTGGCACAAAGCAACTGGATGTTCGTAATCCAATCCGATCCGCCCTTGGCGAGCGGAGTAATGTGGTCTGCGTGATATCCGCGTCGAATAGAAACGCCGCAACACGCGCAGCGATAGTTCTGCTTTTGAGCCAGCGCTAGAATCTCGGCCGCCGTATGCGACCCCTCCGCGCCCCGCAGCTTTGCGCGCCGCCGCCTTGACGATGCAGCACCAACATGCGGATTGTTCTTTCTGTATGCCCGTCTTCGGGCATTGAGGCGCTCAGCGTTCCTAGCGTGATACGCAGCAGACAAGGCAGACACTTTGTCAGGATTGGCCCGCCTCCACCGCGCCACATTCGCCCGGTTCTTCTCGGGATTCCGCTTCATCCATTCCCTGTGGTATGCGTTGCGCTTCTCCCTCGTGCGCTCGCGTGTCTCCGCATTTTGCCGGCGCGTGCGCTCAGTATTCTTCGCTCGCAAGGCTTGCGTCGCCGCATGCTGGCAGATGACGCAGGTCGTGGATGACGTATATCGAGGGGCGAGATGCCCGTGTTTGCATGGCTTGCCGGTGAAATATCTCGGCAACCCGGCAGCCTTTGCCGCATCGCGGGTGATGATGGGTTGCATTTTCGCCTTGACTAGGGGCTGACCGTTTGGAGGCACGGCAAGCTGGCGGTCAAACCAGCCTTTCGGGAGCTACCCTAGCCGTGCGGAAACCATTCTATCGGTTCAATCAATCCTCTGGTACCACCACTTCGCACCAGCACCGGCAGTTCGGAAACTGCCCGGCGTGCCCGGTCATTCCGTCCAGCGTCGGCGGGTCGTCCCAGCGCACGAACTGGCCGTTCATCTTTCGGTGCGAGTCGCGGACGTCCGAGTCGCCGGAGGTCTTCCAGATGTATCCCGGCGAGCCAACATGCAGCGCCCGCGCCTCGGTCAGTGCCGAAGCGGTGCGAGCTACCTCAGTCCGGGCGATCAGGTCAGCGCGGCTCTTGGCGACCTCGCCCGATGCCTGGATGGCCTTCGATATCTCCGAGGCCCGGGAGCTGTTCTCCAGCCCCTCGATCGTCAGCTTGTGGACACGCTCCGCGGCCTCGATCGGAATGGACCTGATGAGTCCGACCTGCTCGGCCATCAAGGCGCGCATCGTCGCGCCAGTCGGAGCGGAGCGAATCTCCTGCTGCAGTGCCCGAGACATCTCCTTGGCCTGCGCCATCCACGCCTGCTCATCGCGGCGGTTGACCTCGGCCAGCATCCGAGCGGCGGTCGCTTCAGCCCATGGAGTCAGCGCCTCGGCGTACCGCCGCAGCAGCTGCTCAATCGTCGGCGCGGCGCTTGGATCGCCAGGCGGAAAGCCATTGACGAGCGCGCCCACCTGCTGCGCGACCTGCCGTAGCTGCGTCCTGTACAGCCTTTCCGGACCGCTCGTCCTGACCGGATTCTTCCGGCCCCGCTTGCGGTCGGTCGTTCGGGTCGTCAGCATTGGGCAGTTCCAGTTCAGGCGCGGGCGGCGGATCGTTCTCCGCTTTCTCGATCGCTTCGTCCGAGATGCTGGTGAACACGCCGTGGCTATGGCTGGCCTGGCGCAGCTCCTTCATCGCCGTCGGTCGGTCGATCAGGTCGGCGTCGTAGGCCGTCACGATGGCCTCGGTCGTCGTCTTGGCGTTGGTCGCCTTCTCGGTGTCCGAGAGTTGCCATAGCGACGTGAAGCTATAGGCGAAGCCTTCCGGCGGCTTGTGCCCAAGCTCCGAGCGCACGAGCACGTCAAACAGCCGCGTCAACGGTGCGCGTAGGCGCCGCTCCTGCTGCTGCTTGATGTTGTCGTAGTAGGTCCGCAGGTCCGACTCCCCACTGGAGTTCAGGCCAGCCGGCGATTGACCGAACAGCCGCACCAGCGGGATCTGCAACGCGCCGGACAACTGCTGCCCGAACTGCATCAGCACGTTGTCCAGCCCGGAGAACTGGTATTGGTGAGTCTCGAAGGTGTCCGCCGCGTCGATCAGGGTCATGCCCTCGTTCGACTGGAACCGGCGGATCATGTCGACGTTCTTGAGCAGCCCTTCCATGGCCGGGCCACCGGCCGCGATGATCTCGCGCAGCTTGTCGACGCTCAGCGTGCGAAGGTGGGCCTTGTAGACCAACTGCGCCGCGCCGATCGTCGTGCTGTCGAACGCCACCAGGCGGTCTATCAACCGCTCGATGACCGACTGACCCCACAGGTTCTCAGCGATCTTCTGCCAGTACGGCAGCTCAACGCCGTCGATCCGCAGCACCCGGCTGTAGTGGATGCGCTGCCGCGACAGGGCCATGCTGTCGGCCACCACGTCGTAGTAGCGCGGCATGCCCATGTCCGGGCCCATTTCCTTGACCAGGTCCGTCAGGGTCGGCTGCACCAGCCACCGATCCATGACAAACAGGCCCTTGAACTGCCCAGGCCCGATGCTTTCGGGGTTCAGCGGTGTCGACGGGTTCTGACCGTCGATCAGCATCACCGCGAGCGCCCCGCCGTAGAGGCGCGCCCATTTGATGGTGTCGTTGATCCGGTCCCAGAGCGCCATGCGCTCGAATCCGGCCGTCAGCTTGTTCCGGTCGCCCGGGTCCAGATCGGCGTCCAAATCGACCCCGGCGCGGGTCATGTCGTCCGCGACCACGTCCACGGCCTGGCCGACCACCCACGACGACCTGTACATCGCCTCCATCTGCACGCGATTGCGGCTGATGAAGTCGAACCCGTAGGTGTACTGCGATGCCTGATTGGCGGTGCCCAGGCCGACGCGCGCCTCGAAGTTCTGGAAGCTGTCACCGCTGGCCCAGCGCTTCGCATTGGCGGAAGCCGCGACATTGGCCTTGTGCGCCATCGCCGCGTCTTTTCGTTGTTTGCGATTCATTGTGCGAGCCTTGCCCAGGTGTCGATGACTCGGCCGGAGGCCAGCAGGTCATTGATGGCGTCGACGAGCGGATCAATCTGGTCGTCGTGCGCGTGCGTATCGTCAGGGGTGAACGCGTCGCATTCCTGGACGAAATCGCTCACCCACGGCGCCGACTCGGGGATGTTGACGTACCCCGAGTCGATGTAGCTGACCACGTCCATCACGCGGGTCAGCTTGTCCTTATCCCGCTCGATTCCCTCGATGGGGATGCCGCCGCTTTCCCGGATGTCCTGAATCAGCCCCGTGCCGCTGGCCTTGTCCTCAACGCGCATCTTCACCAGCGCGGCGCCGTGCGGCATGCCGAGCGGCAGATGCTTGTTCCAGAAGTCGATCGCCTGACGGCGCAGCTGAGGCGCCTCCCACTTGCCGCGGATCTGGTCGAGCAGGTAAATCCGCCCGTTCTTGCCCAGCCCCCAGCACTGGAAGACGCTGTAGTCGTTCCGCTCTGCGGTCTTCTGCGCCGTGTCGGCATAGATGACGCGCTTGACGAGCTCCGGCACCACCGAGTAGCGGCCAAAGTTGGCGCTCTTGATGATCCCGCCGCCCAATGGGCTCGGTCGCTGCATGTACTGGCCGCTGAAGACGTAGCGGTCGGCCCGCTCCATCTCCAGCATGTCAGCCAGAGGCTCCTTGTAGGGCCAGTAGCTGAACCGTCCATCGGCGTCGGTATCGACACGCTCCACCATGGCGCGGACGCGCTCAGGCAGATTGGCGACGTAGGCGTCGGTGATCAGGGCCGGGATCTCGATGAACTCCCAGTTCCCCGGCACCTTGCCGGCCTTGATGAAGCCCGTCGGGTCTTCCTCGGCCAGCCGCTGCATGATCACGATGATCGGCGTGTCAGGGTTGGCCTTCCGGCTTTTGACCGTGGACAGCAGCTTGCGATTCGCCTTGTCGCGGTTCGTCTTGCTGTAGGCGTCCTCGACCTTGAGCGGATCGTCGATGATGATCGCGCCCTGCCATCCTTCCGCCATGTGGCCGGCCCGGAAGCCGGTGATCTGCCCACCCAGCGACACCGCGTAGACGCCGCCGGCCTTCTTGCCGTCGACGACCACGTTCCAACGCTTCTTCGACTTGGCGTCGTCAGCGATGGCCAGCGGCCACAGCGCCTGGTACTCGTCCGATCCAACGATCTCGCGGGCGGTCTCGCTGTTGAGCAGCGCGAGGTCGTCCGAATACGAGATGTGCAGGAAGCGGGCGCGCGGGTTCAGCGCCAGGCCGCGGGCAATCAGGTTGATCGCAACGAGCTCGGTTTTCGACGAGCCCGGCGGCACGTTGATGACGACGTTCTTGAGCTCGCCGTCGATAACCCGTTGGACCGTATCGGCGATCAGGACGTGGTGCCAATTGACTCGGAACTTGATGCCCTGGCGGTGCTTGAAGAAGTAGCGGCTGAAGAACAGATGGTCCCGCTCGCACTTCGCCTTGATGACCGCCAGTTCGAGATCAGTATTCGGCCTCGACTCGGTCGACGATAGCTTTGACTTCGCGTTCATCGACCACCGTCGTCTTCTGTTCGATCGGACCGCCGTCCTTGCCGACGTGCTCCTGCGTCACCTTCTCGCCGAAATCGACGCGGTTGAACTTGGCGCAGTGCCAGCGTCGGGCGTCCATTCGGACCCGGGCGACGGCTGGATCAGGTTCGGTATCCGCGATCTCGATGACTTCCTCAGCGTGGAAGTACGTTCTCGCGTGGCACGCCTCCAGATACAGCTTGCGCAGTCCCTCGTCGGAGGCGATCCAACGATTGATCTGCTTCCTGTCGGGCAGGTCCGACCCTTCGCATATCTGCCTAACGCTCTCGCCACCAGCGATGCGCTCGCAGACAACCTCCATGACGGCAGCCCTATCCCACGACCCATCTTCGGCGCGGAGGTTGGGTGCTTCGTTCGACATGGGTCAGATCAGAATAAGAAAAGCCCCGCCGAGACCGGACGGGGCGAACTCGCGGTGGGCGCGAGAGGAGACGAGTTGAGGGGCATTCCCTCAGTGCTTGAGCCGGCTGGGAGCTAACCCTGCCGCCATGGTTCGGCACACCAGCACAAGCTCTGAAGCAACGCCGTAAACGCAAAAAGCCCGCTCACTGGCGGGCTTCTCTTTCTCCGGGGCGAGCGCCGCCCCTTAGGCGGCGGTCTCGGCAATGGCCGGAATCAAGTTGTCCGGCGCAGTATAGGGCATCTTTTTTCGGTTTACAACACCCTCGTCGTCGATCCGCACCAGATGCTGTTTCAGCAGATGCTTGGCCCTCGCCATCTCCAGGTCGAAGACGCTGTGCGGGCGCTGCCGGATGCCGAGCTTGCGGCAGACGAGCCACGGCGGCAGGTTGGTGATGTACGACAGCTTGAGCAACTGCTGCTGGTACGGCACCAGCCGCCGCCATGCCTTCGTGACGCGATCGGCGTCCTTGTGGTCGATCTCGACGATCTCGGGAACGTGGGGCCCGTTCGCCAAGATGTCGGCCAGCTTCGCCCATGGCGCGCAGTAGCCCGGCCGCGGCCCTCCAACTCTGTTGGCCTTGGCCCAATTCTCCAACCGCTTTTCCAGATCCATTCCGGTCCCCGTACGCATGAAATCCTGATTCCTATCTCTTCCCGCCAACCGCCCCGACGAGCATCCCTGCACCAGACTCGTCCCGACTGGCCGCCACCTCAGCAATCTCCTGCTCCGTCGCCCCAGCCTGGCGCAGCGAGTCATGGAACGCCTGCCAGTCGGCGAAGGTGGGCGCGGGCTCAGCCTTCGCGGGCCCCACGCCCACCCGCATGTTCCAGTTCGCCTCCGGGCAGCTCGCGCCGCAGGTGTAGCACTTGATGACCTTGTACTGGTTGCGCGACGGGAACTCGGTCATTTCGATCTCGCCCTTTTCGCCGTCGTCGCCGCAGAAGGGGCAATGCAGGTGGTCAGCCATTTCGGTCTCCTGGTATCTCCGCGCGGATGGCGTCGGCGCAGCGCTCGGAGCCGTAGGCCGGCGATCCCACAACCTCATGCAGCGCGGAAACCTCGCGGTCGCAAATCCCCGCCGCCCGCTCCATGCCAGCGGCGTAGGCGTTGCCCCATCCGAAAATGAAGCCCTCCCAATACCCTTGAGTCAGTTTGTCCAGGTAGAACCCGTGCTCAGGGTCGCGGCGAAGGTCAAGGCAGTCGTGCTCGCGCTCAAAGATGGCGCGCATCTGCTTATCGTCCATCGTCGCTCCCCTTCGTCAGCCCGCGCCATTTGCACCACTCGCCACGGTCGAAGCGCAGCCAACGAATCGCGTCATTCATCCACGTATGGCCGTTCCAGTAAGCCCGGAAGACCTTCCTGTGCGGGAAGTAGGATTGCAGTTCGTAGGTGCCTTTGCGGACCGGCTTCGATCCGACCGGGAACCACGGTGTGCGCTCGCTCATGCCTTCTCTCCCTTGCTGGCCGGGAAGCTATCGTGCTGAACGCCGTCGAGCAGGCGACCGGAGGCCTTCTTGCCCACGCGGTACAGGTCCGGTTCATCGTCTATGTGGCCGTCGGCGCTTGCGAGGTTCTCTCGGCCAAAGCGCCACGAGCCGGCAAAGAGTGAGGCAGTGTCGACGATTCCAGTCATGCGACCGACATTCACCCCTGGAGTCCACTCTCCCCACTGCTTGAACAGGAACGGGACGCCGGCGGCAGCGCACTGGTCGCGCAGGCTTCGCGCCCAATCCGGATGCATCGGGCGCGCGCCGGGGCCGCTCTCGCCGCCGACGATCACCCAGTCGAGCGACGCTGATGCCTCGGCCTGGTTGTGCTCACGTGCCAAGGCGTTCCACTGCGTGATGCGATCGAAAGGAAGCGTTACCGGACCGAGCAAAGGCTCCATGGATAGGAAGCGAACCCGCGCGCGCACGGCCAACAGTTTCGGGATGTCGCGGTCGGCCTCTGCCTGGTTGACGATGGTGGCGCCGAGCCAGACGTTGTCGGGCAACCAGCCCGGAATAGTGGACACCATTGCTTGCACGTTACCGATGCGCTTGGTCAGAAGCAGCCAGTCGAGGTTCGGCGTACTCCGGATGAGCGCGAACAGGTCTTCTCGCCACTGCGGGTCGACAGCGTTGTCGAACACATCCGCTAGGCTGGCGCAAAACACCCGCTGCCGCCGTCCGTGCTCGGCCATGAACGCGTCATGGTTGGCGTTCCAAACCACTGGTTTGCGCCAGTTGGCGGCCGAAGTGCGGCGGCGCGGCGCGCCCGGTCCCCAGTTGATGGCCGTGCCGCCGGCAAAGCGCGCATTGCGCGTCTCGGCGTAGCAGTGGTCACAGCCAGGCCCGACCTTCTGGCAGCCCTCCCACGGATTGAAGGTGTGGTCGGTCCATTCGATTGCGCTGTGCTCAGCCATGTTCCTTCCCTCCGCGAGCCGCGTCGATGGCGGCGCGCCATGTATCCCCTTGGATTATTTCGCCATCATCCGCACGGATCACCCGCTTGACCGGCTCGCCTTCAACCCAATCAGCGCAGTGCGCGGCTTGATCTAGCCAGTCCAGCCGCGCCGCGTCCTGCTCCAGCTCGCGGACCTTGGCGATCAGGGCAAGCACTGCATCTGGGCAAACGGCGGCGATGAATTCGCCCACCGCATCCTCATCGACCGGATCGGGCCATGCGCCGATGTTGGTTAAAGGCAACACCAACCGGACGGTATTGGGGCTTCGGCTTCGAGTATCCAGCCTCGAAAACGGAATCGCCGTCAGGGAACCAGACAACGCAGCCGGTGGCATCCCATGTGCCGAGGCCAGCATCGGCTCCTGCCGCCTTCGCCAGCCGCTCCAGCGCATCCAGATCAATCTGCATTGCCGCCTCCGGTCGGGTGGTGGGCGGCGCGTTCTTGCCGCATATTCCTATAGCGCTCTTTACGCTCTGCCGGGATTGGCTCGCCCATGAAAGTCGGCGGCGATGGATACAGTTTTTCCACGTCGGCCTTGTAAGCACCCAGTGCGGCACACGCCTGATCGAAAAAGCGTTGATTGTCGAACAGACAGCATTCCAGTTCGAATGCCAACCGGCTGGCATGATTGGCTAGAATTTCGTCTGCACTACTCTCCGACAGTGCCCCCTCCACGCGCGGCTCCGATGCGGCGCGGGCGAGGGCGGCGCGGAATGCGTCGCAAATAGCGGCCTTGTCAGCCGGGAAAGCCACCCCGGCATCCATACCGTGAGCGATGCACTCCGTGATGATTTCCTCATCCGTCAGCGCCGCGCCTTCCGGCTGGCGGGATTGGGCGGCTTGGGCATATTGGCGCATCTGCGCCGCCGTGAACCACGGTCCTTCACCGGGCTTCGCCGTGTAGCCTTGGAATCCAGCGCCGTGACGCCATAGGTCGGGATACGGCAGAGGAGGCAGCGCATCGCGCCCCTCATCCGGTACCGGCCGGCTTTGCTCTTGCCGGGAATGTCCGACAGGTGGATGCACCTTAAGCATGTCGGCCAGCGCGCGCTGCAACAGTTCTTCGGTGATCGTGTCGCCTTCGTGGTGGTCGATCAGCCAGGCGGGAAACTTGTCCCACTTGACGCGATCTGGCTGCGCCCCGGTAGCGGCTTGCGGGCCGTAGGCGCGCTCGTGCGCAGCCCAGCCAGCAGACCAGCCAAGGTTGTATGTCGTGTCCGGCCCCGCCACCCCGGTAGCGGCTTGTTTCGTCCCTGCGGCGGGCGCGGCGAGTAGGGCGCGATGCTCGACGGCCAGTTTCAACAGGATTTCAGCGGCGCATCGTTCGTTGTCCGTGCGGTAGCCGTCCTCTTTGATGCTGCGCAGCCATGTACCGACCGAATCCACGAGACAGCCAGCGCAGTACGCATCGCCAAGCTCTCCACCGCAGCCGTCGCACTGCTCATCCACCCCGCGCGCTTCCTCGGCGGGCTGCTCGGGCTTCGCGAGCATCGCTTGCGCATCCTTGAACCCGTCGCGGTATCCGTCTTGATGCGCCTGCTCTAGTTCCGTTTTCCGGCGCAGCGCATCGGCCGCCGCCTTCATCGGGCTTTCTGGCTCGGCCTGCGGCTTGTTCTTCGTGTTCATGCTGCCTCCCGCGATAAATTGATCGGCTTTCTGCCGTGGTTCTGATGGAATCCGTAGATCTTCTCAGCGGCCTTCCTGGCTGCGATTGCTTCAGCCATCGTCTTGTAGGTGCCGAGATTCATGCGTCTTTGGTTCACCGTTATCGATGCCTCCCATGTCCCGTAGCGCGCGCAGTGGTAGACCCCAACGGTGCCCGTCGTGTTGTGACGCGGCATGCTGGTATTGCGGTTGTTCTCCAGCTTCGTAACCGCACGGAGATTCGCTATCCGGTTGTCCGATTTATCGCCGTTGATATGGTCGATCTGCTTGTCGCCAATGTCGCCATGCATCCAAATCCACACGAGGCGATGCACCGGATGCTTGCGGTTGTTGATGGTCGTCAGGCGGTACCCTCGGCAGTTCACGGAACCGGCCTCTTTGCCCGCATACCGCTTCGTCCATCGTTCATCATGAGGGCGTGGAAGCCATGTCATGGCTCCGGTCTGTGGGTCATACCCGAACATGGCGCGCAGTGCCTCTTGGGTGGGCTCATTCATGCTTGCCTCCGCTCGGCTGCGGGGTGATGACGCCGAGCGCCGTCCATGCGCCGGACTTCCGGCGCACATCGTCCATACGAGGGTCTGTGTCCAGTATCGGCCCCTCGATGCCGCCGTCGCTGCGGAAGCGCACCCACGCCACCGGCTCCCCGCTCGGCGCTGCGCGGGATAGCAGGGCCGCTTTGATACGCGCGTCACGGTCAGCGATGTCCCACCATTTCTTGATGCCCAACAGCGCTGCTAGACGCTCACCATGCGTCGCGATGAACTGCTCATCCGCCAGCCCCGGCGCCTGCGCTGGCAGCGCCGCGTAGAGCGGCACGCGCGAAACGTAGTCCATGTCCTTCCCGTGGCGCTCCATGTAGGCGGCATACACCAGCTCGGATTCACCGTCGGCACACGTCACGTCATAAGCGTAGGGCGCCGCCTGCGCTGCCGGCTGCTGCGCGAGGGCGTGCATCGCCTCGTAGCACCAGAGTGCCTCGTCAGCCCACGACGATCCGGGCCGGTTCTCTTGGCCGTCGATGAGAGAACGCGCTCCCGCTGCCATCATTTCCTCGGTCACGACTGCACGCTGCTCCATCCCCACCGCTTCCTTGTCCATGTCAGTTCTCCTTACGCCTTTTCGAGTTCGAGTTCTTGCGCCACGACCACCACCTTCGGCGTCGCTGCGTACCGCTTCACCACGTTGATTTCCACTGCCTGCGAGTCGTCGACGTAGACCACGCCGTTCATCCCGTCCTTGATCGCCTTGAGCACGTTGTCTGCGTCCGGCTTCTTCGTCGCGGCCACAAGCCCTTCCACGGCCAGCGCCTGCTTGCGCTTGCTCCAGCTTGTCGGGATCGGCAGCAGGATCGTCACGCCCAGGCGCATCGGGCCTTGCATCGGGTCAGCGCCGGCCATCGCTTCGGCTGCGGCCATAGCAACCAGGCCCTCGTATGCCGCGGTCTTGGCCGGCGTGTAGGCGCGCACGAAGCCGCCCCGCTTGGCGAACCGCGCCCTGCCCTTTGCCACCGGTGCGCCCGGGACCGTGAACGTGCAAACGCGCGCGCGCACGCGCGTCGTGGCGGCATCCGTACCCATTTCTTCCGGCTTCGGATCGCAGCAGCAGGCGATTTCGAGCATTTCGTCGATGGTCATGCGCGCCCTTCCATTCGTTGCTTGATCTTCTTGATGGCGCCGACTACGGTTTCGCTGTCGTAGCGCTGGATGTACGCGCTGTCTACATCCTCTCCGTAGTCCCTCTTTTGTTCGGGAGAGAGCATGAACCGCGTTTTCGCACACTGCTTTCCCGTAACGCGATAGACCGACCACCCCAACTCCAGAAGGTCGGCGTCTCGCTTGGCGTCCCTCTCCGCGTCATGCCACTCCTTCCCATCGCATTCCAGGGCGATCTTCACAACCGGATTGCCGAAGTCGACGAAGTACTTACCAACCGGAAGCTGGGGCCAAAGCGGTACACCCAGGCCACGAATCTCGCACCAAGCGTCATATTCGATCGGCGAGAAGATGCTGACCCAATCAGCGATCTCATACGGGTCCCCATAACTCCATGTGTCGAGCCCATCCTCGACGCGGCGCGCTTTGGACCTATAGTTCGACCGGATCGCGTCAAACCGTTTGCCGATCGGCAGCGACGCGTCCACCGTTCCCATGGGGTATCGGCTATGGCGCCGAATGATGTCCTCAATCTCTTGGGCCGTCGTCATGCGGCAACTCCGATCGGCATCCCCAGCGCGCGCTTGGCCATGTCCACAACGGCGAGCGTGAACTTCTCGCCCCGCTTCTGCCGCTCCAAGATCCGCTTGGCCCAGTCCTTGTTGCCCACGTCCTTGCGCATCGCCTTGACCTCGGCTACGGCAGCCTGCACCCGCTCCGGTTGCGCACGGGTCTTGCCAGTCGCCGGCAGGGCGACAGCACGCGGCGGCACAGGGTTGACCTCGCCTCGCAGCACCTCATCCAGCGCTGCGCTGTAGCGCTTGATGAGCGCGCTGTGCGACAGGTTCAGCATGTCGAACTCCCCAACCTTGACTGCGGCCCAGTAGAACGCCGGATTGGTCCATTGATCCTTGCCTTCGCCCCGCAGGCGAAGCTGCTGCGTGGCCTCGTACAGCGCCGCGTCGTAGTTGACCGGAGGGCGGCACAGAGCGATGAACTCGGGCAGCGTCGGAGGCCATGCCAGCGTGCGCAGCGCCTTGACACCGAAGGCCAGCTCATCGCGACCAAGCGTCGCCAGTTCGATCGCCCACAGACGCCGCATCGCGGCTCGGCTCGTGCCTGCCCAAGCGTTGGCGAACTTGGCGCCGTAGAAGCCTTCCAGCCGCTCGAACAGCGAATCGATCCAATGCTCGGGAAGCGCTGCGGCCGGCCAGTCAGCCGACGAGGCGCGCTGTGGCTTCGATGGTGAAAGGGTCGTCGGGGTCATAGCTTCTGTCCCTGCTGCGTCCGGTCAATTCGTCGAGGATTTGCTTCTGCTGGTCCAGCCTGCTCTGCTGCGCGGGCCCGGCGCGCGGTACGGCCTTCTCGTTTCGCACCCAGTTGCGCCACGTCGCAGGCCAGTCGGACTTGCGGCCCTTGGCGCCAGGCTGCGCGATCCAGTAATCGCGGAATCGCTCGGCAACAGCGCGAGGGTCCAGGTCAGGCCGAGTGCTGCGACAGAACGCGATTTGCTCGTCGTCCGGCTCCCAGTCCTTGGGCAACGCAGACCCGCGGCTAGCAGGCGACGGCTTTGCCGGCGCATCTACTCTTTTCTGTTCCTTCTCTTGCTCTTGCTCTTGTTCCTGCTCTTGGCTTGCAAGGGGCTTGGAAGGGGCTTCCAAGGGGCTTCCGTTTTCGCGCTTTCTCGTGAGGTTGAAATCAGCCTCGTATTTCTCGAAAAACCGCGCCAGATAAGGGTTTTCGGGAAGCGCGTTGTACTCGTTCTGCACCCCTGCACAGCGCTTATCGCTCGGGCTCAGACGCTCTCCGATCTGGTAGTGGGCCATTTCGACCACCCAGACCACTTCGGAGTCCTCGTCGTACTCGCAGAACCCAGCTTCGATGGCCCATGCAAGCCCCTTCGATGCCCCTTCCATGCCCAAGCCAGTCTCGTGCGCGATGTACATCAGCGGCACGTAGTAGAGGCCGAGCATATTGGCGTGAGGACAGGTCATCAGGTACAGCGCGACAAGCTGCGCCTCGGGGCCACGCTTGCGCAACTCCTTTCCCGTTCGCCCCATCCAAAACTGAGGGCTGACCTTGCCGTAGTCGCGCATTGCTACCCCTGCGTCCCAACTTGTCCCTGCTTGGCCCGCTTATGGAAGGCGATGACCTCGGGGTGTAACGACCCATAGGCGGCTTCCAGGATCAGCATCCCGAGCAAATCGGGCGTGTTGCATCCCATCGCAGCGGCTTTCATCACCAAGTCCCTCGCCTCGTCCGGCGGAATCAGCGCGACCACTTCCGTCTTGACCTGGCTCATGCCGCCACCAGCGGGCCGGAATGGCCCAAACCGTCACTGACGCCGCTGATCGCGACGGGCAAAGTTCCGACAGCGCCGAACAAAGCAATCTCGGCGATGCGGGCGAGAGCCGCGGAATCCGAATCGATCCCGTGGACCTCCTTGTAGAGCTGGAGGGCTTCGTAGGCGCGGTCACGAAGACGCGTCTTCACCTCGTTCCGAAACTCAGCACGGCGGGACATCGGGTACCTCAACAATCAGGTAAAGGGGTGCATTCCCCATGGATATGGAAAAATCGAGCCATCTCACTTTCTCAACCACCCAAACCAGGGGAACGCATGGAAACGATGACTTTGGAGAAGTTGGACGCTCACCTTCGCGCGTTGGAGGCGGCCTTCATCGCGCTCGCGAAAGTCCAGCCCCAGGACGCACGGGAGCGGTTTTTCACCGAGTTCGACCGGAACCTGGACTCCATCGCTGCAGCCTTCGCCACAATCGGCAGAAGCGACGACTGGAAGGAAAGCCTGTACAAGCATCGCGACGCGCTCAAAGACCTAATCTCTTGAACGCTTCCGCGTCGTTGGCGGAAGGCGCCGCGCTTTCCGCTGAGGCGCGGACGTGCAGGCTCAATGCTGGGCGAATGATCCAGAGCATCAAACGGGCATACAGTCGTTTCATCTCTTCTCCTTCGGCAAAATGGACGACCACGAGAGGAACGGGAAGGCATAGCCACGGTCACGCGGCCTGAGCAGACGATTCCTTGCTGGTGCAAGCGCTCATCGGCTCGACAAGGCCATCAAAGGCATCCGGACGCGCCAGCTTGAGGTACTGCAAGCGCGACCTGGGGATGCCAGTGCGCTTCCACTCAGACACCGACGCTGGAGCGATCTCGCAGAGTCGAGCGACGGCGGACGTGCCGCCCATTCGCTCGATTGCTGTTACGGCGTAGTGGTCGTACTCGTTCATGACGTTCCCTGTGCATTGGTCTTCCGGTCCTATTTTAGGTCTTCCTAAAAGAATATGCAAGGGCATCCTAAAACGCAATCGGTTAGGCTTACCTAATGGAAACGTGGAATGACCGGCTTGCCGCCGCCTGCGAGGAAAGCGGCCAGTCCAACAACTCTCTCGCCAAGAAGGCAGGCGTGTCTGCGCCCACGTTCTCCGCATGGGTGGGCGCCGCCAGCATCAAGCCAGCTGAGACCATAGGCGCTCATCGCCTGTTTGCAATCTGTCGCGAGCTCGGCATTCGGCCAGAGTGGGTGTTGTTTGGTGAGTTGCCGAAGTTCCAGCGCGACGTGTGGCCATTCTCGGTTGACGTCAACGCGGTAATGCAGCTCCCAGCAGACGAGATCGAGCGGGTCGACGACTTCATTTCGCAGACCATCGATCGATGGGAGCGCAAAGGAAAGAATGCTGACCGCCCTGCGGAGGTCACCGGCGTAGCCGGCTCGCGCCGCCTGCCTGGGCAGCACAAAAAAACCGGCTGAGCCGCAAAAGAAAAGTCAGGGAACGAGATCGGAATGCCGACCTTCACAGAGCACGACCTTGAGCACCAAAGGCTCAGGCATCAGGTCCTGGTCCTTGAGCATCTGGTGCTTGTGCTGATAACTGCGCTTGCCAAACAGAAATGCGTCGAGAAAGGCGCCGACGAAGAGCCAGGAGCCATTGGATCGCTTGCTCGCGTTCTTCTGGAGAAGGGTCTCCGAAGCTTAAGAGATCTTCCGCCCAGCGGTGAATTTCATCCTGCTGAACGCGCGATGTTGATGGATGAGTCATCTGAGGTCTTCCAGGACATTGAGAAACACCTCGAATTTATATTGAAAGGCGGCTTCTAGGGGAGCCGTGTGCAGGCCGACCAGAAGAAGACCGGCTGAGCCAAGCCGGCAGATCCGCCCGGTCGCAACAAAACCAAAAAGAGAATGTCGAATAACAAGAACCGGGGACACCAGTCCCCATGGAAAGCCGTGTGGGCGTTTGCGGGACACGCGCTGGCGGGAGCGGCGATCTTCGTAATCCTTGCGTTGCTCGCCTTTGGGCTAGGGAAGTTCGTTTCGTTCCTTGAGGCAAATGGCGCATCCTATGCCTTGGTGATCGGCCTGACCGGCTTGGAGTACTTGATCTTCGCGGCAGACGCGGTCTGCATGCTATTCTTCCTTTGGAACGCAGTTCAAGCAGCCTTTGAGGAGATGAAATGAGCACATGGACGATTTTTTGGGAAGCAGCCAAAGAGACGCCGCGGCTCTATTTCGCGCCCATTCAAGCGATGCTGGCAGCGACACGTGATGTGCAGCAGGAGATGGTGAAGACGCAGTCGAGGGTCATCAGGGCCAAAACGATCGACCGCGCCTCGAAGAAGCAACTCACACGCACCAAGTAGACGCCTCGCGTAGGTAAAAAGCCCGCCACTCCGGCGGGCTTTTTTACGCCTATCGCTTGCCCTACCCCGGCAAGTCTCTCTGCCTACCTGGAGCGCCTAATGCGCCCCACGCGCTCAGTGCGCCTCGACCTCCCCATCGGTACATTGGGCCTCACCCTACCCTGTAGCGCATGCACCTCGGCAGGGCATTTTGTATGTGCTAACTACACAAATCCCTTAACTTGATCCCTCAAAGAGCCGGCACAAGGACCGGCAGCATGAGAGGGGTCCATGTCAAATGTTATTGAGCTGGCGCGCTACCGGGGATCGGCGCAGCGCGAGCAGCACCAGCCGAAGCCGCCGGACGGGACGATTACGATCCAGTGGCAGCCGGACGGTACACATGCCTATTCAATTTCGGGTGCGTACGCCATTTCGCGACAGCTCGCGGTCCAGGCACTTGTCGAGGTAAGCGCGGAACTGCTGGCGGACATCGGTCGAGCGAAATTTTAGTCCTTCCTAAAATAATTCTTGACGCATGTTTTAGGCTGTCCTAAGATACATCCATCGACGCACTACACCGATGGAGCCGCAGATGAACAACACCCGCACGAAAGGAAAACGAGCCGCGTTCTGGCGGCTCGTGTACTGGCTCGTCGAGCCCATGCTCGACCTGCTCGATGCGCGCAAGGCGCGACAGCACGAAGCTGTCCATCACTACGCGCGTCGAGCGACGGACGCCAATACGGTCAACCGCCGATGCGATACGACGACGGATTCACGACCTTAGCGAAGGTTCCGTACACGTGCCCGCAGGCGATGCAGTGAGCGATTTCGAACCACGGATCACCGGCGCCGTTCTTCTGACGGCTTGGCGTGCATCCGATCGTATCGACACCGACAAGACCACAGTCCGGGCACTTCGGCTGAGCAATTTCTTGAGTCATTGGGAAGGTCGCCTCGCTAGAGGCGAGGTTGTTGTAGGGACAACGATTTTCGCATGGGGCGCCCTTCCCACCCATCTGATGGAGCAAGCGATGGCAGCCACCCTCATCCAAGACCTGATCCGAGTCCCGGGCCAGCCCGAGGTGGCGGACGACTTGGAACACCTCTGCTCGTCCTTCTTCGGCGACCTGCGCGTCGAGGTGTACGGCAACGTCGTTGGCAACGGCATGAGCGCTCGGATCTATGTGGCCGACGTCGCCATCGCCGGCACGACGATCAGCCTGCGCGACTCGCTCGAGGGCACCCACTGGGAGCGATTCGAACGCGATGCCCGCGAGGCATACGAGCGGTCGCTACGCCCGGTCAGTGACTGGCGCGGCAATACCCACTGGCAAGCCGCCTGAACAACGACAACGCAACAACCTCAACGGAGAACAATCGATGTCGGACACCACGCCCATCGTGACCTACAAGGGTTTCGACAAGGACATGCAGTGCCGCGGCTTTCAGTACGAACTCGGCAAGACCTATGAACACGAGGGCGACGTCGAGGCCTGCGCCGGCGGTTTTCATGCCTGCGAGTACCCGCTTGACGTGTTCGGCTATTACCCGCCCGCCGGTAGCCGCTTCGCCGTGGTCGAGCAGTCGGGCGACCTGAGCCGAGACAGCGGCGACACGAAGGTCGCAAGCCGCAAGATCTCCATCAAGGCTGAGCTCGACATCGTCGGCATGGTCAAGGCGGCGATCGAGTACACCACGAGCCGGTGCAAGCCGATCGACCCGGATTCGCCCGCCAGCAGCACCGGCTACCAAGGCGCGGCCAGCAGCACCGGCGACTACGGCGCGGCCAGCAGCACCGGCACCCGCGGCGCGGCCAGCAGCACCGGCTACCAAGGCGCGGCCAGCAGCACCGGCGACTACGGCGCGGCCAGCAGCACCGGCTACCAAGGCGCGGCCAGCAGCACC